>NZ_JAFNMH010000001.1:0-1128893 GCF_026537385.1 Bifidobacterium sp. B4079 | reverse complement strand
GCTGTCAAAAGAGCCACTTGACAGAATCGAACTGTCGACCTTCTCATTACGAGTGAGACGCTCTGCCAACTGAGCTAAAGTGGCCTTTGCCTTACCTCCGGGCTGGCCGGATGAAGACAGCAGGTTTCATCATACTGGATGCTCGGGATAAAAACGCCTTGGTCCTCGGGCCAAGGGTGTACAAGCTCCTTGACACAATAGGGGGCATGGACCTCGATAATTTCTATGCCGTCATTCCGGCCGGTGGGGTGGGTACCCGGCTCTGGCCCCTGAGCCGCCAGGACCGGCCCAAGTTCCTCTATGACCTCCTGGGGTCAGGCAGAACAATGATTCAAGGCACCTTTGACCGGCTGGCCGGCATCTGCGGAGCGGACCATGTGGTCGTCTCCACAGGGCAGCGGCATGTGGCCCAGGTGCGTGAGCAGCTTCCGGAACTGGCTCCGGACGCGCTCTTCGCTGAGCCCGTTCCACGCGACTCCACGGCGGCCATAGCCCTGGCTACGGCTGTGCTGGCTCAGCGACATGGCGGGGAGATCATCGTGGGCTCCTTCGCCGCAGACCATATCATCCGTGACGACAAGGCGTTCGCTGCCTCAGTGGGACAGGCGGTGGCGGCGGCCCGCGCCGGCTACGTGACCACCATCGGCATCGCCGCCTCCCGTCCTTCCACCGCCTTCGGCTACATCCACCAAGGTCCCTCCCTGGCCGATTGCATTCCCGGGGCCCCTGATGCCCGTCTGGTCAGCGAATTTGTCGAGAAGCCGGATGCCTCTACGGCACAGGCCTACCTGTCCACAGGAGAGTATCGCTGGAACGCAGGCATGTTCGTCATGCAGGCGCAGGTGCTTCTGGACTGCCTGCGTCGTTACAAGCCGGAGCTATACGCTGCGGTCATGGCCATCGCCCAGGTCTGGGACCAGGGTGAGCAGGCCCGCAGCGAGGCCATGGAGGAGCACTGGCCGGGCATCGAGAAGATCGCCTTTGACTATGCTGTGGCCGAGCCCCTATCGGCGGCCGGCGGTGTGGCGGTTGTTCCGGCGGGATTCGATTGGGATGACATCGGCGACTTCAATTCAGTGGCCGGCCTGCTTCCGTCATCCAACAGGCGCAACATCAAGATTCTGGGTGACGCTGACCGGGTCATGTATTTGGATTCAGCCGGAGACATGGTCGTGCCGGGCTCGGAACGCACGGTCGCCCTTCTCGGTGTGAATGACATGATCGTCGTCGATACTCTCGATGCTCTCCTGGTGGCCCCCCGGGCCCGCAGCCAGGAGGTCAAGGACATGGTGGCCAAGCTGGCCCAGTACGGTCGTGACGACATACTCTGACAGCGATTCGGCTCGGTTAAGAAGATTGACTGATTTTGTTGTCTTCTGTCTGCTTTTGTGAGTAGTTTGGGTTACAGAACCGGGTGCTCGGTAGAACGGGCATCACCTCATGAAAGGACCCAAATAACCATGGCCATCAATCCTCCAGTGGATGCTACCAGTACCAAGGCCTGGGCGGCCTTGCGCCAGCACTTCGACGACATGCAGCGCCAGGGGATCGATCTGCGCGCATGGTTCGCCAAGGACCCGCAGCGCACCGAAAAGCTGAGCTTCGAGCTGGGTGATCTCTATATTGATCTGTCCAAAAACCTGATTCGGCCCGAGACCCTGTCCCTGCTGGCCCAGCTGGGCCGCGAGGTCGGCCTTGAGGAGCGGATCGAAGCCATGTTCAATGGCGAGCACATCAACAACACCGAGGACAGGGCCGTTCTGCATACAGCCCTGCGCCGCCCCGAGGAGGATCGCGGCCGGCTGGTTGTGGACGGCCAGGATGTGGTGGGCGATGTCCGCGACACTCTTAAGCGCATCTATGCCTTTGCCGACCAGGTCCGCTCGGGCAGCTGGACCGGTCTGACCGGCAAACGGATCACCACCGTGGTCAACATTGGCATCGGCGGCTCCGACCTTGGCCCGGTCATGGCTTACGAGGCCCTGAAGCCCTATGCGGATGCGGGCATCAGCGCCCGCTATATCTCCAACATCGATCCCAACGATCTGGCCGAGAAGACGCGCGACCTGGATCCGGAGACCACGCTCTTCATCATCGTCTCCAAGACCTTCACGACCCTGGAAACACTGACCAACGCCCGCCAGGCCCGTGCCTGGCTCCTGAAGAGCCTAGGGGGGCGTGGCCTGCTGTCCAAGGACGGTGAGGACCTCTCAGCCGAGGCCATCCGCCGGCACTTCATCGCCGTCTCAACCGCCCTGGACAAGGTCCGCGACTTTGGCATCGATCCGGACAACGTCTTCGGTTTCTGGAACTGGGTCGGCGGACGGTACTCGGTGGATTCCGCCGTGGGCACCTCCTTGGCCATCACTATCGGACCGGACCGCTTCGAGGAGTTCCTCAAGGGCTTTAACACCGTGGATCGCTACTTCCGCGCCACTCCTCTGGATCGGAATGTAGTTGCCCTGATGGGCCTGCTCAACGTCTGGTATGTCAATTTCTTCGGCGCCCACTCCCACGCCGTGCTGCCCTACGACCAGTATCTGCACCGCTTCCCGGCCTATCTGCAGCAGCTGACCATGGAGTCCAACGGCAAGTCTGTGCGCTGGGACGGCACGCCAGTGACCAGCCTGACCGGCGAAATCTTCTGGGGGGAGCCGGGCACTAACGGCCAGCATGCCTTCTACCAGCTGATCCACCAGGGCACTCGCCTGATTCCCGCTGACTTCATCGCCTTTGCCAATACTCCCAATCCGGCCAAGGACGGCGACCAGGACGTGCATGAGCTCTTCCTGGCCAACTTCCTGGCCCAGACCAAGGCTCTGGCCTTCGGCAAAACCGCCGACGAGGTCCGCGCCGAAGGTACTCCGGAGGCCATCGTCCCGGCCCGGGTCTTCACCGGCAACCGCCCCACCACATCCATTTTCGGTGATGCGCTTACTCCGGCCGCCCTGGGCGAGCTGATCGCCCTCTACGAGCACATCACCCTGACCGAGGGCACAGTCTGGGGCATTGACTCCTTCGACCAGTGGGGCGTTGAGCTGGGCAAGAAGCTGGCCCGTGAAATTACGCCGGCCATCTCCCGGGACGACCAGGCGCTGGCCGAACAGGATCAGTCCACAAAGTCCCTGATCGCCTTCTACAGGGCCCATCGCCGCTGATGTTCAGCCGGGCCCTTGCAGGTCCGGCTCGTGGTATATTATCGGAGAGTTATTCGCCGGAAGGGCGGCTGCCGCATGGGCTCCCTTCCTTTCAGGTCCAGCCGGATGCTCCGGCGGATCGGCACCCCCGACGGCAGACCGTCGGGTTCCGTCCAGGATCGCCTCCTTTGGTGGTTGCGGTCCATGTCATGGGTCGATGTGCGGCGGCCATGGAGGAACAGCATGAACGCGATTCAGGAATTTGACGCCAGCCACATGAAGCCTGCGGAGCAGATCCCCGACTTCCGTCCTGGCGATACCGTCGAGGTCAACGTCAACATCACTGAGGGCAACAACTCCCGTATCCAGGCCTTTACGGGCGTAGTGATCGCCCGCCAGGGCGCCGGCGTGCGCGAGACCATCCTGGTGCGCAAGGTCAGCTTCGGCGTGGGCGTCGAGCGTCGCTTCCCTCTGCACTCTCCGCAGATTGACTCCATCAAGGTGCTGCGCCACGGCCGTGTCCGTCGCGCCAAGCTCTACTATCTGCGTGGGCTGCACGGCAAGGCCGCCCGCATTGTCGAACGGCGTGACAACAAGGCTGAGTCCAACAAGTAGGTTCGGTCCGGGCGATCCAGCCCAGGCCTGGCCGCTAACACCCGGGATGCAGTTCTCCCGGGTTTTTCCATGCTTGGGTGTGTACGCTATGAGGCATGCGGAATCTTTTGCGTGCGGGTTCCTGCTGATGACAAGGAGTGGATATGGTTTTTCGGGATGAGGAAGCGACCCCGTCGGGAATCCCGTACCCGGACGGCATACGGGCCACCTCAGCCCCAGTGCCGCCCCGCCATGCCTTAGACCGTCCCGGTGGACGTGGCTCCACCAAGGGCAGTCACCCACGGCTGGGCGAACGCGGTTTTCTACCCGAGTTTCTGTTCGAGCTAGTTGCCCTGTTGGCCGTCGTCGCCATCCTGCGCATATTTTTGCTCAGCATCTACGTCATCCCCTCCGGTTCCATGGAGAACACCCTCGGCATCGGAGACAGAATTCTGACCACTCACAGGCTGACCAGATCCATGGTGGCCCCCCGCCGAGGGGATGTGGTGGTCTTCACCGACCCCGCTAACTGGCTAGGCGAAGAGTCCACACCGAGCTTCCGTGGCAGTCACCTGGTCAAACGCCTGATCGGCATGCCCGGCGACACAGTGGCCTGCAAGGGTCATGGCGCCCCAGTCACCGTCAACGGCGTCGCCTTGGATGAGAGTTCCTACCTACGCCCAGGAGTGGAGCCCAGCTCCTTTGCCTTCAAGGTCAAGGTGGACCTTGGGTACGTCTTCGTCATGGGCGACAATCGCTCCAACTCCGCCGATTCCCGCCTGCACAAGGATGACGGCCACAATGGGCTGGTCCCCATGGAGAACATCAAGGGCACTGGTTTGCTAACTTATTACCCTGTGGGCAGCTGGAAGCTGCTCAACAACCAGCACAAGGTCTTCGACGCCGTGCCCGAACCGACGCAGGACTGAACCGGCTGTGAGGCGGATCCTGCCGACCCTGGCCACCGAGGCTGCTCTAGCTGAACAGGGAGCTGAGTATGTGCTGGGCCTTGATGAGGTCGGCCGCGGAGCCTTGGCGGGTCCGGCCATGGTCGGCGTGGTGGCGGTCCGGTCCGCTGACCTGCCCTGTCTGACGGTCCCTGACGGGGTGGCGGACTCCAAGATGTTGACCCCTGCGTGTCGGCTGGCCATGTACCGTGATCTTGAGGACTGGGCTGCTGGCTGGGCGGTGGGGGCCTGCTCCAACCATGAGATCGACCAGTGGGGCATCGTTCATGCCCTGGGCATCGCCGCCCTGCGTGCACTGGCCGAATTGGAGCATGGGATGGGCCTGGGGCCTGGCTGCCGGCTGGCCGCCATCCTTGACGGCCCCCACGACTACATCACCTTGGCCGCCGATAGCTTTGACGCACCCGACCTTCCGGTTCTGCCCAAGGTTTCCACACAGGTCAAGGGCGACGCCCACTGCGCCAGTGTGGCCTGCGCAGCGGTCATCGCCAAGGTCACCCGTGACCAGCTTATGGTTCGGCTGGCCGCCTCCGATCCAGCCCTGGCCCCATACCAGTGGGAGCGCAACAAGGGGTATGGGGCGCCTGCCCATCTGGAGGCCATTCGCCGTCTGGGGCCCAGTCGTCTGCACCGGGTCAGCTGGCATCTGCCCTCGTCCAGTCCCGGCAGGAGCTAATATCGGAACGGTCGACACGGCTATCGGAAGAAGGTCATATGCCCGCAGGCAGCGGCGGCAGTTCACGGTCCAAGCGCCCCTCCATGTTCGAGGTCGCCCGGCTGGCCGGAGTCTCCCACCAGACCGTGTCCAGAGTCATCAACAATTCCAAGGATGTCTCACCCGCTACCCGGATCAAGGTCCAGCAGGCCATCAGGAAGCTGGGCTACCGACCCAGCAACTCCGCGCGGGCACTGGCATCCAGCCGCAGCAGGACCATAGGTCTGGTGGCTGGCGGCGTCAGTCTCTTTGGGCCTGTCTCGTCGATTACGGCCATCGAGACCGTGGCTCGTTCCCATGGTTTGTTCATGTCGGTCATGATGGTGGACGAGTCGGCCTGCACTCTTAGGGGTTTCCAGGAGCTCTGCGGCACCTTCCTTGAGCAGAATGTGGATGCCTTCATTTTTCTGACGCCCACCGACACCATGTTCCAGGCCGCCTGCCAAACAGAGGTAGGTCAGCCCCGGGTCATCGTCACTTCCACGCATGGCATCACCAGCGTCGAGGAGGCCCTGGGTCGCAGGCGGGGCGACGGACGGATAGCCCTGACTGGAATCGACCAGTGGGGTGCCGTCCAGCGTCTGGCCAGGCTGCTGGTCTCCCGGGGCCATCGGCGGGTGCTGTACATGGCCGGTCCTTCGCAGTGGCGAGATGCGGCCACGCGACTGGCCTCCTGGAAGGTGGCATGCGCCCGCTGCCGCATTCGGACGGCCGTGGTCCATGCCCGCAGTTGGGAGGCGGGGGAGTCCTACATGCTGATGAACCATCTGATCGATCAGCGGGGCATGAGCGGCGCCTCCCTGCCCTCGGCTGTGGTCACTGCCAACGACAACCAGGCTGTGGGCGTGGCCCGGTCCCTGCAGGAGCACGGCATCCGCATTCCAGGGGACATAAGTCTGGTGGGTTTCGACGACGTTCCCACTGTGGATAATATGTTTCCGCCGCTGGCCACGGTTCGTCCCCGCTTCGAGGATCTGGGGGTGGCCACCATGCGGCAGGTTCTGGCTCTGCTCCACCAGGGCCAGCCGGTGGACTTTCCCGTCACCCGTCATGGGGTGGGGCTTATCCAGGCGGATGTGGTTCCGCGTCGGTCGCTAGGCTACGCCGTCAAGCGGTTCTGACCCCTTCGGCCCGCATTTCCCCCGGGCTTGCCTGTCGCTTCGGTCTCGGATACAATCGGGACCAGATTATGTGAGCGTTAACATATCAGGCAAAGGAGCAGACATGGCGGTAGGCGAGCAAGGTGTCATCGTGAGCGAACTGGAGGAGGGCAAGACCAGTCTGGGCATCGAATTCGGTTCCACCCGCATCAAGGCTGTGCTGATCGACCATGACTACCGGACGCTGGCCACCGGGGACGTCGAGTGGGAGAACCGGCTGGAGGATGGCCTGTGGACCTACTCCATGGAACAGGTCCACCAGGGTCTGCAGGCGGCCTACTCGGCCATGGCCGAGGATGTCCTCCGCCGGTACGGAGTGACGCTGACCAGGATCGGCGCCATGGGGATATCGGCCATGATGCACGGCTATCTGGCCTTCGACAAGGACGGCCGGTTGCTGGTGCCCTTCCGCACCTGGCGCAACACCAACACCCGCCAGGCCCACGAGGCCCTGTCAAAGGCCTTCAGGATCAACATTCCCGAACGCTGGTCCATCGCCCACCTCTACCAGGCCATCCTGAACGGCGAGGAGCATGTGCCCAGGGTGGCCTACATCACCACGCTGGCCGGCTATATGCACTGGAGGCTCTCCGGCCGCAAGGTCATCGGCATCGGCGACGCTTCGGGCATGTTCCCCATCGATTCCTCCCGCAAGGAGTTCGATCAGAGCCTGCTGGACATCTTCTCCAAGCTGCCCCGGGTTCAGGCGCAGCCCTGGGACATCCACGACCTGCTGCCTGAGCCGCTGACCGCCGGCAGCCGGGCGGGCGCACTGACCTCCGAGGGCGCCGCCCTGCTGGATCCCAGCGGCCGGTTGCAGCCCGGCGTGCCCATGGCGCCGCCCGAGGGCGATGCTGGAACCGGCATGGTGGCGACCAACGCGGTCCGCCCCCGCACCGGGAACGTGTCTGCAGGCACGTCCATCTTTGCCATGGTGGTCCTGGAGCATCCCCTGCGCGATTTCCATCCCGAGGTGGATCCGGTCACCACCCCGGCTGGAGATCCGGCCGGCATGAGCCACGCCAACAATTTCACCTCGGATCTGAACGCCTGGGTGGGCTTGTTCGGAGACTTCGCCAAGGTGGTAGGCCTGGACCTGAAGGGGGATGCGCTCTACGCCGCATTGTTCAACCAGGCGCTCCAGGGTGACAAGGATGCCGGCGGGCTGATCAACTACTGCTTCTATTCCGGGGAGTTCCTGGCTGGCCTGGAGGAGGGCCGCCCGGTCTTTGCACGCGGCCCCGAGGGGCGGATGACCCTGGCCAACTTCATGCGGGCCCAGCTCTATTCGGCTTTCTCGCCGGTCACCATCGGCATGGATGTGATGACCCGCCAGGAGCATGTCCAGGTGGATACCATGGTCGGTCACGGCGGCATCTTCGCCACCCCTGTGGTGGCTCAGCGGATCCTGGCGGCTGCCTTCAACGCCCCCATCAAGGTTATGTCTACAGCGGTCGAGGGGGGCGCATGGGGCATGGCCGTCCTGGCCGACTACCTGGGCCATGCCGACCAGACGCTGGCCGATTACCTGGACGCCAATGTCTTTGCGGGCGTTCAGTCCACTACAGAGCAGCCGGACCCGGCCGACGTGAAAGGCTTCAGAGCCTTCTTCGGCCGCTTCGCCAAGGGCCTGCCCATCGAACAGGCGGCCGTAAAGACCATTCCCTTGCAGGGATGAGGCAGGGAACGAAATAAACGTCAAGCGGCCGGATCAGCGGGATCGGGCCGGGAAAAGGAGTTGCAGAATGGTGTCCTTGGCTGATTATTCACCCCAGGTGCGCGACGAGGTGAAGCTGGTGCGCGAGCAAGTGGCCACCCTCCATGCGCAGCTGACCAGGTGGAATCTGGTGGTCTGGACGGCGGGCAACGTCTCGCAGCGTTTGCGTTCTGCCGATCTGATGGTCATCAAGCCCTCGGGGGTGCGCTATGAGCATCTGACCCCGGGATCCATGGTGGTCACCGATCTAAATGGCAATGTGGTTGACGGCGCCGAGGCCCCCTCCTCGGATACGCTGTCCCACGCCTATATCTACCGGCACATGCCCGAGGTCTACGGCGTGGTCCACACCCATTCCACCTATGCCACCGCCTGGGCGGCCACCGGCAGGGACATCCCCTGCGTGCTGACCATGATGGGCGACGAGTTCGGCGGTCCCGTTCCCGTGGGTCCCTTCGAGCTGATCGGTTCGGAAGCCATCGGCAAGGGTGTGGTCGACACCCTCAAGGGCCACCCCGGCTGCCCTGCCGTGCTCATGCGCAACCATGGGCCATTCACTGTGGGAGCCGATGCTGAGGCCGCGGTCAAGGCGGCCGCCATGACCGAGGAGGTGGCCCACACGGTCTGGGCGGCTGAGCAGATCGGCACGCCCAAGCCTATCGATCCGGCCGACATAGCCCGGCTCAACGACCGCTACCAACACGTCTATGGCCAGCGCTGAACCGGTCGGGCAATCACATCGCACAAACGCATAAGCAAAGGAGCAAGCATGAGCATGAAAAATCCATTCGAAGGCAAAGAGCTTTGGTTCGCCGTCGGTTCCCAGGACCTCTATGGCGAAGAGACCCTGCGCCAGGTGGGCGTTCAGGCTGCGGACATTGCCAAGTCCCTCAACGAATCCGGTCGCATCCCGGTCAAGCTGGTCCTGAAGCCCACACTAAAGGATTCTGATTCCATCCTGAACTTCATGGTCGAGGCCTCTTCGGACCCTGCCTGCATCGGCGTGGTGGCCTGGATGCATACCTTCAGCCCGGCCAAGATGTGGATCCGTGGCCTGGAGAGGCTGCGCAAGCCGCTCCTGCAGCTGAACACCCAGCACCATATGGAGATCCCCTGGGACACCATTGACATGGACTTCATGAACCTGAACCAATCGGCTCATGGAGACCGGGAGTTTGGCTACATCCTGACCAGGCTGGGGATCCCGCGCAAGATCGTGGTCGGCCATTACACCGATCCCGAGGTCGCCGACAAGATCGGCGTCTGGGCGCGCGCCTGCGCCGGCTGGGACGCCGCCAACAACATGAAGGTCTGCCGCTGGGGCGACAACATGCGCGATGTCGCCGTCACCGAGGGCGACAAGACCGAAGCCGAGCGGGTCTTCGGAGTCTCCGTCAACACCTGGCCGGTCAATGAGCTGGTAGACCATGTGAACGCCGTCGCTGACGACCAAGTCAAGGATCTGATCGAGGACTACAAGAACAGCTATGAAGTGGCTCCCGAACTTCTGGACTCCCGGTACGACTCGCTGGCTGTGGCCGCCCGCGAGGAGCTCGGCATGCGCGCCATGATGGAGGAGGTGGGCGCCTCGGCCGCCGTGGACAACTTCCAGGATCTGGGTGGCCTGCATCAGCTGCCCGGCGTGGGGGCCCAGCGGCTGATGGCTGACGGGTATGGATTCTCGGCAGAGGGCGACTGGAAGACCTCGGTTCTGATCCGTATCGGCAACGTCATGGGCTATGGGCTCAAGGGCGGCTGCTCGCTCATGGAGGATTACTCCTATAACTTTGTGCCAGGTCACGAGGAGATCATGGGCGCCCACATGCTGGAGGTCTCGCCCACGCTGCTGACCGAGGGGCGGCCCCGCCTGGAGATCCACCCGCTGTCCATCGGCGACAGAGAGGACCCTGTGCGTCTGGTCTTCACAGCCACACCCTGCACGGATGCCGTGGTCATCTCCCTGGCGGATGTACGTGAACGCTTCCGTCTGGTCATGAACGTGGTGGATGTGGTTGAGCCCGGCGGATCCCTGGCCAAGCTGCCTGTGGCACGTGCACTCTGGAAGCCCCGGCCCTCGCTCAAGGTCTCGGCTGAGTGCTGGCTGCGCGCTGGCGCGGCGCATCATACCTGCATGACCACCACCGTGGGCCGTGAGGCCTGGGAGGACTTCGCGCGGATGGCCGGAGTGGAGCTGGCCGTCATTGACGAAAACAGCGAGCCCAGACGTTTCGAGGCCGACCTGCGAGCAGCCGAGCTCTACCATCGGCTGGACAACCGGCACTGAGCCCCCGTTCCTGGAAAGACTGCAAGGCCCCGACCACAGAGCATGGCGGGGCCTTCGCATGTTCGGCTTGTCGGTTTGCGTTGTCCATATTTTGTCGGTACAGTGATGATTAGGCAATGGGAACAGTGGCATGTCCCAAAGTTGACATATTGCCCACCCCCCTGAGTCGGGGCAGTAAACGGTTGGGGAGGTGAAGATGTGCCTGGCCATCCTGTGCCTATTAACAAAGAAGGGAATGCGTGCATGCACATGCAACGAGATAATGAAGGGACAAGGCTCCCTAAGCTTTTAGGCTTAGCGGTTGCCGGGGCGACGCTCCTGGCGGGCATGGTCGTTATGCCGGCCACCCAGGCTTCGGCCGCTGAAGACTATGGATTTGCCGCTGAAGATGACTTCAAACCAGGCAATCTGGATACAAACGAGGTGCCTCAGTTAACTGTTACAAAGTATCTGTCACTGAATGACGGCTATGCGCCCACCGGCTCAGCCAAGGATGCTGTTCAGCTGGACTCCAATCACGATCTGGCTCCTGCCAAAGGCATTATGTTTAAGGTTACGGAAGTAAAGCCAGCAGATGGCAAGAGTCTAGCTGATATCAATGCTAGTGACTCAAGTACATATCAGCCTAAGACTGGTACGGTATTTGCTGGTGTGACTGACGGTCAAGGTGTCATTAACAAATGGTACCAAGTTGGCTCAGACGGAAAGCTAACTGGAACAGAGCTGTCTTTCCCCACAGGTCCCAACCATTACTATGTTCTGAGTGAGGATACAGCTAATTCTCCTGCTTTTGATTCTGCAAATAATGCACACGCGCTTGATATGAGAAAGTACAAGACTGCCGTCAATTCATTCTTTGGTCTGCCGTATGCAACTAATGGGTCGGATGAAAACCAGACTCGAGGTTTCATCTATCATCTGCACCTGTATCCCAAGAACGTCAGCACTGAATCTTTCGCCAAGACTGTGCAAAGCGTGAAGGGTAGTGATGGGGCTGTCAAGAATCAAACCACAGCGACTGCTGGTGATATAGTCACCTATAAGCTGTCTCAGAAAATTTACAATGATGGCACAGCCGCTGTTCAGCGGGATGGAAAGCTCGATGTCAGTGAATTGCAGGGTAATGGGGGCGATATAAGGCTTGCTGATCGTATGTCTAGCTCGCTGAAGGGCGATGCGAATACTGTCAAAGCCGACATTCGGGATAGCAATGGTAAAATAACTGCATTGACATCGTCTGACTTCGCTTCGGATACAACTACTAATGCAAACCCCGCTCGGCTGACCGATCCCAGTAAGAAGATGTTTGCGGATGCGCCTTCTACTGATGTGACTTACTGGGTATTCAACTTCTTCAACGGCCTTACAAAGGTACAGTCAATCAAGGCCCCTGTGATGGAGCTTGAAGTCACCTATGATGCATTGGTAACGGGCAATGGTGATTCTACAGGCACCGGTGGTGTAGTTAACGATGCGGCGTCTGACTTTATTGATAACCTGGATTCTGGTGGCAAGGGTCTGGATCCTGTGCCATCTCATACAAACGTTACCAATGCAGCGGTAGCTTTTGGTTCTGTTCAGAGCAAGAATCAGAATCCGAAGTATCCTGCCTTGCCTGGTACGGAATATCGTTTGGTCAAGGATGCTGATACTGTGGATAAGTACCTAGCTTCAGATGGTAAGTTCTACGGCTCAAACGATAGTGTTCCCGCCGGTGTTCAGGTTTACAAGGCTACAGCCAACGACAAAGGACTGGTAGTTTTCGCGGCATTGCCTATCTTCGGAACTGGCCCAGCCCAGGCAGCTGAAAAGACTGTCCAAGATACAAGCTGGATGTTGGTTGAGACTAAGACCCCACAGGGCTGGCGTAATCCCGGCATCCCCTTCGGAAAGGTAACATATGGGGATGTTGGACTGACTGAGGAAGCAATCGTTCAGAAGTATGGTCGTAACGCTACGTTGCAGCCAGAATACACAGATCTGAACTTTGGCAGCAGCTTTAACGCGCCTGTAAGTGATATCCCTGCTGGTACGAAGATGATGTTCAACAATGAGGCGGTCTCCAAGTATCTGGCCCACTACAAGACCACTGATGGAGATTCCCCATTGGCCCTGCCTTTGACTGGTGGTCGCGGCATCCTGCTGCTGCTGGTTGTCGGCGCCTTGATCATGGGTGGTGCCCTCTACGCCCGCAATCGGCGCAATAACGCCGCCCGGGCCTGATGATCACGGTCATATCAAGAATCATGTGAGGTGACCTGATGGCGGACGGTTCCTCCGTGAATCGTCCGCCATTTTCATATGGACTGTTGAGATCTTCTTCGGTCCGCGCATGTCGGGACGCTGGTCTGATTCCATTTGGGCCAGCGGATCTGACGTAACTACGTCGTCGAAAGGCGGCATTGGAAGGGAAGGTTTATGAAGGGAATTGCCTTGCCGAAATGCCTCACCCGCCGGGTCCTGCTTTGTCTGATCGCGGCCTTGGCCTGTTTAGGACTTACCGCTTTCGATATGACGCCGGCGGCAGAGGCGGCGACGGTTAACCCGACCCTGACGGTGCAACTCAAGAGAGGGCATTCAGGTCAAGGAGGCCAGAATGACATCCTGCCGAGTGCTCCTGTATCTGCTGGAGCAGGGTACGTCTTTCGTGCCCTAAGACTGGATGCAGGTACTCTCAAGAGCCGGGTGGAGGCACTTGACCATAATCCAGGCGCTGATAAGGCACAAGCAGCCATCAGCAACGAGGTGGCAGCCAATCCAGATGCTTTCAAAGACAAGACGCAGCCCGCTGAATATTACGGTGTCTCTGATCAAGAAGGCACTATAACCAATGCGTCAGAGGCGAAATCGCAAGGTGTTTGGCTTACTGGAGCCAATCTCGATTCAGACGCATCCAGCCTGACCGGAGGCAGCCCGGCTGTTTTTGATGGCGACTACTTCCACGCTTCGTACTGGTTGGTCACTATGGTAGCCACACCTAAGAATGCAAAGGTAAAAGCCGACCCTGTAGTTGTGCAGTTGCCGCTCTACCGCGAGCAGGGGGAGGTCCATCCGCTTTATGATGTGACTATAAGCCCTAAGCTTGTGGACGTGCCTCAGGTCGTGCCAGTGGTGCGATCTGGGCCAGGCAAACTGGCAGCTACCGGTTCATCCATGGTGGCGCCTGGCATTTTGCTTATGATTCTGGCCATGATGGGCATCTACTTGGGGGTAGTTGCACGATCCTGGAACCGGGATGAACGCTAGGTATTCTCATAGGGATGTCGGCATGTTGCCACCAAATGGCATCGTAGGCATCTGTGAGGATGCGTAAAGACCGGCGGTATCATACAGGTACCGCCGGTTTTTATATGTCAAAAAACTGGCAACTGGACTATAGGAAGCGCAGTACGAGGAAGGCTATAGATGGACCAGAACACTGACTCGGCTACTATCAGCCCAGTAAATGCCACCGGCAACGGTGATGTAGCATATGAGTCCATTCCGACAGTATCGTCCTCATTAGAAAAGCCTGCTGTGCAAGCGGATATGCCGCCTGCCTATGCTCCAAGTTCCGATGTACCCCCTTCCTATCCACCTTCGGCAACACCTGAGGATCGCAGAGCTGTAGAGTCGGATAATTCAGATGCAATAGCAGCTTCAGCGCCTGTTCCTGGCCAAGCTACCACGTCGGCTCCTATAATTATTGTTTCAGGAAATCATGCTCAGGGAGCAGGCCAGACAACTGCGGCTGCATCCAAACAAGCTAAGAACAATGGCAAGGCCAGCAAGTCAGGGCGAGGGTTCGGCCTCCTGGAGACCTTGGCTTTCCTGATTGGTCTGGCAATCTTCCTCTATCCGTTGCTGGCAGCTTACGTGAACTATTCCAAGGATTCCGCCGCAGTCGACAACTACGACCAGATCGTGGATGCACTCTCGCCTGCACAGCGCAAAGCCATGTGGCGCGATGCCAAGAAGTACGACGAGGAATTAGGCAAGCCTACGCTGAGGGACCCCTTCAAGTACAAGGAAGTCAAGGAACCACTGGGTCGCTACTACAAGATCCTCAATGTGGACGGCAAGGGCATGATGGCCTATGTGGAGATCCCCAAAATCAATGTCAAGCTGCCCGTGCGCCATGGAACAAGTGATGCGGTGCTTAAGGACGGCACAGGACATATTGCCACGACCCACGTGCCTACAGACAACCGAACCATCCATGCCGTCATCACCGGGCATACCGGTGAGGTCGGGTACATGCTTTTCGACAACCTGACCCAGTTGCGCAAGGGGGATGTTTTCCAGATACGAGTGCTCAAACGGCACATGAGCTACAAGGTGGACCAGATTAAGGTCATCTTGCCTACCGATGTCAGCGCACTGCAGCCAATCCAGAATTCCAACTACGTGACCCTGCTGACCTGCTATCCCTATGGCGTCAACTCCCACCGACTGATCGTGCGGGGGCATTATATCGGTGATGATGTACCCCCCACTCAACCTGAGGGGGCGCCCATCTACATGGTCTGGGTGCTCCTTGCCCTGTTTGCGGCCAGCCTTGTGGGTTGGTACCTGCTCTCGCGCCGCCGGCGCAGCTGCCGTCAAGACCTGGAGCAGATGGAGCATCTGGTGTCTCGGGCCACAGGATCCGGAACCGTGGGGGAGCCACTGGCCACGATCATGGTCAGCCATGAGCAGGAGACCCGAGCCGAAGCCACCCGTCGTCGCCGGTTGATCAAAACACGGCGGATCTGCAGCGCACTCATGTGGCTGCTGGCTCTGCTCTGTCTGTTCTTCGCCTGGGGTTCGGTCGGCATGATGATGCGGATCGGCTTCCTGCCTGTATTCGACCTTGGCTATCACTGGTTCGACACCCACCTGCTGTACTTCTTCGGCATCGCCAAATTCTAGCTGGTGCATGGGGAAGCATGTTCGACCACAGGTATCAGTTCTGTCCGGGTCCGGCTCTTCCCTAGCTCTAGAATGGAGCGAGCATGGCCCGGCAGACTGCCGGGCTGCATCATGGAAGGTGTGGACCATGGCAGCAGTCCCTGACGTTCTTTTGTCTGACGGCAACCGCATTCCGCAGGTGGGCTTGGGCGTGCTCAGAATCGACGATGATCAGACTGCTGGGGCGGTGCGCTCTGCCTTGGAATTGGGTTATCGCCACATCGACACCGCGGCGGGCTACCGCAATGAAGGCGGGGTGGGCCGTGGTCTCAGGGCTTTCGGCTGTCAGAGTGGCCCTGAGCGTGCTCGCCTGTGGCTGACCACCAAACTGCGTGACTCCGAACAGGGCTACGACAGTGCTCTTCGGGCGTTCGACCGCCAGCTGGCCCTGCTGGGCACTGACTATGTCGACATGTATATGATCCACTGGCCCACCCCCTTTGATTGGCGGGCCGACCAGGTCTGGAGCGCATTCCATCGGCTGCGTGATGAGAGGCGAGTGCGGACTCTGGGGGTCTGCAACTTTCTGCCTGAGCATCTGGAAAGGCTGCACCGGGAGACGGGGGAATACCCTGCCGTGGACCAGATCGAACTGCATCCCAGCTGGCAGCAGCGCACAGTGACGGCTTTCTGCAAGGAACACGGCATCGCCGTCCAGGCATACTCGCCATTGGCGCGCGGCGCAGACCTGACAGTCGGCGGCGGAAGACTGGAGAAAATCGCCCAGGCCCACGGGGTTACGCCGGCCCAGGTGGTACTCCGCTGGCACATCGAGAACGGAACCATCATCATCCCCAAGTCCGTCCACAGGAAAAGGCAGGCGGAGAACTTGGACCTGTTCGGTTTCAGCCTGACCTCTGAGGAGCATGCCTCCATCGATGCCATGGACACTCCGGTGCGTGCAGGACACGACCCAATGACTTACGCCTACGCCTGAGCGCTATGATGGAGATTTCATGCATGCAGCCGGCATAGGAGGTATTAGCGGCAGATGACCGATTCGAGACGCAGAAGACATCGGTATCGGAGCCGCGGCCGGTACGGTTCGACATTGAGGAATCCCGCCCCGGCCCGCTTTCGTCGCGAATCGCTCACGGAACGTGTGTTGATCCTTCTGGTGGTGGCTGTGGTCTTGGGCATCACTATCGGTCTGATATTGCCAAGGGTCAATGGTGGAGTCGGACGGCTGACCGGCCGATATACGGCAACCGGCGATGCGGCCCAGACCCTGCAGGGTTTGACAGTGGACGATCATGCCCGACCGGGCCGCCAGTACCGGCGCGAGGCTTTCGGCTTCAAGGAGACCGATGAGGACGGCAACGGCTGCAATGTGCGAGAGGATGTGCTGACTCGCGATCTGACTGATCTGCGCACCACCACCCCCGGCGGTTGCAAGGTGGCCAGTGGCCGTCTGCAGGACCCCTACACTGGGCGGACCATTGAATTTATCAGAGGCCCTAAGACTAGCTCGGCTGTGCAGATCGACCACGTGGTCGCCCTGGAGAATGCCTGGCGGTCAGGAGCCAGCAAATGGGACACGGCCCGCCGTTACCGTTTTGGCAACGACCCCTACAATCTCCTTGCCGTGGACGGCCCGGCCAACCAGGCCAAGGGGAGTGCTTCGGCCGACTACTGGCTGCCCGAGAACAAGGACTATCAGTGCTCCTATGTAGCCCGTCAGATAGCAGTCAAGGACAAGTACTCCCTGAGCGTCACCAGCTCGGAAAAGCAGGCCATGCTGGCCATTCTGCATACCTGCCCGGGCCAGCCCCTTCCGCAGGATCGCTGATTGCTGGCCTTTCCCTGATAGGCGGAAACAGACCGCGATGGACGGGTCTGCTCGTATAGGATCGTCACAATCCCTCTCCTCCTTCGTTCTATTGCTTCTCTCTCCCCCCCCCCCCCCCTGCTTTGATCCGGGCCTGTTCTGGTGTGGTAGAATGATTGGAGGTTGATACACAGTTGTATCAACCGCATGGATTCCTGAATTTCTCAGGTTCTATGCCCGCAGCCATCGGCAACAGGGAGGTTGGCCATGAACGGCAATCGTGGTTCGCATATGCCAGGGGAAGGGCATCACATAGGGGGCCATATGCTGAAAAGCCGCAAATCGGCCATTCTGCTTGTCGCCCTGGCTGTGATTATGGGTTTGTCATTCGTGGCGCCAAAGACGGTCGCCGCTCAAGAAGCGGGGCAAAAATCTCATTCTGCAGGCGGAAGCGGGCAAATCGTCAATGACCGTTTCTGGAATGACGCCGACGGCAATCCGATGTATATGCAAGGCGGAGGAATCTTCGATTTCCCGGATCCGGCCACGGGGAGGGTCTCTCACTTTTGGTATGGTGTTCACTTTTCACAGGCGGAAACTTACCGTCATGACCCTACCCATGCGCTCACCGGCAATGACTTCATTTCAGTGGATGTCTACAAATCCGAGAATCTGTCCGACTGGCGCTATCAAGGCGTGGCTTTGGACAGAGCACAGGCCGATGCCTTCTCCGGTGATTTCGGTGGCCGCCGTGCGGGTTGGGTGTGCAGAACGGGGGTTGCCTATATCCCCGAGCTGCAAACCTATGCCATGCTCATCCAGCATGAGATGCCTACTGATGCCGCTGGTCGCGATTTCGACAAAAAGGTGTTGATCGCTACGGCCCATTCACCTGCTGGCCCGTTCAAAGCCCAGAGGCGTATCGACATGCGCGATTACGGACTGGGCACCAGCAATACCGGGGATCAGAGCGTCTTCCAGGATGAGGACGGCACAGGTTATCTGATCTATTCCTATGGCCGTGGCCGCGGCAGTGTCTGGGCAGCCAGAATAGGCGCCAGAAACGGCCGGGTGGATTTGCTGGAGCCTACCAAGCTCTACCAAGGTTTTGGGCGTGAAGGCAATGCGCTTTTCAAACACGCTGGCCGGTATTATCTTGCTGGCTCCGATCTGTTCGGGTGGGATGCTTCCCGAATTCATTTCCAGGTTGCAGATCACCTTTTCGGCCCGTATCAGCCCGTCAATCAGACGGTGATCATGGATGGCAGCCGAGCAGATTTCGGCCATATCACCCAGACCGGTTTTTACTACACCTTGCGTGGCAGCAGAGCGGAGACCGTCATCCACTGCGGCGACCGATGGGCTGACTTCGCAGGCAACGGACTTGGCTACAACCAGTGGAATCCGCTGAGCTTCGATGACGTCGGCACGCCCCTCTTCAATTCCATGAGCCAGTGGAGGCTGGATGCGGATACCGGCCTTTGGTCGGTTGGCGAGGCCAATGACTACGTGCTCAATGGGTCCTTCGAAGCGGACAGGATTTCGGTAGGCGAGCACGGGTATCGGGATAAGGATGGCCAGGTGATTGGCGATATCGCCGGATGGCGGCGTGTCAATCCGGATGCTGTGGCCAACGTAGCCGATGCCTATGGGCGAGTGGGCGACTTCGACCTGCGGTTCGCTCCCGGGCGATCCCGCGACGCCTCCATCGTCCAGGATCTTAATGCACCGGGACATGTTCCCCTGCACGCGGGCCGCTACCTTCTGAAACTCTCCTATATGAATCCCAAAGGCATGGATCGGGCCAGGATCGCAATCGAATCCGGTGGGAGAACCTCTGAAATCGACCTGGCTGACTCTACTGGCACAGGCTGGAGGCAGGCCTCCTTGCCGGTCGAACTGGTTGGCGGCCAGACCAGGATCGCTGTCGAGGCTTCCGGCAGTTCGGGCCAGACCCTGCATCTGGACGACGTGTCCCTGACAGATGCGCCTGACAAGGGGGCTGAAAGCAATGGTGAAATCAATCAGGGCGCAAATGTGCTTCCGGCGGTCCATGCAGGAGGAGGGGCCGTCTCCGTTCGTCTTGGCGTCGAGAGCGCGGTTTCATCCCATGCATTGGCTGCCGGGGGCATCGCCGCCGGTAGCATTCCGATCTTCGCGGCCGGCTGTGTGGCGGCGGGCGTTCTGTTGATGGCTGTAGCCGGGCGTGGGCGGCGTCTTCTTGCGCTGAATTGACAATCCATGGCTAAGGGTTATACTGAATACCACGTTGGTACACAGTTGTATCAACGATCGGAAGGAGTGGGGCGTCAAAACCTTATCAAGGACGTGGTTTTTCAAACATCGAAAGGTTCATCATGCATTCTGCACGGAAACTCATGACCATGGGCATCACCGTGGTCGCCCTGGCTTCGTTCGCTGCCTGTGGAAGCAGCGGCTCCGGATCAGCATCGAAGCCGACGGACGCCAGCAAGGCCTCGGGGCGCATAGTCTTTTGGGGCTGGGGCAATGGCATCAAGGAGACCATTGCCGCCTTTGAAAAAGCCAATCCCGGCATCACCGTGAAGTACAACAACACCGGCACTGCTGGTGACACCCAGGTGGCCTTGTCCAATGCGGTCGCTGCAGGCAAGGGCATCCCCGACGTCACCATGCTGGAGGATCCTACCGTCCAGCAGTTTGCCATTGAAGACAACCTGGAGGATCTGTCGGGGTATGGGGCCGACAAGTTCGCTGACGACTTCACCCCGGGGCCATGGAACAAGGTCCAGTACGACGGGAAACCCTATGCGCTGCCCATTGATGCCGGTCCCGAGGTTTTCTTCTACAACAAGGCGGTCTTCGACAAGGCCGGCATCCCCGATCCTCCTAAGACCTGGGATGAGTACTATCAGGATGCCAAGAAGATCCGAGCCGCAGGTTCCTACATCACCAACAACGCCGGTGACAAGAATGCCTATCAGCCTTTTACTGCACAGGCCTGGCAGGCCGGGGCGCATCCTTGGAAGGTCGATGGGGACAAGATCACCATCAACATGACCAAGGACCCCGGCATGAAGCGGTATATCGACTTTCAGCAAAAGCTGATCGACGAAGACCTGCTCGATACCAAGACCGCCAACTGGTCCGATGACTGGAACAGGGCGCTTAATGATGGGTCGGTGGCCTCGCTGACCATCGGCGCCTGGATGCCCACCAATCTGGAGTCCGGCGCACCCGACCAGAAGGGCAACTGGAGGGTCGCGCCCCTGCCGCAGTGGGAAGAGGGGGGCAGCGTGTCCGCCGAGGACGGGGGCTCGGCTCTTGTTGTGCCCAAGAAGGCCAAGAACAAGGCGGCAGCCTGGAAGTTCGCAGAATATCTGACACACGGCAAGGGAGCCCAGGTCATGGCTGACCAGGGCAGTTTCCCCTCTCTGAAACGCATCCTGAGCTCAGCTGAATTCACCAGCAAGAAGAATGAGTACTTCGGAGGCCAGGAGGTCAACAAGGTCCTGACCGAGGCAGCCAACCTCAAAGTCTCCAAATTCCAGTATCTGCCCTACAACCCCTTCGCCCAGTCGACCTACGGGGATTCCATCGGCAAGGCCTACATGAAGCAGACCAGTCTGGAGAAGGCTTTCGAGAACTATCAGCAGAAGCTGGTGGATCATGGCAACCAGCAGGGGTACCAGGTCAACAAGTGAATGATGAAGGAGACGGCCGATCAGGGCCGTCTCCGGACGGCTACAGGAGAGAAGGGCAGGCATTATGAGTGAAGCCGAAGGTTCGTCTGCGCGGGTTCTGGCCCCTGCGCGGGATCAAGGCCCTGGCGAAACCGGCGGGGGCCGCACTGGGGAGCGGCCCCGCAGACCAGATTGGCGTGGATGGAAGTTCATGGGGCCCTTTGTTGTGGTCTTCGTGTTCGTTTTCGTTCTGCCGGTGCTCTATGCCATCTACCTGAGTCTGTACGAGAAGCGCATGATCGGAGGGAACGTCTTTGTAGGCCTGGCCAATTACGCCAGGCTGCTCAAGGATGGGCAGTTCTGGTCATCAGTGGGCCGTGTGGCCCTCTTCACTGTGGTCCAGGTGCCCATCATGCTCCTTCTGGCGGCATTGATGGCGCTGGCTCTGGACTCGCTCAAGCTGCACGGCACGCGCTTCTTCAGGATCACCACCTTCCTGCCCTACGCAGTGCCCGCCGTGGTGGCGGCTTTGATGTGGGGGTTCATCTACGGCACCAAGTACGGAATGGTAGGTTCCTTGAATCAATGGCTGGGCACGCATATCGACGTTCTGCAGCCCAGCGTGCTCCTGGCCGCCATAGGCAACATCAACACCTGGGAGTTCACGGGCTACAACATGCTGATTTTCTATTCCTCGCTGTCGACTGTGCCGCACTCGCTCTATGAGGCGGCGGCTATTGACGGAGCCTCGGAGTGGCAGATCGTGCGCAGCATCAAGGTTCCCGAGCTCAAGAGCTCCCTGGTCATCACGGTCATCTTCAGCATCATCGGCAGTTTCCAGCTCTTCAATGAGCCCTCGGTGCTGCAGACCATGGTCCCAGGCAATGCGATTACCACCTATTACACCCCCAACATGTATGCCTACAACCTGAGCTTCATGGGCGGTCAGAGCAACTATGCGGCGGCCTTGGCCATCGTCATGGCCATCATCACCATGGTCGCTGCCTACGCCGTCCAGCTCAGGGGCATGAAGGAGCAGATGCAATGAGCACGGTTGATTCCACGGCTGTCGACGGGGCCAAGGCTGAACGTATGCGCGCCCGACGCGTCGCCCGGGATGAGCGTGCGGAACGCCAAAGGGCAGCTCGAACAGGATTCTCCAATCCGGACAATCCGCGGCGCAGCTGGCCGTTGACCCTTGCCGCGGGGATCTTCGCCCTCTACTGCCTGTTTCCCCTGATCTGGCTGGTCATCAATGCCACCAAGACCCAGTCGGATTTCATCGGCACCTTCGGTTTGGCCTTTGGGCACAAGTTCGCCCTTTGGGACAATCTGCGCGAGGTGTTCACCTATGAAGGAGGAATCTTCGGGCGCTGGTTGCTCAATACCCTGCTCTACGTGGTTGTGGGAGCCGGTGGCGCCACCCTACTGGCTGTGCTGGGTGGATACGCCCTGGCCAAGTTCCGCTTTCCCGGCCGTCGCTTCGTCTTTGCTGTAGTCATCGGAGCCATCAGCGTGCCAGGCATCGCTCTTGCTGTGCCTCAGTTCCTGCTCTTTGCCAAGATCGGACTGACTGATACGCCTTGGGCCATGATCATCCCCAGTCTGATCTCGCCCTTCGGCCTATACCTGATGTGGATCTTTTCCGACCAGGCAGTGCCTACTGAGCTGCTGGAAGCAGCCCGAGTCGACGGGGCCGGGGAATTCCGCACTTTCTGGCAGATCAGTCTGCCTCTGCTGGCCCCCGGCATCGTGACTACGGCGCTTTTCACTATCGTGGCCACTTGGAACAACTATTTCCTGCCTCTGATCATGCTCAAAGATTCCAATTGGTATCCGCTGACGATCGGGCTCAACAATTGGAAGGACCAGGCGTCGACCGCTGGTGCCCATGCCATTCAGAACCTGGTGGTGACCGGCAGCCTTGTCACCATCATCCCCATCGTCGTCGCTTTCCTGCTGTTGCAGAAATACTGGCAGTCCGGTTTGGCTGCCGGCGCTGTCAAGGAGTAGCGGGAAGGCGCAGACGGGATCAGACATGAGCAGAACGGACTATTATGACCGTCGGCAGCCCCAACAGTACAGACCTTACCGATGGCCGAAAGGCCTCGACGGTCATTCAGGGGAGATCTGGTTCGGCGGGGATTACAACCCGGACCAATGGCCGGAGCGGGCATGGACCGAAGATGTCGCGTTGATGAAGCGGGCTGGCGTCACCATGGTGGCACTGGGCATTTTCTCATGGGCACGTCTGGAGCCAAGCGACGGAGTCTGGGATTTCGGATGGCTGGATCGGGCGGTGGCTTTACTAGGCGAAGCCGGTATCGCAGTGGACATGGCTTCGGCTACAGCTACGGCTCCGTACTGGCTTTATCAGGCACATCCTGAGGTGTTGCCCGTGAAGGCGGACGGAACCCTGGTCCATCCTGGTGCTCGACAATCCTGGAGGCCCACCTCATCTGTTTTTCGGCGCTATGCCCTCCGCCTTTGCAGGGTCATGGGAGAGCATTTCCGCGACAATCCGACTGTGGTCGCCTGGCATGTCGGCAATGAATATGGATGGAACAACGCAACCGACTACTCGCAGGATGCTTTGAAGGCCTTCCAAGGCTGGTGCCGCCGGCGCTATGGCAGCATCGAGGAGCTTAACCAAGCCTGGGGCAACGATTTCTGGTCCCAACGTCTGCAGAACTTCGATCAGGTTCCCCTGCCTGAACATGCCGGCGTGCGTGATGCCTTTATCAATCCAGCACTGCGTCTGGATTTTCGTAGATTCTGCTCGGATGCGCTGATGGATTTTTTCTGTGCCGAACGCGATCAGTTACAGGAGCTCACGCCTGATAAACCCTTGACGACCAATTTCATGGTCTCTACAGACCAATGTGTCCTTGATTATGAGCGTTGGTCCCACCAGGTCGATTTCGTGGCCAATGACCACTATTTCGCTCATGGCCCCGGACACCTGGATGAGCTCCTCTGCTCGGATTCCCTGGTGGACGCCTATGCTCAACGGCATCCTTGGTGTCTGATGGAGCATTCCACATCAGCCGTCAATTGGCGCATTTTCAATGCTTCCAAGCGTCGAGGCGAACTGATCCGGGACGCTCTGGCCCACGTAGCTATGGGGGCGGATGCAGTCAACTTCTTCCAATGGCGGCAGTCCGCCTTCGGAGCAGAGGCCTTCCACTCGGCCATGGTCCCTCATGCAGGGCCGGATTCGGCAATTTATACTCAGGTTGCTGCTTTGGGAGACATTCTGCACAGGCTCTCCGGGAGTGGACTGGCCGGGACCCAATTGGAGCCCTCGCCTATTGCTCTGCTTTTCGATGCCGACTGCCAGTGGTCTATGGCTGATTCGACTCTGCCCGATTGTTCTCTGGATCATTGGCAGCAGGTCTATATCTGGTATCAAGCCTTGCTTGACGTCGGGCTCAGAGCGGACGTAATGCCGCTGAAAGGGCAGTGGGAGCGCTATGACGTCGTGGTGTTGCCCGCCCTGATCCTGCTGGACCAGAGGCAAGCCGGCCGTCTGCGAGACTACGTGAGCGAGGGCGGCCGCCTGGTGGTGGACTTCGCCAGTGGCATTATGGACGGCCATATGCACGTCGGTCTGGGCGGGTATCCTGCGGTTTTGCGTGATTTGACAGGTATCGCTTCCCAGGAGATGATCGCCTTGGGCACGAGAGGCCAAGGCGGTGGATCCATCCTGGTATCAGAGGGCATTGAGGGCAATATATGGGTCAACGATCCCTTGAGCATAGAGGATTCGGTAAGGGTGCTGGCTCGTTACCATGGGCGTCGTTCCTATGACCTCGACATGGCTGGAAAACCTGCGGCGACCATCCATGGATACGGTCAGGGCCGGGTTCTCTATCTCGGGACTGGTTTCACCAAGGAATCGCTGGTCTCGGTGATCAATCGGATCTTTCCTCCTGATTTTCTCACTGGCGCGGCAGGGGCAGGGTTGCATAACGGACGTGATGGCGACCCGCGGTTGGTGCACCTGATCAGGTCCGGGCCACAGGGCTGTTATCATTTCTATTTCAACCGGGGGTCGACAGTTGTCAGAGATGTGTCCACCATGGGTGAGGCTTTGGTGGTTCAACGAGCGACCCGGTCCAATGGAGGTGGTTTATCCGGTAATCAGTACACTATAGGAGTGCATGGTGTGGTGATCACCCGTCAATAGATCTGATTGCCATAGTGCCTTGGAGGTTGCTGCATTCTAGGGGGTGCCTATGGCTACGGATGAAGGACGTCCAGGTAAACGGATCACCTTGCGCGAGGTGGCCAGCAAGGCGGGTGTCTCGCTGAAGACCGCGTCCAATGTGATCAATGGCAATGGCCGTATGTCAAATGCGACCCGTGCGCGTGTGCAGCAGGTGATTGACGAATCGGGATACAAGGTCAATGCCGCGGCCCGCAATTTGCATCGAAACAAAACCGGTATCATTACGCTGGCCGTGCCTTCGCTGACACCTCCCTATCTGGCTGAATTGGCTAATAGGGTCATCGACAGCGCTCGCCTGCGGGACTATGCAGTATATGTCAGCACATATGCCGAGGGGTCCGCCAAGGGTGCGCATGAGATTCTGGCATCCTTTAATAGCACTATCAGCGACGGCATAATCCTTTCTATGTCGGAGCTTGAACGATTTGCCGTGGAGGACCTGAATGTACGCTATCCCCTGGTTTGCGTGGGTGCGCGGACCACCCATGGGGTGGCGGATCATGTCATGGTCGACGATGCCGAGGCAGCTCGGATGGCTGCAGAGTATCTATTTGATCGGTCGGTGCGTTCGTTGGCGGTCATCGGTCTGCATGCGCCGCTTGACCGGAATCAGTTGGAGGCTGCAGTCGAAGGCAATGCCGAGTTGAGGATGAAAGGCGTGCTTAAAGCGGTTCATGCCAGGGGGCTCCAGCTGGATGATCGGCTTCTGGGCGTTACCGGTTATGACTGGACCTTGGGCAGCGGGTATCTGGCCATGCAAAGGATATTAGAGGCGGGGATGCCGTTCGATGGGGTGGTTGCTCTCAATGATCAGCTGGCTATCGGCGCCCTGTCAGCTCTGACTGCTTACGGCAGAGCCGTGCCCGACCAGGTTCAGCTCGTCGGGTTCGACAACATCGAAGAGTCGGCCTACCTGCAGACTCCGCTCACTACCATGGATTCATGCTTGGGGTGGATCTCGCGGACCTGTGTTGACCGCGTCCTGGGACGTATTGGGGGCAGAGCCACGGTTCCCCAGGATCTTGTCATAGGATCGCGGGTCATAGCCCGCAAAACCACCCGGTAATCAGTTTTGTGTTTTGGAGTCGGCGGTGGAGGCAGTGACAGCAGGCGCATCGGTGTGGATGATGTGCATGTGACGCAGGAGCATGCGGGTCATCTGACGGCCGGAGCCGGCGCCGTTTCCGCGAACGCCGAAGTAGACCAGCAGGACCATGCCCAGGCAGATCAGTGCCGAGATGCGCAGAGCCCACTGCACCCCGAAAATGTTGGCTGCGATCTGGGTGGAGTGGCCGCCGCCCAAGGCGTTGTGGCGCAGGGTGGTGATGGTCTCCATAAGGATGACCAGGATGGGCGCGCCGACAGCTCCGGCGATCTGCCGGGCCGTGTTGGTGACGGCTGAACCGGCTGAAACATCCTTGGGGGCCAGGTTGTTCAGGGACCAGGTGGTCAGGGGCATCAGGGTGAAGCCCATGCCGATCTGACGGATGAACTGGCAGATGGAGACCAGGCCGATCCAGGTGTTGGCCCCAATCATGCTCATGGCGATGGTGCCCAGCAGCAGGACCGAGCAGCCGGTCATGGCTACGGGCCGAGCGCCCCAGCGGTCCAGCAGGCGGCCACCGAAGAACTGAGCGATGGCGGTGCCGATGGCCCCTGGCAGCATGACCAGGCCGCTCATGGTGGCTGAGAAGCCACGATCCGTCTGGATGTACATGGGCAGGATGACGGTGACCGAGCTGAAGGCGAAGAAGGACATAGAGGCGATGATGGTGCCTACGGTGAAGTTCTTGATCCGCAGCACATGCAGGTCCAGCAGGGGTTTGTCGTGGTTGAGCTGGCGGAGGACGAACCAGATGATTCCGATCAGGCCGACCAGCATGAAGGGCCAGGTCATGAAGGAGGTGATGGGGAAGTTCTCGATGTTGGTGAAGCCGAACATGAGGCCGCCGAAACCGAAGATGGACAGGGCCACTGAGAAGAAGTCCGCCTTGACGCTCTTGTCTCGCTGCCCGAAGTTGCGTAGACCAAGGATCGACAGGAGCAGCGCCACGGCCCCGCAGATGCTCAGCGTCAGGAAAATGGAGCGCCAGCCGTTGGCATCGGTCTGCCATCCGCCCAGGGTGGGGCCGATGGCCGGGGCCACGCTCATGGCCAGGCCCACGGTGCCCATGGCCATGCCGCGCTTGGCCAGAGGATAGATGGAGAAGACGGTGATCTGCAGGACGGGCCACATGGTCCCGGTGCCCACGGCCTCCAGGATGCGCCCCAGCAGAACCATGGCGAAGGTCTGCGATTGCCAGCTCAGCAGGGAACCCAGTGTGAAGACCGCCATGGAGGTGATGACGATTTGCCTAGTGGAAAAACGCTTGGTCAGAAAGCCGGTCAACGGCACCATGACGCCCATGACCAGCTGGAAGACCGAGGTCAGCCACTGACCGGTGGTCAGGGTGATGTGGAACTCGTCCACTATAGTGGGCAGTGCCGAAGCCAGCTGCAGCTGGGTGAAGTTGCCTAGGAAGGTGATGACGGTCAGGATGGCCAGCGACAGGAAGGCCTCACGGGTGAGTCTTCCGTTGACGAAGGCTCCATCCTTGCTGAGGGTCCGCCCCTGTTTGGCGAGCTCCTGCTTCCTCATGCAACCACCACTTCCTTTGGGCTCAGTTTCCGCTGCGTATACCACTCCCTGCGGTGCCGTCCTAGAAAAGGAATCGGGGCATACCGATACCGGTGACACTAAGAAAAGCTAGAGAGTGAAGCGTCTGACAATGTCCTTATAATATACCCGGCTGTGGATTGTGATTGAGCTTTTCCGCTTGGCTGATGCGGTTGCGGCGGCCTTGTCCTGCGGTCAGCGTTTCCAGTATGCTGTTGTTGAGCGGGCTTCGGTAATGTGAATGCAGGAGGGTCCGACACGGGCTGATGAGGACGGACGTTTGAAATGCAACGGCGGTCGAGGTAGGTAACATGCACGCACATGGTCATGGTCGTGGTAGATTTGCGGCCCTCCTCGTGTCCTTGGCAATGTTGATCCCCCTGGCGGCCTGCGGCGACAACGTCCCCATCGAAGGCGGCGGAGCAATCGATACTCCAGATCGAGCCTTGTTCCAAGGCGAGTTCGCCGGATCCGGCGCATCCTCCCAGCAGAGCGCCGACGAGGCTTGGATAGCCGGCTTCCGCAAGCAGCATCCAAGTGCGCGCATCTCCTATGATCCAGCAGGTTCCGGTGCTGGGGTCAACGCCTTTCTTTCGGGTTCGGCCATCTGGGCCGGCACTGATGCACCGCTGACTTCAGACCAGCTTGAGCGCTCGCGCAAGGTCTGCGGTTCCGGTACGGCCATTGATCTGCCCGTTTACGCCACCCCAATCGCCGTGGCCTATAATCTCCCCGATCTGTGGTCAAAGGGTTCCGGCGGCCATCTGCGGATGGACCCGGCTCTGATCGCCATGATCTTCTCCGGAAAGGTCACCAATTGGCGGGATCCGCGCATAGCAGCCCTCAATCCGGGGGCTAATCTGCCCGACTTGGACATCACGGTGATCCATCGTTCGGACAAGTCGGGCACTACGAAAAGTTTTCTGTCCTACCTGCACGACACGGCCGGGTCTGCCTGGCCTTACCCAGCGGGCGAGAATTGGCCCAACGACTTAGGACAGGGCGCCAAGGGCACTGCCGGAGTGGTCATGACCATGAACCAGGCGAAGGGTACCTTTGGCTATGCGGACGCGGCCCAGACCACGGGGCTGGGCACGGTGGCGGTCCAGGCGGGGAAGACCTGGCAGCCGCCTACAGCCAAGACCGTGGCCAACCTGCTGGATGCAGCCCAGCGGGATCCGCAGGCCAGCCAGCCCGGCCGGGTGGTCCTGACCGTGGACCATCGCACCAGCCGGGAGCATACTTATCCCATTGTTTTGGTCTCCTACAACGTGGTCTGCACCGCCTATCGAGATGATCAAGACGGATCCAAGACCCGGTTCGCCAAGGCCTGGCTGACCTATCTGCTGAGCGAGCAGGGTCAGCGCATGGCTGCGGCAAATGCGGGCAGCGCCGAGCTGGGGCAGGGGCTGCGCAACCAGGCCATGGCCTCGGTGGAGACCATCGGGGGGAAGGCATGAACGAGAAACTGGACGGGGCTGCAACCCTGAACAAGGCTAAACGGGCGGATCGGATTTTCAAGGCCTGCGCCACCGGTGCGGGCATTCTGATCCTGCTGGCCCTGGCTGCTGTCACCCTCTTTCTGATCCTGCGGGCCTTTCCGGCCTTCACTGGGGACCCAGATTCCCGCACCCAGGCCATCCTCTCCCTGAGCGGGGGGCGGGCGGGCAGTTTCCTGGGCTATGTGGGTCCCCTGGTTTTTGGCACCATTTTGATTGCCGGTCTGGCCCTGCTCTTGGCCTTCCCTGTCTCCCTTGGCATTGCCCTCTTCATCGGCTACTACGCTCCCGCCCGCCTGTCCACGTTGCTTAGCACGGTGATCGACCTGTTGGCCGCCGTGCCCTCGGTGATCTATGGGCTTTGGGGGGCTCTGGTCTTGGTTCCCAATATCACAGGCTTCTGGCGTTGGCTATCTGTTCATTTGGGATGGATTCCGCTGTTTGCCGGACCCGTTGCAGCCCCTGCCCGGTCCGTGGCCACTGTGGCCCTGGTGCTGGCGGTCATGATCCTGCCCATCATCACCTCGGTCACCCGTGACATCCTGATCCAAGCCCCTCGATTGCAACAGGAGGCTGCCTTGGCTCTGGGCGCTACAAAGTGGGAAATGATCCGGCTCGCGGTCCTGCCCTTCGGCCGTTCGGGCATCATCTCGGCCTCCATGCTGGGCCTGGGCCGCGCTCTGGGCGAGACCATGGCGGTGCTGATGATTCTTTCGCCAGGCTTCAGCTACTCCCTGCGGCTGCTGCAGGCTTCAAACAGCCAGACCATAGCTGCCAACATCGCCGCCCAGTTCCCGGAGGCGGACTCCCAGGGTGTGGCCCTTCTAGTGGCTACCGGTCTGGTCCTCTTCATCATCACCTTCATCGTCAACTACATGGCGCGCAGGATCACAGCGAAGGCGGGTGTATGATGGCGAGCCGAACTGATCGTGGGCCGGTCATCGATTTTGATCGTTTCAGGCCTACAAGGTCCTCCATCCGTGCTCGCAAGCGCAAGGACCGGCTGATGACCGTCCTGATCGGGCTCTCCTTCCTGGTGGCCCTGATTCCGTTGGTTTCGGTGCTCTGGGTCAGCCTGTCCAAGGGTGTGCGACGGCTGACACCGGACTTCCTCACCCACAACATGAGCGGTGTGGTAGGGGGCAACCCCACGCCGACCGGAGGCTATGGCGGCATCCTGCACGCGGTAATCGGCACCCTGGAGATTACCTTTGGATCCATGGTCATATCCATTCCGGTGGGCGTCATGTGCGCGGTCTACCTGGTTGAGTATGCCCATGGAGGCCGCCTGGCCAAGGCCATCAGTCTCATGGTGGACGTGATGAGCGGGATTCCCTCCATCGTGGCAGGCCTCTTTGCCTTCTCCATGTTCGCCTTGGTGGTTGGACCGGGTACGGTCAATGGCCTGGCCGGCTCTGTGGCGCTCTCCCTGCTCATGCTGCCTACGGTGGTCAAGACCTCCGAGGATATGCTGACGGTGGTTCCCAATGACCTGCGTGAGGCGGCCTATGCCCTGGGGGTGACCAAGCAGCGGACCATCACCCGTATTGTTCTGCGCACGGCCCTGCCTGGTATCGTCTCGGGCACTATTCTGGCCGTGGCACGGGTCATCGGGGAAACGGCGCCCCTGCTGATAGCCTCGGGCTTCATCGTCACCACCAACCCCAACCTCTTCTCCGGAAGGATGACCACCCTGCCGGTCTTCGTCTACAACGAGTATTCCCAGGGTCTGGCTGTCTGCGGGCCAGGCGCTGACCCGGGATGCCTGGCTGATGTCCACATGCAGAGGGCCTGGGCTGCGGCTCTGGTGCTGATCCTTATTGTTCTGCTGCTCAACCTGCTGGGGCGACTGGTCTCGCGCATCTTTGCTGTTGGGCGGACCCGTTGAGTGCCGCCATGAGAGGAACGGAGGCCGGAATATGGGCCAACGCATAGACATCAGCCATCTCAACGTCTACTACGGCGATTTCTTGGCCGTCCAGGACGTGAACATGCGCATCCGAGCCAACAAGGTCACCGCCTTCATCGGTCCCTCCGGCTGCGGAAAGTCCACGGTTCTGCGCACCCTGGACCGCATGCACGAGATCACCCCGGGGGCGCATGTGAGCGGGCAGGTGCTCCTGGAGGGGCGCGACCTCTATGGACCGGATGTAGACCCGGTCGAGGTACGGCGGGACGTGGGCATGGTCTTCCAGAGGGCCAATCCCTTCCCGACCATGTCCATCCGGGAGAACGTCCTGGCTGGCATACGGCTGAACAAGAAGCACATTGCCAAGTCTGACGCCGACGATCTGGTGGAGTGGGCCCTGCGCGGGGCCAATCTTTGGAACGAGGTCAAGGACCGTCTGGACAAGCCGGGCATCGGGCTCTCTGGCGGTCAGCAGCAGAGGCTCTGCATTGCCCGTGCCGTGGCCGTGCACCCCCAGGTCCTGCTCATGGACGAACCCTGCTCGGCCCTGGACCCCATCTCCACTCTGGCCGTAGAGGATCTGATCAACGAGCTCAAGCGGGACTACACCATCGTCATCGTCACCCATAACATGCAGCAGGCCGCCAGGGTCTCGGACTATACGGCCTTCTTCAATCTCAAGGCCGTGGGTCAGCCCGGCCACCTGGTGGAGATGGACGACACCACCACAATCTTCTCCAACCCGCACGAGCCGGACACCGAGCGTTACATATCCGGTCGCTTCGGCTGAGACAGAACCGGTCTGCGCACCCGCTCGTCAGGTATCATGGTTCCGGCATCCGTGGAAGGAGCGAGGGCATGGGAGCACTGCTGGAACCGGCCACCCTCTTGGGCATCATCCTGGTGGGCTACCTGTTCAAGCGGTTTGGACTCTTTCGCCCGTTGGACTACCGGGTGCTGCAGACTGTCGTGTTCGATCTGGTCCTGCCCGGGGCCATCATCTACTCCTTCGCCACCAACCCCCACGATCCCAGCCTGCTTCTGGTCTCGGCTTTCGCCTTCGTGGCTTCGCTGATTCCACCCCTGGCTATCTTCCTGACCAGCAGGCATCGTCCTACGGCTCAGCGGGCTTTTCTTATGCTCAACGGATCGGGCTTCAACATCGGGTGTTTCTGCTTCCCCATGCTCCAGTCGCTGCTGGGCACGGCGGCCCTGGTCCCCGCCGCCATGTTCGACATCGGCAATTCGGTTATGGTCTCTGCCGGCACCAACGTCATGACCCAGGGGCTTCTGCATATTCGACCGGGCCAGTCCCTGGATCCCGATGCGGGGGAGACCGTCAAGCTGGATGACCCAGATGCCCGCAAACTCCACCGCAAGGCTGCAGCCCTCTCCATAGCCAAGGGCTTCCTGAGCTCGCCCTCATTCGACACCTACTTGGTCATGATGGGATTTACGCTGGCCGGGATCTCATTGCCCGACTGGTCGGCCCAAATCACCCGTCCATTCTCGGCGGCCAACGCCTTCTGCTCCATGCTCATGGTGGGCATGCTCATGGAGCTGCCCGGCGGACGGGCTGACATCAAGGCCGTATTGCAGATTCTGGCCTGGCGACTGCCCTTCGGCATCCTGTTCGCGGTGGCCGCATGGTATCTGTTGCCCTTCGAACCCTTGATCCGTCAGGCGGTGGCCTTGTGCTGCCTGGCTCCGACGGCGGTTTTCGCCACCATGTTCACTGACAAGGTTCTTGGCAACGCCCGTCTGGCGGGATTCACCCTGGCTCTGACTGCGCTGATCGGTGCTGTGCTCATGGTTTTGGCGCACCTGCTGATGGGCGCCCTCTGAGGAATCAATCCTCCTTGTCGTTTTGGCGCTGGTCGCGGCGTTCCTGCTCCTGACGCAGGGTTCGGCCCTCGCGGGTGCGTTGCTTGTTGACTGTGGCGGCTGCAATCCGCTCGGCGGAGCGCTCGTCCTGTCCGCGATCGACTTCGCTGTCATGCACGTGCTGATACTGCTTCTGATCGTCCGGATCCCAATGATTGTTCCTGGCCATATACCCCTCCTCAAAAAGTGCCCGCCCATCAGCTCATCCCCATGTGGGACGGCTTCAGGGCCGTGCCGGTATGCCGATTATAGATGAGCGGAAGGTGGTGGGGCGGTATTGGAGCCTGGAGGAGGTCTTGTAACAAAAAAGCCGAGCGCTCGTGATATTCTGCTCTTGTCTCATCGCCAAATAAGACAATAAGGAATCGAATATGCATAAGCTATTTCGGCTTTCGGATAATAATACCACAGTCTCTACGGAAGTGGTAGCAGGCATTACCACCTTCTTCGCCATGGCCTACATCATCGTGGTGAATCCCTCGGTGCTTTCCACGGCGGGCATGCCTTGGGGTGCCGTCTTTCTCGCCACCCTGATCGCTGCTGTCATCGGCACTTTGATCATGGGTCTGGTGGCCAACGTGCCCTATGGCGTGGCGCCAGGTGTCGGGTTGGATGCCTTCTTCACCTTCACCGTGGTCAAGGGGCTGGGCTTCACTTGGCAACAGACCATGTGCATGGTCTTCCTGTGCGGCCTGATCAACATCCTGGTCACGGCCACCAAGCTGCGCAAGATGATCATCCAGGCCATTCCGCCCCTGCTTCAGCATGCCATCGGCGGAGGCATCGGCGTCTTCATCGCCTATGTGGGTCTGCTCAATGTGGGCATTATCAAGTTCGCGCCCGACAAGACTTCGGCAGCAGGCGCCAACCCTGGACTGACCACCTTCAACACCCCCGGGGTCATCCTCTTCGTCATCGGATTGTTGCTGACCGTCTTCCTCCTGATCTTCAAGTTCAAGGGTCACCTGGCCTTCGTCAACAAGGGCGCCTTCGTCATCTCTATCATCGCGGTCACGCTCCTGGGCATCCCCATGGGGGTCACCAGTATGGCCAAGTCGGTCGATCTGGGCCAGGCCTGGTCACAGCTGCCGCAGACCTTCCTGGCCATTTTCAGCCAGGAAGGGTTTCCGGCTCTCTTCTCCGACCCGGCCAAGCTGCCAGTGGTTCTGGTGACCATTTTCGCCTTCTCCCTGTCTGACACCTTCGACACCATTGGTACCTTTGTGGGCACCGGTCGGCGCTCAGGCATCTTCTCAGCCGAGGATGAACAGGCTCTGGAAAGCGGCCGAGGTTTCAGCTCCAAGATGGATAGGGCCCTGTTCGCCGATGCCACAGCCACCTCCATCGGCGCCCTCTTCGGCACCTCCAACACCACTACTTATGTGGAGTCCGCAGCGGGCATCGCAGCCGGTGGCCGGACCGGACTGACCTCGGTGGTCATCGCCGCCTGCTTCGCGCTCAGCGCCGTCTTTGCCCCCCTAATTTCGGCTGTGCCTTCGGCGGCCACTGCGCCCGTCCTGGTTATTGTGGGCTGCATGATGATGAGTTCCTTCGCCGAGATCGAGTGGGGCGAGCTGTCGGAGGCCATTCCGGCCTTCTTCACGGCCATCTTCATGGGCTTCGCCTACTCCATCTCCTACGGCGTGGCTGCCGGCTTCATCACCTACTGCCTGACCATGGTCTGCAAGCGCAGGGGCAAGGAGGTCCACCCCATCATCTGGGCGGTCTCAGCCCTCTTCATTCTGGACTTCGTGCTCCAGGCTGTCCTCTAGCGCACGGTTTCGGATTCCGGGTCCGAGTGTGCTGCGGAATGTGGTCCTAGCGGCCTGCAGACCAGGGGAGGCAGGGAGAGAAGGCTAACCAAGACACGCAGCAAGGCCCGCCGCTTGCAAGGTGGATGGGCCTTGTTTCGTCGCGGTCCGATGGAGTGCGGGGTCAAGCCCCATGGCTTCGGATCTGCTCCCTTGGCTCATTGTTGCGTCGGACCGTCGTCTCTCCGTTTCGGTTTCCACAGGCTTGCCATTCTCAGTCAGGGCGTCTTGATGGACCAAGGGGAGAAAATGGTCTGGTTCGGATGGGGCTTGGGGCCCCGTTCGTCCTCCCGGAGGTATTCATGAAGCGCTGGTCTATGGCTGCCACGGCTGGTGGGGGACTGTCCAGCGCTCTCCGGTCTTCTGCATCCTGGCGAAAGGGCAAACCATCTGCGTCGCATGGCTGCGCTGGCTCTGCGATGACCAACAATGGTGAATCATGTCCGCCCTGCATGAAAGAAAATCCCCGGCAGGCTGGGGAATGTCTGCCGGGGATTTTCAGGTTCGGGCATATGAAAAACGGATCAGTACCAGTTGGTCGCCTGGGATTGGGCCCATGCGCCGCAGGGGTTCCCGTAGCGACCCTGGATGTAGCCCAGTCCCCAAACGATCTGGGTGTGGGCATCGGTCTGCCAGTTAGGGCCGGCCGAGGCCATCTTGCTGCCAGGCAACGCCTGGGGTATGCCATAGGCGCCCGACGGGTTGGAGGCGTTGGTCCGCCAGCCGGACTCCTTATTCCATAGCTGTACCAGGCAGGTGAACTGGTCTTCGCCCCATCCGCGGGAGGTAACCAGACCATGGGCGATGCTTTGGGCATCGCCCACAGGGACAGTGGTCGTGGTCGAGCCTGACTGTGCCGGGGCGCCGCCGCCGGTGCCCACCAGGATCACCTTGTCGACGGGGACCGTCTTGACGAAGGATGCAAAAATATTGCTGGTCAGGTGCTTATTGCCGGCTGCGGTGACCAGGCTGGTGGTCTCCATGACGCCGTTCTGTCCCTCTGTCTTGACCTTGGTGGTGCCTGCCGGAAGGGAGTTGGTCTTCTCTTCAATGGTGTTGAAGGGGATGGGCGACTCTTCCGTCTTGACCTGGGCGTCGGCCCGGTCGATGCGGATGACGGTCTTCTCTGTGACGGGAGTGGTCAGAGAGGGGCTGATCTGGTCCCCAGGCTGCAGGGTGATGTCCCCGGCCTCCAGCACGGATTTGACATCGGTGAAGCCTGCGCCCAGGACCACCTTGTTCTTCCCATTAATCTGCACATTCACATAGGAGGTGTTCGCATTGGCGCCGCCCGCACCGTTGCGGATGGCCTGCCTGGTGCTGCCACGGGACACAGTGTCCACATCTTGGGTAGCAGAATAGGACGTTACGCCCGACTTGGCTGTGTTCTCAGTGGATGTGTAGAAGTCACGCGATACAAAGCCCGCGCCAACGACCATGCCGAGAATAGTGACACCGGCAGCCAACCGCAGCCACTGACGCCTAGTCAGAGCCTTGACCGCACTCATCCGTCCTCTACGGTGGTTCGCCATTACTCTCCTCTGTTGGACCGACGGATCCTCAGTGATCAGTCGACGTAACGCTTCCTGTCGACCGCATGCTTCCGGCAGCGCCGAAAGGGTCACTGGACAAACACAGCACTATTTTAGTGCAAATCTACCTTGGAGCCAACTCGACTGACTCAGGCCTGTGCCGGGGTTGACAAATCGGCCTTGCGGGCCTGGTCAATCAGGTCGTCCAGGTCCGAAGACCTGAGAGCACCAGCCTGCTTGAAGATGATCTGCCCCTGTTTGGTGATCATCAGCGTGGGCACCGCCTGGATGTCGGCGGCCGCGGCCAGATCCTGGTTCTGGTCGATGTCCACCTTGCCGAAGACGATGTCGGTGTTGGCCCGCGAAGCCTTCTCGAAAATGGGGCCAAAGGCCTTGCAAGGTCCGCACCAGGTGGCCCAGAAGTCAATCAGCACCAGGTCGTTGTCCTTGATGGTCTGCTCGAAGTTTTCCGAAGTAATAGTCGTGGTGGCCATAATAACGCTCCTTGAAGTCGTTTGACTGTCGCGCGGGAAGCTCCCGTGCTTAGCAACCGCTTTCAATCATCAGCATTCCATCAAGGCTGGAGAAAGCACCCGAATATGCTCTGGGTGGAGATGTCCGTCGGGGTCCCGTGGGCGGTCAAGCCTGGTACGGATAATGGAACCATGCCAGTGCTGAACGACGAGATTCCCGATGATGACGACTTCGATGCCGATCGCGACCGTGGCGCCTTCTCGCACATCACTCCAGAGGACTTCAACCGGGGTTTTTCGGGTTCGAATCCTCCCGGATGGCTGGACCGTGATGCCATCGACCGTGCGCGGCAATGCTTGCCCATGCCCTATGTGGAGGCAGTGCCGGTACGCGTGGATGAAATGGGCGCCGTCACTCAAGTGGGCACTCTTCTGCGCGTGGATGATCAGGGCAACATTGAACGCACCCTGGTCACCGGACGAATCCTATACCACGAGACCATCAGGGAGGCTCTGGCCAGAAACATCGCCAAGGATCTGGGCCAGCTGGCCCTGCCCATGCTGCCTGCCAGCCCACAGCCTTTCACCGTGGCTGAGTTCTTCCCCACGCCGGGGGTCTCGGAGTACTACGATCCGCGTCAGCATGCCATCGCTCTGTGCTACCTGGTGCCGGTGGCCGGGGACTGCAAGCCCCAGGATGAGACCCTGGATGTGGAGTGGATCGATCCCAAGGGGGATATGCTGGAGTCCTTCACGAGCCAGATGGCCGGCGGGCACGGCAAGATTCTGATGAGCGCCCTGACCTGGGCCGGTGCACTATGAGTATTATGAGCCGGGAATCCGTGGAGGCGGACATGAGCATTGCCAATACCGTATATCGCCAAGGACAGGGACTGCCCCTGGTGCTGGTCCATGCCTTTCCTGTGGACCACCGCATGTGGGATCGGTGCGCGGCCTCGCTGATCGCCCAGGCGGATCGTGCGGGTATGGACCCCTTCCCTGTCTATGCCCCGGATATGCCTGGAGCAGGAGATTGCCCCCTGCCTGGGCCGGCGTCATATGGTCCGGCAGACTCTGACGGCGCCCTGCCTGGTGCCTTGGATGCCATGGCTCGAGCTTTTGCGGACATGGTCGCCGCCACGGGTGCGCAGAAGGCCATCTGGGTCGGACTTTCCATGGGCGGCTACCTGGTCGAGGCCGTAGCCAGGCTTTACCCTCAGATGGTGGCCGGTCTGGCCCTGTGCGACACCACTATGATGGCTGATCGTCCGGCCTCCCGGGCCAATCGGCTGCACATCGCCCGAACCTGCGAGATGGAGGGGACACTTGATCCGGTCATGCACTTCGCCCGGCCCCAGGAGGGCGATTCCACGGTCAAATGTTCGCCCGCCTTCGTGCAGACCATGACCGAATGGATACAGTCCCAGGATCCCCGGGGCATCGCCTGGCGGGAGCGGATGGCTGCGGGCCGCCCGGACCAGAGCGATCTGGTCGGCCGCATCAGAGTTCCCGTGGCCCTGGTCAGCGGCCGCTGCGACCCCTCCAGCCCTCCACGCGCCATGGAGCCTCTGGCTCAGACCATGCGTCAGGCCGGAACGGACGTTGCTTTCACCGCCATTGATGACTGCGGCCACTTCAGCGCTGTTGAGCATCCGGATCAGGTGGCTGCTGCCCTGCTGGACCTGGTTCGTCGCGTGGGGAGGCTCTCATGAGTGATTCTGAAACGGTCTTCTCCCCGCTGGCCCTCACCGAGCCCCTGCCCTTCCTGCCCCTGGCACAGGGGGATGTGGACTACGACACGGCATCGCGGCCGCAGCCCGGTCTGCTTGACCATCTGCTGGACCAGGACGGCACGGGGGTCATCCTGGTGCGGGGCGAGAAGGTTGCTGTGCCCAGGGGCAAGGGGGCGCTGGCTGGCCGCACTGGAGCCAGCATCCGTCTGGCCACCCTGCCCGCTGCATACTTGCGGGGTCCTCTAGCAGGCTCGACAGACCAGTTCGAGCCGCCCTGCTACTACCTGGGGAAGGCCGACCAGCAGGCCTGGCTGGCCCTGGATCTGGATCTTGCCTGTGCCGGTCGGGCCGTCCAGGACCCTCTTCGCGACCTGGCCCAGGCCGCGGATCAGCGCTTGGACTGGCTTGGCCTGCGCGAGTATGCCCCTCATGGACGTCCGCGTCAGGTGGGCCTGGCAACCTGCGCAGTGGCCCTGTCCGTATGGCATGGACGCCAAGTCTTCTGTCCCCACTGCGGCGCACCGGTTCGTCCCTGTCAGGCTGGATGGGCTCAGATCTGCCAGGGGGATGCGTCAGGGGACCAACACACGCTCTTTCCCTGCATTGAGCCTGCAGTGATCATGGCCGTGGTGGATGGCCGCGATCGGCTTCTGCTCCAGCACAACCGGAAGTGGGCTCCCGGCTTTTGCTCGGTCACTGCTGGATTCGTCGAGGCTGGGGAGAATCTGGAGCACGCAGTCCGGCGGGAGACCCTGGAAGAGGTGGGCCTGAACCTGGGGGAGATGCGGTACCTGGGCTCCCAGCCTTGGCCCTTCCCAGCCTCCCTGATGGTGGCCTTCAGGGCCAGATCCCTGAATACGGACATCCGGGTGGACGGTCAGGAGACCGATGAGGCCGACTGGTTCACACGGGAGGAATTCAGCGCTGCTCTGGCCTCGGGCCGGTTGCGTATACCTCAGGCGGCCAGTGTGGCCAGGCACATGATTGAGCAGTGGTACGGCAGTGAGATCTGACTCATCCGAGCGACGTTGCGCCCCAGGACTTGGTCTCGTCGTAAGATACTCCAAGGAACTGTCAGCAGCGAAAGGTGTGTTATGGCCATGGAGAGGCAAGAAGAGCCTCGTATCTCGGATGTCAACCAGGCCGAAACTGTGACCATGCCGCTGGCGACCGGGGAGGGGTCCGACCCTGTAGACCTGTTCGCCGACGAAGAAGCAGATCGGGCTTTCGGCGCAGGTGCTGCCCACAGGTCTCCTTCGAGTGGCCATCGAGGACGCAACATCCTGGCCCTGCTTCTTCTGACTGTGCTGATTCTGGTGGGTTGCTGGTTCGGCGTCCGTGCCTTTTTCCGCGATCGGGTGGCCCCCGGCGTCACCCTGGGTGGACAGGTCATGATGGGTCGGACCAAGGACCAGGTCAGGCAGATCGTCGATCGGCAGGTTCGTGACTCCCAGGTGGAACTCAAGGGCGAAGGCACCTCAGCCCGGGCAGGGCTGAAGGACCTGGGCGTAAGCGTGGATTCGGATGCCACGGTCACCAAGATTATGAATGCCAAGGGCTCTGCAGGCCTCTCCCGGCTGAATCCCTTCCATGGCGAGGCGGTGCCGCTGGTGGCCGAGCGGGATCAGCTGGTCATGGACAGGTATCTGACCGAACGTTTCATTCCCCGCCAGGATCGCTCCATTCCCTCCACCATCGTCTTTGACCAAGGCGCCCACGCCTTCCGGCCCCAAGAGGGTCGCGGGGGTAAGGCGCCTGAGCTGGGCCGCGTGCAGGATGCCGTCTCATCTTTGATAGACAAGCCCGGCAGGCGTCTGGCCGTAGGCGTGGTCTATAAGGATGTGACCATGCCCATCAGTCTGGACACCGCCAATCAGGTGGCCTCCCAGGCCAACCAACGACTGGCCAAGGACCTGGTCATCAAGGGTGCTGATGATGACCTCATGACCGTCCCGGCCGCCACGGTGGCCACCTGGGTCAAGCCGGTCACCGATCTGGACAGGGGGACCATGGAGCTTGGCTTCGATCGGCAGGCCATCAAGCAGTATCTGGACCAGGAGCTGGCCCGGCAGCTCGACCGTGATATGGTCACCGCCGTCAACGTCAAGAACACCAAGGGCGATGTGGTCGCCGAGACCACCAAGGGAGTGGACGGTGTCCGGGTTACGGATGTGTCCGCCACGGCAGACTTGGTCGTCAAGGCCCTGGAAGAGGGCGACACGAACCCAGTGCAGGCGAGCGCCGAGATCACGCCTCACAAGGAGCAGACCCGGGTGGCCCGCTACGACGTACCCGACGGCGACATCTGGATTCAGGTCAACCTCAGCGACCAGACCGCTACTGCCTACCACGGCACCACCCAGGTCAAGACCTTCCCCATATGCTCAGGCAAGCCCCATGACGGGAAATGGTCCGACACCGGCACCTTCTTCATCAATGTGCGCTACGCGGTCCAGACCATGCGCGGGGAGGGTTACGTCACCCCCAATGTCAAATGGGTCTCCTACTACAACGGCAGCGAGGGCTTCCACACGGCTAGCTGGAACTCTGCCGGCATTGCCAAGGGCGACCCTGCCCAATATGGATCCCACGGCTGCATCAACATGTATGAGCAGGACGCCAAGTGGATCTTTGACAACGCCCCCATCGGGACCATGGTCAAGGTGGAGGGTCAGGTTCCGTCGGGTCCGGCCCGCTAGGAGCACCTGCCGCGGCAGGCGGCCGAGTAGGCTGGAACCATGAGCGATGAACACAGTGATGGAACTTCCCGTCTGGATGTGCCCGACCATCTGCGGTATTCCCAGGATCACGTCTGGATCGACCCCAGCCAGTCCCCGGCGCCCATGGGTGTGACCGAGTATGCGGCGGATCAGCTGGGAGACCTGGTTTTTCTGGACCTGCCCGAGACCGGCACCCACGTCGATGCCGGTGATGAAGTCATCGAGCTGGAGTCCTCCAAGGCTGTTGAGCCGGTGGTCTGCCCGGTGGCGGGCACCATCGCCTACGTCAACAGGGCAGCCTCGGACGATCCGGAGGTCATCAACTCCGACCCCTATGGGGAAGGCTGGATAGCCAAGATCGATCTGGAGGACGATGAGCCCGATCTGATGAGCGCCGAGGAGTACGGTCAGCTGCTGAAGAGCCTGAACTGACGGTCCGGTGATGACCAGGCGATCCGGCCGCAATGAAGGGCCTCTGCGGGTCCGATCGGTCAGCACTACCTTCGATTCGGCCGCGCCCGGTGAGGGCATCGAGAGCAGACCAGCCCCGGTGCGTCTGCTGCGTCGCCTGATTACTGGCGCTTTCGACCTCTGGGTGGGGCTGTCCATCAATATGACCGGCCGCCTGGGCTGGTCGCCCGACGTTCAGCCCTATGTGGGCTACGGCACCGAATCATATTCCCGGCTGATCTGCCGCACCATTCTGACTGACGGCCGCAGACGCGGGGATCCGGCCATTCGGGGCATCCGTGGCCTGCTGACCGTACCTGCGCCCAGGACCAGGGTCAGTCTGGCCATCGACAGCACTGCCATCGGGAGGGTCCAGGTGGGTGACTCCTCGGTCTACGATGCTGTCGATCCCGCCCGCAGCCTGAGCGCGGATGCGGTCTTCTCGGACCGATCGGGCTATCTGGATCTGGTGGCCGAGCATGGTCTGGTCCCAGGCGTGCACCGTGTCTCCTACCAGGTACGGGGCCGCCGGCCCATCGATGCGCCGCTCTACATCGTGCCCGGTCAGACTCCTGTCGGCGTCATATCTGACGTGGACGACACCATCATGATCAGCCAGGTGCCCAATCATTGGAAGGCTGCCTGGAACCTGCTCCTTTCGAATCCGCACCGCCGGTCCTCGGTGCCGGGCATGGCCGTGCTCTACAACCGCATCCGCGATCTGGACCCCCGGATGCCTTTTTTCTACCTGTCGGCCTCGCCCTGGAATGTGGAGGGATCCATACGCGGATTCATCCGCGATCATGGTTTTCCTGCCGGGCCTCTGCTGCTACGGGATCTGGATCCCAGGCCCAAGACCTTCGTGCCCTCCATCGTGCAGCACAAGATGGAGTTCATCCGCCAGCTCATGGCCGACTTTCCCAAGATGTGCTTCGTGCTCATGGGCGACGACGGCCAGAGCGATCCCTCCACCTTCGCTCAGGTGGTACGGCAGTATCCGGGCCGGGTCCTGGCCATCGGCATCCGTCAGTTGAGCCCCCAGGAGACCGGGCTGGGAACCTTGGTCAAGCGCACTGCCACACAGCCGGTGCCCGTGACGGAGGTGCCTGTCTTCTACGGGACCACGGGCGCCAATCTTATGCGGACCCTGCTGCCTTATCTGCGTCGCCGCGCCCGAATATAATCGCCCCATGAGTTTTTCGGCCGTCAACCCCGCCCCTCCTCGTGCGGAACGCCGTCCTGCTGATCGATGCTTTCATGGGGATCGCTTCGAGGATCCTTACGAGTGGATGCGCAACCGGGAGGATCCTGCCACCAAGGCCTACGTGCGCGACCAGAATCGCTACTGCCAGGAACGGCTTGCCGGCCAGGAGGGTTTGCGGGCCACCCTGCTTAAGGAGTTCACCGACCGGGTACAGCAGACCGACATGTCGGTACCCACTCGGATGCATGGTTATTGGTACTTCTCCCGGACGCTCAAGGGCCAGGAGTATGGGGTGCAGTGCCGCCTGCCGGTGCGCGACCAGCATGACTGGGACCCTCCTGCCGTCCAGGCCGATGCAGTACCTGGATCCATGCCTGGCGAGGAGGTCATCTTCGACGCCAATGCAGAGGCCAAGGGGCATGACTTTTTCTCTCTAGGATGTCTGGACCTGAGCGCCGACGGCCGTTGGATGCTCTATGGACTGGACACCAGGGGCAATGAGCGCTACGACCTGCGCATTCGTGATCTATGCCAAGGCCGAGACCTGCCTGATCGAATCGACCAGGTCTCCTCAGGGGCAGTGCTGACCCCCGACGGCCACTGGGTCTTCTACACCGGCCTGGACAAGGCCTGGCGTCCGGACACGGTTTGGCGGCATAAGGTGGGCACTTCGGCCGATCAGGATGTCATGGTCTATCAGGAGGATGATGAGCGCTTCTGGGTGGGGCTGGGCCTGAGTTACGACGAATCCGCCGTGCTGATTGCCACCGGGTCCAAGATCACCAGCGAGGTGCTCATGCTGGACCTGAAGGATCCGCAGGGCGAATTTGTGCCCCTGATCCCCCGCAAGGAGGGAATCGAGTACGACATCAGCCTGGCCCGGTTCGAAAATGCCGGTCCCGCGGGGGAGGACCTGCCGGTGGCTGTGGTCTATCACAATGTGAACAGCCCCAACTTTGAGGTGGATCTTATCGATCTGCGCAGCCATCGTCCGCCATTTCGGCTGGGAGAAGGGGTGCGGCTGGCCCAGGGCAGCCCCTATGGCTGCGAGCGCTCCGGAGACCTAGCCTCCCTGCCGCCAGAGAAGCCCTATCGGGATCCAGGCAATCCGGCCATCCTCCAAGGCGCTCGCGGGCTAGGCATCGAGGGGCTGGGCATCCACCGCAGCTTCGTGGTCCTGACCTACCGGGCCGACAGCATGCCCCACATTGCCGTTATCGCCAAGGACCAGGCGCTGGAGGATCTGCGGGCGGGCCGACCCTGGCGCTTCCGCGAGGTTCTGCCCGACCAGGCCAGGGACGGCATCGACCGTCTCTACAGCATAGGCCCCACGGACAATCCCTCCTACAAGGCTCCTGGGCTGCGCTACATCCGGGGCAGCTATGGGACCCCCGCCGAGCTGCGGGAGCTGGATCCGGTCCGGGGCGTGGATCGGTTGCTCAAGCGGGCCAGGGTGCTGGGCGACTTCCGGCCGGAGCGCTACGCCGAGCGTCGAATTCTGGTCCGTGTCAGGGATGGGGCCCTGGTGCCGGTCTCCTTGGTCTGGCGGCGAGGCATGCATCCGGCGCTGGATGCCTGCGGGAGGACTGGTCTTGATGACACGGTCATTCAGGCCCCCGACCATCCTGAACGCCGTCCCTGGCCGGACCAGGATCAGGACAAGCCTGCTCCCATGTTCATCACCGGGTATGGAGCCTACGAGATCAGCCAGGACCCTGGTTTCTCCACAGGCAGGCTCAGCCTGCTTGACAGAGGCGTGCTCTACGCCGTCCCCCATGTGCGTGGGGGCGGGGAGATGGGCCGCGCTTGGTACGAGCAAGGCCGTCGGCTGCACAAGGTCAATACCTTCCTGGACTTCATCGACGTGACCGCCGCACTGCAGGCTCAGGGCTGGGCGGATCCCCGTCATACCGTGGCCAACGGCGGTTCGGCTGGCGGGCTGTTGATGGGGGCCGTGGCCAATATGGCTCCCCAGCTCTATGCCGGCATCGAGGCGGATGTGCCCTTCGTGGACGCGCTGACCAGCATCCTGGACCCGAATCTGCCGCTGACCGTGACTGAATGGGACGAGTGGGGAGACCCTCTGCATGATCAGCAGGTCTACCGGTATATGCGCTCCTACTCGCCCTATGAGAACGTTCCTGACGCCGATAGCAGGCTCCGGCTCTTCAACAGCGACCACTTCCCTGCCATCCTGGCGACCACATCCATGAACGACACCCGTGTGCTCTACGTGGAGCCGCTCAAGTGGGTTGCCAGGTTGCAGGAGCCGCAGGTAGGTGCCGATGCTCTGATTAGGATCGAGGTCCAGGCAGGCCACGGGGGCATCAGCGGACGCTACCGGCAGTGGGAGGAACTGGCCTTCGAGAACGCCTGGTGCCTGTCCATCATGGTCCCCGAAAGCCGCTGATTCTAGTCTGTCCGGGATTCGGTCGGGGTCGTGAAAGGGGCTTGGCTGGCTCGTTATGCTCGCAGTATGACAAATAGCAAGCAGAAAACATATAACATTGCAGTCATTGCCGGTGACGGCATCGGCAAAGAGATCGTTCCCCAAGCTCAGGCCGTCTTGGAAAAGGTTACCCGGGGCAAGGTTGACATACGCTACGAGGACTTCGATCTGGGCGCTGAGCGATACCTGCGCGATGGAGCCATTCTGCCCGATGAGGATCTGGACCGGCTCAAGCGGCAGGATGCCATCCTCCTGGGGGCCATCGGCGACCCCCGCATCAAGGCCGGCATCCTGGAACGGGGGCTGCTGCTCAAAATGCGTTTCGAACTGGACCAGTATGTCAATCTTCGGCCTTCCAAGCTCTACAAGGGCGTGGTGTCGCCCCTGGCCAATCCGGGCAACATCGACTTCGTGGTCGTGCGGGAGGGCACCGAGGGGCTCTACGCCGGGGCCGGCGGCTCCATTCGCCGGGGCACTCCCCAGGAGGTGGCCACCGAGGTCTCCATCAACACTGCTTACGGGGCGGAACGGGTCATCCGCTACGCCTTTCAGCTGGCCATGAAGCGTCGCCGCCGCCTGACCCTGGTCCACAAGAAGAACGTACTGACCAATGCGGGAGGCATGTGGCAGCGGCTGGTCGACCAGGTGGGCCAGGAGTACCCCGATGTGGAGCGAGAATACCTGCACATCGATGCCTCCACCATATTCATGGTGACCGAGCCCAGTCGCTTCGACGTGATCGTGACCGACAACCTCTTCGGCGACATCCTTACAGACGAGGCGGGAGCTGTGGTAGGAGGCGTGGGTTACTCGGCCTCCGGCTGCATCAATGCCTCGGGCGCCTACCCATCCATGTTCGAGCCCATCCACGGGTCCGCTCCTGACATCGCCGGCAAGGGGATTGCCAACCCTACGGCGGCCATTCTTTCGGCGGGAATGCTCCTGAATCATCTGGGCTTCGAGGACGAGGCGGCCAGCATTGAGCGGGCCGTGGAGGACGACATCGAGCGCTCCGGCTCCGCCCAGAGGAGCACCGAGCAGATCGGTAGGGATATTCTGGCCCGTCTATGATCGGGCTGGTTGGCGGCTAGACTGGGGGGCATGACTATGGATGACGCCCCCCAGCCGGACAACCGGCAGTCCAGTGATACGCCGACAGGGAATCCTGGCTTCGGCCCCTCTCCATCCCCGCAGGTACCGCCCGAACACCGGGGGCCTGCCGGTGGGGATGCCCCTGTCGGAGCAGCGCAGCCGGACCAGTCCGGTTCAGACGCAGTCGAGGGGCAGCGACAGGCTCCGGGCTATACCGCCGGCCATAATGCTGGCAGCGGGAATCAGAATCCCTATCAGACCGGTCGGTATCCCTCCGGACAGAACCCCTATGGCGGGTATCCGACGGGGCAGAGAGACAGTGCCGGATACCCGTTTGCCCCTCAGAATTGCGGCCAATATCCTGGGGCCTACCAGGCAGGGCCCTACCGGCCTAATCAGTATCCGACCGCCGGTTATCCAGCTGGTCAGCAATATCCTGCTGGGCAGTATTCCGGTGGCTGGTATCCTGGCGGGCAGTATCTTGGCGGTCAGAATCCACAAAGGCCCTATCAGCCCGGACCGGGCTATCCCGGCCAGTACCCAGCTGGCCAATACCCCCAGGGTGGGCATCCGGGCAATCAGTATCTTGGCAGGCAGTATCCGCCGCAGACCTCCATGCCCTGGCCCTACCCGGGCATGCCCCAAAGCGGTTACCCCGGTGTTATGTCCAACGGCAGGGGCCCCTATCCCATATCGCCCACCCCGCACAGCAAGCTGGCAGCCGGTCTGCTCAGCATCTTCCTGGGCTGCTTCGGCGTGGGCAACTTTTACCTGGGCAGGACCGGCCGGGGCGTGGCCCAGCTCATGCTCACCCTGATCGGCTTCCTCTTCTTCTTCATTGGACCGACCATCGCCATAATCTGGGGACTTATCGAAGGCATCCTGATTCTGACATCCTCGGCCGGCTCCTTCTGGCATCGTGACGCTCGCGGATGGGAGCTGACGGATTGAATCCGGCTCGTCTGCGTGGTGTCGGCAAGCAGACGGGCGGCAAACTGGCGGCCGTAACCCTGACCTTGGGCCGGGGATCCGACTCTCGTCCGTTCATCGCCTCATGCAGGATTGACGGCGATTTCTTCACGGAGCCAGCCCCGGCAGCCTCTCAAGAATCCGAGAAGGATCATGGGCCGGTATCCATGCTGGAATCCACAATATGCGACCTCCCGTTGCCCTTGGACCATGGTCTGGCTCTGGAAAGGCTGGACAGGGTCATGGCAGAAGGGGATGGCCAACGAGTAGTCGGCGTGTCGCCATGGACCTTGGTGATTGCGTTGGAGCGCGCCCTGCCGGATGGATTAGTCATTCGGGGGCAAGGCGAGTCCGATCAACTGCCGTCACCGCCGGATCGGACCTCCTCCCTGCAGTCGCAGCCGGATGAGGCGGAATGCCGCCATCGTTGGTCTGGCTTGAAGCTGGACCTGATAAGGGACCGTCCACGTCAGCCGGCCATGCAGATGGCCATGGACCAGGCTCTCAATGATGCCGTGGCCCAGGGCCGGTTGCCGCCTACCCTGCGCATCTGGAATTGGTCTGCGTCGGCGGTCATCCTGGGGCGCTTCCAGTCCCTGAGCCGGGAGGTTCGCGTCGAGCGGGCGCATAGTTTGGGCTTTACCGTGGTCCGTCGCTGCACAGGCGGTGGCACCATGGTCATTCAGCCTGACCGGGCCATCACCTATTCGCTCTATCTGCCCTCGGACTTCGTCAAAGGGGTCGATCTGATCGACTCCTACCGGATCTGCGACTATTGGCTGGTTCGTGGTCTGCGCATGCAAGGGATCCAGGCCGGCTGGCAGGGTATGAACGACATCGCCTCCTCAAGGGGCAAGATGGGGGGCGCCGCCCAGCGCAGGCTGCCAGCAGGTTCCCGCGGACCGGGCGGGCTGCTCCACCACACCACGCTTTCTTATTCGGCGGATGCCGATCTGATGGCCCAGGTGCTCAAGGTGGACCCGGAAAAATTCCATGACAAGGCCGTGACTTCGGTCAGAAGCCGGGTGGACCCCATCGACAGGCAGACCAGTCTGTCCCGTCAATCCCTGATCAATGCCCTTCTGAACACCCTGCCCTACCTGGTGGCGGATCTGCGCATATCCAGTCCAGCGCCTGAGGTCGAGCAACGGGCCCGCACTCTGCTCCGGCAGCGCTATGGCCGTCAGGAGTGGACCGCCCAGATCGCGTGATCGGAGGGGGTTGATGTGTGAGTATAATCGTGCTCAGTCGCGTCGAATCCGGCGTGAGGTCATCAACCAGTCGGTGCAGACCCGCCAAATATGGCGAAAAGGAGTGCGGAGTATGGCGGTTCACAAGCCCAACGAGATTCCCGATGACGGGAACGCCCTCAGGCAGACCGCCCTATTCAAACAAGTTCCCAGGCAGGATGCCGACCAGCTTTTGGACACCATGCACGAGTCCACTTACGCCAAGGGGTCCACGATCTTTCGACAGGGCGACACAGACCACCGCATGTATCTGCTGGAGGAGGGCCGGGTCAAGCTGGTCCGGCAGTCGCCCGACCGCCGCATCCAGCTGCTCAGCATCCACGGGCGCGGGGAGATCCTGGGCGAGATTCCCGTCTTTGACCCTTCAGGCGGGCCTCGTACCGCATCGGCCGTGGTCATGGTCAACAAGACCAAGGTGGCTGCCCTGGACCATGACGCCCTCTTTGACTGGCTCAACCAGCATCCCAAGGTGGCTGTGGACATGCTTCAGGTGCTGGCCCACCGCCTGCGGACCGACAACGAGCGCATCTCCGACCTGGTCTTCCTGGACGTGCCGGCCCGCCTGGCCAAGACCCTGCTGGATCTGGCCACACGCTTCGGCGAACCCTTCGAGCAGGGGTTGATGGTTCCTTATGACCTGACTCAGGAGGAGCTGGCCCAGCTGGTAGGTGCCTCGCGCGAGACCGTCAACAAGGCCCTGATGGACTTCTCCAACCGGGGATGGATTTCTCGCAAGGGCCGCACCATCATCATTTTCCAGCCCGGGCCGCTGATTCGACGCTCACGCATGTGAACGCCACTGTTAGGTAGAGCCGACGGCCTAGGATGGAGACCATGCCCGAACAAAAGAAATCCATGTCGGTCAGGCGCTTCTTCACGCTACTGCTGGCTTACCTCATCTTCTGCGTCGCAGGTGGCGTGGTAGTCTCTGGTTTCCTGTTTCCCGCTGTCTTCGGCATCAACGCCGCCTCCAGGAATCTGATGCCTGCCCTGAAGACGGACAACATCGACTTCAACGTGAACGATTTGCCCCAGCAGTCCAGGCTCTACGCCTCCGACGGGCATACGGTCATCGCCACCTTCTATGCGCAGAACAGGATCGTGGTGCCCATCAAGGACGTCTCTGACTACATGCAGAAGGCCGTGGTGGCCCGCGAGGACCGTCGTTTCTTCGAGCATGCCGGCGTGGACACCCAGGGCGTGCTCAGGGCTTTCATCCAGACTTACATCAAACAGGGCGACACCCAGGGCGGATCCTCCCTAACCCAGCAGTATGTCAAGAATGTGCTCATGAGCCAGGCCGAGGAAAACAACGACCCCATCGCCGAGTACCACGCTCAGGAAGAGACCATAGCCCGCAAGATGCGGGAGATGCTGATTGCGGTCCAGATGGAGAAGAAATACTCCAAGGCCGAGATTCTTCAAGGATATTTGAATATAGCTCAGTTCGGCACCAACGTTTACGGGGTCGAGTCGGCGGCCAGGCGCTACTTCAGCAAGTCGGCCAAGGACCTGGATCCGGGTGAAGCCGCCACCATCGCCGCCGTGACCAAGAATCCCGCCCGCTTCGACCCTACCGTCAATGTCAAGGTCTCTCAGGAGCAGCGGGACATCGTCCTGGACCTGATGCGCCAGGAGAACTACATCACCCAGCGCCAGTATGACGAGAACAAGGCCAAGCCTCTGGACCAGATGCTTCACGTGCAGTCGGTCGATGCCGGCTGCCAGGCGGCTGGAGACGCAGCCTTCTTCTGCGATTACGTGACCAAGCAGATCCTCAACTCCAAGGAGTTCGGCAAGAGCCAGGATGAGCGCAACAAGCTCCTGAAGGAGGGCGGCCTGGACATCTACACCACCATGGACGTCAACGCCAACGCCGCAGCCATGAAGGCGGCCCGGGACACCATCCCCGTGGATGATCGAAGCGGCTTCGAGGTCACGATAGCCTCCATTCGTCCGGGCACCGGCGAGGTCCTGGGCTTCGGCATCAACCGGATTTATGATGCCACCCAGAACTCGGGCGGCGGCACACGCACGGCCATCAACTACGCCGTTGATCAGGTCGACGGCGGCGGCTGGGGTTTCCCTGTGGGATCCACCTGGAAGCCCATCAACCTGGTGTCCTGGATGAAGGCCGGCAAGTCCATCAACCAGTCCCTGCGCACCTCCACCAGCTATCCGCAGACCTCCTTCGCCTGCAAGATGGCGGACGGCACCCCCTACGGGTTCGGCACCGGCAGCTGGCATGTGGAGAACTCTGGCGGCGGCACCACATCGCCGGAGACACCCCTGCAGGGTCTGGTACGCTCGCACAACACCACCCAGGCCTCCATGGCCCAGCAGATCGGTCTGTGCACCATAGCCGACACGGCCAAGGACATGGGCTACCACAATTCGCCCAAAGATCAGATGGACATCCACTCGGACAACACCTTCCAGCCGCCTATGGTCATCGGTGCGGTCCAGGCCTCCCCGCTGACCATGGCCAACGTCTACGCCACCATCGCCGCCAAGGGAGTGGCCTGCAGCCCCATAGCCATGACCAAGGTGATCGACAAGAACGGTAAGTCCGTCAAGGTGCCCAAGGCAAACTGCCACCAGGCCATCGATCCGGGCATCGCCGAGACCGCCGCCTATGCACTCAACCAGGGCGTTGTCCAGCCCGGGGGCGAGGCGTCCACGACCCAGCTGGACGGGGGACGCAAGACTTTCGCCAAGACCGGCACCCACGAGGACAAGTACATGCTGACCGGCGGATTCGTGCCCCAGGTGGCCGCCTTCGTCACCGTGGGCAATGCGGAGGGCCAGGTCTCCTTCACCAACAGGACCATCAACGGGCGGTCCATGCACACCTGGTACGGCATGTATATCGCCACCCCGGCCTGGAAGGACTTCATGAACACCTACCTGGCCGCAGCCAATATCCAGCCGGACAACTCCTATGGCAATCCCGATCCTCGATTCACCGGCGGGGTCCAGCAGCCTCAACCATCTCAGCAGTCCCAGCAACGGTCCTCGGGCAGACAGCGGCAGACCTACCGTCACAGCCAAGGAGGACAGCAAGGCAACCAGGGGACCAGTCAGGACCAGTCGCAGACGGTGGATTCGCCGGAGGACTAGGGCCTGTGCCTACAATGGAGACCATGAGGGATTCGTCAACGGGCGGACCACGAGGAGTGTGGCCGCCCGCCGAGAGAGGCAGGAACTGATGGTCCAGGAATATCCAGAGCTGGATGACAAGGCCCCTCGGGCCGACAGCCGGGTCAAGGAGGATCAGGCGATGCCGGGGCCGGTGAGCGGCTCTGGCAGGCTGGATGTCTCCAAACCGATCCGGCCCTTTGAGCCGGGTGCCGCCGATGGAAAGAAAAAGGCAGGCAAGGCTGCCAAGCCAATCAAATCATCCAAGAAGGGCAAGAAAGACAAAAGAGTAAGAAAGGCCGGGAAATCAAAATCAGGCAGAAGGCAGGAGAAGGACCTGCCTGCGCTCTTCCGGCCCATGGAACTGCGCGACCAGCACATCCGCAACAGGATCTGGATGCCGCCAATGGACACCTATTCGGCCCTGCGGCACGACGGGGTTCCCACCAACTTCCACTACCAGCACTATGTGTCCCGGGCCCTGGGCGGCTTCGGAGCCGTCATTGGGGAGGCCACGGCCGTGGACCCCCAGGGGCGGATCTCGCCTTGCGATGTCGGACTGTGGAACGACGAGCAGACCAGGGCCTGGCAGGGCATTGTCCGGGATGTCAAGGCCGCTGGAGCAGTGCCCATCGTCCAGCTCAACCACTCGGGTCGCAAGGGTTCCTCCGGGTGCTCCTCCATGGGCTACATCAACGCCACCGTGCCGGTAGCCGAGGGTGGCTGGCAGCCTGTGGGCCCCAGCCCCATCGCCTTTGGGAGGATGGCGGTCCCGGTCCAGCTCTCGCGGGCTCAGATAGCCTCCATCGTGGCCGACTTCCGCTCCGCTGCTGTGCGAGCCGTTCAGGCCGGCTTCCTGGGAGTGGAGTTGCATGCCGCCCACGGCTACCTGCTCTCCCAATTCCTCGACCCCCTGATCAACCGACGCAGTGACGAGTACGGGGGCGACCTGTCCAACAGAATGCGCCTGCTGATCCAAGTGACCGATGCTGTGCGCGAGGTCATTCCCTCGGGCATGCCCCTGCTGGTGCGCATGTCCGCCACCGACTGGGCCACTGGGGGATGGGGTCTGGACGAGACCATACGCACTGCCAAAGTGCTCAAACTGCATGGGGTGGACCTGATTGACGTTTCCACCGGGGGTCTGGTGCCAGGCGTGAAGATTCCGGCCGCTCCCAACTACCAGGTGCCCTTCTCCTACCAGGTGCGCAGCCAGGTGCTGATTCCCACCACGGCGGTGGGGCTGATCACCAAGCCCCGGCAGGCTGATCGGATTGTGCGCAAGGGCCTGGCCGATGCGGTCGAGATCGGTCGAGCCAGCCTGCGCGACCCCTACTGGCCGCTCAGGGCTGCCTACAAGCTGGGGCTGTCTGCCGAGCAGACCCCCTACCCTGAGCCTTACCGGCGCGGGGCCTATGGCATCGCACGCTGAGAGCGGCCATGGGAGTTGTTCGTGGCGGAGCAGGGACCATTGTGGTCATGCCCACCTATCAGGAGGCTGACAACATTGGGGTTACCCTTCCTCAGCTCTTGGACTGCTGCCCCGAGGTCGATGTCCTGGTCGTCGACGACAACTCCCCGGACGGCACCGGCGCCTTGGCCGAGGATATGGCCAAGCGCAATCCTCGCGTGCACGTCATCCATCGGCATGCCCGCCGCGGGTTGGGCCCAGCCTACGTGCAGGGGTTCCGTTGGTCGTTGGATCAGGGCTATGACCTGATTTGCGAGATGGACATGGACGGTTCCCATCGGCCCCAGGATCTGTCGAGTATGTTGGCTGTGGCGCAAGGTCATGCACATCCGGGCCTGGTCATCGGCTCGCGCCGGGTGCGCGGAGGTCGCACTCGACATTGGCCCTGGTATCGGGATCTGATCTCGCGTGCGGGATCCTGGTATGCCCGCACCGCCCTGGGTTCCTCGGTAAGGGACATGACCGCCGGCCTGCGGGTCTACCGAGCGGACGTGTTGAAGCGGATCGATCTGGAAAGGGTTCGCTCCAGTGGATACGTCTTCCAGGTGGATATGCTGCGTCGAGTCCAGGCCGTGGGCGTTAGCGTCGTCGAAGTGCCTATAGTCTTCGTGGAGCGGGTTCGCGGCAGCTCGAAGATGGATGCCGGGATCGTGCTGGAGGCCATGGCCCAGGTGACCCTGTGGGGACTTGAACGGTTGACCCGCCGAAAATGACATTGGCTCGCATTTGTGTTCGTTTTCATAAGCGACCTTGCAGGGCTTGTTGAAGTCTTCGAGTATGAATTACGCCTTGAAGAAGGGATTCCTGCAAGAGCTCAGGCGGGCCTCAGATGTGTCTAAGAGTGGTCCAAGCGTCGAAGGAATGTCGATTTTACGACCCTGCTTTGTGGCGGCGACCATAGTCCGATAGCCGGCTTGCCAATTTGGGCGAATGTGTGCGATAATGTTCGAATGATATCGTCACAACGCCAACACTTGATATTGAACCGGTTGCGTACTCGTGGCGCAGTCCGTATCACCGCCCTCTCCAAGGAGCTGGGCGTCTCCGCCATGACCATCCGCCGTGACATTGCCGACCTGGCGGACAAGGGCCTGCTCAAGAGGGTCCACGGAGGGGCCGTCACCACCAGCTCGCTTCTGGCTGAGCCGCTCTTCTCGGTCAAGTCGCAGATGGACATGGGTCTCAAGGACACCATCGCCCGTCGCGCCATCGACTATGTCTCCCCGGGCGACGTCATCGCCATCGGGGGCGGAACCACGGCCTATGTCTTTGCCCAGCACCTGCTGGAGAGTCGTCAGTGCGCGGGCGTGACCCTGCTGACCAATTCCATCCCCGTGGCCGAACTGGTACAGGCCATGGAGAGCAAAGATGTGGAGGTCATAGTCACCGGTGGCGTCATCACCCGGTCCAACTCCCTGGTAGGTCCCATCGCGGACAAGGTCATCGCCTCTCTGCGGGTCAACACGGTCTTCCTCGGGACCCACTCGGTCTCCATACCACGCGGCTTCCTGATGCCCAACTCCCTGGAGGCGGCCACGGATATGGCCCTGATGGACATCGCCGACCGGACCATCATCCTGACCGACCACACCAAGTGGAGCTGCACCTCCCTGTCCCTGTTCGCCTCCTTCGACCAGGTGGACACCGTCATTACCGACGACCAGCTGGACCAGGAGTCGGCCGAGGCCACCCGGTCCCTGGTCAAGCGGCTGGTTCTGGTGCCGGTCAACCCTGAGGAAGGCCAGGCTCAAGACGGGCCCTCCGACGGGTCTGAAGCCCAGGTTCAATGAACGATCAGTCACTCAGGGTGCGCAGGTTGTCATAGCGGGTTGCCATGGATTGTCAATCATCACGGACGATGAAGGAGCAGCATGAAGTCAGAGCAGTATGTCCCCCAACGGTATGTTCCCGGCGACTATGCCAGGGAGCACATCCGCATCACCCCCACCAGGCTGGCCGACGGACGCCGGTTCTTCTACCTGGACGATGACCCCGAGTACGTCTCCGGCAGCAGGACCAGGCGTCTGGACGATCCTCGTCCGCTGACCGACCGGTTCGCCCCGCACCAGGATCAGGAGGGCAGGACGGTGCCCTTCCAGCCGCCGCAGATGCGCCGGGACCCTCTGACCGGAGACTGGATCCCCATGGCCACAGCCCGGATGAACCGGCCCATCACCGCTGGCCCCCAGGCCACCGCCAAGGGCAACCCCCTGGCTGCCAGAAAGCCGGGAGACCCCTACCAGGATGGGGAGATCCCCGATGTGGACTACAACGTGGCGGTCTTCGAGAACCGTTTCCCCTCCATGATGCAGGTGCCCAATACTCGGGCGGCCGACCAGGCCTCCCTGGTGGACGGCAACCCACTCTGGCCGGTGCGCGAGGCCAACGGACGCTGCGAGGTAGTTTGCTTCGACCCTGACGAACACGCGCTCCCTGCCGATCTGCCGGTCTCCCGTCTGCGGACGGTGGTGGAGGCCTGGGCCTTCCGCACTGCGGAAATCTCGACCATGGAGGGCATCGAACAGATCTTCCCATTCGAGAACCACGGCCAGGAGATCGGCGTCTCCCTAGCTCACCCCCACGGACAGATTTACTGCTATCCCTTCATTGCCCCACGGCTGGAGCAGGAGCTAAGGCAGTGCGCCGACTACAAGGAGCGCACCGGCGGCAACCTTCTGGCGGACATTCTCAAGGCTGAGCTGGACTCTGGCCGACGTGTCGTCTTCCGCAACGCCACTTGGGTGGCCTATGTGCCCGCCGCTGCCCGCTGGCCCTTGGAAGTCCACGTGGCCCCCGTCCGCGATGGAATCCTGAGTCTGGACCAGCTCAACGACCAGGAGCGCTGGGACCTGGCCGTCATGTATTCCACACTGCTCAAGCGGGGCAACGCCTTCTTCGACAAGGGCGACGGCAGGGGGATGGATCTGCCCTACATCGCCGCCTGGCACCAAGCCCCGCTGCACGATCCGCGGCGTGAGGACTACCGGCTCAACCTGCAGTTCTTCTCCTTCCGCCGTGCCGTGGACAAAATCAAGTATCTTGCCGGGTCCGAGTCAGGCATGGCTGCCTGGGTGTCGGACACCACCCCCGAGCGAATCGCCGACCGTTTCCGCCAGCTGGGGCCCCTGGATCTGGAGAATGGAGAGAATCAATGACGACGACAGTGGAATTCATACACGCCTGGACCCAGGGCGCTGACGGCCAAGGGGCCACCAAGGCCCGTGGGCTCTTCCAAAAGGTCTATGGCGAGAATCCCCAGGGCGTCTGGAGCGCCCCTGGCCGAGTCAATCTGATCGGCGAGCACACGGATTACAACGCCGGGCTCTGTCTGCCCATCGCCCTGCCCACCCGCACCTATGTGGCCGTCAGCCCCAGGACAGACAGCCGGGTCCGCCTGGCCTCCACCATGGATCCGGAGCATCCGGTCCAGGCTGACATGGATGGGCTTCAGGCCCGGGGAGTGAGCGGCTGGGCGGCCTATCCGGTAGGCGTGGCCTGGGCCCTGCAGCGGGATGGCTTCCCCCAGGTTCAAGGGTTCGATCTGGCCCTGGCATCCTGCGTGCCGGTGGGGTCCGGGTTGAGCTCTTCGGCGGCCATGACCTGTGCAGTAGCCCTGGCCTTGGATGACCTCTTCGGTCTGGGGCTGGGCGGCGACGAGGCTGGCCGGGTCAGGCTGGTCCAGGCCGCCATCACGGCTGAGAACGATATGGCCGGCGCTTCCACCGGGGGCATGGATCAGAGCGCCTCCATGCGGTGTCGATCCGGCTGCGCCCTGCGGCTGGACTGCCGGCCGGAGCTGGATGCCATGAGCAATGTGCGCCAGGTCCTCTTCGACCTGCAGGATGCGGGCCTGGAGCTGCTGGTCGTCGACACCAGGGCCCAGCACCAGCTCAACGATGGCCAATACGAACAGCGGCGGGCCAGCTGCGAACAGGCTGCGCGTCTGCTGGGGGTGCCCAACCTGCGCCAGGTGGCAGACCAGGTCAATGGGGCCGCTGATCCCCCATCCGCCCTGCATGCCCTGCTGGAGCAGCTGCCGGATGAGACCATGCGTCGGCGGGTCCGTCACGTGGTCAGCGAGATAGGACGGGTGGACCGCTTCATCGAGGCCTTCGGCAGGGGCGATCACGTCCTGGCCGGCCGCCTGCTCAACGCCTCCCATGACTCCCTTCGGGACGACTACGAGGTCACCTGCCCGGAGCTGGATGAGGCCGTGGACGCAGCACGCCAGGGCGGGGCCTACGGGGCTCGCATGACCGGCGGCGGATTCGGCGGATCCATCATCGCCCTGGCTGACGCCGGCAAGGGCTCCGATCTTGCCCGTGACATCGCCGAACGATTCGCCTCCAAAGGATTTAAGGCCCCCAGAGCCTTGATCGCCCTGCCCTCCTCGGCAGCTGCGCGCGAATCCTGAATCCGGACTGCAGGCCTCTACGACCCCCGCTTCTCCCGGCGCTCCTCTAAGCTGGGGGAGCGGGGTCCCGGTTTTCAAGGGGTCCGGTCAAGGGCGAGGTGGATGAGGAGGACGGTCATGGACAAGGCGATCATCACGGTGGTGGGCAAGGATGCCATCGGCATCATCGGCAAGGTCTGCACAGACCTCTCCCAGCAGGGGATCAATGTGCTGGATATTTCGCAGACCATTCTGGATGGCTTCTTCACCATGATGATGATCGTGGACTGCACTGCATGCCGGAATGATTTCGACGCGCTGAGCCAGCGGATGGAATCTCTCGGAGAGGAGATCGGAGTCTCCATCCGCTGTCAGCGCGAGGAGATCTTCACCAGGATGCACCGGGTCTGAGGAGGCAGCCATGATCACACGCGACGAGGTCCTGGAGACCAACGACATGATCGACCGGGAGCGTCTGGACGTGCGCACCATCACCATGGGCATCAGCCTGCTGGATTGTGTGAGCGGGGATGTGGACATGCTCTGCCGGAACATCCATCGCAAGATCGTCTCCCTGGCCGGAGATCTGGTGTCCACTGGGGACTCCATCGCCCGAGAATACGGCATTCCCATCGTCAATAAGCGCATCACCGTCACTCCCATATCTCTGGTGGCCGCCGGCGCCTGCCACTCCGTGGAGGACTATGTAGCCGTGGCTAAGACCCTGGACCGCTCGTCCCAGGAGGTCGGCGTCAACCTGATCGGCGGCTACTCGGCCCTGGTCGGCAAGGGCATGACTCCGGCCGAGCGGCTGCTGATCAAGTCCCTGCCCAGGGCCCTGAGCCAGACGGAACGGGTCTGTGCCAGCGTCAACGTGGGCTCCACCAGAACGGGCATCGACATGGATGCCGTAGCCCTGATGGGCCGGGTCATCAAGGCCACTGCCGAGAGCACCGCCGACTCGGACAGCTCCGGCTGCACCAAGCTGGTGGTCTTCTGCAACGCTCCGGACGACAACCCCTTCATGGCCGGAGGCTTCCACGGGGTCAGCCAGGGGTCGGCCGTCATCAACGTGGGGGTCTCCGGTCCCGGCGTGGTCAAGACCGCCCTGGAGTCAGCCAGGGGTGCGGACTTCGGGCAGCTCTGCGAAACCATCAAACGTACGGCTTTCAAGATCACCCGGGTGGGCCAGCTGGTGGCCCAGGAGGCCAGCCGCCGACTGGACGTGCCCTTCGGGATCATCGACCTGTCCCTGGCACCCACCCCTGCCGTCGGAGACTCAGTGGGAGAGGTTCTGCGGATCATGGGCCTGGAGCAGGTGGGCGTCCCGGGGACTACTGCTGCCCTGGCCATCCTCAATGATCAGGTCAAGAAGGGCGGCATCATGGCATCCAGCTCGGTGGGCGGGCTGTCAGGGGCCTTCATACCTGTGTCCGAGGATGCCGCCATGATCCAGGCCGCCGAAGAGGGGAGCCTGACCCTGGAGAAGCTTGAGGCCATGACCTGTGTCTGCTCTGTGGGGCTGGACATGATCCCCATCCCCGGGGATACATCTTCTGAGTCCATTGCCGGCCTTATCGCCGACGAGGCGGCCATCGGCATGATCAATCAGAAGACCACTGCCGTCAGGGTCATTCCTGTCGTCGGCAAGCAGGTGGGCGACCGGGCCGAATTCGGCGGGCTCATGGGCGGCGGCCCGGTCCTGCCCGTCAATACCGGCTCCTGTGCTGACTTCGTTAATCGGGGCGGACACATCCCGGCGCCTGTTCACAGTTTCAAGAATTGAGCGCGCTCGCGGGGTTCAGCGGCCGCCTTGGAATCCCAGCTGCCGCCAGGCCTCGTAGATGGCTATGGAGGCGCAGTTGGTCAGGTTCAGGCTGCGCAGGCTTGGCCGCATGGGCAGCCTGACCTGTTCGGCCACGTGAGGGCCGGTCATGATGTCCATGGGGTCGGGGATGTCGCCGGGTTCCGGGCCGAATAGGAGGATGTCGTCCGGCCGGTAGCTGACTTGGGTGTAGAGCTTGTCGGCGTGGGCGGTGAAGGCGATGATCCGGCTGTCGGGCATGGAGCGGACCAGGTCGTCGAAGTCCGGGTGCAGTACCACGTGGGCCATGTCATGGTAGTCCAGGCCGGCCCGGCGCAGCTTGGTGTCTTTGAGGTTGAAGCCGAGGGGCTCTATCAGGTGCAGGATGGTGCCGGTCACGGCGCACAGGCGGATGGCTGAGCCGGTGTTTCCGGGGATTCGCGGCGAATAGTAGCACAGGTGGGGCGTGGAGGTTTTCACCCGGTTGGCCTGATCGGCTTTCATCATGGCGTCCACCACTGAGATGGGGTTGCCGTGGGCGTCGGTGACCAGCTCATCGGGACCATAATTCGATTTGCGGTATCCGTACTCGTACATGCTTTCGATGGCCTTCGACGGGTTTCTGGACTGCTCCTGCCTGTTCATGAGGCCAACCTACCGTCGCCAACCGACAGGCCAGGCAGGGCTGGTCGGCACCGTCGGGCAGAATACGGCGGTTGAATGAGGCAGAATCGGATGGCGAAGGGCGGTGCAACCATGGAGAACGCGGAAACGACTTTGGCGGAGACTGAACCCATCCGCCTGCGGCTGTTCGACTGGTGGAGCCGATACGCCCGCGACCTGCCTTGGCGCTTTGGGCGGACCACGCCCTGGGGGGTCCTGGTCTCCGAGGTCATGAGCCAGCAGACCCAGATGAGCCGGGTGGTGCCCTACTGGACTGCTTGGATGAAAATCTGGCCGGATGCGGCCTCCCTGGCTGCTGCACCCAAGGCCGCGATCATCACAGCTTGGGGCCGGCTGGGCTACCCGCGCCGAGCCCTGCGCCTGCAGGAGTGCGCGCAGCAGGTGGCCGGCCAGTATGCAGACCGCCTGCCTCGTGATTACGACCAGCTGGTGGCCCTGCCGGGCATCGGCGACTACACAGCCAGCGCTGTCATGAGCTTTGCCTACGGCGAGAGGATCGCCGTCATCGACACCAACATCCGCAGGGTGCTCTCTAGGGTCTTTTTGGGGCGCGAATCCACTGGTGGCGCTGCCAGCCGAGAGGAGCGCCAGCTGGCCTGGCAGGTCCTGCCTGAGGATGTCGATGCCGGGGACAGCGGCGCCCAGGAAGATAGTGGTCGTTTGGGACTGGCTGATCCGAAGGTCAGGTCGGCAGCCTGGCGGGAGCCGTCCTCGGCCCGATGGAACCAGGCCGTCATGGAGCTGGGCGCCACAGTCTGCATTGCCCGCAAGCCTGCCTGTGGCATCTGCCCTTTGGCTGGTCACTGCCGCTTTCTCAAGGCCGGACTGCCCGGTCTGGGCGCAGGCAGAACCAGGCCCCGGCAGCGCTTCGCTGGTACCGACCGGCAGGTCCGCGGTGCGATCCTCCGGGCCCTACGGCAGGCTTCGGGCGCGCCCGTCTCAAGGAAGGACCTGGAACCCCTGTGCGAGGACGAAATCCGACTTGATCGGTGCATCGCCTCCCTGGACGAGGACGGTCTTCTGGAGATCGGCCAGGACGGCCGCCTGAGTCTGCCGCAGTGAAGGCCGCCCCGACGATTAGACTGGAGAAGTATGGCCAAGCGAAGCACGAGCGAGAAGAAGCGGCGGATGTACCGTCGCCGGAGGATTGCGGCCGCCCTGTTGGCGGTGCTCTTTCTATTGGTCTGCGCTGGCCTGGTTTGGGGTGTGGGGGCCGGTATCAGAGCCCTGCGGGGAGGTGATGGGGGCCAGGGAGCCTCGACCAGCGCTCAGCAGGGCGTAAAGACCAAATCCAAGGACAAGCAGGATAAGGATCAGAAGAAGGATGCCGGCAAGAAGCGTTTCTCCGGAGCTCCTGACTGCGACAGGGGTGATCTGGCTCTGGAGCTGGCTGCGCCCAATCCCAGCACTCGAGTTGGCGGATCTATCGACTTTGCAGTGACCATCCGTCACAAGGGAACAGGTTCATGCTTGGTTGACGGCTCCAACGGCGGCCGGGTGCTGGTCATCACCAGCGGCGAGGATACCGTTTGGCGTTCCGATGCCTGCCCGGTGGGGGCGCGCACCCTGCTTATGGCCACCGGCGACAAGGACGTGCAGACCATAACCTGGCATGCCGACAGGAGCCAGGACAGCTGCCAGCCCGACCAGAAGCTGCCCAGGGTCAAGGCCGGCTCCTACCAGGCCAAGCTGGTGCTCAAGGCTGATTCGCACGTGGTTTCCCAGCCAGTGCCGGTCATGGTCCAATAGCAGCTTTTCCAAGACGACACGCCGATTGCGTCTGGAGTCTTTGTCTGCTATAGTTTTGTCTTTGCATGAGGTGTGTCATATAGCGGGCATGCATCATCGAGGAGATGCCCGCGAATAGGCATATGGCGGCCATTCGGCATCTCCCTGGGGTAACAGGAATGATCGAGTACGGCGAGCGATAAGGAACGTCCATTTTGGCTGCCAATAAAGCTGTAAGTAGTACCACCGCCACGCAGGCACGCGCTGACGAACACGACATCAAACTGCACAAGGCCACCGATCGTGTCAATTTCGGATCCATCCGCGAACCCATCGAGGTGCCCTACCTCTTGGGCGTGCAGACCGATAGCTTCGATTGGCTGGTCGGCAATGACCGCTGGAAGAAGCGGGTCGAAGAGGATCAGGTCAACGGGACCCATACCGTGGCCCCTGTCTCCGGCCTGGATGAGGTCTTCCAGGAGATCTCTCCCATTGAGAACTTTGCCCAGACCATGAGCCTGACCTTCTCGGATCCCTACTTCGAGGAGCCCCGGCACACGGTCCAGGAGTGCAAGGAGAAGGACTACACCTACTCCGCTCCTCTGTACGTGAACGCCGAGTTCGAGAACGGGGACACTGGCGAGATCAAGTCGCAGACCGTCTTCATGGGCGACTTCCCGCTGCAGACACCACACGGCACCTTCATCATCGGCGGCTCGGAGCGCGTCATCGTCTCCCAGCTGGTCCGCTCTCCTGGCGTCTACTTCGACCGCACCCAGGACCGCAACTCCGACAAGGAGATCTTCGGGGCCAAGATCATCCCCAGCCGGGGCGCCTGGCTGGAGTTTGAGATCGACAAGCGCGATGTGCTGGGCGTGCGCGTGGACCGCAAGCGCAAGCAGTCCGCCATCGTCTTCCTTATGGCCATCGGCATGACCAAGCCGCAGATCCGCAAGGCCTTCAAGGGCTATCCGCTGGTCCTGGATGCCCTGGAGAAGGAGACCATCGAGACCCAGGACGAGGCCCTGACCGACCTCTACCGTAAGATCCGGCCCGCGGACACCGCCTCGCCCGAGGCCGGCCGCAACCTGCTGGACTCCTTCTACTTCAACACCAAGCGCTACGACTTGGCCCGGGTCGGCCGCTACAAGATCAACCGCAAGCTTGGGCTTGAGGCCGACTTCAACGACCGCAGCCTGCATCCTGAGGACATCATCGCCACCCTGAAGTACCTGGTGACCCTGCATGCCGGCGGACAGACCTTCCCTGGCCGCCGCGACGGCCAGGACATCGAGCTGCGGGTGGACGTGGACGATATCGACCACTTCGGCAACCGCCGCATCCGTCAGGTGGGCGAGCTGATCCAGAACCAGCTGCGTACCGGTCTGAGCCGTATGGAACGCGTGGTCCGTGAGAGGATGACCACCCAGGACGCGGAGGCCATCACCCCGCAGTCCCTGATCAACATCCGCCCGGTCAACGCCACCATCAAGGAGTTCTTCGGAACCTCCCAGCTCAGCCAGTTCATGGATCAGAACAACCCTCTGGCCGGCGTGACCAACAAGCGTCGTCTCTCGGCCCTGGGCCCCGGCGGCCTGTCCCGCGACCGCGCCTCCATGGAGGTGCGCGATGTGCACCCCTCCCACTACGGACGCATGTGCCCCATCGAGTCTCCTGAAGGCCCCAACATCGGCCTGATCGGCTCCCTGGCCACCTTCGCCCGGGTCAACCCCTTCGGCTTCATCGAGACCCCCTACCGCAAGGTCATTGATGGCCAGGTGACCGACGACGTGGTCTACATGACCGCCGACCAGGAGTCCGAGCACACCATCGCCCAGGCCAACCAGGAGATCGACGAGAACGGACACTTCGTCGAGGACGAGGCTCTGGTGCGTGACGCCGAGGCCGAGGCCAAGGATGTGCCCGTCTCCCAGGTGGACCTGATGGACGTCTCCCCCCGGCAGATGGTTTCGGTGGGCGCCTCCCTGATCCCCTTCCTGGAGCACGACGAGGGCCACAGGGCACTGATGGGCACCAACATGCAGCGTCAGGCCGTCCCCCTGGTCAAGTCCGAGCGTCCCCTGGTGGGCACCGGCTCCGAGTGGCGCTCCGCCATCGACTCGGGCGATGTCATCCTGGCCGAGAAGCCGGGCGTGGTCACCTACGTCTCCGCCGACATCATCCGTGTCATGAATGACGACGGCACCCAGTCCTCCTACAAGTTGGCCAAGTTCCAGCGGTCCAACCAGACCACCTGCTACAACCAGGTCCCCCTGATCAAGGACGGGGAGCGTGTCGAGGCCGGCACGGTCCTGGCTGACGGCCCCGCCACCGAGAAGGGCGAGATGGCTCTGGGCAAGAACGTCCTGGTGGCTTTCATGCCTTGGAACGGCTACAACTACGAGGACGCCGTCATCATCTCCCAGCGGCTGGTCCAGGATGACACTCTGAGCTCCATCCACATCGAGGAGTACGAGACCGACGCCCGCGAGACCAAGCTGGGCGCCGAGGAGATCACACGGGACCTGCCCAACGTGGGCGAGGATGCGGTGGCCAACCTGGACGAGCGCGGCATCATCCGCATCGGCGCCGAGGTCGAGGCCGGGGACATCCTGGTCGGCAAGGTCACTCCCAAGGGCGAGACCGAGCTCACTCCCGAGGAGCGGCTTCTGCGGGCCATCTTCGGCGAGAAGAGCCGCGAGGTGCGCGACACCAGCCTGCGGGTGCCCCACGGCGAGACCGGCACGGTCATCGAAGTCAAGGAGGTCACCCGCGAGGATGCCGAGGAGGACGGCGACGAGCTGCCCAACGGCGTCAACCGGATGATCCGGGTCTACATCGCCCAGCACCGCAAGATCACCCAAGGCGACAAGCTCTCGGGCCGTCACGGCAACAAGGGCGTCATCTCGAGGATTCTGCCCGAGGAGGATATGCCCTTCATGGCCGATGGCACCCCCATCGACATCATGCTCAACCCGCTGGGCGTCCCCTCCCGTATGAACCTGGGTCAGGTCCTGGAGCTCCACCTGGGGTGGATCGCGCACTCCGGCTGGGACATCAGCCTGGATCCCGACCTGGAGGCCGAGTGGAAGAAACACATTCCCGCAGGGGCCGAGAAGGCCGACCCTGGCACCACCGTGGCCACCCCGGTCTTCGACGGCGTGCGTCAGGATGCCCTGAACGGTCTGCTCAAGACCACCCTGCCCAACCGTGACGGCGAGCGCCTGGTGGGCGACGACGGCAAGGCCGTGCTCTACGACGGCCGCACCGGCGAGCCCTTCACCAAGCCGATCTCCGTGGGCTACATGTACATGCTCAAGCTCCACCACCTGGTGGACGACAAGATCCACGCCCGGTCCACAGGCCCCTACTCCATGATCACCCAGCAGCCCCTGGGCGGCAAGGCCCAGTTCGGCGGCCAGCGCTTCGGTGAGATGGAGGTCTGGGCCCTGGAGGCCTACGGCGCCGCCTACACCCTGCACGAGATGATGACCACCAAGTCCGACGACGTGGATGGCCGTGTCCGGGCCTACGGAGCCATCGTGCGCGGGGAGAACCTGCCGGCGGCCGGTATCCCCGAATCCTTCAAGGTGCTGCTCAAGGAGATGCAATCGCTCTCCTTGAACGTTGAGGTGCTCAACGCGGAAGGCAACGTGATCGAGATGAAGGACGAGGACGACGACCCCAGCGCCGCCTCCGACGACTTGGGCTTCAATATCGGAGCCCGTCCGGACGCCGCCGCCAAGGCCGACCAGTCCGCTCCCGAACCGGAGTACCGCTGAATCACCAGTCACAGGGATGCCCGCCTGACGGGCATCCCTCCAAGAGGCAAACTTCAGAGCAGTTACAAGATCAGAGACAGGACACAGAGTGCTGGACGTCAATGCATTTGACAAACTGAGAATCGGACTGGCCACCGCCGACGACATCCGCGGTTGGAGCTATGGCGAGGTCAAGAAGCCCGAGACCATCAATTACCGTACCTTGAAGCCCGAGAAGGACGGCCTGTTCGGCGAGCAGATCTTCGGACCCACCCGCGACTGGGAGTGCGCCTGCGGCAAGTACAAGCGCGTGCGTTTCAAGGGCATCGTCTGCGAGCGTTGCGGCGTGGAGGTCACCCGTTCCCGCGTCCGTCGTGAGCGTATGGGCCATATCGAGTTGGCTGCCCCCGTCACCCACATTTGGTTCTTCAAGGGCGTGCCCTCCCGGCTGGGCTACCTGTTGGACATCGCGCCCAAGGACCTGGAGAAGGTCATCTACTTCGCGGCCTACATGGTCACCAAGGTGGACGAGGAGCAGCGCCACAAGGACCTGCCCGACCTGCAGGACGAGTTCGACAACGAGATCAACCAGCTGGAGAAGAAGCGCGACCTGGAGATCGACAAGCGTGCTAAGAAGCTGGAGGAGGATCTGGCCGAGCTGGAGAAGTCCGACGAGGTCAAAGGCTCTATGAAGGCACGTCTGCGCAACGGTGCCGAGCGGGACATGACCGCCATCCGCAAGCGTTACGACGACCAGATTCAGAGGATCACCGCCGTCTTCGACCGTTTCAAGACCCTGAAGCCCGGCGATATGGAAGGCGACGTGGACCTGTGGCGGGAGATGCAGGACCGCTACGGTGACTACTTCGAGGGCTGCATGGGCGCCGAGGCCATCAAGAAGCGCCTGCAGGACTTCGACCTGGAGGGTGCTGCCAAGCAACTCCGCCATGAGATCGACACCGGCTCCGGCCAGCGCAAGGCTCGTGCCCTCAAGCGGCTCAAGGTGGTCTCTGCCTTCCTGAACACCGGCAACAAGCCCGAGGCCATGGTCCTGGACGTCGTCCCGGTCATTCCGCCCGACCTGCGCCCCATGGTGCAGCTGGACGGCGGCCGCTTCGCCACCTCCGACCTGAACGACCTCTACCGGCGCGTCATCAACCGCAACAACAGGCTCAAGCGCCTGATCGAGTTGGGCGCCCCCGAGATCATGCTCAACAACGAGAAGCGTATGCTTCAGGAGGCTGTCGACTCCCTCTTCGACAACGGCCGCCGTGGCCGTCCCGTCACCGGAGCTTCCAACCGTCCCCTGAAGTCCCTGGCAGACATGCTCAAGGGCAAGCAGGGCCGCTTCCGTCAGAACCTGCTGGGCAAGCGTGTGGACTACTCCGGCCGTTCCGTGATTGTGGTCGGCCCCTCTCTGCGCATGCACCAGTGCGGCCTGCCCAAGCCCATGGCCCTGGAGCTCTTCAAGCCTTTCGTCATCAAGCGGCTGGTGGACCTCAACTACGCGCAGAACATGAAGAGCGCCAAGCGTCTGGTGGACCGCGGAGACCCAGAGGTCTGGGGCGTGCTGGAAGAGGTCATCTCCGAGCATCCCGTCCTGCTCAACCGTGCGCCTACGCTGCACCGTCTGGGCATCCAGGCCTTCGAGCCCATCCTGGTCGAGGGCAAAGCCATCCACCTGCCCCCGCTGGCTTGCGCGGCCTTCAACGCCGACTTCGACGGCGACCAGATGGCAGTTCACCTGCCCCTGTCGGCCGAGGCCCAGGCGGAGGCCCGCTCTCTGATGCTGGCTTCTGACAACATCCTCAAGCCCGCCGACGGCCACACGGTCACCATGCCTTCCCAGGACATGATTCTGGGTCTGTACTACCTGACCACCGTCGTGGACGGCGCCAAGGGCCAGGGCCGGATCTTCTCCAGCCTGGCTGAGGCTCGGATGGCTCTGGACCTGGGCGAGATCGACATGCAGGCCAAGATCCTGCTGCGTGTGCCCGCCGACTTCGTCATGCCCAAGGACTGGGAACCCGGCGACCTCAAGGTCGTCGACCCCGAGCCCGGCAGCCCCGACGTGGTCAAGGAGGAGGTCTTCAAGGACGGCTCCAGGCTCTTCGCCACCAACTACGGGCGAGTTCTGTTCAACCGGACGTTGCCTGTGGACTACCCCTTCATCAACGAGCAGGTGCCCAAGGGCAAGCTGTCCGGCATCGTGGACGACATCGCCACCCGGTATTCGACCGCACAGGTTGCGGCGACCCTTGATGCCCTGAAGGATCTGGGCTTCACAAGGGCGCAGTGGTCCGGCGTGACCATGGCCTTCTCCGACATCGTGGTGCCGCCTGAGCGCAGCGAGATCGTCAACGAGTACCAGGGGCAGGCTGCCAAGGTCAACTCCCAGTACGATATGGGCCTGCTGACCGACGAGGAGCGCCGTCAGGAGCTGATCAACCTGTGGACCGAGTGCACCGACAAGGTGGCTGACGCCATGCAGGAGCACTTCACTCCGGACAACAACGTGAACATCATGGTTCAGTCCGGGGCGCGAGGCAACTGGATGCAGATCCGCCAGATCGCCGGCATGCGAGGCCTGGTGGCCAACCCCAAGGGCGAGATCATTCCTCGACCTGTCAAGTCCAACTACCACGACGGCCTGTCGGTGCTGGAGTACTTCATCTCCCAGCACGGCGCCCGCAAGGGGCTGGCCGACACCGCATTGCGCACCGCCGAATCGGGCTACCTGACCCGTCGTCTGGTCGATGTTTCGCAGGATGTGATCGTGCGCGAAGAGGACTGCGGCACCATGCGCGGTCTGACCATGAAAGTGGCCGAGCGCGACGAGCAGGGCAACCTGGTCCTGGTCAAGGCGGCCGACGGTGGTCCTTACTCCCGCCTCCTGGCGGCCGATGTCATCGACCCCAAGGACGGCAAGACCGTGCTTTACAAGCGCGGCGACGCCATGTCCATGGATGTCCTGCGCGACATGGTCGCCCACGGCGTTGAGGAGGTCAAGGCCCGCTCGGTCCTGACCTGCGAGTCCACCCGCGGGGTGTGCGCCAAGTGCTACGGCTGGTCCCTGGCCACCAACAAGCTGGTGGATGTGGGCGAGGCCGTGGGCATCGTGGCCGCCCAGTCCATCGGCGAGCCCGGCACCCAGCTGACGCTGCGTTCCTTCCACTCGGGCGGTGTGGCTTCGGCCTCCGACATCACCCAGGGTCTTCCCCGTGTCACCGAGCTCTTCGAGGCCCGTACCCCCAAGGGTGAGGCGCCCATCGCGGAGTTCCCTGGAACCGTCAAGGTGGAGGATACCGACCGCGGCCGTCAGGTGACACTGACCCCTGACGACACCTCTGTGGAGGCGCTGACCTATCCGGTCACCCGCCGCGCGCCCATGATGGTCAAGGACGGACAGCATGTCGAGGCCGGCACCCAGTTGATCGAGGGGTCCGTGGATCCCAAGAAGATCCTGCGCATCCTCGGCCCGCGCGCCGCCCAGGTGAACATCGTCAACGAAGTGCACACGGTCTATCGCTCCCAGGGCGTGGATATCCACGACAAGCACATCGAGGTCATCGTCCACCAGATGCTCCGTCGCGTCACGGTCATCGACTCGGGCGACACCGACCTGCTGCCTGGCGAGCTGGTCGACCAGGCCAAGTTCAAGGCCGCCAACATGAAGGCCGTCAAGGCCGGTGGCAAGCCGGCTGCGGGGCGCCCCGAGCTCATGGGCATCACCAAGGCCTCCCTGGCCACCGACTCCTGGCTGTCGGCTGCCTCCTTCCAGGAGACGACCCGCGTGCTTACTGAGGCGGCCCTGAATCAGAAGGTCGACGATCTGAAGGGTCTCAAGGAGAACGTGATCATCGGCAAGCTGATCCCTGCCGGCACTGGCCTGGCCAGGTACCGCAACGCCACCGTGGAGCCCGACAAGGCCATCCGCGACACCATCTACCCCAACTTCGGCCTGGGTGGCAGCGATGTGGATTTGAGCGACGCCGACCTGAACGATGTGGACTTCTCCAACATCGACTTCGGGGACCTGAAACTGGGCGACGACTTCAACCCGGACGATTTCCTCAACGACCAGGGCGGCCAGAGCCATCTGGACACCCCCAACGGCAACGTATCAGCCAAGGACAGCACAGACGAGTCCCTGAAGCAGTCCGGCGCTGATCAGACCGTCTCGCAGAAGGGCTCCGCCACGGGTGGCCAGGGAGCTGCGGCCACTTTCTCCTCCGCGGATCAGGATTCAGGCCAGTGATTCATTGAGCTGATCGATCCGGTCAAAACGCAGGATCGCATAAGGGCCTCGTCCGGCGACAAGTCGGCCGAGGCCCTTTTCTTCGTTATGGTCCCGCCTTGTCATGGCTCCGCTGCGGCGGCTTCTGTGACAAACAGGAAGGGCATGCTGCTTGCCATCTTGTCGAGGTTGGGCAGGGGGGACCAGCAGCAGTGGGGATTCAGAAGAGGTGGCGCAGGGACAGCCGCGTCCTCCAGCGCCTGAAACGGGGCAGGCCCTGCAGGATGGATCGGCGAACCTGATCTACGAGACGCCAGTATTCGGCTGCTTCCTGGTCAGATGCCGGAAGATTGCCGAAGCTGGTCCTGTCGGCCAGATTGCAGAGCCAGTTCAGCTTGTCCATGTTGGTATTCCGCTGTCCTGTGGTCTTCTGCCGGCCCGGCAGGCCCTGCTTGATGGCTCTGGTCTGTTCCCTTCTGGTCCCTTGCGGTCTGAGGCCTGACTGCCAAGCCAGGTTGCTGATCTGTTTCCACCCCTGCTCGATGCGCCTTTGGGGCGAGCCCTTCGTTCTTGCCCGGTTCAAAAGCCAGGCCTTGAACGCCAGGATGATCAGGATCAATAGGACGGTAACCCAGACTGGCGAGGAATAGGCTAGAGCCTTCCCGGCCAGGGGGCCGAATCGTGTCCAGAAAGAGGGGCCGGACATCTGGTCGGCATCCTGTCCTCCGATGCGGGTCCTGCCCTTGGCGCGCTGGTCGTCCCGGAGAGGATCGGCCAGTGGGGGCGGCGGCTGTCTGACCAGGGTCTTGGGGTTGGGAGGGGTCAAATTCAGGTTCTTGTCCGGTGTCTTCGTCTCCTGCGGTGTGGGGTAGAAGGACACCCAGCCCAGGCTCGCCAGGTTGATCTCGACCCAGGCCTCGGCGTCCTCCCCTTTGAAATCCACGGTTGTGCCGCCGCCGGGGTCCTGGTGGGTGCGGGTCTTGCTGATGCCTCCCTGTCTGTCCTTGGGGATGAAACCCAGGACAACCCGGGAGGGGAGACCCATCTGCCTGGCCAGAAGTGCCATGGTGGAGGCGTACTGTTCGCTGTCGCCTACCATGGCCTGCGCCTGAAGGAGCTGGTTGATCCGATAGTCGCCGTGGCCGGCGGGGGACGGATAGTCGCCCTCCAGGCCATGGGAGAACCAGCCGTCCTGATGGAGCCTGGTCTCGATGGCCAGGGCCCTGGCGCCTGGCTTGTCCTGGAAGGATGTCATCAGGGCCGCTGCCTTGGGCAGGGAATCCGGCGGGTCCGAGACTTGGGGGACCTGAGCCGCTCCTGCCTGGCTGTTCCTGATGGCTTCCTGTCTTGGTCTGACGCTCAGGTTCCCCTCGACCGTATAGGTGGTGTTGGCGCTTAGGGGTGTGGCCGAAAGGGCGGAATCGGTTCCCCTGTTGTAATAAAGGTCCTCCCGGCTCAGATTCCTTCCGGGGCTGATGGATGAGGCACGGCCGGCCGTGGGCAGCCAGGAGCGTCCGAACCCCTGGTGGATGGTGAAGGAGGCCTTAAAGGACGGGCCCTGGGCCAGTTTGTCGTCAGCTTCCCCACCATCCCGGCCGGGGGAAATGAGGTTGCCGATGCGCCGGTAATCGGAGGACTGTCCGGGCATGGCGCTGTCGGAAAGATTCCAGACCTTGCCATCGAACCGGTCCATGACGGCCATGCGGATCGGTGTGCCGGCCGGCAGATTGTGCACGGTCACCAGGGTGTCATCCTTGTGATCCTTGATGTAGGACCGGTAGTCGCTCAGGGGGCTGGTGAACTGGTAGGGGTCGATCGGAGGCTGGTAACGGTCACGGAGCACCAGACGGTCAAGCGGGACCAGGAGCGTCCCGCCCATGGCGATGCTCAAGGCCGGGACAAGGGTCAGGACCTTGGCCAGGAGTCTGCCGGACCGGATCAGTTGCAGGCGCCAGGAAGTCCAGAAAAGGAGCAGGGCCCACAGGCAGCATCCCATAAGCCCTGGATGCCATCCATGGCTGGTTCCCAGGAGTGCCGATACCGACAAGGTGACCAGTATCGGCAGGGCGGCAAGGATCGGGGTGGGGTCTACGGTGCCGTCAGGCCGCCTGGGCCGGTCATAGGGATGCGCTTGCGCCAGGAAGGCCGCCAGGAATGAGGTCCACAGGAGCAGGGTCCACAGGGCCATGAAGCCTCCTGCCTCCCAGCCCAGCGGAGGGTCGATGGCGACCAGGGTCTTGAAGGAGCCGAAGGTGTCCGTCCACCCTTGGACCAGGGTTCTGGGGGTGGGTATCAGATGGAGGAAGGTGGTTTCATTCAGGGTCACGACGGGTCCCAGGATGAATTGGGCTGCAATCAGCAATACGGCTTGAAGAATATAAGGGCGGAGGGCATGGCGGGAACGGATCATAGCGGTGAGGGCCCCGGCCAGGCCGGCCAGGAATCCCACCATGAGCCATCCCGCAAGGTCCCCGTACACAGGAAGCAGCTGGACGGCGGCAAGGAGGTTGACTGGGACCAATGACAGGGTGGAGAGAAATCCAAGGGTATGGCTCCTGGGATCTTCCCGTGGCATCGATCGGCTACCATGCAGCATGCGGACCGGCGAGGGGATTGGCCCGGCCTGCCAGGTTCCGGGGATCTTCATACGAGGGTCTCCGTAATCAGGGGGAGGTCCTCAAGGGTTCCCAGGCGGGCCAGGGTCATGGCCCCCTGCTCATGGATGGCGCGCGCTTCCTCTCTTGCGGCGATCAGGACCATGGTTCGAATGGATTCGGGCAACCCGACGGTCATGGTCTGGGTTGCCTGTCGGTCGGTCCGGGAGCCCGAGACCAGGAGGATCAGAGAGGTGTCGGGGACATGGGTCTCGATCATGCCGAGCCAGGGGGCCGAGGACTGACCTGGTTTTTCTCCCGCTGGTGCCTCTACTGGGAAAATGGAGCTGCAATCATCCAAGAAGGTGCGGGGGGAGTCGGTGCGGAGGAAGCTGGTTTCCCAAGCGGAATGATTCTGCCGGAGTCTGTTGGGCCGGAAGCCGGCAGGGGCATCAACCCGGTTTCGGGTTTGATCGGCAGGGACCATGGCCGCCAGGCGGCGGTTATCCAGCAGGCATCGTTCCCCCAGCGAAGCGAAGATGCTGACGGCTAGTTCGAATTCTTCAGCACTGGCGTATGAGGATGGATCGGTATCCATCCAGAGAGCGGTGGCTGTACGGAGGGTGGGCTCGTATTGGCGGACCATCAGGGAACCGGTCTTGGCTGTGGAGAGCCAGTGGACACGCTTGATGTCATCCCCGGGCTGGTAAGGGCGCAGGGCGTGGAATTCCAGGTCGTCATCCACGATTCCGGAGGCCGCGCGCCCATCGAGATCCCGTTGGAGCCCGGCTGTGATCGGTGCCAGGTCAATGGTTCGAGGGTGGACATACAGCTGGTTTCCATCAGTCAGGATCCGCTTCCTGAGGATGGCGCCATAGGGGTCGCCGGCCTCCATGGTCACCGGTCCCACATGGACGGCGCCGCGGTGCGATGCCTGAAGTCTCAGGTTCAGGTGTTCGGATTGGCCGGCTGCAAGGGCCGGAAAGGCCAGATACGCGGGCTCGCTCCCGATCATGATGCTGATTCTGCACCTGTGTGCAGTGCGCGGACCCGGGTTGGATAGTGTTACGGAAAGCTCCGACTCCTGACCCACGACAAGGCGGATCTGGTCCAGGTTGAGATCAGCCCGGCAGCCAAGGTTTCCCATGCTCATGATCAGGCCGGTGGATATCATGATCAGGCTGGCCAGAAGGAAGACCAGAAGCTCGGCCCAGCCGACCAAGGTCAGACCGACACCGGCGATCACCATGATCGTGATTATCCCCCAACCCAGCGGTGTCACCATGGAAAGGGCCTGGTGCAACGGGGTGTTGCTTGAAAGTGTCCGAAGTGTCTCCGAGGTGTGCATGGATGTCTTGGCTGATCTCCATGTGGTCATGGTCTCAGTGCTCCGCCGAGGGGATGGGGACTGTGGCCAGGGCTTCAGCCAGGGCCTGGTGCTCATCGACCCCGGAGAGCCTGGCCTCGGTTTCCAGAACCAGGCGATGGGCCAGGACCGGATCGACAAGCTCCTTGACATCGTCGGGAATGACGTAATCGCGGCTATGGGAGCAGGCCCAGATCCGGGCGCAGCGGATCAGGGCCAAGCCTCCACGGATGGAGGAGCCCACCTTGATGGCCTTGCTGTGTCGTGTGGCCTCGATGATTCGGATGATGTACTCCATGATTGAGGAATCACAGTAGACCTTGGATGCGCTTCGGGCCATGTCGGCAATCCCGTCCGCACCGATCACCGGGGTGACCAGGCCGGCCCTGTCCTTGATGTCGGCCTCCTGAAGGATGCGCATGCTGGCCTCATGACCAGGAGCGCCCATGGAGGTCCTGATCATGAAGCGATCCATCTGAGCCTCCGGCAGGCTGTAGGTGCCCAACTGCTCGATAGGGTTCTGGGTCGCCAGCACCATGAAGGGGTGGGGAACCTGGTAGGTGGCGCCGTCTACCGTGACCTTCTCTTCTTCCATGACCTCCAGGAGGGCGGACTGGGTCTTGGGCGATGCCCGGTTGACCTCGTCGGCCAGAACCATGGAGGCGAAGACCGGACCAGGTCTGAACGAGAAGCTTCCCTCGGCCTGGTCGTAGAAGGTGACACCCACGACATCCGAAGGAAGAAGGTCGGGGGTGAACTGGATCCGCTTGAACCCCACGTCGATGGATCTGGCCAGCGCTCGCGCCAGCTGGGTCTTGCCGGTGCCCGGATTGTCCTCAAGAAGGATATGGCCGCCCGCGATTAGGGCCGTGACGCACAGCTCCACCGTCTCGGCCTTGCCGACGACTGCCTTGCCGATGTTCTCGGTGATGGCGTGGAAGGCGCGGGCAAAGTCGTTGGAGTTCATTGCCGGGCTGCCTGTTGTGGAGGTCGGTCCGGTGTGGTGCCTGGTTCCACGGCCGATGGCAAGGGGCGGGTCCGTATGGGTCTCGTCGGATGCGGACGGTTCCGTCTTTCTTAAGGATTCGGCTGCCATGGTTGGTTCTGAGGTCATGCGCCTGGCGGGAACCGTTCCTGTTTGAGGATCGCTGTTGTCAGTGGGCTGTCGCCCACCAGCCTGGTCACGCTTGCGCCCAAGACCACCCAGCATGGCCTCGCGCTGCCGTTGCAGTATGCGTATGCGGCTGGATCTGCCAGACTCGTCTTCAAAAGTCATGTCATTTTCATTCAGAACCAGCGGCTTGTCGGCCGCCAGGGGTCTGGCACGGTAAGTGCCCAGTCTGGTCCTGTCTTCGAGGTCGGCGGCTTGGCCGGTCCTTCGGGCTCCAGCCGTCTGATCGGCGGGTGGATTCGGATCGGGTAGGGTTGGCGGCACTTGACCCGATTCGGATTGGTGGTTGCTCATGACGGTGGCATCATTCAGAGGCCTGCCTTTATCCTGGGTGGCATCATCTTGGAATTGGTCATTCATGTCTGTCAATCCTTGTTTCCATGGGGGCTGATTGGTTCCACCTGACTGGAATCCCGGGCTGTTCCGCAGTTTCCGGCGGTCTGTGCCCAGTTTTTCGAGTGGATGGCGTTCGGCGGTTCTCCAAGGTGCGCTTCGTGGATGACTGTCCTCCTGCAAGTGTCAGTTCCTTGGCGACTGTCGGTGAAAGTCCCTCGCTGCCTGCGCCGCTGATGCGGCTGACGGCTTTGAATCTCATGGTTGCTCCCGGTTGGGCAACCGAGGCAGGCAGGGTGACCTGCTTCCTTGCTGTCTGGGGGGTGCATCCCAGTGTCCATGAGGCGGTCGAGGGTTCGACTCCTTCAAGCGTGACCAGGATGTCCTTGCAGGGCCTGCCATGGCTGGCGCCCGGAGTCAATGCCAGATCGACCTTGGTGGGATCGTTGGCGGGGTCGTCTTGTTCGACCTTATCAAAGGAAGGCGGATCGGGGTGCGACCATGTGGATCCGGAGGCGGATTCGGCCGTTCCGGCTCCGGCCATGTTGGAGGGTACGACAGTGACGGAGCAGGCCAGCCCTGCGTCCTGGTGATCGACGGAGAAGATCGCGCTGGTGGAGGTTGGTGGGCGATTCCGCATGGATCCGCAACCGGGTCCGTTGGTTTGGACCGTGTAACGGTCGACGGGCGAGCCATGATTTTCGGGCTGGTCCCACTTTACCGTCAAGGTTTCCTTGACGCTGCCGTCCATCGACAGGTTGCGTACGCCTCCAGGTATCACATCCGGCCTGGCGGCGAGGGGGGAGGAGGCAGAGGACCATCCGGCCTCGTTGTGGGCCCGGACCGTGAAGCTATAGTCCCGACCATTGGTAAGACCCGTAACTGTGCAGGTGGTGGCCCTTGAACATGATTGCCGCCCTGCGTCAGCATTCGACTGGTAGGAGACCTGGTACTCGTCAATGGGACTCCCATTGGCGCTCCCCGGCTCCCAAGCCAGGGAGACCGTCCCGTCTCCTGCGCGTGGGGATCCGACCAGGACCCGAGGGGGCTGTGGCTTGTCGATGATGCTGACTGTTATGGTTGCGCTGACCCGCCGGTCCTTGTCTCTGGTGCCGTCTTCCACGGTTGCCAGGACAGTGTTGGTCGATGCGCCGATATCCTTGCCGACCTTGATGGTCACCTGGCCGTTCTCGCCGGGGGATGCGGACAGTTTCGATGCATCGTCGGTCACCACGCCAACCACCCGCAGAGGGCTGTCGGGGAAGGGATTCATGGCTCCCTCAAGGACATCGACATCAAGACTCTGACCCGCCTTGGCTCTGATGGCGCGCGAGGGCACCGACGCCAGGGGACGGGTGGTCCTGACGATCCTGAAGGTCAGGCCTGTCTTGACGTTGCCATCCGCATAGGCGATGGTGATGGGCAGGATGGCCCTGGCTCCTGGCGCGGCGGTCTTGTCGGCGCTGACAGAGAGCTGGCCCTTGCGGGTGAGTGCGGCCTTGACTGGCCCCTCGGCTCCGCTGGTCGCATAGACGTATGAGCTGACACGGCTTCCCGCCGGGACCTGGGTCAAGGCCCTCAGGGAGATGGTCTGTGCAGGCTCTCCGGCCACGAGATCGATCGGTGGGGCCGAAAGGCGTGGCGGTTCTTCATGCCCTCCCTCGACGGTGATGGGAAGGGTCAGGACGGCCGAATTGACAATGGTTTTCCCATCGGGGACCCCGTCCTGTGCGGTGAAAGTCAGGGAGGCAGGTCCTGAATAGTCCTTGTTGGCGGCGAACCTGAGCGTAGTCGGATTCACATAGGGCTCGGACCCATCGGATTTGGTCGCTGAAACCGAGTCTGCCGAGGCGATCCGGGCTGTTTTGCCGGCTCCTACACGTACCTGATCGGCGATGTCGATGGTGATGCTCTGCCCGGCCCGGACCCGAAGGGCGGGTGCCTTGGGTCGGAGAGTCGGAGGGAAGACGCCGTATGCCGGCACCTTGACGAAGGCAGTGGACGTGATCTTGTACCGGGTGTTGGTGACCGTGTAGGGGACCGCCCTGGCCTGGTCCGTCAGATCGATGCTGAGCGTGGTCGATCCCGGGCCGCCCTTGATCCGGGCGTGATTGCTGGCGCTGGGATGCACCGCCAGTTTCAGATCGTCCATGGTTCCCGAGGGGTTGGCCATGGAGTCGACAAGGTTGACATCGACCGAACGTTTGTCGATCGTATCGGCAGGGGCCACATCGTAGTCCTGGAGGGTCGGCGGCTGTATCGGCGCCTTGGGGTCCGTGGTGACGGTCAGGGTGGCCTGATCACTGATGCCGGCCTGGTTTTTGGCCCGATAGACCACGTATGAGGTACCGGCCTGGGTCGGAGCGGTCAGGCGGATCATGTCGCCGACGACCTTGGCGTCGTGGACCCCGGTGGTTTCAAGGTCGGGGTCCAGGGCCAGCGTGGTGTCATCCCCCGAGATGTCGTTGGACAGGACAGGTACGTCCACTGCCGTACCCGGCCTCAGATTCACCTGGTCGTCACGGCCGAAAACGCCCCCTGCGGCAGTGCTCTGGAAGACGCCGACGCGGATATGTCCCTGGGCCCGTTGTCCGACCCAGTCTTCGACAGCATAGGTGAAGTCGTCCGTGCCTTTTGAGTCGGCATAAGCCTCGTAGATCAGGTAGTCGGCTCCTACATGGGTGATCCTTCCCAATTTGGGCGCCTGGTTTCCCAATCCCGACAGGGTGTCGCAGTCGCCGTCCGGATCGATGCCGGTCAGGGATATGGGGATGCGGACCTTGGCTCCTGCAGCTGCCTGGGCCTCGATGTCATCTGGGGTGGGTGCCGGCTTGTCCCGCTGGTTGTCGGCATGGACCTTGAAGGTAATGGTCCCGGAGGCCGTGTTGCCCAAGTTGTCCCTGACCGTGTAGGTGACTGGGTAGGTGCCCGTCTCGTATCCGGCTTGGTAACGCACCGTGTCGCCGGAGACGAAGATCAATCCCCTGAAGGTCGCCTGGTCTCTGCCCAGGTCTGGCTCCAGGCCGACCGTAGTGCCATCGGGGTAGGTTACGTGGTCCATGACCCTGACAGTGACCAGACCCCCTTGCCGTACCTGAGCGCTGATGTTGCCCGCTTTTGGGGTGGAAGCGCTCCGGTCCAGTGGTGGCGGTTGCAGGGTGATGGTCCCACGGGCATCGCCGGCTGCGTTGGTGACGGTATAGAAAATCCTGACCGGTCTGGTGGGGATCTGACGCGCCGTCAGATAGACCCGCTTGTGGTTGACGATCCCAGCCTTGATTCCCATGGCTGGATCCGTCGACACCGAAGTCAGAGAGAGAACCCCGCCCATGGGGTCCAGGTCGTTGTCCATGGGTTCGACGATCGCGGTCTGCCCGGCCCCTAGCAGAGCTACGTCGTTGACGGCGACAGGCTTTGCCGCGTCAGCCCTGAACTGGGCCACCTCCAATCGGACCAGCCCCTGGGTGGCATGATCACCCTGGGCCACCGTGTAGGGAATGTAGTAGGTGTCCGGTGTCGGGGAGCTGAAAGCGAAAGACATGTCCTCTGTATTGGCCTCCACCTTGGTCCCCCCGGGCTGACCCACCTTGGTCAGTTGCAGCGGCTGGGCCGAGTTGCCATGTACGGCCTTCTTCAGGTCTATCCTGATCGTCCGTCCGGGCTGGGTCTGTCTGACGACCGGGTCGACCAGGGGGTTCAGCGTGTTGGCTGGCCGGATGGAGAAGTAGACCAGACCCTCCCCGCTGAGTCTGCCGTCCGAGACGGTCACCTTGACGCTGATTCGGCCGGATGTTGCGGATCCGGCGGCCAGGGTCAGCCTGCCATCGGTCCGGGTGGAGACCGAAACCTGATCCGAGTTGGCGGGGCTGGCCGATACCAGGGTCATGGGATCCCCATCAGGGTCCACAATACCGGCCAGGGCATTGACTTCGATGGTGGCTCCCTGCTCCACCTCGTACTCGGCCGGGGTGTCGACCTGCTGAGGGGGCTTGTCCCCGCCTTCCATGTCGCTCGGGGCGATCGTCAGGTCGATGCCCGCCGATGAGACCTGCCCGTGGCCGTCGGTGATGGAGTAGTTTATCCTGACGGTGCCTGGATGGGCCCGGGACGCGTCGACCTGGAGGAAGCGGCCATCGTACACAGGAGACAGGGTGATCTCACCGCTGGATGTTCTTGCGTCGCTGATCTGTAGGACCGAGCAGTCCGTCTGGTGGTCGTTGCGCAGAGGGTCAAGGATGGCCTGGGACCCAGCCCTGATGCCGAACTGGTCGTCTTCGGCGGTGATGGTCCCGGAACGGGCGTCGCAGGTTGGGGCGAACCGTTGCTGATTGTTGGCTGAGTCCTCTTTCTGGTCCGAGGGCCGGGTCTCCCTGACATCTATGGTCTGCCACTGGATTTTTATCATCTTCGTGGATTTGCGGGGATTCCAGACATTCCCGGCCTGGACGTCATTGAGGATGACCTGGCGGTGGTTGGCCCGGAAGACCAGGTCGTCGGTCGGTGAGATGGATTGGAGGGTTACCAGACGGTTGTCCAGGCCGGACCTTTGACCCCGGTTACGACCCGCCGGCATTTCACCCTTGGTGCCGCACAGCCGGATGAAGTTCCTGGCAGGCGAGGACCATGCAGCCCAGAGACAACCCCCCGACGAGACCGGCCGTGCGGGTTGTCCGCTTCCGCCGGTGGCGATCAGGGTGGGATCCGCGCCTGGTGCGTTCAGATTGACCAGATGCACGCCCTGGTCATCGCTGACCCCCACCCAGGTAGACTGCTGGCTCCGGTCGATCGGGGTCTCCTGCAGTCTTGGATCGCCTGAACAGTGCAGGCGGGCGGACCCCCTGGACCAGTACAGCGTCCTGTCCGAAAGGACCACCGGCTGGTCGCCGACCACGGTCATCCCATCGGCCCTGACCGGTCTGCCGCCGGTTATGGAATCCAGGGCATGGTGGGTTCTTCCATCGGGCTTGTCCACCACCAGAACCGCACCGTCGGACGGTCTGAAGGCATAGACGGATCCCTGTGGGGTGACGGCCACGGCCCCGCCCCGGCCCAGGGTCAGGATGGGTTGTCTATGGTCGGGATCGATGGACTTCAGAGCATCGGTGCTGCCCACCCACAGCTTGCCGGTGGACTTCTGAAAAAGCGCCACGGTTGTCCCGTTGACCATCTGCTCGACTTGGGCACCCAGCCTGGTCCGGTCGCCGATGCTGGCGGTCGAGGCCCTGATGGCCGACATGGCCCCATCCTGCCCCAGGATGGTGGCGTACCCGCTCTGGGCCAGATCGAACCTGTGCGTATTGGTTGACAGGGCCACATCGGCCTCGTCAATCCCCGGCTTGAACCGGGCCACCTTGCCCTGATCCTGGGAGGCGACCCAGACGCTGCCGTCATCAACCTGTACCTGTCGCCGGTTGACCGTGTTCAGCAGAACGGCCCCGACAGCAACAAGCATCAAGGCCAGAAGAACCATGATCGGCATGGTCCAGGGGGTGCATGCCCTGGATAGTAGGGAGCGGACGCGTCGCCTGGCCCGGCGCTGCCACGAGGGACCGCTCCCGTTACTCATCATTGCCCCCTGCCTTGTGGTGAAGTTTCCGATATGCATTCATGGTGCCATCCCGAGCTTTTCCGTCTTGGCGGAGCAGACTGGATTGTCGTCGCCGCCTATTCGGGCCTCTCGGTAATTCGAGTCTAACTTCCTGCCGTGTGAAAATAGGCCAAGAGAACAATGTGGTCAACTGTGCCCGTCCGAGAATCCAGCAGGGGTCCGGTCATCCCTGCTGCTGAGCGGCGCAAATAGTCGTAGGCTCCTGGGATATCCGTCTGTCGGCCCGTACCAGGCTGACAGAGATGCAGGTCTGGGGCCCTTGGGCAGGGTCAATCATGGCCCTTGGATCCTTGGTCTGGACGCTCGCCCCACGGTTGCCTCCTCCCTGCCCGTCCAGTAAATGCCAAGTATAAATGTCTCCTGGCCTGGGATCGGGATTGCTCCAAGTGAAGATGACCGCAGATTTCTGATAGGTGCCCTTGCCGTCGGTGACCGAAGGCACTGGCGCTTTTTCGTCATCGTGCTCCTCCGGATCGGTGCTCTCCTGGGTTGCAGCCGAGCCGTCCCGCCCAGGTGCAGATATCGCCGAACCTGTCTCGAGGCTGTCGTGGCCGGCAATGACGACCAGTCCCACTGCCAGGGCGATGACCGCCAGGACCAAGAGTGCGATACCCGTCAAAAGGCCTGTACGGAATCGTTTGCTCAAGGATGACCGGCTCGGCCTCGATTTGCCGGTACCGTTTCGGCCAGGCAGCGACAGTATCGATTCCTGTCCGGCTCGAAGGCCCCGTCCGCCCGTCTGGATCCCTTCGCTCCGCTGCTCGGGTCGCCGGCCGCTGCTCGGGTCGCCGGCCGAACCGGCATGGCCATTCTCCGGGAATGGTGCGATGCCCTTTCCGACAAAGGGGGTCATGTGGCCGTATGCATCCTGCTGAACGATTTGCATGGCCCGTCCGAAGTCCAGCGCCGAAAAGTAGCGGTCATCCCGGTCGTAAGCCATGGCCCTGTCTAAAATATGTTCGAATTCCGGTGCCGCTTCGCCATTGCGCAGGGTCGGCAGGTCCCTGTGCATGATGGCCTGTGCCAGCTGGTCCTCGTTTGCCACCGAGTAGCCGTATTCGAACGGTGACAGGCCGGTCAGCATTCCGAAAAGTGAGGCCCCGAGGGAATAAATGTCGCTGGCCTCAGACCCGCCTGAATGGCCGGCAAGGACCTCGGGCGCGGACCAAGGTATCGAGAGGCCTTCGGCCCGGTCGGTTCCATAGGTGGAAGCCGAGATGCCGAAGTCCGCAAGAACGGGCAGACCCTGGTCGGTGATCAGGAAATTGCCCGGCTTGACGTCGCGATGGACGATTCCCTTGGCATGGGCGCTGTAGAGTGCGCTTGCCATTCTCACACCGAGGTCAAGCGTCTGTTCCTCATCAAGTCCTCCTGAGCGCATGATGGTTCGGCAGTTGCCTCCGGGGGCATATTCAAGGATGAGGCACTCCCGTCCTTCTTGGCTGACCATAGCCTGGTGGATGGTGAGGATGTAGGGATGTGTAGAGAGCTTGGCCAGGTAGTCGGCCTCATTGAGAAAGCTGTCGTGAGCAGTGCGGCGGTACATGCTTTCTTTGACAGCCACAAGGCGGGCTGGGAATTCCTGCTCATATAGATAGACCGATGAGGTGCCGCCTTCACCCAAAAAGCTGACATACCGGTAACCCGTCAGATTCGGGATGCTGCTCGGTTGGACTTCGGCAGGCTGGTTCGTCATAGGACAACAATATAATAGCCGCACTTAACTAGGCCTGCTGGGGTCCCTGTTGGAATGCATACGTGTTGCGTGGTATTATCAAGCTGGCTGCAGAAAAGTTATCGCTTTTCGTAGCCCATGATCGTTGTTGTCCGCGATGGAGAGGATGTAGTTATGGCAAACGTATCAGTCAGTTATGGTGATCTTGACACTGCTGTCAGTGATTTGAGGAATGGCCACGATACGCTGGTGTCCGAATTGAACACATTGAAGAGCAAAATTGATGCCCTTGTCAGTGGCGGGTTCGTCACTGATCGTGCTTCTGGTGCTTTCCAGCAGTCTTACGAGGAGTTTACCAAAGGTGCGACTCAGACGGTTGACGGACTGAATGGCATGGAAGACTTCTTGAACAAGACCAAGCAGTCGATGACTGATTTGGACACTCAGTTGGCTAGCTCCTTGCAGTGAATGGAACGGCATCGGGAATGAGGATGCGCTTTGTTTTGAAGCACTTCGGTGATCGAGTGCAAAGGGTAGTTGTTATTGAGCTTGGTTTTGCAGAAGTGTTGTAACAGCGCGCTGACAGGTGCAGGTTTCGCGGATTAGCTGAGTGCAGTCTCCTGAGCTCGGCAGGGAGGATGCTTCTCTTCGCGGTTCCCGCATCTTGTCTATGTGTCGAGCATTGCCTATATGCAATCGGGGCATAACTGTCAGAGTTTGATTCGTTATGCCCTTCTCGGTATTTTCGATGCTGCATGTCTTCAGAGTTCTGGGCATATGTCGTGGCGGCCAGAAGGGTTTAGCTGTTTATGCTCCGTTATGGCGGTCCTTCCTGCGGTACCTGATGCCTTGCCCTGTCCAGCGGCTATAGGGCTTTGAGCATATTTGGATTGTGGATAATCAGACTGAGATATCTGGGGAGAGAAGTGGTTGCTGAGAATACGGTAGTCGGGGGACGATATCATATCCTGACGCAGATAGGCAAGGGCGGAATGTCCACCGTCTATCTCGCGCTCGATACTTCGCTGAATAAACAGTGGGCCGTCAAAGAGATCAAGCAAGTGACGGATCCCGTCAAACGCGACATGCTCATCAAGAGCATCACCGTTGAAGCTAACATGATCAAACGCTTTGACCATCCCTCCATTCCCCGGATTGTCGATTTGATTGACGACCATGGCACTCTTTACGTCGTCATGGATTACGTTGAAGGGCGTACGCTTGCCGATATTCTTAAGAACGAGGGTCCCCAGCCTGAGGATACGGTCGTAGATTGGGGGATACAGCTTTGCGATGCCCTTGATTATCTTCATCGTCGCCATCCTCCGGTCGTGTATAGGGATATGAAGCCCTCAAACGTGATGGTTACTCCGGATGGAGCTATCAAGCTGATAGACTTCGGCATCGCCATAGAGATGGGCGCAGACGAGAATCGTGGTTCGCTCATCGGCGACGACAGGCAGTTGGGCACTCCCGGCTATGGTGCTCCGGAGCAGTTCTCCGAAAAAGGACGTATCGATCAGAGGACCGATATCTATGCCTTGGGTGCCACGCTCTATAATCTCTTGACAGGCGAACATCCTCGTCCAGGGTCGTTCAAACCCATTCGTGAGCTTGTATCCACCCTGTCTCCGGGGTTGGAAAGCGTTGTGGCCACGGCGACACAGAGCAATCCTGACGACCGTTTCCAGAATTGCGCTGAAATGGCCTTTGCGCTTCGGCATTATAAGGAAGTCGACGAGGTTCATCGTCAGGCTTTGTCCAGGAAGTGGCGCGTTTTCCTCGGCACGGCAATTGCCTCAGTGGTTTGCCTCGCCCTGTCCGCCTGTTCCCTGGGAATGGCATATCGGACGCGCAACGGAGATTTTCGGTATTGGATGGAGCAGGCCACTCAGACCACGGTAGATGCCAGGGCTGAAAGCGATTATGTTCGGGCAGCTTCCATCAAGCCCGACTCAATAGAACCTTATCTGAGCCTCATCAGCATGTATACCGCCGATGGAAGTTTTGACAGCAAAGAGGAGCACGTCTACAACGCAACGATTACCGAACATGCCGACGCCCTTCGCAGGCATGCCGACGACTGGTCCCGTCTCTGCTTCGAAACCGGGAAGTTGTATTGGTACTACTACGACGCTCCTGAAAATGACAAGTCGGTGCCGACCACGGCCGCATCGAATCAGGAGTCGGCCAGAATGGACAGGATCCGGGCTGCGTCGCCGTGGATGCACGACGCTGCTGGAAACAAGAAATTCAAGAGCGCCGGTCTTGCGGATATATACGCTGGCATGGCGGATTTCAACACACAGATCGTTCCTCTTATCAATGAAGGGTCGGATGCAGGCAGATACAAGCCCTACGCAAAGCGGTTGCAGCAGCTGATGGATGCTTCTCATGGGGAAAGCAATGATGTCATTCGTCTCGAGGTGTCCAACATGACCTTGGATGCCCTGCGCATATTCCCCAGGAAATTCAGAGCGGATGGTGTGACCAAGGAAGCGATGGATTCCCTGGCCGACAAGGCCATTTCCTTGGCTGGTACGGTCACGCCCACAACCACTGTACTCGATGAGAAAAAGCAGGAGGCTAATGAGTCGGCACGGGTTGTCCACTCGGAGATCGACAACGCCTTTGTAGACATCAAAGGAGATAAACGGTGAGCGCCCAGACCTGGAGAATGCTGGCCCTTGTATTTCTGGCGATCGCCTTTGTCCTGGCCATTGTTGCGATCGTGCTGTTCAGGATACTGCACATACGTCAGGTGCGGGATGTGCTTACCGGCCGCAGTGAGGCTGAGGAGATTGAGCGGATGCGCTCAGCCAGAGCCGGAACATGGGGAATGGCCGACTTCCAGAAGTTCGGTGCTGCCGGCCGCAAGGAATCTGACGAATCCAACTGGCGAAAACCGGCATCTCCCTCAACTCAATCCGTTGAATTCAAGGTGCACTCCGTGGATACCCCGTCTGAACCGGTTTCGCAGGCGAGCGGCGCCAAGGACTGGGATGACGAGGGGGCGACTTCATTGATGGGCGACGGGCTTGTCCAATCCGGCGATGCTGATGATGAAGCCAAGACCACGCTTGCAGGAAGGTCCTAAACAATGGAAAAACACAGTGGACGGAGTGGACTGCTTTGCAGCATCATTTGCTTGATCGGCTTGCCGGCACTGGCTTTCTGCCTTTGTTTGCTGGCACAGATGTTCGTTCCCTTACAAGCCATGGCCGCCCCCGCTGAAGGTGGTGGGAGCCATGTAGATGTGTCCATGCACTATCAGCAGACAAAACCTGATGATGATATAACCGACGGTAAAACGTGGGTGGCATATGGCGCCAGAACCATCACCATGACCATTCGGCAGGTTCCTGCAGACCAGGGCGAACTCACTGTTACGGATGCCAGGATAACCAGCAGCTCAACCGATTCGGCATGTCCTGTCTTGAAAAAAGAAGCGGATGCCTACACGCTCACGTATCAAGACCCGGCTGGGGAGCAGAGTGGTCAAGAGTATGACTTGAGCAAATGCCAGTTAGCAGTCAACTACTCTCTGAAACCAACAGGCGACAACGGGAATGCTTCGGTCTCCAAGATGACCTTCAAAAAGTCGCTGGACGAAATAGAAATGACCACTCTCGACGCCCGAGGAGAATCCGTACCTTTCGCAAGTACTGTGCATTGGTTGATTGTGGATTCCACTCCGGACAGGAGTGTTCGGCTATGGGTGGAAGGGCAGCCTGAGGGTGACCCACTACGTGGCAACTTCAGAAAGGCTGATTCCGTATCGCTCTCATCAAAGGATCCCTGGATAGATCGTGTAGTCAATATCGCCTATGCCAACCATAAACGGGACCATCCTGATGCCCCCTTCAGCCTGATGACGCTGGATCAGGAACCCAGGCAGAACCAGGCCGATGATCCCAGGCATGAAGAGCCGTTTAAGCTCGCCTGCCCTACAGGCACTTATAGTGCGGATAGCCGACGGATAACGAAAGGCCCGAAGGATCATCAGGGATCATGGAATGTGCTCACTCCCTCGTGCAGGCTGGTCAATATTAAAGACTTGAGTTCATACAACTCGAATGCCAGATATACAGCAAAAGTGCAGGACGAGATAGCAAAGTATCTGCGTCCGGAGGATCCCGCGCAGAATGCTGAGTGCCTCTCATTCGTCTATGATACGCAAATTCCGATGCTGACTTCCGTATCATATATTCAGCCCGGTCATGACAGTAACTCTGATGATCGGGATTACGCGTTTCCCGGTGACGGGGTCATGGCCTTCAAGGATCGCACTGTCAGACTGAGGGTCAAGGATAAGCTTCCCCTTAGACCAGCGGTGGACAAAGAGGGCAACCCGCAGGACAGACAGCTGGACAGGACTGATCAAGCATCTGATTCCAATGCCTCCGGCGCGGATACTCTCATCCTGACTGGAAGTCGATATTCGGACACCAGCAAGCAGCATGGGGCTCAACTTGTGGAGTGTCCCTCGGGCGGCACAACCCCAACCAGCAAAGGCTGCGACTATACAGTGAGCACTGGGACTGACCCTACTTCCCCCAGCTCCCGGTTTTTTGACGTGAATTTCAGCTCAACCGGCTATTACGATTTGACTTCCATCACGGCAAAAGTGGTCGATAAGGCAGGGAATGAAGACCAGGCTTTTGCTTTGAAAGGAGCCACTGAAGACGGCAAAGCCCCAGACACGAGCCATATGATCGGCAAGCTACTGATAGACCTGAGCTATCAGGACTCCGGCGATCAACTGAGAATTGCAGTAACCAGCCATCATGACCATGCCTCCCAGGCGCCGGATGCGGTTCCCCCTGCCCCATCAGGCAGCGACCTGTATTATTACAACTCCGATGTGGATCTGACGCTACAAGTCAAAAGTGCGCTTCTGAAGGATTATCTGCTGCTGATTGCCAATCAGCCGGGACAGAGCCAACAAAAAATCAAGTTGCTGAAATACAATCTGGCGCCTCCTGCAGGCACCAACGACACAGAAACGACCTGTACCATTGACCCGACCAGTTTGAAGAGCAGCAGCGCCCAATGGAGGTGGAGCCTTCCATGTGGTGGAGGAATCGATCACCTATCGGACGGATCGAATCCCGCCAACGGTGCATATACCTTCAAGCTCAACGATAGTTTTCTGCCGAGCTTCCTAGGGGCTACCGTCAAGTTCGGCATCGATACGAACCCGCCTGTGGTCAGTGAATTCGAAGGACCTACCGGTGGCCATGATCTGAAGCTGGTCAAATTCAATGGCCAGACCATTGTTACCAGCCCCTCGGGGAACAGTGTGAGGGTTCGGGTCCAGGATCTTCTCCCCAAGGAGCAGCGGGGGAACGAGCGAATCGACACTGCTGCCCAGCAGGGTACGTCCGGGATCTCCGACGGAGGCGACAAAAATAACCGCTTCGGCAGTGTCGTGGTCGAAATGCCCGCTCCGAAGGATCTGAACCGCAAGCTCATAAACAACGGCACAGCCAACAAGCTGCAGACTCTGCCGATCAACAATGATGGTCGGTTTATCATACGCTTCGATGACGAGGGGCTGTACGATCTGTCTGAAGTCAAACTTACCGTCCGTGACCGGGCGGACTATCCCAAGGCCAGCAATGATGGGGCTGGAAGCGCGACGGGGAATGGTCTTACAACCAATCTTGCAGACCTGGTCAAACAGCATGAGCAAACCAACAGTTTTGGCGAGCCTTATGATGCCTTGGTGATCGATAATCCAAGGGGAAAGAGGGAAGCCCGGATATCCCTGAGTCAGGCGGAGGGGAACCCGCCCTCGACAAAGCCTGGATATTACTTCAGAGGGGATGCCATTGTCGATTTCTCAGTGACCGATAGATGGTTCCCCCTTTATCAGAAATTGGATGAAACCACGCACAAGCACTTCTTGAATCCAACAGTGGCGCCATCTTCACCGACTGATTTCCCAACGGTCCCGTTCGGGCAAAAAGCCTGGGAGCGTGTCAAGTCGGAGTCGGACACCTGGGTATATCGCGGATATCAAGTTCCCCGCTCGGTTGCCAACTCTGATCTCCCTCATGAGGGGACATACAAACTGGATGTCTCCTATGCGGGTCTGCAGTCCGACAGCCAATATTTCGCCTCTGCGCATTCTGAGTTCGTCATCGACTATACAGGGCCCAAGCTGGGTGGTCTGCATCTGTCGACGACCGCTCCTCAGCATTGGCAGTGGATCTTCCCCACTTCCCCCTTGCATGTCTCCCTGGACGGCGTCAATGATGCCGTGTCAGGGATTGATGCCCAGACATTGGCCTTCGCTGATTTCAGGGGCCCTGACCCCACACCGATGCTCGGTTATGACCCATGGCTGGCACCACAAGGCGCGGATACGCCTGAATCGACTTTGCGGTTCGAATCGGATGATGTGGTGGGCTTCGACATGAACGCCGACAGCCAGCGCCTGAGGTTCGACGGCACGTCGATTGCCGTCAAGGACAAGGCCGGGAATCCTTCATCGACGCATGCTCTGGACGCCTACGGCGATAAGCAGAGCGGCATCGTCAATGACGCCAGAGGACTTACCGGGGCGGCTTTGGATTTTGCTTCGCCCAAGCTATCCCTGAAGTATGACAACAACGATGTCAGGAACGGGAAATACTACAAGGCCAAGAGGGTGGCGACCGTGACCATCGACGAGTCGAATTTCGACTTCGTAGCCGGGCACGATGGCAAGCGCGTCATCGTCACCTCCGCGGTGGATGGTCGAAAGTCGCAACTCAGGGCCGAGGATTTCTCCAACCCCAGTGGTGACAAGCACACCTACGTGGCGAACCTCAGTTGTGAAACCGACGGCGACTGGGTGATGGATGCGGCCTTTACCGATCCGGGAGATCATCAGGGCAATCCGGTACATGACGAATTCGTCATCGATACGACCAGACCCGTCCTTTCCCTTGCCTTTGACAACAATGACAGCAAGAACGGCATGTATTACAAGGCTCCGAGGGTGGCGACCGTCAAACTGGTCGAGCGCAACATGAGCGACAAAGAATCGACGGTAACGACCACAGCCAAGAACGATGCCAACCAGGATGTTCCCGCGCCTTCGGGCGACGGTTGGTCGCAGATCGGTGATGCCGGCAAGTACACGTTTGTCCAGCATGTCCCCTTCTTAGGGGAGCAGCACTATACCCTGGAGGCTAGAGCGACCGATTTGGCAGGGAACGTCGCCGATGCGGCCAAGGAACCAGAGTTCGTCGTCGACATGACCAAGCCTGATCTCCATATCGACAAAGTGGAGGACAAGACTGCGTACGCCGGCACCGTTGCTCCTCGGATCATGGCCGTCGATGCCAACATGGATCAGGGGAAGACGACCTACGAGCTTGCAGGAGACCGACGGGGCAGGATCAAGTCGATCGACCTCGATGCCCAAGAGGGCGGGGACGATAATTCACTCACCGTCGATATCCCCGATTTCAAGCGCAAGGCTGAGAACGATGACGTGTACACCCTGACCGCCAAGAGCGAGGACATGGCGGGGAATTCGGCCACCGTCACCAAAACATTCTCAGTCAACAGATTCGGTTCCACATACCTGTTCTCTGCGGGGACGGCGTCGATCAGAGGCGCCTATCTGAAAAAGGCGGTGCCGGTCACTGTCACCGAGCTGAACGTCAGCGGCATTGACCAGAGGAATTCGAGAATCGACTTGGCAAAGGACGGGCGCATAGGCACTGTACCCGAATCCGGCTACCAGGTCATCAAGTCTACTGACAAGGGCTGGAGCAAGCAGACATATGAGATACCGGCAAATGTGTTTAAGGGTGACGGGTATTATCGCCTGATGTTCACATCGACCGACAAAGCAGGTAATTTGTCGGAGAACTCGATGCAGCACAAGGATGCCAAGCGGAAGGGCGATGCATCCGTGAACTTCGCCCTGGATTCGCAGGCTCCTACCGTCTCCGCGCTCGGCATCGACTCCAACCGTGTATATTACGGGCAACGACGTGACGTCGGAATCGATGCCAAGGACAACATGAAGATCCGCTTGGCGAAAGTCTATGTCGATGGCGTAAAGCGCGGCGAATGGCCTGAGAATGACCTCCTGAAGGGCATGCAGTACATCGACTTGCCGGCCGATGCGCATAACCATACGGTGATTGTCAGGACGGAGGATGCGGCCGGCAACGTGTCGACAGCCACATACCATGGTGTTATTGTGGCCTCGAACTTGTGGCAATACATACGCGAGAACGGTTTGCTTTTCGTCCTGGTCGTCTGTACGGGGATCCTTTTTGTCCTGATGATTCTGGTGGCTGCCGTCCTGATTGTTCGTCGGCGCTCGGAACTCGCCTACAGGCGCAATCCCTTCGGCAAATCAGGACGGTAGATCATGCAGGGATTGGTCAATATTCATGATTCCAAGTCGGATACCCGTTTTACGGCTTACCTGGACGTCCCCGGGGAGTCGACCTTGGCGGATGTCGTCCCCTCGCTGGCCGGCATCGCCAAAGAGACGGGCGGCAGCGTCACGGGTGTCAATGTCGACGGCCGCCAGGTGGATCCTCGTCAGACGCTCAACAGAATCGGTCTGCATGAAGGGTCATGGATCTCCCTCCTGTGTGAGGGCGCGCGGATCGTCAACCCTCTCGCATGTTCGATCGACGACCCTGCGGCGGTGCAGTTGCGTTTTCTGAGTGGAGTCAACGCCGGTGCCATATATGACGTTCTTCCAGGAATCCTGAAGATGAGTTCCCTAATGGATCCGGAACAGGTATCGGTCAGTGCGGATTTCCTTCTTGACGTGCATCCTGATGGCGGTCTGATGGTCATACCCAATGTGAGGGAAGGCGCTCGGACCAAGACAGGCCTCTTCTTCCATAGGACGAAGAGGGAGCTCCACTCCGATATATGGATGGAAGGCCATGAGCTGGTGGAACCGACCAAGCTCGAATATGGCCAGGAGCTGGTGCTCCCCGAGTTCATCGTCAGTGTGACCAAAGGTCATGACGATTCCGTCCCGGTCAATGTGGAGGACAGCCCCGGGCATTGGCTGTATACCCGCCCGCCGAAGATTCGGAACGAAGTAAAGACCAGGCGATTCACTTTGCCGGCTGCCCCCACCCGTCCGGAAAAGGCTCCGATTCCGATCATATCGACTCTCTTGCCTTTGGCCATGTCAGTGGGCATGGCCGTCATCCTGAAGAATTATTCCTACCTCGCCTTCGGCATCATGTCTCCGGTGATGATGGTGGCCTCGTACTTCTCCGGCAACAGCAGCATGAAGAAGAGGTACAAGGCACAGGTCAAGCGGTATGAGAAGAGCCGGGATCTGATAACGAAGAAGGCCAATCAAGCGCTGAGGCAGGAGATTCATGATGTCCGGACGGAGTATCCCGATCCCGCCGCTTTGCTCGATATAGGCACCAGGCATACTGCCCAGCTATGGAACAGAAGGGCCTCGGATGATTCCTGGCTTGGACTGCGCATAGGCACAGGAACCGTGAAATCGCACATATCCCTGGAGACGCCGGACAATCTCGAATTCGAACGAGTCAAGACCTGGGACCTTCATCAGTTCCCTGTCGTGGTGAGCCTGCCGGAAGCCGGATGTCTGGGTTGCACCGGCGAGCAATCGGTCATATTCCCAACGGTGCAGTGGATGGTCGCTCAGATGGCGGCCCTCCATTCGGCCCGTGACCTGTCGGTATACTTGCTTTCCCCCGGATCTCGGAAGCAGAGCGAAAAAAATCGGTCTTCCTACGTTCAGGCGCAGATTGATTGGAGCTTTGCTCAATGGCTTCCCCAGTTGGTTCCCCAAGAGGGGCAGAATACGGTTCGCACCCTGGCAACGGGTGCGGAAGACATAGCCATGAGGATTTCGGAACTTGTCGCCATGCTGGACGACCGCAAGGAAATGATGCATTCCCAGTCCATGCAGAAGTGGGCCGGTCCCTCCGTGGTTGTGGTCATGGAGCATGCCCATGTGCTCAGATCCATGCCAGGCACCATCAGACTGCTCAAGGAGGGCCCGCAGGTCGGCATGTACATGCTCTGCGTGGAGATCGACGAGCGGCTCCTGCCTGAGGAATGCCAGACTGTGGTGACCGGCGAGGCCGGCGAGCTGAAGGTCCGCAGCAATGTTGCCGATGACCTCAATGAGGTCATGCCGGACCTGGTCTCGAGGCAATGGCTGGACTCCCTGGCCTTGGCCCTGGCGCCTGTGGAGGACGGCAGCCCAGATGAGAGCCAGTCCGCCATTCCTTCACAAAGCAAACTCCTGGACCTGCTGAAGCTGACGCCGACCTCAGAAGAGATCGAAGCCCGGTGGGCTCTGCAACCCCGCTCGACCTACTGCGTGATCGGCGAATCGGTCGACGGCCCCTTCGGCCTTGACATCGCCAAAGACGGGCCCCATGGGTTGATTGCCGGCACAACCGGCTCGGGCAAGTCAGAGTTGCTCCAGTCACTAGTGGCTTCGCTGGCCGTGGCGAATAGGCCGGAATCGCTGAACTTCGTGCTTGTCGATTACAAGGGAGGCGCAGCGTTCAAGGATTGCGTCAAGCTTCCCCATACGGTCGGAATGGTCACGGACCTTGACAACCACCTGGTTACCAGGGCCTTGGTCTCGCTCGGCGCGGAACTGAACTACCGCGAGCATCTTCTGGCCCTCGCCGGTGCCAAGGACCTTGACGATTACATGGATTTGCGTGAGCTCCACCCTGATCTGACGGAGATTCCCCGTCTGCTGATCGTCATCGACGAGTTCGCCTCCCTGGCCAGGGAGCTTCCCGACTTTGTCACCGGACTCGTGAATATTGCGCAAAGGGGCAGGTCACTGGGCATCCACCTTCTCCTGGCGACTCAGCGGCCCGGAGGTGTGGTCTCTCCGGAGATCAGGGCGAACACCAACCTTCGTATAGCCCTGCGCATGACGGACGACAGCGAAAGCCAGGATGTGATCGACGCCAAGGATGCGTCGCTGATCAGCAAGTCCACACCGGGCAGGGCCGTTGTAAGGCTCGGGTCGAATTCCTTGGTCCCCTTCCAGTCCGCCAGGGTAGGAGGCAGGTATATCGACCCGAATGACAAGACTGAGAAAAAAACAGAGAAGCCTTTCGTCCGTGTGCTCTCCTTCCCTCAGATCGGCCGGCCTGCTCCTGCGCGTCCCAAGTCGAAAGAGGACAAGGGCGATGTAAGCGTGACCGACCTTATGAAGTTGGTCGGGAGCATCTGCGAGGTTGCCAAGGATGAGGGCATTCCCGAGCAGCGGCAGCCCTGGCTGCCTGCCTTGACCGATGAGATTGGTCTGGATGATCTGCCCGACAGCGAAGATGGCGATGCCCAGTCCAGCCTTCAAGTCCCCTTTGCCATGGGGGATTACCCCAAACTGCAGAAGCAGAACACGGTTTTCCTCGATATGTCGACTTTCGGCAACCTCTTTGTCATCGGCACGTCGCGCAGCGGCAAGACCACGGCCCTTCGGACCATAGCCTTCTCTGCCTGCGAAAGGTATGCACCCACGAAGGTCCAGGTCTATTGCATCGATGGCGGCAATGGCGGCCTCGCCCCTCTCACGGCCTTCCCCAATGTTGGGGTTGTGGCCCTGCGCAGCGAAACGCAGAAGATCGAACGGCTCCTGAACAAGATCGAAAGGGTGCTCAAGGCCAGGTCGGCCACGCTCTCCAAGGGCGGATACAGCAATATCGACGAGTTCAATCGGGGGCTTGACCAGGATCATGAGGACCAGACCCTGCCACATATGCTGGTCATGCTGGATTCCTGGGACGGGTACAGCTCCACCTTCGAATCCTATGACGGCGGTTCCCTGATCAGTCGCATGCAGAATCTGATGCGGGAGGGGCCGTCGGTCGGCGTGCATTTCATCCTTACCGGCGACCGCTCCCTCCTGTCAGGTCGAATGACCCTGCTGGCAGACAGCAAGATCATGCTGCGGCTGGTCGACAAGACCGACTATTCGGAAATCGGGATCCCCGCCAAGGAAGTACCTGACAAGATGGCGGACGGTCGAGGTTACCAATCCGTTGACGATGCTGAGATTCAGATTGCGCAGATTCGCCGGGGTGTGGTGGGCCAACAGGAATCCGAGGCCATCCGCGCCGCCGGTGTCGCTCTGGCTTCCGGCAGGGACGCCGGCCTCTCGCGGTCCCGTCTGCCCTTCAACGTCGAACAGCTGCCCGATGAGGTATCCTTCGACCAGCTATACGCCTTGGTCGAGGAATCCAAGCCTCTGGCCAGTGGCCTGCTGCCTCTGGGCATTGGCGGTGAGGACAACGATCTCATTGCCTACGATCCGGGCGCAACGCCGATCCTTCCGATTTTCGGCGGCATGCAGAGCGGCAAGACGACGTTGCTGGTCTGGCTGTCCAACATGGCGCTGTCTGCTGGATACCATCTGGTCATCGCGGCCCCCAAGGACAATGCCCTGAGGCGTTTCGACGGGGTGCCCGGGGTTGTGCGCTTGTTCACGACCCCTGCGGACCTGACGCAGGAGAATCTTGAACCATACGCCCGCAATGACGACGAGAAGGCCGTGGAAAGCAGAACCGAAACGGGGTTCAAAGGCAATCTCCTGGTGTTTGACGACTGTCAGCTGCTCAAGGAGATTCCCGCCAGCGGGTGGATGCAGAACCTGGTTGGATCATTATCGAACAGTGACGCCTCATGCATCTTTGCTGGAGATATCGTCGATTTCCCCCAGGGCTTCGGGAACTGGGGGGCTTCAATGAAGAAGATCAAACAGGGCGTGCTGATCAGGCCTGAAGAGATGCTGTATGCCGATTTGATTGGAGCCAGATTAAAGCGCTCGCAGTTCAGCTCTGACATGCCTCGAGGCAGGGGTTTCGCACGATTCGGAACAACCACAGTGTCTGTGCAGTTTCCCGAGCCCGGAAGTGAACTGACTTTCCCCTTCCAGCCCCATATGAAGGGCGATGATATATCGTGAGCCATAGAAAACAGGAAACAGGGCTGGCTAAAACCGCACAGCCTGCCAGAATTATACCGGAGATCCCTAATCTGCCGCCCATTATGCAACCAGAAGCTGTCGGCAAATGGGATTTACATGATGGATCCCTAACGCCAAGGCAGGTTCATGAAGGTCCTGCAGGTGCAGATGGCTCATCATATGACCTGGTATTCTCGGACGGCCGCCGTGTGCCCTGTGCCCGGCGCTGCGTGGTTGGCAGAATGCCGAAACAGCCTGGTGAGAATTATGATGCATATTTGGTGGTGGATGATCCGTCCCAGCAGACATCGAGAAGGCATTTCGAGTTTGGAGTGACCTCCATCGGTCAGGTATGGGCCATGGATTTGGGATCGGCCAACGGGACCTTCGTTCTGTCAAACGGCACCTATATTCAACTGCCTGAGAAGAAACGAACTGTTCTGGCTGACAATGATGTGATCAGGTTCGGAGGGCTGAGCGCCAAGGTGGAAAGGAGAACTGACCGTGGCTGACAGAGTTGTTGTTTCCTATGATGAGTTGAAAAAATTCAAGCAGGGTCTGGAAAAAGTCAAACAGATTCTTGACGATTTTTCGGGTGTGGAGATAGACGAAGTTGCCTTGGGCAGTATGGTGGTCGTCGACGCGTATGACTCGTATGTGCGCCGCCTTAAAAATGCCAGTGGCAAGTACTCCAAGAAAGCCGGAGACTTTGCTTCGATGCTTGGAAACCTTATTGATCAATTTCAAAAACTTGATAATCAATTGGGTCAGCAGATTGAGCAGGGTGACGGGCCCCAGTTCGGAGGAAGATAGTCATGGAAGAGGCCGGGATACAGTTCAGCATGGACATACCAGCCGATTGGAAGGTCATGGATCTCTCCCGCAGGGGAAGGCAGGATTACGCCAAGGAGCAGTCCATGAGAATCATCGAGCAAGTTCCTGCCTTGCATATTTACCGCAAAAAGCTTGAAGATGCCCTTTTCAAGGAGCTGACATCATCCTGGGCTATGGGTGTTCGGTATGGAGCCTCCTTGGCGGCGCCCACCACGGATGGTCTGCTGAGCGCCTCTGTTACGGTGTCCGTTCTGCCCCCGCCTCCCGACCAGGAAGACGTGTCAGTTTTTGATGCCATTGCCGCCACGGTCCGTCAGAATGACGAAGAGTCGTCAGGAGAGAGCGAATCCGACATTTCCCAGGTCTCGATTCCTAAGGCGGGTATGGCCTTGCGGGTGCTGGGGCATCGTGTTTTTCGTCCTCAGGAAGCTGCCCAGGGGGTCAAATACTCGATTTTCCAGACGTATGTGCCCTTTGGCGGCCGTATAGTGCTGGTGACGGGGCAGACTTTCTGCACGGATGTGGAAGCCCAGCTTTTTGAGTTGTTTGATCTGATTACCGGTACGTTGTCGTTATGGATTGATGGAGGTGGTCAGCGATGAGTTTGCATGTTGACTGGAGCGTGATCGGGTATGCGGCTGATCCTGTGCCGGGCGATCCCGATGGCGTTGGGGTTTGCGCGGCGAGGTTGAGAGACAAAAAGGAGTCGGTCGACTCCTTGGTTGCTGTCTTGAACAGGATTGTGCCCGACAAGGGCGGGTCGGTGTTTGTCGGGGATGCTGCAGACCAGTATGCAAAGAAGCTGTCTCACTTTCCTGAGGATATGAAAAACCTGTCCCAGGGATTAGCTAGTGCCTACGACACTCTCAATTCCTGGAAGTCGAGCATGGATCAATGCCAGTGGGAGGCTCATAGGGCGTATGACGATGCCAGGCAGGCGCTTGAGAATATGCATGCGGCTGAGGTTAAGCTCGATGACGCTTCTGCCAGTGCGCGCAGTGCGCAATCCGCTGAATTGCAGATGCGTCTTAGGCAGAAGGTGGGCCAGGATGTCTCCAAGGCGGATGAAAAGGAAACCGTAAGTCGTGTCCAGCGGGCTGAGAAGAGTGTGGCTGATTTTCGCACTCAGGTGAATTCTGCTCAGGATTCGTATCAGGCTGCCATGACGCGTCTGGATTCGATCAGCGATGTGTACAGTGAAAAAGCAAGGGTAACCGGGTCCTCGCTGCGGGGTTATCTGGAGGAGTTGCCTTCGGCCTCGTGGTGGGAGAGGGTGTATTACAGCAGCGCCTGGAGCGTCATAGGCAAGGTGGCCGAGATAGGCAGCATGATATTCGGCATTGCCTCTCTTATTCTGGGCGGTGAAGGCATTATCGGCATAATCATCTTTGCTTTCGCTGCGATCGGTTTCATCAACGATGTAATGGCTGCTTTGGAGGGCGACGAGTCATGGGGGGAGGCTATTCTTTCTTTTATTTCTCTTGGTTTGGCAAGGTTTGGCTTAAAAGGTGTGGGCAAGAGTCTTTCGACAGGACTGGAATTATTCCAAAGCGGAGGAAAGGACATGTCGGTTCTTTCAAAGCTGAGGCTTTTGGGTGACCCGACGCAGCAAGGCGGTTATCTGGTTTCCCACTTTTCAACGATGATGGGCCGGCCGAACGGCATCCTGCCGGTTTCGAAGTGGGTAGCGGGAGCCAAATCCTTGGCGGCGACTTCATCCAAGCGCATGAGCACGCCCCTGCTGTGGATGAAGGGATTCGGGCGCGGAGTGTGGTCATCTGCAAAAGCTGCCGCTACAAGGGCCTCTGACGCAATGCTGTATACGTATGTGAAGTTCGACATCGAGGGGCCGAAATTCGTAGCCCGCGATGCGGGGGAAGCGGCTGCCAAGGTCAAGGATTTTGTCATCAAGAATAATGGGGTGCAAGGCGCGCTTGCCGCCGTGCGAAAAAACCCTCTGTACGAGACCGTTACCCGCGGAATCCGTTCCGTGGTCCAAGACGATGTCGATGCCTTGAAGCGTCAGGTCCATAACTCTGAGCAGAAGAGTGGTGGCTGGGAGACGACTGTGTCTGAGGGGCTTGGTTATTTGAATCCTCTTTTGCCGGTAGCCGGTCCTTTGGGGACTGTGTTGTCGAGTCTGTAGAGCGAAGGATGGGTGGTGGTGATGTCTGAGTCGAGCGGCGGGCGTGCCGGTGCCAGCGGGGTGTCGGATGGTGCTGATGATCGGGTTGATGCGTTTGTCCTGTCGTCGGTCATGTCGCGTGTGGTCGGGAGCGTGCCGCATGCGCGGCCTGGGGCCCGTGAGTTCTCCCTGGGCGGGGTGCTGTGGAAGACGGTGCTGTACGGGATGGCCTATGTGGCCGGGGTCGCCTGCGGCTGGCTCGTCCTAACCGACGACAGCCAGGATTGGGTGCGCATGCGGATAGTTCAGTCTTGTTTGCTTGCTCTTTTTTCCATATTCGCTGTGTGTACCCTGTTGGGGCGGTATGAGGATGGGAAGGGGCGTCCGGGGCCTTGGTTCGTGGTCTTGTCTTTCCCGTGCGCTCCGGGGCTCGGCGTGGGTTTCGGTGCTGCCGGCCGTACTTCTGGTGGTGTGTTCCGGTGGGTGTTGGTGTCGGTGGCTGTGTTGGTGGCTGTCGGGGTGTTGGTGTTTCCGTTGCTGATGCGGCTGGTGCGCAATGGGTTCCTGTCGTGGGCGGCGATGGTGGTGTTGTGTGTGGTGCCGTCCTGGATGCTGGCCAGGGTGACGGGGTCGGCTGGCGCTTCCTTGTTCTGGTGCTGTGTGGTGGGCGTGGTCGGCGCCTTGTGGTTCGTGTTGGACATGTGGGCGATCGAGAAGTGCGCGGACACGCATCGTGACGCGGCTTTCGAATGGCTGGCGGCCTGGGCGCTGGTGTTCGATCTGATCGTGCTGATCGCCTCCCTCCTGGGAGCCTCCAATAATGACGATGACGCCAGCCGGTGACGCCGGGGCTGTGCTTCCTGGTGCCGCTGGCGTCGAGTCTGTAGAGCGAAGGATGGGTGGTGGTGATGTCTGAGTCAAGTGGCGGGCGTGCCGGTGCCGGGGGGGTGTCGGATGGCGCTGATGATCGGGTTGATGCGTTTGTTCTGTCGTCGGTCATGTCGTGTGTGGTCGGGAGCGTGCCGCATGCGCGTCCTGGGGCCCGTGAGTTCTCCCTGGGCGGGGTGCTGTGGAAGACGGCGCTGTACGGGATGGCCTATATGGCCGGGTTCGCCTGCGGCTGGTTCCTCCTGTTTGACCAGGACCAGGATTGGGTGCGTGCCTGGATAGCCGATTCTTGTTTGCTTGCTGTGCTTTCCGGACTTGCTGTGTGGATCCTGTTGGGGCGGTATGAGGATGGGAGGGGGCGTCCGGGGCCTTGGTTCGTGGTCTTGTCGCTTCCGTTCGCTCCGGGGTTTGGCGTCATATCGGGTTCTGGCGCCCGCTATTCTGGTGGTGTGTTCCGGTGGGTGTTGGTGTCGGTGGCTGTGTTGGTGGCTGTCGGGGTGTTGGTGTTTCCGTTGCTGATGCGGCTGGTGCGCAATGGGTTCCTGTCGTGGGCGGCGATGGTGGTGTTGTGTGTGGTGCCGTCCTGGATGCTGGCCAGGGTGACGGGGTCGGCTGGCGCTTCCTTGTTCTGGTGCTGTGTGGTGGGCGTGGTCGGCGCCTTGTGGTTCGTGTTGGACATGTGGGCGATCGAGAAGTGCGCGGACACGCATCGTGACGCGGCTTTCGAATGGCTGGCGGCCTGGGCGCTGGTGTGTGATCTGATCGTGCTGATCGCCTCCCTCCTGGGAGCCTCCAATAATGACGATGACGCCAGCCGGTGACGCCGGAAGGCGCCATGGGCGTGCTGCCGTTATTGCCGGTCCGATCATGTTGGATGCCCCAAGAGGTCTGGATCCGTCCGCTCCTTCGTGGTCGAAGACGATGTCGATGCCTTGAAGCGTCAGGTTTATAATCAGGATAAAGGTAGTGCCGGATGGAAGACGTCGGTGTCTGAGGGCCTTGGTTGTTTGAAGCCGGTATCGCCGATAGTTGGATTTTTGAGTCCCGTGTTTGCACAGGTGCAGGGCGAAGGTAGGTGATGAAGATGGCTGTGTCTAGCGTTGAGCGGACGGGTGCTGACATGGGGTCGGATGGTGCTGATGATCGGGTTGATGCGTTTGTCCTGTCGTCGGTCATGTCGCGTGTGGTCGGGAGCGTGCCGCATGCGCGGCCTGGGGCCCGTGAGTTGTCCTTGGGCGGGGTGCTGTGGAAGACGGTGCTGTACGGGATGGCCTATGTGGCCGGGGTCGCCTGCGGCTGGCTCGTCCTAACCGACGACAGCCAGGATTGGGTGCGTGCCTGGATAGCCGATTCTTGTTTGCTTGCTGTGCTTTCCGGACTTGCTGTGTGGATCCTGTTGGGGCGGTATGAGGATGGGAAGGGGCGTCCGGGGCCTTGGTTCGTGGTCTTGTCGCTTCCGTTCGCTCCGGGGTTCGGCGTCATATCCGGTGCTGCCGGCCGTACTTCTGGTGGTGTGTTCCGGTGGGTGTTGGTGTCGGTGGCTGTGTTGGTGGCTGTCGGGGTGTTGGTGTTTCCGTTGCTGATGCGGCTGGTGCGCAATGGGTTCCTGTCGTGGGCGGCGATGGTGGTGTTGTGTGTGGTGCCGTCCTGGATGCTGGCCAGGGTGACGGGGTCGGCTGGCGCTTCCTTGTTCTGGTGCTGTGTGGTGGGCGTGGTCGGCGCCTTGTGGTTCGTGTTGGACATGTGGGCGATCGAGAAGTGCGCGGACACGCATCGTGACGCGGCTTTCGAATGGCTGGCGGCCTGGGCGCTGGTGTGTGATCTGATCGTGCTGATCGCCTCCCTCCTGGGAGCCTCCAATAATGACGATGACGCCAGCCGGTGACGCCGGAAGGCGCCATGGGCATGCTGCCGTTGACATCAATATCGGATGTTCCGTTCTGACGGACCGTCGGGACGTGTTTATGAAGAAAGGAAAGGTGATGGTTATGACCAGTGCCTTGTTCTCGAAGAGGCCGCGTCGTGTGGATGTGATGAAAGGGTACGAGCCCATGTACGACGCGACCATGCAGGAGTGCCTGCAGCGGCCTTTCTACCTGTACGCGAGGGGAAAGGGGCGTTCCTGCCGCAAGGAGGTATGGATTTTCGCTGCGTTCATCTGGGTCATGTCCACCTGTCTGACCGGCCTGTTCTCCTCAGGCCCCTTGGCCGTCATACCGGGGCTGTTCTCCCTGGCGGTGTTGGCGCCCATGTATGCCCTGACGGTGCGGCGTCTGCATGACCTGGCCCTGTCGGGGTGGCTGGCGCTGGTCCCTTACGCGCTGACGGTGGTGGCCGTGGGTCTGATTGCCGGTCCGATGGTGTCGGATGCCCAAAAAGAGCTGGACCTGTCCGCCCCTTCGCCCCCGGTGATCATCATCCTCCTTCTGGCTGCGGTCGTCCAGCTGGCCATCATGTGCGTCCCCTCGCGTCGTCGCCATCCTCATGTCGATAACGGGAGCCTCAGCGCGAGTCAGACTGGCACGGCACAGTATCCAGAAGACCGGAACAGACAATGACTCCTCTTCGGCAACAAGGAAGCGCAAACCCCGACGATGCGGGAGGGAAGAAGGCCGATATGAACGGTGCTGATGCAGGGCAAGAATCGACGATGGGCGGCTCGCCGACGCTGAACGAGAAACCGCCGGCAGAGCTGCCTGCCCCTCTTGCCCGCCTGGCCGGTATGCTCGGCCAGAGGGGCGTGCCCGTTTTCATTGATGCCGACGGCGAGTCGGTTCTGGCCACCCTGCTCGAGGGCGAGGTGCTGTATACCCTGACGGCTGGTCTGGACTCCATCAGTTTCAGGAGTCTGTGGAGCCGCGGATTCAGCTCGGCCCGGTACCGCGATGCCGCCGATGTCTGCAATGAATGGAACAGCGTTGCGGCATGGACCAAGGCCTACGCCAGCGAACCCTCGGTGGAAGAAGACAGAGCCGTGCGGGTTTTCAGTGTCGGCCAGCTTATGTGGGATGAACGTGACGATGTCTTCGGGGCGAGGCTGAATGATTCGCTGAATACCGTGCAGACCTTCTATGCCTGGTTGGGCGAGCAATACCCGGATCCAATACGTATCCCCAGCGGGCCATATGGAAAGAGAGGCTGAATAGTGACGCAGCGTGATGCAGGACCGGCTACCGTCGTCGACGATGACCGGATCAAGCGGTGGATGGATCAGCAGAATTTCCATGTCGAGTATTATGAACATGCCTGGTTTGGAATGTGGGCCAATATCATGCTCACCTTCGCTATGGATGGCGAGCATCATGAGTATCTGGTGGTTCGCGGGACTGAACAGGGCAGTCATCCGAATGGCCAGCGCGAGTTGCTTGAGGATTGCTGCAATGCCTGGAACCGGGACTATGAGGGGCCGGCTGCCTATCTGCAGAGTTCCGAGGAAGGCCTGGTCTTCCGCACGGTGTTCGTGGTGAACTGCCAGGGCGGCATGGATGATGACCAGTTCGATCGCCTGATGAAGTATGCCATGGCGGGTTCGGACGGTTTCCTTGGTTTCGCCCAGGGGCAGCTGTCGAAGATAAGGATGAGCTAGGGTGAAGTGCAGGGTCAGGCGTGACCGTGCTTCCGGAGCTCGCACGCTGGCGGTAAAACCGACCCGGGGTGAAATACCTGACCTGGCGCTGGCCCAGGTTCTGCTTTCGGGAAGGTATGCGGATTACCTGCTCCCTTTCACCTATGAGGGGGATCTGCGAGATGCCAGGTTCTACTATGATTTGACCGGAGCCACATCCCTGGGTCGTGTTCTGCGGCATGGTATGACCGCGGACCGGTATGCCGGGGTCTTGCAGGCCATAGGGGATGTGGCCCGGGTGTGCGCGGAGGAGCGCGCGGTCCTGCAGACGGTGCTCTGGCATCAGGATTACCTCTACTTTGCCGGTGATGACACGGTTCCGCGAATGATGCAGGTTCCCATCGTCAATGGCCCTTGCTTCGATGCCAGTCCCCTTTCCCTGCTTTTCAGACTCAGCAAGGTCGACACTGGCGCTTTCGGGCACCCGGAGTGGTCGCGGTCGGTTGAGGCGTTCACGCGAACAAGCAAGGAGTTCAGCGCGGATGCCTACCATGCCATGCTGGCATCGATCCTTCCGGCAGGCAGGCCCCGGACCCTGCCGGGAGGCGATGGCGCCAGCGCCGCATCCTCGGGCTTTGAAGCCCGGAGCCAGAACGATGCCGGGACGGGCTCATCCGGCATGGATCCGACCGGGGATCATGCGGGTGAATCCCATGGCGAGGAAGATGAATACTACTCGGAAACGATTCTCAAGCTGCCGGAGGAGGGAGCTGCCGCGGGGGCTCCCTCTGGGGATCGGGTTCTGGAACCCGATGGCAATCCGGGAATTCGACTTTCGGATGAAGGCAATGACGGGGACACCGTTCTGGACATGTCCCCTCATCCCGACCAGGACATACGCAGGGCGGGCGAGGCCTCCGGCCTTTCCGGCGATGAGGGGCCGGCCAGCCCCAAAATGAGCAGGAGGCCCCGCTTCCGTGTCACCAGGATCCGGGATGGATACCAGGTGGATTGCAACCAGGATACGGCCACCATAGGGAGATCGGCCCGGGCTGACATCCATATGGGCGGCAATACGAACGTCAGCAGGATACATGCCCAAATCAGCCGTCTGCCTGGTGGCGGGTTCGAGATAACAGACCGGCATTCCTCCAATGGGACCAGGGTGTCCGGCCGTCTGCTCGCGCCTGGTGAAACTGCGCCTGTCGGCCCTTCGGGCGCCTTCTCTCTTGCTGATTCCGACTTCGTGATCGAAGAGCTTGACCACGACGGGGCGACGGGGCCGTGGAGCGGTTCTTCTTTCTCTGGCCTAGGAGATAATGATGTCTGAGTCGAGCGGCGGGCGCGTCATGCGGCTGCGGGGGAGCGTGCCTTTTCGCGTGCTGGCGTGGAATGTGGGCGTTTGTCCCCTGGTTGATTGACTCAGAGGCATGTTTATGACGGATGGGGCGGTGGCGACCGTCAACCTCACGGACCAGCCTAGGGCCTACCCTGAGGGCATGGACGAACACAGACCGGTGGATGCGGATCAGATCCCAGCAGCGGTTCAGGAATTGGCTGCAGACAGGCTCAAAGGGCCCGATGGGAAGAGCACGTCGGTCTTGGTCGTCGATGGTCCGCCCCGCAGTGGGAAGACCGCCGTGGCTACTCGGGCCCTCCTGGCAGGCATGGAGGTCTTCGGCGATCGGGACGCCTTTATGGCGGTCTCAGGTCGCGTTGCTGCGGACATGGTCAGCCGCAGGGTCATACTGGAACGGGGAAGTACGGGCAGGACGCGGCCCGTGGGCACCCTTCAGGCCCTGGCCTTCCAGGTGCTGAGCCAAGCCGTCTCTTTTTCCGACGCCCGAAGATCCCTGCTTCCCCGGCTCCTCAACGGGGCCGAACAGGATGCTCTTCTCCGCCAAGTCATGGCCGATCACATCGAACACGTCCGGGCGGGCGACGATTGCGCGGTATGCAGGCTGCTGGAGCGTTACTTCCAAAGCGAGTCTGGCTGGTCCTCGGTTCTGGTTACCCAGTCGGACGGCCAGGCTGAAGGGGTCAGCAACCGGTTCATCGCCCAGCTGCGCGATATGTTCGCCCGGATGACCGAGCTGGGAGTCACCTCCGGCGACAGGGGTCAGCTCCTTTCCGCCCTAAACGCCCAATCCATCGACCTTGACCGAAAAGAGCGTCTTGGCTTGCAATGGCGATTGGCCTTCGCTCTGAACGACGAATACCTGAAATGCATTGACAGGACATACCCCGACGAATTCCGTCTGGATCCGTCGCAGCTGATGGTCAGGGCAGCCGAGGAGGCTGGCAGGGTCGCCGGACTGGCCCTGCCACGGTTCCTGGTCGTGGACGATTGGCAGGATGTCACCCTGGCGGGGATGGGATTCCTCCAGACCCTGAACCGGTCCGGATGCCGTTTGCTCCTTGTCGGTAACTGCGACCAGTCGGTCCAGTCCTTCCGCGGCTCCTATCCGGAATTCCTCGCTGCCCGGCTGACCTGCCTCAGCGTGCAGACCCATGGGGATGCGGTCCCTATGCTGGCTGATGACTTCGCCTGTCTCAATGCGAGGCGGATGGTCCTGAAACCGCGTCGTATCGTGGCCCCCCGCATGGACGGCCGGAAGGACGGTCAAGCGGGTGGATCCGGCCCGGATCGGTCATTGGCAGCCTCCATCCGCCAGCCGGGCGACGATTCCGCAGTAGACGCGGATACGTATCAGAATCCATCCATGCATTCGTCCGATAAGGAGAAACATGACGGCCCTGGCTCCTATGCGGATCTGGTGGCTGCCCGTATCTCCCTAGGCATTGCCAGCCTAGAAGAGGACGACAGGGCCCTTCCTGACAGGCCGGGCAAATTGCCCGCCTGGCCAGGCGCCGGGCCTGTGGCGCCCTTGACGCACGCCAACCCCCTCCTTGGCGATGGTTCGGTAACAGCCAGGCTCTTCCACACCCCGGCCCAGGAAGAGGACGACCTGGTCTGGCAGATCAAGCATGAGTTCCTGACTCAGGGCAGGGACTGGAACGAGATGGCCGTCATTGCCCACGACAACGCGACGATTCGCGCCCTGGGCCGCAAACTCAGAGTCCAGGGGGTCCCGGTCCGATACTCGTCGGTCACCAGGCCGCTCAGCGAGGAGCCGACCATCCAGGGGCTCTTCGCTTTGGTCGAGCTGGCCCGGGTCGTGCAGGACCCGTCCACTCTGCCGGCAGAAGAGAACGGCCCCGCCGCAGTCGCCTCCTGGGTCAGGCGGCATCTGCGCACGCTGATGGTCAGCCCCCTGATCAGCGCCCAAGTGGGGGAGGGCCGACGTGAACGCCCCGTACGCATGGAGCACCTGGAATCACTGATGGATTCCCTGGCTGTCCTGTCGAGGATCCGAACCTCCGAAGAAGCCCCCTCCATCCCGGACTTGGCTGAGAATGCGGAAGCAACGGATGCCGCCGAACAAACCCTGTCGGTCCTGCCCGATCTGGTTGCGACCTGGAGGGATTGGTCCCGGGCCATCCAGGACCAGGAGGCCGATGTGGCCCATCAGAGAGGCATCAGGGTCGACGACTCGCTGATTTCCGGGGCCGGGACTGCGTCGGCCTCTACGGCCGGACTGAGTGTGGATGCCCTCCAGACCATGCTCCTGCTGAATCAGCAGGATTCCTCGCCGGTGATCCTGACCGCCATGGCTGCCATCGCGGGCGGCCGCCGGGAGGATCCGGATGTACACGCCCTCCGCCATGCCCTGAAGGTGGCCAGGGTCGCAGCCGGCAGGATCGCCGCCCTGCCTGATCCCCAACCTCAATACGTGCTCTGGGAGGCCTGGCGCAGTCTGGGTCTGGCCGATGACTGGCAGCGGCGCGCCCTGGTGGCCACCCAGGAGGGCGAGGAGATCAACGACCGTCTGGATGCCCTGATGCGTCTGTTCCAGTATGCGTCTGGTTCCCAGCGGTTCCGCACCGTGCAAACCTTTATGGACCAGGTGCGCAGCATGCAGATCGAGGCGGACTCCCTGGCTCATATCGGCCCCATCGAGCACGCGGTCACCCTGACCACCCCTGCCGGCGCCGCCGCCCTGGCCAGGGTCTGGCCCCTGGTTTGGCTCCCGGCCGTTCAGGATGGGGTCTGGCCCAACCTGACCCCCCGTGACACCATGTTCGGGGCCGAGGATCTGGCCGACCTGGTCCTCCACAACTGCATCGGGGACCCCGACCGGTCCTCTTTCAGCCATGATCCCAGGCTCCAGTCGATCCTCTACGCCGAGAAAAAGGGGTTCCTGGAAGCGGTGACCCGGGCAGGGGAACAAGTGCGGGTCAGCGCCGTCTGGAACGATGACATGGTACCCTCGGACTTTCTCTACGGGTATCTTCCCGAGTGCTATGAGCGGACCTCCGACATGGCCCAGGCGGATTTTACCCAGGTGGGGGCCGGCGCCGACGAGAGCCGTGAATACGGTGGATTGGAGGTCTCGCCCAGGGGCCTGACCGCCGCCGCCCGCTCCCTTCTGGCCAGGCAGGCCCTCCGGGAGGGTGGCGTCGACCAGGCCAGGGTCGATGACGCCGTCGATACCCTGCGCCTGCTCTCAAAGTCGGGTCTGCGGGAGGCCGACCCTAGAAACTGGCCCTTCCTGTATGCAGGTTTTGGAGCAGCGGAACATGCGGATCAGTCCGGACCAGACCAGTCCGAAACAGGGCCATCCCCTTCGAGGGAGGTCGGGATTCCGGGGCCGACCATAGGGAAGTCTCCTGACCAAAAGCCGGAGGCTTCGAATCGGGTCGGGCCCCAGGCGGTCTCACTCTCTCCATCCGCCGTAGACAGGATCTGGCAGTGCCCGCTGGAATGGGTCCTGAATTACCGATACTCCGGTCCCCAGCCAAGTAGGGTGGCCACTGATTTCGGTTCCCTGATACACCAGGTCGCCCAAGAGGGCACCAATCGCGGGCTGGACAAGCCGGACCAGGGAAGGCTGGGTCGGGATGCCCGATCCCTGGCGGACCGCCAGGCCAGGGCATCAGCCGAATTGCTGGATATATACCATGAGTTCGCCCGCAATCCTCCTGACGGCCGGGACCCCAAGAGGCTCTATGACATCCACAGCCGGGAGCGCCAGGTCGAGGGGATCATCGACAATCTGGCCTCCTACTTCGTCCACGGGTCGGCCGAAGGGTACGGGTGCGGCGGGAGCAAACCGATTCCTGCGGGGAGCCTGGAGGGCGTCCAGAGCGAGCGTTCCTTCAATGCGATCATCACCATGGACGGCCTCTGCCAGGTCTGGGGTGCCACCTTCCCCGATAGGCCATTGGGCCCGGAGCAGCTCTTCAACCTCCTCTCCGGTCTGGTCGGTGGATTCCCCGATGCGCTCACCCCGGGAACGGCCGTCAGACTGACCGGCAGGATAGACAGGCTGGAATCCCGGTGCATAGATGGTCGGCACTATCTGCGGCTGGTGGATTACAAGACCGGACGCATTCACAAAGGCATTCAGCTTTTCAACGACCTTCAGCTGGTCTGTTACCAGCTCGGACTGGCCTTCCAGAGCTCCGAGGAAGGGGGCCAGGCGAGTGCCGAGGCCGGCTGGTCCCTGCCCGGCGCCCCCGATCCCGGCCAGTTAGGCGGCCTTCCTGTCAGCCAGTCCATTCTCTTCGATGTGGCAAAGCCTCCCAAGGACCCCGACAAGGGAACCAGACCCGAAGAGGCCCGCTATCAGCCGCCCATCTTCCGCAACGGAGCTTTCACCCCCGACTATCAGGCCAGGACAGGAGTGCCGGATCCCTCCAGGTTGGCGGACCTGGATGACCTGCCCGCCGAACCCCCTCAGGGGGTTGACCGGGAGATCTGGGAGATGGTCCGCAACCATACCGGCGGGGCTCAGATCGTCTGGGACCTGACCATGGTGGCCAGGGTCTTCTTCGCCGCCGGGGTCAGGCTTTCGGCCAGCCTCCCCGATGCCCTCTTCGACCCCTCCCGCTGTCACAACCGTGGCAGGGACGGGGTCTGCCCGGCATGGGAGCGGCTGGCCCCCAACCTTCTGGAGGATCAGGAATGAGACAGACAGCAGAGCAGTCGGCCATTGTTAATGCCGGGGTTGGCGAGGACCTCCTGGTCGTGGCAGGGGCGGGATCGGGCAAGACCATGACCATGACCCGGCGCATCATCGCACTGATCGGGAAGGGGGTCCCCCCGGAACAGATCCTGGGGCTGACCTTCACCCGGAAGGCGGCCTCCGAGCTTCTCTCCAGGGTCTCCGCCGCCGTCATCAGGAGCCGTCCCGGCTCGCAATCCGGGCGGGTGGACCCTGAGAGGAACTTCCTCAAGCCTTCGGTCTTCACCTACGACGCCTTCTTCCAGTCCATCGTCCGTCAGTATGGACTCCTGGTCGGCATGGACCAGGACACCCAGCCCCTGAGCGCACCGGGGGCCTTCCAGCTGGCTGCCGGGGTCGTGGCCGACCACATCGACCTGGTCTTCCCCGACCGTCGGGAGGTCATGGATCAGGCCGAGAGCGGTCTGGACGTGGATGACCCCCTGTCCGGGTTTTCGGCGGCCACCATCGGCGGGCCGGACCAGGCGGCACGGTTGGCCCGGATCAGGGCGGGGGATCAGGATGACGTGGGGTCCGGCACCTTCGAGACCACAGTCAACCAGGTTCTGGGCATCACCCGTGCGCTGACCTCCTCCATGATCAGCAGGGACTGCCCGGACTTCGACCGGGCGCTGGCCCGGGTGCGGGCCTGGGATCGGGCTTTCATCGACCGGACGGAGGCTCTGATCGATGGCCGTCCCATACCGGATGCCGAGCCCTCTGACAAGTCCATGGAACGCCCTAAAAGGGCGAAGAAGGACAGCGATGCGGACTATGCCCTCAAGCTGGGGAAGATGAGGGAGAGGCGTCTTGACTTCCGGCTCTACCAGGCCAACCGTCTGCTCCGCACGGCCCGGACCCGGGAGAAGCTCCTGACCCTGGCCGACTACTACCAGAAGGCCAAGCGCCAGGCCAACATGGCCGAGTTCGGGGATTTCACCCTGGCCGCCTTCCAGCTGGTTGACCGCTTCCCCTCCATCGGCGCCCACTACCGACGCAGGTTCACCCACGTGTTCCTGGACGAATACCAGGACACCTCCACCACCCAGGCCCTCCTCCTGGCTGCCATCTTCCATCCTGAAGACCGGGCAGGGGAGCCGGACGAAGCACACCCGGTCAGCCAGGACCGTCCAGGCGGGTGGGATCAGCCCGGTGACCAGGCCCATCCCGATGATTATGCACCCATCGATGGTGGCGACGACCGAAATCAGGCTCGCTCGCATCCATCCAGGTCGGCCGTGACCGCCGTAGGGGATCCCTTCCAGTCCATATACGCTTGGCGCGGAGCCAGCCCCGGCGCCTTCCGGACCTTCCAGTCCCAGTTCGGGATGCTGTCCGAGAGGCCCTCGGTCCAGGGCGGCCGGATGGGCGGGCTGGCCACCTTCGGCAGACCCGAGGACCAGGAGCCTCTGACTCTCTCCCGCACCTTCAGGAATTCCAAGGTGGTCCTGCGGGCGGCCAACCTTCTGACGGCCCCGCTCAGGCAGGAGACGAATCGGTTCTCCAGTGCCCGGATGGCCGAGGTCGATGTGGCCCGCCTGAAGGCCAGGGAAGATGCCGACCAGGGGACCATCGGCCTGCTCGGGTACAGCACCATCGGCCAGGAGATCGATGCGGTGGTCAGGTTCGCCCTCCATGCCCGTTCCCGATACGGCAAGCCGGGCGCCGATGGCCGGGGCGAAGACCCTGATGCCCCCCACGTGGCCGTCCTCTTTCGTTCCAAGTCCAGAATGCCCCAGTACCGCCAGGCCTTGGAAGCGGCTGGGCTGACCTGTCAGATGGTGGGATATTCGGCCCTCTTCGATCTTCCCGAGATCATGGACCTCCTGGCCCTCCTGAGGGTGATCTGCGACCATACCGACAGCAGATCCCTGATGCGTCTCCTGGCTTCCGCTCGGTTCGGCATGAATTCGGCGGATCTGAGCGCCCTGGCCTCCTTGGCTGAGGCCATCAATGCGGACAGTCAGTACCGGGCCCTCCTCCAGGCAGGGTTGGTCCCCGAGACCGAAGAGGGGGAGGCCAGAAGCGATCTGGTCCGTGAGCACCGGGACCAGGTGCCCAACTCACTCTTCCTGATCGACCTCCTCCTGCGCGACGACCTGGCAGACCTCCTGCGGACCTCCAGGCTCAGTCCCCGTGGCCGCAATCTGGCAACCCATGCCGCCGAGGTCATACAGGAGGTACAGTCCCAGTCATCCGCCCCGCTCAGGCAGGTCGTCATCGCCGCCATCCATGCCCTGGACCTGGACATCGACCTGGTCCTTTCCAGGGCCATGGACCAGCCTGACCAGCCCCTGCAACCCAGCCAGGCCAAGACCGGCATCGAGTCCCTCCTGGACCAGGTGGACACCTATGTCTCCGAGCTTCCTGCCGGTCTGGGGCCCAGCCTGCCCGGGTTCGTGGCCTGGGTGGATGCCATGGTCCAGAGCCCCGACCTGCCTGATACCGGGATCGACAACCATGCCGATGTGGCCCTGATGACCATCCACCAGGCCAAAGGCCTGGAGTGGGATGCCGTGGCCGTAGTGGGGCTGGCCCAGAGGGCCTTCCCCAGCAATCAGGGAGACAACCTGAGGATCGAGAAGCGCAAGGGCGGGACATCGGATGTGGGGCGGGACGGTGTGCCGTTCAATTACCTGAACACGGCTCGCACCTGGCTGGAGAATCCCCAGGCAGTACCCGTTCCGGTCAGGGCGGATGCCATGATCCTGCCCAGGTTCCCCCATGACGCCCGGCTCGGGTCCGATCCTGGGGACGACCTTGGCGGTCTGGATCTGCCCGCCTTGGAGGACGAGGCAATAGGCGGGATAAGGGCCACCGGTGTGGACGAGGATGGGGAGCCCTGCGACTTCATGGGAAGCAGGGGATACTTGCCGCAGAAAGAGGAATACGGAAACCGCTACCACAACGACGAGCGAAGGCTGGCCTATGTGGCCGTGACCAGGGCCCGGCACGACCTCCTCATGACCTTCAGCGAGAAGGCCAACGACACCAATCCCGCCCTCAACACCCCCCAGGTCGATGCCGATGCCAAAGCCTCGAACTTCTGGCTGGAACTGGTCGATGGTCTGCGCGGCGATCCGGAAGCCATCAGGCTGGAGCCCATCGCCAGGGACCAGGAGTCCGACGAGGGGGCTGTCTGCCCGCCGACCCCTCCCGTGGGCCTTCTGCTCGGCCGCGATGCCGGTGCCTACCGGGATGTCCTGGTTCAGGCGCCCCTGGATCAAGTGGACCAACTGGCAGGCAGACAGGAGCAATCCGACCGGTCCTTCTGGCCGATCGGCCTGGGATCCCGGGTCGGCAGGGCCCTTCGCCGCAGCGCCGATTGGGTTGGCCCCGACGCCGATCCAACCGGGACCAGACATGGAGAGGACAGTCTTTACTCCGCTGCGGTCCGGGTGCTGCAGGTGGGCACCGGCCGCCTGGGGGTCGCCGGGGACCGTCTGGTTACAGACCTGGATGTCCTGCGCCGGGCGGGCCGGGGAATCATCAGCCATGGCGCCCAAAGCGTCACATCCATCCAGGCGAGGTCCGGAGTGATGGATGCCGCCAGGGAGCGGGACTATTGGGAGGGGCTGGTCAGGCCCGTTCCTCGTGTGGCCTCGCCCTTGGCTCAGGCCGGCACCCTCTTCCATGACTGGGCGCAGCGGTTCATTCTGCCGGACCTCCGGGACTCCTCGGGTCTTCTTGATGTGGCGGACCAGGCCGGGGGAGGATCTCCCGATGAATCGTCGGTCCCATCCAGTCCGGACGGCCGCCTTGTAGGGTCGGTCGGCCCCTTGGGCCCGGAGGCCCTGGCTGAACGTCGCCGGATGATAGCGGCCCTGGAGTCGGAAGGGAACGGGATGGACCAGGATGAAAAGACGGCCCATCGCCTCAGGACCTGGGAGCGCCGTCTGGCCGAATCCGATTGGGCCCAGCGGATCCCGGCCTGGGTGGAGCGTCCCATTGTGGCCGTCCTGGGCGGCACCATCGTCAAAGGCAAGCTTGATGCCGTCTTCCGCGGGGGATTGGACCAGAACGACGGTTCCAAGCTCTACACCATCGTGGACTGGAAGACCGGCGCCAGGCCCAGGACCGCAGAGGAGACCGGAGAGAAACTGGCCCAGCTCGACCTCTATCGGGTTCTCCTGTCGCGCTTGGAGGGAATCGGCCTGTCGACCATCGACGCCTGCCTTTACTATGTAAGTGAGGCCCAGCCATCCCGGCGGCTCATCAGGGCGAGGCCCAGGACACAGGAGGAGATCCTCCAGGGGCTGCGTCGGGGTGCTCCGCAGGAGTCGGATGACGACTGAACCGGCAGAGCGGGCCCAGCAGACGGAATGACAGGAACGGGACACAGACCGACATGCCATGCATGGGTCGGTATGGTCCCTGGCAGACCCCGCTCCCTTAGGTGGCGATGGGCGCCCTTGAACAGGTATACGGTGACCGGAGAAGCCGGGGCGGTCTGGTTCGCCCCTGCCTCGAGTCATCATTAGACGGAGCAACACGAGATGACACAGTTCGACCTGGTCGACAGAGGCCAGTCCAACCGGCAGATTCCCTCGATACGACCCATGATCTGGGGCGATATGCCCGATCTGGTCAAGGAGTTCGACAGGACATGGAAAGTGAAGGAGGACAAGGAGGGCAGGATCTCACAACTGAGTGCCGAGCACTTCGTCCTGGACTATCTGACCCAGACCACGCGGGCCCGCATCGCCTGCGTGGGCGGGCGGTTCATGGGAGTCACCCTGCTCCGGGAGGGACGTGGGCCGCTCAGCTTCCCCAAGGCCCAGGCCTGCCTGGATTCCGTCGATGCCACCCTGCATTCGACTCCTCTGGGCAGGAAGACCTTGGCCAGTGCGCGGCACTGGCAGGCCACCGAGGTGTGCCTGGAAGAGGAGACCGGACTGGCCACTCCGCCCCAGGCCGAGCTGAAGCTCTTCCTGGTCAGCGACAAGGCACGTGGTCATGGCATCGGGCGGTTGCTCTGGCAGGACACCCTGAACCATCTCGACCGGGAAGGGATCGCTGATTTCTACCTCCATACCGACTCATCCTGCGATGTGGGCTACTACGACCATCAGGGCATGACCCGCCTGGCCGAGCTCAGGGGCGAGGACTATGCGGCCTTTTCCCAGCAGGCCGGTGTCGATTCGCGGATTGGTTGCCAGGGGGGCGATGCGACTTTCTTCGAAGGGATCGACGACATTTTCGTCTACGGCGGCAGGGTTCGTGAACAGCTGGAGAGGAGCAGGCGGTCATGAAGGAATCCCGTTCGCCCTTCCTCCGGCTCTTCGCCTACCCTGATGCGGCGGGCTTCTGCCTGGCGGCGGTCCTGGCCCGCCTCCCCCTGGGGATGATGGGTCTGGGTATCGTACTGGCTCTGAACAACATCTATGACAACTGGACCTCTGCCGGCCTGATGAGCGCGGTCTACACCCTCAGCGCCGCCCTGGTCACTCCGGTCTATGCCCGACTCTTCGACCGGTTCGGCCAGCGCCGGGTCGGTCTGGTCGCCCTCCTGGTCCAGACTCTGGCCATCCTGGGATTCGCCTTCGCGGCCATGTGGAAGGTCCCTCTGGGCGTCCTCTTCGTTCTTGCGGCCCTGATGGGGCTGACCCAGTTCGCCTTCGGGGCCCTGGTCCGCACACGCTGGGCCTGGGTTCTGCGCGACGACAGGACCAATCTGCTCAACACGGCCTATGCCTTGGAGTCAGGCCTGGACGAATGCGTCTTCATTCTGGGGCCCATCCTCTCCGCCTATCTGGCCACCTCGGTCAGCCCTGTATCCCAGCTCTTTCTGCCTGCTGCAGCCCTGCTCGTCGGCGGATTGGCCTTCTTCTCCATGCGATCCACCGAGCCTCCCGCCATCGTCAAAGCGGTATCCGCCACCACCAGGGCCGCCGACCACTCACCGGTCGATGATGGCGGCAGCGTCCGACCCGAGGATTCGAACGGAAGGCGAGGGTCCCTGTCGGCTCTGGCATACCCCGGCATCCTCCTGCTCTTCGTGATCTTCATCGTCTTCAACATGAGCTTCTCAGCCGTGGACGTGTCGGTGACTGCCCTGACCAAGGCCATGGGCAGGGAAGGGGCTGTCGGCATCCAGCTGGCCCTCTTCGCCTTGGGATCCCTCTGTGGCGCTATGATCTTCGGATCGGTCAAGCTCAAAGGGTCGCGGTGGCGGTATCTGGCGGTTTTCCTGGCTCTTCTGACCGTCGGCTATGTGGTCTTCAGGCTGGTCATGGACAACCTGGTCCTTCTGGGTGTGGCCGAGGTCTTCTCGGGCCTGTGCGTCTCTCCCATCTTCGCCACAGGCAATCTGATCGTCCGGGAGAGCGTAGACCCCCATGCTCTGACCGAAGGCCTTTCCTGGCTCTCCACTGGCGGATCCGTCGGAACCTCCCTGGGCTCGACCCTGGCTGGCATTGCCCTGGACAGGTTCGGCCCCCATGGCGGCATGACCATCCCGGCCATCGTTACCTGTTGCGCCATACCCTTGGCGCTTCTGGGATGGGCCAAGAGCCGCAGGTCCGTGGATCCGGCGAACGGGCGTAGATGAATTAGGCCAGCTGGTTCCAGCCCCGTCCCTGACTCGAACATGGATGCCTTTCGCGAAGCTCCCCTTTCCGGCGGGTGGAAGGGGATGTGTCTGTCACCCTAGAATGAAGATGAAGACACAAGTCAGGATGAACCACGGAGGTGGGTATGATCAGGGTTGCAGTCATAGGGGCCGCGGGTCGCATGGGGTCCAGCGTTGTCCGGGCCCTGAGCGAGGCGGACGACATGACCCTCTCGGTTGCTGTCGATAATCATGATGGTCTGGAGGGGATCACCCCTGACAACACCGATGTGGCCGTTGAATTCACTGTGCCCCAGGCTTCTGTCGGCAACGTCGTGGCCTTGATCGGGCGTGGGATTGATCTGGTGGTAGGTACGACCGGCTGGACCGATGACCGGCTGGAGCTTGTTCGACAGTCTCTCAGAGAAGCCCCTCGGAAGGACCAGGCGGTCCTTATCGCACCCAACTTTGCCATTTCTGCGGTTCTGGCCGATTATTTCGCAGCCAAGGCTGCAAAATATTTCACCTCGGCAGAAGTGGTCGAACTTCACCATCCTGACAAGGTGGATGCCCCATCCGGGACCGCCATCCATACCGCCCAAGCCATCGGCCAGGCCAGACGACAGGCGGGAATGGAACCTATGCCGGACGGCACCAAGGGCGTGTCCGATTCCCGAGGCCAGGTCATCGACGGGGTGCACGTCCATGCGGTCCGTCTCCAGGGGTTGAACGCCCATGAAGAGGTCCTTCTCGGCAACACCGGTGAGCAGCTGACCATCCGCGCAGACAGTTTCGACCGTTCCTCCTTCATGCCTGGCGTGCTTCTGGCCGTCCGGGCCATCGCTGCCGGCGGCCAGCGAGGTCTTATCGTCGGGCTGGACCATTTTCTCGACCTCTGATGATCTCCATGACCAGTCTCAAGCCGTGGGCTGGGTTTTCAGCCGTCCCATTCCGTGGATACTTCGGAAAGCATGGTCCACGTCTGGGCGGATCCCAGCCCCGGGAGCCTGATTCTCACCGCATCGATGCCCTTGTGGGGGCCGCACTCAAGGCTCAGCCGTATCCCGTCGTCGCCCAATTCCGTCCTGGACATATGACCGGTAAGCGGCAGCCATGACCCGCCTATCCGCGCTTCGGCGGCGAAGCCGGCCGGGCTCCGTATTCCGGTTGAGGCATCGTCAAGGGTCCACAATGAAACCCTGGAGACATCAATAGACCTTGGCGTGTCGAAACGAAGGCTGACCGGTGTGTCCGACGGCCAGCCGGTCAGCAGCTTCGGCACGAAGGATCCGGTATGGATGCCATCGGTCAGCTTCAGACCGTCATCGGAATACCCATCCTCCGGTCCGGGATTCCTGACCGACCGGTATGCAAAGCCCAGCTGGCCGCCCTGCCGATTGAAAACCTCTATCTCCGATATCATGGTCCAGGCATTCGTGCCAAGGCGTATATCCAGGTACCTTGCCGTGGCAGGGAGGCCCGCAGCATCCAAATATCCATCCTGATTGGTGCACATGACTTCAAGACCTGACTGACAGGTGGCGCCGGCCTGGATGGGCAGGCCATCGTCATAGGCGGGCGCATGCCGTCCCGTGACCACGGGCGGGGAAAAAGCCCAGCCGCGGCTGATCGAAGCCGCATCTCCAGCGGCCTGATCCACCAGCACCGGACTGTCGGAGAACCCGACGTGACCATTCAACGGCCAGTTGACGGCGGCATCCGATCCGCCCTGCGTGTGCACGCGGACCTTGGCGACTTCCCTGGGTGCGCCCAGGTCCAGTATGATGCCCACCGTACCCGGGTCCGAGTTCCACCCCACGTTCAATCCTGAACTCCATCCTCCACGGGAGATGCGGCCGTCATGGAGCTCCTGTGCATTCTTGTCGGGGTATGGGCCGGTCTGCGGGGCAGGCGACTCGACGGTCGTGAAGGCGTTGGCCAAACCGTTGACTGTAGTGGCTTCCTGGGAGGCGTCCGCCAGGACGGCCTGGACCCTGGGCTTTGATACGGCGGAATCGGGGCTGGATTGCAGCACCAGGCGCATCTGTGCAGGAGCAGTTGGTGCCTTCGATTGGTCTAGCCGCATTATGAACCCCTGGTATCCGTCGGCCAGAGCATCGGGCGCCGTCCGATAGGCCCACCCGAGTTGATTCCATGGTCCGCCTGTGGTCCTGGTCTCCAGGGTGGCCTTGCCTGTCCAGTGGCGTTCCCCCTCCAGCATCTCGATGCGAATCGCGCCCAGAGTGCTTGGAATGATTTGCGAAGTTTGCAGAACAAGCCCTTGAGCTGTCTCCCCGACCTTGCCGGGCTCGGCCTGCATATGCAGGTTCCGGTCAGGTGAGGGGACATCACGTCCAGCGAGGTAGTCGGCAAGATGGTCATACACTGCGCGCTGGGGCGGGTTTCGGCTGGTGACTATTCCGCAGGAGCCGAATCCTTCCCCTAGGAAGGCGGCTGAGGCCCCTTCCCGGTATCCTGTAGAGATGCCGTAGGCCAGGTACTGATCAGCCATTGCCTGCTCGCTCCTTAGACGAGCACACCCCCTGAATTCCAGCTCGATGCCGAGTCCGTGCGTTCGTGCCGCCAAGGCTGCGGCTTCGAGTCGGGATGCGTTGACGTCGCCACCGTCAAGCGATGAGCGAAAGGCGTAGGAGGGTTGCATGATGGCCAGATCGAAACCATCCTCCTTCCAATGATTCCATCCCGCCGCTTTAAAATACGGAATGAACAGGCATCGCAGACCTGCATCGTGGATCCCGTCGGTGTCGCTGGTGATCAGATGGTTTTCGAAGGGGGTTATGTCCTCCCTCATTCTGTACAGTCCCCAGAGCTTCAGATGGTCGGCCTGCTTGCGTCTGAATCGATTGCTGACCTCCGTGGCGAACCAGCGGGTCACGGCACGGCGGTCATCGCCATTTGAGAGGTTTCGGTCTTGGCCTGCAACCATGCCGAACGATGTGATTGCAGGGTTCATCCAAGGCATCATGATGATGACCGAACGTTGTCGAACGGGGCTTCCCGGTTCCTGGGCCGCGGCCGAGGCATTCTCCAGCGCGTCGATCGGACCGCCGTCCATGAACCATTGATCCAATATGTTCACCCAGTCGTCCAGCTTGGTGCCTCCATAGTCCGTCTGTATGCCGTTGATGGAAAATCGAAGAAGGGCCACTGCGTCGAAGAGGGAATCGCCCGACACCGCCCTGCCCATGGTGTCCTGGCGGTTGAAGAGCGGCCGGACAGAGTCGGGATTCAAGCTGGACTCCGCATATACCAGGGCTGCATGGTGGAACCCGACCTGGGCGGGATCGGGATACCCGGGAAATGTCTGAGCCTGCCCCCTGGCAGGGGTGAGCCCCAATACGGCGAGGGCAGCCAGGATGGTCATCCATGCCAGAACCACTCTGATGATGTGATGCTCCGTCTGTTCCATCTTTCCTCCGGTTTTGGCTGATAGAGGTCGGTCGATCATCTGGGCATTCATGGTAGTGGCGTTTACGGCATTGCTAGGGTTACGCTTGGTCTGGCATCGGGGCTGCCCTGACGGGATGGAGGAGGGTGTCGTGAAGGCAATGCGTCCCTATCTGCAAGTAGCGTTGAAGTATGTCTGAGCTTCACACCCATCTGTTGCCTGATGCCCCTTTCGGACGGGTTGTTCCGGCCATGGTCACGCCTATGACCCAGGAGGGGTCCGTGGATTTCGAGACTGCCGGCAATCTGGCGCGCAGGCTGGTCGCCGATGGGGCGGATGGGATTCTGGTGAACGGCACCACCGGCGAGTCCCCTGTGACTCACATGCAGGAAAAAGTCGATCTGGTAAAAGAGATCAAGGAGTCGGTGGATGTCCCGGTCATCTCGGGTGCCGGTTCCAATGATACGGCCCATACGGTGCGTATGGTCGAGAAAATCCAAGAGGCCGGGGCGGATGCCCTGCTGGTGGTGATGCCCTACTATTCCAGGCCCTCTCAGGATGGTGTGGTGGCCCACTTCAGGTCGGTCAGCCAATCCGCCGAGCGCCCGCTCATCCTGTACGATGTGCCCGGCCGTACCGGTCTGCATGTGGAGTTGGAAACCTACCGTCGTCTGAGCGAGCTCAAACATGTGGCGGCCGTCAAGGATGCCACGGGTGATCTGGCCGCGGTGCCACGGAAGCGGCAGGAGACGGGGCTGACCTGGTATTCGGGCGACGATGGGCTTTACCTTCCGTTCCTGGCTCTGGGGGCAGCAGGAATCATATCGGTCATGGCCCACGTTGCCAGCGCCCCGATGCAGGCGCTGGCAACCAGGTTCGACTCGGGCGATCTGGAAGGCGCCCAGCATCTGGCCACCGCTTTGGCACCGCTGGTTCAGGCCCTGAACGGCGACGGCCAGCAGGCGGTCATGGCCAAGGCTGCGCTGAAGGTCGCCGGTGTCATTGACGAGACTACGATGAGGCTGCCCAACCTGGGGCCCGGCAATGCCCAACTGGCCAAGGCCAGGAAGGGCATGAAGGCTGCGGGGTTGATCTGAACGGAAGCGAAAACCAAAGCGTCGCCCCTGCACTGAGCAGGGGTACAGATAATGGAAACACAAGTGAAAATGGCAAGAAAAACACAAGAAGAGAAGTCGACGAGTAAGGGCGGGAAGAGGCAATCCGCCGTCAGGGGCCGCAATCGTGCATCCGGTTCCGGCAAGAAAGGGACCGGAAAGGCGCGTGGTGAATCACGCGGACGCCGCAACGGCTCCATCGCACGTGGAAAAGGCACCCAGACCGAACAGCATCTGGTTGCGCCTCCTAAATACCGCAAGGGCTCTATGCGCATCGTCCCTCTGGGTGGCCTGGGCGAGATCGGCCGCAACATGAATGTGATCGAGTACAACGGCCACATCCTGCTGATCGACTGCGGCGTGCTCTTCCCCGAGGAGGAGCAGCCGGGCGTGGATTTGATTCTGCCTGACTTCAGCTACATCAAGGACAAGCTGGACCAGGTGGATGCCCTGGTGCTGACCCATGGGCATGAGGACCATATTGGTGGTGTGCCCTACCTGCTCAAGTTGCGTCCGGACATCCCCCTGATTGGTTCCAAACTGACCCTGGGATTCGTCGACGCCAAGTGCGAGGAGCACCATCTCAAGCCCACCGAGGTTGAGGTCAAGGGCCGCGACAAGCTCAAGGTAGGCCCCTTCAACCTGGAGTTTGTGGCGGTCACCCACTCCATTCCCGATGCCCTGGCCGTCTCCGTGTGCACTCCGGCAGGCCATATCATCGACACCGGCGACATGAAGATCGACCCGCTGCCACTGGACCATCGCCTGACCGACCTACGCGAGTTCGCCAAGCTTGGCGAGTCCGGCGTGGACCTGCTCATGGTGGATTCCACCAATGCCGAAGTCCCCGGCTTCGTCAAGCCCGAAATCTCCATCGCCCCCGCCCTGGACAAGGCTTTCGCCGAGGCCCAGCGCAAGATCATCGTGGCCTCCTTCTCTAGCCATGTCCACCGGGTGCAGCAGGTGGTCGATGCCGCCCACAAGTTCGGCCGCAAGGTGGTCTTCGCCGGCCGGTCCATGGTCCGCAACATGTCCATTGCCTCCGACCTGGGCTACCTGCACCTGCCTGAGGACACCGTGGTCGATCTCAAGGATGCCCACAGCATCCCCGACGAGAAGATCGTCTACATGTGCACCGGATCCCAGGGCGAGCCCATGGCGGCTCTGGGCCGCATCGCCGACGGGACCCACCGCGATATCACCATCAACGAGTTCGACACGGTCATCCTGGCCAGCTCGCTGATCCCCGGCAATGAGCACGAGGTCTACAAGGTCATCAACAAACTGGTGCGCCTGGGCGCCAAGGTGGTCAACCGCGACAACGCAGCCATCCACGTTTCCGGCCACTCCGACGAGGGCGAGCTCTTGCACTTCTACAACATCGTGCAGCCCAAGTGCGCCATGCCCATCCACGGCGAGAACCGGCATTTGGTGGCCAATGGCCTGATTGCCGTAAAGACCGGCGTGGATCCGCAGAACGTGGTCCTGGCCGAGGACGGCGACGTGGTGGACCTCTACCATGGCCAGGCCGCCGTGGTTGGATCCGTGCCCTGCGGATACGTCTATGTGGACGGCGATTCAGTGGGCCAGCTGACCGACGACGAGCTGGAGCAACGCCGGATTCTGGGCACCGAGGGCTTCGTCTCCGCTTTTGCCGTGGTCGACACCGAGACCAGCAAGGTCGTCTCCGGCCCCAAGCTCTATCTGAACGCTGTGGCCGAGGACGAGAGCGAATTCAAGTCCATCAACGCCCAGATAGTCGATCAGCTTGAGGATGCTATGGCCAAGGGGACCACAGGCACCTACCAGCTGCAGCAGATGATGCGCCGCACTCTGGGCGGATGGATCTCCCGCAAGCTGCACCGCAGGCCCATGATCGTGCCCGTAGTGGCAGACATCGCCACCGACGTGCAACCGCAGGATTGATCGCCACTGCCTGCATGCTGATTCCAAAGGCTCCGGCCGCCCAGATGGACGGCCGGAGCCTTTGGCGTTATCAGTAGGCAGAAGTGCTTACATGCTCACGATGATCTTGACGTGGTTTTCCGCGTCCTCACGCAGCGGACGGAAGCCCTTGTCCACGATGTCTTCGACTCTGATCCGGTCGGTGATGAAGGTGGACAGGTCGATGTTCCGGTCATGGATCAGCTTGATGGCGTCGGCATGATCGTTGGCGTATCCCATGGATCCCGACATCAGCTTCTCGCCGAAGCCCATCTCCATGGTCACGTTCAAGTTGATGGGCTTGACGTGAATGGCCACGACGACCAGGCTGCCTTGGGCCTTGAGCGCCGACAGAAGCTGGTGGACCACCGGTTCCGCGCCGGCTGCGTCGAAGGCCACATCGGCGCCACGGCCGTCAGTCTCGGCATTGACCCGCTCCAGCAGATCCTCCTTGCTGGGGTCGATGACCAGGTCAGCGGCACCGGACTGCAGGGCCTTGTCCTTGCGGGCCTGGGAGAGCTCGGACATGATGACCTTGAGTCCCTTGGCTTTGAGCACGGTTCCAAGCAGCAGCCCGACTGGCCCCGCCCCGCCGACCAGGGCGGTCTGCCCGGGCTCGGTGTGGATCAGACGCACGGCGTGGTAGGCCACTGAGAAGGGTTCGATCAGGGCTGCCTGATCCAGGGGCAGATCGCCCACAGGGAAGACACGCTCGGCGGCCACCACCATGTGTTCGCTCATGCCGCCGCCCCAGCCGTTGATGCCGATGAAGCCCAGCTTGGAGCAGTCGTTGTAGTTGCCGGCCTTGCAGGCCGGGCATTCTCCGCAGGCCATTTCGGCCTCGACTACCACGGAGTCGCCCACCTTCATGTCGGTGTGCACGTCATCGGCGATTGCCTCGATTGTGCCCGAGATTTCATGGCCAAAGACCACCGGCAGGGTCTCCCCGGAAAGAGGGTGCGGGGTGTTTTTGGAGTTGCCGCCGTTTTGTTCGCCGTCGTAGTAGAGGTGAAGGTCGGAACCGCAGATGCCGGTGAAGGCGGGATGGATCTTGATGGTTCCCGGTTTGAGCTCAGGCTCGGGCACGTCCTCCAGACGTACATCTTCCTTGCCGTAGTACATAAGTGCTTTCATGGCGTAAACCCTTTCTGACGTGCATGCCGGTACGGTATGGACGGAGTTGACAACCCAGCTTCCCGTCCTCGCGAATGGGTGGCGCCCCTTCTTTGGGGACCATCCCATCTATATACTAACGCGTATATGCAGCTGGCATAAGAGGGCTTTCGGCCAGGACCTCACCGTCCTGGCCGAAGTCGAAGTCGCCCAGCCAGTGTCCGAACCTGCTGGGCCCCTTGCCGCACCAGACCACACAGGCGCTGCGGTCAGCCTGTCCGCTCAGCAGGCGGTTGGCGGTTCCGGTCACCCTGTCGTTGCCCAGGCGGTAATCCAGGAACTTGCCGTCCCCGTAGTGGCTGGTCACCCGCTGACGCTGCTCCTGGTTAAGCACCCGCCAGGGGTCGGCGGCGCAGAAGACCCTGGCGGGCAGGTCCTGCTCCGCCGCCTGGATCAGTGCCAGACCTCCGCCCAAGCTATGTCCGGTAAAGAGGACCCCGCGCAAGGCTCCCGCCTTGCGTCGGGCCAGGTCAAGTGCCTGCTGAGCCAGGATGCCTGCCTGCTGCGTCTGTCCTGGTTCCCCGTTCAGCGGCGGCAGGAAGCAGGTCAGCGCGGCATGGATGTCGTGCCGGGGGTCGTCGCGCAGATTGGTGCCTGCATAGACCACGGCCATATGGGCATAGTCCGGACCGCCATCCAGGTCCTGGGCGGCGATCATGCCCTCGAAGCCGTTCTCGGGGCAGTAGCGGGAGCGCAGCACCCAGTAGATGCCCAGAGCTGGATCCTCGAACCAGTGCAGGCCCGGCCGGGTCTTGATGTCCCCTCTGCCGATCCCATAAGAGTATTGGCAGAGCATGTTGAGCTGCTGCGTGGTGAATCCGGTCCGGACCTGCATGGCGCCCCCTCTCTGCCCGGCTGGTAAGCCATCGGCCTTGATCAACCGCCTGGATGCGCGGTTATTCCCGTCCGGACTGCGCCGTAAGGAAAGAGGTGAATCGTCCTTCTGGCCCGTCGGCGGGTGTCCGCATTAGACTTGGAATGCCATATCCGTACAGGACCTATGCTGATGCCGGTGGGGGCACCGGCATCCATGCGTGAAAGGAAATTATGCCCGGAGCCAATCTGACTCGTGTGGAAGCCGAAGAACGAGCCCTCGTCGTATCCAATGTCAGCTATAAGGTCAATCTGGACCTGACCAAGGGGCCTGCCACTTTCCCCTCCACGGCCTTGATCGATTTTGATGCCCGGCCTGGGGAGTCCACCTTTGTTGATCTGATAGCCGACCAGGTCAGCCTGATCGAGCTGAACGGCCGGCGTCTGGATCCGGCCCTGGCCTTCCGGGACGACCGGATAGAGCTCGACGACCTGCTGGGGCATAACCAGCTTCGGGTGGAGGCCCTATGCCGTTATTCGCGCACTGGGGAGGGGCTGCACCGCAGTGTGGACCCTTCGGATGGCAACGTCTACCTCTACTCCCAGTTCGAGGTGCCCGACGCGCGCAGAGTCTATGCCGTCTTCGACCAGCCGGACATCAAAGCCGTCTTCGACTTCACTGTGGATGCTCCGGCATCCTGGACGGTTCTTTCCAATATGCCTCCCGCCTCCCACCAGGACCTGGACAGCCGAACCGCCGAAGGGACCCTGGAGGGCGGCCGCGCCGAGGACGTGACCCGCTGGACCTTCCAGACGACCCCGGTTATGAGTTCCTACCTGACCGCCTTCGCCGCCGGGCCCTACGCACGATGGACCAGCGAGTATCGGAACGAGGACGGACGGACTATCCCCATGGGCCTGTACTGCCGGCAGGCGCTGAAGGACTCCCTGGCCGGTGATGCCGAATACCTCTTCGACATCACCAAGAAAGGCTTCGCCTTCTATGCCAAGACCTGGGACCTGCCCTTCCCCTGGGCCAAGTACGACCAGATCTTCGTGCCCGAATACAATGCGGGCGCCATGGAGAACATCGGCCTGGTCACTTTCCGCGACTCCTACGTCTTCGAGTCCAAGGCCACTGGGGCGCAGATCAACCGCCGCGTGGAGACTGTCCTGCACGAACTGGCCCACATGTGGTTCGGCGACCTGGTGACCATGAAGTGGTGGAATGATCTGTGGCTGAATGAATCCTTCGCGGAGTTCATGTCGACTCTGGCCACTGCCGAGGCCACCGAGTGGACCGACGACTGGGCCACCTTCTGCTCCGGCGAAAAGAGTTGGGCTCTGACCGAGGATCAGCTGCCCACCACCCATCCGGTGGTGGCCCCCATCCGCGACCTGCACGACACCGAGGTCAACTTCGACGGCATCACCTACGCCAAGGGCGGTTCCGTGTTGAAGCAGCTGGTCGCCTATGTGGGCCGTGAGCGCTTCTTCCAGGGCATTCACAACTATCTGACGGCTCATGCCCATGGCAACGCCACACTAAAGGATCTGCTGACCGAGCTGGAGAAGACCAGCGGCCGCGACCTGGGCAGCTGGTCCCGGCTCTGGCTCGAAGAGGCTGGCATCACCACCCTGACCAGCCAGGTGCAGACCGATGAGCAGGGGGCCATCACCGCCATGAGGATTGATCAGACTGCTCCCGAGGAGCATCCGGTCCTGCGTCCGCACCGACTGGCCCTGGGCTTCTACGACGAAGACAAGTCCGGCAAGGTGGTGCGCACGGACCAGTTCGAGCTGGACCTGGACGGCCAAGGAGCTGAGGTGCCCCAGGTCGTCGGCAGGAAGCGTCCGGCATTGGTCATGATCAACGACGACGATCTTACCTACGCCAAGCTGCGTCTGGACCGGGACTCCCTGGAGTATGCTGCGCAGAACCTGTACCGGATCGAGGACCGTCTGGCCCGGGCCGTTGTCTGGCTCAGCCTATGGGACATGACCCGGGACGCGCAATTCCCTGCCGAACGCTTCATCAGCCTGAGCCTGAAGGCCTTGGCCACTGAGCACCAATCCACCACCTTCCGCTACGCGCTGTCCCAGATCTCCACGGCCGCCCACCATTTCACCGCATCCCGTCGTCGCCAACCCATGCTGCAGCTGGTGGCAGGAACGCTCTGGGACCTTGCCGTGAAGGCCCAGCCCGGTTCGGACGAGCAGTTCCAATTGGTCCGCGCTTACCTGGGCTACGGGGACGATACTGACTTCGAGGAACACGCCCGTGGGCTGCTGAGCGGCGACCTGAAGCTGGAGGGGCTGACCGTCGACAACAACACCCGTTGGCTGATCATCCACGCCCTGTCCGCCCACGATCTGCTGGCTGACGGGGAGATCGACCGGGAGCTGGCCGCGCGAGACACTACTGAAAATCGTGAGTTCGCCATGGGCTCCCGGGCTGCCCGTCCGACGGTCGAGGCCAAGGCCTGGGCCTGGGATCAGGCCCTGCATAACGAGGATCTGACCAACTCACAGATTGAGGCCCTGGCAGACGGCTTCTCCGGCTCGGGGGACCAGGAGCTCTTTGCGCCTTACGTGGACCGCTTCTTCGCTGCCGTGGACCAGGTCTGGGCCCAGAAAACCTTCCATATCGCGGAGACCCTGCTCAACCCGCTGTCGGCAGGCGGGCTCTACCCGTCCAAGGCCGACCCGGCCGCCTTGGTTAAGGCGGGCGATGCCTGGCTGGCCGACCATGCCGAGGCTCCCAAGGCCCTGCGGGGAATGATCATCCAGAATACGGAGTCATCCAGGCGCATCCTCAAGGTTCGCGAATACAACGAGCGGCTGCGCTAGCACCCTACCCGCCCCGCCCCGAGTGGCGACGGGTCAGGGGCGGGTCCATAATGAACCTGTCGCCTGCATGCAGGATGGTACGTGAGGATCGGCGGGGCCTTCAGCGGCCTGGCAGCCGGGTTCGGAGGAGAGCAATGCCCAGATTATTCGGTACCGATGGTGTACGTGGTTTGGCCAATAAAGACCTAACTGCACAGCTGGCCCTGGATCTAGGCGATGCCGCGGTCCGGGTCCTGGGTCGTGGCGCGGATCGGTCCGCTGGCCGTCGACGTGCGCTGATCGGCCGCGACACACGGGTCTCCGGCGATTTTCTGGCCTCGGCCCTGGCCGCCGGCATGTCATCGGGCGGCTTCGACGTGATCGACGTGGGCATCATTCCCACTCCAGGCATCGCCTACCTGACCAGCGTGCTCAACGTAGAGATGGGGGCGGTCATCTCCGCCTCCCACAACCCCATGCCCGACAACGGTATCAAGTTCTTCGCCCGGGGCGGGTTCAAGCTCCAGGATTCCAAGGAGGACGACATTGAATCGGTCCTGGGCCAGGACTGGGAGCGTCCAGTGGGCGAGGGCGTGGGCCGCGTCTCCCATGACACGGTCACCGCCACCAACATGTACATCGACCACCTGGTGGAGGCTGTGGCCCCTGTCGCCCCCGACAAGACCCAGCCCAAGCCTTTGGACGGTCTGCGGATCGTGGCCGACTGCGCCAACGGGGCGACTTCGGTGGTAGCTCCCGAGGCTCTGCGCCGGGCTGGGGCGGATGTGGTGGTCATCAACGCCTCTCCCGATGGCTACAACATCAACAAGCATGCCGGGTCCACCCATCCCGAGCAGCTGCGGGCCATGGTCAAGGCCTCGGACGCGGTCATGGGCGTGGCTTTTGACGGGGATGCCGACCGTTGCCTGGCCGTGGACGAAGAGGGACACATGGTCAACGGTGACCAGATCATGGGCATTCTGGCCCGCGCTAAGCAGCGTGAGGGCAAGCTGGCCAACGACACCCTGGTGGTCACCGTCATGAGCAACCTGGGACTCAAGCTGGCACTGAAGCAGATGGGCATCGTCACCGTTCAGACGGCCGTGGGCGACCGTTACGTTCTTGAAGAGATGCTGCGCGGCGGCTACACCCTGGGCGGCGAGCAGTCCGGGCATGTCATCAACAGGGAGTTTGCTACCACAGGCGACGGGACCCTGACAGCCCTGACCTTGGCCAAGGAGGTTGTGCGTTCGGGCAAGAGTCTCAAGGAGCTGGCCGCCGACTTCCCACAGCTGCCCCAGCGGCTGATCAACGTGTCCGGGGTGGACAAGAACGCAGCCCGCACCAATGCCAAGGTCCAGGACGCGGTCGAGGCGGAGGAGCGGATGCTGGGGAGCGCTGGCCGGGTCCTGCTGCGGCCTTCGGGAACCGAGCCCCTGGTCAGGGTCATGGTAGAGGCGGCCACCCAGGAGCAGGCCGACCAGGTCTGCCAGCGGCTGGCGGGAGTCGTGGCCGACGAGCTGGCCATCTGATTCGACGACCCAGGAAAGGCGGAATCGTTCATGTTCGGCAGGAAAACGGCCTTCGATGCCGATCTCAATCACCGGGTGGAGTCCATGCTGGGCGAGGCTGGCAGGGAAGAGCTCCTGCCCATCGTGCAGATGGGCGAGCCAGTCCTGCGTCAGCAGGCCCGGCCCTACAAGGGTCAGCTGGCAGCCAAGACGCTGAACAGGCTGCTCAAGGCCATGCGTGCCACCATGCTTGAGGCTCCGGGCGTGGGTCTGGCAGCACCCCAGGTGGGCTTGGGCCTGGCCATCGCAGTCATCGAAGATCATGTCCATGACGATGAGGACGACCCCCGCCAGATTGACGAACTGCCCTTCAGGGTCATTGTCAACCCTTCCTATGAGCCTATCGGGCAGGAGACGGCCGCCTTCTACGAGGGATGCCTGTCCCTGGAAGGATTCCAGGCGGTTCGGCGGCGCTGGCTGGACATCACGGCCAGCTGGGAGGACCGTTCAGGGCGTAAGCACCGCCAGCGCATGCACGGCTGGCCGGCCCGCATCTTCCAGCACGAGACCGACCATCTGTCCGGCGAAGTCTATATCGACAAGGCTGAGATTCGCAGCCTGTCTTCCGATGAGAACCTGAGCGAGTACTGGGCCTACGACCCGGTTCCCACCGATGCGGCACGGGAGTTGGGATTCACCCTCTGAGCCGTTTTGACTCTCTGATCCAGGGCCATGCCCTCAGTCAGCTCCGGCCCGTCCCCTTTCAGGGGCGCCACTGGGTGCATGATCAGCGCCTCGGAGGCATGGCGGCCAGACTCTGCAGCCAGGGGCAGGATCGCTCTGCCATCTACGTTTGGGTCCAGCCAGGAGTCCAGAGTCGCATCAGTGATCAGCAGGGGCATCCGATCGTGCACCCGGGATGCCTCTGGCGTGGCTTGTGTCGTCAGGATGGTGGCCGTCAGCAGCCAGGGTTGGCCTGGCTGAGCCCTCCACCAAGAGTAAAGGCCGGCGATGCTCAGGGTATGGCCGTCGGGAGCCTGAAAGTAGTAGGGTCGGTGGTCGGATGTCCACTCGTAGTAGCCGCTGGCCGGAATGATGGCCCTGTGGCTCCTGGCAGAGTCCGAGTAGGTCCGTTTGGTCAGGGCGCTCTCCACCCGGGCATTGTGGGTAGGGTAGGCCATTTGGCTGCTGTCCGACCAGGAGGGGACTAGATTCCAGCGGGCCGGATGCAGGTGCCGCTGTCCACGCCGGTCCTGGGCCACCAGGGCGATGACCGACCCGGGGCTGATGTTCCAGGAGGGCCTGGGCAGCCCCGGAGCCTGCCGGGCACCATAGATTTCGGCCAGTTTGGAGTAGTCCAGGTCAGCTGCGAATCGTCCGCACATGGACCCCATTCTATGGATGTTCTGAGCCCCAGTCGAGGAAACGCCGCTGGCCTTTCCCCGGACTGGCTTGAATGGCCATTGCCGTCTCCTCCCTGCTATTATGAGAATGGTCTGTGGCAGCGGTGCATGCATTGAGGACCGCCGTAGCCGCAGCAGAGTATCCAACGATGTATTTTTGCCCTGCCTGGCATGAAACCGGCGGCGGCATTGTGATTAGGAGATGGTTTATGCCTCAGAAGATCAAAGCGTCGATTGCCTATGGAATCGGCAAGGGGTTTGCCCAGCCCGAAGAGATCATCATTGACGATCCCATCGGCGCGGAGGTCCTGGTGGATGTGCAGGCCTCCGGCCTATGCCATTCGGATCTGCATCTGGTAGAGGATGATGACAAGTTCTTCCCCTTCCCGGCTGTGATCGGCCACGAGATCGCCGGCATCGTCGAGGCCGTGGGCCCCGAAGTGTCCGGCATCAAGGTGGGTGATCATGTGGTGGCCTCCCTGGAGCAGGTCTGCGGCCATTGCGCCAACTGCCTCAAGGGTCAGCCCCAGTCCTGCACTCAGCAGCAGGAGTGCGTGCGCGGCGAAGGCGAGAAGCCCCGTCTGTCCTTCCCTGACGGCCGGCCCATCACCCAGGCCTTCGGCACCGGCGGTTTCGCCGAGAAGGCCCTGATTCACGAGAACCAGCTGGCTGTGGTCAACAACCAGGTCAAGTGGGATGAGGCCGCCTGCATCGGCTGCGCCACCATCACCGGAGCCGGCGCGGCCATCAACACCGCCCATGTGCGTCCCGGCGACACCGTGGCCGTCATCGGCACCGGCGGCATCGGCCTGAACATCATCTCAGGAGCCCGAATCTGCGGGGCCAAGCGGATCATCGCCATCGACCTGCTGGACAACAAGCTGGAATTCGCCCGCAAGTTCGGCGCGACCGATGTCATCAACTCCAAGAACGAGGATCCTGTGGCCAAGGTGCGCGAGCTGACTGACGGCGGCGTGGATCAGGCCTTTGAGGCCATCGGCCTGCCCGTCACCATGAAGCAGGCTTGGGACATGCTGGGCGTGGGCGGCACCGCTTATCCGATCGGCCTGACCAAGCCGGATGCCACGGTCTCCCTGGAGATCAACCCGGCCGACCTGCTGGTCCACCAGCGCGGTTTCAAGGGCGTGTGGATGGGATCCACCAACATCAAGCATGACATCCCCATGTATGCGGACTTTGCTGTGGATGGACGGCTGAACATGCATGACATCGTCAGCCAGGACATCAAGCTGAGCCAGATCAATGAGGCCTACAAGCAGCTGGTCAACGGCGAAGTCATCCGTTCGGTCATCACCGAATTCGACTGATCCCCTTGAAATGAACGGCATGACGGCTGAGGTTGTGCCGGATGGGGATTCTAACTACAGGGGGGGGCTCCAGATGCGCAAGGCATCCGGAGCCCCCCCCCCCTGTAGTTCTTGACTATCCGAGAACCGGCTCAGGACAGGAGCCTGCCGATGTTCTCGGCCACAGCGGCAAGGTTGTCGGCGGCCTTGCCTATGGCCTCCTCAAGGCTGACCGCCCCGGGGCTGATGCTGAAGATGGCATCGATGCCCACCTTGTACAGTTCTTCGGTTCCTGCGCCCACATTCCCCGCCAGGGCGATGACCTTGCAGCCGGGGGAGGACTCCTTGACGGCCTGGGCTGTGCCCATGGGAGTCTTGCCGAACCCAGTCTGAAAGTCAATGCCGCCCTCGCCGGTGAAGCAGAGGTCGGCGCCTCGGGCCAGCTCCTTAAGGTGCGTAGTCTCTACAACGATATTGACACCTGAGCCCATGACGGCCGGAGTGAAGGCCAAAAAGCCTGCGCCCAGGCCTCCGGCGGCGCCCGCGCCCGGCTTGGCCTCCACCTCCCGATGCAGGTCTTTGCGAATGACGGCTGCATAGTGGGCCAGGGCCGCATCCAAGACGGCCACCATGGTCGGGTCTGCGCCCTTTTGCGGTCCGAAGACGGCCGAGGCTCCTTCGGGGCCGGTCAGGGGGTTGGTCACATCCGAGGCCAGACGAATGCGGGTGCGGGTCAGACGGGGATCCAGTCCGGAGATGTCAATCCGGTCCAGCCGGGCCAGTGCTGCTCCTCCTTGGGGCAATTCATCTCCTTCAGCATCCAGCAGCCTGGCGCCCAGGGCCTGGGCCATGCCGGCGCCGCCGTCGTTGGTGGCCGAGCCGCCAAGGCCGACGATGATCTCCTGTGCGCCCTGGTCCAGGGCCTTGCCGATCAGCTCGCCCGTGCCATAGGTGGTGGTCACCAATGGGTTGCAGGTCTGTTGATTGACGAACTGGATGCCGCTGGCTGCAGCCATCTCGATGGCCGCTGTACGGCCATCGCCCAAAATGCCGTAGCTAGCGGTGACGGGCAGGCCCAGAGGCCCGGTGGCCCGGGTCTGGATCATGCGGCCTCCGGTGGCATCGACCAGGGACTGGACCGTGCCCTCGCCGCCATCGGCCATGGGCACAAGGACCATTTCGGCCTTCAGGGGGCTCTTTCGCAATCCGCGTTCTATAGCGTCTGCGGCCTCCTTGGCGGTCAGGCTGCCCTTGAAGGAGTCGGGTGCAATGATGATTTTCATGGTTGTGACCTTTCCTGACTCGCGGATTCAGAAGACCAGATAGACCAGCATGGCCACCAGGGTCATGGCCAGGCCGACCAGGAGCTCAAAAGGGACCACCTTCATCCGCTCGCCCAGGGTCATGTTGATGGACTTGGCGGTGACGTGGAAGTAGTTTCCATGAGGCAGCTGGTCGATGACGGTGGCGCCTGCCTGCATGGTGACGGCAGCGGCAACCCCCGAGGTGCCGAAGGCCAGGATGGACTTGCCGAAGGAGCTGCTGCCCAGGATGACGCCCGTCGAGGTGGATGCGGTGGCGGCTGCCATAAGGATGCCGGCGATGGGGGCCAGCATGGATCCGGGCACGCCCATGGCGTGGATGAGGTTGACGATCTGCTTGGGCAGGTCGGAGCTGGTGATCAGCCCGCCCAAGGCTCCGGCTCCGATCAGGATGAGGACCACATCCACCATGCGCTGCAGGCCAGCGCTGGTGTATTTGAGGATTTGGCCGCCCTGCCCCATGGCCAGCAGCCCCAGAATGGATGCCAGGGGGAGGATGTACATGGCATCCACTTGGAACCGCTCCAGCAGACCGATATGCAGGATAGAGCCCACGGGGTTGAGCAGGAGCAGGATCACTGCGGTGATCGGAGCCACCAGGGAGCATCCCAGAGAGGGCAGATCCTTGTCCTTGTTGGCTGCAGCCGTGTCCTCGCCAAGGTCGTCCATGGTGACGATCCGTCCACGATGCTGCATCATGGTGGCCAGCAGGACGGCCATGGCCAGTCCGCATAACGCCGGCACGAAGCTGCCGATCATGACTGCCGAGGGCTGCACGTGGAATCCCGAGGCCACTGCGATGGTGTTGGGATTGGGAGAGATGATGTTGCCGGCCTTGCCGCCGCCGGAAAGGGCGATCAACAGAGCCAACTTGGATATCCTGAGCCGGCTGCCCACTTCGATGGCGATGGGCGCCACGATCAGGACGGCCACGGGGATGAAGACTCCTACGGCGCAGATGATCATGGTGGCCAGTGCCAGTGAGAGGATGGCCATGCGCTCGCCCAGGCCATTCACGATGGCTCGCGCTATCCGGTCGGCAGCGCCGGACTCCATCATGACCCCTGCCAGCACTCCGGCTGCCAGGACCCGGATAATCGTGCCCATGACGCTCTGGGAGCCGGACACGACGATGTGGACGGTCTGTCCCAGGGAGGCGCCCCCGATCAGGCAGCCTATGATGGCCCCAAGCATGAGTGCATATGTGGTATTGAGCTTTTTGAGAATGAGGATGATGGCCAGGGCCAGGCCCGCCAGAGCGGCCCACCATGACAGGGTAATGTCCATATCAGCTCCTTTGTTCCGCGTCTTGTGCCAGGGACCATGTCCTGCATCATCGTAGATGCCGGACATGCAACGATCTCATGGTTTTACTCATTATCAGTGTGGCTCTGTCATGCTCCTTTTGCCATGGCACCCATACTCGAAAAGCGATGGATGGCCCTGGCAAAAATGGTTCATGTACCATGTTGCCGGGAGGAGAACAATGACTATAGACCCTGCGACGGCGCAGCAGATCGTCGACAAACTCAAGGATGTAATCGAGTACAACATCAATTTCTTCGACACTGGAGGTACCATGGTCGCCAGCACTGATGCCTCGCGCATCGGCAGCTTCCATGGCGCGGCCCGTCAGGCGGTCGTGGACCGTCAAACCGTCGCTGTGGATCGCAGGCATCCTTATCGGGGAGCTCGTGACGGGGTCAATGTTCCGGTAGTGCTCAACGACGTGGTGGTGGCGGTCATCGGCATTACCGGCCCTGTGGACAGGGTGGGTGCCCTGGGCGGGATCATCGAGCGCATGACCGAGCTCATGCTTTGCGTCAACATGGAGCAGATCGCGCGATTCAACCGGCGGATCATGACCAGCAACCTGGTCAACCTGCTCACCATGGAACACAAGGATGACGAATTAATGAACGCTTTGGCCTTGACTCTCGACCTGGACCTGTCCGGCCCCCGGCGGGCTCTGATCGGCCGGGCACCTGGTATCCGTCTGGAAAGGCTCAACCAGGATCGGCTCTACGAAAGGCTTTGCAAGACATGCCTGTCCTTTGACGTTCCCCTCTTTGCCGTCGGCCCCAGGGACTTTCGCATCTATGCTCCGCAGATGGAGGATGCCAAGCTTGATGATTTCGTGGCTGCTCTGCGGCAGGCCCTTGGACGGGCGGTCGGCTCCAGGGTGGTGCTGGGCGCGGGGACGGTCCAAGCGGATCCTGACCAATACTGGCATAGCTACCAGCAGGCCTGCATCGCCGCGCGCTGGGCCGGGTTCACCGGCGATGACCAGCTATATCGTTACGAGCAGATGGATGCAGGGATGCTGATCACCTCGCTGCCCGCTGAACAGTGTCAGGCCTTTGTGGATCAGGTCTTTGCGGGCCTGGCGCCGGATCGCCTCGACCGGTTCGACAAGGTCTTTAGCGCCTACGCCCGGCACAACGGCAGCATTACTCATGCCGCCCAGGAGCTTTTCATCCATAAGAACACCATGCAGAACCGGCTGGATGCCCTGGCGAGAGAGACTGGCTACAACCCGCGCCGCCTGAGTGACTATCCCATCCTGGCTGCAGCCTTCGAGCTCCGAAAATACCTGGCCTATCAGGATATCCCCAACGACAGCGCCGAACCGGTTCAACAGCCTGAGGGGACAGACTAGACCGAACTAGGCCTGGTCAGATTCAGCGTACTGCTCCTCTGCCGCCCTGTCATCGGAGGAAAGCTGCTTCAGCTCGGCACGGACCTTCTGGAGCTTGGCGAAGGCCGCATTACGGTCCTGGGTGTTTCGTGCCCGTCCATGGTCTCCGGCCAGTTTTGCCTCCTGGGCCTTGAGCAGGTTGATGCGCTCGCGGACGGCGAGTCGGCGATCCAGATCCATGCCCTCTGTCTGATCCAGAGCAACCTGTGCGCACAGGCTGTCCCAGACCTGGTCCATATCCTTGCCGACCAGGGTAAGAGTGGTCTGATCAGCAGGGCGAGGGCTGCCCAGGTAGAGCGTATGCCTGGTTTCATGACCTGCTCGGGCAGGGAGGGCCCGGCGGACGGCGGGTGTGCAGATGAGGCCCCGCTCATCATGGTGGATGGCGATGAAGACCATGCCCGAGGAGCGCATGGCGGCGATATGCTCCAGCACATCCTCCGGCACACCTGGTGTCTTCAAACCTACGGCCAAGACCAGCACCTCATGGCAGTGCGCGCCATCCGCTGCAGGAATGGAGTCTGGTCGCAGCAGGGCCAGCATGACGATCCTGTCGACGCTGGTGGAGAAGCGCTGGCGCAGCCTTGAGGAGACAGGAGGTCGTGTGGTGAAAGCACGCAGGGGGAGTTCGCCCTTGGCTGCTGGAATGGCACTGGTGGGCGGCAGGCCCAGGGAGAGCGCGGAGACGCCGTCATAAATTGCGATTGTCATCCTTGGCCTTTCTGTCGCTGTTTATGTCATTCTACCGGCAGAAGCGAGTCCTGGGGTGTGAGTGTCCGCTTGAAGGCAATGTGCAAACTTGGGAAACCGGACGCTAGGAACTCAACCCGAGCTTTTGCACCCTGTCGGCCCAGCGCGGCCGCGTGCCCGGTCCATCCGATCGCTGGCTATTATTGGAGAAGAAAGGTGGGCATCGATGGCGCAAGGCCCCCGGTGTCTGCACCGCCATTTACAGAGGAGTGATTCATGGACGAGAAGACCCTGGTAGAGAAGCTGAGCAACCTGGAGACCATCGACCAGCTGGTGGATCTGGCCAAGCAGATCGGCAAGCCCCTGACCTACAACGACGCGGACCAGCTCTTCGGCAGAATCAACCAGTGCAAGAATGATGTCGCGGAGCTGGACGGCGACACCATCGCCAAGCTGGCCAAGCAGGTCTTCGGCATCTGAGGCATCCGAGCCCATAGGGGGCGGGCCTGAATTCGGTCCGCCCCCTTTTCATGCCCGGTTTCGGGCTTCCTGCTCGATTTGGGCCAGACTCTTTCCCCTGGTTTCGGGCACCATTGCCCATGCGAATGCCAGGGCGCACACATTGATCAGGGCGAAAAGCAGGTAGGTGCCGGTACCGCCAAGCCGGGCCAGCAGCGTGGGGAAAACCAGAGAAAGTCCAAAGTTGGTCAGATTCATGGCTACGTTGGCGTAGCCCATGCCCCTGCTCTTCACTTGCTGGGGGAAGATTTCGGACAGGAGCAGCCAGGTGACCGGCGCCACCAGACCCTGGACGAAGACCACATAGATCATCATCATGCCGATCATGATCCAAGCGGCCGTTCGCGATCCGTTGCCGGGGGCATCGACGAATCGGTAGCAGATTCCTATGGCGGCCAGGAAGACGATGGTGCCTGCGAGTCCTGCAGCCAGAATGACGCGGCGGTCGAACCGGTCAATCAGCCCCAGCCCTCCGATGGTGGCCGCTATGGCGGAGACCAGGATGACGGGCACAGTGGCGACCATGGACAGGGAGGGGTCGAAGCCAAGGGTATCGGTGAAGATGGTCGGCGCGTAGTAGTTGACGATATTCAGCCCTGTCAGCTGGTTGATCATGGCCACGCCGATGCCCACGATCAGCACCCGCCGGAGCCAGGGGGCCTTGAAGCTGGCGGTCGTCGCACTCTTGGGCTGTGAAAGCTCCTGCATGGTCTCCCGGGCCTCTTTTTCGTCGCGTGTAGCCTCAAGGAAGGCCGCCGCCTGGTCCTCCTCTCCTCGGCGGATCAGATGGGCCGGGCTGTCATGAAGGAAGCATGCCAGCAAAGCCAGCAGGGCGGCCGGTGGCACTACTGCCCAGAGCATGGTCCGCCAGCCGGCGCCCATCTGGTTCATGATGGCGTTGACGCTGACCGCCAGCAGCTGCCAGACCACAATCATGACCGAGTTGACCGAAACCACTCGTCCGCGTTCAACCGTGCCGACCATATCGGCCAGGTAGATGGGCACAATGGTCGAGGTCATGCCGATGCCGGCCCCGATGACCAATCTCCCCAGCTCCAGCAGGGGCAGGCTGGGGGCCAAGGCGCTCAGCAGAGCTCCGGGGATGGCCAGCAGGGCACCGGCCAGGATGATGTGTCTGGGGCCGAAGCGGTCGTTGAGCCTGCCTGCCAGGTAGGATCCCAGCGCCGCCCCTATCAACAAAGCGGAGGTGACCATGCCTTGCTCGTCGGCCGTCAGGTGTCCGTCCGGCCCCGAGCCTAGGTTCATGCCGACCAGCGCCCCGGAGATGACGGTCAGGGTGTAGCCGTAGAGACCTCCGGCCAGCACGCCTAGCGAGGCCATCAGCTGCAGGTTGCGTCGGCGTCCTTGGAGCGTGGTTGCGGATGTCTTCGTTTCCCTCGGAGCCATGGGTACCCCTTTCGCCAGCTCAACCGGGCAGAATCAGAGTCATCATAGGCACCTGGGGGAGCGGCCCGTGCGTCTGGCCTGTCATTGTGGACAGTGCAATCATCCGGAAAACCAGATGCCGGACTCGCTGTCTAGGCCCTGGTTGCCGAAGACATGAACATCTGAGGATATTGTCCATGACTTGCTCCTGTCATGAGCGGCGAAACAGCCCGGTCCCACCTATGATAAACTCGTATGCGCGCCAAGAACGTCGTGGGTGCTTACGGCCATGGTTCTATACAGCCATGGCGATGAAAGGAAGCATTGTATGCGCAAGCTGATTCTCGATCTGGACACTGGTGTCGACGACACTCTAGCCATTTCCTACGCCCTGGGCAGCCCCGAAGTTGAGCTGATCGGCATAACGGGCACCTATGGCAACGTTCTGCTGGAGCAGGGCATCCGGAATGATCTGGCCATCACCGACCTGCTGGGACACCCCGAGGTCAAGGTCTATCCGGGTCTGCCCCACGCCTCCAAAGCCGACTCCTTCAAGGTGCTGCCTGTCTCCGTCTTCATTCACGGCGAGAACGGCATCGGCGACGCGGTCATCCCGGACTCGCACCGCAAGGCGGAGACGCAGTCGGCTGTAGACTTTATCATCGATTCAGTCAACACCTATGGCAAGGACCTGGTCTACGTGCCCACAGGCCCCATGACCAACATCGCCGCCGCCCTGGCGAAGGAGCCCGATATAGCCCAGCGCATCGGCTCCATTGTGCTTATGGGCGGTGCTCTGACCGTGCCGGGGAATGTGGATGCCTGGCAGGAGGCCAACATCTCCCAGGATCCGGACGCGGCAGATGCGCTCTTCCGCTCCGGCGCGCCCGTGACCATGGTCGGTCTGGACGTGACCCTGCAGACTCTGCTCACCTACAAGGAGACCGCCCGCTGGCGGCAACTGGGCACTGCGGCAGGCACCTTCCTGGCGGATATGACCGACTTCTATATCAAGGCCTATGAGACCACCTCGCCCCACCTGGGAGGCTGTGGCCTGCACGATCCGCTGGCCGTGGGCGTGGCCGTGGATCCGACCCTGGTCACCACCCTGCCTATGAATATGAAGGTCGAGACCGAAGGGGCCACGCGCGGGCGCACCATCGGGGACGAGCAGCGGCTCAATGATCCGCACAAGACCATGCGTGTGGCCGTCGGCGTAGATGTGCCCCGCTTCCTGAACGAGTTCATGACCCGCATCACCAGTCTGGCCTCCCAGACCGAGTGATGTCCGCCATCCCCGGCAAGTTCACGCAAGAGAAAGAGTATTGAAGACATCATGTCCGAAGAACAATCCACCGAGGATTCGACAGCCGTACGATCATTGATCCTGCTGCTGATCACCTTTGTCCTGGGCACCTTGTGCCTGCAGGGCTTCAACCTGGTATTCCAGCAAGTCGGCAAGGATGCGGGCGCACCTGATCAGGCCTCGCTGATCACGGCCCTGCCCAGCATCGTCCTGGGCATCGTCTGCTTCATCTACGGTTCCTTGGGCGACTTCGTCTCCCTGCGCAAGCTGGTCACCTTTGGCTTGTGCATATTGTTCGTGGGGTCCGTGTACGGGTATGTGGCCAACACGATTATGGCCCCCAACATCTGGAATGTGATTGCGGCCCGGCTGCTGCAGACCGCCGGGGAGCAGGTGGCTGGCTCGGCCTACCTGGTCGTGGCGACCAAATATCTCAAGCCCTCGCTGAAGGTGATCTTCTTTGGCATCTTCACGGCAGGCTACCAGGTGTCTGCAGCCATCGGCATCTTCGCTGCTGGTCTGCTCAGCTCACTGGCCTGGCAGTACCTGTTCCTTATTCCTGCGGTCACGATCTTCTTCCTGCCCGTTCTGCTCAAGAGCCTGCCCACCGGCGGTGGCAATGGCGAGAAGGTGGACTGGCTGGGCTTTGTCATTTTCGGCCTGGCAACGGCCTTGTTGACTCTTTTCTTCTCATATGCCGCCTGGTGGCTGCTGGTGGCCTCCGCGGTCTGCTACCTTATCTTCGGGCTGTATATCAGCCGGGCCCGCAGCCCTTTCATCACCCCGGCCTTCTTCCGCAACAAGCGCTGGTTGATGGGCATCGCCCTGATCCTGATCTTCTACTTCATGAACTACTGCATGTCGCCCATCTTCAACGCCATCGGGCGTGACATCTACCGGGTGCCGACCTCCACGGTCTCCTTGCACGTGGTCTGGGCATTCCTGGTAGCCGCCGTGCTCGGCACCACCTCGGGTGCCATCGTGGACAAAATCGGTCGCAAAACAGCGATCATCATCGCTGCCTGCTTGATGATGCTAGGCTTCGCCGGATCAGCGCTCGTGGTCAATTCCGGCCTTCTGGCCCTGACTCTGACTGCCTGCGTCTACTACGCCGGCGTCGGCCTCATGTATTCGCCTATTGTCTCCACCGTGCTTGACACCCTGCCACAGGAGCAGTCAGGCCGCGGCGTGGGCATGAACGACCTGGTCATGAATGTCACCGGCTCCATCGGCATCGCCATCATCGGCGGCCTGATGGGCAAGACCAGCCTGGAAGGCTTCAGCATCATGGGTGCCACCGGCCTGGCGGCCAACTACAGCAACCTGCTCCTGATCGGCGCTGCCGTAGCATTGCTTGGCCTGATCGTGTACTTGATCTGCAACAAGTTCATCTACGCCAAGCCTGACGACCAGCACTAGGTTCCCGAGAAAAGCATCGACCGCCTGACCGCGATAAGAGGAATCGCCTTTCGCCCGGTCAGGCGGTCGACCCATATATATAGTGGGTATGTGGTGGGCAGTGCGCAACGGGAATTGCCGATGCCACCCTCAGCCTTGCTTTGAAGCCCTGTCAGTTCTGCATGGGGAAGGGCCTGCGATTCAGCCGCGGATCAGGGCCAGGGTCAGCATGTCAGGGGTGGGGCACTCATTGCCAGCCTGAATCCTCACCCTGACAGACCGGTTGGGCAGGGCATTCAAGCCTTGCCCATTCAGGGGGTACCGGTCGAGGACCGTGCCATGCTCGTGGCTCCTGACTGGTTGCCCCAGCTCCAAGCCTTCCGCTCGCAGAGAATAACGAGCTGTGCTGTTCTGGCTGCGCATGGCCACCTCCAGCATCCTTGCTTTCCCAGTGGCATCATGGAGCCGGTAGGAGAAGCAGCCGCCAGTCAGTGCGCGACGGGTGTTCGCTCCTTCGATCAGCTCCTGCCGGTCATTCCGACCCTGATATTCATGGTCGATCTCGGACTGCTGGGATCCGCAGTTCACTTGATCGCAAATCTGACGCTCATGGGCCTGTTCCTGAACATCAATGTTTTTCAAGGTGCGATAAACGCGGTCTTTATCCCAATCCTGTGCCCAAGGCAGATAAACCGAGTACCTGGAGGCCTCTATAGAGGTGAAAGGGACCAGCAACAGGCGCGAGTCGGTCCACTCGGGGTCCCCTTCCGCCTCCCGGGCTGGTGCGTGCGGTCTGGCGACGGCCACCTCGATGGCGCCGTCGTCCTGGGGGTGGGGCAGAAGGAAGTCCTTGGGCTCTCCCAGGAGCAGGGGCAGGTCGCCAAGCGGGCGCAGAGGACCGGCGGCGATATGACCGGCTCGGGAGTCGTCTGCCTTCAGGCCCTCCAGATCAGCGTCATCGCTGCGGGCAGCCATGACCTTGACACCGCGCAGCAGGCTGATCCAGTCCGAACCGTCAGGCAGGGGCTCGGCAGTCACCCGGACCCGGTGGGCCACCTCCAAAGTTGCTTGTCCAGTCCAGGTCAGGCGCAAATGGTCGAAGCATGGGCTGTTGTTTGAAGCGGACCTCGTTGGCTCGACGGTCAGCTGGGCCTGCTGTCCTTGCATGACCCGGTACCTGGCATCCTCAAGCCACCAGGGATGACGTAGGTAAAGGTCCACGGTCTGTTGCTCCTCCGGCGGACCTTCCAGGTCCAGACGGCCCAGGTTGGCTGTTCCGGGGCCGGGAGCATAGGATAGTCCGACGCGCAGTCCGCGGGCGGACCAGTCCAGGACGGCAGGAATGAAGAGGTTGACCACCAGGGACTCGGATTTGCTGCCGGGCTCATTTCCTGGTTGGCGTTCGAAGATCATGCTGTTGTAGCGTGCGTGATTCTCCAGGCCTGTGCCAACGCAGCACCAGAAGGAGCGCTGGGCGCTGGAATAGACCCGGTAATGCCGTGGACGCATAGGGGTGAAATAGACGAAGCCGTGCTCGTGGATGCCTACTGTGGAGACCAGATGATTGACCAGCACCCGCTCGTAGAAATCCAGGTATCGGGCCTGCCCTGTGCACTTATAGAGGCTCAGGGCCAGCTTGGCCATGTTGCAGCTGTTGCAGGTCTCCAGGCCTTCCCGGGAGGTGACCATGGCGGAGAAGTCGTCCGGCGGGTTGAAATGCTCCGAGACGGAGTGGGCACCGATGGAGACCGTGCGCCGGTCCACCACCCCATGCCAGAAGGTGTCTACGGCCCTGCGATAGGTTTTCTCGCCGGTGATCTCAAACAGACGCTCGTAGCCCAGGACCTTGGGGATCTGCGTGTTGGCATGCAGGCCTGTAAGCCGATCCTTGCCGTCGGCCAGTGGTTCGAAGAAGGCCTGGTCGGTCAGGCGGCGGGCCTGGCGCAGATAGCGTTCTCTCCCGGTCAGCTGGTATAGACGGGCAAAGACATCGTTCAATCCTCCGTATTCACAAGACAGCATGGTTTGGAAATCCTGCTCGGCAATGGCGTCCGCCAGATTGCACCACCAGTCAGCCAGCTGCAGAACAATTTCGTGGGCCATGGCGGAGGCATCTGCTGCTTGGCTGTTGTTCTCAGGGATTTGGAAGGCCTGCCAGCAATCCAATAGACCCGCCATGAGCTTGTGGAGGTTGTAGAGGGGAACCCATGCGCCTTGCAGATCGAATGACTGTGCCTGGATATGGCCTTTTCGCAGGCTTCGGAAGAGCTCGGCGCTGTGGGGCATGCCGCCTAGGAAGCCGTCGCCGGAGGCTCGTTGGCATTCACGCAGGACAGTCAACATATAGGTTGCCCTTGCCAGGAAGCGGTGATCGAGCAGAGTCTGCCAGTATGCCGCCAGGCCGGACAGGTAGTGGCCGCCCATATGGCCATCCAGACCCATGGATTCCCAGTTAGGGTAAGGGCTGTCCTGGTGGGGCAGGCCGGCCTCGCGCCGGTATGGGGCCAGCAGACGGTCAGGATCCAGGCTGAGCAGGTAGTCCGCACCGGCCTGCTGGGCATCAGCGTAGGTACTGCCCGGGGCCAGGCAGATCTGGGACGGGGCAAAGGTGAAGCACTCATGCTCCTGCCCATGTTTCCGTCGGAGCTGGTTTGTGGGTGATGCGGATCGTACGTGTGTATCGGTCATGACCCCTCCTTGCGGCAAATATCTAGTGGCCGTGCACGACGACCAGCGAAGCAGGGGCCGACTATGCTGCTGGAGACAATTATAGCGCTTAGCGGGTTGCGGCAGCCATCAGATCCGACGACCAGAGCGGTTGTCTATCTTGCGTGGTTCTTCTTTCATCAATCCATTCAGGTTGAAGCATTGGTCGAGTTAGAGCAGTACACCCGAACCAGGGGATGTGTCTTGTTCGTCGCAGACCGATCTGCACGGATCAATCAGTCTAGAGGCTCCTGACCCGCGTTCGCTTTCTCCGTCATTCTCTGTCCCTGCAGATCGGTACTTGGAAGGCATCGCCCTCCGCGGCTGAATTGATGGGCTGATGGGCCATTCCTGGCCTGTCGCCGGTTTGTGCGTCTTTGGCGAGTGAGGCAAAGATTCGGACGAATGCAATGCATAAAACAGCAAATGCGAGTTGCTTGAATATCGAAAAAAACAGCCAGAGACAGACTCCGCCGTTGGCTTTGCCTGGTTGACCAGAGCCTGGACGCATCTATCGAGGTTGATGCAGACTCAGGGATCGATGCAGATGGGATAAGATGACACTCTTGCTTTAGGTTGTAATTGGTCGATGGCAGTCAGTGACTGCGCCTACTAGGAGTGCCTTTTGTTCGTGTTGGAGCTTTGTGTTTGGGTTTTGTGGTCTGTTTTTGCCGAAAGCGGGTTGCTGATATCTTTTGGCTTTTAGACTTGGCGATTGTGGATGCTTGCCGTGACAGCGACCGTCAAGGCCGATCGCGACTCCGCCCCCGGCTTTCTCCGCACTAGAGTCGGGCTGGGCTGGGGTTTTGTTGTGGTTTGTGGGGTTGTTGGGTGTGGTGGCGGCTCCGTCGTGTTGGGGGTGGCGGGGCCGCCTGTTGGCCTGGGTCCTGTTGGGGGTGTGGCCCGGGCTGCTTACTCGTGTGAAGTGTTTGTTTGGGTTTGTTGTCGTCGGTTTTTGGCGGCTGCGGCGGCTCCTGCGGCGAGCAGTCCTGTGGCGAGCAGGAGGAGCATGCCGTTTCCTCCGGTCAGGGGCAGGCTGGCGATGGACAGGTACCGGTAGGTGTTGCTTGTGTCGGTTTGCTGCTGTCTGCCGTCCTGGGTCCAGTCGATGGCTGTGGGGACGGGGCCTGGCGTGTAGGCGGGCGTGGTGGCGTTCCAGGTGCCGTCGGGGTTGGGCGTCAGGTTTTTGCCGGCGGCAAGGCAGGCGCCTTGCTGCCGGGTTTGGTCGAAGCAGATGCTGGTGGCTTGTGGTTTTCCGGGGAAGCCGACTGGTCCTGGCCGGCTGTCCGGCCAGGCGTTGGAGGGTTCGCGCCCCAGCAGGCTGGAGTTGTTGCTTCCCCAGGTGTAGAGGCTGCCGTCGGATCCGATGGCTGCGGAATAGGCATTGCCTAGGCTGGTTTGTTTCCAGGTGAACCCGTCTGGCGCGCCTTGGGGCTTGCCGACTTGGGTCGGCGTGTGCTTATCGACCTGGGTGCCGTCGCCCAGCTGGCCGTAGTTGTTGTATCCCCAGGTGTAGAGGTTGCCGTCGGATCCGATGGCTGCTGAATGCTGGTCGCCTAGGCTGGTTTGTTTCCAGGTGAACCCGTCTGGCGCGCCTTGGGGCTTGCCGACCAGGACTGGCGTGCTGCGGCTGTTGGTTGTGCCGTCGCCCAGCTGGCCGTAAGTATTGCTTCCCCAGGTGTAGAGGTTGCCGTCGGATCCGATGGCCGCAGAATGGCTGCTGCCCAGGTTGACTTGTTTCCAGGTGAACCCGTCGGGCGCGCCCGCGGGCTTGCCGACCAGGGTCGGTGTGTACCGGCTAGCGATAGTTTCCCGCCCCAGCTGGCCGCTGTTGTTCCTTCCCCATGTGTAGAGGTTGCCGTCCGAGCCGATGCCTGCGGAATGGCTGCTGCCGAGGCTGGTCTGGCTGAAGCGGATGCCGCGCGGCGTGGGCGGGGTCAGGGTTAGCTTGGTGCCGCCGGCCTCGGGTCCTTGGGCGGGGCTGATGGTCCAGTGCTGCGTGTCAGTCCTGGTCCACCGGGCGGTCAGGGTGATGCTGTGGGTGACGGGCTGGGTGAAGTCGTAGGCCACATTGTCTTGGAACCAGCCGTCGAACAGGCAGCCGTCGGCTTTCGGGTCCGGCTGGGGGCGTTCCGCCTGCCCGTCCTGGGTGACGGCCTGGCTGGGGGGCATGCCCGTGGGGGCGGGGCAGGCGCTGTCCTTGGAGGTGAAGCCGACCTGGTGTTCGGGGGCGATGAACGTGTATTGCAGGTGCGCGTCCGGCTGCGGCCCGTTCCTGTTCCAGACGACGGTCACGTCCACGGCTCCCGGGTCATGCTTGGGCGTGGACGCCTGCCAGGTGCCGTCAGGGTTGGCCGTGATCCCCGTGGTCCTGGCCTGGCCGAACCGGACATCAGTGGGCGTGGCGGCGCCAGGGAAGTCGAGTGTGACCGGCGTGTTCCGGTTGGTGGTGGTGCCGTCGCCCAGCTGACCAGTGTTATTGTGCCCCCAAGCATATAAGTTGCTGTCTGATCCCAAAGCTGCGGAATGAGTTTCGCCTAAGCTGATTTGTTTCCAAATGAATCCGTCGGGTGCGTCTGCGGGCTTCCGAATTAGGGTTGGCGTGTTTCGGTTGGTGGTTGTGCCGTCGCCCAGCTGGCCGTTGCTGTTGCCTCCCCAGGTGTAGAGCTGACCATCTGAGCCGATGGCCGCGGAATGAGCGCCGCCTAGGCTGATTTGTTTCCAGGTGAACCCTTCTGACGTGCCTTTGGGCTTGCTGACCAGGGTTGGCGTGTTTCGGTTGGTGGTGGTGCCGTCGCCTAGCTGACCAGTGCTGTTGCCTCCCCAGGTGTAGAGGCTGCCGTCCGAGCTGATTCCTGCGGAAAAATTGTTGTTTAGGCTGATTTGTTTCCAAGTGAATCCGTTGATTTTGGCTGGCTTGTTCCGATCGGTAGTGGTGCCGTCGCCCAGTTGCCCGGAGTCGTTTCTTCCCCAAGTGTAGAGGTTACCGTCGGATCCGATGGCCGCAGAGTGAAACCAGCCGAGGCTGGCTTGTTTCCAAGTGAATCCGGCTGGCGCGCCTTGGGGTTTACCGACTATGCCTGGCCGGTGGGCGGACACGACGTTCGTGCCCCTGCCCAGCTGGCCGTTGCTGTTTCTTCCCCAAGTGTAGAGGTTGCCGTCGGAACCGATAGCTGCCGAATGCCACGCGCCTAAGCTGACCTGTTTCCAGGTGAATCCGGCTGGCGCGCCCTGGGGTTTGCCGACCTTGATCGGCGTAGGTCGGTCGGTGGTGGTGCCATCTCCAAGCGTGCCATTGCTGTTATCTCCCCATGTGTAGAGGTTGCCGTCCGAGCCGAATGCTGCGGAATAATAGCTGCCTAGGATGATTTGTTTCCAAGTGAATCCATTCGGCGTTCCTGCAGGTTTGTCGACCAGGATTGGCCTTTTCTGGTTGTTGGTGGTGCCGTCGCCCAGCTGGCCGCTGCTGTTGTTTCCCCAAGCGTAGAGGCTGCCATCGGATCTGATGGCAGCGGAGTGAAAGTCGTTCAGGCTGATTTGGCTGAAGCGGATGCCTCTTGGCTTGGGTGGGGTGAGGGTGGTCTTGGCGCCTCCGGCTGCGGGTCCTTGGGTGGGGCTGATGGTCCACCGCTGGCTGTCTGTGCTGGTCCATCGGGCGGTGAGGGTGATGTTGCGGGTGACGGGCTGGCTGAAGTCGTAAGCGATGTCGCCTTGGAACCAGCCGTCGAACAGGTACCCGCCCCTGGACGGGTCGGGACTGGGCCGGCTGGCCTGGCCTCCCTCGAGGATGGTCTGCTGGCCGACGCTGCTGCCGCCGGCTGGGTCGAAGCTGACCGTCCAGGTTTGGGAGGATTGGGCCTGCGGCTGGCTGCCGGCTGTGCTGCCGGGAGCGTCGGCCAGGGGCGAGGATGACGGCAGGGGGGAGGAGGTGGCCAGCGGGGATGATGACGGGACCTGCGGGGCTGCAGTCAGCGTGCTGCTGGTCGGCTGGCCGCCCGCGCCGGGGGCTGTGGAGTCTTCCAGCCCGGCGTTTCCCAAGGTGGCGGGCGCGGCCAAGTCGACTTCGCTTCCGGCGGTGGCATCGGCTGCGGCCAGACCTCCGGCCAGGAAGCTGGCAGGCAGGATGACGGCAAGCAGGATGCCAATAGCTCTGGCCGACATGTTCGAATGCTGGCGCATGATATGCACAAACCCCTATCTATGCATACGCGGCCACGCTTCCCGGTGCCCCCGCTTTACGCAAAACCGCAAGCCGCACATGTATTTCCCTACAACCAGAAACAACACTATCACGCCTAGCCTCACCGCCTTCAAGCGAAGCATCCCGCTCCCAGCAGCAGGGGCTTCCGTCATACGGCTGTCCCCTCAACCTCGGAACGTCAACAGGGCAACTTTTAGGGATTCTCGCGCACTTGTCCGGTCGGAGGAATAGATAGTTCCTGAGTGTTTCTGGGTCTTTGATAATGCAGCCCACCTGGGTCGCGGGCTTGCATGTGCGATTTTTATATAGGCTGCCCAACTCGTGGGAGCAGGCAAAACGCACTACTGGCAAGTTGCGGCGCGTTGCTCGGTCGGATGAAACGGAAGCACCCGGATGATAAGAGTTTGGACGTTAACCATGGAGCCATCCGCCAGGTCATCCGCGTTAAGGCCAAGATTCGGCCGAGGCTTTGATTGCGGCACACCTTTCGGATAGGCCGACCAAATGTCGGCTCGGGACCAGTGCAGAGAAACGGTGCCGCGTGGAAGAACCGGTGCGGCTGGACATTCAGGCCTGCCGCCGCACCTGTGCATCCCCAGGGGTGACGGCTTCTCTATACGCAGGTGGGGCCTCCCGGACCGCGCCGCCTGGGGGGGGGGCAAACGATCAGCCAGGAAAAACACTAGACTGCACGAACCCCAGCAAGCATCCCCCGAACAACCTTACCGCCAATAACAGCGGCTTCATGGCGAACTTTCAGAGAATCGGTTTTAGTGTGGGGCTTCATTGCGGCTGAAAAGAGTTCGACGTAGATGCTCGGTTCCAGCGGCCTGCATTCCTCATGCCTATGCCGGTTCGTCGAACAGTGCATGCATGAGGTACCGAAGAGATTCCGCTTGTGCGAAAAATACCAGTCGTTAATTATTGCATCGGTCGGTTACAAGTGTGGCTGATGACATTGATCAGCATGTGATTCCCTCTTACCTTCAAGTGAGAAAGACTGGCCTTGGGCAGGATGACTGACTAAAGTTTTAGTGCCCTCAGGGCAACTGGTCCATATGCCCGCTGTAGTCGTGGTTGACTGCATTGGTATCCCAAGGGTAGGGCAGAGCGGTCTGCGGATATATGTCCGCAAGCAGGTCGTAGCCGATCGGGTCGTATTCGTGCAGCTCATTCCTGGCGTTGAGCGGGCCTCGGACCCCGTCCCAGGTGTCGTCGGCGCTCTCGGCCATGACGTTGAACCACATGGATGTAAAGGTGGCGAAGTACTCTTCGATGTTGCCGATGAGGTAGGTTCGCGGCCAGAGACCAGCCTCCATAGCATGGCTGTAGGCGGCTTGGATTCGATGGGCCAGACTCTGATCTTCCAGACGGTTGATGCCCAGCGGTGGATGGCGCGGCCGAATTCATGGGCCAGTATGGACTCGTCGGGGTAGCGGGTCTGATGCATGCCCACAGTGATGCGCTCGATATTGGCGGCGGAGATGGAGGTGACCGGGTCGCCGATCATACCTCCGTACCCTTTCACAGGGCGATCCATGATCCGGGCGCTGCCGTGATGTTCAGGTATATCATAGACATCCTCATGAGGTCCGTAGATGGCGACCCTGGCCCCAAGGGAGATCATGGTCCGGGCTATCCGCGGCGATTCGGACATCATGGTGTCGATCAGGTCGGCCGCCAACAGCCGGGTGTGGTGCCTGACGTCGTCAGATGACTCAATGGGGATTCCGCAGCGGCAGTTGGTGAACTGCGTGTACTGGCAGTGCCAGTTGCTGACCCTGTTGATTGACGATGGCCGCGTCCGCTCGTACGGACAGGCATCCCAGAACAGTGCGATCCAAGGGTTCTCTGGTAATCAACGTGGACCGTTTCCTGATGGGCTCATAGACATTGAGCAGATTCCACTCCACATCGGTCCTCTCCATCAGCGGCAGAGGATGGTCGTCCATGAGCAGACGGAAATGCCGGGGATCTGAGGCTTCCTCCACCTCCTGGTTCCAGTAGAGTTCGATGCGTCGAGGATCGATCATCTGGCTGAAAATCATCCGAGGCGGGTTGGTGCGAGGCATGGGGATCTCCCTTCGTTGCAAAATCACCTTGCTGTTTTCGTCCTATGAGCGCTGCCCGCGAAATCGGTCTGGCAAAGACCACTGCGTCAATAAAACCCACCTATTGTCCTTATGGTCGACCCGGCTGTAGCGCTCAATGGGAGTTGAAGTGCCTTTGATGAAAGGTTCTTCGATGGCGGGTGGGGCTGATGCCGCTGCTGCGCTTGAATACCTTCATGAAATATTTGTCGTCTTTGTACCCGACGATGGCCCCGATGCCTTACACTGTGTCGTCGGTCTCTACCAGCAGGGACTTGGCCGCCTCCATGCGGAAGCGTTCGGTCTCCTGGGAAATGGTGATGACGAACTTCTGCCGGTATTTGCACGATAGGTAGCTTTTGTTGTAGTTGAAATAGTCGGCGATTTGGCTCAGGCTGATGGGCCCCAGAGCGTGAATGCGGATCCTGTCGCGCACCGGCTGTAGTTCATGAATGTTCATGGACAGGGTGTGCAGAAGCTGCTTGGCCTGCATGGTCACCTCGTAAAGCACGCAGGCCAGGATAGCGTTCAGATAGTGTTGATCGCCGTGCATCTGGTAGACGTCCAGCAGCTGGTTGAAGATGACGGTGACCCGGTCCATGAGCAGGTTCTCGATGCAGGCAGGCAGAAGAATGCTCGAAGCCTCGTCCGTCTCGGGGTTCTCGACGGTGCCCCTGACTGGGGTCAAGCCGGGCAGATTGAAATGTATCCAATCGAATCCCAGGCTGTCGGTGATGGCGCGGAATCTCCGATGCTTCTGGTTAGGAGGCACGATCAGGAAGGTGCCCGGACCCAGAATGTAGCGCGTATCATCAATCTGCAAGGGCAAAATGCCCTGGATGTTGCAGATGCTTTCGAAGGTCCTGTTGACGCGTCTGCTATGTCGCCAGCCGGGGTCACTGATGAAGGTGCCGGCAGACGCCAGCTCGGGCTGCTGCTGGTTTTCCTAGTCATAGAACAATGTCATGAAAATCGACCTCTCGTCAGAAACAATAGGTAAAAATGCCCCACGTGTTATAAAGTCTAGGCCACCGGCTATGGGATTCGCTATCACTGCCATTGAAGGCATCATAGGCAGCGGAGCCTAGGCATATGAGAAAGAGACGGATAATCGTGGCAGACCGGACCATACCAGCGCAGGGGTCGGTGACCCAGGCGCCTGTAAAGAATCTATACCTCAAAATTATCCACCTTTTCTATAAACTCACCACCATTCCGGGAGTGATGCAACCATGTAGCATACGGAGAGCACCTTGGAAGAGGTCAGGGACGACAAGGACCTCTTCGGACACCCTCGTCCATCGGTACCCTGGCCCTGGGCAATTTCTGCAACTCAGCCGCCTGGGGCGCCTTCTACGCCCTGATGATCTACTACCTCTATGCCCCTTTTCCAAGGGGCTGGGGTTCTCCCAGGGTGATGCAGCTCTGATGATCGCTGCCACGGGGGCGGCAAAGGGATTGCTCAATATTGTGGCAGCTGGCTCTCCGACAGGGGTCTGGGGATGCGCAAGGCGCTGATGCTGGGTAACTTCCTTTAAGGCCACGGCCTTCTTCATCCTGGCCATGCCTCCGACCAGTCAGGTCTTTGGGCAGACCATGCCTGCATCGCCTTGGTGCTGCTGTCTATGCCCATCATGGGGATGTCCAACGCCTCCCTGACCGGGCAGCTCTACCGCAAAAAGGATGCCCGCAGGCGTGCGCAGCCTTCACCATCCACCAGTTCGCCAATACGGTGGCCGGAATCCTCACCCCGGTCGTGGTGGGTCAGATCGGTCTGAGCAGCTATCATATTGGTTTCGCAACGGCCATCTTCCTCACCCAGTACCGGTTCTTTGGACCCTTGGTAGAGGCGCCCATCAAGCCTCTGCCCGCTCGGGAGCGCCAGCGGATGTTCAAGGGCATGGCTGTCGGGCTGGCGGTGCTTGCCATGATCATTGACGTCCTGGTGCTGACCCGGCATTTCAGCCTGAATGCCATCATCAACGTCGTCACCGCCTTCGCCTTCGTGGTACCCCTGTGCTTCTTGGTCAACTTGTTCAGTAAAAAGGATCTGACCGCCCGTGACCATACCCATCTTCGGGCTTTCCTTTGGTTCTTCTTCGCCCAGATCGTCATGGCCCTGGGCGCCACCCTGCTGACCAGCGCCATTGCCATCTTCCTCGACAAGAAAGTCGACCGGGTGATCTTTGGCATAACCATTGCCCCAGGCTCACTCCAGGTCATCTATTTGGTCATGGATCTGATAACCAGTCCCATCCTTATCATCCTGTGCACCAAGACCAGCGCCGGAGCAATCCAGACCACCCATAGGTATGGTATGGGGCTGTTGTGACCATACCATCCCTGATTCCGGGCGGAAGCAGATCCTCCGGCTACTCCCTCTGGTGGGTGCTTGTCTGCTACGCCTTCATGGCGCTGTCCGCCCAGCTTGTCGGCCCGATCGGCAGTTCCCTGGTTTCCTGGCTCTGCCCGGACTCCTATGAGACCCAGCTGCAGACCGCTTGGAACCAGACCGCAGCCATCGGCAATGCCATCGCCATACTCTTTTTCAAATTGTTCCAGACGACCGACCAGCAGGTCTACCTTTTTCCCATCGTGGCAGTGGCCCTGGTGACCGTTGCGCTGGTCCTGATCATTTCATTTTCAGCCGTCGCATAGAGAGGCAGATGGCCGCATGAGCCGGGAATTCAAAATTCAATATGAGCGTGCCTATCGATATAAGTCAAGCCAGCGTTGACGACCCCTTCTGGTCTGCCGAGCAGGAGCTGGTCAGAACTGCAGTCCTGCCTTACCGATGGAGGGCTCTCAACGACCAGGTTCCGGGCGCTTCGCCTAGCTACTGCATGCACACCTTTCGCGCTGCTGCCTCCGTGAACAAGAGGCTGAAAGGGCAGCATGGGAGCCGAGCCATCCGGCGGCCTCGCCAACCAGGGGTCCCACTCTCTGCCGGAGGACCCGGATCATCCCGATCCGGATAAGTTCTATGGTTGCGTTTTCCAGGATACTGACTTCTCCAAATGGGTGGAAGCCGTGGGGTACCCCCTGGCGCATCATCCGGATGCGCCTGCTGCTCGCCCAACTTGGCCCGCCTGGTCGAATCGGTGCGGGATTACGCCTACACCCTTGCCGAGGATGGGTCCTCGCTCTTTGTGCACCTCTACATCGGTGGTAGTATCCAGGCGGACCTGGGGGAGGGGTCGATCGCTTTGCGGGTGCATTCGGCACTGCCTTGGAAGGGTCGAATCCGCCTAAAGGCTGAGGCTTCCGGTAATGGCCGGACCACCCTGGCTTTCCGTCTGCTTTCCTGGGCTGGCGGCGATGCAGCCACCGATGCGGTGACGGTCCACACAGGCCAAGGTTCCTCGGATGATATCAGCCGACGTGTGGAACAGGGGCACCTCTACCTTTCCGGTCCCTGGAAGAAGGGTGATCGGATCGACACTGACTTCGACATGCCAGTACGTGCTGTTGCCGCCTATCCTCTGGTCAGCCTGGATGCGGACAAGGTGGCGGTGACCAGGGGACCCATAATCGACAGACGGGGCTGATACTGCTCCGCTCTACCGTCAATGGCAACCGTTCCATTGCATGCTGACCGCGGCCACCCTGATTCCCTATTTCGCCTGGTCCAACCGTGGCGAAATAGGGAATGAGGGTTTTCTTTGACGTGGACTGAAGGCCGCTATCCTTCAAGCATGTTGCGGTTTCTGAGAGCGACGCAGAGCGGCCAGGATCAGCAGGACCTCCAGGGCGCCAACGATCAGCAGCAGGATCAAGGCATGCTGGGAGCCGTTGATGGTTCCCAGCCTTCGGTTTGCGACTGCGGCCTGGCCTGCTGCGACGATGGTGGCTGCCAGGCTACTGCCGATGGCTGCGGCGAACTGCTGGACGGTGCTGAAGATGGCGTTGCCGTCGGCCTGCTGCTCCCGACTCAGCCGGTGCAGGCCGTTGGTCATGATGTTGCCGAAGCTCAGCCCGATGCCCAGCATGAAGAGAATATAGAGTATCAGGATGGCCAGGGCTGTCAGCCGACGGGCCGTCAAGGCGAATCCGAGGAGGCCGATCAGGGCGACACAGCTGCCGCTGATGATGGGAATGCGCGGGCCTAGCTGATCGTAAAGCCTGCCGGAGAGCGGGGCCAGAACGGCTCCGATCGCCGCACCTGGCAGCACCACCAGTCCGGCCTGCAGCGAGGTGCATCCATCAACCAGCTGCAGGTAGTTGGGCAGGATGAATGAGAGAGCCAGGGCACTGATCTCGAAGAGGATGTAGGCGCCGACATGCAGGGAGAAGCGGCTGTCGGCGAACAGGCGCACGTCAATGATCGGTTGGGCCTGATGCCGAGCGCGGACGGTGAACCCTGCCAGGGCGATAAGCCCCAGGGCCAGCGCACCGCCGAACCTCCAGGAGAGCCATCCTGCCGAGGCGTTGCTGATGCCGAAGATCAAACCTGCAAAGCCCAGAACCATCAGGAATATGTCAAGCGGGCCCAGCCCGGCTGCTTCCCTGTCTGCCGACACGGGAACCGAGGGTATACAGGCCAGGCCGGTCACCAGCGAGATGACCAGTACGGGGATCAGGATGATGAAGGCGAAACGCCACCCGATGGTGGTCGCCACCAAACCGCCGAAGGTGGGGCCGACAGCTGGTCCGATAGCTGTAATCAGAGTGCCTACGCCCATCATAGTGCCGATGCGCTTTGTCGGGACTTCCTGGAGGATGATGTTGAACATCAGTGGCAGGGCGATACTGGTACCCAATCCTTGTATGGCCCTTCCCAGCAGCAGGAGCGGGAAGACTGGAGCCAGCGCGTCGATGACCAGTCCGGTCAGGAAGAGCAGATTAGCGCACAGAAAGAGGGTTCGGCTGCGGAATCGGCGCTTGAGAGCTGCTGAGAGCGGGGTGATGGAGGCGACGACCAGCAGGTAGAGGGTGGTCATCCATTGCACGCTGGAGGTTCCGATGCCGAAATGGCTCATGAGGGCAGGGAAGGTGATGTTCATGGCAGTTTCCACGATCACGCCGCAGAAGGACATGATGCCAGTGGCTATGATAGCGCCGATTACCTTGCGGGGGATTGCTGTACTTTGCTCTTGGCTTGTTTGGGTCGCGCTCATGAGCGAGATTCCTTCCTGGTCTGGGTGGAATCATCGGAATTCAAGGCGATGAAATAGGCCAGCACACGATCGAAGGCAGCCAGATCACACTGGTCGAACTGGCGCTCCATGGCCTTTTGCTGGTTGTCTATATATGCCCGCACAGCTTTCTGCAGGCCCCGAGCCTTTGCGGTCGGAACAATGATGCGTTGACGGCTGTCCCTGGGATCCCGTTTGGCGGCGACCAGTCCGCTGGCCTCCATGCGCTGCAGGATTTTTGTCGTTGTAGACGGGCGGATGTCGAATTCCATCTCGATGTCCCGTTGGGTGTGGTTCTGGGACTCGCCCAGGAAGTCGATGATGGACATCTGGGTGCCTGTGAGCCCGTATCGGGCCGCGTAGGCATCCATGGATCGTGACATGAGGTTGGCTGCCCGTTTGATTCGCTTGCCGTAGTCTTTGCTCAAAGACCCTCCCTCGGATAGATCGTTAGCTACCTAATGAATAATCTCCCAGGTATGGACAAGCGTTCATGCCAGGTTGCTAAAGGCAGCAATGAGGTCTTTGGATTCTTCTGCAGGCATTGCAGAAGACTGTCGCATCGTTGCAGCAAGCAGCGTGGCACCTGTGATCTGGTCTTTACTTGGACCAAGGCAATGATGCCGTGTCAGATGGTCCGGGGGGGGGGGCGTTAATGTTACCTGACTTGTTCCTGTCGCTGGCTGATGTCGATGACCGATCCGCGCTGGATCAACTTCGCTGGAATAAGCATCTTGGTTTTTGCGGGAACGTATTCTCCCCTCGCGCCCGATCGTTTCGAAGTCCATGCGCATGGTAGTCAGACTCAATCTGGGGACTGTTCCCACTTGAGAATCGTCGACACCGATCACGCTGACATCCTCAGGCACTCTTTTGCCGGAATCCTTGAGGCCTTCAATGGCTCCATAAGCCATCTGGTCGTTGGCTGCATAGATGGCTGTGCAATCGGTTTCATGCGCCAAGGCTCGCCTTGTTTCATATCCGCTGTCTGCTTCCCGGTCGCCTATGTAGGTTGGCGGTACCGGGATGCTACGAGCCTGAAGGACGTATCTCCAGCCCTTGGCCCGGCTTTCCGCAGCCCGTGAAGCCAAGAGGCCTGAGATGTGGTAAACGGTACGGTGGCCTTTCCTAAGCAAATATTCGACAGCCGAAGTAGAGCATCCAAATGTTTGCGACACCACATATAGTTGATATTGTCAATAATGGATTAATCCATAGTATTTGATGATATTGTTGGAGTAACTGGCCGGCGCGCCTATGGTGTGGCCATAAAGCGTGCATGAGCCGGGCCTGGAGTCGGAACAGCAGTGTGTATCAGCAAAACCGCGGCTCTCTTGAGAGGACCAGGAGCGAAAACACAACGCCGTTCCTGCGCCTGTGCCGGAACGGGTCCTGAGGGGCCGCGGTGCAGGGGCAGTGCCCGATTGAAGGAAGGCCTCAGCACCAAGGTGCGAGGCCGGAAACCTAAAAGGCCCTGGGGGGGTTGACTGCAATGCGATTCGAATCCGTGAAACATCCTGACCCAAGCGGTGGTGCCAGTGTGACTGGTGCCGTTCACGCGGCACGGAACAAGGCAATGTTCCCAATGCTGCGTGATGCCTTGGGGGTGACTCAGAAATGGGTCGCGGATCGTTGAGGTGTGCGGACTCTGGCTATGTCCCGCTGGAGGATGCCGACAGTTCACAGGCGCAACCGTATCCGGAGGCCTGGGAGATGCTTGAGTGCCTGTGGAACCAGGTGGATTGACGCCCACAGGCTCACGTTCGCGATCCCCTTTGTGGTGCTTGCATTGTGCACACAGCTTTCCCAGTGGCGGAGGAGCGGCCTGCGCGTGCCGCCTGTCAACCGATCATAGAGGATGCCCATCTTTTTCCAAGGTGGCGCATGAAGCGTCTTTGCTCCATCCACTTATAATGGATGCCAATTGATGGATAATAACAAGTGATAATCAGTGAAAAGTAAATGAATTAAATCCTGCGCGACTTTATCGCGGCACTATGGCTCGCTTTATGAAGATGTAAATGGCTTGAGGACAAGGGAGAGGGAGGAAGTATATGTTCCGCGCCGAAGAACAACAAAGCCGGAATCGTATCGACAGGATGCCAAGGAAGGAAGCTGCGAGTAATAGCGATCGGATGGCAGCCGGATATCTTTCGAGAATGTCCCACCTCCTCAAGGGCCTGCTGCTTGTCGTGCTCCGCCTGGCCGTGCTGTGCGCCTCGGTGATCGGCATCGGGACAACGGGGGTGCCAGCCGTGGCTGCTGGTGCGGAGACCCGGATCGACACCAAGCCAAAGGTCTTCCAATTCATGGCTTATAACGATAAGGTCGATTCGTACCAGGATGAGCTCCGCCTTGATCTGGTTCTACGGGTGCCCCACAAGGAGTTCGATCCGAACTGCGTGGCACTAGGCCAGACGACGCCGGCCGCATCCAGGGGTTGTTCCCTGTCCTTCCTGTACCAATACTCCGGATCGGACCAACCAAGGAGGTTCAGACGTTCCCGATACATCAATACCATGGGGCGGAAAGGTGCAAACAGCTACGATGGAGCCCTCGCATGGGCGAGGAACCAGGATGAGGCCTTTACCGTTCACGAAATAATCAATTCAGGTGTTTATGACTACTTGGCCATCTCCATTGAAGGCGACCTTGACTACACGGATACCAAATCCTCGATCGACGCCTACAAGACGGGTGGTTCGAAGCAGGAACTCGCCGTGTACGCCGTCATCGACCATGACCGTCAGGGGAGGAACATCCTATGCGGCGACGCTGTATGGAATTATGGAGATGATATGTGCGGCACCTTCAATCCGGATTCCTTGGACAGCGCACGATCGGTCAATATCATGGATGCCATTGGGGAGCGCGGTACCAGACTCTATATGCAGAATTGCAGAACGTCCGGAGGGGCCAAATACTGCAGTGGTCCGGCTTCTTTCGTCGGCTGGGATGGGCACCCGCTCCTGTGGAGCGGGCGTCAGGCGAACTGGGGGTTGGTGACCGATTTCGGGTTCCCCGCGGGCAATAACAATCCGGCCGTGCCGGAAGGGGTGGCACCGGCCAAATCGTTCTTCGTGTATTGGTATAACGTGGGGGGACCAGGGTCCTCCAAGAACCCTGGGTGCACGGAGAACACCTCCTTTAAGTATCAATGGGTGGGGTTGAAGAACAACACGTGGGTGCCGGTCAAGGCGCTCACGCCCAAAGCGGTGGAAGTCCAAGGGCAGCCGGCGGGCTACAGCTCACCCGGGTCCGCCTCCGGCTCCGAGCAAGGGGCCGCATATAATGACAAACCCAGGGCAGCCGGTTCGTCGCGGGCCAAGACCAACAACCTGTTCGCCGTCAATGATGCCGGTGAGCCCATGCCGGCGCAGCGCCCGGACGGGTCCATCGACTTCAAACTCGCCAAGTCCATGCAGGGATTGGATGGATACTTCAAGTTACTCACTTGGCCCATAACCAAGGATGCGAACGGCCAGATCTGCAAGACCACCACACAGGTGGAGAAGGACACCTACAATCCCGAGGCCGGCATCGAGAACCTGGATGCCAAGGAAGTTGAGCACCGGATGCAGACGGCCTGGACCATCGATACCGCCTTCTACCGGTACAGTGTCAACCCTCCACAGGCGCCTACCATCAATTCCATCGATGGAACCGGTCTGGGGTCCGGAGGAGCCGTCTGGGCCGATAGTCTCACCCCGACCATATCCGGCACCTGTCAGCCGGCCGTTGACCCCCAAACGCCGAACAGGGTGACCCTGTTCGGCGAGAATCCAGCGAAACCCATCAGCGCGAACAATCCAGACGAATCCGACAATCGCGGGTTCGCCATAGGCACCGTCGCTTGCGTTCCCAATGACGCCAGGAATCCAGACAAGGGCGGCACCTGGAGTATCCGCGATGACAATACGGCCTATCCAAGCAAGGGCGTCAACACCAACATGGGCCGTCGGCGGTATCATGCCTGGATAACCGAGCACTCGACCGGCTACAACCTCACCTCCGGCTTTTCCAACCTGGCAACAGCACGATTCGCCGCTCAGAACGAGGCGGCTCCGGTGGTGCAGGCCATAACGGTACCCCATACCCGCAAGGGCGTTCTGCCAGGGGGATCGGCGGTGAGGGTCGAGGGCACAGCCAGGCCGACCTATCTTGCGGGGAACGATACGAACCTGTCGGATTCGAGGCTGGAGGTCTTCATGGTCCAATCCTCATCCGGTGCCGAGACCTCCCTAGGAACCTCAGGCGAACATGATTTCAGCACGAGCACCCCTTCAGGGGGTTCATCCCCGGTAGGTCACATCGTCATTGAGCCCGTCACGGAAGGACATGTGTGGCACTGGAAAATCGACATCAATCCATTGGTGTTCCTAAATGCCTTTGACGGTAGCCCTGGCAGCGAGCAGTATACATTCGGTGCCCGTTTGGTCAATCCCGCAGGAAAGCCTTCGGACGATGCCCGCAAGGATCAGATGGTGGATATGACCCCGACCGATCCGGGGATCATCGGCGCCGACTGGCAAACGGTCAGTGGCAGGGCGGTGATGAAGGGAACCGAAACAGTCGACGCGAATGCCAAGGTGACCGTGACCTGGCCGTCCAACCAGGCCGGCAGGACCAGCGATACCGTCATGTCAGGAGCGGACGGTGCCTGGGCGGTACTGCTCCCCAGTGGGATCGAGCCTGGGGAGGTGAGCGTAACGGTTGTGGATTCGAATGGCAATCAATCTGAACCGTATAAACAGTACCTGGATGTTGCGCCTCCATTGGATGGCCTCCCTCTCGCGGGTGCTCCAAAACATACGACGCTGCTTCTGGTGTTCTCCCTTGTACTGCTCGTCGCCTTGACCTGTGCATGGCTGCGGCGCAGGCGCGAATTCACTCCGCCTGCATCCTGAATCGGTGGGGGTATCGGACCTTGTATGCGAGCGGGAACTGTCTGTTCAGGCAGGTTCGGATGCGGCATCAGCGTGTCCCTTTCCTTGGCTGGTTGTCGTAGAGTGGTTGACATGGACGAAGGCGACAATGTGACGGTGAAAACCCAAGAGGGACGTCGGCTTTCCGGCAGAGCCTATGGCCCCCGTGACGGCGACCCGGTACTTTTCATAGCCGGGGCCGGCATGGGCAAGTCCATGCTCTTCGGTGAGGAGGTACTTCCGCAGCATGGCATCCGCGTCTTGACGATGGACAGACCCGGCATGGGCGCTTCGGACCCGGAACCGAACCGCACGATGACAGGAACTGCCGAGGATTACCGAATATTCACCCAAGCCTTGCTCGGCACGGGGGCCGCATCCGTCCCGGTGGTGGCGAATTCACAGGGCGGTATGTTCGGTCTCGCGCTGGCGGCACTAGGTTTCGCCGCAGCATTGGTGCTGGTCTCTCCCGCTGATGAAGTGCAATACCCGGCCGTTCATGACAAGCTGTCTCCGCAGGCCACGCAGCTTTCCGACCTGGCCGTATCATCTCCCGACTCCGCACGAAAGATACTTCAGGATTTCTCCGCGAAGTCCATGGAGGATATGGTAATCGGCGGTTCCACGGCGAAGGATGCCGAATTGTACACCAGCGAACCATTCCTGACCCGGTACCGTAGGGCACTATCCGAAGGGTTTGCACACGAGGGTGTCGGCTATGTGCAGGACACCATGCTGGCCATGAGGCCTTGGAACATCGATATGACCCAGGTGCAATGCCCTGTGAGCATCCTGTTCGGTGAAGACGACAAGGTGCACTCGCCCGACCATGGCTTGGTGCTGCAGAGCAGAATCGAGACCGCCACGCGCAGTCTTTTCCCCGGCGAGGGTGGCTCGCTCCTTTGGACAAGGGCCGGGGATGTCCTGGATATCGTGCATGCGCTAGCGGAATGATAGTGAAGCTTCAGCAGGCGATCAGGTATCGCCCGGCTGTGCTGTTGACGGTAGCGGGACGAATGCGGAAGCGACGGGTTGAGGTTTATGAAAGTGGCAGGAGGCACGTCATGGTGCTGAGGAACCAGAGATGGGGACCCCGTTGCCTTGCCTGAAGTCAGGTTTCAGGATTGGCATGCCGTTCTGCACGTTTGGGTGTCAATAAGAGTGGTTTGCTCTCTGAAAGACCGATTTGAGAGGACCGGCAGCGAATACCCCGCCATGTGTCCAAGCATGGCAAGGCGGGATTCCGTATGATCTGGAAAGCGTCTGTAATTGAGACCAGGAACAAGCATTGAGACGGCTGCTTGGGGTCCTCCGACACTATGCCATGTTTCAGCAGTTATGTTGGGGATATTGTCTGCCGCCCTCTTTCACGACTGTTCCATCAGATGCTGCTTGGATCAATGTTGCCTCCTCAGCACCACTGCCTGTATGCACCTTTTCAAACTTTTGATGCTCTTCGATGCCGTCGCAGGTTACCTGGAAAATCCCTATTTTCGTCTTGCTTGCATGTACCCGATATGGCAAGATACCGCATGAATAGATGCTGATATATGCCTCTATGAAGCTGCTCATAAGAAGCCGTATTGGAAGCATGGGACCGCCGACCCACATGTTCTTATGTCTGAGTCGTCAGGTTGCCCCGGATGCTAGGAGGGGTTCATCGGCCTGTATTTATTCGGTTTTGTGATCGTGGCGGCCGGCAAGGAAACCGGCAGGCAGGGCGGTTGAGATTCCCTTCCGCATGAATAGGGGGTAAAGCACCGCCCCCGGTGCTCTGCTTCATCGAGAAGGGAGCAAAGGGGGCGGGCCGGTGACTGATGGGTCAGCGGTACTGCATGCCGCCATCGACGATCAGGGTCTGCCCGGTCACGTAGTTGGCCTTGTCGCTGGCCAGGAACGAAACGGCGCCGGCCACATCCGCAGGGGTCTCCAAACGGCCTAGGTCGATGCTGTCCTTCATGTCCTGAAGGTTCTGTCCCTTGGGTTTACCGTTGAGCTTGCCCATCTCCTCATCGATGTAGCCCCACATGGGGGTGTCCACCACGCCGGGGGCGTAGGCGTTCACGGTGATTCCCCTGGGCGAGAGCTCCTGGGCTGCCGTCTGGGTGAGGCCCCTGATGGCGAACTTCGTAGCCGAGTAGGCGGCCAGGATCGGGAAGCCTTCGAAACCTGCGATTGACGATGCGGAGATAATGTGGCCGTGCTCCTTGCCCAGCTCTTGGAACTTGGCCGCGGCGGCCTGGATGCCGTAGACCACGCTGAAGATGTTGACCTTCGAAATCTGCTCCAGCTGGTCGGGGGTGATGTCGGTGAAGGGGACTATCTGGCAGATGCCCGCGTTGTTGACAATCACATCGAAGGAACCCAACCTGGATGCGGCCTCATCGACCAGGTCGAACACCTGGTCCCTGTCTGACACATCGGTATGGTGGAAGAAGGACCGACGGCCGATCTTCTCCACTTCGGCCACGGTCTGTTCGGCCGATTCCCTCTGGCCCTCAAGATCGGCCACGACGATGTCGAAGCCGTCCTGGGCCAGCTGGAGGGCTATGCCCCTCCCGATTCCCCTGGCCGAACCGGTGACGACAGCTACCTTGTTATCGCTCATCTGTCTTTTCCTAACCTCGTTGGTTCCTATCTATAGGGCCGGTCGCAACTTCGGGCCAGGCCACCGTTGCCAGTCTATACGGCGGAGGTGGAGAAGCGGGGGACTGGGAGGAGCGGGCTGTGGTGTGGAGCCTTGTCGTTCTTGCGGAAACCGGCGACCAGTCCCAGCGCACCCGTCTTCAGAGCCAGGATCCCTGATCCACCGGACAAGGAAGGTTCTTCCGGCCATTGAGCAGGTTGATTTTCGCCTGTTCGATGTGGCCAGCATCGGCCTTGTCCCCCGACTTGTCGGGGGACATCCACCAAGTGGAAGCATAACCGTTCGTTGAAAGTTGTCAGGCTGTTAATAGAGTTCAGATCGTTCAGCTTCTGATCCTGTGTGATGGTCCTGGCCATCCAGTCACCTGCGTCGGTGGCCATCGTGTCCGCCCATTCGCGGGATGGCCTTCTTCGTCTGTCCTCGTCTTGCTCTTCATCGTGCGCCATGCTCTTGCAGTTGTGCGCCCCTGCCGCTTCTTCGCTTTGCCCCTGTCTAGTACAGGCCGGAGGCCATATCACACCTTCTGGCCTGAAATGAGCTTTTCTGCACGGGGGTTGACGGCGAAGCTCCTGTCGATGGTGTTGGAATCTCCGGCCCCGTGGATGATTTTCTCCAGACCCTTGACCTCGAAGGTGTTGATGGTCTTGCCGGTGTCAAGATCCTGGCGGGTGATTGTCACCCGGTCGGGTTCATTGATGTGGTGATACCAGACGTCCTGGTTTTGTCGGAGAAAGAGGCCCAGAAACACGACCTGGACCAATTGTCCTTTTGGTAATGGGTCCTGTTCAGTTTGACGGTCTTCCCTGAGTTGGCATCGGTCCTCAAAAGGCCGCCGTCCCCATACCACCAGTAGAATTGGTCGCCGTGCAGTGAGTGGGAATCATAATATGAGTATCCTATCTGGCTTTCATGGAACTGCACCGGTCTGGCCTCCTCGTCGACGAGGGGCAGGACACGACGATTTCCTGTTTTTGCATCCCACTCTTCTATGGTCGCATGGGAATAGTTCTCGCCTTCGGTATCTTCGGCAGTGAGGAAGCGGCGGAGATCATAATCCAGTTCATTGTGCTTCTGTCACTGATGCTCGGAACAGGGTGGTCCATCAGGAAGCGATGCTTTTCGGCCTTCTGACTGTCGGAAAAGGAATGCCCTCGTTGTATCTTTCGCCATTCTTGATGAAGCCCCATTATGGACTCCGATATGGGTTAAGTTGTCTTGCAACACACCAAGCATATCCTGTGTGCCGACTTTGGAGCTGGAAACGATTTTTGGTTTTACCTCTCCGGCAGTCAGTAGTCGTTGTCTTTGTCGGCGAAGAAAAAGCCTTTTTGGCGTTCAAGGCACCTTGCCGTATTCCATACCCTTGGTTTTGACCAGTCTGTAGGATCCGTCGGCATAGATGAAGGCCATGTAGGTGTTTTCCGGAATGGTGGCGCTGGCCCGTTGCGGGACCAGATAGGCAGCTGCGTACACCTTGGAGATGTCTATCTGGTCGAGTGCAACGGTTTTCCTCGAAGCAGCCAAGCGGGAACAACTCGCGCCGGAAGCGATCAGGACAAGCGATAGCAGAATGTGAACCGAAGCCGCTTTCCATGTTGAAAGATGGTGGTTCGGGTTATAAGGTGCCGGCTGGCGGCACTCAAGATGTGGCAAGACGGTAGGTTATCGGCCCCTCGAACGTGGGCCGTGTCCCCTCTTGCAAGGCGCTCCTGTCGGGAATCCTGTCTGGAGCCCGTGCGCCGCAATCGGTCGACCTGTAGGTTTCAACCCTATGGCCATGGCCCCGATGGGGATTTCCGGCTGGTTTCGGCCCGGATGTCGCGGGTCGGGCATCCGGGTCTGAGCCTTTAGACAGTTTCCAGCTTCTGCGCCACCAGCGAGAAGGTCAGGGGGATCCTGGGAAGGCCCTCAGGCATGACCCAACCCTGGCGCCCTTTGTCGTACTCCAGCATGGGGAGGGCCTTCCAGTCGCTGATGTCATGCTCTCCCAGGGCTCTGATGGTCAGGCCTGCGTCGATGAGGACCCCGGTCATCTCCTGGAAGTCATGTGCCCAGTTGTGGTTGGTCGTGTGTGTGATTCTGGGGCCCGGGGTGTCGGCTTTCCCAACGATGCCTCCTGTCCTTTCTTCCTCGCCGTCATCCTGTCTCATCGTGTAGGTCTGGTCGGTCTCGTAGGTGTTTTCGGTCCCGCTGAACCAACCCTGCACGATGGTCAGGCCGTCATCGTCCAGGGCGAAAAGGAGGGGGTGGGTGTCCCTGATCATGAAGATGCCTCCCGGTGCCAGGAGGGAGGCGATGGATTGCGCCCACTCCCGGAGGTCGGGCAGCCAGGTGATGGTGCCGACCGATGTGACGATCAGATCGAAGAAGCCCTTCTTGTCAGGCATGGCCTCGGAGGCGAAACGGGCATCACCTTCGACGTAGGTGATGGGGGCGTGGGCGCGGGCGGCCAGCTGACGGGCGTGGTTGAGGGCGGCGGGGGAGAAGTCCAGCCCGTGGACATCTCTGGCCCCCAACCTCCACCAGGTCAGGGTGTCATCGCCTAAGTGGCACTGGAGATGGAGGAGGCGGCGGCCCTGCATCGTGTGGTCGGGCAGGTGGTCCCTGAGCACGGCCATGTCCTTCATGACCACCGGGGTCAGGGCGGTAGGATCGTCGGCGAAGGCATCCAGGTCGCCGTACCCTCCATGCGCGTGGACCTCGGCCCGGTCGTTCCAGTTCTCCAGGTTGTCGCTGACATCGCTGGAAGAGGCATGTATTCTGTCGGTCATGTTTCGTTCTTTCCTATGATTCGGTGGATGGATGTTCCCTTGAAGATGGCATCGTTCTGATGACGATGCCGCAGCGGCACTTCTGCACACGGCTTGATGGAACATGTCGATGGCATAACAAGAAGGCCCCGTTCGGGCTCTGTCGCCCGCAATACGGAGCCGGGCCGAAGCCGGGTGCTCACTGCTTTATGAACATTATCAGTACAAAGCTTACGCTTCACAGGGGACGCCACACCAGTGGGGACGGCTGTTTTATGGTTGGCCCTAAGTAACGTCGGCGGGATGGGAGGCCTGCAAGCAACCGGTTCCGCAGGCACATTCTTTATATTCCATTAGCCAATACCACACGAACCATCTGGATTACAACCATGCCCGCCAGTTGTATTTCCTTTTAGTCTGTCTCTTCAGTTTGAGCCGCCGCCTTGCGGTGCTGCTAGCGCAGCAGGTGCAGGTGCAGGCGCGGGTGCTGCGGGAGCATGCGCGGAGCCGCCTCCTCTGCCGCCACGGCTGTATGAGGGCTGGCGGGAGGGCGAGTAGCCTTGCGCCCCCGACTAGTAGAGGGGGCCGGACGCTGCTGGGCGGGAGCCGGACGCCGGGCCGGCTGCCGGGCGGCCGGAGCCGCCTGGGCTGGCGGGGCGGCTTGGCTTTTCTGTTGGATGGACGTGTTCACCTGGTCCATGGCCGATTGCAGGGCTGCGGCCGCGTCCTGATAGTCCCTGGCCTTGTCGTCTTTGATGCTGCCGGCCTGGCTGATGGCCTGCTGCAGGCTGTCGCGGACGGCGTTGTCCGCCACCTTCCCGTCAGAGTCGCTTAAAAGCTTTGAAGCCTCGTCCTTCTTCGCGTTCAAGGCCGTCTTCGCGTCCTCCAGGCTTTTCGCATCCCGGGAGGCCAGCACCGCCTTGCCGGCCTTCGTATAGTCGCGGTCGATGCCCTTCAAGCGGTTGCTGGCCCGTCCGGCCTTGTCGGCGGCGCTGACCTTCGGATGTGTCTGGGCCTCTTGCTCGTAGGGCTCCAGACGCTTGGGCGAGATCGCTAGAGCCAGGACCGACTGTGTTGCAGCATTCATATGCTTATGCTGCTATATGAGCAATAAGTTCTTCGTCCCTATATCGTAAGATACGGGGACGTCGTATTTTCGGCATAGGATTTAGTTCCTATAGGCCCTTTTGCTAATTGGACTGATCGTCAGAGCAGCTTTCGATTGCTGCCGTCGAGAATCAGAATGTCATCCATTGTGCTGGCAACGTTACGGCCGATTACTTGGGCCGTCTGTCCGTTGGAGAGTGCATGTTGGATGTTGGGAATGTCTCCCCATATCCTGCGGAGCTCGTGAATGCCGTCGGACAACTCGGCAGTTGGCATTTCATGTTCGACGAGGACATCGCCGACCTGATGGTAGAAACCGCCGAGGTTGAACATTGGCCGCATCTCATTATGGAACTGTCTAGGGCTGAATGTTCCTCCGGTCAGGAAATTGTCCAGACAGTCAGGGAAATGCGGGTATTGGTTCGGATTCATGGTTCGCACTTCGTCTGGGAGCTGGTCCAACCGTTCAGCGAAATGGTCAAGTTCTTCAGCGCTGATCGATCAGGCCGCCCCAATAGAGAGGAAAGCCCATGAGTTCAACTGTTGCTCGATTGGTTCCTTGATGGGGTTCTGTGGCGCTAGCGGTTTGTCGACAAGGACATGGTCATTGTCGCGACCACAGCCACGGCGGTGGCACCTATCCTGCGTTCGATCCTGGTGAGAGTAAACATTATCAATCTCCTGTGGTTGATGTGTGCGCCTATGGCAATTCCATGGTAGCAAAAGAGCGGGGTCGGGGTCTTTTCTGATTTGTTTAGGGAACATGTGTCAATTTGCTGAGATTTGTAAATATTGTCCTTTTCGTGGGAATTTCCCCTGCAGATCGAAGTTTTTTGGTTTTACCCCTCATCAAAACTACATAGACCGTCACGCCGGAGTGAACAGGACGGTATTCCGGCTTTCATGTTATCGAGGAGACCCCTATGAGCGCCAGCAAACCGATTGACAACAAAGCCCATGCCGAAGAACTCGACCGCATGGCCGACCGGGGTGAACTGCACCCCGTGCCAGGAACGAAGGTCCATCGCGGCTACGACGGGAACCCCTGACCGAAGGCGATCTGCTCGACATCTTCCAAGGCCGGCCACGAGCGGTATTTAAGCAGCCCGCGGCCAAGACCTGGAAACCCATTTCCCGAATCTAAGAAGCCAAGCAGCCTGACAGACCTAATTAGAAAAGAACCCAATGAAGAGCCCGTTAAGGTGATTTCATTGGGTTCTTTCCTGATTGGGCTCATATGTACTGCAGGGGAGAGGTTGACTGCCCAGAGATGCCAATATTCATTCTAAACAAAGAAGTACAAGGCTACAGCAATCAAGGCACCCAGAAGAAACCCTAGTGACGGAAGGATCAGGGTCGATGACGTTACTTTTTTGTTTCCCCTGGTCATGGCCCCCAGGAGAACCCCGAATGATCCAAAACCCATCAGGAAGCCTGTGAGTATCGATAAGGCTGGATCATGCTTACCTAAAATAAGGTATAACACTTGGATGGCCGCACCTAAAATAAGCTGTCCAAAACAGACTCTTGCTAAACCTTGTGTATTCCAATGTCTTGCGTGTGCCTGGCTTGTCTGGTCTTGATACATAGGAAATCCTTTACCTAGAAAAGTGCCTACCGAGATAAACGTATATCCGGTAGGCACCCAGCATCATTTGTGTCGTGAATAACTTGTTAGCAGAATGCTCCGCCAATACCGATTACAGCTCCAGTGACACAGCCTCCGATGGTCGCTGCTATACCTGCAGGAGTTGGTGCTGTAACGCCTGCCACGCCCCAGATAATGCTATTGACAACTCCCAAACCTGCCATGGCTGCGGAACAGCCGCTGATACGGCGCGATTGCAATCCGGGATTTGCAGAAGATACACCCGGGTCGACCGCCTCCGCCTTCTCGCGTACTTCTTGCCCAGTGACGCTTCCCTTGTGCATGCCGTTGGTATAAACATCAATCACGTCAGTGGTTTTGTCGTAGGAGAAACGAACAGTTGTGCCGTCAGACAGCTTGTAAGTATCCCAGGCAACAGCATAGTTGTCCTTACCTTGATGGGAAGTGATGGTTGTTTCTTGTGTCGAGATCTCGGCGGCGTTAGCTGAGATTCCCGGCACTAGGCAAAATGCAATGGCAGCAAGCAGTGCCAGCATAGGAGCAAATGTCTTCTTAAGTAGGCTATTCAATTTCATAACTATCCCTCGTTTCTTAATCGGCAGCGATTAACATGAAACAGCGACTAGTTGCACATCCTTAAGGATATTGACATTATAGCTGTGCTTGACAAAGTCATGCAAGTCTGCCGGTGGGAAAATATTGCGAAGACTTCCACTAAGTGCCGTGATGCTGCGGTACTGGCCGGCGTCCATAAACGAGGCATGTCCGGGAGCTGCCGCCTCATTCCCCGCCGAGCTGGATCAGCTCGACCATGGTGCCTCCGGCGACTGCCGCGTGTTCTTTTGTCGCGAATGACTCGCGACAAAAGAACACTTGCCTCGCATTTAGGCGGTTACAAAAGGTGGATAATTGGTTATTGCCAAATGAGCAGTGACTGCCAGTTGTCGGGGAATCCCATTTCGTTGATGGGAATATTGGGGGTGTCGGTTCATGGGGTTTATGAAATCATTGCGCCACTGTGTGACCCCAAGTTGTTTGAGCAGGTAGTGCTCCATGGTCAGGAACGCTGCCGGTCCACTTGATTGGCGGAAAGGATCCCAGTCGTTGCCCCACCAAGAGGGATCCTTGGGGTGGGAAACGGGACGGGTGGGCATGAGCTTTTGGTTTTTGGAATTCCATAGTCGTTCATGATGCGCTGTCATATTGCGGGCTATGCGGATGGATTCAACCCAATCTCCCAGCAGTTTTTCGTTGCCGTGAGCAGTCTGGTGGGTGGTGATGCCCAAATGCGCTGCCAACTGAACTCTTACTGCAGGATCAGAGCCCTTGTAGAGGGTCTCCTTGAACGCTCCGTAAGTCATGCAATCCACCACATCCAGACTGGAGGTAATGGTTCGGAATACATCTCATTGAAGTGTCTGAGATGGGGGAGCGATGACCTCTGGAAGTCTTTCGTGAAGGAGGCTACTGCGGATTGATGCTCCGATGCCGATAAAGCCGGGAGTCCTGCGGGACAGGTGTGCCCGAAAGGTCCGGCACCCTTCGCCAGCTCCGAGGCTATGTAGCTTTTAATGAACACCTCGATGGTGACGATGCCATCAAAGACGATGTTCCTGAGCTGCTGATCGAAGGTGTAACGGTCCCAAATAACATTCCATGAGGTGTTGGCCTGGAAAGGCAGAGTTCTCTTGCCGGGAGTGTCCGTATCAGGGCGAGGAAGGGGTACCAATATCCCCTGGGGCGGCACTAGCCAACCAGGTTGATTTTTTTTTTGGCTAGATCATATGCGGCAATACCACAGAGGCCGTTCTGAACAAGCGTAGTGGCCAGATCGCTTGAACTCTGATAGGGATGCGCAGGATAGGAGGTGTTTGTAGATATACCGGTTGCCATGCGCCCTCCAGGACAACCTACTCGAAGTCATCATCAGCAAATGGGCGGACGGCGACCTCCACGCCTTCCACGCCATGCCGCTCACCAGCCGATGGTAGCACATCCAGTACATAGACATACAAAGACAACAAAAGACGGAGGAGACCCCTATGAGCGCCAGCAAACCGATTGACAACAAAGCCCATGCCGAAGAACTCGACCGCATGGCCGACCGGGGTGAACTGCACCCCGTGCCAGGAACGAAGGTCCATCGCGGCTACGACGGGAACCCCTGACCGAAGGCGATCTGCTCGACATCTTCCAAGGCCGGCCACGAGCGGAACTTAAGCAGCCCGCGGCCAAGACCTGGCAGGTTCGCATCACCAAAACTTTGGACAGCTGGGCCGCAGCCAAGGCCACGGGCAGTAACGTGTCCGCCCTGGTGCGGCAAGCCACGGCCGAATACCTGGAAACCCATTTCCCGAATCTAAGAAGCCAAGCGGCCTGAACAAGCTCACAGACAAAACCAAATGGGGGTCCCTTAACGGAGTCTCATTTCATATCGGTGCTCCTGCGATGCACCGCAATATGAGAGGATTGCCGTTTCCGGTGATATGCCGGAGGTGCTTGGATAGCTTCGTCCTATCCGTTACTTCACCGGCCACCTGCGCAAACGGGTGGCCGGCGCTTTTTACTTACTGCTGCAGGCCCATGGTTTCGGTCATCGTGGCTTCGCCTCGATGGCTGGCCGCCGCCGACCCCATCTCCGCAATAGAGGACATGAAACAGCTCGCCTTCCACCCCCCCACCGGCGGGCAAGCGTCGACCTCCTCTACAGCCGCTTGTAATGTCTCTTCAGCGGCACCCGCGCCATCGTCCACGACCGGGTCGCCCGCGCCATCGACCTCCTCGAAGCCATGGTCGACCGAGCGGGGGAGACCCCCAACATGCTCGCCGCCACCGCTTACATCCAATGGGTCGACGGCCACCACAGCAGAGCGAAGTAAACCGCCATATCGGCCCTGGACCTCGACGGACAATGCGCCCTCGCCGCCATCGTCGCGGCCGCCATCTGGCAAGGCATCCGTGCCGGCAGGGCATGACCGCCGGCCGCAGGACCCTCACACGGGCCTGTGGCACCGGCCACGGTGCGTTTCTCCCGCCCCTCACCGAGGATGGGCACTCGAAGCCGCTTGTCCTCGGGCGGACGGCACAAGGACGGCCTGCCGGCCGACCCGGCCACCCGCCCGCGCCAGGCCCGGTCGGCATCCCCTCCGGCCTTGACGGAGGCGGCCACAGGGCGGGAAACGGAGCGGGCCCAAGGGCCCGCACTCACATTTTCTTTTCTGGCCGGACGGCTATCGCCTCTGATCATGGCGGCACGTCCCAGGCCTCAACCCCGGAGCGTCGCACACCACGACGCACACGGGGTTGACCCCTGGGACTCTACGGCCGCCAACGCCTCCGCTTAACCATCCGGACAAAAAAGAAAAACGTGAAAGGACACACCATGGACACCACAATCGACGAGAAGCCAACCAGGCCACCAACCTCCTCCACGACCACTAGGCATGGGCTCCCAAGTGGGGCGACCCTCACCGACCAGCCGGAGGCGGACTTGCAGTGTGGCGGCACAAAACAAGCATCGAGGGCGGAAGGCAAGGCCGGACCCCATGCACCAAGTCACCATCCCCATGACATCGAGGCACAAAGAGACAAGAAAAACGTTGGAAACATGCCGTTTCCACTTGCTGAACTATTCTTATTATGGTACTTATAATATAAGTAGCTAAGGCAGGTTACCGGTCATCACCCCTACGGCGACTACACGGCACTGGGCCTGGCCGGCTTGGTCGGGGTGAGCCTCGTTGAAACGCGCCGTACAGTTGCTGTTGGCCTCGTTCAAGGCCTTCTGGCGCATGGCCGACGCCGCCGGGCAGCATGGTCTCGCCCATCTGCGCGAACGCGGCGTAGATGCTGTTCAGATCCCCGCTGGAGCCGAACGTGCCGTCATTATTGTCCCGGTAGCCCCAAGTCATCACATGCGTGGCGAGATGGCCGCCGCCGGCATCGGAACTGCCGCCCCGCCGCCGGCGAACGCCATAGGCGCCCCGGCCAACAACGTGGCATCAGCCACAGCCATGGCATCAGTTCGTCCGGCCCGTGCCCGACGCCAAACGCCGTAGCCGACCCGCCCAGGCCTTTGCTTCTCTCTGGCGGCTTCATTTATGTTTCTTCGGATATGTGAAAGGGACGGCTTTTATGGTTGGCTCCAAGTAACGCCGGCGGAATGGGAGGCCTTCTCCATGTATCCGGTTCCGCCGGTAAAGCCTCAGTCAATCAGCCAATGCCACAAGCTTGGCCTTTCTGGCACACAGGCTTACCGCCATTCGTGACAGTGCCATTGTTGAGTCTGTCCCTCCAGTTTGAGCCGCCGCCTTGCGGTGCTGCTGGCGCGGGTGCTGCGGGGGCTGCTGGCGCGGAGCTGCCGCCATGGTTGTATGAGGGCTGGCGTGAGGGCGAGTAGCCTTGCCGCCCCCGACTAGTAGAGGGGGCCGGACGCTGCTGGGCGGGCGCCGGACGCCGGGCCGGCTGCCGGGCGGCCGGAGCCTGCGGCGCCTGGACTGGCGGGGCGGCCTGGCCGGCTTGGCTTTTCTGTTGGATGGACGTGTTCACTTGGTCCATGGCCGACTGCAAGGCTGCGGCCGCGTCCTGGTAGGCTTCCGCCTTGTCGTCTTTGATGCTGCCGGCTTGGCTGATGGCCTGCTGCAGGCTGTCGCGGACGGCGTTGTCCGCCACTTTCCCGTCGGAGTCGCTTAAAAGCTTTGAAGCCTCGTCCTTCTTCGCATTCAAGGCCGTCTTCGCGTCCTCCAGGCTTTTCGCATCCCGGGAGGCCAGCACCGCCTTCGCGGCCTTGTCCAGGCTGCGGTAGACGTCCTCGGTCCTTTTCGCCTTGCCGGCCATGGCCTGCAGGTCGCCTGCGGACATGGACGCCTGGCATTGGACGGCTTGCGGTTCGATATCCTCTGCGCTGCTCAGGGACTGTTGCATGTCGTCCACCGTTTTCGGGTCCTTCACCTGGTCCTTCCGGATACCGGCCGTTTTACGATACCTGTTCAAGGTGGCCTGGGCCGACTTGACGCTGGACTGCATGGTCTCGACTGATTGCGCGCAGTCTGCCAAGGCGGATTCATGCTGATGGGACTCGTACACCTTCCAACCGACCAAACCGGCCGCGACCAGCACGGCCACCACGCCGGCTGACACCACAGGCGCCAACCACTTCGGGCGGGGTTTTTGTTTCCTGTCTGGCGGATTCTGGGACTCGAACATTGCAGGGTCATTCACTTCCTCGACACCGGATTCCTGATCCTGGTTAGTCTTGCTCATAAGTCCCTTTCTTCCGTAGCTCATTTGGAATGTCACACACTTGGCCCACAAGGCGGGAAGGGGCAAAGCTGTGGATTACTGTTCGTCGCTCTGGATCAGCAGGCCAAAAAGGTGGGATGGCTTCATTGTCCTGTGCAGCTCCTCGGTCGACTGATACGTGTACCCGTGCCTTTCATGCCCGGACTTGACATTCCGCACCGTAAACCCGAGCTCCCTGGTTTTCCGACCCGCATGGTCTCTATGCGTTCCTCCTTGACCAGAGGGAACTGATAGTATCCCTCCAACGTTTTCCAGTCTACGCATATCCCCGTCGATCCCCAGCCTGCGTCCATTTTCCTCTACCTGAACCTGTCGACGGTTGTAGAGAAGGTTTATGCTGATCAGCAAGCCGGCACTTCAATATAGTGGCGGCAGAACGAGATCTATTCGTTTGTCGAATCATGGTCAATATAACAGCGATTCGACGAAGGACGCATTATTCTTCCATTAGTCAGGCGAGAACTGACGGAATATCGAATACAACGATGTGAAAGCAGCGGAGGAATCGATCCGGGGGGGGTTGGTGCAGGGCGGGTCGGAAGCGTGTTCTGCTCAGCGTGCTGATCTGGCGAATTATCTCGTACTGCGATCTTTGATGTTTTCGTTGAGGGTGAAGGGCAAGTCGGAATGTGCTGTTCCTTGTCTTGTCCATGCAACCAACCATCTGGTCTCCACTTCGGCAGCATTGATAAACGATCTGGTGATGAGGACCATAAACAGCACGGGCGCGTTTTAAAGTCCACAGAATCCGCGCGGATCCAAGGAACCTCGCTCTTTCCTTATGCCTGAGCCACCAGAGTGCTCCGAATCGGGGTCGACGACTTCACCTTTCATTTGCCGTGTGTCATGCGTGCGCCTTGATCGAAGCAGCGCCCTGGGGAAGGTCTTAGACGGACTGGACCATACCTTCCATAAGATCGCCGTTAAACATTGTCGGCATATCGTGTCAAAACACCGGATCCAGTTAGTCGGGAATCTCTTATACGCCCACCTGCCCGTATCGAAGGCGTCGCTGACCGGCCAAATAGAACACCTCAAGAAAGAACGGGACAATCCGGATTGGACAATACCGAAGTTCGAACAGCTCCAAGATGCGTGAAGCTAGGTGGCGACCTGTCTCCGGGCCGCCCGGCCGCGTACGAACGTATGCTGCAGTACACCTTCAAGAGGCAATCCGCACCCTTGAAAATGCTTGCCAATATGCGTATGGGACTTGACCGAACAGCTCTTGTGCGCAGTTGATGCCTGCCGGAGCCAGGCTCAGCAGGCGTGGCAGGATGCATGCTCGGATAAGGTACCGTCCAGTGAGTTTGGGATGCATCATCTGAATTGCCAGATATGGATTATCCCAATGCGGCAGTTCATGCTGATGGCAAGTGATCTTCACAGGCGTGGCAGAATGGCATCATACTATGGGCAAGACTGCAGGCTAAGTTCTGTTGCTACTAGCAAACCCCCTCCCTAAGCTGCAGCTTAGGGAGGGGGCACAATCCGATAAGGAGATCATCATGGCAAACGCCGCCGCTCAGGAACCCGATGCCGCGCAGGATCAGAGATGCGACCCCTACATAGTTAAGGCGGCATGCTGGCTTGAAGACCACCATGCCGATAAGAATACGGAGATGTTAACGCTGGCCTGCTGGGCCAAGGACCACGCAGACGGCTCGCACTGGGCAGCCGTGGCCCAGGACGGAAGCATAGTGGGTGAAGCCGATCCGGTCAGAGACCACTCCGGCAATATCGTCGGCTACTGCACGACTCCAGAGACCTCAGAACGCTACCACCTGGGCCTTAATACGGCCGCCGACCTGGCCATTGGCGAGATACAGAGGGCTGTGGGCATGAATGTCGCCTGGGCGCACAGCGACGACCTGAGCGGCCCAGCCGGACCGATCGAGATGGATCGGTTCGAACGGTACATGGACAGGTGGAAGCAAAGCCTAGAACAACAACCGACCCCGCATGAGTGCGGTAGAGCCAGGCGCGAAATGCAGGGGCTCGCTGCGCCGGTAGAGCTTCCGCCCCACACCCTGTCAACCTGGTTCAGGTCGATCATCGGACTGCTGCGTAAGTTTAGGGGCAAACTGCGCCCCTGAAAACGCTTGTCTACATCTACTCTATATAGGTCGATTCTTGTTCTGTCCGGATCCCAACCATGATACGAGGATGGTGCCGTCACCAGCGAACGGTGACTGGTCGTCGACCTGCGCCATGCCCGGAGTAACAGGTCGGAGTTGACCGGCCCAGGCCTTTGCTTCTCCCGGCAGCTTCGTTTATGTTTCTTCGGATATGTGAAGGGGGCGGCCATTATGGTTGTCCACAAATAACGTCGGCAGGATCGGGGCCGTCCAAAGCAACCAGTCCCGCGGGCAAATTCTTAATCAATCAGCCAATACCACAAGCACCTCCTGCGTGACATTGACTGGGAGTATGGGTATTCATCCAAGCATTGACATCCGGAGGAATCCCTCCGCCTTGCGGCGCTGCTGGCGCAGCAGGTGCAGGCGCGGGCGCTGCGGGAGCAGGCGCGGAGCCGCCTCCTCTGCCGCCACGGCTGTATGAGGGCCGACGGGAAGGTGCGTAGTGCCGCACCCGGCTGTTGGAGGAGGACGAACGCTGCTGGGCGGGCGCCGAACGCCGGGCCGGCTGCCGGGCGGCCGAAGCCGGCGCCGCCTGGGCCTGCTGCTGGCCGGCTTGGTTTTTCTGCTGGATGGACGCGTTCACCTGGTCCATGGCCGACTGCAAGGCATCCGCCGCGTCCTGGTAGGTTTCCGCCTTGTCGCCTTTGATGCTGCCGGCCTGGCTGATGGCCTGCTGCAGGCTGTCGCGGACGGCGTTGTCCGCCACTTTCCCGTCGGAGTCGCTTAAAAGCTTTGAAGCCTCGTCCTTCTTCGCGTTCAAGGCCGTCTTCGCGTCCTCAAGGCTTTTCGCATCACGGGAGGCCAGCACGGCTTTCGCGGCCTTGTCCAGGCTGCGGTAGACGTCGTCGCTCCTTTTCGCCTTGCCGGCCATGGCCTGCAGGTCGCCTGTGGGCATGGACGCTTTGCATGTGAAGGCCTGGACTTGGGTGTGCTTGGCCTTCCCGACGGCCTTGGCCAGGTCCTTCACGGTCTTCGTGTCCTTGACCTGGTCCTCTTTCACGGCGAAGGCCTGAAGATAGCTGGAGGAGGCCGCCTCGGCCTGCTGCTCCGAACCCTTCACGGCGCGCACCTGCCGGGAGCACTGCGCCAGGGCCTGGTCGTGGCTCCTGTTCGAGGACGCCTTCCAAACGGCCAGGCCGGCCACGGCCAGCACGGCCACGACCACCAGGATGACCACCGGCACCAGCCATTTGGGGCGGGGCCTGCCTGCCGGGCCCGAACCGCCTCCAGGCTCCTGGCCGTCCACCGGCCCTATAACCGGAGGCAGGCCATCACCACCCGGCTGCGGATCTTCCTCCTGCGGAGGCCGGCCGCCGGATCCGCCGGCATCAGCCAGGGTCCTAGTCTCCCCGTCATCGGGTGCGTGCTCCTCGTCCATGATTCCTCTTTCTTCTGTTGTCTATTTTCGAGTATTGCACGCTTCTTGCCCAAAGTAGGGGGGGGGTTGGATTCATGGATGCTTTCTGGCATATTTCGTATTCCCCTTGCTTCTTGCGGAGTCGGTCTGCTTCAATCGGGGGAAAACAGGGGATGCGCCTAGAGCCTTGCATGCAGTTCGGCATGGAGGCGCGCCGCTCCGGTCCGTGCCTGTATTAGCACTTCTCCGGGGCTCCCTCGTTAAAGAGAGGATGATTTTGAGCATTGCCGGTTTGGCTGTCATGTGCGGCGGCCACGAAATCGGCTTTGGTTTGTGAACTGCCATTTCGGCAGGTCACAAACAGCAGAGGAATCAATCCGGGGGGGGGGGTTGATGCAGGGCGGGTCGGAAGCGTGTTCTGCTCAGCGTGCTGATCTGGCGAATTATCTCGTACTGCGGTCTTTGATGCTTCGTTGGCGGTGAAGGGCAAGTCGGAATGTGCTGTTCCTGGTATTGTCCATGTGGCCAACTACCCCGGCACCGCTTCGGCAGCTCTTCCGGATGACTCGATGATGAAGACCATAAGCAGAATGGGCGCACTCCAAGGTTCGCAGAATCAAGTCGGAACCACGGAACCCAAGTATTTCCTCATACCCGAACCGACACAGTGCCCCGGATGCGATTCGAACGTTTCCGTTTTGATGGTCAGTTTCGGGTTCTCCGTATCTTCCGGCGGTCTGTTGCGTATTGGCTTGTTGATTAGGAGTTTCGTAGAGTACTAAGCAATTTCCTGCGTCTATTCATGTTTCTGATTACCACTAGTGATGGTCCATCCGGGGGAGAGGGACTACGGAGTGCTCGTGTTCCTTGAGTTTTCCAGTAGGTGCACTCCCCGGATCGTTGACTCTTCGAAATCTCGCGGTTCTCTCGTTCATGTCTTATCGCGTAGCAGTGGTGAGCGAGAGGTGAGCAATGACTAGGACGCATAGTGCGTGAGGGGAGCGTCTTTCCGAAGAGGAACGGAGATGGCCTGGTTGTGGCCTGGCTGGCCAGGTATCCGAACCCGATTGACCATACGAATAGGGTCGGCAGGCAGTTTGGCCCGGAGTACCGTACGGAAGCGCATGCCTGGCTGGAACGTGAGCAGTACCTGGCCGTCCTGCACAATTAAGGGGATACGCGCTTGGCAGCATCTCAGGGAGAGGAACAGCAAACCAACGGAGGACAGGAGGATCCTGTTCGAGGATTACCTGCGGGAGTGGTTGCATCACCGGGAGCCGAGCGGGAATTCCGGTCTGCGTGGTTCGACGATGAGGAACCTGAGGGCGGACATCTCCCATTCCTGCCGTATTTCAAGGGCAGGCCGGTCGTGGGGAGCATGGCAGCCGACGTGCGCGCCTGGTATGAGGCCGACCTTCCGGAGGGTCCCTGGGCGTTCTACGGGGTGTGCCAGGTGTTGCATTCGGTCCTGCAGGAGGCCTTGGAACCGACCTACGGTTCCGCCCTGCTGGACGGTAATCCTATGCTGAAGCGATATCTGCTATCCTCCGCTGACGGGAGCCGGTTCCTGTGTGCCGATGGCCGAATGCAGGCAGGTATACGTGAATCAGTAGGCGTCGACGCGAGATTCGTTTGGATGCTTGAAACGGAGAATGGCAAGACGTTCAGTCTGGTTAATCAGGTAGACAAGGTTGCCTTGGATGTGGCTGGCCAGGAGACTGATGCGGGAGCAGCCATCACTGTGGCGGAGTCGACCGGGAACGGCAACCAGGCTTGGTATTTCCGTTCCACAACACCGGCCGGGGCACAGAACACGACTGTCCAGATACCCCTAGGAGGTCCTGTGACCCTACTGGACACAGTAGTCCCCTATTACCCTTGGGGGAGGGGAAACCCGTCTCGGTGGTCTGGCGGACCGCAACGGCGGATGTCAATAAAGAAGGAACCTACCAGGCCCAAGGGGTTGCGACTGATTTCTTCGGAAATGCTTTTCCTTGCAGTGCATCAGTTTTCGTCGGTGCACTGACAGTGACAGACCCTGCTTCGGCCACCGTGCTCTTCGGCTCAGATGCTGGTGCCGCCCGCAAAACAATGGAAGCCACCCCTGTTTATGCCCATGCCAAGGCGTCGCCGGCCATAAAGGTCGACCCTCAAACAGTGACTTGGGATTACTCGGATCTCAAAGGGAAGCTGGACCGGGCCAAAGAGGGGTCAGCAGTGGGCATTAATGGTACTCTCGCAACAGGGCAGGGCCATTTGCCCCTGTCTTTCACTCTATATCTGGAAACGGCCAGGCCTCAAAACATGGCTGATGTCAATTGCAACCTAACCGTTACCGACCAGGATGTCGAATACGGAAAAGAAGACCAGCGGAGGAAGCTCACAGACGGCAATACGAAGGAAGAGGCCTGGGCTACATGGGATTCTGCTGGTAATTACCGTCATAGTCCTAGAGCTAACTTTGACTTTGGGCAGGTCCGTCACTTGGATCGGGCGACAATCACCTACCAAGATCATCCGCCCGTGTCGGCCAAAGCCGAGTATACGGATAATGACATTACTTGGAAACCTCTTGGGCAGATTGCAACTGATCCCCAGCCTGGACAGACCGTGACTTTTCGAGCGGAGAACATGGTTGAGGCAAGCAAGGCCCGTATCGTTAATACTGTTGATAATGCTTGGATGGATGCTGCGGAAATCGAGGCCTGGGCCTGACCCTGGGTCGGCCAATCAGGAATCTGGCCTGGGGCGCTGGTACCCACTTCAACGTCAATGCTGAGGAAGGGGATACGGCTGGCAAGGCAGTTGACGGCCATGTCGCCAACGGCTGGTCCACTTGGTCGGCACCAACGAACATTGATACGACGGCCATATTCACCTTCGACCGAGTTCGCACCATCACTCATGTTGCTACGACCTTCTATCGCGATGGGCGCGTTTCGTGGTCCAAGGAGCAAACCCTGGAGTATCGGGATAAATCTGGTGTCTGGCACCGTCTAGGAACCAGGACGGGGTGGTACCTTCCACAATCCGGCAGTGACTCCTCAACTGATGCTGATACCTCCTACAGCGGATTTTGTCCTGACCAGTCCTGTTGAGGCCAAAGCGGTGCGTCTGGTTAACATTCTCCAGGACAGCCGGGCCTACATCAATGTAGCAGAGATAGAGGTGTATGGCACGGAAAGTGCATGGACATTCAATCCTGAACCCGGGAACGCTAATCACCTAGCTGATTTGCGTCTGGACGGTCAGACAATCGGCGTTTACTCTTCCGATCAAAGTGATTATGTGGTCGATTTGCCACTCGGTGTGCAACGCAACCCCGTTCTGCAGGCTTTCAGTCGAGACAACGCAGCAAGCGTGGTCCAACAATCCGATACTCAATTGCTGGCAGGTGGCCGGAGTCTGATCACCGTCACCCCCGCTGATGGATCCCGAGCCAGAACCTATTCCGTGCTATATCGTTCTTTTGATTTGCGAGAATTGAAGATTACTCGGCCGGTAAAACTGGACTATGACATCGGTGAGCGATTCGATCCGCGCGGATTGCAGGTTGGTGCTGTTTATGTCGCCCAGGATACAGGGAACAAGCAGGTCAAACCTCTCTTATTGAATGACCCTGAACTCTCTATAACCGGATTTGACTCTTCAATGGCTGGCAGGAAAATCGTTACAGTCGCTTATCGGGGGGTGAACGCCAACTTCGAGGTCTCTGTGAGGGATACCGGGAAGAAAGTGATCAATGAAGACAGCAGCGGCTCGAAGAAACAACATCTGCAGCCGGATGGATGCTTTTATTCTACTTTGGCGCATTCCCGAACCGCAGAAGTTTTGATATCCTTGTGGGTCCTGCTATTGACGGTGGCCGTAGTTGCCGTTTATATGGCCAGGCGATATTGGTCGGATCAAAGGTGACAAGAGGGTAATGGTGCTGCATCCGCACCTGTTCATTGAGGTGCGGATGCAGCACCATGCCTTTCGAGAAACGAGATGTCGAGTTTCTCATACCCTCGCTTGGTGCTCCCCCCCCCCCCCATTATCGATCATTGGCTTGTAATGAATAGAATATCGACCACAATCTTTTGAGATATATGTTGGAGTGCTCCACTTGCTATCGGGTCATCTGACCAGTAAAGAGACGGGGCGTCGATGTTGTCCATTTATTTAATGGAATAACACGTTATCGGGTTTCATTGGCTAGACAATTGATGAAGACGGTATTGATCAATCATAGGGGTTCGCAACCGCAATTTTTTTCTATTATCTAACAATTCTAATGCGTTCAAACCTTTTATTGTCTCCTAGCCTTGCAGTAGATGCATCATTCATCGGATCGTGCTGGTTGATGCACAATAACGACGACAAAGGAGAGAGCAATGAAGCCGGTGTCCGCTACGAATGTCCAGCTCACCATACCGACCTATGAAGCAGGTAAGCCGGATCCTAATCCGCAATTTATAGAAGGCCGTGTTTATCAGGGCTCGACGGGTAAGGTCTATCCTTATCCGGTGATTGAATCCATCAGCGACGATAAAAGGGACAAGGTCTATGATGCGGTAAATCTGGAAAATGAATTTCTCAAAGTCACCATATTGCCTGAATTGGGTGGACGCATCCAATATGCCACTGATAAGACCAACAACTATGACTTCGTCTACAGGAATGATGTGATCAAGCCCGCCTTGGTCGGACTTTTGGGTCCGTGGATTTCCGGTGGGATTGAATTCAACTGGCCTCAACACCATCGACCGACGACATTCATGCCAGTCGATTACCGACTGGTAAAGCTGGATCATGATGGCGGGGGAGTGCAATGCCATGATGTGGATAGAATCCATGGCACGGAAGTGGTTACCACCATTGCCCTGTACCCAGGGAAATCCTACATTGAGATATCCGCCGACTTGTACAATGGCACGCCCCTGCCCCAGAGTTTCCTGTGGTGGGCGAACCCTGCCGTGCCAGTGAATGAACACACCAAGACCGTGATGCCGCCTGATGTTGTCGCTGTAATGGATCACGGGAAGCGTGATGTCAGCCGTTACCCGATAGCCACCGGGACGTACTATAAGCACGACTATTCCCAGGGTGTGGATATCAGCCGTTACAAGAACATTCCTGTACCCACCAGTTATATGGCGGCACATTCCGATTTCGATTTTGTCGGCGGCTATGATTTCAAGGCGGAAGCAGGAATCCTTCATGTAGCTGATCACCATATCAGCCCTGGTAAGAAGCAATGGACTTGGGGCTCTGGCGATTTTGGTCATGCTTGGGACCGGAATCTTACTGATGCCAACGGTCCGTATGTGGAACTCATGACTGGTGTCTACACTGATAACCAGCCTGACTTCACTTGGCTCAAACCATATGAAACCAAGCGTTTCACCCAGTATTTCATGCCCTACCAGTCCCTGGGTCTGGTTAAGAACGCAACCATCGATGCGGCGGTGAATTTGGAGTTCGGACCCGCCGACCCGATTGAGGCCAAGCGGGAATCGGAAGGGGTCGATGGTGCCGGCCTTCAGGAGGGGCAAGGACGTTTTAAGGTTTCGGCCACGTCAAGACACGAAGGGGTCATCGTCAAAGTGATGTGTGATGACGGTCAAGTGTTGGCGGAAAGGACAGCTGAGATAGGCCCTGACCGTATATGTGAAGGCCAGTTCGATACCGGAGGTAAGAGGCCCTGGGAAATTACTATCACCGCTACGGATGAACAGGGCAGGGACTTGGTTGCTTACCGACCGCTCCGCCCGAAGATACCGGTCATCCCCTCACCGGCAAAAGCTCCGAGTGTGCCTTCTGCCGTGGCCACCAACGAGGAGCTTCTGCTTACGGGTCAGCATTTAGAACAGTACCGGCATGCGACCAGTCGACCGGATCCGTATTATCTTGAAGGACTTAAACGCGATCCGGATGATGCCAGAATCAATGTGGCGTATGGAGAACTCCTACTCAGAAGAGGAGCCTTTGAAGAGGCGCGTCAACACTTCAAGCGGGCGATCAAGCGACTTACGGAGCTTAATCCCAATCCCTATGATGGCCAAGCCTTCACGGATCTGGGCCTTGCCGAGTTCTTCCTGGGTAAAGAGCAGAAGGCTTACAATGCTTGGTACAAGGCGACTTGGGATGAGACCCAGGCCGGCCAAGGCTATTACTACCTGGCTATGGAGTGTGCAAGAACAGCACAGTGGGCGCAAGGTCTGGTCTTCGTTGATCGCAGTCTGGAATATAATGCCCTCAGTTCCAAGGCCCTGGCCCTGAAATCCTTCCTTCTGCGTCGTCAGGGGAGGAAACAGGATGCGCTCGAAAGTCTTGGCGAGAATCTGACGCACAACGCCTTTGATTTCGTGTCTGGTTTCGAACGGTATTTGCTGGGAGACAGCGATCAGGTGTTTTCCTTGATGGGGAATCGGACCCATAACTATTTGAATCTGGCTCGTACCTATATGTCGTTCGGGGCTTATGAGGAGGCCTGCGCGGTGTTGCTGAAAGCGGATGAGCGAGATGCCTTGGTGAATTACTATCTGTCATACTGTGAGCATCGTTTGGGCAGACTTGAGCAGTCTGCACGGCATATTCGAACAGCCGAAAAGGTGCAAGGACGTTATTGTTTCCCCAACGCGCTTGAAGACATACTTGTCTTGCGAGACGCTATTGGTCTGGGAGCCAGCTCGAAGGCACCTTATTATCTTGGCTGTCTCTACTATGACAAGTTGCAGACCAAGGATGCGGTCTCCATGTGGAAGCTGTCCTGTGCAGCTGATCCGTCTTTCCCCACGGTTCATAGGAATCTTGGTCTCGCCTATTACAACAAGCTTGGTCTGAGGCATGATGCCCTTGAACAGATGGAGGAGGCCTTCCATCTTGATGCGTCGGATGCACGGGTCTTTTTGGAGTTGGATCAGCTGCACCAAGCTATGGGCTGGACCTATCCACAGCGTCGTGAGCTGTTCGAAAGGCATATGCCCTTGGTTGAATCCCGTGATGATTTATACGTCGAATATATGAAGATTCTCAATCTGACGGGATCCTATGGACAAGCCTTCAAGCTTATGTCAAAGCGACATTTCCACCCTTGGGAGGGTGGCGAAGGAAAGGTCACCACTCAGTACCGTCTATCGCTGATTCTCATGGCCTTGCAGGCGATGAAGGCGAAAAATTGGCAGTTGGCACACGAGAAACTCATAATGGCGCAGCATTACCCGGAAAACCTGGGTGAGGGGAAGTTGGAAGGTCAGAAGGACAACGATATCCATTATTTACTGGGCCTGGTCAGTCAGCACCTAAGTCAAGCTGAAGAGGCGACCACTGAATTCAGAAAGGCATCCATAGGGCCTAATGAGGTCAAAGGGGCTCTGTACTACAATGACCAGCCATCTGAAATGATCCTGTTCCAAGGGCTTGCCCACCAGGCATTGGGCGAGACTGACCAAGCGAATGCGCGCTTCTACAGATTGTTGGATTATAGTGAACAACACCTGGATGAAAGCGACAATGTCGATTTCTTTGCCGTTTCCCTCCCTGATTTCCGTGTCTTCGGAAGGGACTACAACCTTATGAACCACGTGCATTGCCAGTACCTCATTGCTCTGGCTAATCTGGGTGTGGGAAACAAAAAAAAGTCCGCCCATTGGTTCAGACGGGTTCTCGCTGATGATCCTACTCATATGCAGGCCACTGTATTCATGCAAGCTATAACGAAGGACTAGTCGGCCGCACAGCCTGTAAGCAAATGAAGACAGTAAAGGCGAGAGCAATTTTCTAATATAATGCAGCAGTTTTCTTATACATCCCTCTGTGCTTGTTTATAGACTAGAAGTACGTTACTTAGTTGTATAAAAGAGTATTGAAAAGAGGACACAAGGATGTGTATACGTAAAAACTGCTGTATTTGTTTTTAGCAAAATATCAATATTCTATATCAGGATTACTTCTGTTGTCAGCAGTATTGAGCAGTTGAACGACAAGTAACCAGAAACCTGAGCTTTGTGCTCTCTGCAAACAGTTGAAAGTGATGCCTCTCAACCAAATGAGTGCAAGGGAAAAGGAAGATCGTCATCGTTGACGTCGGGTTGGCTGATTCTGCCAAATCATGCATTTCAAAGGAGAAGAATGACATATTCCATTTCGGCGGCGAGTTCGGTGAATTCTCCGAAAGAGCGACAACCCGTCTCAAGTAATAAACATCGGCGTGATTGGCGCGGATGGAAGTTCATGGGACCTTTTGCGCTGGCTTTCATGCTGGTTTTCGTCATCCCGATTATCTACGCCATCTATATTTCTTTTTTTGAAAGGCGGATGGTGGGAGGAACCGTCTTTATCGGACTGAGCAACTACAAGCGACTGTTCGCTGATGGCCATTTCTGGGGTTCGGTTGGACGTGTCAGTGCGTTCACCCTGATTCAGGCTCCACTCTGCCTGTTTTTGGCTGCGCTTCTGGCTCTGGCTATTGACTCTATGAGGTTGCATGGCACGAAGTTCTTCCGTATATCCACTTTCCTGCCATACGCGGTTCCGGCTGTGGTGTCCACGTTGATATGGGGATTCATGTATGGAGCGAAATACGGCCTGGTTGGTTCATTTAATGCATGGACAGGCTTGCACATGGACTTACTGGCTCCCAATATTCTACTTGTCTCGATCGGTAACATCGTGACATGGGAATATACGGGTTATAACATGCTGATTTTCTATTCCTCCTTATCCACCATCCCGCATTCCCTATATGAGGCTGCGGCAATCGACGGAGCAAGTGAGTGGCAGATCATACGGCGGATCAAGATGCCGGAATTGCGTGGAAGCCTGGCCATTACTGTGATTTTCAGTATTATTGGTTCTTTCCAGCTTTTCAATGAACCGTCAATCATGCAGAACATGGTGCCGGGAAACACCATTACCAGCTACTACACGCCGAACATGTACGCCTACAGCCTGAGTTTCGCGGGTAACCAGTCGAATTACGCCGCGGCCCTAGCCATAGTCATGGCGGTCATCACTATGACAATTGCCTACGTTGTGCAGCTGAACAGTCTGAAGGAGCAAATGAAATGACTGCTGATTTTTTGGATGAATCGCCTTCAGCAATTCGAGCTCGCGAACGGCAACGGGCGAGACGTTTGGCCAGGGATGAACGGGCGGAGCGTAAGCGGGCAGCGAAGGTTGGCTTCTCCAACCCGGCCAATCCTCGTCGTTCGCTGCCGTTGACACTGGCTACCGGTGTCTTTGCCGTTTATTGTCTTTTTCCTTTTGCGTACTTGATTATCAATGCAACCAAGACGCAATCTGATTTCACGTCAACCTTCGGGCTTTGGTTTGGCCGTACTTTTGCACTTTGGGACAACGTCACCACTGTCTTTACATACGAGGATGGCATTTTCGGGCGGTGGCTCCTGAATACTCTCCTCTATGTGGTGGTCGGTGCAGGTGGAGCAACCATCCTGGCCATTATGGGTGGGTATGCCTTGGCAAAGTTTGTTTTCCCTGGTCGCAAGGCTGTTTTTGCAGTAGTTCTTGGTTCCATCAGTGTTCCCGGTATCGCCTTGGCGGTCCCGCAGTTTCTTCTGTTCGCCAAAATGGGTTTGACCAATACGCCCTGGGCCATGATTCTGCCCAGCCTCATTAGTCCATTTGGCCTTTATCTTATGTGGATTTTCTCCGAACAAGCAGTTCCGACGGAGCTCCTGGAATCGGCTAGGGTAGATGGTGCGGGCGAGTTCAGGACATTTTTGACTATCAGTCTGCCGCTGTTGGCTCCCGGAATCGTGACCACAGCCTTGTTCGCCATCGTAGCGACCTGGAACAACTACTTTCTGCCATTGATCATGTTGAAGGATTCCGATTGGTATCCCCTGACCATTGGACTTAATCAGTGGAAAAACCAGGCCAATACAGCCGGTGGACATGCAATACAGAATCTGGTCATCACCGGATCTCTGGTTACCGTGATCCCCCTGATGATCGCTTTCCTGATTCTTCAACGGTACTGGCAATCTGGATTGGCTGCAGGGGCGGTCAAGGAATAGACAGACGCCGACAATGGCAATTCGGCAATGATGAAGCATATATATGAAATGGAGAAGAAAATGACCGAACAGCATCGACAGTTCAAATGGCCTCAACCAGTCAAAGGCGACAGACCCCGGATCTGGTTCGACGGTGAATATAACCCTGATCAATGGCCCGAGGATGTCTGGAAAGAAGATATGGCCTATATGGTCAAGGCCGACGTCAATATTGACCAAAAGTAACCAAGAAGAAAGAGTCACACAATGAAACATGCAATGGGGCTGAAGCGTTTGGTGGCCTGTGTTGGTGTGGTGTCCATGTTCCTCGGTATCTCTGCCTGCGGCGGCAAGCAGGGTGGCGCGAACGAGAACGTGGAACTGAGCGTATGGGCCTGGGAACCCACACTGAAGGCGGCTACCAAGGAATTCGAGAAGAAGTACCCGAACATCAAGATCAAACTGCAGAATGCCGGGACCGCAAAGGAACAGTACACAGCGCTTGACAATGCCTTCCAAGCTGGCAAGGGGGCTCCTGACGTGGCGCAAATCGAACTGTACGCCTTGAGCCAGTATGCTATCAATGATCGTCTGACCGAACTGAGTGACCGGACGCAGGGCTATTCCAAGTTCTATAATCCGGGCACTTGGGATTCGGTCCTGGTCAACAAGAAGCCTTATGGGTTGCCTTTCGGTTCCGGTGCCATGGCTTTCTTCTACAACAAGGATGTATTCGATAGGGCCGGTGTCGACGCGACTCGGATCAAGACCTGGGACCAGTACTACGAGGCCGCCAAGAAGATTCGGTCGGTCGGTTCCTACATAGCCGCCGATTCCGGCGATTCCGGTTTCTTCGATGCGATGATTTGGCAAGCGAATGGGCACCCCTATAAGCTCTCGGCCGATGGGAAGGATTTATCCATCGATTTGGACAACGATAAAGGTACTCAGGATTTCATCAAGTGGTGGCAGAAGATGATTGACGAGGACCTGGTCGACACCAAGACCGTCATCTGGACTGAGGATTGGAACAAAAGCCTGAACAACGGCAAGCTCGCCTCTGCTCTGATAGGGTGCTGGATCCCGACCACCTTGGTCAATGTGGCCCCCGACCAAGCAGGCAAGTGGCGAGTTACCACCATGCCCACCCAGGATGGTTCCCCGGTCAATTCCAATCATGGTGGTTCGTCCTTGGCTATCATGTCTTCCAGTAAGAAGACCGAAGCCGCGTACAAGTACATCGAGTTCATCTCCCGGAATCAGGCCAGCATTGATGCACGCGTGGCTGGGGGTTCCTTCCCTGACGATGTGAAAACCACTAAGTCGCAAAGGTTCAAAGATGCGACCACCGTCAAAAACGCCAAGGGGGAGGACATCGAGTACTTCGGCGGTCAGAAGTATAACGAAGTTCTGGCGAAGGCCGCCAGTGACGTAATTCCAGGTCACGATACACTGCCGTTTGAGGTCTATGCCCGAACCGTTTTCGCCGATGATGTCGGTTCTGCATACACCGATAAGAAAATCAACTTGAAGCAAGGTGTGGCTGCTTGGCAGAAGCACCTGAAAGAATACGGAAAGCAACAAGGCTTCAACGTCAAGTGATCAGTTGACATCGGCCAATGCCGTTGTCCTATATTGATAAGATACAGGGCAACGGCATTCTTGATGCTGTCTATGCTGATACATGTCGTGTCTATGTCTCGTTGCTTATTGTTCGGCTCAACTCAGAGACTTGGTGTCAGATAGTGATGACAGGGTGCGGTGCGGCTGATACTCAGAACTGTGTATCCGAGCAATCATCGCGTTATTGGCAATAAGGACTTCGGCGAAAAGAGAAGAGTAAATCGTGGCGAAACCCGCTGAGCATGGTATTGATGCAAGTGCTTCGGATTTTCTGATTCACACCCCATCGGCCATCGCCCGTGCGACATTTTTCTATCCTTTACGGATGGGCGATTTTTCCTATGAACCCGGCTACAGGCTGGAGCGGCGATCTTTCGACAGCTTTCTGATCATTTATGTTGATAGTGGCAGGTTGTCCTTTGACCTGCCCGAGGGTTCTTTTGTGGCTGAAGAGGACAGGTTTGTGCTGATTAATTGTTATGAGCGCCATGCCTATAGTACCGATGTCAGGACCAGAGCACGATGGCTTCACTTCGATGGTGTCATGGCCAGGCCCTACTACGATTACATCGTCAGGAAGTTGGGCAATGTTTTCATGCTCTCCTCTGAGACCTATGCCTTGGAGCGGATGAGGACCATCAACGCATTATTGACTGCTGAGAATGGATACTCTGAAGCGAGAATGTCCAAATACATCACCGATCTTCTCACCGAGTTTGCAGATGAACAGCCCCGATCGTTCAAGCGCAAACAGACAGAAGTGGTGGAGGACACGATTGCATATGTGTCCACTCATCTATATGAGCCGCTTACCGTTTCCGAATTGGCCGAACGAGTCTTCCTCAGCGAGTACCATTTCATCCGACTCTTCAAGCAGGAAACCGGTATCACGCCTCACGCCTACTTAGTGGATTCCAGGATTCATGCGGTGCAGTATCTGCTGGTGAACACTTTGCTGCCTATTCGCCAAATCTGTCAGCGGTGTGGGTTCACCTCCGAATCATCACTGTGTGCTGCATTCAAGAAAAGCACGGGTATGACTCCGATGAAATATCGCAGGCTGAAACAAGGATGACAAATGTTATCCGAGCAGAGAACAGGATATATACGCGTCCTGTACTTGTACATATGCAGGCGAGGGGCGGGGCAATAAAAGCAGAGGTCAATATAGTCTATTTATCGATGTCGTGGGCTCCGGAAACTGGCGTTTTAGTCTTTCCACTTATCAATTATTGGTTACGTATAAGGTAATAAACTTCATCGATCGAGTTTGTCTGAATGATGCCAGTGAACAGCGTATATATACCATGCGGCGTAATAGTCATCGTAGATGGAGGCATATTTTGCTTCATGTTGCCAGAGTTATCAAAGTGCCCCGGATGCGATCCGAACGTTACTTTTTGCAAGTCAGTATTACATTCTTCTCCTTTTCAGATAGTGTGCTGCGATACGGCTTTATTATTAGAAAATCGGTACATAACTGATATCTGTTGCCTTTTCTGTTCATGCCAGTTGCTTGCCTTTGATAAGGGTTTATCTAGAGGAGGGAAACCATGGGATGCGCGCGTTCCCAGGGTTTTCTCGATAGGTACGCTTTTAGGTACGCACCCATTTCATTGACTCTTTTGCAATCTCGCGGTTCTCTCTTTCATATCTTGTTCCGTTGAAGCGATGAGTTGAGCATGAGGGGTGAGAAGTGACGCGTACTCGTGGCGTGGGGGGGGGGGGGCATCCTCCCAAAGAAAAGCAGGAACGGGCAGGTGATCGCCTGGCTTGCCAGGTATCCGAATCCACTTGACCACGACAGGAGGGTCAGTAGGCAGTTTGGCCCGGAATACCGTACGGAGGCGTTTGCCTGGCTGGAACGTGAGCATTACTTGGTCGTCCTTCATAACAAGGGAATACGGTCCTGGCAGCATCCGGGTGACAGGAACGCCAAGTCGAAGGCAGAAGATAAAGAAGTCCTGTTCGAGGATTACCTGCAGGAGTGGATGAAGCACAGGAAGCGGAACGGTAATTCCGACCTGCGTGGGTCGACGATGAGGAACCTGAAGGCTGACATCTCCCATTTCCTGCCGTTCTTCAAGGGCAGGCCGGTCGCGGGGATCACTGCCGCTGATGTGCGCTCCTGGTATGAGGCCGACCATCCGGAGGGTCCCTGGGCGTTCTATGGGGCATGCCAGGTGCTGCACTCGGTCCTGCAGGAGGCCTCGAACCCGGCCTATGGTCCTCCGCTGCTGGACAGTAACCCGTTTGTCCTTCCGATCAGGGAACCCGCGCCGTCCAAACGACGTGAGCAGGAACCGGTCACCCGGGAACAGGCCGGCAGGCTGGCCCGGGCCATGCCTGCGCGCACCAGGTTGAGCATCTGGCTGGGGCTCCTGGTGGGCGGATTGAGGATAGGGGAGGTGTGCGCCCTGCAGATCCGGGACATCGACCTGGACCACAGGCTCCTGCACGTGCGGCATTCGGTCTGCAGGGGGCCGGACGACGTCGGCCCCTGCAGGCTTGGCCCGACGAAGACCCTCTCCAGCATGCGGACCGTGCCCATCCCCGCAGGACTCATCCAGACCATCCGCGACCACATCGACCGATACTGCGTCGACGAGCCGGAGGCCATGCTCTTCCCTGCTGTCAGGTCACCCGGCGGGGTCATGTCGCCGACCACGCTCAGCCAGCAGTTCCGGAAGGCCCGCCTTCACGCGGGCAGGCCGGACATCACCTTCCACTCGCTGCGCGCCACGCATGCGACCATGCTCATGATCGAGGGCGGCACCCTGCGGGAGGCCATGGACGAGCTTGGTCACACGTCCGAGAAGATCGCCGTCAGGCATTACCAGCGCATCGTTCCAAAACACAGAATCCAAGTGGTCGAGAATCTCTCATACGCTTATCTGCCCGTATCGGCCACATCCCTGACCAGTCAGATAGAACAACTCAGGGATCAGCGGGACAGGCTGGACCGGCGAATACTGGAGCTTGAACAGATCCAAATAAGGCAACGTGAGGAGGCAATCGAAACAAGGGGCCGCCTGCCCCGCACCCTGGCGACCTGAATCAGGTCGATCATGTGCTGCCGCACGTCTTCAGGGGCAAACCACGCCCCTGAAGACGCTTGCCTCAGTAATGGGACTAAATCTGCTATGGCTATGTGTTTGGGAGACGTCTGCCGGAGCCGGGGATAAAATGTACAGTCTGGTGTGTGTGCGGGAAGACTGCCGGAGTTTGAAAGATGAAACCTATATCCCCCCCCCCTAATATTAAAGGCAATGAAAACAACAGAAGCCTCAGGACTATTGGCGATTAGTGCCGGTCTGTAGGTTGGTGGACGAGTACTTCGTCTCCAGATCTCTCACCCTGCTTTCTTTGGCCCCGTTGCGGATGGCGGCCAGGTCCTCCCGGATCTGCTTGTCCAGGCTTGTGAGGCGTTTCCGATCCGGATCGTACAGGTCGGGGCGGGACTCCTGGTCGATGACCGCCTCGAGGCGCTTATGCAGGGCGACGCACAACCGCTCCCGGCGGTCCGATGGGGCTGGGATGTACCCAGAGTGGTTGTCGGGTATCTGGCTGACGTCATCGGGGATATAGGGCATATGGGCATGATGGTGCTTTTTACTGGCGCGCCGCATCCAATCCGGATCTTTCCATATGAGAGGCGCCCATCATGTGAAAGTTTGCACAAGATGAGCGCCCAATGGGGTTATGCGCGCATGAGTTTCAGGGCAATGCTGGTGCCCTGGTTCTGCATGTATGCCAGACGGATCAGCACCTCGGCCATGGGTTCGATATACCGGGAGCAGGTGATGTCTCCGACGTATTGGGCATCGAATCCGATGGAGCGGAGCAGGTCGACTACTGCGTTGGCGCTGGTTTCCTCGCCGGCGACGGGGACGAACATCTGACCCTTTTCGAAGGATCTCAGGTCATGGTTAGGGGCCAGTACAGCATTGAGCGCCTTGACGACCTTCGCCTTCGGCAGGGCCTTGGTAACCTGTTCGCCGGCGGAATCCTTGAAGCCGACGGTGAGGTTCGCGAAGTCGGGGGTGAGGGGGTTGGTCATGTCGATGACCGTCTTGCCGGTCAGGGCATCGACCCAGTTGTCCTGTAGGGACAGGGCAGCCTTCAGGGGGATGGCAAGGAAGACGAAGTCCGCTTGTCGAATGGCGGTGGCGCCGTTCTCCTTGCTGGTGGAGGTGTTAATTGACGTGACTGCGTGCCCTGCGTTACGGAGGGCCTTGCAGATACCGGTGCCGACGGCGCCAGATCCGAGAACTACCATGTTTGACATTATGTTTCCTATCTTTGTGGTTTTCGGTTTGCATTATTTATCATTTCTCGGTCTGATACCGGTGACAAGGGTCAAAGCACGAAGTGAACTATCGTAGATTACGATAGTTATTTGTCCGAGCAGAAGGAAGACAAGTGGAGTTTCGGCAGTTGGAGATTTTCCTTACGGCCGCCCGGGAAGAGAATTTCAGCAGGGCTGCCGAGGCGCTTTTCCTGCCGCAATCGGTGGTCAGCGAGCAGATCGGCAGGCTAGAACGCGAGTTGGGAGTGAAGCTTTTCGACAGGTCCCACCGGGCAGTGCGCCTTACTACCGAGGGAAGGACCACGGTCGATCTTGCCTCCACCGTCATGCGTGACGTGGGTAAGTTGCGCCGTGAGGTGGGTTCCGGGCGGGAAACCAAGGGCCTTGTCACCATATCGCTGGCCATCGGCAAGGGCATGACGGAACGTATCACCAAGGTCGCCAACGCCCTCCGTGCTGAAAAAGTGCAGCTGGAGATAATGGAAGCTAAGCCCGCTCAAAGGGTCTCCCTGGTGAAAAGCAGCCAAGTGAATGCGGCGATCCTGCGCGGTCGGAGGGCCGGGGCCATGGATGATTCCAAGCTAATCTGTGAGGATTACCTGGTGGCGGCCGTGAACAGGGCGCATGAGTCATTCGGCTCTTCCAGAATATCCCTAGAATCGCTGCGCCATACTCCCATGGCCCTGATTGCCCGCCAAAGGAACCCCATGTTGGTGGATTTGGTGGCGCAGGCATTCCAAGTTGATCCGAAACTCATCCCGCGTGCCTTCGCCTTCAGTACGGTCGAGGCCGCCTTTGCACAGATCTCCATCTGCGACAAGCCTGCCTGGGTGCCGATCTACGAGGACTATGAGTCACAGCATGAATATCAGGGTATCTGGTCGGCGCCGATCGACCCGCCCCTGACGGTTCCTGTCTACCTGATTCCAGGTTCATTCCCCAGCGCGGCTCAGACCAACGCTATTCGTCTCCTGCTGAAGTTCTGCCGGCATTTCATGAAGAGGGATGCTTAATCTTGAGTTTGGTACAGAAGTATCATTGATTACATATGGGAGTCTTCAGGTGCTCTTGATAAGTAAGCAGGCATGCGATCTCGTCACCGCTCTTGGGATGGATGACAAAAAGCGAGGGGCCGGACGGAGGCTTCACCTCCCGTTCTGGTCCCTCGCTTCGCATGGTTCAGAACTTGCTGATCGTATTCAGGGCTGGCCGTAGACGCTCCTGTATCGGTCGTTGAGCTTGGTGATGTCGTCGTGGTCGGTGAGATGGGCGTGCCGTTTGTGGACAGGAGGGCGATCCGGCCATGGCCTCACGGGCTCCCAAAGAGCTCGATAACATGGCGAAGCGTCTCGCCGACAAGAAGGTCTGCCCAAGTCGGCCAGGCGCACAGCGTGGCCACAGATACGATGTCCCTCCCCAAGTGGGGAGGGATTTTCATTTACCCTTCCCACCAGTCGAACACCAGATAACCAGACATCAACCCATCAACCTACCAGAGCAACAGTCACATCAGAGTATCCAATCCACCATCAGAAACACCACCAAACAACAGCTAATTACACGATGCGCTTCTTGGCATTGAATGGCATTAAGCTGGGGGCAGTGTGTTGAGAGATCATTCCGAAGGCTTTAGGTTTGATCAGGTGTGGGCGGCAAAAAGAAAATGTACGGTGAATGACCGTTGTTGGAAAAGGAGAAAAGCGTGGCTTTTGATTTCAAGAAGGAATACAAAGGACTGTATCGACCATCGTCGACTCCTTCGATTATAGAAGTCCCGACGATGAACTTCCTCGCTGTCAGGGGCAAGGGCGATCCCAATTAGAAGGACGGCGAATACGGTAAGGCGGTTGAGTTGCTCTATGGCGAGGCATACACCCTTAAGATGAGCTACAAAGGGCCGCATAGGATTGACGGTTTCTTTGAGTATGTCGTACCTCCTCTGGAGGGGCTTTGGTGGCAGGACGGTGCGCAGAGGGTCGATTACGCGCACAAGGAGGATTTCGGGTGGATCTCCCCTAACGGGCTGCCAGACTTCATTCAACGCTCCGATGTTGAGTGGGCCATCGGTGAGGCAACCCGAAAGAAGAAGCTGGATTACTCTCCAGTGGAGTTCCTCACCTATGACGAAGGCCTGTGCGTCCAGTGCATGCATGTCGGCGGTTATGACGATGAGCCCGCAACGATCCAAGCCATGGATGCCTTCGCACAGGAGCAGGGGTATGCGGACAGTATCACCGCGGATAGGTACCACCACGAGATCTACCTGTCCGATCCTTCCAAATGCGACCCGGCTAAGCTGAAAACCGTGATCAGACATCCTGTGATCAGGCAGTAGATTCGGTCTCGGTCGGGAGGAAGAGGAAGGCGTCGCCAACTGTGGATTGGCGTTGACCTTCCGGCGCCTCTCCAGCAACCTTCTGGTCCACCCATCCTACTCCTGGCTTACCCCCGCTTGGTGGCTTCCAGCCCGGGTTGATGCCGACAAGGTGCCCCCCGTCTCCTCTGGGCTCGATCAGCGCATGAAGATATTGGTTTCGTGGGGGCTTCGTCGATCAGGATTGCCAGGCCGAGTTCGGTAATCCGATTGGTCGCCTTTCAGGGTTGGGCTGGTGCCGGTAGGTGATGTCGGGGTTGTGGGACGATGCTGGCGCAGGGTAGGAGCTGCATTCGAACATTTGTGCTAATCTGATTCCTGCAGTGAAGAACATGTTGAGATCAATCGGAATGACAGGGGTTGCTTCAGTGAACAGGATCAATTTAATAGCTCTTGGGGTCAAGAGCATTTCTAAGTCGATGGAATTCTATAAGTCCATTGGGTTTACCTAATATGCCAATGAAAAGGAACCACCGGTTGTCTTTTTCGATAACCAGGGAACCAAGTTGGAACTGTACCCATTGGATGAGCTGGCGAAGGATGTAGACGAGAATACCCCCCGGCGACGGACAGGTCGGGGTTCCTGGGGTTCACGCTGGCCATCAATATGAAGTCTAAGGAAGAGGTTGACGACTTCCTTTCGTTGGCGGAAAAGAACAACGGGAAAATCGTGAAGAAGGCCCAGCCAGTTGCATGGGGAGGCTATAGCGGTTACTTCCAGGACCTGGATGGATATTACTGGGAGGTCGCTTACTCTGAGGCTTGGAAATTCGATGAGCAGAACATGTTGATCATCGAGTGAGATTAGGTTGATGGTCCTCCCAGTTACTAATGGCCGCATGCCTCATCCCGTCCCAGTGCCGTTCCTGGCCGGCCCGTCGTGGTTGAAAGGCCTTCCGGCTTGTCTCAATCGCGTCAGGCTGAGCCAGGAACCATTGCATGAAGTCCGGCATGAGGGTGCTGTGCTCCGATACAACTAAAGATGCTGCTTTCTGCTACTCCGGGATTAAGCAGACAACCCTGGCCTGGCTCTTCGACATTCCAGCTGCCGGAATGTCCTAAATGCTCACCCGGCGCGATTGTTCATCTTCGAAGACGAAATCTTCTTTGCCGATGTGTGGGCACCCCGGTATTGGTACAGCGGCCCATGGATGTCGGGTCGTTGGGAAACCGAAGACGCGGAATTTAGATGATGAAGGCACGGAATCGGACGGTAAACCCGGTATTTTCTTATGCCTGAGTCGTCAGAGTGCCCCGGATGCGATTCGAACGCACGACACCTTCTTTAGGAGAGAAGTGCTCTATCCCCTGAGCTACCGGGGCAACGGAAACTACTGTACCACGAAGTGCGACTCGGGCAGGTCGCTGCTGTGCAGGCTAGGACCGTGCGTCTCCTGGAGAAGTTAGCCTCCTATCCATGCCCGCCGTACTGTCATGGTTTACAATTGCTCAACGGTCGAGCTGGCTGTGTATTCCTTGGAAGGGAGCCGAGCTGGCGATGATTAGCTGGAGGAAACCATGGCGCAATTCAGACGGTCCTTCCTGGTGAAGCATGTCTTTGGGTGGACGGCTAGGCTGCTGGCGCTGGTCAGCTTGCTGGCCTTAGTGGCGCGTGCTTGCCCGGCATGGCTGTCATCGATCCCATATCTGCCGGATCTGGCAGCGCTGACGCCCTGGTTCGTTCTTTTGGGTCTGCTGGCCCTGGTCCTGGCTCTGATGGCTTCACGATGGTTCACGGCTTTGGTGCTTATAGCCGCCTTGGCCCTGAATGTCTATTGGCAGTACCCCTTCTATCAGGAAGGGTTCGAACTCAACGGGCAAGCTGATCGGCTCATAGCCCTTGAGCATCCCGACAGGTACGATGATGTGGCCCGGGTCATGACCCTGAACGTCTACAAGGGTCAGGCCGAAGCCGATCAGGTAGTCAAGACCGTCAGCGACAACCGGGTCGAAGTGCTGGCTTTGCAAGAGGTCAGCAAGGATTTTGTGTACCGGCTGCACAAGGCCGGCATCGACCGATATCTGCCGCACGAGCAGCTTTCCACATCTTCGAAGGAATATGCCAACGGTCTTTGGACGGCCGCGCCAATGCAGTCGCCATCAAAGGATGACGTGGGATCTCGTTCCTCCATGATGCCGGCGGCCAGCATCGACTTCGGCAGAGGCAAGACCAGCGTCAGGTTCGTCTCAGTCCATACCACCTCGCCGCAGCCGGGCAGCTGGAATGCCTGGCGACGCAGCGTATCCGACCTGGGAACTCTGCGAAAGCATGACCACACCCGGTATGTGCTGATGGGAGATTTCAATGCCACATATGACCATGCCGTTTTCCGAGACATGCTGGGGGAGCGGTTCAGCGATGGGGCACGTCAGGCCGGACATGGCATGAGCATGACCTGGCCGGCCGACAAGGCCCCCCTGCCCAGGTTGGCGGCCATCGATCATGTTGTAGTGGACCGTGACATCAGGGCCAGCCGGCTGCAGGCCATACCCATCGCAGGTTCGGATCACGCGGCTCTGCTGGCCACTCTGATGGTGGAGTAGCGGGCTTTTCAGCCTTCCATGTTGGACTGGGTGCCAGCCTGTGCCCCAGCGCTGGCCTGTTCCTGTTGGGCGGCATCGAGCCTGGCCCTCACCTGGCCCAGCAGTTCCTGGGCGCGCTTGGCCAGTGCCTCGCCGATCTCCCACTGACGCATGGAGGCATCCAGATCCAGGCCGCCGGCTTCCAGCGCTTGAACCGCCTGAATCAGCTGATCCCGGGCCTGCTCATAGGGCAATTTAGCGATGGTTTCGCGTTCCTTCTGGCTCAGGGCCGAGGCCAATACCGGCTGTTCCTTCGCTTTCCCCTGGGTCTGTTCTTCGTCGGTATCGCTCATGCCTGCTCCTCTTCTTGTCTGATTCTTATCCGATGCGTTATCCCAATTCCTGATGACGCAGATGCTTATCGCGGTTGATTATATGCGGCTGATTACGTCAAATCGGTCACTGCCCGTCGATGACCCTGGTCTCGATGCGTCCCTCTTTGACAGTCAGAGTCAGATCCTGATCGGCCTGAACCTGCTGGGGACTGATGACCACCTTCCCGTCCAGGGCCTGCACGACTGCATATCCGCGGTCCAGGGTGGACTGGGGAGAGAGGGCGGTCAGTGAAGATTGCAGCTTCTCGACGGTCAGGGAGGCATCATCAACGATCCGTCGCAGGGCTATGTCCAGTCGGACCAGAGACTCGTCGACCAGCCGTTGGGGCTTGTCCAGCATGGTCTGTGGCCTGGTCAGGCTGGGACGGTTGGCATATCCCTCAATCAAACGCGTCTCGCCTTCGACCATATTTTCGATACGTGCGTTTATGCGCATCCGGGCCTCCTGGATGATGCCCTCTTGCTCGACTAGGTCGGGCACCACCCGCTTGGCTGCGTCGGTTGGAGTAGAGGCGCGCAGATCTGCCGCCAGGTCGATCAGGGTCCAGTCATCCTCGTGGCCAATGGCCGAGACGATGGGGGTGGCGCAGGCTGCCGTGGCTCGGACCACGGACTCGTCCGAGAAGCCCAGCAGATCCTCGAAACTGCCGCCGCCTCTGGCTACAATAATCACATCCACAGCCGGATCAGCATCCAGCTTCTGGATGGCTTCGACCACCTCGGGGGGGCACTGAGGGCCCTGGACGTGGGCGTGCACCACTGAGAATTCGATAGTGGGCCAGCGCAGACGGGCGTTGGTGATCACATCCCCCTCGGCCCTGGCCTTGGGTGCGCAAATCAGGCCGATGCGCCGGGGGAATTCTGGCAGGGGAACCTTGTTCTCCGCATCGAAGAGGCCCTCGCCCTTGAGCTTGCGCCTGAGCTGGTCGATCTGCTCTTTCAGGTCGCCGGTGCCTACACGTTTGATCCGGTCGGCCATAAAGCTCAAACGGGTTTGTTTAATCCACAGGTCAGGCCGCCCGTGGACTACCACCCGGTCGCCTTGGCGGAATTCCCGGGCCTGGGCGGCGAAGGCGCGGAATCCCATGACGTTGATGGAAATGTCCTCGAAGTTGTCGCGCAGGGTCAGGTATGCCGAACCTGTCCGGCGGGTGTTGATCTCCACGATCTGACCCTCCACCCAGGCTCCGGGCCAGCGGGCCACCGCGTCGTGGTACTTCTGGCTGAGCACACTGACCGGCCACGGGTCTTCCTCGGTGGTATCGCGCGCCAGGCGGGGCAGCTGATCAAGAGGTTTGGGGGCCAGCCCTGACGAGGATGTGCCAGCCGCCGCACCCATTGACCCCTGCATGTTCGCATCCATGTATGCTCGCATCTGATGCCTCCTGACCATCGGTTTCGCCAGCCTGACCAACTCATCTGACATGCCTGTACAGGTGGTATTCGGGTTGGTCAGTGAAGGAAACGTTCTCTCAGGGTCTCTCAATACGGGGACAATTCCATATGCTCTGGAGGCTCTCTAGAGGCCCTCTGCCGGTTGCTCCTGAGCTGATTTCGCCGAGGGCACAGTGGCATTTCTTTCACTCGCTAGCAGGCTGGAACTGAGGCGAAAGCATGGAAGGCGAGGGTTGCAACCAATGCTTTGATGCACCTGCCCTAGTCTGCGGCTTACCTGCAGCAGAGGCGGTTTCCTGGCGGCTGTGTCAAAGGAGACAGCACTGATTCCTGATATCGCAGAAGTTATTTACGTTCTGGCGGTAGCATAAATAGAGTAAGCCGGATATGGTGCGGTTCCTGCTTCTTGAACCCATCATGCGGCGGTCTCACGGATTGAGGTTGTTTCATGTCTGATGGCGTCGACATAGCAGGTCGATATAAGGGCACAGGGCCGCGGGATCTCCTGCGTGTGGGCTTGGACATCGGCTCTACTACAGTCAAAGCCGTGGTTCTGGGCACAGGCGACGGGCTGGATCAGGCGCTTTTCAATGACTATCGCCGTCATCATGCCAATGTGCGGCAGTGCGTGGCAGAACTGGTCACCGACATCAAGCTTTCCCTGTCGCGGGTTGGTTTGGCCGGCAATCCCATCAGTCTGGTGATCACCGGCTCGGGCGGGTTGGAGCTGGCCAGCCAGCTTCAGGCTGAATTCGCCCAGGAGGTAATTGCCGAGACCGAGGCCATCAACGCCACCTATCCAGAAGGGGATGTGATCATCGAGCTGGGCGGCGAAGATGCCAAAATCACCTATCTAAAGCCTACTCCGGAACAACGAATGAACGGGTCCTGCGCAGGCGGGACCGGTGCTTTCATCGATCAGATGGCCACCCTGCTCAACACCGATGCTTCAGGGCTGAACGATATGGCCTCCAAATACAAGACTATTTATCCTATCGCCTCGCGCTGTGGGGTCTTCGCCAAGTCCGACCTCCAGCCCTTGATCAACGACGGAGCCGCTAAGGAGGATCTGGCTGCATCCATTTTCAACGCCGTTGCCACACAGACCATTTCCGGTCTGGCCTGTGGACGTCCCATCCGCGGCAACGTAATCTTTTTGGGCGGGCCCCTCTTCTTTATGAGCGAGCTCAGGGAAGCCTTTAAGCGGATTCTCCAGGACAGGGTCAGCCGCTATATCATTCCCGAGAATGCACACCTCTATGTGGCCTATGGCGCTGCCATCATGGCTGGTCGCCACGACCAGGATGACCAGGACAGCGCGGCGCAGGTCAAGACTGACTACTCGCCTGAGTCCGACGTGAACGACCCCTTCGGCCCGGCTTGGGGACTGGACCAGGCGGAGGTCGACAGGGCACGGTCCGGAAAGGCTTCGAGCCTGGACAAGATGGCTCTGCATGATGCCATGCAGGATGGCCGCACCACCACCGTGGTGGACGGTGAAAATAAGGTTCCGGCGACCGAAACCGCCAAGGATGCCAGCCAAAATCAAGACATGCACTTTGAACTGACTTCGCTGGATGGTGTCCTTTCGGCATTGAAGGGCTTGGAGAACATGCCCTCGACGGCCAGAACGATCCGGCCGCTCTTCCTGAATGAAGACGAGCGCATGGAGTTCAACGACCGGCATGGGTCCCAGGTCATCCCTACTGGAGATCTGTCTGGGGCCAAGGGGCCGCATTTCCTGGGCATCGACGCGGGCAGCACGACCATCAAGGCCGTGCTGATCAATGACGACAAGACTATCGTCTGGTCCACTTATGGGGTGCATAAGGACAGCCCGCTGATCGCTGCCGCCAACATCGTCAAGGAGGTCAGGAAGTCCCTGCCGGAGGACGCTTACATCGCCCGCGCCTGCGCTACTGGCTATGGTGAGGGTCTGGTCAAGGCCGGTCTGCATGTTGACGAGGGTGTGGTCGAAACAATGGCCCACTACCGGGCAGCCGAGGAGATCAGCCCCGGCGTTACCTCGGTCATCGACATCGGCGGACAGGATATGAAGTACATTGCCGTCAACGATGGGGTCATTGATTCGATTTGCGTCAATGAGGCCTGCTCGGCAGGCTGCGGATCCTTCCTGCAGACCTTCGCCCAATCCATGGGCATCAGCATCCAAGACTTCACCAAGCAGGCGCTGGCCTCCGAGGCCCCGACCGATCTGGGCTCCCGTTGCACGGTATTCATGAACTCCTCGGTCAAGCAGGCTCAGAAGGAGGGCGCATCCCCGGAGGATATCGCTGCCGGTCTTTGCTACTCGGTGGTCAGGAATGCCCTCTACAAGGTCATCAAGCTGCGTGACGCCAACGCTCTGGGGCCGGTGGTCGTTGTCCAGGGAGGGACCTTCCTCAATGATGCCGTTCTGCGGGCCTTTGAGCTCCTGACCGGCCGCAAGGTGACCAGGCCCAACATTGCTGGGCTCATGGGAGCCTATGGTGCTGCACTCACGGCCCGTATGCACTGCCCGCAGAATGAAGAGATCGAGGATCTGACTGTGGCCAGCTCCATCCTGGCAGGGGACGACTTGGATAACCTCTCCATGACCACCACCCACGATGTCTGCAAGCTCTGCCAGAACCACTGCAAGCTGACCATCACCGAATTCAAAGATGGCGGCCGCTATGTGACTGGGAACCGCTGCGAACGTGGCGGAGACAAGAACCGCAAGCGCTCCGACAGGCCTAACCTCTACGACTTCAAATACAAGCGGGCCTTCGCCTACCGCCGTCTGACCCCGGACAAGGCCACCAGGGGCGATATCGGCATTCCACGTGTGCTCAACATGTACGAGGACTACCCCTTCTGGTTCACCCTGCTGACCTCATTGGGCTTCCGGGTCATGATCTCGGGGCGTTCCAACCATGAGCTCTTCGAGAGCGGGATGGAGTCCATCGCTTCCGAGAACATCTGCTACCCGGCCAAGCTGGTCCACGGGCATGTCCACTCCCTGGTGGACAAGGGCATCAAGACCATCTTCTATCCCTGCGTCACCTACGAGCAGGAGCTGGTTCCCGATACGGACAACCATTACAACTGCCCCATCGTGGCCAACTACCCGGTGGTGATCGAGGCCAACATGGCCGAGCTCAAGGAGAACGGTGTCCGCTTCATGCGGCCCTATTTCAACCTGTCCAACAAGGAGAAGATGGTCGAGCGGATCGTCAAGGTCTTCGACTGGGCCAAGGTGAGCGAGGAGGAGGCCCGGACCGCCGTTCAGGAGGCTTACAGGGAGGATGCCCGGTTCAAGGAGGACATCCGCCAGGAGGGGCTTCGCGCTCTGGCTTACATGCAGGAGTACGGGGTCAAAGGCGTGGTGCTGTCCGGACGCCCCTATCATGTGGATCCCGAGGTCAACCACGGCATTCCCGAAACCATCTGCTCCTTGGGCATGGCCGTGCTTTCCGAGGACTCCATCTGCGAGCTGGACGTACATGACCTGCCTAAGCTGAGTGACTACATCATTCCAGCGGCAGGTGAGCGGGCGCTGGCCTCCAACAACCCCACGGCCGCCAAGTTCCGCAAGACCGTACCAAGCTTCGGTGACGATCATCAGAAGATGCCCTTGAGGGTGACCGACCAGTGGGCCTACCATTCCAGGCTTTACTCGGCAGCCAAGTTCGTCTCCGAGTATCCCGACCTGCAGCTGGTCCAGCTGGTCAGCTTTGGATGCGGTGTGGATGCCATCACCACCGACCAGGTCCAGGAGATTCTAGCCGACAAGGGCGATGTCTACACGCAGTTAAAGATCGACGAGGTCTCCAACCTGGGTGCAGCCAAGATCCGTCTGCGCTCGCTGAAGGCCGCCATGGACGAACGTCACCAGCGGGGTCTGGCCCAGGAGGACAGCGAAGACCAGGAGGAAGCCCCCGTTATGGAGCAGGCGCATGTGAAGGCCGGAGCCAAGGAAGTTGATTCGTTGCCTGACCTTGTTCAGGCGGAGGATCCATCTGATTCCCATGATTCTCAGGAATCTCAAGAGTCTGCCAGCCATATTGCAGTAATGGATGCAGGTGCGTCTGACAAGCAGAAATCCGATGGGTTCCGGTCCACCAACGCGCAGAAAATCAACCTATCTCAGCGCAAGGCCGACATTGTGGCTCTGGCCCGGTTCGTGGCCCTGCACGATAAGAGCGATCAGGGTCTGATAGGCCTTCATCCCATGGGCGTCAGGCCCATCCGGGAGGCCATGGCTTCGCAGCAGAAGAAGCAAGAAGCCGACAACCAAGGCAAGGATGTCCAGGCTAGCGGAGCCGCCGCCAAACCGACCCTGTCCAAGTACGCCACAGAGCATCGCTTCACCAAGGAGATGGGGCACAAATTCACAGTGGTGGCACCGCAGATGTCCCCTGTGCACTTCTCTCTCCTGGAGGCAGTCTTCTCCAGCGCCGACTACCACTTCGAGCTTCTGAAGCATGCCACGGCCGAAGACATCAACACCGGTGTCAAATACGTCAACAACGATGCCTGCTTCCCGGCCATCATCGTGGTGGGGCAGCTGGTCAACGCCTTCCTTTCCGGCAGGTTCGACCCGCACAAGTGCGCGGTCATCGTCACACAGACCGGCGGCATGTGCAGGGCCACCAACTACTATGGCCTTCTGCGCAAGGCCCTGGCTGATGCGGGCTACGGCTATGTGCCGATTATCACGCTGAGCGTGCAGGGCTTCAAGGCCAATCCCGGCCTTCAGGTAACCCCGGCGTTGCTGCATCGTGCTGTCAAGGCCTTCTATCTGGGCGATGCCATGATCGAGTGCCTGCTCAGGGTCCGTCCCTACGAGCAGGAGCCAGGATCAGCCAACAGGCTCTACAAGCTTTGGGACACGATCTGCAAAGAGACCATCGAAAACCACGGGTATTCCAAGACTGCCAAGAAAGTCTACGGTCATGGATATCTGCCTTACCGCACGCTGATGAAGAGGATGATCCGGGCTTTCGACAAACTGCCGCTGCGCGATATTCCCCGCAAGCCTCGTGTGGGGGTAGTAGGCGAAATCCTGGTCAAGTACCATCCAGATGCCAACAACCATGTGGTCGACCTGATTGAGAGCCAGGGCTGCGAGGCCGTGCTCCCCGGTGTCTGTGACTTCATGGTCAACGGCATTTCAAACGCCGAATGGAACGAGGAGATGCTGGGCACAGGCGGCCGGGTGGGTGTCAAGAAGATCGTCCTGAAGGCGGCGGATGCCTACCGCGCCCCCATGATCGCCGGGTTCAAGGCCTCCCATGGGAAGTTCGACATTCCCGCCCATATCAGTGAGCTGAGGGAAAAGGCCGCATCAGTCACCTCCCTGGGCGTTCAGGCTGGAGAGGGTTGGCTCCTGACCGGAGAGATCATTGAACTGATCCAGTCCGGCGCCCCCAACATCGTTTGTGCGCAACCCTTCGCCTGCCTGCCCAACCACGTGACAGGACGTGGCATGTTCGGCAAGATCCGTAGGACCTACCCTGAGGCCAACATCGTCTCGATCGACTACGATCCCGGCGCATCGGAGGCCAACCAGCTCAACAGGATCAAGCTGATGATCGCCGCTGCCAAGAAGCCGGGCGACCAGCAAACACTCAGCCGGGACCACAAGGATGCCGTGGAATCACAGCCTGCGGGATCGACCGGCCTGGATGCTGGGCAGGCAGCACCCGTCCAGGACGAAGAGAAGGTTCTGGAGAGTCTGTAGATGCCAGGTTGAGGCCGGCGTCTGGAGCTAACGCAGCGGCCTCGGAACTGCTGAACCACGAAGATCAAGGAAAGAGGGGCTTACCATGACCAGCCGCGAGGAGATCAAGGCTCTGCTGGACACCGACCAGATCTACATTGCCGATACGCCTGAAATGAAGCAGGTCCAGGACGCCCAGCAGGATTTGGTCTTCGAGTTCAATGCCTGCCGTCCCAGCCAGGCGGAGAAAAAACAGGACCTTTGCAAAAAGATGTTCGGCTCCTTTGGCCAAGGCAGCTGGATTGAGGGACCAGTGCGGGCCAACTGGGCCTGCAACACCTACTGGGGGAGCAGATGCTACGCCAACTTCAACCTGGTTCTGGTTGACGATGGACGCATTGACATAGGCGACCACACCATGTTCGGACCCAATGTCACCATCGTCACCACCGGGCACACCATTCGCCCCGATATACGTGCCTATGGAACGCCCCAGTTCTCGGCCCCGGTCAGCATAGGCAGGAATGTGTGGATCGGCGCAGGCGCCATCATCATGCCAGGAGTGTCCATCGGAGGCAACACGGTCATCGGGGCAGGGTCCCTGGTCACCAAGGACATCCCCGCCGACGTGGTTGCCTACGGCCACCCCTGCAAGGTCGTCCGTCCCATCAACGACCACGATTATGAATACTTCTGGAGGGATCGCCGATATCAGGCTCCTTATGATGCCAAACCCTTCAGGATGGAGGAAGAGGGCTGACTTCTCGGATGTCCCTTCCGGCTGTTCCGGCATTGTCCGGGAAGACTGCCGCCGCTGAGCAGCCTGCGCTGTTCAGCGGTACCCATCCCAGAGCGGCAAGGGGAAAAGCAAGTCTTTGAACAGGTTCCATTCCTGGACATAGTCGATTTTCGGCTCCCGCAGCAATCGTATTTGTATGCCGTCCATGACTTCCACGCTCATCCTGACGCTGTTTTGCATGTCTCTGGACCAATCCATGCCGTCGGGGAGCGCCCAGGGGAAACGGGAATAATGCTCCCACACTTCTTCTGGCCTGCGAAGAAAATAGTCATGCAAAGGATGGTTGGCGGAGATGGCCTCGGTTTCCAGGACCGTATATAGCTGAGTAAGTTCAGGCTGGCTCGCGTTGTGAGCAACCAGATAGTCAAAATAGGCCGGAAGATGTGGATGATCGGGGTCGGACCCGGGCAGGCCTGTCTGTACGAATTCCTCCGGGGTGCCATTGACGTCATAAAGGTCCGTGATCAGGAGAGATAGCAGGCCTTCCTTGCTGCCGACATAATGGAGAACGCCCGGCTGTGACATCCCCACCATGTCAGCGACATCTTTGAGCGATATGCCGTTGTATCCGTGTTGGCTGATGAGGTGGGCGGCGGCCTGTGTGATTTCCGCACGTCTCGCCTCAGGTGATTTTCTGGTTCGGCTCGCCATGTCCTGGTCTTATGGCTCCTTTCCGCAGTTCTTGAGTGTTCTGCTGCTGGTTGTTTGATACTTATGGTACATGGGGCTCGGATTCGTAACAGTGATCAGGGTATGGCGCTACCGGGTTACGGCTCAGACAGGTAAACGAAAAAGAAGTCAACAGGCACTCGAAGATGTGCATTCAGTCGCTGACTTGACATTTATATCGAGTAACTGTTAGATATATAATTATCTAATGCTTGGTAGATACGGTTGTCTGCCTGCATTGGACGTGTCAGAGAAGACTAACAATAGAGAGGTCGACACTATGAGCGACTCAGCAGCCCCGGGGTTGGGGGATTCTGAACTTCTGCAGGCGCATAAGGCAGCTTTGGCCGCTGCCGACAAGAACCCCATGCTCTCGCCCGAGACAGGTAAGCCGGTACCCAAAAAGACCCTGTTTCGGTTTGGGGCGAGCTTCCTGGCTTTCGGCATTCTGTGGATGTCAGGCCTGGGAATCGTCAGCATCGTCTTGCTTCCCGAGCATCTCAAGCAGGTTCCAGGCATCGCTCCCGAGGCGCTGATGGGCGTAGTCAATGCTTGTACTGCCGTGGCTTCGCTGGTATCCAACCTGCTCTTTGGGAACTTCTCTGATCGCAGCCGTTCCCGGTACGGGCGTCGAACACCGTGGGTCCTGGGCGGCGCAGTCCTGGGTGGTGTGACCCTGTTCCTGACGGGCATGACCACCAACCCGGTTCTGCTCACTATCGTGTATTGCCTTTGCATGTTCGGTCTGAACTGCATGATCGCCCCTATGGTGGCCATCCTGTCCGATCGTGTGCCATCCGGTGTGCGCGGAACCCTGTCCGCCTTCTATGGAGCAGGCTCTACCATCGGTTCGCCCATTGGCTCTCTGATCGGCGCGGCCTTGGTGACCCGTATGTTCACTGGCTTCGTTCTAGCCGGCGTGCTCATGTTCCTGGGTGGTGTCGTGGCGATTCTGATCATGCCCAGGGAAGGTTCGGCTGCTTATCTGCCCAAGGATGAGGGCACTCTCATGGACGTGCTCAAGTCTTTCCAGCCTCCGCGCTTCCATGGAGCCCACGACTTCTATAAGGCCTTCGTTGGAAGGCTCTGCATGCTGCTGAGCTATCAGATGATCTCCGCCTATCAGCTCTATATCGTCGAAAAGTATGTGGGTCAAACCGTAACCCAGGCAGCCGCAACCATTTCGGTTATGTCCGTCATCACCATGGTGGTATCTCTGCTGGGTTCTTTGGTCTCCGGCCCGATTTCGGATTTGATCGGACGGCGCAAGGTGCCGGTGGTCATCGCCTCCGTTCTCTTTGCTATTGGCATCGCTATGCCCTGGATCAGCCCCACGGTCATGGGCATGTACCTGTACGCCGGCATCGCCGGGTTCGGGTATGGAGTCTATTCCTCCGTCGACCAGGCGCTCAATGTCGACGTTCTGCCCAGCAAGGAGGAGGCCGGCAAGGATCTGGGCATCCTCAACCTGGCCACCACACTGGGGCAGATGGCCGGTCCTTTGGTCATGTCCTTCATCACGCTGAACTGGGGCTATGCGGCGGCCTTCCCAACGGCCATCGCCTTCGCCTTGCTGGGATGCGTCTTTATCCTGATGATCAGAAACGTCAAGTGACACCGGCCTGTGTGGACATACAGGAAAACCATACAAAGGAGCAGAAGATAAATGAACAGAAATGCAGAACCAATCTGGGTGGCAACCACTCGCGAGCAAGCCATGCAGGAACATCCCTTGGCGCTTTCTGCCTTGGAGTCATCGGCCGATCTGGAGTGGACCGGCGACAGGCTGCAGGCCCTCAGAGGGTTTGGCGGCTGCTTCAATGAGCTGGGGTGGCTGCCCTTGCAGGAGCTGGGGGAGGAGGAACGTGAGAGGATCATCCGTGAGCTCTTCAGCCCGGACGAGCTGAATCTGACCTTCAACAGGACACCGGTGGGTGCCAACGACTTCGCTGCGAATTGGTACAGCTACGACGAGACCGACGGCGACTATGACCTGAAGCATTTCAGTGTCGACCACGACGAGCAGACCCTGATTCCATACATCCGACAGGCGCAGAAGTATCAACCGAACATGGGCCTCTTCGCCAGTCCCTGGAGTCCGCCCACCTGGATGAAACGGCCCAAGGTCTACAATTTCGGGCGAATCGACATGAGCGAGCGCAATCTATCCGCATATGCCCGCTATCTTCTGCGATACGTGCGCGAGTATGATTCCCGTGGCATTCATGTCGACCAGCTGCATGTGCAGAACGAGGTCTTCGCGGATCAGAAGTTCCCCTCCTGCCTTTGGTCCAGCGAGGATATGCGCATCTTCATCCGCGACTATCTGGGCCCCCTCTTCGCCAAAGAGGCGCCGGACACGGCCATCTTCCTGGGGACCCTCAATGGTCCCGAGGATATGAAATTCGGCCCCCAAGGCATGATCCTGGAAAACTACAACCGTTACGTGGACAACATTCTCTTTGACGATGACTGCCGCAAGTACATTGCCGGCATCGGCTACCAGTGGGCTGGCCAGCATGTCATCGAGCGCACCCACAATTCATGGCCCGAGATCGAGCTGGAACAGACCGAGTCCGAATGCGGCATGGGCGGCAACTCCTGGGAGTACGCCGAATACGTCTTCTCGCTGGTCAATCGGTATCTTCGGGCTGGAGCCACCTGCTACACCTACTGGAACATGGTCCTGGGCCAGGGCATATCCACCTGGGGCTGGCGGCAGAATTCTCTCTTCTCCATCGACACCACCACCGGCCAGATCAGCCGGAATCCCGAGTACTACGTCATGCGTCATTACTCGCACTATGTGCGCCCAGGCGCTCGCCAGCTGGATACACGCGGCCATTTCAGTTCCATGGCCACAGCCTTCGAAAATCCTGATGGATCGGTCGTTGTCGTGGCTCAGAACGCCCTGGATCGCGCCATGCCCTTCTCCTTCTCCGGGCCGGGAGGGGATAGCGAAGGGAACCAGGGTTTCCAGGCGACCCTGGAGCCGCGGTCCTTTAACACCTTCGTTCTATGAATCGAGTCTCGTAGATTAAGATTGGAGTCCATCATGTCAGACAATGCGGTCCGCGCCAAGGACCACTCAGCTTCGCCAGGCAGCACGCGCCTTCCAGACAGGCTCATCTTCGGCTGCGCCTACTACGATGAATACATGCCATATGAGCGGGTGGACAAGGACATGTCCATGATGAAGTCCGCCGGCATTACCACCATCCGTATCGCTGAATCCACCTGGAGCACCTTGGAGCCCCAGCCTGGCGCATTCGACTTCAGCCATGTGGACCGGGTTCTGGATGCTGCGGAACGCTTCGGCATCCAGGTCATCGTGGGCACGCCCACCTATGCCGTCCCCGCCTGGCTGGTAGCCATGCACCCGGATGTTCTGGCGGACACCCCTGATGGTCCCAATCGGTATGGCGCTCGCCAGATCATGGACATCGTCAACCCTTCCTACCGGTACTATGGCGAGCGCGTCATACGCAGGCTTATAAGCCATGTGGCTGACAACCACCAGGTGATCGGCTACCAGGTCGACAACGAAACCAAGTACTACGATTGCGTATCGCCCGACATGCAGCGGCTCTTCGTCAAGGATTTGCGACAGCGTTTTGATGACGATCTGGACCGTCTCAATGCGGCCTTTGGACTGGACTACTGGTCCAACAGGATCGACTCCTGGGAGGACTTTCCCGATCTGACTGGGACCATCAACGCATCCCTTGGTTCCGCATTCGACCGCTTCCGTCGAAGCCAGGTCAGCCGCTACTTGGCCTGGCAGGCTGGCATTGTGCGCGAATACGCCCGCGAGGACCAGTTCGTCACCCACAACTTCGATTTCGATTGGGGTCCGGGCTGGTCATACGGCGTTCAGCCGGCTGTCGATCATTTCGAAGCGGCCGGATGCTTGGACATGGCCGGTGTGGACATCTACCATCCCACTGAGGATGACCTGACCGGCAAGGAGATCGCCTTCGGCGGGGACATGACCCGCAGCCTGAAGCGTGGCGCCAACTACCTGGTTCTGGAAACTGAAGCCCAGGGACAGAACGGCTGGCTGCCCTACCCGGGGCAGCTGCGACTGCAGGCATACAGCCATCTGGCCTCGGGTGCTGACGGGGTCATGTACTGGCACTGGCATTCCATCCACAACTCCTTCGAGACCTACTGGAAGGGTCTGCTTTCGCAGGATATGGAGCCCAACCCCACCTATGAGGAGGCTGGCCAATTCGGCAGGCAGATAGCGCAGAAGGGTGTGGGGGAGCGTCTGATCAACCTTCAAAAGCGCAACAAGGTCGCCATCATGGTGGGCAACGACTCCCTGACCGCTTTGGACTGGTTCTCCCTGGAGACTGGCTTCCCCCGTCAACAGGGGCAGATCTCCTACAATGATGTGGTCAGACGGGTCTACGACGCCCTCTTCGAGCTCAACATCGAGTGCGATTTCATCAGCGACAAGGCTGACCGGTCCCAGCTGGAGTCTTACGCCATGGTCCTGGTTCCTGCCCTCTACAGCAGCAATGAGGAAACGCTGAGGACCCTTGCCGATTACGTTTATCGGGGAGGTCATCTGGTGGCCACGCTGCGTTCCTTCGTGGCGGACGAGAACCTCAAGGTTTGGCACGACAAGGCTCCGCACCTGCTGACCGACGTGTTCGGCATCGACTACAACCAGTTCACCCGTCCCGGCAAGGGGCTGACCCTGGATCTGCGTGGGGCCGACCAGGACGGGCCGGCCTGCCAGGGGCTGATCGAACTGTTGAACCCGCGCCCCGGCACCCAGGTCCTGGCCTCCTATGACCACCCGGTCTGGAAGCGGTATGCGGCTGTGACCCGTCATGAATACGGCCACGGCAGCGCGGAGTGGCTCGGCACTTTGCCCTCGGCCCAGGGCATGCGGCTCCTGCTTTCGGATGCGGCAGATGCGGCTGGCCTGAACAGTCCTGCCCGGGACCTGGCTGGCCTGGTCACGGTGCGTGAGGGCACCAACGCCCTGGGAGAGCAGATCACCTACCTGCTCAATTATTCATCCAAGGAGATCGGACTGGACGCACCTTACGGAGGGCATCTGCTGGTGGCTGACGGGCAGGCAGATCCTCAGGCTCATATCGACCAGGGTCAGCCCATGACCATCGGACCCTGGGACCTGGCAATCATCGTTCGATAGGCCGGCTTCAGACTGACCGAACGCAAATACATGAGTGGATTAGTGTTCAGTAAGAAAGGAAGGTGCCCAGATGGCATCAAGGAAGTTGGCAGAGGGCCTGCCCTACCGCAATCCCGGCCTGGGCGTGGATGAGCGAGTGGCCGACCTGCTGGGCCGGATGACCCGGGAGGAGAAGGTGGGCCAGATGATGCAGCTGGATGCCCGCCAAGGGGTGGACGAGGAGGTGATGGATCAGCACGCCGGGTCTCTGCTGCATGTCTCTCCGAAGAACATGATCATGGCTGACAAGGCCGTCCATCGCACTCGTCTGGGCATCCCCCTGCTGATTGGCGACGACTGCATCCACGGCCACTCCTTCTTCCGTGGAGCAACCATCTTTCCCGAGCAGTTGGGCATGGCAGCCTCCTTTGACCCTGAACTGGTCCAGCGGATGGGGCGGGCCACAGCCCAGGAGGTCGCTACAACAGGCGTCCACTGGACCTTCTCTCCAGTGCTTTGCATTGCCAGGGACACCCGTTGGGGACGGGTGGATGAGACCTTCGGCGAGGACCCCTTCTTGATCGGCGAAATGGCCTCGGCCATGGTGCACGGCTACCAGGGCGGTTCAGCCATGACCGGGACCCTGCCCAAGGATGCCGTGCTGGCCACGGCCAAGCACTTCGCCGGTTACTCCGAGACCCAAGGCGGGCGCGACGCCTCCGAGGCCGACCTCTCGCACCGCAAGCTGCTCTCCTGGTTCCTGCCGCCCTTCGAGCGCTTGGCCAAGGAGGGTGTGGCCACCTTCATGCTGGGCTACGAGTCCATTGACGGGGTTCCGGTCACCATCAACAACTGGCTGCTCAACGACGTGCTGCGTGGGGAGTGGGGCTACCAGGGCACCCTGATCACGGACTGGGACAACGTGGGCCGGATGGTCTGGGAACAGAAGGTGCAGCCCGACTACACCAGCGCTGCCGCGGCTGCTGTCAAGGCTGGCAACGATCTGGTTATGACCACGCCCGGCTTCTACCAGGGAGCCTTGGATGCACTGGATGCCGGGCTGTTGCGCGAGGAGGACCTTGATCGGGCGGTCAAGCGCATCCTGGCCCTGAAATTCCGCATGGGGCTCTTCGAGGATCCGCGTCTGCCCAGCCCCGGGGCCCAGGAGGCGGTCATCAACTCACCGGAGCACCAGGAACTCAACCTCCAGGTGGCCCAGGAGTCGGCAGTTCTTTTGAAGAACGACGGCATCCTGCCCCTGTTCGGTGGGGTGGGTGCCGATGGCCGCCCTGGTGATGATTCAGCGCATAGCATCGCCTTGGTGGGTCCGTTGATCGACGACGCCCAGAACCAGCTTGGGGACTGGGCCGGCGGCTCGGGTCAGTGCGATTGGATCAAGGACCAGCCGCGGGAGATGATCTCGACCGTGGCCGACGGTCTGCGCAAGGAGCTGCCTGAAAACTGGCAGCTCAACTGTGAGCAGGGCGTCGACGTGCTCCGTCTGGTCGACGACCCGGCGGGCGAGCTTTTCCCCGACGGCCAGCCCAGGCCCAAGGTGGCTGCTCCGGCCAGGATCGATCAGGGCCGCTTCGACAGGGCCATTGAATTGGCTGGGCAAAGCGACTTGGTGGTGGCTGTGGTCGGCGACGTGGTCCAGCTGGTGGGCGAGGGCCGTTCGACTGCCACCCTGGAGCTCTACGGTCCTCAGCGCGATCTGCTGGATGCCCTGGCGCAGACGGGCAAGCCCATGGTCATCGTGCTCATGTCTTCCAAGCCGCTGATCCTGCCCCCGTCTGCACAGTCGGCCAGAGCTCTGATCTGGCAGCCCGACCCGGGCATGCAGGGCGGTCGTGCTTTGGCCAGGATTCTCACCGGCAAGGTTGAGCCCACAGGCAGACTGCCCATCACCTTTCCCAGACATGCCGGTCAGCTGCCGGTCTACTACAACCAGATCCGCGGCCAGCATGGTGACCGCTACGCCGACCTGACCCAGGAACCGGCCTTCGCTTTCGGCCAGGGGATGGGCTACACCACCTTCGCCTACGGAAAGCCCCAGGTTGATGGACCCGATGCCGTCGGCCCCAAGGACACGGTCAGGGTGAATGTAGACCTGACCAACACCGGTCAGCGATCAGGCACCGAGGTGGTCCAGGTCTACATCAGCGACCTGGTGACCTCCGTCAGCTGGGCTGACCGCGAGCTCAAAGCCTTCCAAAGGATTCAACTGGATCCAGGGCAGACCCGGAAGGTGGTTTTCGATCTACCGGTGTCCGAGTGGACCCTGGTCGATGCCGACTGCCGCCGCAGGGTCGAGCCTGGCAAGTTCGAGGTGTTGGTGGGATCCTCCTCGTGCAGGGAAGATCTGCAGGCCGTGACGGTGACCGTGGTGGGCTGAGCCTGCGATCGACTGGGTTGGAGGCAGTCGGATGGTCGACTGTCATCCGGTTGCGGCGGGACCCTTGGGGTGTTGGTTGCCCAGGGCCCTCGCCCGCCCTACCATTGCAGTATGAGCAAAAGCGTAGGCGCTGGGTATGCGCACCTGTTGACGGTCCCCAATCCGCGGCATGTGTCCAGCCTGGTCGACTACTTTACACGAGGTTCCAAACCGCAGGCCCAGTGGCGGTTCGGCATTGAGATCGAGCATTTGCCAGTGCGCAACGACGGGTCCGATGCCCCGGTTTCCTATGAGGGGGAGCGGGGCGTCGAAGCTTTGCTGTCGGCCTTGGAACCCCGCTACGACGGCCATAAGGAATACCGTGAGGATGGTCATCTGGTCGGCCTGAGCAGGCCGGGCTGCGTGGTCTCCCTGGAGCCCGGGAGCCAGGTGGAGTGCTCCTTGGGCGTAGTGCGGGACAGCCGAGAATTCGAGGACCTTTATCGACGTTTCCGTGCCGAGGTCGACCCTATTGCCGAGCGGCTGGGGTTTCGTCTGGTTGAGTACGGGTATCGTCCTGCTGGCTCCTACGCGGATGTGGGCGTCAATCCCAAGGAACGCTATGCGGTCATGAACACCTATCTGGGTCGCATCGGCCAGTGCGGGCCCATGATGATGCGCAGCACCGCCTCCACACAGATCAGCATCGACTATCAGGACGAGGACGACGCCATCGCCAAGATCCGTTTGGGCACGGCTATCGGCCCCGTTTTGGCCTACTTCTTCCGCAACACCCCTATCTTCGAGGGCGGGCCCAACCGCATGCCTCTGCGACGTCAGCGGATCTGGGACTGGCTTGACCCCCAGCGCACAGGTCTGATCCCGGGGCTGTTCGATGACGGCTTCGGCTGGGAGGACTATGCCGTAGACCTGCTGTCCACCCCGCTGATGGTGGCCGATGTCTCCCACACCCCGGAGGTGGAGGGGCCGCAAGGGCATCAGGTCTTCATCGCCTGGCATGAAAACGCCGGGGAGATCTATCCTGACCGTCTGCTCAACGACGCCGAGATAGCGCACATCCTGACCACCCACTTCAATGACGTTCGCCTAAAGAACTACATCGAGCTCAGGCACTGGGATTCCCTGCCCATGAAACGCGCCAGCCGACTTGTGGAAGTCGTCGGCGGCATTTTCTATGATCCGGCACGCTTTGCTCGGCTTGTCCGGTTCTTGGACGGGGTGGCCGAGGAGGATGTGCTTCAAGCCAAGGCCGAACTTCAGGTCCGTGACGGACAGGCCAGCCCCTATGGCCGCTCCCTGGATTTCTGGCGGCAGGCCCTGGGTGCCGAGGACACCCTGGAAGGCCTGCCGGGCGATCCCAGACATCCTGATCTCTTCCAGCTTTGACGGCTGTATCGTTATGCGAAAGGATGGGGCCGGTTTCCTGAGGATGGTATATTCTGGTCACCAATGGGCTTTGATCCGTCATCAGCGGGGAGTCCTCGGAAGAACGGGAACGCCCTGCGGCGTTCCTCAGTAGAACCGGCGGGTGGGCCCGCACAGCCCAGACAAGCGGTTCGGCAGGGGTCATTGGCCGGGCAAGCGAGGTGGTACCGCGGTGGGCCTACGGGCCCCTCGTCCTCGGTATGGCGACATGAACGACCAGCGAGGAGCGTGAACGGTGAAACAGGCCACTGATACCTCAGATAAGACAAGTCGGGACGGGGAAGTTTATCCCAAGGCGGTGGTGGACCCTGCTCTCGACAAGGTGAAGCCCAATCCCTCCTTCCCTCGGATGGAGGAGTCGGTCCTGGACTATTGGGACCATGACGATACTTTCAATAAGTCGGTGGAGCGTCGCCCTTCCGGCGATCATGCCGACAATGAGTTCGTCTTCTTCGACGGCCCGCCCTTCGCCAACGGCTTGCCTCACTATGGACACCTGCTGACCGGCTATGTCAAGGATGTCATTCCTCGCTACCAGACCATGAAAGGCCACAAGGTCAACCGTGTCTTCGGCTGGGACACCCATGGTCTGCCCGCCGAGTTGGAAGCCCAGCGCGAGCTTGGTATCGACAGCGTGGATCAGATTGAGCAGATGGGCATCGAGAAGTTCAATGACGCCTGCCGCGCATCGGTGCTCAAGTACACCAGCGAGTGGAAGGATTACGTCCATCGTCAGGCCCGCTGGGTGGACTTCGATCACGGATACAAGACCCTGGATGTTTCCTACATGGAGTCGGTCATGTGGGCCTTCAAGACCCTCTACGAGAAGGGCCTGGCTTATAAGGGGCACCGGGTGCTGCCATACTGCTGGAAGGATCAGACGCCGCTGTCCAACCACGAGCTGCGCATGGATGCCGATGTCTACCAGGACCGGCAGGACACCACCGTCTCCGTGGCCGTCAAGCTCAGGGACGAGGACGCCTATGCGGTCTTCTGGACTACTACTCCCTGGACCGTCCCTACCAACCTGGCCATCGTGGTCGGCGCTGGCATCGAGTACTCGGAAGTCAGCCCGGTGTCTGGGCCATTCGCCGGCAAGCGCTTCTACATCGCCACGGCCCGCTTGGGCGATTACGCCAAGCAGCTGGGGGAGGACTACCAGGTGGTCCGCACCCTCAAGGGGTCCCAGATGGAGGGCTGGCGGTACTGGCCGGTCTTTCCCTACTTTGCCGGAGAGCAGGCCGAATCAGAGGGTGGCACCCCCGGCCCCAATGCCTATACCATCTACATGGCTGACTACGTCGACACTGTGGAGGGCACCGGCCTGGTCCACCAGGCTCCCTATGGCGAGGATGATATGAACACCCTGAACGCCAAGGGCATCCGCAGCGTGGACGTCCTCGATGCCGGGGCCGTTTTCACCGAGCAGTGCCCCGACTACCAAGGCATGCAGGCCTTCGATGCCAACATGCCTATTATTCGCAACCTGCGCGCAGGGGACGGTCCCCTGGCCCGGATCCCCGCCGAGCACCGGGCCATCCTCTTCCAGGAGAAGAGCTACGTCCACTCCTACCCCCACTGCTGGCGTTGCGGCACTCCGCTGATCTACAAGCCGGTCTCCAGCTGGTTCGTCTCCGTAACCAAGATCAAGGACCGCCTTCTGGAACTCAACCAGCAGATCAACTGGATCCCCGAGAATGTCAAGGACGGCCAGTTCGGCAAGTGGCTGGCCAATGCCCGTGACTGGTCCATCTCCCGCAATAGGTTCTGGGGCTCGCCCATCCCGGTCTGGGTTTCTGACGATCCCAAGTACCCTCGGGTGGATGTTTACGGGTCACTGGAGGAGCTCAAGCAGGACTTCGGCCGCTACCCGACCGACGAAAAGGGGCAGATCAACATGCACCGGCCCTGGATCGATCAGCTGACCAGGCCCAACCCTGACGATCCGACCGGCAAGTCCACCATGCACAGGATCACTGATGTGCTGGACTGCTGGTTCGAGTCAGGCTCCATGCCCTTCGCCCAATTCCACTACCCCTTCGAAAACAAGCAGTATTTCGAGGACCGGGATCCCTGTGATTTTGTGGTCGAGTACATCGGTCAGACCCGCGGCTGGTTCTACACCATGCACATCATGTCCACGGCCCTCTTCGATAAGCCGGCCTTCAAGAACGTGATCTGCCATGGCATCGTCCTGGGCTCCGACGGCCAGAAGATGAGCAAGCACCTGCGCAACTATCCGGATGTGAATGAGGTTTTCGACAAGTACGGATCCGATGCCATGCGCTGGTTCCTGATGAGCTCGTCCATCCTGCGCGGCGGCAACCTGGTCGTCACCGCCGAGGGCATCCGTGACACGGTCCGTCAGGTTATGCTGCCGGTCTGGAGCTCCTACTACTTCTACACGCTCTATGCCAACGCGGCCAATATGGGAGCCGGCTACCAGGCCCAGGCGCTGACACCGGACCGGGTGGCGAGTCTGCCGGAGATGGACCGCTTCCTGCTGGCGCGGACCCGCCGGCTGATCCGGTCGGTGCAGAAGGCCCTGGACGACTTCGCCGTCTCGGATGCCTGCGATGCGGTGACCGACTTCATCGATGTACTGACCAACTGGTACATTCGCAACAATCGCGACCGTTTCTGGAGTGAGGACCACCAGGCCTTCGACACCCTTTATACGGTCTTGGAGGCCTTCGCCCGCGTTCTGGCCCCTCTGGCGCCCATGGAAGCCGAGCAGATCTGGCGTGGTCTGACCGGTGGGGAGTCGGTCCATCTGGCCGACTGGCCCTTCCTGGCCGATGAGTCCACCGGACAAGAGACCGAACTGGGGCAGGTCCTGCGTGATGATCCTGCCCTGGTAGCTGCCATGGAGAAGGTTCGCGAGGTGGTTTCGGCCACCCTGGCCCTGCGCAAGGCCGAGCAGATCCGCGTCCGCCAGCCGCTGTCCCGGTTGACCGTGGTGGTTCGCGACCCCGATGCGGCCCGTTCTTACGTGGACGTGCTCAAGTCGGAGCTGAACATCAAGAATGTGGAATTCTGCACCCTGGACCAGGCCGGCCAGCACGGCCTGCGAATCATCCACGATCTCAAGGTCAACGCCCGTGCGGCTGGGCCTCGGCTGGGCAAGCAGGTTCAGTTCGTCATCAAGGCTTCCAAGCAGGGCGACTGGTCCGAGCAGGACGGGCACGTGGTCGTCGCTACCCCCGACGGATCGGTGGCCCTGAAGCCAGGCGAATACGAGCTGGACAACCGGATCGAGCAGGAGGATGGCTCCCAGGCCGACAGATCGGCCTCTGCAGCCCTGCCCACCGGTGGCTTCGTCATTCTCGACACCCAGCTGGACGACGACCTCCTGGCCGAGGGCTATGCCCGAGATCTGATCCGCCAGGTTCAGGATGCCCGGAAGACTGCCGGTTTGGACATTGCTGATCGAATCCGGCTGACCCTGACCTTGCCCGGGGAGGATGCTCCCAAGGCCCAGCAGTTCAGCGACCTGATCGCTCGCGAGACCCTGGCCACCAATCTGACCGTCAATGTTGGCGATCTGGACCAGCCGCAGGTCGACCTGGTCAAGGCCTGATCCTAGTTGCACAAAGGGGTTCCATCCTGCATCAGATGGAAACCCTTTGTGATGCGTCCTGCCGGGCGTGATACCCGGCTGCCGATCAGCCCTTGACCTTGTCGCTGACCTGGTCCAGAGTCTGCATATCCTGGTCGCTCAGTTCCAGATGGGCGGCGGCCAGAAGGGCCGGCAACTGTTCCGGGGTGCGTGCAGAAGCGATGGGGGCTGCGATTCCAGGCCTGTGGTTGAGCCAGGCCAGGGCTACGGTGGCCAGTTCGACATCGTGGGCCTTGGCGATGCCGTCCATGGCGGCGACCACATCCAGCCCCTCCTGGGTGAAGAAGTCCTTGACCATGCCCTCGCGCTGCTTGCCCTTGAGGTCGTCCATGGTACGGTACTTGCCCGTCAAGAAGCCCGAAGCCAGCGAGAAGTAGGGGAAGACCGCCAGATTCTCGTCCCTGGCGACCTGCATGAGGCCATCCTCATAGGTCCTGCGGTAGACCAGATTGTACTGGGGCTCCAAGGCCACCGGCAGGGTCAGGCCCTCCTGGCGCGCTATCCTGAACCATTCGCGGATCCGGTCAGGTGTGTAGTTGGACAGGCCGATGGTCCGGACCTTGCCCTCCTTGACCAGCTTGTCGAAGGCTGCCGCGGTCTCCTCCAAGGGGGTGGAGCTGTCGTCGAAGTGGGCGTAGTAGAGGTCGATCACATCCAGGCCCAGCCTGAGCAGGGAGGCATCGGCAGCGGCCTCGATGTTCTTGGCTGAAAGACCAGAGTACTGGGGGTGTTGGCTGACCTTGGTGGCCACCAGGACCTTGTTGCGGTTGCCGTTCTTGGCCAGCCAGCGGCCCAGGACGATCTCGGATTCGCCGCCGGAGTGGCCGGTGGCCCAGGCCGAGTAGACGTCAGCTGTGTCGATCAGGTTGCCTCCGGCTTCTGTGTAGGCGTCCAGGACCTGATCAGACTCTGATTCGTCACTGGTCCATCCGAAGGTGTTGCCGCCCAGAACCAGGGGGAAGATTTCGGTGTCGATGCCGCGTAGTTTTGCCATATTCATCCTTTCGGGTTGAAGCCTTGTCAGGCCGAGTCTATTACCGTTCCAGGCGCCAGAACGGATTATTCAGATGTGTGCCTCATGTATAGTGATGGAGGGGAGGCCGGAATGGTGCGGTTTTCAGGTCCGGCATCCAAGGGTTTTAAGCTCGAAGGAGAACACTCATGCATTTAGACATTGCCATTGCGGTCGCCGTGTTGGTCCTGGCGCTGATCATCTTCCTCTCGGGAATCTTCGTGGTGCCCCAGCAGCAGGCGGACATCATTGAGCGCTTTGGCAAGTACCACCGGGTGGCGCAGGCGGGCATCCACGCCAAAATTCCCCTGGTGGACCGGATAGCCGCCAAGACCAACCTGCGCGTCAACCAGCTGAACGTCAAGCTGGAGACCAAGACCAAGGATAATGTCTTCGTCACCGTGGAAGTCTCCGCACAGTTCCGGGTGGAGGCGGCCAATGTGGTTACGGCCTACTATGAGCTGGTCGATCCGGCAGGCCAGCTGCGCTCCTACATGGAGGATGCCCTCAGGTCGGCCATTCCCTCCCTGAGCCTGGATGATGCCTTCGCGCGCAAGGACGACATCGCCTCCGATGTGCAGCAGACCGTGGGCCAGGAGATGCAGCGCTTCGGATTTTCGGTCATCAAGACCTTGGTCACCGCCATCGACCCCTCCGCCCAGGTCAAACAGGCCATGGACTCCATCAACGCGGCCCAGCGCGAAAAGGAGGCTACCCGTGAACGTGCCGAGGCCCGCCGTATCGAGATTGAGACGCAGGCCAAGGCGGATGCCGAGAAGACCAGGATGCAGGGCGAGGGCCAAGCCAACTACCGGCGGGAGATCGCCAATGGCATTGTGGATCAGATCAACAGTCTGCGGGCCGTGGGCATGGATATCGATGCCGTCAACAACGTGGTGCTCTTCAACCAGTATCTTGATGTGATGCGCTCGTTGGCCGAGTCTGACAATGCCAAGACCCTGGTCCTTCCGGCGGCGACCCCCGGCGGGTACAACGAGCTCTTCAACCAGATGACCGCAGCGCTGATGACCGCCCAGAGCAGCCAGGGGAGTGAGGATCCCCGCCACGGCCGCAAGAGCGCAGACACAGAGGGCGGGACTGAGACGCCGGTTCTGTAAGGTCTTGTCCCAAAGAAGCAATCCCCGCATGCCAAATCATGCGGGGTCGGGGTTCAGCTTTCCAGGAAGTCGGCTATGGCCTCGGCGGCTCGATAGCCCTTGTCGTACATGGCGTTTAGACCCTTGAGCGACTTGCTCAGCGTGGTCAGCCCACACAGGCTGTCCGGGGCCAGGATGAGCGCCTGGCCCTCCTTTTCGGCTTGCTTGGCCAGCGCCACCTCGTCGTTGTAGGTGCGGTAGCGCTCCATTAGGCGCTCGCCGGCCGCCGGATAGGTCCTCGACAGGATTCGGGCCGGCAGGACATCCTTCTTCTGCTCACGCAGAATGTCCCTCTGGCGTGTCAGGACAAGGACGATGCGTTCATAGCCCTCGTCCATAGCCTTGCGGATCGGGACCGGGTCAGCGATGCCGCCGTCCAGATAGGGCACGCCATCGATCATGTATGGCTTATTGGCCACCGGCACGCTGGATGAGGCCTTGAGTATGTCATAGTTGTCCTGGGCCAGGTCGGACTTGTCAAAGTAGGCCGTGGATCCGTCAGTGGCCTTGCAGGCCACTACGGTGAACAGGGCCGGGTTGGCCTTCAAAGCTTGGTAATCCAGCGGGTATTCTCCGTCATGGGCCGACAGTTTGCCATAGACGTAGTCCAAGTCGACAAAGGCGTGCCTGGTCAGGAAGTTGCTCACGCTTGCGTACTCCTTACGCGAGGAGTAGACGGTGTAGAAGCGGTAGCAGCGTCTGAGCTGGCCCGACAGGAAGGAGGCCAGATTGGCGCTGCCGGCCGAGATCCCATAGCAGTGGTCGAAGGCGATGCCCTGCTCCATGCAGCGGTCGAAGACGCCGGCGCCGAAGATGGACCGGTAACCACCGCCTACGTCAATGACGGCTGTTCTTTTGCGTGCCATGGGCACCTCGATTCCTGACAGGTATCCTCCCTTGATGACAGCTTATGCGTGAACGTTGGACAAGCCGTTCAGGGGCGGCAGGAGGCCAGTAGCCGCTTGGACAGATCCAGCATGGCTGGCGAGGGATCAGAGTTGGCGATCTCTACTCTGCCGGGGCCGGGGTCCGGGTTGAGGGCATCGGCTTGGGCCAGCAGATCCTTGAGGTGGCGGGCCGTTCCCGGGTTGCCGTCAATCAGTGCCAGGCCTGGCGGGCAGATGCGGGCGATGGACTTGCGGAAGAAGACGAAGTGGGTGCAGCCCAGGACCAGGGCATCCAGGTTCTGCAGATCGTAGGGGTCCAAGTAACGGTGCAGAGTGGCATCGACCAGGGTCTGGTCATTTAGCCTGTCAGACTCCACAATGGTCACCAGGTCTGGGCAGGGCTGGGTAAGGATGGTGTGCCTGCCGGAGAACCGTGCCATCAGGCGCGAGAACTTGGCCTCTTTCAAGGTCAGCGGGGTGGCAGTGACCAGAACCCGCTGAGGTCGGCCTCCACCGCGCGTACAAGCCAGTTTCAAGGCCGGCTCCATGCCGATGACAGGGACCGGATAGCGCTGGCGCATCTGATCAACGCAGACGCTGGTGGCGGTGTTGCAGGCGATGACCATGGCCTTGACGCTCTGGTCCATGAACCGGTCGCCGATGACCTGGCAGCGCTCGGCAATCCGGTCCGGCTCCTTGGTGCCGTAGGGGGCGTAGGCGGAATCTCCGAAGTAGAGCAGACTTTCTTGGGGCAGAAGGTTCTGAATGGCTGCGGTGACGCTCAGACCGCCGAGCCCGGAGTCGAAGATCCCGATCGGTGCATCTGATGCCATGTGATCTGCTCCTTTCGCAGCCGAAAAACCAGCCTAGCCTGTCGCCGAAGGGCCGTACCCTACAAGCATGAGTATTCCCCGGACTGTTTACAAAATGCAAGCCACCGGCAACGATTTCGTGGTCTACGCCGATCCCCGGGGGGATCTGGAACCTACGGCCGACCAGGTGCGATGGCTGTGTGACCGGCATTTCGGGGTCGGAGCCGACGGGGTGATTCGGCTGACCCACCCGGCCGATGTCAGCGACTTGGACCAGGCGCAGGTGGATGCTTGTGACAGTTTCGGCTGTCAGTGGTTCATGGACTACCGCAACGCGGACGGATCACTGGCGCAGATGTGCGGCAACGGGACGCGGGCTATCACCCTCTTCGCTCAGAAGCAGGGGCTGACGCCAACCATGGAGGGGTCCTCCTTCCTGCTGGGGACCCGAGCCGGGGTCAAGCGGATTGTCTCGTGCAGTCCGATGAAGTGCGATGGCGAGCATGTGTTCATGGTCAAGGTCGGGGCCTGGCGGATGGGGCCGGTGGGGCAACAGCTGATTGACGTCGGCGCCCTAGGAGGCTCGGCTCCTGGCACCATGGTGGATATGGGCAATCCCCACGCAGTCGTTCTGACGGCAGTCGCTGCCGAGTTGGAGGCCAGCGGGTTGCCGGGGACCGTGGCCGACCTGCTGGCCAGGACCGATCTGCCTGATCCGGGCGATCTGGACCTGTCGGCGCCGCCGCGAGTCAGGCCCGGGCTTGCCGAGGGGCAGAATGTGGAATTCCTGCGTCTGGATGCCCTGGATGCCGACAATGGCAGCGGTCGGGCCACCATGAGGGTTTATGAGCGAGGCGTGGGCGAGACCCTGTCCTGCGGGACGGGCCTATGCGCCAGCGGCGTGCTGCTGCGAGCCCTGACTGGAGTCGATCATTGGACCATCCATGTGGGCGGGGGCTGTCTGAAGGTGGATGTGGATCCGCAGGATGTGTGGCTGACCGGACCGGCCAGAATGGTCGCCCGTCTGACCCTGGAGCACGTGCCAGGCTGCTGATCAGCCGAAGAGGGCAGAGCCTTCCACAGCCAAGACGATGGTTGCCAAGGCAACCAGCCAGATCAGATCGACCATCAGATCGAAGTGCCGCTGGTAGTAGATCTGCAGCCATCCCGACCTCTTGCGCGGAAGACCCTGCTGGGTCACCGTGGCGTGGCTGAAAGCCATGAATTGCAGGCTGGTGGCGAAGGTCATGACCAGGCACCAAGGGCATAGGGCGTGGATGACGAAGAGCGACTGGGTGAACAGCCAGAGCGCATAGGCCAGAGCGGCGAGCGAGGCCAGCCAGGTCCCTGCTGCCAGCAGCGCGGGCATCTTGATCCGGCAAAGGCCCACAACGGCCAGCGTCAGAAAGACGGATTCAGCGATCAGTCCAAGGAAGGCATTGGGAACCGGCAGGGTGCCCAGACGAAACAGCTCGGCCTGGGGTGAGTGGGCCACGGCTGAGCAGGAGACCACTGAGTTGATGTCACAGCTGAGCTGGCCCTGGGGGTGACGTGCCAGCTGCAGGGTTTCCGCTGACAGAACCAGGCTGGCGTAGAGGGTTGCAAGTGAGGCCAGAGCGGCAATCAGATAGCTGGAAGGGGCTGAAGAGGTCGATTCACTCATGGGGTCCATCACCTCAATGGCTGGGGAGGTTCTCTGGGACAGGAACGCGTTCACGAGTTTAGGATGGAGGCATGACGCATGAGGATACTGCCACGGTTTCCGGGTGGGATCTGCACTGCCACACCGTGTTCTCGGACGGCACCGTGACGCCCAGGGGGATGGTCGAGCAGGCGCAGCAGCTGGGTCTGGAAGGTTTGGCCATCACCGACCATGACACCAATGCGGGCTGGGATCAGGCCCGTCAGGCTGCCCAAAACTTGGGGATGCCACTGTTGCCGGGCACTGAAATCACCGCGCAGGATGGTCGTGTCTCGGTTCACATGCTGGCCTACCTCTATGATCCGGAGGATCCGGTCATCGCCAGGCTCTTTGCCAAGACCAGGGAGGCCAGGCTGGCTAGAACCAGGACCATGGTCGAGCAGATTTCCCGAGATTATCCGATCACCTGGCAAAATGTCCTGGATCAGGTCAAGGAGGGATCGAAAACAACGGTGGGCCGTCCGCATATTGCCGACGCTCTGGTAAAGGCCGGTGTCTATGCCGACCGTAGCCAGGCTTTCGCCGGGGTCTGCTCCTCCAGAAGCGCCTACTACCTCCCCACGCCCTCGCCGACCACCCACCAGGTGCTGGCAGCCGTTAACCATGCGGGGGGCGTTTTGGTCATTGCTCACCCGGGTGCGGTCAGCCGCAATCCCGTCCTGCTTTCCGACCAGCAGATCGCCGCGCTGGCCAGAAAGGGCCTGGGAGGCTTGGAGGTCTGGCACCGGGACAATCCGCCCGAGCAGCGTCGACGGCTGTTGGCTCTGGCTCAGCGCTGGGGGTTGCTGGTGACCGGCGGATCGGACTGGCACGGCCAAGGCAAACCCAATCACATGGGGGAGAACAGCACCAGCGACGAGGTGGTGGCCCGAATCGTGGACAGGGCCCGGGGGAGCCATCCGGTGGCCTGGAAGGGTTAACGGATACGAATCGGGGGCGGTCGGACCACAAGGATCCTGCCGCCCCCGTCAGGCGATCACAGCCTCAGTCGGAGGAGCCTCCCAGAACGCCGAAGCCCACAGGATGGGTGGTGTCGGAACCAACCACTGCGTAGCCTAGCGACTCCTTGGGAACGATGATGTGCCGACCCTTGTCGTCCACCAAATCGATTGGTCCGCCCTCGTTCAGTGCCTGGGCGATGTGGGCAGCCACCTCGTCCGCCTTGGCGTTGGTGCTGAAGCTGACCGTGCGGGCCACATTTTTGATGCCGAATTCGATATCCATCGTTACCTCCAAGGTTTTTCTCCGTCGCCCAGACCTGCCGGTCCACGGATCTTCCGGTCTCATTATTCGCTGACCCTGGTGATTACGCTCTAAGCGTCCCCGTGGGGCTCCTCCTGGGGAGAGCTCGTCTCTGGCGGCGATGCCGATGCTTGTCCGTCTGTGGTGAGTGTGGGGATCTGCTCGGGCAGAGGTTTTCTGGGAAGGACGATGGTCTCTGTCTGATCGTTTGCAAGAGCCTGAGTTGACGAAGCATCATGCGGCTGGGAAACGGCGTCTCCTGAATCAGCGGCGTTCGAGGGCTGGTCATCTCCGCACGAGTGGCTTATTGCAGCCTGCGAATCCGCTTCGCCATCTGCATCCCCGTCGCTGGGGGCTGGGTTGCCGATGCCGCGGAAGTGATCGCTCAGGCCTGAGTCTTCGTCTTGGGCAGCAGGAGCAACAGCTGGCTGCTTGCGTTGATCGTCACTGCCAAGGTCTGTGCTCTGGTCCTGCCCAATGGGCTTATTCCTGGCATCGGAGTGCCCCATGGCGGTCTGGGCCACAGCCAGATCAGCCATTTCCGCCCTGTTGATGGCGATGGTGGCTGAGCTTTCATCGGACGCTTCTGTCGGGGCGGGGTCCGGTTCTGGTGTCGGATTCTCCTGCAGCTCGGCTACAGAGGGGGCTTCAGCATTATCGTCGCCCAGCAGGGTGCCTACGGTGATGGTGGAGGGTGCACCGGCAGGTGACGGACTTGGCGTCTGCTCCTGGCGACGGGTGCGCTGGACCTGCTCATGATCGCCCAGCTGCTGGGCCAGGCGCTCAACCTGGGCTTTGAATTGGATGATCCGTTCGTTGTCCGCATGATCCAGGGCGGTGATGAAGTCGCCCACCTGCTCCATCTGCAGCCAGAGGTTGGCTCGGAGCATGATCAGGTCGTCCAGCCGAGCCCCCATCATCCTGCCGTAGGCTGCAATGACTGCATTGCGGCGGGATCCGTCCAGCTTGGCGAAGATCCAGGCCAGATCACGGGCAGGATCGTTGACCTGCATATCCTGCCAGCCGTAGAGTCCGCTCAGCCCGGAGCCTGCATAGAGCAGGTCTCCATCGGAGAAGCCTCCGTGCACGGTGCAGGTTTCAAAGGACCAGAGTCCGTCGGTCGCCACGATGGAGGCCCAGGAATCGGTGATTTCCTTGGGCACGTGGCCATCCATGCGCAGCCGCTTGATCCATCCCCGCAGTTGGGCTGCGATTTGAGCGGTGGAGAAGACCGGATATCCGTGGGTTTTCAGAAAATCAGGACGCACCCGGTGGATGGCGCCGATGGCGGTGCCTGCGGCGGTGCATTCGTTCAAGGTCAGCAGATGAAGGGGACGGATTCGGCCTGGGCAGTGGGTCATGACGGCAACAGCGGTGGTGCCGGTCGGACTATCGGCCCTCTCCCCGGGCTGGTAGGCCAATATGCGCTCGACCCGGAAGCCCATGGCCGCTATCTCTTTGGCATCGGCCAGGGCCTGAGCCGCCTTGACCCGAGCGGCCAGCCGACGTTTGCCGGCCTCCGAGCTGGTGGCCCAGACGTCGTAGACGTTGCCGGTTGCATCTTGGACCACGGCGCAGTCCACGCCCTGTGTACGGTCCAGGCTGCTGAGCTGGTCGCAGTCCCGCGCACCGGTCATGGGCACCTCGGGCATGGTGGCCGATGCCAGGGCGGCCAGGGTCAGCTTCGTTCGTTCACTCACACCCTCAAGGATAATACAAGGACTGTTGTGGATACGGTTGCCCACTAGTCCACATGGGCACGCCGCCGCCGGTTCCGGTACCGGCCTTTGACACAATGGGGGTGTGCATGAGGATGAGGAACGATTGCTGGAGGGTCTGGATCCAGCCCAGCGGCAGGCGGCTAGCGTGCTTGACGGGCCTGTGAGGATTGTCGCGGGGGCCGGGGCTGGCAAGACCAGGACCATCACCCGGCGGATGGCATATGCCTGTGCCAGCGGCAGCTGGGAGCCCTCCAGAACCTTGGCAGTTACCTTTTCGGCCCGTGCCGCAGCCGAGATGCGTGATCGTCTGACCAAGCTTGGCGTGTCGGCCTCCCTGCAGGCGGCGACCTTCCATTCGGCGGCCCTGCAGCAGCTCAGACGGGTCTGGCCCCAGGTCAGCGGGACCTACCCTCCCGATCTGATTGAGGATGTGGGTCCTCTGGTGTCCTCCTCCTACCAGAGGGTCTGCGGGCAGGAGGCCGACCCGGGCCAGGTCAGGGACCTGACGGCGGAGATCAATTGGGCCAAGGTGGGGCTGATTGCCCCTCAGGACTACGTTCGTGTCTGCGCGGCCAGTCACCGTCTGCCGCCGGCCGGTCTGGAGGCCGATCGAATGGCCGACCTGTACACGGTCTTCGAGAGCTCCAAGGCCGCCCATAATCAGATGGACTTCAATGATATCCTCCTGCTGGTCTGCCACATATTGGAGGAAGACGGCCAGGCTGCTGCAGATATTCGAGACCGAATCGGCTGGCTGACCGTGGACGAATACCAGGATGTCTCGCCCCTGCAGCACCGGCTGCTCAAGCTCTGGCTCAACGGCAGGCAGAACCTCTGTGTGGTGGGGGACCCAGCCCAGACCATCTACTCCTTTGCTGGAGCCACTTCCTACTATCTGTTGAACTTCCCCCAGGAATTCCCCGGCATTAAGGCAGATTTGGATCTGTCCACCGATTACCGGTCCACGGGTAGGGTAGTCCATTACGCCAACGGCATTCTGGCGCGCTCGCCGGTGCGTGACGACTATCTGAAGCTGGCTTCGGCCCGTCAGGCGGGCAGCAGGGTCGCGATGACACGTTATGAGGACGATGGCGATGAGGCTGGAGCCGTGGCCTCCCGTATATCCTCCATGATCCGGAAGGGGGCGCGGCCCGGCCAGTTTGCAATCCTGACCCGGATCAATGCCCAGCAGACCCTGATCTGCCGTGCCCTGCACGAACGCGGAATCGGCTATCGGGTGCGTACCGAGTCGGGCTGGCAGAACCAGTCGGTCGATCTGAGCAGGCAGGAAGTACTGGAACAGCTTGAGGGCGGCATGGGCCAGGGGAGGGTCACGGTCTCCACTATTCACGCTGCCAAGGGATTGGAGTTCGCTCATGTCTTCATTGTTGGCTGCGCCGAGGGGCTGATTCCCTTTGGCTCACCGCCGGAAGGAGATGCCCTGGAGGAGGAGCGCCGCCTCATGTACGTAGGGGTGACCCGAGCAGAGGACACCCTGCATCTTTCCTACGCGGAGCACAAGGATGGCAGCGCCTTCGTCCGACGTACCCCCAGCCGGTTCATTCACCGCTGAGGACCAACGTCTCGTCCATCGGAACGTAGGGGGTGTTCAGTCCTGGCTGCTGTCAGGATCGCTCCTGTCTGAGTCATCCTGGTCCGGGTTGCTGTCGTGGGTGCTCTTCTGGTCGCCCGGAGCCTCGTGGCACGAATGTTCCTGGTCATTTGCAGCGTGGGAATCAGAAGCTCCGGAGTCTGCGGAGGCGGTCGAATCGGCAGAGGAATCCTTTTCCTCGGCATTCAATAGTTTGTCCAGCTCGGCATCCCAGTCCACCGAGGGAGCGGAAGTGGCGGCCTTCTGCTCGGATTGCCCGTCTGCGGATGTAGATGCTCCGCCCTGGCCGCCTTCGACCTTAACAGGCAGCGAAGGCAGCAGATCAGGATGGGACCAGCGACTGTCACGGCCTTGGATTCCCTCCTCTGCGGTGATGCGCTCCCAAAGGTCGGCGGCCTCACGTAGCTGCTTGGGATGAAGATGCAGGCCCAGCAGGGACTCAAAGGTCTGTTCTGCCGGCCCTCCCACGGCACGCTCGCGTCGTGTCATCTCCCGCAGCTGCTCCAGGTGGGGCAGGTGGGCCATGCCGGCGTTCCAGACCACGCAATCCACCCAGCCATCCACCAGGGCCAGCAGGTCGCCCAGGCTGTGCAGGGCCTCTTTCTGTTCAGGGGTATCCTCAATGCCGACATTGCTGAGGTTGATGGCGCCAGCGATCGATTCGGGGTTGATTTGCTCAGCGTCGCGCAGCTGATCCTCCACAGCGTCCAGGTCGATAGAGACTCCCCGGGCATACTTGCCGATCAGGGCCTCGAAGCGCGGCATCAGCCAAGGGACGGCAGCGTAGAGCCGGGCGTGGGCGGCTTCCTTGAGGGCCATGTAGCGGGTGACCTCGTCCAGATCCAGCTGCAGGGATTTGGCGTAGGCCTTGATGTTCTGAGGTATGAGGGCTCCGGCGGGGTTCTTTAGCAACGGTATGCCCTGGTCGAATCCTCCGCGTACCTCCTTGGCCAGCTCGCCGGCGGCCTGACCCAGCTGCATGGCGAATGAGGTGTTCCCCAGCAGCCTCATCAGCGTGGTCGGATCCTTGAGGTTGTCAGGCAAGGGGATGGGCACAGGTCCGGCGAACATCCCCGAAATCTCACCCTGGTCGAAACCTTGGAAGCGCTGGCTTATGACGGAGGTCAAGGCCTCGCTGACCGCCTGGGCCACTGGCGAGGCGAACTGAACCCAAGCGTCTATGCTGCCCTCGATCCATCCTGCACGGGTCAAGGCTTCGGTTTGGCCTGGGGCGGGGTCAAAGGCGCAGACGGTGTCCAGCCAGAGGTTGGCTTCGCTCATGACTCGGGCCACCCGGTCGCTGTCCTCGGCTGTGACAGCGGTGTCGGACTGGTCGGCCCTGGTGCGCCCCAGGGCGATGTTCTTGGCCAGCGCAACGTTGATGGGCCCCTGGTCAGCCTGGGCCTGCATGTCAGCCGGAGTGTTCAGTCCTCCAGCCGTGAAAGCCTGAATCAGGGCCTGGACTTCGGCGGGTTTGGGCAGCTGTTCGGCTCCCTGGGCAGCCATCTGGGAGCGGATGGACTCAGGCAGCTGAGAGAACTGACTCCAAGCCAGCTCGCCCTGCACCGGGCCGAAGCACTCAATGAGCCATTGGTGGATTGCATTCTCGTCCATTGCTTTGTTTCCAGTCCTCGCCAAGGCAGGTCGCCCGCCGCTTAGGTTGACGTCTGCCGGGATTATCGTCTTCATCAACCATAATATTGGAGCTATGACACTTCCGCACGGGAAATCGGATCACTGCGCCACAGGCGCACCCGAAAGGCAAATCGGGACACTTGGCGGACCCACCCGCAAAATGCTGGTCGGCGGTCTTTTGGTCATTCTGGCCCTCTTGGTGCTTTTCCTCCCTTCGCCCTACACCATCGAGACGCCCGGCCCCACCCAGGATGTGCTGGGAAGTTCAAAAGGATCACCAGTCATCAAGGTGAAGGGTGGTCAGGTCCATCGTGACAAGGGCAGGCTGCTGATGACCACGGTCAATGCCCGCGGAATCCCCGGCTACCCGGCCTCAAATCTGGATGCCCTGGTGGGCTGGGCCGACCCTCACGCCACGGTGCTTCCCCAAGAGGCCGTGGTGCCTCCCGGACAGAGCGTAGAGGAGTACAAGCGCCAGGAGCAGGGCGATATGCACGGCTCCCAGAAGGCTGCCTCGGCCCAGGCTCTGGCCTTCCTCAAGACTCGTGGATATGACGTATCAGGTCTGCAGTTCAGCATGAGGGTGGCCGACATAGGCGGCCCTTCGGCCGGACTCATGTATACCCTGGGGGCCATCGACAAGATCACCCCCGAGCAGGAGACCGGTGGCCTGACCATTGCCGGGACCGGCACCATGGATGAGAAAGGGCGAGTCGGGGCCATCGGCGGCATTCAGCTGAAGATGCTGGGGGCCAGACGGGACGGCGCCGCCTGGTTCCTGGCCCCAGCCGCCAACTGCTCACAGGTGGCAGGCCATGTGCCCGAAGGACTGCGCGACGTGCGGGTGTCCACCCTGGATGAGGCCTACAAGGCCCTGGTGGCCATCGGCCATGGCCAGGGGGAGGTGCTGCCCCGTTGCACGGCCGTCAAGGGCAGGTAAGACAAGGCCGGTCCAATTGGTGAATTCCGGCAGTCTTGTTATGCTGAAGCCGTGGCTGAGACTACAACCTATACAGCGGAAGAGTTCGGTTTTCATCCCGGCGATATCGTCCAGGAATGGATGTGGGACGACGATGTCGACGACGGGATCCGGACTAGGATCGAGGATCTGACCGGCGAAGAGCTGGTGGACGAGGACTATGACGCAGCCGTGGATGGGGTCATCATCTGGTGGCGGGACGGTGATGCCGAGGACGATCTGGCGGATACCATCATGGATGCCTCGGCCATGGTCAACAAGGGCGCACCTTTCTGGGTGCTGACTCCCAAACCCGGCAGACCTGGAGCTTCGGCGCCAGGGGTCGTCTCCAATGCGGCCAAGACTGCGGGCATGAACGCCCTGATGCCCACCACCGTCAGCAAGGATTGGAACGCCACCCAGCTGCGGGCTTTCGGCAAGGGCAAGTAAGACTCCTGGCTGTAACGGCGCCTGCGTCGGCTCGACATATCGCATAAGCGCCAATGAACGAGGTGGCGGGCATCAGGATCCAACATGCCCACCACCTCCTTGTCGTTCATGAGGAATTCCCGGAGGAATCCGTCTGGACAACGGCCCTTACTGCTCGCCATCCTCAGCAACGGCAGGAGCCACCGTCGTGGCCTTGTTCTGATATTCGGCCAGCAGCGTGCGCGAGCGGATATCGCAGAGGTTGGCCACCAAGGCGATTATCAGGATGACCAGGCCCACCAGGAAGATCCAATGCAGGCCGTCGAAGACGATGGTGCGGGCCGGTCCCAGCAGGCGAGAGGGGATGCTCCCTGCTGTGGCCGGGTTGATCATGCTGTTCATCATGTCTTCGGTCAGCCCCTTATGCTGGGGCACCTCGCGGGCGATGACCGTGTTCATGACGATGCCGAAGATAGAGACCATCAGGGTCTGCCCTAGGGAACGGGCCAGTGTGTTGAAGCTGGTCGAGGCGCCCACATCACCTGCTGGCACCACGCTCTGTGCGGTGATGGTCGAGGTGGTGATGGTCAGGCCGAAGCCGAAGCCGACCACGGCGGAAATGACCAGAAAGACCCAGTAGGCGGTGGCCTGTGGGACGGCTATGTAACAGACGCAGGCTGTCAGGATGAAGGCCAGGCCGATATTGGTGGCCCGGTGCGGCGGGTGGTGCATGGTCAGAGGTCCGGCCAGGTAGGCGCCCAGGAGCCAAAGAATGGAAGAGGGGGTGACCACAAAACCGCCCAGGGAGGGGTTCATTCCCAGAACAGACTGCATCCAGATGGGCATGTAGGTGTCGAAGCCCATGAGGAATCCGGCCACCAGGAGCATGCAGATGTTCTGGATGACGAAGGTCCTGATCCGAAAGAGTCGCAGGGGCAGGATGGGATCTTCCTGGCGGCCCTCGACATGAAGAAGCAGGGCAAAGGTGACCACGGTGGCCGCAATCAGAACCAAGGTGATCCGCGCATCGCCCGCCGATCCCAGGCTCTGCAGGCCGAGCATCAGGCAGATCAGGCAGATGCTGAGCAGCCCGATGCCGATGTAGTCGACGCGGGTTTTACGCGCCTGGATATGTTCGCTCAGGAAGAGCTGGATCATGATGATGACCAGCAGGCCGATGGGCACGTTGATGGCGAAGACCCAGTGCCAGCTTATCTGCTGGACGATGAAGCCTCCCAGCAGGGGGGCGATGATGGAGGCGATGCCCCAGGCCGAACCGTTCAGACCGATCATGCCCGCCCGCTTGTCCAGGGGATAGATGTCGGCCAGAACCGTGTATGTCAGCGGCTGGATGGCGCCTGCCCCCAAGCCCTGCAGAAAACGCGCGCTGATCAGCTGGGGCATGGATTGGGAAAGGGCGCACAGGGTGGACCCGATCACGAAGACCAGCAGGCCGATGGTCAGCAGCGGCTTGCGGCCGAAGCGGTCCGAAAGCTTGCCGTAGATGGGTGTGGTGACCGCCGTCATGAGCAGATAGATGGAGTAGACCCAGTTCATGATGGACAGCCCATGCAGGTCCCCGATGATGGTGGGCATGGCGGTGGAGACGATGGTCCCCTCGATGGCCGTCATGAAGGTGGCAATAAAGACCGCCACTGTCACCAAGGTGCGGTTGGTCTTTCTGCCACTGCCTGTATCGACTGTCTGTGACAATCCGAACCCCCTCTTATGCGGTATATACGGTGTGTTTCTCTTCTTTTGCGGGCAAGGCCCGAATTCCTAGAGGATTATAGCCGCACCTTGCGGCCTTGTCACCGTGTATTCTGCTAAGGTAGTGTGCTGGTCCCGTGGCTCAGTTGGTTAGAGCGCCACCTTTACACGGTGGATGTCCCCGGTTCGAGTCCGGGCGGGACCACAGGGGTTTAGGGGTGTGTGCCCGAAGTTGCGTCTTAGCGCTCACGTAGAATCGATGCACGAAGATCGTTGGCAAGAAAGGTCAGGAGGTCGATGCCTGATGTCAGCTAAGCCTGATGCCCGTGGAACCGAGGCGACCATCGCGCGCTCGGGCAAGCGCAAGTGGGGATATGACACCAAGCAGGTTGATGCTTTCTTGGAGCGGGCTCACTCACTCTATGAGAGCCAGGACCCCGATCTTACCCAGGAGGAGATAGCCAACGCCTCCTTTGACCTGTGCAAGAACGGTTATATCATCACCCAGGTGGATGCTGCCCTCTCACGGCTGGAAAGGGTGATTTCCGACAGGCAGACCAGTCTGGAGATAGCCCGGGTGGGCGTGGATGGCTGGACGACTAGAATGGTCAGTTTGCAATCAGAGCTGACCGCTCATGCCGGCAGACCCTCGGGCAGCGTCTTCAAGCGCGGGGATCCCGGCATGCCCTCATACGACTGCAAGCAGGTGGAGCGGCTGATCGAGCAGGTCCTCAACAAGACTTCTGATCAGCTCAACCTGCATGAGGGACGGAAGACCGACTCAGGCAAGTCGAAGAACACCGACATCACGGCTGACCGCGTCTCCAACGTCATCTTCACCCAGCGGCGGGGGCCCAAGGGCTATGACGAGCGCCAGGTGGACTTCTTCCTGGCCAAGGCCGTCGAGCTTCTGGAGCAGCTGGAGTCCTTTGCCAGGGTCAGCGAGAGGGCCAAGAGAGCAAGCGCTAATGCAACGGCTCCAGCTGCTGTTTCTGGGCACTCGCAGCTTGCCGGGCAGAACCCTTCAGTTTCGGGCGTTCAGCCGCTGATCGGACAGAGTCAGGCACCAGCCTGGAGCATTCCCGATGATTCCGCTGTCGCGAGCGACAAGGGCAGCCAGGATGATTTCGCTCAACTGCACCAGGCGGAGCGGGCTATCTTTGAGGCGCCGGCCGCCAGCACGCAGACAACGCCTACAGCACCGCCGGCGCAACCCAACAGTTCGCTGAGTGCTCTGGCTTCGACCGTCAACCAGCGACTGACTCAGGAAGGCGCTGGAGCAGCCTCAGCAGCATCGGCGGCAGCTGTTCCTGCCTCTTCCACAGCCAGGTCGGCCTCCTCAGCAGGAGTGAGTGGCGGAGCACCTGTTGGCTCTGCCAATCCCACCCCTGCCGATCCTTTTGTCTCCGGTCAACAGGAATCGGTCATGCCCGCCTCCGTGCCGCCTGCGGCTGCACAGCCGGCCTCTGCGCCAACCAGCCACACTCCTGCGGCTCCCACATCAGCGTCAGCAGCACCCGCGTCGGCTGCGCAATCCGCGCCATTCAACTCGGTGGCCGCTTCTTCGCCTTCCCCCGCACCACAGACTCCTGAGCCTGCGGTATTCCAGCCGACCTCTTCGGCACCCGCGGCCTCCACTCCGCATACTTCGGCAGGGAACGCTTTCGTCCCCTCCACAAGGCCGGAATCGCCAGTGTCTCCCTCAACGGCAGGTGCTGACACTGACGGCTCATCTATGCCGGGATCCGCCTCAATCATTTCCTCGCCCTTCGTCGATGGTCCTCTGGGCGCAGGCGGGCCCTTGGGCAGCTATGGGGAACCCTCGCCAGCAGCGCCTGAGGCCCATGAGCGGTCCTGGGCTGAAACAGCCGGAAGCAGCACGGATACGCCCGACTGGGCCAAGCCCCGGTATTCGCAAAACACGCAGGGCAATAAGCAGGACAAGGATCCGGATTCCTACCTGGCCTCCCTGCTCAACCAGGATCTGCCCAAGATGGATTTGGACATTCCTGATATTGCTTTCCCGGCCTTCGGTGACGAGGGGGAGCAGGATAAAGGCGGTCGATGAGTCATTTGGAAACAATGAATGCAGGCAGTGAAGGCAGGCAGGCTGGTTTGTCGGTCGAGCATGAGCGCATCTTGTCGGATTGGTCGCCCAGGGACGATGCCGGCCAGTCTCGCAGTCTGGTCATCCTGGGATCCACAGGATCCATTGGCACTCAGGCTTTGGATCTGATCAGTCGTCATAGGGACCGGTTCCAAGTGACCGGATTGGCCGCTGGCGGCGCGCATGTCGAACTGCTGGCCCGCCAAGCTCGCGATTTTGGCGTGACCCGTCTTGCTCTGGCCGACAAGGCCCAGGTTCCGGCTCTGCAGCAGGCTCTCGAGGCTCTGGAGTTGACTGGCATCCAGGTAGAGGCAGGCATGGATGCGGTTCAGGCTCTGGCCGGTTCCGGCAGTGACTTGGTCCTCAATGGCATTACCGGTTCAGTTGGTCTGCGTCCGTCTATTGCAGCCCTGCAGGCCGGATCCCAGCTGGCTCTGGCCAACAAGGAGTCCGTTGTGGCCGGAGGCCATCTGCTCTTTGACGCCGAGATAAGGCCGGGCCAGATCAACCCTGTCGACTCCGAGCATTCGGCCATCTGGCAGTCTCTGCGTTCGGGGCAGCATGGAGAGGTGGCCCGTCTGGTGGTCACTGCCTCAGGGGGTCCCTTCCGGGGTTGGAGCAGCCAAGCCATGCGCGAGGTCACCCCTGAACAGGCCCTGAACCATCCGACCTGGTCCATGGGTCCGGTGGTCACCATCAACTCCTCCACCATGGTCAACAAGGGTCTAGAGGTCATCGAAGCCAGTCGGCTCTTCCGGATCGAGCCCGAGCGGATCACCGTGGTGGTCCACCCCCAGTCTGTGGTCCACTCGATGGTCCAATTCCAGGACGGGGCCACCATAAGCCAGGCTTCGCCACCTGATATGCGTCTGCCAATCGCCCTAGGCCTGTCGGCGCCCGTCCGTCTTGACCATGTGGCTGTGGCCTGCGACTGGTCCAAGGCCAGCACTTGGACTTTCGAGCCCTTGGATGACCAGGCTTTCCCGGCGGTCAATCTGGCCAGGCGGGCTCTAGGGAGCTGCGAGCCCATGACTGCGGTCTTTAATGCCGCCAACGAGCAGGCGGTCCGGGCCTTCCTGGATCATCAGCTGCCTTACCTGGGCATCGTCGAAACCATCCGTTCAGTCATGGATGCCATGGAAACGCATCTTCCGGGAACATTCACATCCGTGGAGGTAATGGAGCAAGTCGAGCATGAGGCACGCCAAAGGGCCGATGCTTTGATAGACATGACAGCGTGAGTAGCATTCCCAAGACCGAACAGCCAGCACCCTCCCAAGGGTTCCGCAAGACAGGCGAGCAGGCCATCAGCCAGACTCCGCTCCACCCTCGTCGCCGCTCCCGTCGGATCATGGTGGGGCCTGTGCCGGTCGGCGGAGGCGCTCCCATTTCGGTGCAGTCCATGACCAACACGGTCACCGCTGACATCAATGCGACCTTGCAGCAGATCGCCGAGCTGGCCGCAGCTGGATGCGATATCGTACGGGTGGCTGTGCCCAGCCAGGATGATGCCGACGCGCTTCCCATCATTGCGAAGAAGTCACCTATACCGGTCATCGCCGACATTCACTTCCAGAGCAAGTATGTCTTTCAGGCCATCGATGCGGGTTGTGCAGCTGTCAGGGTCAACCCGGGCAATATCCGAAAGTTCGACCAGGTCGGCCCAGAAATCTGCAAGGCCGCCACGGATGCGGGCGTTTCCCTGCGTATCGGGGTAAACGCCGGCAGCCTGGACAAGGACATCTACGCCCGCTACGGCGGCCCCACCCCCGAGGCCTTGGTCGCTTCGGCCTTGAAAGAGGCCCACATGTTCGAGGATGTGGGCTTCCGCGACTTCAAGATCTCCGTCAAGCACCACGATCCTGTGACAACGGTCCAGACCTACCGGCTCCTGGCCTCCAAGGGCGACTGGCCCCTGCACCTGGGCGTGACCGAGGCCGGCCCCTCCTGGCAGGGGACCATCAAGTCCTGCCTGGCCTTTGGCGCGCTCCTGGCCGAGGGCATCGGCGACACCATCCGTGTCTCCCTGTCCGCACCGCCTGTGGAAGAGGTCAAGGTGGGCTGCAAGATTCTGGAATACCTGGGTCTACGCCAGCGCCACTTCGACATCATCTCCTGCCCCTCCTGCGGCAGGGCCCAGGTGGATGTGATCGAGCTGGCCAAGGAAGTCACCGAGGGTCTCAAGGACATCACCGCTCCCATCAGGGTGGCTGTCATGGGCTGCATCGTCAACGGGCCAGGCGAGGCCAGGGAGGCCGACCTTGGGGTGGCTTCAGGCAACGGCAAGGGCCAGATCATCATCAAGGGCAAGGTGGTTCAGACCGTCCCTGAGGACCAAATCGTCCCCACGCTGCTGGAGCGGGCCAAGGAAATCGCCGCCCGGATGGATGCAAAGGCGGCGGTCCAGGGTGAAACCCTGCCGGAGGCAAGGCCCATGGTGGTTCCGGTCACCGGCCGTGCCAGCTGAGCGCATAGGCACCATCCTCGCCACCGGTTACAATGGCCGTCGTGTCCCAAGAGGTTGAGCGTTCCCTCCCCGCAAGTCGGTGGAGCAGGGTCAGGCGGCTGATGACCAGCCTGCCTGTCTTCGTGATTCTCATGGGTCTGCTGGCTTCTGTCTCACACCTGACCGCCGTTCCCTGGAAATACGAACCAGTGGATCAGAATTTCCCCACACTGACTCCGGACACCGCGGTCACTTTTGACTGGCCTGCCGGGGTTGCAAGGGATACCGTGGGGCAGTACCAGGTCGAATCCCGTCACCAGGAACTGAGCATGGAAAGGCCCGCCACTGGTGAGCGCCAACGTATTCGGATTCTGATTCGTGCTCCTCAGGGGGCTTCCGGCCATCGGCCGGCTGTAGTCTTCATGCATGGCGCCGGTTATGGCACATGCGACAACTCCTTCGGGGACGTGGCCCGGTCCATGGCCTCTGCTGGCTTCGTCACTGCCGTGCTGGACAAGCCGGTCTGGTCAACCACGGATGCTGACCGGGACTATCCCGCTTCGGCCAGGGCCTACGAGCGGGTTGCCAATTTGCTGCGCGACCGGGATGATGTGGATGCATCCAAGGTGGGCATCTATGCCACCAGCGAGAGCACTTGGATCGCCGCCATGCTGCTGACCATGGACCACCGCATAGCCTTCCAGATCCTGCTGAGCCCAATGGTCTATTCCCCGCGGCACGCCATGGGTTTCTTCGTGGCCCAGGACTTCGCTATTGCCGGGGCCAACCAGGGCTACCAGTCGGTGGTCCGTCGGCTCTTCAGCACCGATGCCTCCCTCTTGGGACTGAACAATCTGGATATCGACCCTACTGACCGCTACACCTATGCCATTCCCACCCTGCTGGCCTATGGGGCCAAGGATGTCATGACCGCCCAGGTGGAGGGCGTGCAGCGCGTGCTCTCCAAAGCTCATGCCTCCGGCAATGAGAACGTCACTGTGCGTTCCTATCCGGTCTCCAACCATGTGCTGCGGCTGGGGGATGAGGCCCGGACCGGCACGCCCCTGGCCGACCACTACCAGCAGGACATGATCGACTGGGCGGTGGGCCAGGCCCATGGCCTGCATCAGACCAGCCCCAGCGTGGGCGGGGCCACCATCCATCAGTCCATCGCCGTGCCCACTGATCTGAGGGGGCGGCGCTCGCTGACTATTTATATGCTGGTCCTGCACCTGCTGACCCTGGTGCTATTGCTGGCGGCCCTGGCCATGGCCCTGGCGGCCGGTCTGATGAAACTGTTCCGTCTGCGCCGACGCAAGGACCCGGTCCTGGGCTTCAGCCATGGCTTCGGCGGCACCTTGGCAACCATCACCGGCACCACTATGGCCACCCTGGTCCTTTTCGGAGCCGGTCTGGGCCAGGTCATCATGGCGGTGGTACGTCTGGGCTGGGGCGGCGTGCCCGACCAGGCTGGGGTCAGCTACTGGAGCTGGCCGGTCATCCAGGTGGTCTGCGCCTTGGTCATCTGGGCCTGGTCACGCACCTTCGCCCGCATGGTCGAAGTAGCCTCCCTGAGGGGACTGGATCGGCTGCCCGACCAGGTCCGCACAAGCAAGGCCGGCGGCCCCAGTCTTCGCCAGCAGATGCGGAACATGGACCCCAGGCCTGTACTGGCCTCCACCCGCTTTGGCGTTGCCCTCTTCATCGTCACCACCCTGGCCATGTTCGGGGTCCTGCTGATCTTCGCCTTCTGGGGCCTGTTCATCTACCAATGAAAGGACGGGACCGTCGTGGCCATCTATCGTGACGAGGGCCTGGTCCTCAGAACGGTCAAATTGGGCGAGGCCGACCGAATTGTCACCATTCTGACCAGGGGACACGGCAAAGTCAGGGCCGTAGCCAAAGGGGTTCGACGGACGAAGTCCCGCTTCGGCGCCCGGCTGGAGCCATTCATGCGTGACGACCTGCTTATCTCCCGTGGTCGCAACTTGGACATCGTCTCCCAGGCGGCCTGCACAGCTCCCTATGCGGATGCCATATGCGCCGACTATGACCTCTACACCAACGGGGGCGTCATGCTTGAGACCGCCGACAAGCTGGTGGTGGGCGAGCATGAGCCGGCTCCGGAGCAATACCGTCTGCTGGTCTCCGCCCTGGCCAGTCTGGCAGGTCACCGGCATGGCCCCCGTGACATCGGCGCCTCATACCTGCTGCGCTCCCTGGCGCTGGCTGGCTGGCGGCCCCGGCTGGATTCCTGCATCGTCTGCGGGCGGACCGACCAGCTGACCCACTTTTCGGTGCCCGGAGGCGGGGTGGTCTGCAGTCGGGACAGGCCTACTGACGCTGTGGCGGTAGATCCAGCCACCCTGGCACGCTTCCGGGCGTTGAGCAGCGGGGACTGGCCCAAGCTGGACGGCAAGGGTTCTATCCCCCTCTGCGATGGTCTTGTCGAGAAATGGGGCGAATATTACCTGGAGCGGCCCATCAGATCTCTGCGGCTATTAGATTCGTGAAGCATGAGCTTTGACCCCGTCGACTACACCTCCCTGAATGTGCCTGCAGCCCCCTTCTCCGATCCCGCGCGTATCCCGCAGTTTCCCAAGGGTTCAGTCCCTCGTCATCTGGGTGTGATCATGGACGGCAATGGCCGCTGGGCCAAGCAGAGGGGCATGGAGCGCACCCAGGGTCACCGGGCTGCCGAGCCGGTGGTCTTCGACACCATAGCCGGGGCCATTGAGGCTGGGGTCCGCTACCTGAGCCTGTACACCTTCTCCACGGAGAACTGGAAACGCTCGCCGGCTGAGGTCCGTTTTCTGATGGGCTTCTCCAGGGATATCATCCATCGGCGAGTGGCCCAGATGGACGACTGGGGAGTGCGCGTGCGCTGGGCGGGTCGTAGGCCCCGGCTCTGGAAGTCGGTCATTGACGAGCTGGAGGCGGCCATGGAGCGCACCCGCCACAACACCAGGATTGATGTGATCTTCTGCATCAACTACGGGGGCAGGGCTGAGCTTGCCGATGCAGCCACTGACATCGCCCGGGAGGTGGCGGCCGGGCAAATCAAGGGCTCCAAGGTGACTGAAAAGATGATCGCCCAGCACCTCTACAACCCCGACATACCGGACTGCGACCTGGTTCTGCGCACCTCAGGGGAGCAACGCACCTCCAACTTCCTGCCCTGGCAGGCGGCATACGCGGAGCTGGAATTCGTGTCCGAGCTCTTCCCTGACTGCGGGCGCGAGGTGCTCTGGCGGGCCATCGACGATTACATCCATAGGGACAGGCGCTTCGGCGGCGTGGAAAATGGCTGAGGAAACAGCCACTCCCATTATGCGAAGGCAGCCATAGTCGTCCGAATTTACATGTCTGAGCACTCTCGCAATGCCCTTGAAAGGTAGTATGTGTCTTATCACAGCGGAGCAACCCATGGCCGCTGTGGAAATCAGGGCAGCAAACTGAGCAAAGGAGCGACAGGCGTGGACGACAAGCAACGCATCATGCAGATCATCGAAGACAAGTCACAGGAGTTCATCGAGGCTGCCGACCATATTTGGGGTACCCCCGAGACAAGGTTTGCCGTGAAAGAGTCGGTCCAGCAGCACTACAAGGTGCTGCAGCAGGAGGGCTTTGGCATCGAGAAGGGCGTTGGCCATATGGATTATGCCTACGTGGCGACCTGGGGCTCGGGCCGTCCTGTGATCGGCATCACTGGCGAATACGATGCCCTGGGAGGCCTCAGCCAGGTGGCTGATCTGGGTGAACACAAGCCCTTGGTCGAAGGCGGCAACGGGCAAGGCTGCGGCCACAACATTCTGGGTATGGCAGCCGTCGCGGCAGGCGTGGGCATCAAGACCTTCATGGAGGAAAAAGGCCTCAAGGGGACCATCAAGGTCTTCGGCTGCCCTGCTGAGGAGTCGGGCTATGGCAAGGCCTTCATGGCCAGGGACGGGGTTTTCGACGGGCTGGATCTGGCCCTGTCCTGGCATCCCTCGGACGTGACCCAGGCCTGGGGCTCCTCCAGCCTGGCAGTTCTGCAGGCCTACTTCGACTTCACCGGCGTGCCAGCGCACGCGGCTGCGGCCCCTGAGCTGGGCCGGAGCGCCTTGGATGCTGCGGAGCTGATGAACGTGGGGGTGCAATTCCTGCGTGAACACATGATCGATGAGGCCCGTGTGCACTACGCCTTTATCGACGCAGGCGGCGAGTCGGCCAATGTGGTGCAGTCCCACGCCCGTCTTTACTACTTCGTACGTGCCCCCAGGATGGATCAGGCTCAGGATCTGTTCAAGCGTGTGGTGAAGATCGCCCAGGGTGCGGCCCTGATGACCGAGACCCAGGTCAAGGAGGAGTTCGACGCGGCTTGCTACAACTTCATTCCCAACCATCCGCTGACCGAGGCCATAGACAGGAACTTGGACGTCGTCGGCCCCCTGCCCCTGGACCAGCAGGAGTTGGACTACGAACGCCGTTACACCGACACGGTTTCCGAGGCCGGCAAGCAGAGGGTGCTCAGCCGCACCAAGGCAGCCTTCCCGGATCTTCCGGAGGAGGAGGTCCGGAAGATGGCCGAGTCCACCATGGCCCTGAAGAAGTATCCGCTGGCCTTCACCGATACGGCATCGGGGTCCACCGACGTTGGCGATGTCAGTTGGCAGACGCCCACCGCCCAGTTCAGCGGCGGGTTCGAGCCCCAGGGAACCTCACCACACTCCTGGCAATGGGCGGCCAACGGCAAGTCCTCGGTGGCCCACAAGGGTCTGCTTGCGGCGGGCAAGACCCTGGCTTTGACCGCTTATGATGCGTTTACCAACCCGGCCCTGGTAAAGGCCGCCAAGGAGGACTTCAGCAAGACATTCGCCGGCCAGGAGTACAAGGTTGTCATCCCTGACGATGTGATGCCTCACTGACTTGCTATTCGGCTGCCGCCGGGCCCTGTGATCTTTGTGGATCGAATCGCCCAGCGGCGGTTGGCTTCGACTGAAGGATGACAGACCAATGGCAATCAAGCTATCTTCAAAAACGGCGAGCGGAACGCTGATCTTCTCTCTGATGGCCGGTTACTCGATCGTGTACATGGACAAGAACATGATCTCGACCGCCATCATCCCAATCTCTGAGCAGTTCCACCTTGACTCGGGGCAGACAGGCATCATCATGTCGGCCTTCTTCCTGGGCTATTCGCTCATGCAGATACCCAGCGGATGGCTGGCCGACCGGCTTGGGGCCAAGCGGGTGCTGATGGCCTCCATGATCATCATCGGTCTGTTCAGCTACCTATTTGGCCTGGCCAATGGTCTGGTCTTCTTCATCATCGTCCGGTTCTTCGCTGGCATGGGCCACGGCGGCTACCCGCCCTCCTGTTCCAAGTCGATTGCGGAGAACTTTCCCCAGGAACGGCGCACCTTCGTACAGTCGCTGATTCTGTCGACCTCGGGTATCGGCGGCATCATGGCTTTCATCTTGGGCGCCAACCTGGTCGCCATCAACTGGCATCTGGCATACGGCGTGCTGGGCACTCTCTATCTGATGGCCTTTGCCTGCATTCTGATCTTCGTGCCCTCCAAGCCCCGCCAGCCCGAGGTTGACCAGAAGTCCGGAGCCAAGGGGGCAGGGTTCCTCGAGATCCTGAAGAATCGGAACGTACTGGTCCTCTTCGCGGCCATGCTTCTGCTCAACATCCTCCTGTACGGCAATATCTCTTGGATGCCCACCTTCATAAGAAACACCTTCGGTCTCTCGATTGGTCAGGCGGGCATCCTGCTGGCGGTCAATGCGGTCTTCACGACCGTCGCCACCATCTATGCCGGTCGGTTGCTCTCGAAGCTCTTCCTAGGCAGGGAGAAGGTGGCCATCCTGGGCGCGGGGGTAATCAGTGCCGTCCTGGTCGTCTGCTTTGTCTTCTCGCGCAACATTTGGCTCTCCCTCCTGCTGCTGATTCTGGTCTCCTGCGTCTCCGTGGTCGCCTTCACCGGCATCTTCACCTGGCCGCACAAGATCATGGACCCGCACATTATCGGCTCCGCCATCGGCATCATCAATACCGGCGGCACCTTGGGCGGATTCCTGGCTCCCATGATCATCGGCTACCTGGTCAAGGCCGCCGGCGGCTCCTTCGTTGGAGCCTTCCTCTTCATGGGTGCGGCGGCCATCGCCTCCGGGCTGATGGCTCTGCTGGTCAAGGTCGGCGAGTAAAGCCCAGGCCGGATCGGTCTGATCAATGCCTTCCGGTTTCGAAGATCAGCCGTCTGTGACCATGGCAAGGAGTCACGGTCAAAGGACCGGCACTCCTTCAAGGATCTCCGATTTTTTGGTGCTGATTATGGATGCTTGAAAGTGTTGCCTGCAAGACGAAGGGCCCGCCTCCTGAGCGATTTCAGGCGGCGGGCCCTTCCCGTGACGACTAGGGGAGCAGGATCAGCGATCCGGCTGCTCCCAGATGGTGCCCAGTCTGGCGATCGAGAGGGAGTCGATCCGGGCCTTTCCCTCGCCGGATTCGGCGATCAGGCGGATGCCCCGCAGTCCTTCGGCGGGGAAGGAGTAGGATGACATGATCTCCAGCCCGTCGTTGACGACGACCTCGATCGAGCCCCTGTCCACGATGATGCGCAGCTTGAGCTTGCCCGAGGACTTGTCGACGGGAGCAGTGCGATAGCCCCGGTCCCCGTAGGTGTTGCAGTGGCGGTCGAGCACCACGCGGCTCAGCTGGTCGTCATAGCAGACAAGCGTATGATCGCCGGATTGTGTCCTGTGGATCTCCAGACCGATGCGTTCGGCTTGGGACTTGTTCAGATCGATCTCCATATTGATGTCAGCGGTCTGCGCGTCGTCCACCAGGTCCTGGCTGCCGTTGACCTCCAGCTCGATGGGACCGAAGTCCTGCTGGTCCCGGTCCAGGTTGGAGAACTCGCGTACTGGCAGGCAACGCAGATGATCACCGGCCAGGGTGACCTCGCGGGGTACGGTGAACTGGCCGCACCAGCCATCCTCCTGCATGGGGATGGGCTCGGTGAAGGGGCTCATCCAGCCGAAGACCAATCGGCGGCCGTCAGGGGCTTGGAAGGTCTGCGGCGCATAAAAGTTATGGCCGTCATCCCAAAGGTGGAATTCAGTCTCTTGATGGAAGTCGCCGCCGGGCTGCCAGCTGCCGATCACGTAGCCTGCGTTGTTGTGGTTGCGGGCTTCGAACCCATGGGGCTTCAGGCCCATGGCCGAGTAGCAGATCACCCACTTGTCCTTCAGGGGGAACATGTCGGGGCATTCCAGCATGAAGACCTCGGGGTCGGGGTGCTGATATATCACCTGGTCGAAGGTCCAGTGCTCCATGTCATTTGAGGTATACATCCAGATCTCGCCCCGATGGGCGGGGGTGCTGACTCCGAAAACCATGTACCAGAGCTCGCCCATCTTCCACACCTTGGGATCGCGGAAGTGCAGGATCTTGTCGTCGGGGCAGGGGATGACAAGCCCCTTCTTTTCGAAGTGGATGCCGTCGGAGGAGACAGCCATGCACTGCTCCTGGAGGTTGCCGTCATCATCGTTGACTCCATTGCGCCAGCGGTGACCGGTGTAGTAGACGGTCAGACGGCCGTCGTCGCCCACCACGGCCGATCCGGAGAAGACTCCGTCCTTCTCGACTTCGAGTGTGGGCGCCATTGCCAGGGGCTCGCGCCGCCAGGTGACCAGGTCGGCGCTGGACACATGCCCCCAGTGCATGTTTCCCCACACGCTCCCATAGGGGTTGAGCTGGAAGTAGGCATGATAGCGCCCCTTGTAGTAGCTCAGGCCGTTTGGGTCGTTGATCCATCCGGCCTTGGAGGCGATGTGGCACTGGGGATACCAGCGGTCGTTTCGGGTGGCGAAGAGCCGATCGATGCTCTTCTGGGCCTTGTCCAGCTGAGCGCTCATATCGGTGTTTTCCTTGGTTGCTGACTGGTTCATCCTTGAATCCTTTCGGGTTGGAGGGGTGCTGATTATGGTTGACGTGGGGATCAGCCTTGGGTCACGGCGGACTTCTGCGAATCCCTGATGAAGGGATCGCCGTCAACCTGCTGATCGTCGCGCTTGAGCACGAAGATGCCGTAAATCAGGGCGACCAGCACCACCAATGAAATGGTGTAGAAAGTGACCCGATCGCCGGCGCGATCGTGGAGCATGCCCAGCGGGATGGACAGGACTACCTGGCCGACCTGGGAGGCAATCTGGAAGCCCACCATGTAAAGGGTGGCGGACAGCTTGGGGTTGAAGTGCAGTGTGAAGTAGCGGAAGGCCGGCAGGCTGAAGAGCGGGACTTCGATGGAGTGGAAGAGCTTGACGATGGAGACCATGACCGGGTCGTGGAAGAAGCCGCACAGGCCAATTCTGGCGAACATGACCGTAGCGCCCAGCAGCAGGGAGTTGCGGACGCCGATCTTGCGCATGATGACGGGGACGACGCCCATCATGGCCGATTCCAGGAAGACCTGGAAGGAGTTGAGGATGCCGTAGACCTGGTTGCCCAACTGCGGCGTGGCAAAGAGGTTGGCGTAGTAAGTGGGAAACATCTGCTGGTCGAAGACTGTGTAGAAGGTGTTGGTGAAGATCATGAAGACGATCAGCAGCCAGAGGGCCGGCATGCCCAGTACGTGGAGCATGTCTCTCAGTGAAGGCTGGGATTTCTCGCCGTCAGGGGTCGATTCGCGGTGGATCTCTTCGCGCTGCTCGTCAGGGATCCAGAAGGCGTAGACCAGCAGCATGCACAGGCCGAAGACGGAACCCAGCCAGAAGTTGATCATGGGGTTGATATTGAAGACGAAGCCGGCGATCAGCGCCACGATGGCGTAGCCGAAGGAGCCCCAGGCACGGGACTGCCCGTATTCGAAGCCGAACTTGCGGGAGTAACGTTCGGTGATGGCTTCGATCAGTGAACAGCCGGACATGAAGCCAGCAGAGAGGACAATGGCGCCCAGCATGGCGCCCAGCATCATGTTGCTGCGCATAAGCGGCGCATAGATGAATTGGACGAAGGGCCCGACCAGGGCGGCAATGGCGGCGATGAATACGGCCAGACGGCGTTTGACGCCCAGCTCGTCCTGAATGACCCCGTAGACGAACATGATGATCAGGGTGGCCACGGAATTGATGGAGTATATGTTGCCAACCTGGGTGTTGGTCATGCCAAGTCCCGTCACCAGCCACCGCTGGTAGAAAGACCACCAGATGCCCCAGGCGCAGAAGAAGAAGAATATTCCGGTAGAGGATTCCAAATATGATGGATTCCTCCACGCCGATAATTTGGCGGCCATGCTGCCCCTCTTTCCTTGTCGTGCACCGCTTCCCCGCAGTGCCTCCCAGTCCGATGCACTTCCTGTGTGCAGAGCGGACCTGGTAGGTATAGTAAGCCGTCAATCGATTTACGTCAAACGATTGACTATTGTTGTGCCTTCCCATCGGACACGATGGGCAACTGGCAGGGGATGTTGACTGATTGGCGACTGGCGCCAAGCCAGCCAGAATCCGGCCTTGGCTCACCATCTTGCGACAGGGAAGGGGGAGGTGTGACTCTGGCTTTAGAGATTGGCCGGGACCGGGTCCGAGCCGGTGTCGAGGCGGGTGGAGCCCTTGCGAATAAGGGCGCAATGAATGCGCACTCCGCCAGCCTGATCAAGCGGCGGCAGGACGGCACGGGTTTTGGGCAGGGGCAGGGCAACGCGACGGGGATTGATTTGCACCAGCAGCCGTCGCACTGCCCAGAAGCCCATCTCGTAGTGAGGCAGTTCAACTGTAGTCAAGGGGGGTGCCGTGGTTTCAGCGACGACCTGGTGGTTGTCCACGCCCACCAGATTGAGGTCCCTGCCGATGACCAGATGGCGGGTTGCGGCGGCCTGGTAGAGGTAGAACGAACGTGAATCATTGAAGCAGAAGACCCCATCGGGGTGCTGTTCGTCCACCAGGTCGTCCGCCTGATCCATGGCATCCTGGTTGAATCCGACCAGTCGGATCAAGGTCTGGCTTGTAGGCAGGCCGGCTTCCTTGAGAGCTGTGTGATATCCGCGCATTCTGTCTTCTTGCGCCGGCAAATCCTGTGTGGTGCCCAGGTAGGCTACCCGATGGCAGCCTGATTCGATCAGGTGGCGGGTGGCATCGTAGCCAATCAGAAACTCGTCAGGGGCTATGCTCGGACAGCGGCTGGCCCGCTCCGTCGCGTTGACCACCACGGCGGGGCAGGAGCGCAGAGACTGTGGCAGGTCAACATCCTGGTCGTACATCTTGGCGAAGAGGAATCCGTCCACCCCATAGCGCTTCAGGGCCTGGATCTGCTCGGCTTCCCGGATGCCCCCATCGGTGGAGACAGTGAGAAGCACATAGCCACGCTCAGCGGCCGCATCCTGCGCACCCTGAATGATGGCGCCAGCGTAGGGCGTGGTGGCCACCTCTTCGCTGATGAAGCCCAGCATGCCGGTCTTGCTGGTGCGCAGCGACCGGGCCATGGGATTGGGCCGATAGCCTAAGGTCTTGGCTGTACTGCGCACCCTCCGTGCAGTCTCCGACTTGACTCTGCCCTCGTCATGGCCGTTGAGCACCAGAGAGACTGTGGAGACGGATACGCCTGTGCGTTCGGCGATCTGCTTCATCGTGATCATGGGCACACCTTAACTTGCTCAGGCGATTTCAGCCCGGCTGATCTTGAGTGGCAGGGTTTCAGCGGTTTTCCCCGCCTAGAATCCGGTTGACTCGCTCCACTTTCTCGTGAATCTGATCCCGCTTGCCGGGACGGATGTCCAGCCTGAGGCTGACGCCGGTCCGATACCCCTGTTCGGCCAGGACCCGTGCAGCTTCTTCTACGACCTCCATGACCCGATGCAGATCCCCCTCGACGACGGTGCTCATGGCATTGGTCTGGTTAGGCAGTCCCGAATCCCTGATGACCTTGATGACCTGGGCCACGTAGGTGGACAGCTCTTCACCCTGACCTGAGGGTGCGATCGTGACCTCGGCTACGGTATTCATGTAGGATGAATCGTTTATGTCGGGCATATCGGGAACCTTCCCACATCGATTGGTGTGTTCGTAGGCAGGATGCCCGGTGTCCCCTGCGGCCACCTGCGCGGCCTCCCGCACCTGTCTCGATGGTAGGCCTCTACGCTGACAGGTCACCAGCCGAAGGTATGCTGGAGGCCGGTCATCAGGTCGTATGCCCCCAGGAGGGGTTCCCAAGCAGAAGGTGTGATCAGTGGCAGTATCGAAACTGGATGAGGTCATCTCCCTGGCCAAGCGCCGGGGATTCGTCTTTCCCGCAGGGGAGATCTACGGCGGCACTCGCTCGGCCTGGGATTACGGACCCCTGGGCGTGGCCCTCAAGGACAACATCAAGCGTGAGTGGTGGCGGACCATGGTGGTCACCCGCGACGACGTGGTTGGCGTGGACACTTCGGTCATCCTGCCCACGGCGGTCTGGGAGGCCTCGGGCCACGTGTCCGTCTTCAATGACCCCCTGATCGAGTGCCTGAACTGCCACAAGCGGCACCGGGCCGACACCCTGGAGGAGGCCTACGTCGAGAAGCACGGCCACGATCCGGAAAATGGCCTCAAGGACATTCCCTGCCCGGACTGCGGCACCAAGGGACAGTGGACCGAGCCGCGCGATTTCAACATGATGCTGCAGACCCACCTGGGACCCGTCCAGGACGAGAAGAGCCTGCATTATCTGCGTCCCGAGACCGCCCAGGGCATTTTTGTGGACTTCAAGTCCGTCATGGCCTCCTCCCGCTCTAAGCCCCCCTTCGGCATCGCCAACATGGGCAAGAGCTTCCGCAACGAGATAACGCCCGGCAATTTCATCTTCCGTACCCGGGAGTTTGAGCAGATGGAGATGGAGTTCTTCGTTCACCCCGGCACCGACGAACAATGGCATCAGTACTGGATCGACGCCAGAACCCGCTGGTACGTGGATCTGGGCGTCAAGCCCGAGAACCTGCGCCACTACGAACACCCCAAAGAAAAGCTGGCCCACTATTCCAAGCGGACTGTGGATATTGAGTACCGGTTCGGCTTCCAGGGCTCCGAGTGGGGTGAGCTGGAGGGCGTGGCCAACCGCACCGACTACGACCTCAAGGCCCATGCCGAGCACTCGGGCGAGGATCTGAGCTACTACGACCAGGCCAGCGGGGAACGCTACATCCCCTACGTGATCGAGCCTGCGGCCGGTCTGACGCGCTCGCTGATGGCCTTCCTGGTGGATGCCTATGACGTGGACGAGGCTCCTAACACCAAGGGCGGGGTCGACCGGCGCACCGTGCTGCGTCTGGACCCGAGGCTGGCCCCGGTCAAGGCTGCCGTCCTGCCCCTGTCCAAGAAGCCCGATCTGCAGCGGATTGCCCATGACCTGGCCGCCGACCTGCGCCAGAACGAGTGGATGGTGGACTACGACGAGTCCGGCGCCATCGGACGCCGCTACCGTCGCCAAGACGAAATCGGCACCCCCCTGTGCATCACCGTGGACTTCGACACCCTGGACGACAAGGCGGTCACCATACGCAACCGCGACTCCATGCAGCAGGACCGCGTGGCCCTGGACCAAGTAGAGGACTATGTGCGCCGGGTCGTCGGCGAGCAGCGGGTGCGTTACCCCATGGGACCGTCCGGCTTGACCGGCGCGCGCGCCGCTGACGGCTACACGGACCTGTCCAGCGAGCCGGGAATGGATGAGAGCGAACCCATCAAGGTGGCCGAGGCCGGTGGCCGGTACTGAGGCTGATCGCCCGACCCCGAAGGTTGCTTCGGTGCAGCTGGGCCCGATAACCGTGCCTGTGCCGGTCATGCTTTCGCCCATGGCGGGCGTGACCAACTGGCCCTTCCGTCTGCTCTGCCGCGAGTACGGACCTGACGGACTGTATGTGGGGGAGATGGTGACGGCCCGGGCCTTGGTGGCGCGCAATCCCAAGGCATTCAGGCTCTGTCGCTTCGCCCCTCAGGAAAAGGTGCGCTCCCTGCAGCTGTACGGGGTAGACCCGCAGATTATGGAGCAGGCCACCCGGATGGTGGTCGATGCAGGGTGGGCCGATCATATCGACATGAACTTCGGCTGTCCGGTCCCCAAGGTCACCAGGCATGGCGGCGGGTCCGCCCTGCCCTGGAAGACTGACCTCTTTGCTGAACTGGTCCATCGTGTTGTCGCTGTCTGTTCGCCTGCCGGAATCCCCGTCACTGCAAAAATCCGGGTGGGCATCGATCACCAGCACGAGACCTTCATGGAGGCGGCCCACATCGCCCAGGAGGAAGGCTGCGCCGCCGTCACCCTGCACGCCAGAACTACAGCTGAATACTATGGCGGCCATGCCGACTGGGACCGGATCGCCGAGCTTGTCCAGGCCATAGACATCCCTGTCTTCGGCAACGGCGACATCTGGACCGCCGAGGATGCCCTGGACATGTTCGCTCAGACCGGCTGTGCAGGCGTGGCCATTGGCCGGGGCTGTCAGGGCCGTCCATGGCTCTTTGCCGACATAGCGGCAGCCTTGGCTGGCTCTCCGGAGCGGCAGGAGCCCACTTTGGGCCAGGTTGGGGCTATCGTGGCCCGCCATGCCCGACTCCTGGTCGAGTTCTACGACGGCGACGAGCGTATGGCGGTCCATGATATGCGCAAACACGTGGCTTGGTATTTGAAGGGCTTCGCCGTGGGCGGCCAGGTGCGCCGCGACTTCATGGCCTGCGAGAGCCTGGAGGATATGGACCGCTGCATCGCTGACCTGGACCAGGACATGCCCTATCCGCAGGCCGTGGCCGGCAAGCCTCGGGGTCGGGTTCGCTATGCCAAGAAGGTCCGCCTGCCCTATGGCTGGCTGGATTCTCGGACCACCACTCATCAGGAGCGCGAAACGCTCTTCGGCAACGACCCTATGGATGCCTCCTACTGAAGCTGGAAATATTCCCGTCACCAACCATGCGCATCCGGGTCTAGAATCAGGGTTTAGAATACGGACAGAACGGCGTGGAGGTTCTTTCGGAAGGCTGGGGCGGTTGGCTCTGACCTCCCGGACCCTAGGCCCACGGCCGTCAGGGAGGGTCGGAACGCCTGTGGGCAAATGCGTGTTGGCGTATATGACCTGCGCTAGAGTTGAGCGTAACGTGAGTGACGGGAGCATACTGTGAGCGAGATTGCCCAGAATGACAATTTCAATGACAAGACCAACATCAAGGTCGTTGGTGTTGGTGGAGCCGGTGGCAATGCTGTCAATCGCATGATTGCCGAAGGTCTGCAGAATGTCGAGTTTGTGGCCATCAATACCGATGCCAAGGATCTCCTGCGCTCAGAAGCCGATGTGAAGATCTCACTTTCTGATGCCAACAGCCGCGGCCTGGGAGCCGGAGCTGATCCGGAGAAGGGCGCCAAGGCTGCCCAGGACCATCAGTCCGACATTGAAGAGGTCCTCAAGGGCGCCGACATGGTCTTCGTCACTGCAGGGGAGGGCGGCGGCACAGGCACCGGTGCCAGCCCCCTGGTTGCGCGTGCAGCCCGTCAGCAAGGCGCGCTCACCATCGCCGTGGTCACCCGTCCCTTCACCTTTGAGGGGCCCAGGCGCTCTGCTTCCGCCGAATCGGGCATCGAGAACCTGCGCAAGGAGGTCGATGCCCTCATCGTTATCCCTAATGACCGGCTTCTGGACCTCTCGGATCGCACGGTCTCGGTCATGGATGCCTTCAAGACAGCCGACACGGCCCTGTTGGCCGGCGTTCAGGGCATCACCGACCTGATCACCATGAACTCCTACATTCACGTGGACTTCTCCGATGTCACCGCCATCTTGAAGGACGCCGGCACAGCCCTCTTCGGCATCGGCGCAGCCAGGGGCGAGGATCGAGCCACCCAGGCCGCCGAGATCGCCATCTCCTCTCCGCTCTTGGAGGAGAGCATCGAAGGTGCCCATGGGGCCCTGATCAACGTGGCCGGCCCCACCGACCTGAGCATGCAGGAGGCATCTGCAGCCGCCCAGCTGGTCCAGGATGCCATCCATCCCGAGGCGCAGATCATCTGGGGCCTGGCCCTGGACGACGCTTACGGGGACGAGGTGCGGGTCACGGTCATCGCAGCCGGATTCGATCCCACCCCAAAGAAAGATGAGACTCCGGCCCCTGCAGTGGACACGACCACCGCACCTGCGGCGGCCACTCCGGTCCAGGAGCCCCAGCAGCCACTGACGACCCCGTCTGTCCAGACGGAGTCCGATGAGACCTCCGAACACGATGTGGTGCCCCCTGCCTCCGGCGATGACGGCACCTCCGACCCGGGATATCTGGATATCCCTGACTTTCTGCGGTAATCAGGCGAAGGAGCAGGTATGGCAGGATTGATGAAGAACGCAATGTCCTTTTTCGGCATGTCGGATGTCGTGGATGACGATGACGACGATCTGGCCGACGATGACGAGGCCCGCGATGGCTTCGACACTGATCACTCTGTGACTCCTATGGCTCCGCAATCCACGTCCAGCAGCCAGGAAGCCGAATCCACGCCTTTCCAGAGCCGGATCAACCGCATCACCACCATCCATCCCAAGTCCTATGAGGATGCCCAGATGGTCGGCAGGGCCCTGCGGGATGGGGTGCCGGTGGTCCTCAACCTGACTGGCGTGTCCGAGTCGGTGGCCTACAGGATCGTCGATTTCTCAGCCGGCGTGGTCTTCGGGGTGCGTGGATCCATTGAGCGGGTCACCCCCAGGGTCTTCCTGCTCAGTCCTGCACAGGTCAACATCAAGGTGGAGGAGCCCGAATCAGGCTCTTCGGCCAAGGGGCTTTTCGCCCAGTGACCGACCCTCTGGCGGCCGTGTCCGCAGGAGCCTAAAGACGCATGCTTGTTCCTTTTATCCGATATCTGGTAGACATCTGCATTGAAACCTACCTGCTCATCCTATTCGTGCGGATGATTCTGGACTGGGTCATGGTTCTGTCGCCTCGCTGGTATCCCCGCGGCTTCCTGGCCTCGCTCATTCGGGTCATCTATGCCTTGACTGAGCCGCCCCTGCGCTGGCTGCGCCGGTACATTCCGCCCCTGCCCATGGGCAGGATCCAGCTCGACGTCTCCTTCATGGTGCTCTATGCCGCCCTGATTATCATCCAGGTGCTGCTGGGATAAAGGCAAGACCGCGGATACGGCAGACTCCGTGCTAGCATGCAGTAAGAGAACACAATCGGGCTGGTTGGCCTGAAGCGAGGTGGAGAAACATATGGCTCTATTGACGCCTAATGACATAAGGGAGCATACCTTCCAGACAGTGCGGTTCAAGGAAGGCTACGACGTCGACGAGGTTGACGACTTCCTGGATCAGGTCACCGACACGGTTGAAGCCTTGGGCAAGCAGGCCATGCAAGGCAACACCGCTTCCACCCAGTCCCTGGGTACCGACGTGGCCTCGCTGAACTCCAAGATCTCTGACCTGACGGCTCAGGTGGAATCCCTGCAGACAGAAAACCGGGATCTGAAGCAGGCCCAGGGTAATGCCGCCCAGCAGCCTGCCGTGGATGCCCAGACCAAGCGTCTCCTGGCCGAGTCCCAGAGTCAGGTCAAGACACTGGCCTCCCAGAACGACCAGCTCAAACGTCAGGTCGAGCAGCTCAACTCGCAGATCGACCAGCTGACTGCCCAGGCCGCCGCGGGCAACAACACCCAGGCGCTGACCAATCAGCTGACCGCCATGCAAAAGGAGCGCGACCAGGCCCGCCAGCAGGTCCAGGCTCTGACCAGCCAGCTCAATGCCTCCCAGCAGAGCATGGCCACGGTTCGCCAGCAGGTCGCCCAGGCCCAGAAGGCCTCTCAGGAACAGCAGCAACGCACCGAGCAGCTGAACAAGCAGCTGGAGGAGTCCCGCAAGCGCGAGGAGCAGCTGCGCCAGCAGGTCTCCAAGTCTGAGCCCCCCACCGAAACGGGCAGCTTGCAGCGGATTGCTGGTGCTGGCGCCGAGGCCAGCAGCGAGCCCGAGAGGGCCACTGCCATGCTCACCTTGGCCATGCAGCTGCACGACCAGTATGTAGACAAGGGCAAAGCCAACGCCTCTCAGCTGGTGGCTGAGGGCCATGCCCAGCATGACGACATCGTCAAGAAGGCGGAGGACTACTCCAAGAGGACCCGCGCCGAGGTGGACGAGTACTCCAAGCGAGTGCACTCCGAGGCTGATGGCTATTCGCAGCGTGTACGCTCCCAGGCTGACGAGTACTCGGTCAAGACCCGTTCCGATGCTGACGCTTATTCCAAGCGCCAGCACACCCAGGCCGACGAGTACGAAACCCAAGTGCAGACCCGGGCGCAGGAATATGACAAGAACACCCGCGACGGAGCGGACCGCTATGCAGCCGATGTCAAGAACAAGCTCATGGATCAGTCCAAGGTTCTTGAGGAGAACATCCAGGGGCTCAAGCAGTTCGAGGCGGGTTACCGCAGCAAGCTGACCGAGTTCCTCAACCAGCTGATCAACCAGATCTCGGACACCAGCAATTACCAGTCCATGGAGAAGAAGTCCGAATAGGCCCACTGATTCCATCCGGTAATGACCAAGAACACATACAAGAGACGGCTGCGCGGGCGCGTGGCCGTCTTCGTTGCTCTGGCGGCAGTGGCCATAGCCCTGGACCAGGTGACCAAGGCCCTGGCCGTGGCCCGGCTGGGCAACGGGATCAGAGTGGCTCTGCCTGGACCGTTGCGTGGGCTGCGTCTGGTGCGCAACCCCGGGGCTTCGCTTGGATTGGGGTCCGGGAGCACCTGGGTCATATCCCTTATTGCTCTGGCGGCCTGTCTGCTTATCATTGTTCTGGCTCTGCGCACCACCTCCATGGTCTGGACCCTGGTCCTCTCCCTGGCCTTTTCCGGGGCAGCAGGCAATTTGATCGACAGGGCGGCCTATGCTTCCGGTTTTCTTGACGGTGCCGTGGTCGACTTTCTGGACTACGGCTGGTCGGTGGGCAATGTGGCCGACGTGTATCTGACCCTGGCAGGCATGGCCGTAGTGGTGCTCATTATCTGCAATGTGCGGTTCAGCGACAGGGACAAGACGCCGGAACATGGGGGAGCGGCCAAGTGACCCGGCTTCTTCCCGCGCCTGATGCCTTGGTGGGTCGGCGCCTGGACATGGCCCTGTCCAAGATGCTGGGCCTGTCCAGAGCCAAGGCCAGCGATCTGGTGGCCCAGGGCCATGTGCGGATCATGGGCCGTCGGGTAAACAAGGCCACCACCCTCATGAGCGGTGATCTTATAGAGCTGGACGAGCCCGAGCCGGCCAAACAGGTTGAGCCGGTGGCCGAAGATATGCCCGTGGTCTACGAGGACGAGGACGTGGTCGTCGTCAACAAGCCGGTGGGGGTGGCAGCCCATCCCTCCATAGGCTGGACCGGCCCAACCGTTCTGGGCAGCCTCCTGCAGCGGGGCACCCACATCACCTCCATGGGGGCCCAGGGGCGTCAGGGCATCGTCTCCCGCCTGGACGCGGGCACCAGCGGCCTCATGCTGGTCTGCAAGTCCGACCTGGCCTACAAGGAGATGCGCCGGCAGTTCGCCCGGCATGAGGTGGTCAAGATCTACCACGCCCTGGTCCAGGGCAACCTGACCGAAAACAAGGCCACCATTGAGGCCCCCATCGGACGGGCACGCGTCTCGGACTTCCGATTCACGGTCACGCCTGCCGGCAAGGAGGCCATCACCCACTGGGATGTGTTGGAGCGCTTCGGCTCGGCCACCTTGGTCAGCGTCAATCTGGAGACTGGGCGCACCCATCAGATACGCGTGCACTTCTCCTCCATAGGCCACCCCCTGGTGGGCGACCACATGTATGGGGCCAACCCCGACCTGGCGGACAGGCTGGGCCTGAAGCGGCAGTGGCTGCATGCCGTGCGCCTGGAATTCCGCCATCCGCGCACCAAAATCTGGACCAAGGTGGTCTCCTCTTACCCGGCCGATCTGCGCCGCTCCCTGCAGATCGAGCGTCAGAGCGCCACTGGTATACGCAACTAGCGGACTCCGGCGATTCGGCCAGGATCCTGGGTAAGTTGGAGATATGTCCTCAACCCGGTCAGACTTTGTTCACCTTCACACCCACACCCACTATTCCACCTTGGACGGGGCCAGCAGGATCCCCGACCTGGTTGCCGAGGTGGGACGGCTGGGACAGCCGGCCGTAGCCATCACCGACCACGGCAATATGCACGGGGCCTACGAGCTCTGGCGGACGGCCGTGGATGCCGACATCAAGCCCATCATCGGCATCGAGGCCTACGTGACCCCTGAGACTGCCCGCCAGGACAAGAGCCGGGTCCACTGGGGAACCGACGAACAGCGTTCTGACGATGTCTCCGGCGGCGGCTTCATCACCCACATGACCCTCTGGGCCAGCGACGACATAGGCCTGGTCAACCTGATCAAGGCCTCCTCGGTGGCCAACCTGGAGGGCCTGGTGGGCAAGTGGCCCCGCATGGACAAGGATCTGCTGTCCACTTATCACCAGGGGGTCATCGCCACCACCGGCTGCCCATCCGGCATTGTCCAGACCAGACTGAGGCTGGGACAGTTCGACGAGGCCCTGAGGGCCGCTGGCGAGTTCCAGGACATCTTCGGCAAGGACAATTACTACGTGGAGCTGATGGACCACGGTCTGGAGATCGAACATCGGGTGACCAAGGATCTGCTGGAGATCGCGCGTCGTCTGGATGCACCCCTGGTGGCTACCAATGATTCGCACTATGTGCGCAAGGAGGATGCCTCGGCACAGGATGCCTTGCTCTGCATCAACTCGGGGTCCCGGCTGACCGACCCCGGCCGCTTCAAGTTCGATGGCAGCGGCTACTACATCCGCTCGGCCCAGGAGATGCGCGAGATCTTCAAGGAGTTCCCCGAAGCCTGCGACAACACCTTGGAGATTGCGGAACGCTGCAACGTCATGTTCGATGACCACGAGGACGGGGCCTTCATGCCCCGCTTCGACTGCCCGGAAGGCTGGGACGAGACCTCCCTCTTCCTGAAGAAGGTGGACGAGGGGCTGAAGAACCGCTACCCGGACGGGGTGCCCGAGGAGGTCTCCCACCAGGCTGACTACGAGTGCGGGGTCATCTGCCAGATGCAGTTCACAGGATACTTCCTGGTGGTGGCCGATTACATCAACTGGGCCAAGAACCACGGAATCATGGTGGGGCCGGGCCGTGGATCGGCGGCAGGATCCATGGTGGCCTATGCCATGGGCATCACCGAGCTGGACCCGCTCAAGCATGGGCTGATCTTTGAGCGCTTCCTCAACCCCGAGCGCGTCTCCCTGCCTGATATCGACGTGGACTTCGACCCCGAGGGGCGCATGAAGGTCCTAGACTATGTGGGCCGCAAGTACGGCTCCGACAAGGTGGCCCAGTGCGTGACCTACGGCACCATCAAGACCAAGCAGGCCTTGAAGGACTCAGCCAGGATCATGGACTACGAGTACTCCGTGGGCGACCAGGTCACCAAGGCCCTGCCGCCTACGGTCAACGGCAAGGACATGAGCCTCAAGGAGATCTTCGATCCCCAGTCCAAGCGCTACCCGGAGGCCAAGGAGTTCCGCGATTTGTACGAGTCCAACCCGGATGTCAAGCGGATCACCGAGGAGGCCAAGGGCATCGAGGGCATCATCCGCCAGACCGGCGTGCACGCCTGCGCCACCATCATGGCCTCCAATCCCATCACCAATACCTCACCGCTGATGGAGCGTACCGACGGCACGGTGACCACCACCTTCGAGTACCACACCTGCGAGACCCTGGGGCTGGTCAAGATGGACTTCCTGGGGCTGTCCAACCTGACGGTCATCAGGGATACGGTCACCAACATCGAGCGCAACGGCAAGGAGCCCATTAGCATCGAGAAGGTCCCCTTGGACGACAAGGAGACCTACCAACTGCTGTCCCGGGGGGATACCCTGGGCGTCTTCCAGCTCGATGGCGACGGCATGCGCTCCCTGCTGCGGATGCTTAAGCCCGACAACTTCAACGACATCTCCGCCCTGATCGCCCTCTATCGGCCGGGGCCCATGGATATGAACTCGCACATCAACTATGCCAAGCGCAAGAACGGGCTGCAGAAGATCGAGCCCATCCACCCCGAGGTGGCCAAGCCCCTGGCGGGCGTGCTGGACGAAACCTACGGCCTGATCGTCTACCAGGAGCAGGTCCAGTCCGCAGCCCGAATTCTGGCCGGCTACTCCCTGGGCCGAGCCGATGTGCTGCGAAGGGCCATGGGCAAGAAGAAGCCCGACGTCCTGGCCAAGGAGCAGGTGCCCTTCTTCGAGGGCATGAAGGCGCACGGCTACTCCCAGGAGGCCGCCCAGGCGGTCTGGGATGTCCTGGTGCCCTTCTCCGGCTACGCATTCAACAAGGCGCACTCGGCCGCCTACGCCCTGATCGCATACTGGACCGCCTACCTGAAGACCCACTATCCGGTGGAATTCATGGCCGCCCTGCTGCAGAACGAGCGGACCAACAAGGACAAGACCGCCCTCTACCTCGGCGAGGCCAGAAGGATGGGCATCCGCATTCTGCCGCCTGACATCAACGAGTCCGTGGCCGAGTATTCCGCTGTCGGCGACGTGGTTCGCTTCGGTCTGGGGGCCATCCGCAATGTGGGCGACAAGGCGGTTGCGGACATCGTCAAGGAGCGCCAGGGACCTCGGGGCAAGTATGTCAATTTCATGGACTTCGTCAAGCGGGTGCCCATGGAGGTGCTCAACAAGCGAACCGTGGAATCCCTGATCAAAGGCGGTGCCTTCGATGGCATCGACCCCAACCGAAGGGCTCTTTTCCAGATCCACGACGAGGCCGTCGACCAGGTCATGCCCATCAAACGCAAGCAGGCCGAGGGCCAGTTCGACCTCTTCGCCGATGCCGATGACGGCGCGCCCCAGCAGGACGCATTGGGCGACGCCCAGGTGACTGTGCCCGACATCGACGAGTGGGACAAGTCAACCAAGCTCAACTTCGAGCGGCAGATGCTGGGTCTGTATGTGTCTGACCACCCGCTGAGCGGCATGACCTCGATTCTGGCCGGCATGCGCGACATGTCCATCGCCCAGCTGCTCAACCGGTCCAAGGGCATGGACGGCAAGGCGGTGACCCTGGCTGGGCTGGTCACTGCCGTGGACCGCAGGGTCTCCAAGAAGGGCAACCCTTGGGCCATCGTAACCATCGAAGACCTGGAGAGCTCCATTCAGTGCATGTTCTTCGGCAAGGTCTATGACGCCCACTCCGACGACCTGGCCCTGGACTCGGTCATCCGGGTGAAAGGGGTGGTCGAGCTGCGTGACGAGGTCACCAACATCCGAGTCAACGATATGGAGGTGCCTGTCCTGGAGTCGGCGGACGAGCGGCCATTGACCATCACCCTGCCCAGGCAGGCCCTGGATCGGGGGCACATGGAGCGGTTGGCCCGGATACTCAAGTCCCACCCCGGCTACTGCCTGGTCCGCCTGGCCGTCACCGACGACCGGGGCAACGTCCGTCTGCTGACCTTTGGCGACGGATTCCGCACCAGGCACGACACCTCCATGATGGCCGAGATCAAGTCGGTGTTCGGACCCTCCTGCCTGCCGTCGGCCTAGGACGGGCCCGGAACCGTCTCACCATTCGGGACGGTAGTGATTCGCTGGCGTCGGCGACATAAAAGTTCACTACCATCAAAGTATGTCAAAGCTCATGATGAGAACCATGGATCTGCGCGGGAAAACCATGTCCCGCGCCCAACTCCTCGCCGCCATGCCCCGTGCCGATATGGGCACCCGGGAGGCCAGCGCCCAGGTGCAGCCCATACTGGACCAGGTGCGCGAGCATGGGGCCGCTGCCCTGCGCGACCTGGAGGAGAGGTTCGACCATGTGCGTCCTCATGATCTGAGGGTCCCGGCATGGGCCATGCAGGAGGCCTTGGAGGGGCTGGATCCTAAGGTCAGGGCGGCAATCGAGGAGTCCGTTACGCGCATCCGCAAGGTCTGCGCCACCCAGGTGCCCAAGCCCATGGCCACCGACCTGGCACCCGGCGCCCGAGTCAGCGAGCGGTGGATCCCGATCCAACGCGTAGGTCTTTACGTGCCGGGAGGCAAGGCCCTGTATCCTTCCTCGGTCATCATGAACGCAGTGCCCGCCCAGGTGGCTGGCGTCGAGTCCCTGGCCGTGGCCACTCCGCCCGCCTCTGACGACCCCCGTGGCCTGCCAGCGGCCATCATCCTGGCCACCTGCGCCATCCTGGGGGTGGATGAGGTCTATGCCGTGGGCGGTGCCCAGGCCATAGCCATGTTCGCTTACGGGGCCAAGGGGTCGGAACCTCAGGACGGGGAGATTCTCTGCGACCCGGTCGATAAGATCACCGGTCCGGGCAACATCTTTGTTGCGACGGCCAAGCAGATGGTCTCCGGCATGGTGGGAATCGACGCCGTGGCAGGACCCACGGAAATCGCTATTCTTGCCGACGAGCAGGCCAACCCCGACTGGGTGGCGGCAGACCTGATGGGCCAGGCCGAGCATGACGAGCTGGCCGGCTCGGTGCTGATCACCGACAGCCAGGACCTGGCCCAGGGCGTTCAGAAGGCCTTGGATCGAAGGGTGCCTAGGACCGAGCATGCCGACCGGGTGCGCACCTCCTTGGGCGGCAACCAGTCGGGAATCATCCTGACCGACGGAATCGACCAGTCCATCGACGTGGCCAATGCCTATGCCGCCGAGCATCTGGAGGTTCAGACGGCCGATCCTGATGCCGTCATCGACCGGATTCGGAATGCCGGCGCCATCTTCCGCGGCCCTTACGCTCCTGTGCCCCTGGGCGACTACATGTCCGGATCCAACCACGTCCTGCCCACAGGCGGAACCGCCAGGTTCGACGTGGCCCTGGGCGTCCACACCTTCATGAAGCCTGTAGAAGTCATCGAATATGACCAGGAAGGGCTTAAGCCCATCGCCGCCAAGATCAATGATTTCGCCGTATCCGAGGACCTTCCCGCCCATGGCGAGTGCGTCCTGAGCCGGTTCCTGGACGACCCCTACGACAAGGCCGACCTGGAAGCCAACGAAGAGAAGGCCGGTCTGCGGTGAGTGCCATACCTGCCGATCTTCCCCTGCGTAGGGACTTGGTGGGGGAGGAGCCCTACGGCGCCCCCCAGCTGGATGTCCCGGTCTGTCTGAACGTCAACGAGAACCCCTACCCCCTTGACCAGGAGGTGGTCAATGCCATCTGCCGGCGTGTGCGCCAGATGGCCTCCGGTCTCAACCGTTATCCGGACAGGGAGCATGAGGAACTGCGGCGGGCTCTGGCTGCCTACCTGAAGGAGGAGTCAGGGACCTCGCTCCGACCCGAGCAGATCTGGGCGGCCAACGGGTCCAATGAGATCATGCTCCAGCTCTTCCAGGCCTTCGGTGGACCGGGCAGGATCGCCTTGGGCTGCGATCCGACCTACTCCATGTATCCCGAGTACGCCAGAGACACCTTCACAGACTGGGAGCTGGCTCATCGGCAGCCTGATTTCAGCCTGGATATTGAAACGACCATCGAGCGCATCAAGACGCTAGGCCCCGCCATGGTCCTGGTCACCAGCCCCAACAATCCCACGGGGACGCCTCTGCCCATGGATCAGCTGACCAGGCTCCTGGAGGCTTGCTCCAAGGTCCCTGTAGCGGGCGCGGATCCGTCCGCCCGGCCTATCGTGATCGTGGATGAGGCTTACATCGAGTTCCGAGACCCGGGCACGCCTTCGGCCGTCAGTCTGATCGGGCAATACGACCACCTGGCAGTCAGCCGGACCATGTCCAAGGCCTTCGCCTTCGCCGGCGCCAGGGTGGGTTACCTGGCAGCATCCCAGGGAATAGTCGACGCGGTCCGCATCGTTCGTATGCCCTACCACTTGAGCGCCCTGACCCAAGCTGCGGCCCTGGCTGCCCTGGAGCACACCGATCTCCAGCTTGCTCGGGTGGATCGGCTCCGCCAGAACCGTCGGGAAGCCGCTGAGTGGCTGGCCGGACAGATTTTCCATGGCCGGCCCCTGACCGTTGTCCCCTCGGCCTCCAACTTTATCCTCTTCGGCACCTTCCCCGACCGCGATGCCGTCTTCGAAGCCATGAAGAATGAAGGCGTGCTGATCCGGGCCGTGGGTCCTCAGGGCTTCCTGAGGGTCTGCATGGGCACGGATGCAGAGATGGAGCGATTCCGCCAAACCCTGGTTCATGTCCTCAAGCGGTTCTAGGAGGATCAGACCAGCGGCACGGCTATGCTGGTGGTCTAGACGCTGTGCAGGGGCCATAGTACGGACTGGATGCGCGGCAAGAAAGCGGAGGAGCAGCAATGGCAGGCAGAACAGCCACCATCACCCGCCAGACCAGTGAATCCAAGGTGAGCCTGAGTCTGGACCTGGATGGCACCGGAGTGACCGACATCGACACCTCAGTTCCCTTCTATGACCATATGATGACGGCCCTGGGCAGGCATTCCCTGATCGACCTGACCATCAAGGCCAGCGGGGACACACGGATCGACGTCCACCACACCGTCGAGGACGTGGCCATCGTCTTTGGCGAAGCCCTGGCCCAGGCCTTGGGGGACAAGCGGGGCATCAGGCGCTTCGCCGACGCCACCGTTCCCCTGGACGAGGCCCTGGCCCGAGCCGTGGTCGATATTTCCGGCAGGCCCTATGCGGTCTGCACCGGAGAACCCGAAGGGTTCGAGTACGCCATGATCGGCGGGCACTTCACCGGCTCCCTTGTAAGGCACGTCATGGAGTCCATTGCCCTGCATGCCGGCATCTGCCTGCACCTGACCGTCTTGTCGGGCAGGGATCCGCACCACATTGCCGAGGCTGAGTTCAAGGCCCTGGCCAGGGCTCTGCGCTTTGCTGTGGAGCCTGATCCCAAAGTGAAGGGCATCCCCAGCACCAAGGGGTCGCTATGAGCGCCGATGAACACGACAACAAGGATCAGGATCTGCCGGATTCCGGCAATCATCTGAGCGAGGAGGAGGTCGAGCGGGCCCTGGCCAGCTTTGAGGCCGAATTCAATGAGGGTCAGAACCAAGCGGATCAGCCAGCTGAACACTTTGATTCGAGCGTGGATGACCAGGCTGGGCTGGATTCCAAGCCCGCTGACCAATCGTCGGTGAAACCCGACGGGGCTGATGGTGTTGCGGCTGACTTCGATCAGGAGCTTGAAGGCCTGATCGGCAACCGGGCCAAGGCCGCCGTCATGGTGACCCGTCTGGCTTCGGCAGAGCTTCTGGCGGCCTTCTGCCAGATTTCCGATATTTCGGCCTGGTGCATCCAGGCCCGTGAGGGTGCCGTGGCCGTCCTGAGAAACCTGGATGGGGACGGACCCGAGGCAGCCATCCGCGATTTGACCACGGTCGTATCCGGGCTCAGCGCCATCCTGGCGGTCAACCGTGCCGACAAGCTCGAAGTGACCCTCTGGATCAGCGGGCAGTCGGGGCAGACGCTTGCGCCGCCCATCCTCTTTGCCGCTACAGCCGACTTCGTGGAGGACCTGATGATCGGGACCACTACAGTGGACAGGCTGCGCCAGGATGGGGCCGCCGTCTTCGACTCGGGGGAGTACAACCGCGAGAAGGCCATGGGCATCATCGCCTCGCACACCAGATTCGGGGCGGGCGGATCGACTCGCCAGGGCCGCGTCGAATAATCAAGTCGGGTAGAGGTTCAGACAAGAGGCTTGGCTAGGAGGAACATGACCAGGATACAGGTGCTTGACTATGGGTTCGGCAATGTCAGATCCATGGTGCATGCCCTCTCCCAGCTTGGGGTCGATGCGCAGATCAGCGCCGACCCGGACCTGGCCATGAAGGCCGACGGTATGGTCATTCCCGGAGTGGGGGCCTATGGGGCCTGCATGGCGGGGTTGCGTGCCGTCGGCGGCGACCGGATCATCCTGGATCGCCTGGCCCAGGGGCTGCCGGTCCTGGGGGTCTGTATAGGCCTCCAGATCATGTTCCAGTTCGGGGACGAGGACGGCCACAGCGAGCCTGGTCTGGGCCTGATCCCCGGTCGGGTGACCAAGCTGGATGCCGATGTGGTGCCCCATATGGGCTGGGACCATGTCCAGGCGCCTCAGGGAACGCGGCTTTTGGCAGGGGTCCAGGACCAGCGCTTCTACTTTGTCCACTCCTATGCGGCCATGGCAGTGCAGGGCGGTGACCTGACCGGCTGGGCACAGCCCGATCTGTCCCTGCGGGCAGCAGCATTGAATGAGCATAACGACAGCCAGCCAGAGTCCGACAAGACCACACAGGGCGCATCTTTTGGCGAACCGCTGGTTACCTGGGCCACCTACGGACGCAGCAGGTTCGTGGCCGCCTATGAATGCGGCCCCTTGAGCGCCACCCAGTTTCATCCTGAAAAGTCTGGCCAGGCCGGGGCACGTTTGCTGACCAATTGGGTGCGGACCCTTCCCGGGGCTTCCGATCTCCCCTCCGAGAAAGGTGAGTGAGATGCTGACGCTTCTACCTGCTGTCGATGTCCGCGACGGAAAGGCGGTCCGCCTCAAGCAAGGGGTCTCCGGTTCCGAGAAGGTCTACGGGGAGCCTGCCGATGCAGCCAAGGCCTGGGTAGACCAGGGGGCCGAATGGCTCCATCTGGTCGATCTGGATGCGGCATTCGGCACGGGCGACAACCGCGACAAGCTGGCCGCCTTGGTCAACGAGCTGGGGGATTGCGTCAAAGTGGAGCTCAGCGGCGGCATCCGCGACGACGCCAGCTTGGAGGCCGCCCTGGATGCAGGCGCCACCCGGGTCAACATCGGCACGGCGGCCCTGGAGGACCCGGAGTGGACCAGCCAGGTTCTGGCTCGCTACGGACGGAGGGTCTGCGTGGGTCTGGACGTGCGCGGACACACCCTGGCCGCCCGGGGCTGGACCAGACAGGGCGGGGACCTTTTCAAAGCCATGGAACGATTGGACCGGGACGGGTGCACCCGGTACGTGGTCACCGACGTGACCCGCGACGGGATGATGACCGGCCCCAACCTGGATCTGCTGGGTCATGTGGCTGGTCGGACCCCGGCCAAGGTGACCGCTTCTGGGGGCATATCCAGTCTGGGTGACCTGAGCCATATCCTGGACTTGGCCGATCAGGGCGTGGACAGCGCCATCCTGGGCAAGTCCCTCTATGAGGGGGCTTTCACCCTGGAGCAGGCAGTGGATCTGGTCTCGGGGCATTGTTAACGCTATAAGCAAATCTGCGAAATATAGGAAAGGGAGCATAGGCGCTATGGATAAGCAAGAGGAGTTCGCGCTGCGCACTGTCGAGGAGCGCGATGTCCGGTTCATTCGTCTCTGGTTCACGGACGTTTTGGGAACGCTGAAGTCGGTGGCCATTGCGCCCACCGAGCTGGAGGTGGCCTTCGAGGAGGGGCTGGGCTTCGACGGCTCGGCCATCGAGGGCATGACCAGGGTCTCCGAGGACGATATGATCGTCAAGCCCGACCCGTCCACCTTCCAGATACTTCCCTGGAGGGGAGGGCCGCAGGGCACGGCGCGGATCTTCTGCGACGTGCTCACCCCGGACGGCGAGCCCAGCAGCGGGGATCCCCGGCATGTGCTCAAGCGGGCCCTGGCCAGGGCCAAGGAGAAGGGCTTCATCTTCTACACCCATCCGGAGATCGAATTCTACCTGTTTGAGAACCAGGACGACTGGTCCCAGACCCCGACACCTATCGACGAGGGTGGCTACTTCGACCATGTGCCCCGCAGCCCGGGGATGGACTTTCGCCGGGCCTGCGTCAACATGCTGGAGCAGATGGGCATCTCGGTGGAGTACTCCCACCATGAGGCCGGACCGGGGCAGAACGAGATCGACCTGCGCTATGCCGATGCCCTGACCACCTCCGACAACATCATGACCTTCCGGACCGTTGTCAAGGAGATTTCCTTGGAGCGGGGGATTTACGCCAGCTTCATGCCCAAGCCTTTCACTGACCAGCCGGGATCGGGCATGCATACCCATCTGAGCCTGTTCGAGGGGGACACCAACGCCTTCTACGAGGTGGGTCAGGAGTTCAACATGTCCCAGACGGCCCGGCAGTTCGCAGCCGGCATTCTGGCCCATGCGGCCGAGATCTGCGCGGTGACCGACCAGTACGTCAACTCCTACAAGCGGCTCTGGGGCGGGGCCGAGGCGCCCAGCTACGTCTGCTGGGGGCACAACAACCGGTCCGCCCTCCTGCGCATACCCCAGTACAAGCCCGGCAAGGGCAACTCGGCCAGGATGGAGTTCCGCGGGCTGGATCCGGGGGCCAACCCCTACCTGGCCTACTCGGTGCTGCTGGCTGCCGGCCTGGACGGGATCGAGCAGAAGATGACCCTTGGCGAGCCCACCAGCGATGACGTCTGGGAGCTGACCGACGCCGAGCGGCAGGCCATGGGCATCGAGCCCCTGCCTGACAGCCTGGACGCGGCGCTCAGGGTCATGGAGAAGTCGGACTTCGTGGCGCAGGTGCTGGGTGAGCAGACCTTCGAGTACTTCCTGCGCAACAAGCACCGGGAGTGGGCCGGATACAGCCGGCAGGTCACCCCCTATGAGCTGGCCTACTACCTGCCCAAGCTTTGAAACCGGGGCTTACTGGTCCGATCGGCCGAACCAGCTGTCGTAGATGATGACGAAGTTGCGATTGCCATAGCTTGAGCAGCTGTTGCCTTCGCTGTCACCTGCCCGAAGCGCTGCCTCGTTGGGCTGGTAAGGCGTATAGATGTAGAGCAGGGCAGTGGCATCGTTCTCGATGTAGACCTTGCCGCTGCCACAGGAGGCATCGGGGCTGAAGCGCACATCGTTCAGGGCCTTGGTCCGGTAAGTGTATTGGTCGCGGTGGGCCTGATAGTAGCGGAATCGGTGGGCGGCCCCGTAGACCTGGTTGAAAAATCCCGCATAGCGGGCGTCGCAGTCTGCATCGTCAGGGCAGGAAAGGCCCATGGCCGACTGGAGCTGGACCTGAGTGGGGGGCTGGTCGGCGGCCACCAGATGTTGCTCCTTTTGCAGCATGGTCAGGAGGACTTTCTGGCTGATGCCACAGGAACGGGCGGCCCCGTCGATGATTTGAGCCGCGCTCTGCCCCTTGCCGCCCTTGTAGGCGTCGCATAGACCGTCACTGGGGCGGTCGGGAGCGTCCATCTGCAGACTGCGCAGGCAGGTGGATCCGTTGCAGGATCCCCCCTTCTGGTCCAGGAAGGCCTGAACATCGTCGGCGTTCATGTCCACCGTGTCATGAAAGCGGTGATCGGTGATGATCCTGCCTGGATTGAAGACGTACTCCTGGGAGAGCTGCTCCTGGTGGCGGATGACGCGGCCGACCATCAGCCGGTAGGAGACGAAGCGGGCGGCCAGGATGCACAGGGCGGCCACCAGGACTATGGCCATCAGGGCTGCCCCCAGGGTCTGCGCGCGGCGGAGGGTCATCCGTCCGCGTTTGGTGCCGCCCCTGCGTCTTCGTCCCGATGGCCTTGTGCTCATGGTTTTCCTTCCAGCGCCTTCCTGATCCGTTGCAGGCTGACAGGGATGGCCGTCCCCAGCTCCTGGGCCCAGATGGAGACAAAGTACTCCTCCATCATCCAACGTCCCCTTCGCGCACGGTCCATGGCCTGGTCTCGTCCGGGACCGGCGGGCAGAGCCTTGGCCGCCTTGGCCGCCTGGTCCACCAGATCCTGGGCGGTCTGCGCCTGCCATGCCCATCGTACGTCACGATCCTTGTCCCTGCGGGCCTTGTCCAGCCGCATCAGGTCGGCCTTCAGATATGTGCGCAGACGAGGAAGGGCATAGGGCGGATCGGCCCCGATGAAGCCCTTGGCTACCAGTCCGCCGGCATGCTGGCGTATCCACTGCAGGACCGAGAGCAGGGGAAGATCGGCCGGACCAGACACGGCCTTCTCCACTTGGGCCGAAGTCTCCAGAATGGCGACAACATCCTTAGCCACCTGATAGACAGTGTCCTCGTAGACCTGGCTGACGCCGGCTACAGCCTCCTGTAGGGTTTGGTCGTCGGTGACGACTTCGGTGTGGGGGATCAGGCGCTTGACAGCGGCCATCTGCAGGTCCTCGGCCAGGGTGGAGGTGTTCGGGTAGGGGGCCGAGGCCAACATGAGGGCCTCCCGGCTCAGCCAGCGCGAGGAGATTCTCTGGGCAGGCAGGTGGAGCTTGTCCAGGGCGGCCTGCCATATCAGTTCCTCGCGCGGTTTAGTGGTGGCACCGGACTGGTGGAGCAGGTTGGCGCTTTTGACTACCTGGCCCTGTCGGGCGGCCTTGCTGGCCTGGGAGTCCACTCGGGACCGGGCCGACTGTCGGGCCTGTCCGGCCAGGTCGCGCTGCAGGTCGGTCAGGGACTTGGACCGGCCCAGGACCTTGGAATGGCCGTGGCGCCGATCCTCCTCCACCTGGAATGTGGGCCGCAGGTAGTCAGGCAGCCGTTCCAGCCTGGCTTGGGTGAAGACCTCCGGGTGCAGCTGGGCTCCGATTGTGTCTATGGCTGCGGCGGTGAAGGCCTGCTCGAAGTCCGGCCAGCCCCCGGCGGGAATGGCTCTAGTGACGTTTTCATTGTCGTTCGCAGACTGGTCCGCTGACCCGTAGGTGGCCTGCTCTGCCGTTGCAGGATCGGCGCCGGGCAGCAAGGGATAGTGGCCGTCGATCCAGGCACGGATGGTTCGGGCGGCGTCAGGGGCGGGGACGAACTGGACCCGCAGGGCCTTGGGCAGGGACTTGATGGTGGCTGTGATCAGGTCGTCCAGGAGGCCGAGCACGGTCCAGCTGAACTGCCCGGGCGTCAGCTGGTTCAGACAGTGTAAGGGAATGTGGACTGTGATGCCGTCGTCGGCTTCTCCCGGTTGGTAGCGGTAGGTCAGAGGCAGGTCCATGGGCCGGCCGTCGGTGCCCAGGGTGTGCCAGTGGTCGGGGTAGTCCCCGGGTCGGTAGGAGGCGGACTGATCGTTCAGGCGCTCCACCTTATCTGGGTCGAAGTCCAGGAGGTGGGGGTCCGCATCGTGGTGCTTCCGCCACCAGGCGCCCAGTGCGGCAAGGGAGGTGGCCTCCTGGGGAATGCGCTTCTGATAGAAGTCGTAGAGGTCCTCCTCGGTAACGGTGCCGGTCACCCGGCGAGTCCGACTGGTTCTTTCGCCGGCCTCGCTGAGCACCTGCCGGTTGGCCTTGATGAAGTCGTCATGAGAGAAGCGCTCGCGCACGTCGCCCTGGACCAGACCCTGGCTTATCAACATGTCCCGGGCCTGGCCGGGGTTGATACGGGCCCATTGGATGGTCCTATCGCGAATGATGGGCAGACCGTAGAGCAGGACCTTGGATGTTGCCACCGCAGCACCACGGGAGGCCGACCAATGGGGCTCGGCGTAGGTGGTCCTGGTCAGGGACTTGGCCAGGGGCTCTGCCCAGGCCGGATCAATGGCCGCGCAGCAGCGCGCCCAGAGCCGGGAGGTCTCCACCAGCTCGGCGGCCATGATCCAGGGCGGATTGTCCTTGGCCAGGGCGGAGCCAGGGAAGATAGCAAAATGCGTGCCGCGTGCTCCCTGATAGTCGTTCTTGGACTGCCGGCGCGCTCGCTTCATGGCCTTGGCCCGGGCCGCACCACGCAGACCGGCGAAATCGGAGGCCTTGGGTTCGTGAATCACCTGCATGCCCATGCTGGAGAGCAGGCCGGCCAGCATGGACCGGTGGATCCCTTGATCATCCCAGGAACAGACCAGGGCATGGGCCGCCTGCTGCCCAATAGGCAGGGCCAGCAGAGCCTGATCCGGTCCCTTGACGGGGACGGGGGAGCCTACCTTCATGTGCAGTCCCCGACACATCTGGGCCAGCTGCCGGTAAAGGTCATGCCACTGCCGCATGCGCAGGAAAGCCATGTACTCCTGCTTGCAGGCCTTGCGCAGGGCCCCGTTGGATGGTTCCTTGCCCTGCGGGAAGAAACGGTTCCAGATATTCAGGGCCGTCAGGAAGTCGCTGGAGGAGTCCTCATAGCGGGCATGGATCCGGTCGGCCTCCTCGCGCTTCTCTTCAGGGCGCTCGCGAGGGTCCTGCAGGGAAAGGAATGCTACGACGACCAGAACGGCGGCCAGGGTGTCCGGGGCGGCATCTTGGCCGGCCTGCAGGATCATTCTGCCCAGACGGATGTCAATGGGGATCCTGGCCAGCCGTCGTCCCAGATTGGTCAGCCGGATGAGGCCTTGCTGGCGGGAGATGGCCTGCAGCTCGGTCAGCTCCCGCAGACCGTCGCTGACCGCACGGGTGTCGGGTGGATCGATGAAACCGAAGTCGGTGACGTCCTCGGCCGTATGGGCCACGCCCACCGAGAGCATATGCAGGATGACCGAACCCAGGGAGGTGCGCAGGATCTCCGGGTCAGTGAACTTGGGACGGGTGTCATAGTCGTCCTTGGCATACAGGCGGATGGCGATGCCGTCGGCCACGCGTCCGCAACGGCCTGCACGTTGATCGGCTGAGGCCTGGGAGATGGGCTCGATGGGCAGCCGCTGGACCTTGGCCGACTTGGAATAGCGGCTGATTCTAGCCAATCCCGGGTCCACCACGTATCGGATGCCCGGCACTGTCAGGGAGGTTTCGGCCACGTTGGTGGCGATGACGATGCGCTGATGGCCGTGGCGTTCAAATACCCGGTGCTGCTCCTTGGCGGACAGGCGGGCGAAGAGGGGAATGATTTCCAAAGCGTCCGGGCGGCGCATGTCGGAGGTCCGCGGGCCGAAGTGCCGTCGCAGGGCGGTCTCATACTCGCGGATGTCACGTTCGCCGGCGGCGAAGACCAGGATGTCTCTGGGACCGTCCACGTGGGTGGAGTGGATGACTAGCTCGGCGCAGGCCCGGGCCACCGCCTTGGGGATGTCCGGCTCCTCCCTGTCCTGTCCCTCCCCATCGGAGTCGAACCCGGGTACATGCCGCATCAGGGACGGCGCCGATCCTGCAGGCTCGTAGAGGGTCTGGACCGGGTATGTGCGGCCGGAGACCTCCAGCACAGGCACCTGGGTGTGTAGGGCCTTGGCGAAGTGGTCCCGGAACTTGACCGAATCGATGGTGGCCGAGGTGATAATTAGCTTCAGATCAGGCCGTTTAGGCAGCAGGGCGGTCAGATACCCCAGCAGAAAGTCGATATTCAGGCTGCGCTCATGGGCCTCGTCGATGATGATGGTGTCGTAGGCCCGTAGCTGAGGATCCCCCTGGATCTGCGCCAGGAGTATGCCGTCGGTGACCACTCGCAGACGGGTGCTTCGGCTGGACTTATCGGTGAAGCGTACCTGGTAGCCGATCTGGTCGCCCAGGCTAGTGCCCGTCTCCGAGGCGATTCGCTCGGCCACGGTTCTGGCGGCGATCCTCCTGGGCTGGGTGTGCACAATCTGGCGGCCGTGGTCGCCGCGCCCCATCTCCAAGAGGATCTTAGGGATCTGAGTGGTCTTGCCTGAGCCGGTCTGGCCCGAGACGATGACCACCTGGGAGGACTGTACGGCATGGACGATGTCCTCCTTGGCTGCGCTGATGGGCAGCTCGGCGGGATACTCGAACCTCATGCCCGGTCCACCTTGATGATCCGGTAGCCCTTGGCCGAGGCGTACTTCTCCGCCCTCCAGCCGGGACCCAGGGCGTCAGCCAGCCAGGGGATCAGGGAGTCGGCTCCCAGGTTGCGCTGGACCACCAGGTAGGCCTGGCCTTGGGGCTTCAGCCTGGGCAGGTAGGTCATCAGCAGCTCGTGCAGGGCCGCCTTGCCCACTCGGATGGGCGGATTGGACCATATAAGGTCGAAGCGCAGATCGTCCAGCACCTGCTCCGGGGCCAGGGTGCGCACCCTGTCAAGGCCCTGGGATCGGGCGTTGCGGGCAGTCAGATCCAGGGCCCTCAGGTTGGTATCCACGGCGTAGACGTTGGCCTTGGGCGACTGGATGGCCATGCTCAAGGCGATGGGCCCCCAGCCGCAGCCCAGGTCCAGAAAGTCGCCCCCGGCAGGGGGCTGGGGGACGCGTTTGAGCAGGACTGAGGTGCCTAGGTCAAGTCTGCCCGATGAGAAGACCCCGTGGGAGACCTCCATCTGGCAGGTGCGGCCGGCCAGCTCCACCTGGATGGTTCGCCGCTGGTCGGGGGAGGCCGGACGGGCTACGAAGTACTGCTCGCTTCCTGCTGTCCCGGTCCTGGAGGATTGCCCCCGGCTGCTGCCATGGTCTCTCTGCGTCATGTCCATCCTGTCCGTCTTTGAAGTCTGCATGTCCCTCGGGCACCCGCTGATGTCTGCTAAGAAGATGATAATAAAGACTGTGCCATGATTCCGCCTATACCGGATTCGTTTACTCGTCAATAGATCAGTGCAGAGGTGCCTTTGACTCACGAAAAACCGACCCAAGAGCACGACTCAGCGGTCTTTGATGCCCACCAGGACCCGCTCTCACACAAGTCCGAGGTGCTTACCGGCAGCGAAAGGCAGGTCGGACAGTACCAGGATCAGGAGTGGGAGGAGCGAAGTCGGCGCAACGCCTTCCGCCATGTAGAGGGGCTGGGCGAGCTCCAGGACGTGACCGAGGTGGAATACCGCAAGGTCCGCTTGGAACGGGTGGTCCTGGTCGGCGTCTGGTCGGGTGCGCGGACCACAGTCGGTCAGGCCGAGGAGTCCCTGCGTGAGCTGGCCGCCCTGGCGCGGACTGCCGGGGCCGAGGTGCTGGACGGATTGCTCCAGCAGCGGTTCAAGCCGGATCCGGCCACCTACCTAGGTTCGGGCAAGGCGCGGGAGCTGGCAGACATCGTGGCCCGGCTGGGAGCCGACACCATCATCACCGATGACGACCTGCATCCCTCCCAGCGACGAGCGCTTGAGGATGTCACCAAGGTCAAGGTGGTCGACAGGACGGCCCTGATTCTGGACATCTTTGCCCAGCATGCCACCAGCCGAGAGGGCAAGGCCCAGGTGGAGCTGGCCCAATTGGAATACATGCTGCCTAGGCTGCGCGGCTGGGGTGGTTCTTTGTCCCGTCAGGCCGGAGGTCAAGCTGCCGGGCAGGCCGGCGGCATAGGCTCCCGCGGCCCTGGCGAAACCAAGATCGAGACCGACCGGAGAGTCATTAGGCGTCGGATTGCCCGGTTGAAGCGCCAGATTGCCCAGATGGCTCCTTCGCGCCAGGTCAAGCGTGGTTCCCGGCGGCGCTACCAGTTGCCGGCTGTGGCCGTGGTGGGGTATACCAACGCTGGCAAGTCTTCGTTGACCAACCGACTGACCGGGTCCGAGGAGCTGGTGGAGAACGCCCTCTTCGCCACCCTGGATACGGCCGTCAGGCGCACCAAGGCGGCAGATGGCCGGCTCTACGTCTATGTGGACACGGTCGGGTTCGTCCGCCGCCTGCCCACCCAGCTGGTCGAGGCCTTCAAATCCACCCTGGAGGAGGTAGGGCAGTCCGACCTGATTCTCCATGTGGTGGACGGCTCCCACCCCGACCCCTTTGCCCAAATCAGGGCTGTGGACGCCGTGCTGGCAGACATCCCCGGCGCCGAGTCCATTCCCCGACTGCTGGTCTTCAACAAAGTGGATCTGATAGATCAGGACGCCCGGCAGCGGCTTGCCAACCTCGAACCCAAGTCCTTTCTGGTCTCAGCCAAGCAGGGCCAGGGTCTTGAGTCTCTGCGCAAGCGGGTTGAGGAGCTGCTGCCTGCTCCCGCTGTGCATGTCCAGGCCGTCCTGCCCTACACCAGCGGCTCCCTGCTGGAACAGGTGCGGCAGTTGGGACGGGTGGATTCATTGGAATACCGGGCCGACGGGGTTGCGCTGAGCGTTGATGTGGACGACCGGCTGGCGGCCGCCGTGCTTGAACAAGCCATTGACCAGAAGCCCTCGCAAGTTCCGGCGGATGACACGCCATCGGCCGGGCTGAACTCTTAAGGGCAGATGCACGCCAGGTCACCTATGCTGGGTAGACTACGTATGTTGTCAGCGGCAAACCCGTTTCCCGGGTTCCGATAAGAGAGGTCCATAAAACAATGGCGGAATCATCAATCAAGCCAACCAAGCTAGCGATCGTAGGAGCCGGAGCCGTGGGGTCGACCTTGGCCTTCTCGGCAGCCCAGCGAGGCGTGGCTCGAGAGATCGTTCTCGAGGATATCAACGCCCAGCGGGTTGAGGCTGAGGTCCGCGACATGCAGCACGGATCCAGCTTCTATCCCACGGTCACCATTGACGGCTCGGACGATCCGCAGATCTGCGCCGACGCCGACATGGTGGTCATCACTGCCGGAGCCAGGCAGAAGCCTGGGCAGTCTCGGCTTGACCTGGCCGGTGCCACCATCAACATGATGAAGTCCATCATCCCTCAGATGGTCGAGGTGGCTCCTAACGCCATCTTCCTGCTGATCACCAACCCCGTCGACATCGTCACCAGGGTCTCCCTGGAGCTGTCCGGGCTGCCTGTCAACCAGATGTTCGGTTCGGGCACTAACCTGGACTCCGCCCGCCTGCGCTACCTGATCGGCCAGCAGACCGGGGTTAACGTAAAGAACGTCCATGCCTACATCGCTGGCGAGCATGGCGACTCCGAGGTTCCGCTCTGGAGCTCGGCCACCATCGGCGGGGTTCCCATGTGCGACTGGATGGAGTTGCCAGGCCATGAGCCTCTGGACGCGGCCAAGCGCGAGGAGATCCACCAGGAGGTGAAGAACGCCGCCTACCAGATTATCGAGGGCAAGGGGGCGACCAACTTCGCCATCGCCATGTCCGGCGTGGACATCATCGAGTCCATTCTGAACGGCACTGACCGGATCCTGCCGGTCAGCTCCCTGCTGGAGGATTTCCACGGGATCTCTGACGTGTGCATGTCGGTGCCCAGCGTGCTCAACCGAGACGGGGTCAACACCCACATCAACACCCCACTGAGCGACGGCGAGCTGGCCGCTCTGAAGCGTTCCGCCGAGACCCTCAAGGAGACGGCAAGCAAGTTCGGCTTCTGAGTATTTCACGGAAACTCTTGTCTTGTGACCCCTGGTGGCATACTTTGGTGTCTGATGAATCGGGGTATGCATGAGCGCTCATGAAGGTGTTGTCCAGGGCGGCGGGTCCGCCCATCGTCGAGAGTTGCTGACGACCTTGGCGCTGACGGGATCGGTCTTCGTGGCTGAAGTCGTCGGCGCCTTGGTCACCCGCAGCCTGGCCTTGCTGGTCGACGCCGGGCACATGATGACCGACATGGCCGTGCTGATCGCCTCCACCGTCACTGCAGTGTTGATGGAGCGCCGCCCCACAAACCGGCGGACCTGGGGATGGTCCCGTCTGGAGGTCATCACAGCGGCTGGCGGTGCTCTGGTCCTTTTGGCTGTGGGCATCTACGCCATTGTGGAGGCTGTCTTGCGGCTCTGGTCGCCTGGGCGGGACCAAGTCCATCAGCAGGGGCTGCTGCTCTTTTTCGGTATTTTGGGCCTGGCTGCCAATGTGGGGTCCATCCTGGTCCTGGCTTCCGGGCACAAGGACAACCTGAACATGCGTGCCGCCTTTCTCGAAGTGGTCAACGATGCATTGGGCTCGGTGGCGGTTCTGATATCAGCTGTGGTCATGATGGCCACCGGTTGGGCTGGATTCGATGCCGTAGCGGGAGGCCTAATCGCTCTGCTGATGATTCCCCGCGCAATCAAGCTCCTGGCCAGCAGCGTCTCTGTCCTTCTTGAGGAAACCCCGCCGGAGCTCGACATGGCCAAGGTCAGAAAGCACCTGGAGGACGTGCCTGGCGTGCTTGAGGTTCATGACCTGCATGCCAACAGCGTTTCCACCGGTCTGCCGCAGCTGACGGCGCATGTGATTGTGCGTCAGGGCACCTCGGCAGTCGAAAACGAACGTATTCTAACCAGCATGCAACGCTGCCTGCGCGACCATTTCCCGGTCTCGGTCGAGCATACGACCTTTCAGATAGAACCGCAGGGCCACCGGGACGACAGCGGCGAGCATTTGGACATGTAACCTTCAGACCTTGCGCAGAACGGTGACCACCTTGCCCATGATGACGGCGTGGGTGCCGTCAATGGGGGAGTAGCCCGGGTTGTGGGGAATCAGCCAAACGTGGCCCTCCTCGCGTCGGAAGGTCTTTACCGTGGCCCCATCGTCCAGCAGGGCCGCGACGATATCTCCGTTCTCGGCCTCCTGCTGGCGGCGGACGACCACGAAGTCCCCGTCGCAGATGGCGGCGTCAACCATGGAATCCCCATGGACCTCAAGCATGAAGAGCTCGCCGGATCCGGTCAGACGTTGGGGCAGACGCATGACATCGTCCACATGCTGCTCGGCCAGAATGGGCTGGCCGGCGGCGATTCTGCCGACCAGGGGCACGTCGCGCGACTGCATGATGGCCTCGTCGGTCTGTGTGTCGGGGAAAGGCACGATCCTGGCAGTTCCTGCTGTCGGCTCAGGGCGGTCCTGGACCAGCTCTATAGCGCGTCCCTTGTTGGCAGTCAGGCGAATGTAGCCCAGATCCTGCAGGACCTGAAGCTGGTGCTTGACGGAAGAAGTGCTACGCAATCCTGCGTCTTTGCCGATTTCCCTGTAGGAGGGCAGGAAACCACGCTCTGACAGGTGCCGCTTGATAGCTTCCAGCACCCTGGCCTGGCGATCGGTCAGCTTGGGCCGGGGTCCCTGGTTCGCGTTTTCGGTGCTGGCGGAAGTTTCAGCGGTTTCCTGAGAGCAGGCGCTGTTAGCAGCAGCGGACTGGTTGAGGGAGCTCGTAGCCGTGGACCCGGTAAAGGGGATTGTACTCACGATGGGCTCCTTTCCTTGGAAACTGAACTCAGTCTATCCTGCCTGAAGTGAAAAATCAAACAAATGTTCGAATCGGCCTTGCCAAAAAGCCGTCGCGGTGTCAGAATGAGAACATCTGTTCGATAGAACAAATGTTCGAAAGAGGTGTGCCGTGGTTGTTCGTGCCTGTGCCGGTTCCCGCATATCTATGCCGTTGAACCTGCCCTCGGCCTGCCGGACGTATGCCAGTCCCCTGTTCTCGTCCGTCATGCTTCGCCTTCGCCGAGCTGCCAAAGCCTGTGTGTCCGAGCAGGGTTTTGTGAGTGCCAACGTGCGAAGATTCGCGGTTTTTCTTGCAGTCGCGGCTCTGACCCTGGCTGGGTTTGGATGGACGGCTCGACCGGCCAGCTCCGCTCCAGGGCCGCAGGAGGTCATCACAAGAACAGTTCGTCCGGGAGATAGTGTCTGGTCCTATGCGGCCTCCATCACCCCGCAAGGTGAGGATGTCACTAAGAACGTTGACCGTATCATGCAGATCAACAAGATGTCCTCGCCCAACCTGCGCGTTGGTGACCGAATTCTGATTCCCAGCGACGATTGAGGCAGGCATTTCTGATCCAGAGAATTAACAACGAGGCTTCAATGACTTGCTGCATGGATGAAGGTAGTGGCTGAATTCAAGGAGTATGTCCAGGAATATAAGCTGATAGGCCTGGTACACGTGGGTCTTGAGGTTCTTTGGCGCTATGATATTACATATGCATTGTCCTTTCTGCCAGAATCCCGATACCAAGGTTGTGGATACGCGAATCAGCGACGACGGCCATGCCATCAGACGCCGTCGTGAGTGCCCGCAATGCTCGCGTCGGTTCACCACGGTGGAGACCTCGATTCTCCTGGTCATGAAACGCTCGGGCAATGCCGAGCCCTTTAACCGCGACAAGGTCATCTCTGGCGTGAGGAAGGCCTGCCAGGGCAGGCCCATCGATGAGAATGACCTGAAGCTCCTGGGCCAGCAGGTCGAAGAGGATCTACGCTCACGCGGCCTGGCTCAGGTGGATTCGGAAGAGGTCGGCAGAGCCATCCTGAAGCCTCTCAGGGAATTGGACGAGGTGGCCTATCTGCGCTTCGCCTCGGTCTATCGCAACTTCGGCAACCTGGAGGACTTCCAGCAGGCCATCGATACCCTGCGCGCCGAAGACCGGTCAGCTGCAGAGCAGTCTGGGAATGCACAGTCCTGAAATCAGCTATGCTGGCCCATTCCATTCTGACTGCAGGAAGCCATACTGCCACAGGCCTGCAGCATCCGTCACTGTGTGACGGGGCTGGCCTGTGACCGGAGGTGAACGGGGCGCCAGGCACGATATGGACATGGCACCACGGAACTCATCCCAGGTCCAGCAACCTCTGATCCTCGGATGTCTGGGCGATGACCAGCTCCTGGGTCGGGCGTGTCATAGCCACGTAAAGGTCGGCTGCCGCGCTCAGCCTGGAGGGGGCTTCATCCTGAATGGCTCCAGGCTCAACCAGAACCACGGCGTCGAATTCCAGACCCTTGGTGTGGCCGGTGGCCGTGACCGTGATCTGACGCTCCTGAGCCTCATCAATACGCAGCCGTGAGCTGACCTCGGCTTCCAGGGCGCTGGGAACGATGATGGCCAGGCGTCCGGTACCGTCTTTGCCCAGATGACGTTCCGCCAATTGGCCTACCAAGTCAGGCAGCTGGTCCAGCAGGCTGGCCTGATCGTCAGCCCGCAGACGGCTGACCGATCCTTCCACCTCGCGCACGGCTTTGAGCGTGGAAACCTCAAGACCTTCGGAGGCAGCGAAGGAGGAGGCCAGGTTGGATACCTGACGAGGGTTGCGATAGTCGATGGTCAGCTGCCGCAGGTCCCATCCGTCCGGGCCGAAGAGCGTGTCCATAGTTGAGGCCCAGGACCTGGTGCCGCCCAGTGCCGCCGTCTGGGCCACATCCCCAACGATGGTGAAGGACCGGGATGGGCAACGTCGGACCAGCATCCTCCAGTCCATGGCCGTCAGCTCTTGGGCCTCGTCGACCACAATGTGCCCGTAGACCCATTCACGGTCGGCGGCCGCCTGAGTGGCTGCCTGGTTTTCGTCCTCGCCATTGATGGAATCCAGCAGCATCTGCGAGGTCACGATGCCTGTGCCGATGCCGTTCTGGGCCAAGGTGTCGCTGGCAAACCGGTTTTCCTCGTCGCGGCGGGCCTTTTCAGCCTGGTCACGATCCGCCTGGCGGGGGTCGGGGCCCAGAAGCTCCATGGCCTCATCTAGGACGGGGATGTCGGATACGGTCAGTTCGGCGCCGTTTTGGCGGGTCAGCAGGTCAATCTGCTCTGGAGTCAACCATGGTGCGAACCGGCGGAGACGGTCCGGCCTGGACCAGAGATCGTTGACCAGCCAGCGGGGGTTCATAGGTAGCCAGGCCAGATTGAGGGTTCGCCGCACCTGGTCGTTCAGCCGGAGCAGGGAGGTGACCCGGGCAAGTTCCTCGGCTCCGGGCTGATAGTCCACTCCCTCGGCGTAACGGGCGGTCATGGCGTTCAGGGCCGAGCGCACGAAGGTGTTCCTGGCCTTGTTGTGGGGCTGGTGGCTGCGTCGGGCATCGACCAAAGCCCGTTCCAGGTCGACCGCCAGCATGGGGACTGCCACCCCATCCACCTTGACTGTGGGCAGGAAGGCAGGTACTCGCTCCCGGGATGCGACGGCGTTGGCTACGGCCTCGGCCATGCGGATGTCCCCCTTGAGCCGGGCCACGTGCGGGTCCTCCTGGCGTTCAGTGCTGATGCCGGGGATGAGGTCGCCCATGGTTCGGCTGAGTACTCCGGTCTCGCCCAGGGAGGGCAGGACCTGGTCGATGTAGCGCAGAAAGGCGTTGCTGGGCCCGATGATCAGCACGCCCGAACTCTCCAGTCTGCGCCGGTGGGTGTAGAGCAGGTAGGCCGCCCGGTGCAGGGCCACGGCGGTCTTGCCGGTGCCTGGTCCTCCCTGGACCACCAACGGGCGCGTCATGGGGGAGCGGATGATCCGGTCCTGTTCTGCCTGGATGGTGGCCACGATGTCGGTCATCTGCCCGGTGCGGCGGCTGGACAGGGATGCCATGAGCGCACCTTCGCCAGCAAGAGTGCCGCCTTGGGCCGCCTTGTCTACCTCGGGGGCTGACAGGTCCAGAACCTCATCCTCGATGCCGGTGACCTGGCGGAAGTTGAGGGTGATGTGCCGACGCATGACGATGTCGCCGTGATCCGCCGGGGTCGCTTCGTAGAAGGGGCGTGCGGCCTCTGCCCGCCAGTCGGTCAGGATGGGCTCGTGGTTGCCGTCCAGCAGGCCCAGCCGTCCAATGTATCGCCGGCCGCCCTGGACAGTATCCAATCGGCCGAAGACCAAGCGGTCCTCAACGGCCCGCAGTTGGGTGAGCCGATCCTCGTACATGTTGGCGAAGGAATCCCGCTCGGTTCGCTGGGTAGGGGATCCGTGGGAGCCGGCGGCCCGGACCGCGTCCAGTCTGGTTCTGGCCTGTGCCCGCAGCTCGTCCAGACGGCTGTAGGCCCTGTCCACCGCCGTCTGCTCTTCATGCAGCTGTGAGGAATAGCTCGACATGTGCGTCCATTCTGTCCAATGTTCAAAAATCGGATGATCCAATATACCGCTCGAACTCTACTTTCCCGGCCCGGCGGACCCTTGGCCGCGCCCTCTTTGCCAAGTGGCGAAACGCCGGGGCGGACCCTTCGGCGGGGCGAATGATTGGGTTTGGGCATGGATTGGTGTCAAGGTGGTGAGCAATGGGGGTAAGTGGGGTAAAGTGGGGAGCATTGCGTAGGGGACGCTACCCGATGGGGTCGTCCCACGGTTACCAGACTGGCATTGGAGGTGGGGCATGGCCAATATGCACGACGCTGATGCCGCTTCGCCTCCCCTGCCGCCCATGCTTTTGGGCACCTACACACCCAAGATGGATTCCAAGGGCCGCCTGGCTTTACCTGCCAAGTTCCGCGCCCAGCTGGGTCAGGGCCTGGTCATGGCCCGCGGCCAGGAACGCTGCGTCAGTCTGCTGCCCACTGAGGAATTTCGGAGGATGGCCGTGCGCATTCAGCACACCTCCATGGGCGACAAGTCGGCCAGGGACTACCTGCGCGTATTTCTGTCCGGCGCCGTCGACCAGGTTCCCGACAAGCAGGGCCGCATCCTGGTCCCGCCTATGCTGCGCTCTTATGCACGGTTGACCGGCCCGGTCGCGGTCATCGGCGTTGGTACCCGTGCCGAGATCTGGGACCAGGATTCCTGGACTGCCTACTTGGAGAGCAAGGAGCAGGGCTACGCCGACATTGCCGACGATGTTCTTCCGGCGGTGGATTGCTGATGGAGGCCCTCATGGAAGATCGCAATCCTCCCGACCAGGAGGCCGTGGACAGGGGCATGGTCCATCGTCCCGTCCTGCTGGAGCGCTGCCTTGAGCTGGCCCGACCCGCCTTGGAGCACAAAGGGGCCGTGGCTGTAGATTGCACGCTGGGTCTGGCAGGGCATGCCACCGCCTTCCTTAAGGCTTGTCCTGAGGCCCGTCTTATCGGCATCGACAGGGATCGTCAGGCCCTGGAACTGGCCACTGGCCGGATGCGAGACGCGGGTCTGGCCGACCGCTTCACGCCGGTGTATGCCCCCTTTGACCAGCTGGACCAGCAGCTGGATGCCCTGGGCCTGGGCCAGGTGGACCTGGTCTTTATGGATCTGGGGCTGTCCTCCCTGCAGATCGACCAGCGCGATAGGGGCTTCACCTACCGGCAGGACGCTCCGCTGGACATGCGCATGGACACCAGCCAGGAGCTTACTGCCGCACAGGTCCTGGCCGAATACGACCAGGAACACTTGGCAGCCATCTTCTCCGCGTACGGAGAGGAGCGCTATGCAGGACGCATCGCTCGGGCCATCGTCGAGGCCAGGCAGGAGCAGCCGCTGACCACCTCGGCCCAGCTGGACCGTCTGGTCGACAGGGCAGTGCCGCGCGGTCACCGCCCCCCGGGCAATCCGGCCAAGAGGGTCTTCCAAGCCCTGCGCATCGAGGTCAACGGGGAGCTGGATCGTCTGAGGCGCACCCTGCCCCAGGCCATTCTTCGCTTGGCCCAGGGGGGTCGTTTGGTCGTGGAGTCTTACCATTCCCTGGAGGACCGCATGGTCAAGCGCTTCATGGCGCCAGGGCTGCACGTGGACCTGCCGGCGGGCATGCCGGTGGTGCCTGATCAGGCCCGCCCATATCTGTCGGATCTGACTCATGGGGCCATCAAGGCTGACGCGGCCGAGCGGGAACGCAATCCCAGGTCTGCCTCAGTGCGCCTGCGTGCCGTGGAGATGATTGGAGCCATCCCCGAGGAGCGTCGTCGTCGACTTCAATCCGAGGCCCGCGGCGAGGGCTCGGATGGTCGCCATCGCTGCGTGGGTCACGGTTCGGAATCGAGGCGCCGGTCATGACCATGCCAGCACGTTCAGTCCGTTCCAAGGCCTCTCCGGACAAGGGCCATCCTCGTATCCAGGAGATGCCCACCAGGCCTGAGCTCAGTCTGATCAAGGGCTCAGGCAAGCCGGGCAAGGACCGCCATCCCGAACGAGGTCCAGTGGCTGAAGGGGCTAGGCGTCTGATTGGCTGGACGCGCACCCGCGGCAATCCCCTGCTGCGGATCATGACCTCCGTGGTTTTTCTGGCTGCCTGTATGTTCGGCTCCCTGATGCTGCGCACCCAGATGGTCCAGGACTCCTTCGAGGCTACCCGAATCCAGCGTGAGATCAGCAATCTCAACCAGGACGTCCAGGATGACCAGAACAAGCTGGACCAGCTCCAGGCCTCCCTGCCGGACAAAGCCCAGCAGTTGGGCATGCAGCCCCAGCAGGGTCTGAACTCCATCGATCTGCAGGGCTATAAGCCTCCTCAGGATGCCCAGGGCAAGGCGGGGCATCAATGAGCGGCAAGGGAACCAAGCGCTCCTGGCGCCTGTCTTTCTGCAAACGTTCCTTGTCTGTGGGCCTGATTCTGATTTTGGTGGCCGCTCTGGCCCTGGGCAAGCTGGCCTACATACAGCTCTTCGACGGAAGGTCCATGGCCCAGGCTGCTGCGGCGGGTCGCACCGTGCCGCACACTATCAAGGCCCAGCGTGGCCGCATCCTGGATGTCAATGGCCGGGTGCTGGCCCAGAGCCTGGAGCGGTACAACATCATCGGCGACCCCGAGGCGGCCGCCTCCTTCATACCCATCAACTGCACCAAGCGCACAGGCAACGACTGCCACAGCATCAAGGGCCACCCGGTGGGCGCCGACGGTGCTGCTGGCGTGGCACGCCTACTGGCACCGGCCCTGGGGATGAACGCCATGGAGCTGGGTGGCAAGCTCAGCGTCCCTGGACGGTACGTGTTGCTGGCCAAGCGTGTGACCCCCGAGGTCAAGCGTTCCATTGACAAGTTGGGGCTGCAGGGGATCATTACGGCCGAACTGAGCAGCGAACGCACCTACCCGCACGCGGATCTGATGGGCGCCCTGATCGGGGGCATCGATGACAGCGGCAAGGGCGTGGCCGGAATCGAGCAGATGGAGAATTGGCGGCTGACCGGCACCGATGGCTATACGGTCTATCAGCAGGGGATGCTGGGCCAGGAGATTCCCGGAACCGTGACCCGTCAGCGCAATCCTGTCAACGGCAAGGACGTGAGATTGACCATTGACCAGGATGTGCTCTGGTACGTCCGCCAGGCCCTTAAGTCAGGCTGCCAGAACTATCATGCGGACTGGGCCCTGGCAGTGGTTCAGGACACCCACACCAACGAGATCCTGGCACTGGCCGACACCGACGACTACCAGGCGGGCAGCGACCAGGCCAAGGTCAACTCCTCCAGGGCTGTGGCGGAGACCTTCGAGCCCGGATCGGTCGGCAAGACCATCTCGGCGGCGGGCATGCTCCAGGAGCAGGCGCACTCCATGACCGACCGCTTTACCGTGCCCGACCACATCACCATCGACAACCAGCAGTACAAGGATTCCTTCAATCATGGGGAAGAGCATTGGACGTTGGCCGGCATTCTGCAGAATTCCTCCAACGTGGGCATGGTCATGGCCGGCCAGAAGTACCCGGACCAGAAGCGCTACGACTATCTGACTCGCTTCGGCATCGGCCATGTATCAGCCCTGGGGCTGCCGGGTGAGTCCAAGGGACTGCTGACCACGCCTCAGACCTGGGACCGCCGCACCCGCAACACGGTCCTGTTCGGCCAGGGCTATGCCACCAACGCCGTCCAGCTGACCAATGCCATCGCCACCCTGGCCAACAAGGGGGTCCGTTCCGACCAGACCATCATCCGCGGTCAGGGGGGCGTCAAAGCCAATCAGGTCAGGGTCGTGGACGAGAAAGTGGCCGCTGAGGTCATGAACGCGATGGAGTCAGTGTCAGAGAAATACGATAAGACGGTCAAGGTGGAAGGCTACAGGATAGCCGCCAAGACCGGCACCGCCGAGGTGGCCGACAGCTCCGGCAGACTGAGCGGCATCGTCAGCGATTGGGTGGGCATACTGCCCGCTGACGATCCCCGCTTTGTGATCACCGTGGTGCTGAAGAACCCCCACAGCAGTGCCGGGATTTTCGGCGGCGTCACCGCAGGTCCCATCTTCGCCCAGATCGGTGAATTCCTTATGCAGAAATACCAGGTCCCCACGTCCCAGCCCAGAACCGATGCTATCCCGGTAACATGGTGATACCGGCAGGCATCATGGCGTTCCCGGACGAAGGAGAGATTGCAGCATGAGTGCGCTGAGTGAATCAATCTCCCGACGGTTGACCCTGGGTCAGCTCAAGGGGCGCTACGGGCTGACCCTGGTCCCCGACTTCGCTGAGCCAGTTACAGTGACCTCACTGGTGGACGACCTGCCCTCAGTGCGGCCCGGCAGTCTGTACGTGCCTGCAGATCAGCAGGTGGACCAGGGCATGATCGAGGAGGCCGAGCGCCGAGGGGCATACGCAGCCCTGCTGCCGACTTCGGCCCGCCAAGAGTTGGGACGAGCCCATATACCCCTGCTCTTCGGCACCATGCACCCCTGGCAGATGGGCCAGCTGCTGGCCAATGCCGCCGGTGATCCTTCGGGAGCCCTGGCTGTCTTCGCCCTTGTCGGTTCCCAGGTGCAGGACCAGGTGGATCTCCTGGCCGATTTTCTGCATGTGCTGGGCAATCCCGTGGGCATTCTCAGCGCCAAGGGCTCATACTCACTGGACCGACGACTGGATCTGGAATACCCCCTGAGCATGTTTGATGTGCAGCGCAGTCTGTCTATCGCCCTGGAGGATGGGGCGGCCGCCGTGGTCATCTCAGTGGAGGAGCAGACCCTGGCCAGGGATGCCTTGCAGGCGGTGGATCTGGATGTGGTGGCCCTGGGCGCCCAGGAGGGCTCCACCCGCGATATGCGGCATGTGCGGCTGATCTCCAGGGCCCGCCGATACGGGTTCAACCTGGGCGGGCACACCATCGTGGCCCGACGCAACGAGGAATCAGACGGGCTGGCCCGCCAGTCTCTGCCCGCCGATGCACAGAGTGACGACCTGTCCCTGTGCATCGCCATGACCATGGCCGCCGGCGTCAAACGCAACAACATCAGGAGCGCACTGCGCGTCTCCCGCGAAATGTCCTGAGAGGTGAGGATGAGTCAGTCTGTAGGGGCCGGGTCCATGCCCATGACCCTGGAAGAGGTCGTCGAATATGTGCACGGTCGGTTGGTCGAGGCCGGTCCTGGTCGCGAATCCGACCGGCGGTCCGTACGCATGCGGGTGGTGACCGACTCCCGGCAGGCGGGGGCCGATGGACTCTTCGTGGCCATTAAGGGTGAGCACGCGGACGGTCATGATTATGTTCCCGGTCTGGGGGCCAAGGGCTGCCGCGCGGCTCTGATCGATCACCTGGTTCCGGGCGCTGACCTGCCTCAGATTCTCGTGGACGATACAGTCGCTGCCTTGGGACTGCTGGCGCGGGCCAATACGGACCTTCGGCGCAAGGCCCCAGGCCCCTTCACGGTCATCGGCATCACCGGCTCTGTCGGCAAGACCACGACCAAGGATCTGCTGGCCTCCCTGCTGACCCAGCTGGGCCCTGTGGTGGCCCCGGTCGGATCCTTCAACAATGAGATCGGCCTGCCTCTTACCGCCTTGGAGGTCGGTCCGGACACCCGCTACCTGGTGGCGGAGATGGGCGCCAGCCACGTGGGCGAGATAGCGAATCTGACCCGGATGGTTCCCCCGGATGTGGCCCTGGTCCTCAAGGTGGGAGTGGCCCACCTGGGCGAATTCGGCTCCGTGGAGCGTATCGCCCAGGCCAAGAGCGAGATTGTGCAAGGCCTGGTGCCGGGTGGGACCGCCGTGCTCAATGCAGACGATTCCCGGGTGGCTGCCATGGCTGATCTGGCCCCTGGGCCTGTGCTGCGGTTTGGTATGGCCGATCAAGGCGGCGGCCGGGACCGCGACCTGGACGGCTCGGCTCGTTATCTGGACAGTGACGGCCTGGACAGGCCGGCCTTCGAGCTGTGTCTGCGTGGCCAGCAGCCGGTTCGCCTGCGCCTGGGCATACCGGGACGGCACAACGTCATGAACGCCCTGGCTGCTGCCACGGCAGCCCACGCCCTGGGTCTGGACGCAGGACGCATCGCCGATGAGCTGGGCCGACAGCGCCGGATCAGTCCGCATCGGATGGCTCTATCGTCGGTCCGGCTGCCGGATGCCTCCTTCACCCTGATCGATGATTCCTTCAACGCCAATCCCGACTCTGTGCGGGCCGGTCTGGACGCCCTGGCCGCCTGGAGGGGATCCGATGGCCCGATCTATCGGATAGCCGTCCTAGGGGTCATGCTTGAGCTGGGAGCTCAAGGTGAACAGCTGCACCAGGAGATCGGTGCCTACTGCCGTCGTCAGGGCATTGATGCATTGGTCGCGGTGGGTTGCCGTGACCGGCAGATGGACAGTCTGGCCCAGGCCCTGGTCCGTGGTGCCGGCGGCCCATCCGATCCGAGCGAGGATCAGCCTGAGTCCATGCGGGTGCTCTTTGCCCAGGACGCTGACCAGGCCGACCAGATGGTCCGCCGCCTTTGCGCTAAGCATTGGGGCCAGCAGAATCTGGTTCTGCTCAAGGGCTCGCACATGTCCGGCCTGTCCGATTTGGCCGACCGGTGGCAGGGCTGAGCCATGAGTTCGCTGGCTTCCCCGCAGCGGGGTCTAATATTCAAGGACAGAATCCAAGAGTTGGAGTACACACTGTGATTGCCCTCATCATCGGAATCCTGGTCGCTTTGGTGGTGACGCTGGCGGGGACCCCCCTGCTGATACGCCTGGTCCACCGTCTGCACTACGGCCAGTACATCCGCCAGGACGGGCCCAAGTCCCACCTGGTCAAGCGTGGCACCCCGACCATGGGCGGGTTGGTCATCAACCTGGCTATTCTGCTGGGCTGGGCGGCCTCGGCGCTCTACCGCTACCTGTCGCGGGGGGAATCAGTGTCCCTGTCGGCCATGCTGGTTCTGTTCGCCATGCTGTCCATGGGTTTCCTGGGCTTCATAGACGACTTCGCCAAGGTGCGTAAAAAGCAGAACCTGGGCCTGTCGGTCAGAGCCAAGTTCATCGGCCAGTTCATTCTGGCCACCATATATGCGGTGCTGGCCCTGAAGCTGCCCACCAAGAACGGCTATCCCAGCGCTCAGGCTGGCATATCCTTCGTGGAGCAGCCCATCATCGACTTCCGAATGGCAGGCAGCGTCCTGTCTGTGGTGCTGTTCATCATCTGGGTTAATCTGCTGATGACGGCCTGGAGCAATGCCGTCAACCTGACTGACGGCTTGGATGGGCTGGCTTCGGGCTCCTCCATGATCGCCTTCGTGGGCTATACGGTCATCGCCTTCTGGGAGAGCTACCACTTGAAGGGCGGCGGCCATCCCGGCCATGCCTACGCGGTCTCCGACCCCCTGGATCTGGCCATCATCGCCTGCTGCGCCGCTGTGGCCTGTTTCGGCTTCCTCTGGTACAACACCAATCCAGCCTCCATCTTCATGGGCGATACCGGATCCCTGGCTCTGGGCGGGCTCTTCGCAGCCCTGTCCATCGCCACACACACCGAGCTCCTGGCGGTCATCCTGGGCGGGCTCTTCGTAGGAGAGGCAGCCTCCGATGTCATCCAGGTGGGCTACTTCAAGCTCACACATAAGCGTGTCTTCAAGATGGCGCCCATCCATCACCACTTCGAGCTGATGGGTTGGCAGGAATCCAAGGTGGTTGTCCGATTCTGGATGGTGGACCTGATTTTCGTCCTGCTGGCCCTGGTCTGCTTCTATGCAGACTGGGTGGTCCGCTCTGGGCTGCCCATCTGAGTGTGTCCATTCACGGTACCGGACTTCGGCAGCCGGTATCATGTGCCAAGCAGATGCCGGAGCTAGCGGAATGAGGTGTTCATGGATATGGACTTGAGCCAGAAGCGCGTACTGGTCGCTGGGCTGGGCATTTCCGGACGGAGCGTGGCCGCAGCCCTGCGAGGCCGGACGGCCGGGGTGACCACTGTAGACCAGCGTGCCCCACAGGCCGATCTTCATGACTTCGACCAGGTGGACTGGAGCCAGGTTGACCTGGTCATGGCTTCGCCAGTCTTCAATCCGCGTACTCCATTTATCCTTGAGGCCCAGCGTCGGGGCATTCCCGTGGTCAGCGAGGTGGAGATGGCTTGGATGCTACGGGTGCCCTCAGCCCGGACCGGCCGGCCAGCTCCCTGGATCGGGATCACCGGGACCAACGGCAAGACCTCGACCACTAGGCTGGTCGCCTCCATGATGCAGGCCAGCGGGTTTACGGCCCCTGCGGTGGGCAACATCGGCAAGGCCGTCTCCACAGCCGTCCTGGATCCTGATAATGACATACTCTGCGTGGAGCTGAGCTCCTTCCAGCTGCACTTCACCTTCTCGCCAGCCCTGGAGTGCGCGGCCATCACCAATCTGGCCGACGACCATCTGGACTGGCACGGGGGCTTCGAGGCCTATGCGGCAGACAAGGCGCGCATCTACCGGGGCGTGCGTAAGGCCCTGGTCTACAACGCTGATGACTCCCGGGTCTCTGACCTGGCCAGACAGGCGCGGCCAGCCCCCGGCTGCAGGCGGGTGGGCTTCACCCTGGGTCAGCCCGAGTCTGGGCAGCTGGGCGTGGAGGGCGGCTGGGTCGTGGACCGCAGCGGGTTGACCGGCCAGGACCTTGAGGAGGGCGTCAGGCTGGTCCGGATGGCCGATCTGAGGGACCTGTGCGAGCCTGACGGCACGGTCTACCCCCATCTGCTTGCTGATGCCCTCTGCGCCCTGGCTCTGGGCCTGGGGGCTGGGGCCCGTGTTGACGCGGCCATTGAGGCCATGTGTGCTTTCACGCCCGGCGACCACAGGATCAGCACCGTGGCCACCCTGGGTCAGGGTGCGCAGGCCATCCGCTTTGTAGACGATTCCAAGGCCACCAACGCCCACGCTGCGCAGGCTTCCCTGGCCAGCTACCATGACGGCCAGGTGGTCTGGCTGGCCGGCGGACTGGCCAAAGGCGCTCGCTTCGACGATCTGGTCCGGTCCCGCAAATCCAAGCTGGCCGCAGCCGTGATCATCGGCCAGGATCAGCAGCCCATGGTCCAGGCCATCAAGGACCAGGCGCCTGATCTTCCGATTACCTTGATCGACCCAGGTGCAGGCGACCAGGTCATGGCCCGGGCCGTTCGTGCGGCCGGATCCTATGCACAGCCCGGCCAGGTGGTTCTGCTAGCCCCCGCCTGCGCCTCCATGGATCAATTCGCCTCTTATGCCGACAGGGGCGACCAGTTCGCCCAGCAGGCAACACAATGGGTCCACGAGCATGAAGCGCGGTACTGATCCGCGCATGACTCCCTCCCGGGAGTCTGGCGGCAAGGGGGACTACCGGGGCTGGCGGGCTATACTCAATCCGCTCTGGTGCTACTACGGCTTTCTGGCCACGGTCGTCGCTACCACGGTCTTTGGCCTGATGATGGTCTTCTCCTCCTCGGCCGTGGATCTGGTGGCCCAGGGGAGCTCACCCTGGAGCCAGGTCATTCGCCAGAGCATATACGCAGTGTTCGGGCTCTTGCTGGCCTTTCTGGCTGTGAGGATCAGCATCGACCACTACAGGAGCTGGAGCACTTGGTTCCTGATCGCCAGCCAGAGCGTTCAGCTACTGACTCGTACGCCGCTGGGGCGTTCTGCCAACGGCAATGAGGGGTGGATCTCGGTGGGGGGCGTCTCCATGCAGCCGGCCGAGCTGCTCAAGCTGGCCCTGTGTCTGTGGTTGCCTCAGGCGCTGATTGAAGCCCAGCGGCAGGTCGGCGAGGATTCTGACTTGAAGAGCCTGGCCAAGGCCTATGCCAAGCCGGCCGCCGGTTTTATCGTCAGTTTCCTGCTGATCATGCTGGGCAAGGACCTGGGAACGGCCATGATCATCGTGATCATCGGTTTTGTGGCCTTCCTGGTCTCGGGCTTCCCCCTGCGTTGGCTGCTCAGCATGGCAGTTCTGGGGATGGCTGCAGTCATCGGTTTTTCGGTCTACGGCAACAGCAATCGTACCCAGCGGATCATGGCCGCCTATGGCAAGTGTTCGGCCGATGACATTCAGGGTGTCTGCTACCAGTCCATTCACGGGCTCTATGCCATGGCCTCGGGGGGGTTGACTGGGGTTGGGCTGGGCAACTCCAGGGAAAAGTGGAACTATCTGCCCGAGGCGCACAATGACTTCATCTTCGCCGTTATCGGCGAAGAGCTGGGCTTTGTAGGGGCGGCCATGCTTATTCTGGTCTTTGTTGTCATGGGCTGGTGCATGCTGAGAATCGCCCTGACCACCAGGGACCGGTATGCGGGCATGGTGCTGATCTGCCTGGATGTGTGGCTGGTGGGCCAAGCCCTGGTCAACATCTGCGTGGTCCTGGGCCTGCTGCCGGTCATCGGGCTACCCCTGCCCTTCGTATCGGCTGGAGGGACTGCCTTGATCTCCTGCCTGGCCTCGGCCGGGGTGGCTCTGAAGATGATTCGGACCCAGCCGGATGTGATGGCAGCCACGGACGGGTCCTGAGATGCGGAATCGACATGGCGGAGAGGAAGCGGATGCGCGGATGACGACGGCGAAGAGGACTGAGAAAGGGATGCCTGGGTACGACCAGGGGCGTCCTGGGAAAGACGCTGGTCCCCATCTGGTGTTGGCCGGCGGGGGGACGGCAGGGCATGTCAACCCCCTGCTCAGTGTGGCTGCAGCCATTCGGGAGCGCTGTCCCCAGGCAGCTGTCAGCGTGATCGGCACTGCTGTCGGGCTGGAGCACGACTTGGTGCCGGCCGCTGGACTTCCCCTGGATCTGATTGAGAAGGTTCCCTTCCCTCGTCGTCCTGGCAAGGCTGTCCTGGACTTCCCCCTGCGTTGGCGACGTGAGGTGCATCGGGTCCGAGGGTATTTACAGGATCGGTCGGCCGACCTGGTAGTCGGCTTTGGCGGCTATGCCTCGGCGCCGGCCTATAGGGCCGCACGAAACCTGGGTCTGCCCATCGTCGTCCATGAGCAGAACGCCCGGGCGGGCATGGCCAACAAGCTGGGTGCCCGCTGGGCCGATTTCGTGGGTACGGCCTATGAGGATACAGGCATCCGGGCCCGGTCCGGTGTGCCAGTGCGACGCGTGGGTCTGCCCCTGCGGCCGGCCATCGCCCGACTGGCCAAGCAGATGGAGGCTGACCCCGCACGAGCCCGTCGCGAGTCTGCACAGTCCTTAGGATTGGATCCCGACAGGCCCATCCTGTTGGTCACCGGGGGATCCTTGGGCGCGCTCAGCCTGAACAAGGCGGTGGCTGACGCGGCTAGGCAGCTGCTGGATCGAACCCAGGTCATCCATCTGACGGGCCGTGGCAAGGCCGATCAGGTCAGGGAGCAGGTGGCGGCTGACCTGGGCGATGCGGCTATCAACGATCTGGACCCGGCTCATCAGGGCCAGGGGGACTACCATATGGCCGAATATCTGGAGCGGATCGATCTTGCCTTCGCCTGCGCTGACCTCGTGGTCTGCAGGGCTGGTGCCGGCTCTGTCAGCGAGCTGGCCGCCCTGGGTGTGCCCGCCGTCTACGTGCCCCTGCCCATCGGCAACGGTGAGCAGCGGTTCAACGCGCAGCCGGTCGTCCATGCCGGGGGAGGGCTCATGGTGGATGATGCGGCCCTGGATGCTAAATGGGTGGCTGACCACGTCCCTGCCCTTATGGCCGACGGGGATAGGCTGGCTGATATGCGCCGACGGGCCTGGGGGTACGGGATTCGCGATGCCGCCCAGGTTATGGCCGAGCAGGTCCTGACCATGGCCGACCAAGGCCTTGCCCGCAAGGACTCCGGGAAGGTCTAGTCGGGCATAATGGAGGCAGGCGACGGGCGACCGTCCTGAATGGTCCTGAACTGTTGGAGGAGATGCAACTACTGTGCCCAAGCATGAATTGAATACAGTGCCCGGTCGGCAGGATGGCGGTGACCGGTCCCTGCCGGTCCTGGACCCCTGCCTGCCTGCCCTGGTCCAGGCCGGAGTGCGCGACCCCAAGGATCTGGGGCACACGCACTTCATCGGCATCGGCGGGGCCGGGATGAGCGTGCTGGCTGAGATGCTTCACCAGGAGGGGGTGCAGGTCTCCGGCTCTGACCGTGCTGAGGGGGACAAGACCCGTCGTCTGCGTCAGCTGGGGATCCGGGTCGCTATCGGTCAGGACGCCTGTAATGTAGCCGGGGCTCGCACGGTGGTCTGGTCCAGTGCCATCAAGCCTGACAATCCCGAGATTCTGGCAGCACGGGATACAGGCGCTCGGCTGGTTCACCGCAGCGATATTCTGGCCCTGCTCATGGCCTCCAGGATTTCGGTCACTGTGGCCGGCGCGCACGGCAAGACCACCACCAGCGCTCTCTTGGCCCATCTGCTGACCAAGGGCGGCCAAGGGGCTCTGGCTGATCCCAGCTATGCCATAGGGGGTAGCCTCCAGAGCGACCAGGGGCCCATGGACGGCGGGCATGTGGGAGCCGGACGGGTCCTGGTGGCCGAGGCGGACGAGTCCGACGGCAGCTTTGGCAAGTACACTCCCGACATCGCCATCATCACCAATGTCGAGCCCGACCATCTGGACCACTATGGCACGGCTGATGCCTTCCGCCAGGCCTTTGTGGAACATGCCCGTCAGGCCCGACGATTCCTGGTGGTCTGCGGGGACGACCAGGGCGCTCTGGAGGTGCTGCGGAGGCTGCACGGGGACTGCCAGGCCAAGATCATCGTTTATGCTTCGGATTCCCAGCTGAGTGCGGAATCCCTGCCCGGGATCCTTGGCCTGGTCCGCATCGAGTCCGAGTCCGAGAGCAGCGGCAGCGGTCGTGAGCATTGCCGTCTGGCTCTTCCCGCGCAGGTGCTCCAGGCGGCAGGGTTGGAGGCCAGCAAACCCCTCGATTTGCAGGTGGACCTGGCCATCCCCGGCATCCACAACGCCCGCAATGCCGCCGCGGCCATCATCGCCGCCATCCTGCTGGGGATGGATCCTGATGCGGCCGCCGCTTCTGCCGCCGACTTCCGTGGGGCCGCTCGACGCTTCGAGGTTCGCGGATGCCGACATGGGGTCACTGTAGTGGACGATTACGCCCATCATCCCACGGAGATCGCCGCTCTGCTGACAGCTGCCAGACGACGCTATCCGGGCCGGACCATCAGGGTGCTCTTCCAGCCCCACCTTTATTCGCGCACTGCCATCTTCGCCGAACGTTTCGCGGCTGCTTTGTCCCTGGCGGACGATGTGACCGTCACCAACATCTTTCCCGCGCGTGAGCTGGCCAGCGATTTTCCGGGTGTGGATGCCGGAACCATCCCCGCCGCGGCCCGTAAGGCATCGGACCGGGAGTCTCAGGATTCCGCAAACAAGTCGGCTGGAGCTGTCTTCCGGACCTGCCCGGACATGCGTCAGGCGGCTCTGGATCTGGCCGAGCGGGCGGAGCCGGGTGACGTGATCCTGACTGTGGGCGCCGGCGATGTCACCGGCATGGGGCCGGTCATTCTCGACAGGCTGGCTGAACGGGATGAGCAGTGAAGACCGGCAAGGGTCGCCGCGCCGCCAGCGGAGCCTCGTCCAAGACCAGGGCCGTCCGGGCTGCCAAAGCTGCACGGACGGCCCGGTCTGGACATGCCAAGCCTTCGGGAGAGGAAGAGCGGACCGGCAGAACCGCTAGATCAGGCGAATCGAATGTTTCCGATAATGCAGCAATGGCAGGCCGCCGGTCCAAGACTGAAAAAACCGGCAGCGAGGGCAGGCGTTTCAAAAGGTCGAAACGACTCAAGAGTCGTCCGGATCGTGCCAAGAATCCAGGCGGATCCCGAACTCGTAGCGCCAGGTCGGCCTCCTCGTCCTCCCGTTCTCTGGTAAAAGGGAACAAGGCCTCAGCCTCCAAGTCTGTGGCATCCAAGTCTGTGTCGTCCAAATCTGTGTCCTCACGCTCGGCTAGTTCGGCCGGCGGATTCGTCGATGCCCGGGCCATACCGCCGGATCGGCCCGTTTCTGGCAGGATTGGCACCGATCAGGAGGAGCAGGGGCTGGGGATCTTCGTTCGGCCTAAGGTGCTGGACTTTCAGGCCCGTGTGCGAGAGAAGAAGAAGGTCAGCCGCAGGCTGGTCCTGATCCGGACAGGTGTCGTCCTCCTGGTCATGGCTCTGATCGCAGGACTGGCATGGCTGCTCTTTCTCTCGCCGGTCTTTCGCCTGCAGACCGACAGGATCGATGTCAGCGGCGGCAATGCCTGGGTGTCCAACGATCGAGTGGCCTCAATCGTGGCCCATCAGGGGGATCGCTCGCTGCTGCTGATTTCCACCAATGGCGTCGAGCAGGACATCAGCGGCATGGCCGGGGTGACCGATGCCAGGGTCCGCAAGAGTTTTCCACACGGTCTGCAGGTGACCTTCGATGCCCAGGAGCCGACTGCGGTCTTCAAGGATGCACAGGGCGAGCTGACGGCCGTTGACAGACAGGGGAGGGTGCTCAATACTGTGCCCAAGCCGGTGGAGGGGGTGCCGGTCATCCAGGTGTCCACCGTCAAGCGCGCACAGCAGGATCAGGCGGTCAGGCAGACCCTGCGGATTCTGTCGACCATGCCCGAGTCCATGCGTCATTCGGTGACTAAGGTGACTGCGGAAACCCAGGACTCTATCACCACCGAGCTGGACCAGGGCAAGCATGTCATCGTCTGGGGTGACGGCTCCGACCTGAAGCTCAAACAGGCCGTGGTCGACAAGATCATCAACGATCCGTCCAAAATCGGCGACAAACATCAGCTGGATGTGTCGGCGCCCCTGCGGCCCATCGTCAAATAGCCGCTGAAGAGGTCGCCGTCTTCATCAGTTTGTCGGTGTCCAGCAGGATGGTCACAGGGCCGTCGTTGACCGAATCCACTCGCATGTGGGCACCGAAGCGTCCGACGACAATAGGGACACCGGTCGCGGCCAGGGCCCGGTTCAGGTCCTGCCAGACGCTTTGGGCGTGTTGGGGCTCTCCGGCCGCCATGAAGCTGGGACGGTTGCCGCGATGCAGATCCGCATAGAGGGTGAACTGGGAGATGGAGAGGATGGAGCCGCCGCAGTCCAGGACCGACCTGTTCATTCGGCCCTCCTCGTCGGAGAAGATGCGCATCCGGGTCAGCTTGCGGACGGCATAGTCCACCTGGTCAATCCCGTCTTCATCCTGGATGGCCACCAGAAGCAAGAGGCCCGTGCCAATGCTCTGGGGTTTGAAATCGGGATCCGGCTGCCCCTGTTCGTCGACAACATCGACTCGGGCGCGGCTGACCCGCTGTATGACGATTCTCATGCTTCCAGTCTAAAGACTTTAGGCGTTGTTGTAGTGACGCAGGGAAAAGCTGGACCGGTACCTGGTTGGGGTCAGGCCGGAGAACCGTTTGAAGACCCGCATGAAGTACTTGGGGTCGTCATACCCGCAGGCCTCGGCTATCTGTCTGACGCCCATGGAGGTCGACAGGAGCAGCTCCTGCGCCCGTTCGATGCGCACCCGCCTGATCTGTCCAGTGATGCCCATGCCGAACCGTCGCTTGTATATGGTCGACAGGTAGGAGGGCGAGTAGTTGAAGTTCTCTGCCACGCTGGCCACACTGATCCGGTCGCAGGCGTTGATGCGGATCCAATCCTGGATCTTCTGGAGGGTGCTGTCCTCGTCGTCCGCTTTTTGAGGGTCCTTTGGTGCAGGCCTTCCCATGGAGATCTCAATGAGCAGACAGGTCATGAAATAGCTGCAGTAGGGGCTGGGATCCGGGTAGGTGCGCTGATAGATGTCGAGCAGCTGGTTGAACATGACGGTCACCCGGTTGTTGTCTGCCAGACGAAAATCCAGGGGCAGCACCACGCGTGCCGCGCCCTGGTCCTTTCCGTCACTCTGTTCGTCGGGCAGACCCTGGGCCCGTTGCCAGTCGGGCAAGGTGAAGTGGGCCCAGTAGAAGGTCAGCGGCTCCTGTCCCAGCCGTCGACTGCCCTCATGTGGGATGCTGGGAGGGATCAGCAGCAGGCCGCCTGCCTTCAGATCATGATGCCGCCCGGCTACGGTCAGCGGGAGGACGCCCTCTTCAACCAGAATCAGCTCAAAGCTGTCAACGGTGCGGCGCTCGTGGATCCATCCGGGGGTGCCGATGAAGCGTCCGGCGGATTTGAAGACCGCCGCATCGTTGGGGAAACTTGTGATGATTGCCTGATCCGTGCTGACCGTCCTTCCTGTCGCTGAAACCTTGGCCTTAGAACGCGGTCAGTGGCTGGCCACTTCGACGTAGGCATGATAGGGCTGGTTTTCGTCAATGATCCAGAGGGGGACAAATTCCAGGCCGCTGTCCCGGTGACGGAAGACCAGCTTCTCGCCCTGGCGCTCGAAGGCGGACCCGGGATCCTTCCGATTGATGTCCAGACTCTGCATATCGGTGCTGGGACTCAAGGCGGCAAGCACGTAAGGGCCCCAGGCCACGGCGGCCAGGGAGGGTCTGTCAGGGGTGCCGATCAGCCGGATAGTCGGGTCGAACGCCAGCGTAACGGTGGCCCCTGACCAGGAATCCAGCCCGCAAGCGCTCGCCTCCAAGATCGCTACAGCCGGGTCGGTGCCCATGAGAGCCTGGGATGCCGGGGCTCCGTCGATGTCGATGTGGACTCTGCCACGGGTCCAGGCTGGAACGCGCAGAGCCAGGCGCGGTCTGTCCAGGGCTTCTATGGTGATGGTCACCTTCTCGGGGTGGCGGTCGTCCACCTTCATGCTCAGCGCCATCTTCTGGTCGATGTCGTTCAGGCTGCAGGGCAGATACTGCTCGATCCACAGGGTCGTTTCATCCGTGTAGAAGGCTCCATCGGCGTAGTAGAAGTGCGATTCCAGGCCAGTGCCGTGACAGCAGCTGTTCTCCTCGTCGAACTCCTTGCGGCCGCCCGGCTGGGTGGGGAAGAAGTAGAGGCTGCCGCCTTGGGGCACATGGTCGGTGCCGGCAGCGATGTGGTTGAGTGTGGTCAGCTCAGTGTAGTCCGCATAGGTCTGGTCGGGATCGAAGGAGAACAGGAGCGCCGACAGTTTGAGCAGATTGTAGGAGGCACAGGATTCGGCTGTGTTGTCCTTGAGCAGGGCACCGATCACATCGGGCTGCTGGAACATCTCCCCCTGACCGGTGCCGCCCATGGCGTAGATGTGATGGCCCATGACCGACTTGAGAAAGAATTCGGCTTGATGCAGGTAGTAGGGCAGGCCGGTATGGCGGAAGAGCTCCACCGAGCCGATGACCTGGGGGATGTGTTGGTTGCCATGCAGTCCGCCTAAGGCATCCACTTTCTGACGCATGGGGACCATGAGGCGGTCGTTGTCGAAGAGGCGGGCGGCCTCCAGGTGCTCACGGCGTCCGGTGATGGCATACAGATGGGCCAGGGATTCGTTCATGCCGCCGAACTCACCGGCGATGTACATGCTCCACATGTTCTGCAACTGCTCATGGGGAAGCCGGTGGACGCGGTCATAGACCCAGTCGCCCAGATCCGAGGCCACTCGCAGAGCCGTTTCATTGCCCGCGAAGTGGTAGGCGTCGATCAGGCCCGCCAGAATCTTGTGCAAAGTGTAGTAGGGCGCCCAGATAGTGGGGTAGGGCGCGTACTGTTCCAGCTTGTCGAACTGGCTCTCGTCGTAGGCAGACAGGAAGCCCGGCTTGGTGGTCCCGCCCTTTGCGAAGGCGGCCTGGACCTCGGCCAGCCCGTCGACCAGATAGGTCAGCTTGGCCTGGATGTCCTTGTCGCCGGTAGCGGCATACCCCAAAGCGTATGCGGACAGGACATGCCCTGTGGTGTGGCCGCGCAGGTTGGAGTCCGGAGCGTCCCAGCCGATCATGGGCTTGGCTCCCTTGGTGTCCAGGTGGGAGGCTCGGCGGAACTCAACCAGGAGCTGATCGTCGTCCAGGGTCTTCAGAAAGGCTATCCGTCGGCGCTGGTTGTCTGCCAGCATTCCATCGCCGGTCAGCCGAACCCGGCTGATAGGCACGCGGCGGACCTTAGGGCTGGAATCCACTGGCTGTTCGGGGTCTTCGTCAATCACCTGAACCTTGCATTGCACACGGATGCCGCTGCCGTCGATGGATCCTTGGAAGTCGTGTTCACCGGTCTGCCCGTCCCGCTGCTGAACGCCTTCGTCCCAGTTGACCCGCTGGGAGACTTTCTGTCCGTCCTTGGTCAGTACGGCCGTGAACATGGGCAGATAGTAGGTAGCGCCCTTGCGAGCCTTGATCTCGATGGGGTAGACCTTGCGCACTTCGATCCTGTTGGGCATCTGCAGCACGGTCACATCAAAGCTGCGCTGGGCCTTGGCCTCGCCCTTGGTGACGGTCGCGGTCAGGGTCACGTTACGGTCGCCTCGACCGTATTCGGGCTGATTGACCTTGCCCTGAGGATTCACCCATCGATCGTCGCTGCTGGCCCATTCGATGGTGGCTTCCTCCACCCCTTTGGTCGGCAGCGTCAGGTCAAAGTCCACGGTGCCTGTGTTGCCGATATATATCCGACGGGCTGTCTCGTCGACGCAGTCCTGATCAGTGTGCATGGGTGATGTCATGATGAATTACCTACTCCCTCCGCTGACGGGCGGATTCTGGCCGGTCATGCTCTCCATCGGGTCGTCTCCGATCCGTCGGCGCCGCTCTGCCCTGATGCCTTTGCGCGCCTTACCTCATCAGTTTATGGACGGCTGCCCTATCGAGAAGGTGGGGGATATCGTCGAATGGGTGGACAATCTTGTGTCTTTGGTTTGGAGTCGTTCTGCTTAGCGTCTCTTTCTTCGTAATCCTTTGCCATGGCGCGGTTTCCGAGCAAGCTACAACTTGTCGGGGGGCCTTGTCGAGTAGCGTTCAGACAGCATTACCAAGAAATATCCACCTTTTTCCCTTCGGTTTGCACCTAGGCCAGAAAGGCTGAGGATTTACCGTTCCAAGTGGAACAGCTTGTGGTTCCACGCAGAGCAAAAGGGTGCCGGACAACGAGGGTCGGCACCATTGAGAAGCGAGGAGAAGCGTATGGCTACACCAGCGGAAAACGGTGACGAGCAACCGGATATTGTGGTCGATGAATCCGGTCTCAAGGTTGACCGACAACAGGAGGAGGAGCTGAACCGGCTGAGGGCGGACCGCTCCTTTTTCGGCTATCCCAAGGGCATCGGCGCCCTGGCAGCCGGCAATTTCTTCAATTCGATCTGTTGGGCCTCCTACGGGGCCGTGACGATCTACTACCTCTATAAGCCTTGGACCCAAGGTCTGGGATTCAGCCAGGGGGAGGCAGCCCAGCTTATCGCTATCGTGGCGGCCATCAATTCCATGTTCGGCATTGTGGGCAGCTGGCTGGCGGACCGGGTGTTCGGGGCGCGCAAGGCCCTGGTCATCGGCAACATCGTCAAGGGGCTGTCCTGCGGGCTCTTGGCTATTCCGGCTTTCTCCGTCAGCCAAGGTCGAGCTATGGCCATCGTGGGCATGATCCTCATGAACCTGCCCATTATGGGAGCTTCGAACGCCTCGCTGACCGGCATGCTGTTCCACCGCAAGGACAACCGTCGTGATGGTGCTTTTGCTATTCACGCCATCGCCAACAACATCGCTGGGTTCATTACCCCGATCATCTCCGCGCAGCTGGGACTGATCAACTACCATTATGGATTCGCGATAGGAGCGGTAGCTGCGCTGATCTACGCCGCCATCATCGGTGTGCCGGGCAATCGTTTCTTTGGATCCTTGGGTTCCAAGCCTACGCGTCCGCTCAACAGCCAGGAGCGTAAGCGCTATGGCTTTGGCGCCCTGGGTGTGCTAGTGGCGATCGGCCTGGTCATCGCCGTCCTGCTGATCACCCACAAGGTCAGCGTTAATGCGCTGGCCAGCACAGTAAGCTCCTGCACCTTTGTAGTGGCTATAGCTTTCTTTGCCGTCATCTGGCGGTCCAAGAGGATTGTCGGAGTGGAGCGTCGGCGGCTCAAGGCCTTCGTGCCCATCGTGATCATGCAGATTGTTGCCGGAGTGGATTACGCCATTCAGGGCACCACCCTGCTCATGTTCCTGGACCAGCGGATCAACAGAAAGTTCAGCGGCATTGAAATCGCTCCGGGATCCTTCAACACTCTCGTGGGCATCATCGCCATGCTGGCCGGCATCTTCTTCAGCTGGTTCTGGCTGACCGACACGGGCAAGCGGTGGAAGTCAACCAACCGTCTCTGGTTCGGATTCGCCTTCTTCGGCATTTCCAACCTGCTGCTGATCGTCCCCACTGTGGTGCTCAATCCTCATACGGCAAAGTATTCCGTGCTCTGGCTGCTGCTCTACTATGTGGTCTCCAACTTCGGCGGCTTCCCCTATGGCGTTGCGGCCAACTCGACCGTGGCGGCCATCGCGCCCAAGTCCTACGAGACTCAGATGCAGACCGCTTTCAGCTTGTCGGCTGCCATCGGCACAGCTATTATGCTGCTGATTTATGGGAAGCTGACCACCCTGGACCAGCAGCTGCCGCTGATGCTGATCATCGGCATCGCTGAACTTGTCGTGGCCGTGGCGGTCATGCTCTTCCGCGGCAAGATAGACGCTACCGTCATGTCGGATTGAGCAACTTGATCCCTGCCGGAGGATGGGTCTTCTGCCGGGGATCGTCCCAACAGGCTTCGACCCCCTAGCTATGGCGTACAGGACTGTCAAGGCAGCCCCAATGCCGGCCCAGACAGCGTAGGCCGTGCTGGAAGGGATGCTGAGAATCAATCCCACAATAAAAGCAATGTAAGGAACGATTTCGGTAAAGCCCTGAGATTTTCCCAGGGCGGTGGCCCAGACCGATTCACGGATGCCGGCGAGTATGAGTACGATCCACGAGGAGATGGTTCCCTTCGGCATGTCTTGTCGCTGTCCGGGTGTTTGACCATCGTCCGGGAACCTGAATCTAATCCTGAGTGATGGTGGCCCAAGCAGGGGAGTGGCCGATGGACTCATGTAAGAGGAATCAGGGTTGATTCAGGGTCGAATAAGGGGTTTGCCGGATACTGTCTTCCGCGTCGATCGACTATACATGTAATAGAGGGATTTGGCAGGTGAATGAATCATGACTTGGGCCTTGCGTGATCTGAAAGCCAATAATGGCATCTGGGCTGGTGTCTTTATCGTTCTTGTGGTCGCCCAAATCCTGCTCTGTGCCATGAGCGTGAGCATGGGCGTCAACAGCTATTACCAAGGCCTATCGGTCAAGACCAGGGATCCTGCCAAGAGTCTGGCTTCGGCCCTGAGTTTGGTCTTCTTCACGGTCATTGTGCTCGGCTGCCTGGTGATCAAGCACACCCTGCAAGCATCAATTCGCCAACGTCGCCAGGGGCTGGCCCTTCTCTCGCTGCTGGGAGCTACGCCTAAGCAGATCCTGGTGCTCACGCTACTGCAGGTAATGATTTTGGCCCTGCTGGCCTCTCTTGTTGCTGCGGCTCTTTCGCCTGTACTGGCTGGAAGGATCCTCGATTGGTATTCCGCCGGGATGCGAAGGCCAGTGCATTTCGCTTTTACCTGGCACGGTTTTCCCAGGTCTGCTTTGACCGGTCTTGCTGTGGGCTTTGCCACGGCCATATTGGCGACCAGCCTGACTTTGCGAGATTTGGCGAAGATGACACCCGTCCGGGTGGTGCGCCGTGCCGAGGAGAGCGAATCAGTCGAACGGCTCCGACATGGACGCGGTCTTGTGCCGCTTTTCCTTGGGTTGGCCTTGCTGCTATTGCCGTTGCCTGTTTTTGCCTATCTTTCGAGCAGCGGCCCTAGGTCATTGGATCCTAAGCAGGTCTCGGCGGTCCTTAATGCTGTTGGAAGTGGACCGCTGTTCGCCATTCTCTTGCTGCTGATCGCCCTGGCTCGCGCGGGCGAGCCGGTTATTGGCAGGGTCACTCAACTCTGGACCGCTCTGGTGCCGTCATCGTCTGCCGTCTGGCGAATAGCGCGTTCGCAGGCGGAGGCCAGAAGTCGAGACACGACATTTGGCTCTACGGTCATAGCGTTGACCGCCTGCATGTTTCTGGTCGGCGGTCTGTTGACTGCCGGAGGCACCAGTACCGTCGCTATGAACAAAGTACCGGGAATAGAGAACGTCACATCAGGCGGAACCCTGGAGTTGCTCTATGGCTTCTGGGCAGCGCTGCTGATCGCCCTAGTCGGCGTGATCGCGGGGTTCGCCATTGCTGCCCGAGATCGTGACCTGGATCTGGCGCTCCTGTCAATCGCTGGTGCAAACCCGCAGCAGCTGACTGCTATATCCATATTGGACGGCACCATCGTGACGACTACAGGCATTATCATCGCAGCTGTCGGTACCGGACTGGTCGGACTGAGTACGGCCCTGGTCTATTGCCCGCTTGTCCACAGTCTGTCCATAGTTTTTCCTTGGCGGTTCTTCCTTATATGCGGGTTGCCGATTATCGTCGTCGGCTCGCTGGCGACCATGCTGACGGCTCGGCCTGCATTGAGGCGCTCGCCCATAGCAATTCTGCAAGGCGCCATAGGCGAATGATCGACAGTGAGCTTTAATTGCTGAGCCCGATCTGTAATTGAGCGGTTTCGCCAAGCATTGATTCCGGCCATGGCTGTGTGTGACCAATTGATCAAGGGGACAGTTCCTTGTCGTATTGACAACTGGTCAATACGGCAAATACATGCTGGATGCTCAGAGACGGGTATCCCATTATGACAGGTCAATCTCTAGGTAATTTAGTGCACGATCATCTATGAAGTGGATAAAAGTGCAAGCAAACTAGCGCCTTGATCGCAGTGATCGAGTATATCGGAACCAGTCTCAATCGCCGAGATACTCGATTGCATCATAGTGTTCGGTCATGGCTGCCAGTGGTCATCAAGGTAAGAATCATTCAGTTCTTGACACGTTTGTACACCAGGGGCCAGTCTGCGACGACATGAAGCTCCTCGTATTTAGACCAGCGACCTTCCAACCGTTGGTTTCGATATTTGCGCTTAGGCAGTGCTGAATTGCAGCCAGCCAAGTCGTCGAGCTCTTGATCGAGCCTGCTTAAGTCGAAATGCTTCCTCTTGATTCTCTTGACATCGCGCAGGAATTTTTGCGTATATCCAAACTCATTCATGATGGATGATGTCTTTCATGTTCTTTGCATCACCCGCGTGAGTGATCGGTAAAGCCTCAGCTTCCTCCATTCTCTGTCAAATTTTGAAAGTCGAGAGCGAAACGGAAGTCCTTCTTCGCACAGCGACTGAGAGTGGAACACATTAATCGCCGTGTCGAGATCTAGGCCCGGATCTTCGAAAAGCTGCGATGCCCGACGCTTCATATCCTTACCAGTGCAAATTTGAATTCTTGCTGTCTCTTTTATTGCTTTCTTCTACTCTAATTGCTCTATTAGTCGTCTTTAGCTCTAAAGATATATCAATTGTGTTCCGACCGGAGTTGTTTTGGAGTCATTCTGAATCTGTGAGCAAAGAAACGAGAATGAGCTGATGTTCATGAATAAGGTTGTTGAAAATGTGATTCACTAAGCAATCAAGAAAGATGATTTTTTGAAGCGTAAAACGGTATAGAAAGGGCCAGCCAAGTTGCCTCGGCTGGCCCTTGTTTTGGTGGAGCTGCGGGGAATTGAACCCCGGTCCGGTGACCGCACCCTCAGTCTTCTACGTGCGTAGTCTGCTGGCCTTTGTGGCTATCTGTCTGCCCCCACCTATGTCGCAGACAACTGGTGGCGGGCATAGCCGCAGAAAAAGTCCCCGAACCGCCCTGTGGCGCAGCAGTTCAGGCAAGTCTTCTTAATGACGCTCAGCATCCCCCCGAAGGCGAAAGGGAGTGAACGGAGCAGCTGCTCACTGGTTAATCCTGGCGCGAAGCTCAGGCAGCGAGAGCGAACTCAGTGCGGTTAGATTTAGCACTTGTTGTTTGCGGGAGGACATTAACGAGCGGACCCCCGCGTTCTCGGCACGCTTCCCTGCGACGAACAGGTCACCGTCGAAACCGATCAGCCCCAATCTTGAATTATCAAGCCCCGCTGGTGCCATTACGGACCAGCCTCGTCAGTATACAACAGATGGACGTTGCGGATATTCCGCTTCTCTCTCGGCATTGACCGCGATCCTGGTCAAGCCACAGAGCCCAGTCGACTGGTGGCATAGTCGCTGAAGGCATGCACCTCATCCACATCTTCGTAGAAGGCCTCCCGCTTGGTGTCGTTGAAGAGGAAGATGTTGAAACGGGGCATGTCATCCCCGGCAAAGGGGATGAAGCGCAGGCCATCGCCAGGGTGCACGCCGGCCGAGGTGATCAGACTGCAGACCAGACCGGATGTGGTCACCATCTTCAGGGTTTCTACGTCTGAGACCTCAACCAGATGACTGACTGGTTCAGACAGGTGAATCAGCCGTTCGGCAGCCTGGGCATGGACGAAATCGCGGTTGAGGGTCGTGAAAGGAACGTCCCCGGGAAGCATGGACAGATCCTCGGGGTGCAGACTGGTCATTCCTGCCGTGCCCAGCCGTTCGACCATGGACTGGGTGCAGACCATGCCGAAGGGGAAGGATGTCAGCTTGGTCGTTTCAACGCCATCCACACTCAAAGACTCGTCGACACTGGCCACCGCCCCGTAGTCCACACGGTGGGCCTCTATCTGACTCAGCAACTTTTGAGACCCTATGGTTTCTACGGTCGCGTTCTTGTCTGGTTCGCATTGCTCTTGCCGCCCTTGCCCGGAGCTCAGCAGCGATGAGATGATGGGCGGCAGGCCGATGATGCGCCGTCGGATCCCATTCCTCGCAGCCAGGGCCTCGGGCAGGGTGTTGATCAGGTCCAGGGCCTGGCCGACGTGGTCCACCACTGTTCTTCCGGATTGGGTGAGCTGTGTGCCGTCGCCAGCACCGAAGCGCTTCCTCTGGACCAGCTTGGTTCCCAGACGCATTTCCAGCCTTCTGATGGCCTGCGAGACCGCAGGCTGTGAGATGCCTGCCTCCAATGCGACATCGGTGAAACTGCCGTACCGGGCCAGCATGGTAAGCAGCTCGAGGTCGCGGACATTATCCATATAGGTCATGAGCCGCTTCCCTTGATTGGTGCTCGGACTATTGCTTATCCGTCAACTTTGGCGAAAAACTATTCACAACCACACTATCATCGTCACTTGGACTTGAGAAGATCGACACTTGAAAATATAGCCAGGGCCCGACTCATGACTGGGGTCCGGCCGCCACAATATCGGTTATCAATCGTGCCGGCCGGACCCCAACCTCAATGTCGCAATATGCGAAGGAGCTGGTTTCGCTCAGGCATCGTAGTGCCACTGGGCCTTGGCCACGGCGGCGTCCACATCTTCAATCGGCTCCCGGTTCAGACCCTCTTGGACGGCCTGTGCAGCCACAGCAGCGGCGACCCGATGCGAGATCTCTTTGAGATCGGCCACCGGCGGCAACACGGCGGTGCCAGGCTCGTCCACGTCAATCATGTCGGAGATGGCGTAGGCTGCAGCCAACAGCATTCCCTTGCTGACCAGCCGAGCCTTGGCGACGATGGCTCCGAAACAGATGCCAGGATACATAAGTGCGTTGTTGCCTTGTCCGATGGAATAGGTGACCCCCTGGTAGTCAACCGGCTTTGAGGGAGTGCCGGTGATGACGAAGCCACGGCCGCGGGTCCAGGCAATCACATCCGCAGCCTTGGCCTCTGCCAGTTCCGTGGGGTTGGAGATGGGACAGATCAGCGGCCGCTCCACGTGCCTGGCCATGGCCTCAACAACATCCCGGTCGAAGGCTCCGGGCCTGGTTGAGGTGCCGATGAGCACCGTGGGTTGGAAGGCGTCGACAACCTGTGCCAGCGAGGTCTTGTCAGTGACTGATGCGAACTCATCCGGCTTGCGGGCATATCGTGTTTGCCCCTCAGTCAGATCATCCTGATCCTGCTCAATCAAACCCTGACGGTCGAAGAGCAGGACCCTGCTCCGCGCGGTCTCGGGATCCATGCCCTGGCGGATGGTCAGGTCATCCACGATCTGATCAGCTATGCCCACGCCGGCGGTCCCTGCACCGAAGACCATGATCCTGGTGTCCTTGGGGTCGGTTCCGGCGATTTTTCTGGCGGCAATCAGTGCGGCCAGGACGGTCACGCCAGTGCCCTGGATGTCGTCGTTCAGAGTCAGGATCCGGTCCTGATAGCGTTTGAGGACGGGCGCCGCCTCGGGCCTGCCGAAGTCCTCCCAGTGAATCAGGGCCTGCGGGTAGCGTTGCAGGACCTGCTGAACGAAGTCATCGATAAAGTCGTCGTAGCGCTGTCCTCTGACCCTGGCGAAGTGGTTGCCCACATAATCAGGATTGTCCAGGAGGGCCTGACGGTTGGTGCCGACATCCACCATGACCGGAAGAACCCGGGATGGGTCAATGTTGGCGGCGGCGGTGTAGACCGCCAGCTTGCCCGTCAGAATCTCAGCGCCCTGGGCGCCCCAGTCGCCTATGCCAAGAATGCCTTCCGCGTCGGTGCAGACCACCAGGTCGACAGGTCGGTCGCCTGCATATTGGTCCAGGGCGTCGCCGATCCCCTCGGGATGATCAATGGAAATGTAAGCCACGTCGCTGCCCGAATAGAACTCGTCATAGCGTTGGATGGATTGTGCCACGGTGGGGGCGTAGACGATGGGCATGTACTCAGTCAGGTGCTTATCCATGCTCCTGTAGAAGAGCCGGCGGTCGGTGCGGCAGACGCTCATCAGATAGAGCCGCTTGTCCAAGTCGGTGGGTTGGGCCAGGAAGCGGCCGTAAACGATGCGCTCGCGCTGTTCGTCATCTTGCACGGCAGCAGGCAGCAGGCCGTCCAGCTTTAGCTCGCGCCGTTGTTCATAGTCGAATCCTAGTCCCCGGTTGGCATAGGAATCGTTGATGGTGTCGAATCCTGTCATGGTCTCACTTGTCCTTCACGATTGGGGCCGGCCGCGTTGCCAGACCTCTGCAAACAGCCTAGAAAAACCTCTTGCCGACCGCCAAATAAGCATCGTCTATATGCTGTCAAGGGCCTATTTACCCTTGTTTGACGGGTCTGGGGGCCCTAGACAGCCGCCAGCTATGGCCCACCCTCATATATGCGGCGCTTATTTGTAGCCTCTGTCGCCTGCCGCATAGCATAAGTCCACATGAGCATGCCGACGAGGAGGCCGGCGGTTTCCGGACAGATATACGCCGGATCATGAGCGAAGGAGCAATGATGGGTGAAACAGTAAGAACGGGTGAGGGCAGGGGAGACCTCCAGGCAGGGGCTAGCCAGCCTTTCAATACGGGCCAACTGGTCAAGGCTCTCATCTGCGTGGCGGTAGGGCTGGTCATCTTCCTCATACCGCCTCCCGAGGGACTGACTCCCCAGGGCATGCATATGCTAGGAGTCTTTGTGGGCACCATCCTAGGGCTGATTCTGCAGCCTCTGCCCACATCAGCGGTGGCTATCATTGGCATGACCGTGGGGATGCTGACTGGGGCCCTGGACCCCAAGAAGGCAGCTTTCAACGGACTAGGCAGTGCCTCCATCTGGCTGATAGTGGCGGCCTTCTTCATTGCCCAGGGATTTGTCTCCACCGGACTGGGCCGGAGGATCGCTTTGGTCTTTCTTTCCCGATTGGGCAAGTCCAGTCTGGGCATAGCCTACGGGCTCTCGGCCGCCGACCTGGTCCTGGCTCCGGCCACTCCTTCAAACACGGCTCGTCTGGGCGGCATTCTTTTCCCGATCATCACCTCCATCAGCGACGTGCAGGATTCAAAACCGGACACGGACGAGTCCCGGCGACGCATCGGCGCTTACTTGGCGATCACGGCCAACAATGTCAACGCCATTACATCGGCCATGTTCCTGACGGCTATGGCGGCAGGCCCTGTCGTAGGACAGCTGGCCCAGAAATTCCATGTGGACATCGGGTGGGGCACCTGGGCCCTGGCCGGTATCGTGCCCGGCCTGATCTGCCTGATCATCATCCCCGCCTTGATCTATCGCATCTTTCCGCCCACCCTGCGGAACGTTCCTCAGGCTCAGGAGGATGCCAAGGATGAACTCAAGGGACTTGGCCCGCTGAGCATGCACGAGTGGATCATGGCTGTGACCTTCCTGGTCATGCTGGTCCTCTGGGCGACCGGCTCGGTGATCCATATCAATTCCACCACCGTGGCCTTCCTGGGCGTGGCCGTGCTGCTGTGCACCAAGATCATCACCTGGCAGGACATGGTCGCCAACAAGTCCGCCTGGTCCACGCTGATTTTCTTCGGTGTTCTGGTAGGCATGGCTGAACCCCTGAATACCCTGGGCGTCACCACCTGGGCAGGGGAGATCATCGCCGGGCTGGTCAAGGGCATGCCTTGGGTATTGGTCTTGGTTATTTTGACGGTCTTCTACTTCTTCATCCACTACATGTTCGCTTCTGAGCTGGCCCAGGTGGCGGCCATCTACACGCTCTTCGTCAGCGTGGCCGTGGCTGCCGGGGTACCCGCCATGCCTGCAGCGCTGATGCTGGGATGCGCCAGCGGTCTAATCGGTGCCATGACCCATTACGCCTCCGGACCGGCGGCCTTGATTTACGGTGCCGGATACGTCAAGACCTCTGAGTTCCTGCGTATTGGCCTGATCTGCGGATTGGTGACTGTGGCTATCTTCCTGACCGTGGGCCTGGGCTGGTGGCGGCTCATCGGCATCTGGTAAATCGTGATTCCGCAGATATAAATCTGGTCCCGTCCAGTCGACAGTTCGACAGGGCGGGACCAAATCATGCTCCGAGAGAGGGGTAGGGGATCATTGACCCTGCTGACCCAGATAGTCGGGGATATGTTCGGGATATTCGGGCCAGGCGCCCTGCTGGGTGCAGACAAAGGCTGCAGTGTTGACGGCAGCCCGGTGAGCCTGAGTCAGGGAGGCCCCCAACAGGCGGTTGATGGCGAAGGTGCCGGAGAAGGCGTCGCCGGCCCCGACCGTGTCAGCCACAGTGATTTCAGGCGTGGGCAGGTGGGAGGACTGGCCGTCCGCCAGATAGATCGTGCTGTAATCGCTGCCGGCGGTCAGCACGATGGTGTCCAGGTGCCACTGATCCATGAACCAGTGGCAGAGTTCATCATCGGTGGCTCCGGGCACGTGGAACATGTCACGCAGGGTGACCAGTTCTTCGTCGTTGAGTTTGAAGACAGTGGCCATGTCCAGCAGCTCCTGAATCAGATCCTTGCTGTAGAAGGTGCCGCGCAGGTTGATGTCGAAGAAGCGCATGGCATGGCTCTTGGTGTGGCGCAGCACCTGCAAACAGGTTTCGCGAGACTGTCTGCTGCGCATGCTCAGCGTGCCGTAGCAGACGGCGTCGGCCTTGCTGGCCAGACCGGCCAGGTCATCCGTGTATTCCAGATGGTCCCAGGCCACATCGGGCTTGAAGACGTACTGGGGGATGCCCTCAGTCAGCTGGACCTCAACAGTGCTGGTGGGATGGTCGTTGTGTTGCAAGACGGCATCGACGCCGGCCTTCTGGACCGCATCCTCGAGCTCCCGGCCCAGGTCGTCGCGTCCCACGGCGCTGATGGCGTAACCTTCCGCCCCGTTCTTTGCGGCGTGATAGCTGAAGTTGACCGGTGCGCCACCGGCCCGCTTGCCTGTTGGCAGGACGTCCCAAAGGATTTCGCCGATGCTGAGGACCACGGGTTTACTGGTCATGGTGTTCCCTTCCTGGTGACGGGTGATGCGCCCGCCTTGTGCTTGTTGATTTCACAGCTGTACGGCCCATACTGGCCGGGTGCTCCAAAAATTGGCTGGCAGCTACAGCCGCAGCGCCGGTCAGCGTAGCATCGGCTGGAAGGCGGGAGAGCAGGATCTGCGTGTGCTCTCGCAGGCCAGGCAGGGAGCGCTGGGACACTATGGATCGGACACGTTCCAACAGGCGTGTACCGGCTCCGGCCACCATGTCTCCAATGACGATCTGGGCGGGGTTGTAGGCGTTGACGATGGTTACGCAGCCATACCCAACATAGCCGGCTATCTGATCCACCAGGGTCTGGGCGGCCTGCTGGCCCGTGCGGGCTTTGTCGAACAGGCCAGCGCAGGCCTTGGCGTGGGTCATGGCCTCGACCCCAGGGAAGTGATCCCGCATATCCGGCTGGCACATGCGGCGGTGGATGGCTACCGCCGAGCAGTAGCATTCCAGGCAGCCGCGATTGCCGCACTCGCAGGGCAGTCCGTTCAGATCGATGCTGACGTGGCCGATCTCGGTGGCCGCTCCCTGGCTTCCGTCCACCAGGGCGCCCCTGTCGATGACTCCAAGCCCAACGCCTTCGCCCACCAGAAAGTAGGCCATGCTGGATGCGCTCACCCGTGGGTCGAACAGGCTCTGAGCCAGTGCGCCGGCGCGGGCGTCCTGCTCGATGAAGGTGGGTACACGGAAGGCTTGGCCGAATTCGTGGATAAAGTCCACGCAACGCCAGCCAGGCATGCTGGTGACCAAGGCGATGCGGCCGGTCTCGCGCAGATAGGGGCCCGGTATGGCCATGCCTACGGCGACGATGGCGGGGTTGGTCTCCAGTCGTCTTCCCACCCGGGTTCTGACCTCGGCTACGGCGCCGGGGATGTCATCGGGGTCGACGGGAGGCAGATCCTCCGAGTCCAGCAGACGGCCGCTGATGTCGAACAGTCCGATCGTGACCAGGCTGCGGGCGAACTTGACTCCGATGACCTGATAGCGGTCGGCGTTCAGGGTCAGGCCGATGGATCGACGGCCGCCCTCTGAGTCCATGCTGCCGGTCTCGCTGATCAGGCCCAGGTCAATCAGACGGCCTGCCAGCTTGCCCACGGCTGCCGGCGTCAGATTGAGGTCTCGGGCCATCTGGGCTCGCGAACTGGTACCGTGCTGGTGCAGATATTGGACTATGCGTGACTGGTTGAGCTCGGAGAGGGCCTGTGGCGTGCTGGCGTATGGGCTGCCGCGCATGTCAACCTCCTCCTTGAGCAGTACGGTCACGCGATCTTCGCGCACTTTATGAACGACGTTTATATATTAACACTGTTTATTATCCCTGTGCAAACTGTTCCGAACAGTTCACGCTATCCAGACAGGGGCAACTGCATGGTTGGCTGTGTCGTCATCAACCAGGAAGTTGGCCAGCCTCTGTCTCTGCACCAATGCGATGGATTGCAGATTCTTGCTTTTGCTGCTGTCATTGTGTGCTACCGATGGCCGCTCGCCCTGGGTGCCGGCATCATTCCCTGTCCCCGGCGTATGGGTAGATTGAGGAGGTGGCCATGATGGCCATAGCCGGGGCATGCCGGTGATGCAGTCGTCGGCGGCATCAGCCTATTTCGGGAAAGGCATGGAGCATGAGTCTTGATAATGGCATCGACACCGTTGCCGATCCTTCGCGAGAGCGTCCGTTGGCCCTGATTCCCCAGCCGCTCCATGTGCAAAGGGGCCGGGGCCAGTTGCTGTTGCCGGTGGCGGGCAGAATTGTATGCGGTTCAGCAGTTGACCAGGAGCTGGGTTCCGTCCTGAGCGACCAATTGACAGATACCATCAGGCGGGCTGCAGGAATGGTCTGGGACCATTCGCGGGGACAGGCTTGGACTGGGGCGATCAGTCTGGATCTGGACCAGAGGCTTGGCCCCCAGGAGTATCTTCTGCGCATCGCCGATCCTGGGGAGCGCCGTCCAATTGTGAATATCCGCGGCGGTGACTGTCAGGGGCTGCGCTGGGGGGTGCAGACCCTCCGGCAGATCATCATGCAATGCGGTCCTGTGCTTCCGGCCCTGCACATCCAGGACCGGCCCGCCTATCCAACGCGCATCTACAGCCTGGATGTGACCCGCGGTCGGGTGCCCACCATGGACTGGCTGCGGCACTGGGCGGATATATTGGCCTTGTATAAGTTCAATCAGCTGCAGCTCTACATCGAGCACACCATGGCTTTCCCGGGCATGAGCGAGGCCTGGAGGGGCACAAGCCCCCTGGAGCCCGGGCAGATCACCGATTTCGACGGTTACTGCGCCCGTCTGGGCATCGAGTTGGTGCCTTCGATCTCCACCTTCGGCCACCATTACGCTAACCTCCGCACTCGCGGATTCAGGGATCTAGGCGAGTTTCCTGAGCAGGCGGACCGGCCCTACTCTTTCATAGAGCGCCAGGAGCACCACACCATCAATGTCAACCACCCGCAGGCCCTGGCATTCTCGACCGGACTGATTGACGCCTACGCGCCGCTTATGCGCACACGTAATTTCAATATCGGCGGTGACGAGACCTTCGATCTGGGCAAGGGGCGTTCGCGGCAGGATGGTTCCAGCAAGGATCCTGCTGATATGTACGCCGATTATCTGATCAGCCTGTGCGATCACCTGCATGCACGGGGCCGCCATCCCATGTTCTGGGGCGATGTCGCTGTGTCCATGCCCAGAGTCTTGGACAGGCTGCCCAAGGACTGCACGTTGCTCAATTGGCTCTACGACCCGCAGGTAGGGCCGGAAAAGGTTGCCCTTGTGGCCTCTACAGGGGCCCGGCAGGTAGTCTGCTCGGCCGTTCACGCCTGGAATCTTCTCCTGCCGGGAATCGACGATGCATGGAACAACATCAGCCGTCTGAGCCGATACGGGATCCAGTACGGTGCCGTTGGGGCCATGGTTACCGACTGGGGCGATTACGGGCACATCAACGATCCGCGCATGAGCCTGCCTGGCATGGCCTACGCCGCCCAGTGCTTCTGGAACCCGAACGACGATGATAGAGTCCGGGTGGACAGGGATCTGGGCTTGCTGATCTATGGGGATGCGACAGGGGACTATCTGCCGGCACTGATCCAGGCAGGCTCCAGTGAGGTCTTCGGTTGGGAGGACATGGTTCGTTACTGGGAGCTGGATGACGGCCATGGCGGATTGAACCAGGATGTGGCCCACTTCCTTGCCGGTGCATTGCCCGTCTTGCCCGGACTTGATTCGTCCGCCGATGCCGACGAAGCTCGCCGGGGTCTGCTCATGGCTTTGCGCAGTCGTCTCGGGCAGGTGGATCAGCTTGACGATCGGCTGGTCGACGCGGCTGCGCGCATGGGCAGCGCCGCCGCCGGATGCGGGGCCGACGCGGGCAGGACCTTGCAGGCCCAGCTGATGGCTGTCCATGGCCAACGCCTCTTCAACGCACTGGGTCGCAGTCTGGCTGTCCGCCATGATGTTCTGCCTGGAGCTCCGGATGCCAGAGCCGACCGGGACCTGGCGGATGCTTTGGAGATCTGGTTCGAGTCTTACGCCACGCTCTGGCGTCAGGTAAGCCGTGAATCGGAGCTGGGGCGGATCGCCCATGTAGTCTGGGGCTTTGCCGATATTCTGCGACGGGGGACGAACCACTGATCGGATCGGTTGCGGAATCATATCGAAAGGCGGCAAGAAGACGAGATTACCATCAACGAGTACCGCACCGCTCTGCGGCATTTTAAGCTTTCCTGGCATGGAGTCTCAGGATTGCATAAATGCCGAGCCAGGCGAATTACCCAGCCCCGCTTGACTGTCATTGCCTCGGATGATTGCTTATGCCAACGCTTGAAGCCGACAGGACAAGCCATCATGCCAAAAGGAGTTCGGCTTTCGTTGTTGGGTGCTAGTCGGGCACTGGGCCCTATACAGTGAAAGAGCTTCTTGAAATCAACTGAGTGAGACTGAGGGTGGCGATAACGCCTCTATATAATTCAACGAATTGACAAAATCGATCCATCACTCTATGCTTGATGCTCAGGCGGCAGGGACTGGCTTCCTCCCCTGTGAACGCTGTCAAAGGCAAATGCAATACGCAAAGGAGCATTTCGGATGGGTCTGTGGGACGTTGACAAGATCGAATACGTGGGTCGCCAGGGCATCAAGGAAGGCCTAGGCTTCCGCTACTACGACAAGAACAAGGTGGTGGCCGGCAAGCCCATGAAGGACTGGCTGCGCTTCGCCGTGGCCTGGTGGCACACCTTCAACCAGGGCCTGGTGGATCCCTTCGGCGATCCCACCGCGCAGAGGCCCTACTACCGCTACACCGATCCTATGGATCAGGCGCTGGCCAAGGTGGACTACGCCTTTGAGCTTTTCACCAAGCTGGGGGTCGAATTCTTCTGCTTCCACGACCGTGACCTGGCTCCCGAAGGCGACACTCTGCGAGAAACCGACGCCAACCTGGACAAGGTGATCGACCGCATCGAGGCCGCCATGAAGGACACGGGCGTCAAGCTGCTCTGGAACACCTCGTCGCTCTTCACCAATCCCCGTTTCGAGGCCGGTGCCGGCACATCGCCCTTCGCTGACATCTACGCATACTCGGCGGGTCAGCTCAAGCACAGCCTGGAGATCGGCAAGCGTCTGGGCGCCGAGAACTACGTTTTCTGGGGTGGCCGTGAAGGGTATGAATCCCTCTGGAACACCGAAATGAAGCGTGAGCAGGACCACATGGCCAAACTCTTCCACATGTGCGTGGACTACGCCAAGGAGATCGGCTTCGATGCACAGTTCCTGATCGAACCCAAGCCCAAGGAGCCCACACTCCACCAGTATGACTACGATGCAGCCACCACCATCAACTTCCTGCGCACCTACGACCTTCAGGACAACTTCAAGCTCAACATTGAAGGCAACCACGCCAACCTGGCCATGCATACCTATCAGCATGAGGTCCGCGTGGCCCGCGAGGCCGGATTCCTGGGATCCCTGGATGCCAACCAGGGCGACAAGCTGATCGGCTGGGACATGGACGAGTTCCCCTCGGACCTCTACGATGCCACCGCCGTCATGTGGGAGGTGCTGGCCAACGGGAGCATCGGGCCCCACGGAGGCCTGAACTTCGACGCCAAGCCGCGCCGTTCCTCCTTCCTGCCCGAGGACCTCTTCAGGACCCACATCGTGGGCATGGACACCTATGCCGCCGGTCTGCTGGTCGCGGCAAAGATGCATGAGGACGGTTACATCGAGCAGCTGCAGCAGGAGCGCTACTCCTCCTTCGATTCCGGCATCGGCGCCACGGTTGAGGACGGCACGGCCACGCTGGCCTCCCTGGAGGAGTACAGCCTTGACAAGCCGCAGGCCGAACTGATCGCCGCCGACAAGTCCGACCATCTTGAAGTGGTCAAGGCCACCATCAACAACTACATTGTGGAGGCTCTGGCTCAGGCTTGAGCCTTAGCCAAGCATCACTCAACCCTGTACGACGGAATTCGCCCGTCGTGCAGGGTTTTCTTATGCGCTTTCGGCTATCCGGGATTGTTGTGTGTCATGGTGAGGAGACACTCGCATATGTCTGCGAAAAAATTAAGCGGGGATTTTCTGATCTGAGCAATGCCTGAGGCCTGAGGAATAGCCATTCCTGGAGTATTGGCATCTCTGTTCCTCTAAGCGACTTTTCTGTGTTTCCGAGGATTTTCGTGGCTCTTGTGTGGTAAGGGGCTATAATGGAACTAAATCGCTTTAGTAGATCATCGAAGAACTACTGCGAACAACATGGAGGTTGTCGATGTCGAATGAGGCAGAGGGCAGGCCGGAAAGTAATCGCGAAAGTGATGAACCGGGACCTATTTTGGCCGGTTATTACCGCGCCTGGCGCGATAACTGTGGAAGGCGGAAAGGGGACTCAGTTTCGCTTGGCGATGTGCCCGCAGACCTGGATCTTGTGTCCATCATCACCAATGGAGAAGTCGATGATGATTTCTGGGTTGCTCTGCCGTTCTACATTGAAAAACTCCACGCGCAGGGCACAAAGGTGGTTCGAACCTTGTTTTTGGACTGCCTTTATCGGGACGCCTATGAGGATTGCGGCAAAGTCCACGCTTTCACTCGGCTTAGCGAAGAAAGGAGCGGACCAGAACGCCGTGCCGACGAGATAATTGCCAACTACCTAAAGCCCTTTGACTACGACGGCCTGGTGATCGATGTTGATCATGAACCTGAGTCCGATCAAATGGCTGTCGCAGCCGCGGTGTTTCACGCTTTGGCGAGAAAGTGGGGACCGAGTTCGGCATCCTCGCGCCTCATGATTTTCGATCAGGATATTCTTCTGCCTCAGACCAGTCTGATTGCTCAGGTCTATCAAGATTGCTCCTATTATTTCGCTGACACCTATGGCATGGATGTTCGTCGTATTCAGGGTCTTTTCGAGCAGGTCCGCGACTTTGTACCTGCTTCAAAATTCGTCACTGGTTTTTCATTCTATGAAGAAGGAGGCCCTCGATGGGGTGATGTCACGTATCCGATTGAAGGAAGCAGGGTCAAAGACCTCCTATCCTGGCATCCGACTGGTTCGAACCGCACAGGAGGACTTTTCGCCTACGCAATAGATCGCGATGGGGTTGCTCAAGGTGACGATCGGTTGAGGCGAACCGATTATGAAATCATGCACTATGTAAAAGAAAAATTGGAGAACAAAGGAGTCTCTCATGAATAAGCTGGGAAAAATATCAGTCATGTTGCTGGCCGCGGCTACCAGCGTCGGGATTTTATCGTCGTGTGGCTCTTCCGAATCGGATAAGAAAACAGTCAAGTTTGCCTACCAGGCCACCGGAGACACCAGTGCTATAAGCAAGTGGATGAAAGACGTCAAAGCCCAGTTTGAGTCTGAGAACAAAGGCGCCACTTTGAAGCTGGAGCCTATCAAATCGAACGGGGATGACTATGGCAGCAAGCTGGCCTTGATGAGCAAATCCGAAAAAACCGCTCCAGACCTCATGATCCTTGACACGGAAATGATCCGTCCCTATGTAGCGGCTGGTTACCTTAAGCCCATTGATGACCAACTGAAAGGGTGGAAGGATTGGTCGCAGTATTTTGACAGTTCGAAGAACGCCGGCAAAGCCGATGATGGAAAAATCTATGCAGTTCCTCTGGGCACTGACACCAGGGGCATCTGGTATAACAAAGACATTCTCAAGAAGGCCGGCCTGAGCGACAACTGGCAGCCTAAGTCCTGGGATGATGTGATCGATGCAGCGACAAAGATCAAGAAAACGCAGCCTGATGTAATACCGATGAACCTCTATGCCGGCCGTCCTCTGGGAGAGGTCTCCGTCATGCAAGGCTTCGATATGCTTCTTTACGGCACCAAGGGTGGCACACTGTACAACACCAAGACTCAAAAGTGGGTCACTGGTTCCAAGCAATTCAAAGACTCCCTCCAGTTCATCAAGGATATTTACAGCAAGGGTCTGGCACCCTCGCCCCAGCAGGCTCTGGATCCTCAGCTTGGTGACAAGGTCGGGCAACAGTGGATGCCTCAGTCGAAACTTGGCATGTCAATCGAGGGCAACTGGCTGGCTTCATCGTGGATGCCAGGCGGCGACAGCGAATGGACTGACTGGCAGAAGCATATCGGCTGGTGTGGTTTCCCAACTCAGAACGGGCAGAAGCCTGGCCTGATTTCAATGTCTGGCGGCTGGGGCCTGGCGCTGTCCAGCCATACGCAGAATCCTGATCTTGCTTTCAAAGCGCTCAAAGTTTTCCAAAACGAGAAGCACGCTGCAGCGTACGACACAATCTCCGGATCAATCGCAGTGCGCAAGGATGTAGAGCAAGACAAGAAATACCTGGGATCCAATCCCACTATCAAGTTCTTCACGGATTTGGCCAAGTACAGTCAGTACAGGCCTGCAAATTCCCAGTACAAAGAGGTTTCCGACCAGGTCGCCATAGCCACGGAAAGCGTATTGACCGGCCAGAAGTCAGTCAAGGATGCAGCAGCTGAATACGATTCAGCGATAGCCAAAACTGTAGGTGCCGATCATACAGAAGCCGCGAAGTAACCGAATTCCATTCGCTGGTTTTCTTTCGTGACTGAGAGAAGAAAATGAATAGCAGCACAAGAAAGAAATTGATAAACGCTGAGCACTACACCCCAATTTTACCAGCAGCGGCGATGATGGTGCTTTTCCTGCTTGGCCCAATCATATGGTCCTTGTATGCCTCGCTGACCGACTATTCAATGGTTGGTTCAACGGCTGTCAACCCACACTTTGTCGGTCTGAAGAACTATGTGGCGCTCTTCACGGATCCTGTTTTTCCCAAGTCCCTCTGGCTGACCATTCTTTTGATCCTGGCCTCGGCGCTAATTGGGCAGAACATACTGGGCATGGTATTGGCTCTGCTCAGTCAAAAAGCGCCCAGAAGACTGACAAAGGTCGTGGACTCAATAGTGGTTCTGGCCTGGGTCATTCCGGACATTGTCGGATGCTACTGCGCCTACGCGCTCTTTGCTGGCGGAGGCACTCTTGACGCTCTGGGCAAGGCGGTGGGTGCCGATTGGTCGGCTCTCCTCTACTACCATCCAATGACCATCGTCATCATTGTGAACGTCTGGCGCGGCACTGCCTTTTCAATGCTCATCTATCAAGCCGCTCTGAACGACATCTCCAAGGATGTAATCGAAGCTGCCGAGATAGACGGCGCGAACGCCTGGCAGTCTTTCTTCAGAATCAAGCTGCCTATTATGAGGCACTCGATTCTTACCAATTTGATGTTGATCACCCTGCAGACACTCTCCGTCTTCAGCATCATCATTGTCTTGACTGGCGGGGGGCCTGGCACGAATTCGAGCACCCTTCCCGTTCTTGCCTACTTGGAGGCTTTCAACTTCTCGAAGTTGGGATATGGAACAGCCATCTCGGTGATATTGGTCGTCGTGGGTGCCCTCTTCTCGGTGCTCTATATCAAGCTGCTAAGGACAAATGATGAAGACTGAAGCTACTCTTGATCCACGGATGAACGCGCCGCACAGGTACGACTGGATGAAGCTGGTCGCTGCGATACTGACAGCCTTGATAGGCTTTCTTTTTGCTGCGCCCATGCTCTGGCTGCTGGTCGCCTCCTTCAACGCGCATGCAACCCTGTCTTCCTTCAACTTGGGTTTTTCCCTCCAGAACTTTGCGAAGGTATTCAACATGCAGACCTTCGGGTTGCCTATCGTCAACTCGCTGATCATCAGCATTGGCACATCGGTCCTAGTGGTGACTTTTTCGGTCCTGGCAGCCTATCCTCTCTCCAGATTCCGTTCAAAGACCACCAACCGGACCGTTAACGCCATCCTCTTCGCCAGTTGTTTGCCAATTACAGCCATGATGGTCCCTGTTTACGGGATATTCGTCCAGCTTCACTTGATCGATTCACTGACCGGGACTGTCCTTTTCATGACTGCCTGCGGATTGCCGCAGGGCATCTTCATGATGAAGAATTTCATGGATTCAGTGCCGGTTACCTTGGAGGAAGCCGCTTGGGTGGATGGAGCCACGAGGATGCAGGCCCTGTTCCATGTGGTCGTGCCTCTGATGGTTCCATCGCTTCTGGTCATCTTTATATCGGAATTCGCTGGGAACTGGGGGAACTTCTTCGTTCCCTTCATGCTTCTGATGTCTCCGGATAAAGAACCGGCAGCCGTCAGCATTTACACCTTCTTCGGGCAGCATGGTACGGTTGCCTACGGCCAGCTGGCAGCTTTCTCGCTGCTGTATTCAATACCCATTCTGATTATTTACGAAGTTACGAATAGATACATTGGCAACCAAACCCTGCTTGCCGGTGCAGTCAAGGAATAGAAGAAGCGTCGATGCCGCGGAGAGGAGGGAATCGACGTTTTATTTGCTTCAGTTAAAGAAAAACAAGTTTGAAAAGAGATCAACCATGAAAATCCGGAGAATGATAACGGCATCAATGGCCATTCTGGCCTTGGCAGGAACGTCCGCAATAGGAGCCACTGCCGCCTGGGCCGAATCTGATGCTCAAGGGAAGACCCATGAGATGACTGTTACCTATTTCAGGGCCTGGAGAGATACGCATTCGGATCCGACTGTCAACTTCAACTCGATGTCGGATCTGCCCAAGCAGGTGGACATAGCTATCGCCTTTCCCAACCCGGAGACCACTCAGGCCTTCTGGGACACTCTTCCTGGGCAGATTGAGTCACTGCACAAGCAGGGCACAAAAGTGATCAGGAGTCTGGATATCAGCCTCTTCTATAAGGATGATTTCAACGACCCTCATGACCATCAGTCTCTTTCGCCCATGGAAAGCAATGCAAAGGGGTACGCCAAACGCGCCAGGGAGCTCAAGAGGTCCTATCTTTACTTCCCTGGACTTGACGGCTTTGTTGTCAACGCAGAGGCGAGCATGACTCCCACCGACGTTCAACGAGCCAAGGGGGTTCTCAGGGCCATGTCGAGCTACTACGGGCCCAAGTCACCTGAGCCGAGTTCCATCTTTGCTTATAACACCAACAAGCCTGGGACCAACAGCCTCTATAGGGGAGTGTCCGACGTGGTCTCTTACGTATTCGCCGATGCCTACGGGCGTTCGGTCGGAGCCCTCCAGCGGGACTGGGAGACCTACAAGGGCACGATCAAGAGCAGGCAGTACATTCCGGGTTTCTCCTTCTATGAAGAGCGGGGCGGATGGTGGTATGACACCGAAGAGCCGATGTCAACCAGCAGGGCCATGCAGTACGCTCTTTGGGAGCCTGATGACGGGGCCGATGGCACACAAAAAGGCGGCGTTTTTGAGTATGCCGTCGATAGAGATGGAGTGCGTCGAGGCGACGACAAGCTTCAACCTACGACCTTCGAATGGACCAAGGCCCTTTCAGCGGCCATGAACAAGCAGTGACGGTCATCTGAAGATCGAGGGTCCTTCTGCCTTCCGACACCTGGACCCTCTTTTATTGCTGCTAATTCGCGAACAGTGAACAAGAGCCCATTTCCAGAAGCCGCGAAATAAGGCTGAAAGTGTCCTCGGAGGTTGCAAGTCTTCATGGGCCAGTGGGTTTGCTCAAAGCATGTGCTGGTCCCAAAACGTTGTGATACCGCCCTTCGTCAGGAATTCATCCTAATGGAATGCGGGCTTGTGCCGACTTTTCGAACTGGTGAACAGAAACACGCTATTTATTGGGGGCCAGATCTTTGGGCACTGGATAGGGTACAATCGAACTAAACCGCTTTAGTAGAGATGCGAAGCGGACCTGCGAGGAGGTTGTGAGGATGCAGCTGAAGATAGAACGCGTGCTTGACAAGTGCGATCGTGTCATGCGTCAACGCGTGCTACCGAAGATTGAGCGGCCTATGGGCCAGGTTCAAGTTCGTTCTTTCGTCATTTCCGGGGAACCGATAACGTCATCGGAGTTCTTTGAGAAAGTGCAAAGCAAGAGTGTAGACTTTCGGACTCTCTCCCTGGGGGATACCTGGGGCACGACCTGGGGGACCACATGGATGGAGGTGACCGGTCATGTCGATGCCGACTGGGCGGCCAGGGCCCCGATCGAGCTGGTGGTCGATCTGGGCTGGCATCCGGATGCGCCCGGCGGCCATTTTGAAGCCCTGGCCTATAGGAGTGATGGGTCGATTATCAAGGCCGTCAACCCCCGCAACCGCTGGATTCCGCTCGACGGCACTGATCTGGACGGGAATCCGACACGTGACGAGGCTTCGGTCATCAACCCGGATGGAACCTTTACCATTTATCTGGAAGCGGCCTGCAATCCGCTTCTGCTTGGCACCCCAGCATTCGTGGAGACGCAGCTGGGCGAGGGAACCACAGGTCGTGCCGATGAGCCTAATGCCCTCAAGCAGATGGATGTCTGTCATTTTGACCATGAGGCATGGAACTACTACATGGATCTTGAGGTCGCAGCCCAGCTGATTCGCGAGTGTGACCAGAGCCAGCCGCGGTACTGGCGTCTGGGCAAGGCCCTGCAGCGTTCGCTGAATATCTACGATGAACGTGACCTGGCCACGCTCGGGCCGGCTCGACAGGCCCTGGCCGGTGTGCTGGCAGTGCCGGCGACCTCCAGCGCCTTGGATCATGCGGCAGTGGGTCATTCTCATATTGACTCCGCCTGGCTCTGGCCCAAGCGGGAGACCAGGCGCAAGGTTGCGCGGACTGTTTCGAACATGCTTGCACTAATGGAGCGCGATCCTCAATTCATCTATGCCATGAGCTCGCCCCAGCAGTATGCATGGCTGGAGGAGGATCATCCCGATCTCTTCGCTCGCGTCAAGCAACGCATCCAAGAAGGCAGGTTCATCCCTGTTGGAGGGATGTGGGTGGAGTCTGACGGCATGCTGCCTTCAGGGGAGTCGTTGACCCGCCAGTTCACCTATGGCAAGCGGTACTACCGCGAGCATCTGGGGGTAGACACGACTGTGGTCTGGGAGCCGGATAGCTTCGGCTATACGGGCCAGTTCCCGCAGATTGCCCGCCGTGCAGGAATGACTTCCTTCCTTTCGCAGAAGATTTCCTGGAATGATACGACCAAATTCCCACACCACACCTTTGACTGGCAGGGCATCGATGGCACGGCCATCTTCACGCATTTCCCTCCCATGGATACCTATGCCTCCAGCATGACGGCCCGGGAGCTCAATCACTCCGAAGAGAATTACCAGGACAAGGACATCTCGACCAGGGCCCTGGTCCTGTTCGGCTATGGCGATGGCGGCGGCGGCACTACCAGGGAGATGCTGGGGCGTTATGACCGTCTGCATGACGTTGAGGGGTCGGCCAAGGTGCGGTATCAGGCTCCTGCAGACTTCTTCCGCCAGTCAGAGGAGGAGATCCGCAAGGAGGCTGGTTCCGAGATGCCTGTCTGGAAGGGCGAGCTCTACCTGGAGCTGCACCGCAAGACCTTGACCTCCCAGCAGGATATGAAGCGGGGCTGCCGGCAGGAGGAGGCCATGCTGCGCACGGTCGAATACCTGTGCGCCTACGCCGGCTTGGTCGATGACTCATACACCTACCCCCGTCAGGAGCTGGACGAAATCTGGCGCACGCTTCTGCTCAACCAGTTCCATGACATTCTTCCGGGTTCCGCCATCTCTTGGGTACACAGGCTGGCCAGGGAAGACTACCGCAGGGACATCGCCCGTCTGGAACAGATCGGTGATGAGGCAGCCCGCGTCATAGCCTCCGTGCAGCCGCAGGCTCCTATGGTGTCCGATGCCAAGCTGGTACCCATGGATGGCAATGGTCAGGCGGCTTGGGAGGCAGTCGGGCCAGTCCATGCTCAGGAGGGTTCCGAGAGCATCAGACCTGTCCAGGTCAGTCAAGAGAGCAATGAATTCGTTATCGACAATGGTCTTATCCGTGCCGTTGTCGCTTCAGACGGCGAAGTCCATTCCATTCTTGACAGGACCTCCGGCAGGGACCTGGTCCCGCAAGGCTCCTCGGTGGGCGGATACGAGCTCTTCAAGGACGAGCCCTACATGTGGGATGCCTGGGATCTGGAGCGCGATGCCCTGCTGACTGCTTCTCCAGTCGATGACCCAGTCACCATGGAGGCCTTGGATTCCGGTGTTCGGGTATCGCGTCGGCATGGCGAGACCACAATCGTGACCACGATCGGGCTGACCCCGGGCGGCAGGCAGCTGAACTTCACTGCTGACGTGGACTGGCGCCAGGATGAGCAGCTGCTCAAGGTGGACATTCCCGTCGCAGTTCAGGCCAGGTATGCGCAATTCGAGTGCCAGTATGGCTTCATCGACAGGCCCATTCAGAAGAACAACGCTGCTGAAGAGGCCCAGTTCGAGAGCTGCACGCACCGATTCGTCAGGATAAGCGATGACGACCTTGCCGTCGGTGTGGTCAACGCCTCGACATACGGCGGCGACACCACACCGATCCACTATGACGGGAAGGCCGGCAAGGAGGCGGGTACCCTGGTCAGACTGACCCTCCTGTCCGCTCCGGTCTTTCCCGATCCGCATACCGACAGGGGCAAGCACAGCTTTGCCTGGTCCATCGTCCCTGGGGACACTCAGGCTGACATCCTGCAAGCAGCCTATGCCCTCAACGCTCCGGTCTTCCATCATGGACTGCCTGGCGTTGAACCACTGGCTGGCGTTGAGGATATTCAGGGCACTACCGTCATCGACTGGGTCAAGACGGCTGATGACGACAGCGGCGATGTGATCGTCAGGGTCTACAATCCGGATTCTTCCCCCTCCAAGGCCAGGCTGCACACAGGGTCTGTCCTGCAAGGCGCGACCGTGAAGGAAACCAACTCCTTGGAGGACGGACCCGTGCCCGAGGGCGTGCGGCCAGGCCTGTGCTCCGAACAGGGTGCGCAAGCTGATGGGGCCTTGCTGGATCTGGTTCCCTTCCAGTTCACCACCTTGAGACTCTCCAGGCGCTGAATCGCCTGACCAAGGGTGTCTGTCCGGCTGGTTCGTTCGTTGATTTGGACCGGTCGGAAGCTCCACAAAGAAGTGAGTAATAAAAAGAAAGGAAGCTCCGATGAGAGCACTGAAGAAGGTAGCAGTATTGATCTGCGCGACTGCCATGGCGGGTTCTTTGGCGGCATGCGGAGGAAGCAACAGCAGTTCAGGCGGGTCGAAAGACGGCAAGCCGTCAGGCGAGATTTCCTTCCAGACCTGGAACCTGAAAAACGACAAGTACACTCCGTACTTCAAAAACCTGATTTCTGCCTACGAGAAGTCGCATCCCGGCACCACCATCAAATGGATCGATCAGCCCTCGGACAATTATGAGCAGAAGCTGTCCGCTGATGCAGCAGCCAACTCCCTGCCCGACATCATCGATGCAGGTCCCTCACTGATGTATGGCCTGGCCAAGGCCGGGGCCCTGATGAACATCAGCAAGGAAGCTCCCAAGGCTGAAAACAACTATTACAAGAATGCCTGGAATGCAGTGACCTTCAAGGGCAAGGACATCGAGGAGGGAGCCTACGGCTTCCCCTGGTATGTCAACGATGGACCGACCTATTACAACACTGATCTCATGCAGAAGTGCGGACTGGACCCCAGCAAGCTGCCCGTGACCTGGGACGACTACTTCTCCCAGGCGGACACCATGGTCAATAGCGGCTGCGGGGCCTACATGTCCACCATGCTGGGCGGCTCCGTCGATGACTATGCATCGGCCGGCATCCCCATCATGAACAAGGACCACACCAAGTACATCTTCAATTCCCCCGAGGCCGTCAAGCATCTGCAGCGCTTCGTCGACCTGTACAACAAGAAGGGAATCCCGCCGGAGGCTCTGAGCGCACAGTGGTCTCAGCAGGGCGAGTTCTTCCAGAAGGGTTCCATCGTGGCCATGGGCGGCAGCGCCTACTCGGCGGCGGATTTCAAGCAGAACTCTCCTGACCTGTACAAGCATCTGGCTGTGGGCACCAAGATCAGCGATCAGGGCAAGTCCGCCAGCCTGGCCTATGAGATGCTGGCCGTCAATGCCCAGACCAAGAACAAAACGCTCGCTCTGGACTTCGTACAGTATGTGACCAATGCCAAGAACCAGCTGGCATTCGCCAAGAAGTCCAACACCTTCCCCTCGAGCAAGGGCGGTCTTGACGATCCTTACTATGCCAACATCGATACCAGCGATGTTCAAGGCAAGGCCCTGAAGATCACTCTGAACTCCGTGAAGAACGGGTATTCAAGCCGTCCTGCCGAGTTCACCGATGCCAATGGCCACGACTACCTGCAACAGCAGGCCGCTCTGGCCCTGCAGGGCAAGCAGACCGCGAAAGAGTCCTTGGACAAGGCCGTTAAGTACGCCAACGAGAAGCTGCAGTAACTATGAGCCGCGCTGACTCTTCCGCCATCCGGCCGAAGGCTTCTGCCCTCGGCCGTCGCGGCGGACCCCAGGCCGGGGGCAAAGACGGTAAAGGGACTCACTGGACCACGACCTTGGCCCCTTACTTGTTTGTCTTCCCGGCCTTCGCCATCGTCTTCATCTTCGTCATCGTCGCTGCGCTGAATACCTGCCGACTGGCCTTCACCGATTCCACCCTGCTGCGACCGGGCAAGTTCGTAGGCATCCAGAACTTTGTAAAGATCGTGCATGACGACTATTTCTGGATCGCGCTGCTCAACTCCACCCTTTATGTGGTGTGCGTGGTCCCCTTTATGGTGATCCTTCCCCTGATACTGGCCAACCTGGTCAAGGGGAACTCCAGGATCATGGGGTTCTTCAGGACCTCCTTCTACACTCCCGTGGTCATGTCGGCTGTGGTGGTGGGAATGATCTGGACCAACCTGCTGGATCCCAAGGGGCTGGTCAACTCGGTTCTGGAGTCCTTGCACATCATTCGCAGCCCGATCCCATTCCTCAGTGATCGCTGGCTGATACTGTTCACATCCATGTTCGTTACCATCTGGCTGGGCCTGGGATACTACATGGTCATCTACCTGACCGCCCTGGCCAACATCGACGCCTCTCTCTACGAGGCCGCCTCGCTGGATGGGGCAGGACCGGTGAGGCAATTTCTCTATGTCACCATCCCAGGAGTGAGATCCACCATCGTGCTGATCATGATGCTGTCCACTATCGCGGCCTTCCGCGTGTTCAACGAGATTTACGTGCTCACCAACGGCACGGCTGGTCCCGGCGGCGAGGACATCACCATGTCCATGCTCATCCAGAAAGAGGGCACGGGCATTCAGGCCAGAACGGGCTATGCCAGCGCTCTGTCGCTGATTGTGCTGGTTGTGGTCGGAGCCATGCTGATTTTGCAGCAGATTATCCAGAAGCGGGGGGAGGACTCATGAAAAACGGCCACTCCAAAGTCACTGTTGGCAAGGTTATTCAGTACCTTGTGCTCATACTGGTCTTCATCCTGCTGGTGGGGCCTTTCGTCTGGGAGCTCTCGCTCTCCTTCAAGGGCAAGGGCGACAATGTCTATGCGGTTCCGCCCTATATCATTCCGAAGACGCCCACCTGGGATAATTACATATCCGTCTTCAGACAGGTCCCGGTCTTCCGGTACATGCTGAACACGGTAATCGTCGCCATCCTTTCTATCGGTGGCAACGTCGTCTTCTCGACCATGGCCGGATATGCGCTGGGCCGGCTCAAGTGGCGCGGGCGCAACCTGCTCTTCACGATTTTCATGGGCACCATGGTCATCCCCGTCGAGGGTGTGGTCATCTCCCAGTTCCTCATCGTCAGAAGCGTCGGTCTGCAGAACACCCTGTTGGCTGTCGCCCTGCCAGGCATGGTGGGCGCCGTCAACATTCTGCTTATGACCAATGCCTTCAAGGGCATCCCGGACGAGCTTGAGGAGGCGGCCGAGGTGGATGGCGCCAATCTTTGGCAGCGGTTCTACCGGATCTGCGTGCCTCAAGTCAAAGGCACCATGACCGTCGTCGGCATTTTCGCCTTCGTGGGCGCTTGGAATGATTTCCTCTGGCCCCTGATCGTCATCTCCGACGAGTCCAACTACACGCTCACACTGGGCATGAACCGGCTTAAGGGCATGTTCGTTTCGGATCCGAGATTGATAGCAGCGGGGGCCCTGGTCTCCCTGATACCGATCCTGGTCTTCTTCGCCTGCTTCCAACGCTACTTCTTCCGTGGTCTGGAACAGGGTGGCATCAAGGAATAGCATCATTATGAAATTTGGAGTCAATTACACCCCTTCCCACAACTGGTTCTATTTCTGGTTGCATCCGGATTGGGATACCGTCGCCAAAGACCTCGATGACATTGCTTCCATTGGGCTGGACCATATCCGCATCTTCCCGCTGTGGACGATCCTCCAGCCCAACAGAACCTGGATCAACGATGTCGCTTTGGACGACCTGAGGCATATGGCCGCCATGGCGGATGAGCGAGGACTGGATGTCTACTCGGATGTGATCCAAGGGCACATGTCCAGTTTTGACTTCGTGCCCTCCTGGCTGGTCTCATGGCATGAAACCAATATGTTCACGGATTCGGACGCAGTTCAGGCGCAGGCCCAGCTGGTCACTTCGGTCTATGAGGCTCTGGCGGACCTGCCGCATTTCCGTGGTCTGACCCTCGGAAACGAATGCAACCAGTTCACCGACCGTGTCCATCCGCGCCGAATGCCCTCTACTTTCAAGGAGGCTGAGGACTGGCTGCTGCAGCTGCTGACCCCACTGAAGGAGAGAGCAGCCCAGGAAGGCCGCGTGCTCCTGCATTCCGAAAACGATGCGACCTGGTATCAGGATGGTCACGCCTTTCTCCCTCGATATGCGTCCAACATCGGAGACATGACCTGTATTCATTCCTGGGTTTTCAACGGAGCCGCCCAGGAGCGCGGTCCCCTGGCCGAGGAGAGCACGCGTCATGCCGAGTACCTGGTGGAACTGTCGAAGGCCTTTGCCAATCAGCCCCATCGGCAAGTTTGGCTGCAGGAGATAGGTGCCCCGCTCAATGTAATGGGTGCAGAGCAGGCTGCTGACTTTTGCAGGTCTTCAGTGGAGCATGCTCTCGATTGCAGCGACATGTTCGGCATCACTTGGTGGTGCTCGCATGACGTCGATCAGCAATTCGGCGATTTTCCTCTCTTTGAGCATCATCTGGGTCTGTTCGATCAAGAGAAGCACCTCAAGCCCATAGGCCAGGCCTTCGCCCAGGCGGTGAAGGACTACTCCGGCAAGGAGGATTCTCGGCCCAGGTCCACGGCTCTGGTCGTAGATGTGGACGAACACGATGATCCCTTGCTCAGATCTGCTTGCGCGCCTGGCGGGTCCATCTTCGACAAGTGGATGGAACTCAGCCGTCAAGGAGCAAGGCCGGCGCTGGTCACCTCCCTGCATGCGGCTGATAACAGCTGGCTGGATGACAGGGGCATCAGTGAGTGCATCGCCGTCAAATCTGTCGGCGGAAGCTCCTACAGCGCCGTATCCGACTCCTCCCTCCTGCGGAAAAAGTCCTGACTGCTGCATACCCGGCTTCCGGATTCGGCTCCAGCTTTTGTCCGAGGCTAAAATGTGAGCGATAACAAGCTCTCCGGCCTCAGACGAGGTTGTCGGCCATGTTTTGTGCTGATGAGGGTCTAAGTTAGGGTTGGAGGCCGATATTCGTGTGCGCCTGAAGCGTGTGCAGGCAGTCTGGTTTGCTGAGTCGGCCGAGCCGGATCACGGGTGTCGACGAGGATGGTTGATATGAGGTGGCGCATGGACGGCGAGTCCGATGGCGGAGAAACAGAAGCCAGAACGGGCTCGCCCGTTCATAGGGAGATGGACGATGCCAGGGTCAACCTCAAGGACATAGCCAACGAACTAGGGATATCCCAGACCGCGGTCTCATTCGCCATCAACGACAAGCCCGGAGTCTCCATCCAGACCAAGCGCAGAGTTCGCGAAGCGGCTGCCAGAATGGGTTGGAAACCCGCATATGCCGCCCAGGCCCTGGGCAGTTCCAAGACCATGACAGTGGGCTTCGCTCCGGCCAGGTCCATGGATGCCTTCCAGACCGAAGGCTTCATGCTGCATTTCATGGCCGGTATCCATGCCTCCCTGAGCCGGTCGGGCTACGGCCTGCTCTTCCGCCCCTGCGCCACGCTGGATGAGGAGCTGGACACCTACAGGGACTGGGCCAGACGCAAGCGGGTCGATGGGGTGGTGCTGGTGGACCTTCTCTCTGATGATCCCAGGCCCCGGCTCCTGCATAATCTGGATTTGCCGGCTGTATTGGCCGGGGGGCCGGACTCGGACAACTACCTGCCTTCGCTGTCCATCGACGATTCCAGGACCATGACGACGATCATGGACCATCTGAGTTCGCGCGGGCATATCCGGATCGCTTACTTGTCGGGGGATGCAAACCTCGACTACAGCCGGGCCCGTGTCTCTTCTTTCCGGGAGTTTGTCCGTCGGAAGAACCTGGGGGAGCCGAAGGTGGAGTTCACGGACTTCACGCCTGATAGGGCAGCCGCCCTCACTCTTCGTCTCTCGTCAGGGGACAGTCCGTATACGGCTTTTATCTATGAGAACGAGATCATGGCTGCTGCCAGTCTGCGCGTAATGCTGGAAAACAGGATGATGTCCGCTACAGCGCCAGGGTCTGACAATAATATTGCGACTTCTGATTCGGCTTATACGAGTCTGCCAGCCATGGTCAGCTTCGAGGACAGCTTTATCTGTCAGAGCACTTATCCCTCCATCACGTCGGTCCATCGTGATGCCGGGCTCTATGGCACCAAGGTGGCCAACCTGCTTCTGAAGATCTTCCGGGGGGAGCAGGTGGGGGGCAACCGCCGAATTCTGACCCCCAAGCTGGTCATTCGCGAGAGCACGGCGCGTCGGATGCGATGAAACCCGCGACAACCGCCGGGAATTGCGTGCCATGGCACCGGTATCATGGTCGCATGTGAGCGTAAACAGTCATACCTGTGGAACGTCTGCTGCCAAGGCCACCAAGGAGGATGGAATCGTCATGTTCATACCACGCTATTACGAGGATCCAGCCACGCTGCATGTGGGGACCGAGCCGAATCGTGCCTATTGCATGCCAGCCGGCGCCCCCATGGACACGCGTGGTGACCTGCGCAGGCGCTCCGACCGCTACCTGGACCTGGATGGGGACTGGAATTTTCGCTATTATGCCAGCCTCGACCAGCTGGACGCCGAGGTGCAGTCCGCCACCGAGGCCAAGGATCCGGTCTTCTTCGAAGCCGACTACAGCCCTTCCAGGGATGCAGGCCGAGGGGTGTACAAGCCCATCCATGTGCCAGGAGTCTGGCAGACCCAGGGCTATGACAACCCCCAATACACCAACCTGCGTTATCCCTTCCCCTTCGATCCGCCCAGGGTGCCTGCCGACAATCCCTGTGGCATCTACTTGCGCGCCTTCGACTACGAGCCCGATCCCACAGCGCCCCGGGCCCTGCTCAATTTCGAAGGGGTGGATTCCTGCTTCTACCTCTGGGTCAATGGGGATCTGATCGGCTACAGCCAGGTCTCGCACGCCACCAGCGAGTTCGATGTGACCGACCACCTGCGGCAGGGCCGCAACCAGCTGGCCGTTCTGGTGCTCAAGTGGTGCGATGGCAGCTATCTGGAGGACCAGGACAAGTTCCGCATGAGCGGCATCTTCCGCGATGTCTACATCCTGCGTCGGCCCAAGGCACGTCTGCGCGACTGGTTCGTCCACACCGACCTGGACGAGGGGATGGGTCATGCCAGTGTGACCCTGGATCTTGATCCGACTGGCGTAACGGACCGGGACGATGCCGCCCTTGACGTCCAGGCTCTGCTGACCGACCCCGATGGGGTGGAGGTGGCCAGGGCCGAGCTGACAGGTTGCAAGGAGCCTGCGCAATTTGTCCTGAAAGTTAGCCATCCTCGCCTCTGGAATGCCGAGGACCCTGAACTTTACCGGCTTACCTTGTCGACCAGATCCAGTTCTACTGGGGAGCATCCCGACGAGGTCATCACCGAGTACATCGGCCTGCGAACCATCAGCGTGGACGGCCAGGTGGTCAAGGTCAACGGCAGGCCTGTCAAGATCCACGGAGTCAACCGGCATGACGGGGATCCGCGTACCGGCTTCGCCATCGACCAGCAGCAGATCATGCGTGACCTGACCCTGATGAAGGCGCACAACGTCAACGCCATTCGCACCTCCCATTACCCCAACAGTCCCCAGTATTACGCTCTCTACGACCAGCTGGGCTTCTATCTGATCGCCGAGGCCGACCTGGAGGCTCATGGCATCGAGGCCCTCTACCACGGTCCGGACTGGAAGGAGCCAGATTACTGGAATGGTCGTATAGCCGACGAGCCGCGTTTCACCAAGGCCATTGTCGACCGGGTCCAGCGCAGTCTGGAGCGGGACAAGAACCACCCCTCCATCCTGATTTGGTCCATGGGCAACGAAAGCGGATACGGCTGCGGCATCGAGGCGGCTCTGGCCTGGACCAAATCTCGGGATCCCTCCCGTCTGACCCACTACGAGTCGGCCATCCATGGCTCGCCCCGTAAGGACCTGGACTACAGCAATCTGGACATCACCTCGCGGATGTATCCCAGCATCAAGCAAATCGAGGATTACTTCACACCGGAGGGTCCTCACGGCATCAGCAGCCACGGGGATGACGGGGACGGGGGCCGTCGGCCTTACTTCCTCTGCGAATACTGTCATGCCATGGGGCTGGGCCCAGGGGATCTGGAGGACTACTTCCGAGTCTTCCAGGCTCATCCGGGACTTCTGGGCGGTTGCATCTGGGAGTGGGCCGACCACGCCATCGACCAGGGCAGGGACCGCAGGGGCCGTCGGATCTATGCCTACGGGGGAGACCACGGCGAGTACCCCCATGATGCCAACTTCTGCATGGACGGCCTGGTCTACCCCGACCGGCGGCCCCACACCGGCCTTAGGGAATTCAAGAACGTCTTCCGACCGGCCCGTCTGGTCGGCTACGATCCCCAGACCCGGCTACTCACCCTGCATAATTATTTGGACTTCACCTACCTGGACGAATACCTGAGCCTGAAGTGGATCCTCCTGTGTGATGGAGAGCCGGTGACTTCCGGGATGCCCGAACTGGATCGGGGGACCGGCCTGCATATCGCCCCCCATGCCGAGGGCACCGTGGGTCTGCCCGCCATGGATCCCCCTGAGAAGGGCCGTCTTACCCTGCTTGTGGAGTACACCCTGGCCAAGGCCGATCCAGTGCTTCCCCAAGGGCATCCGCTGGGCTTTGATCAGCTTGAAGCTGCGGACATGGGGTTGCCTGAACGCCCTAACGGCGTGGCCAGGCTCATCAGTGCCGACCCCGGCAGCGGATCCCGGGGCGCCCACCGGCCAGTGGTCAGGCGGACTGATGCCCGTTTCAATGTGGAGGGGGCCGACTGGCGCTACGTCTTCAACCGCCGTACCGGCATGGTGGAATCCATGAGCATCGACAACCGTTCCCTGTTGACCGCCCCTATTGAGGTCAACCTCTGGCGGGCGCCCACCGACAACGATGCCACCATCAAGGAGGAATGGCGCAAGGCCGAATACGACCGGGCTAGTACCCGAGCCCTATCCTGCCAGCTGCAGACCGACCAGGGCAGGGGATTGACCACGATCAGAGCCGAGCTGTCCCTGGTGGCGCCCTTCATTCAGTCCATGGGCAGCATTCTCGCCACCTGGACCCTGAGCGATCAGGGTGGGCTGGATCTGAAGATGGAGCTGCATCGGGATCCCGAGTTCCCCTATCTGCCCAGGTTCGGCCTGCGACTCTTCCTGCCCAAGAGCCTGCAGCGGGTCACCTACTGCGGCTATGGGCCCTACGAGAGCTACCGGGACATGCACCGTGCCAGCCACTATGGCGTTTTCCATGACACCGCGTCAGGCATGGTCGAGCACTACCTGCGTCCTCAGGAGAACGGCTCCCATTATGGCTGCGACTACGTCCTGGTGGAGGATGATCGCTCCCTGCTGCAGTCGGCGGGGGATGGGCCCATCAGTTTCAACTGCTCTCCTTACACGCAGGAGGAGCTGACTGTCAAGGGGCACGACCATGAGTTGGAGGAATGCGGCTCGACCGTGCTCTGCCTGGACTATGCCACAAGCGGCATAGGTTCCAACAGCTGCGGACCCGAGCTGGATCCCGCCTACCGCCTGGATGAAACCGATCTGGTCTTCGGACTGCATCTGCGGGTCCGTTCCAAGTGACCCAGGCTGGCGGGGCCTTTCATCCCCGCCTATGCAGGTACTGCTGGTAAACCTGCTCGCAGGGTGCGCCCGTCAGTGTGGTCTCGATGTCCACAGGCCAGGATGGAGGTTCCTCTTCTCCTGTCAGAGTCCAGGCTGCCTGGCGGGCCGCACCGATGGCCACGTACTCGTCCGGCCGGGGCAGCTGCACATCCATGCCTAGGATTCCCGGGGCATAGGCTCTGACCGCTGGGGACTTGGCACCGCCGCCGACCAAAAGGATCCTGGCGACCGTGGTGCCCAGCCGTTTCAGCAGCTCCAGGCAGTCACGCTGGGAGCAGAGCAGGCCCTCTACGAATGCTCTAGCTAGGTTGGTGCGGGTTGTGTTGGCCAGGGTCAGTCCCTCCAGCCTGGCGTGGGCATCAGGGCGGTTCGGGGTGCGTTCGCCGTCGAAGTAGGGGATCAGGGTGATGCCCTCGGCTCCCGGCAAGGACTTCTTCGCCAGCTCCGCCAGACCGTCATAATCAGTTCCCAAGGCGGCTGAGCCTGCATCCAGGATGCGTGATGCGTTGATGGTGCAGGCCAGGGGCAGCCAGTGGCCGGTGGCATCAGCGAATCCGGTTACCGAGGCGCTCATGTCGTAGGCGGGGACTGGGCTGACCGCAGCAGCGACCCCCGAGGTTCCCAGGGAGATGGATACGTCGCCCACCTGCATGGCCAGGCCCAGCGCAGTCATGGCGTTGTCTCCGCCGCCTGGCGCGATGATGCAGCCTCCGGGCACATCCCTGCCGGCGATGCGGGGGTCGGCCTTGGCTCCGACCTGGTGGGGGCCAAGAACCTTAGGTAGGATCACATGCTCGGCCATGCCGTCGGGTAGGGCCATGGCCAGCAGGTCACGCCGGTAGCGGTCGGCAGCGGGGTCATAGTAGCCGGTGCCGGAAGCATCAGAGCGATCAGTGAAGAGGTCCTCCAGCCCGGGTTCAGTCTCGGGGTCGGCAACAGGGCCGTGGCCGGCGATGACCCAGCTCAGCCAGTCGTGGGGGAGGCAGATAGCCGAGATAGCCTTTGCATTATCCGGCTCCACCCGGCTGATCCAGGCTACTTTGGTGATGGTCAACGAGGCTACGGGGGAGGAACCCACAGCCCGCACCCAGGCTTGTTTGCCCCGCATGACCAGGTCCTGGTCTGAATCCGGGTTCTTGTTTGGCCCATTGTTTTCCGCCCGAGCGCTTTCAGCCTCGCCGGTCTTGGATTTGGCTAGCCGGATGATGAGATCGTCGGCATCAGGAGCCGAACGCGTATCGTTCCAGAGCAGGGCATCCCTGATTACCTGCCCCTGGCGGTCCAGCAGCACCATGCCGTGCTGCTGGCCGCCCACGCTGATGGCCGAGACATCGTCCAGACCTCCCGCCTGGGCCGCAGCCTCCTGAAAGGCCTTCCACCAGGCCATGGGATCAACGCATGTGCCTGCCGGATGGGGAGCCTTGCCAAAGCGGACTAGCCGACCGGTCTGAGCCTCGGTGACCCTCACCTTGCAGGACTGGGTCGATGTGTCCACTCCTGCCACCAGGATCTCATTCATGTCAGCCTCCTCGCCTGATCAATATCATTAATTCATCATACTAATGCGTCTTCATGAAAAGCTAAATTCAGGATGATCAGCGGCTTGCGCCTCTTTGAATGCTTCAAATAGTCAAATCAATAAACTTTGTGCTAGTATGTGTGCCGGAAGAGATTCGGCTTGCCGAGGGGGACAAGTCGGAGGCACCCCTTCAACGAAGAAAGGAACCACAATGAACAATTGGAAACGAGCGGTTTGTGCGCTGGCCGGGATTGTCATGCTCGCGTCCGCAGGCGCCTGCGGAGGCTCCAGAGGCGCGACTGCGGGGGGGGGGGGGCATAAAAGCCAAAAACCCCTCGGATGTGACTGTCGGGATCTCGATGCCGGAACAACAGCTGGAACGCTGGCGTCTCGACGGCGATAACCTCAAAAAACAGCTTGAGAGCAAGGGCTACAAGGTCCTCCTGCAATTTGCTGACAATAAGACGGATCTGCAGGCTTCCCAGATTCAGAATATGGCCAATCAGGGAGCTGATTTCGTTGTCATCGCTTCCATTGACGGCACGGCGGTAGGGCCGGCCGCGGAGGCAGCCAAATCAAACGGCGCTACGGTGATTGCCTACGATCGACTGATCATGAACACCGATGCTTGTGACTACTACTCAACCTTCAACATCACTGAGGTGGGCAAACTCCAAGGACAGTACATTGTTAAGAAGCTCGGTCTGGACAGCGGCACAAAAAGGCCGTTCAATATCGAGCTGATGACGGGCTCGCCTACCGACAACAACGCCAAATACTACTTCCAGGGATCCTGGTCGGTCCTCGAGCCCTATTTTAAAAACAGGTCATTGGTGTCCCCGTCTGGTCGAGTTCCCAAGAATATGGAGGATTGGCAGAGCATCGGCATACAGAATTGGGATCGCCAAAACGCGCAGAGCGAGATGGAAAACCGTATCAATTCCTATTACAACAGCGGAAGACATCTTGATGCCGTTCTCGCCCCCAATGATGCAATTGCCATGGGCACTGTAAACGCTGTAGACGCAGCCGGCTGGAACTACTATCCGATCATTACCGGCCAGGATGCCGAAAAGGCCAATGTGGCCAATATCGTTGCCGGAAAACAGACAATGACAGTCTATAAGGACACCCGTGAGCTGGCTGATTCCACTGCTGCTCTGATCGAGAAACTGGTCAAGGGGCAGAAGCCCAAGACCAACGACACATTCAACAACAACAATAAGGATGTGCCTTCGGTTCTGCTGAAGCCGGTCTCTGTTGACAAGGACAACGTCAAGAAGGAACTGGTTGACAGTGGGTACATCTCTGCTGCCGACGCAGGACTGTGACGAAACGTTATAGGGCATTCGCCGAAGTTCAATGAGTGCGGATGCCCTTCAATTCAGAAGGCACCAATGACATCATCACAAAACATGATTTTGGAAATGCGGGACATTGTGAAGTCCTTCGGTCCGGTCACGGCATTGGACCATGTCAATATCAAGGTCCAACAGGGTCAGATCTTCTCCATCTGCGGTGAGAATGGGGCTGGTAAATCCACCCTCATGAACGTTCTGTCGGGAGTCTACCCGTATGGGTCATATTCGGGGAGCATAATCTACCAGGGCAAACCCTGCAGGTTCTCCAGCATACGAGATTCGGAGCGCGAGGGAATCGTCATCATCCACCAGGAGCTGGCACTCGAGCCCTACATGACGATTGCTCAGAATATCTTTCTGGGCAACCCCATCACCAAGGGAATCTTCATCCAGGATGATCAGCAACGCCGGAAGGCCAAGGATGTCATGTCCCTGGTCGGTTTGGACGAGGATCCAGATACCCTGGTCTCCAACCTGGGCGTTGGCAAGCAACAACTGGTGGAGATCGCCAAAGCGCTCAGCAAGAACGTTCATTTGCTTATTTTGGACGAACCCACAGCCGCGCTCAACGATGAGGATTCTTTCCATCTGCTGGATTTGATCGACCGGCTTCGCAGGGAACGTGGCATAACGGCCATCATCATCTCGCACAAACTCAACGAAATTGCGGCGTCAGCGGATGTCGTCCAGGTGATCAGGGACGGGAGAACCATCAGCGATTGCCGGGTTGATAAGAAGCACCCGCTGGACATGGATGCCTTGATCCGCGATATGGTCGGCAGACCAATGACCAATCGTTATCCGGTGCACGAACCGCAGATCGGCAAGGAGATGTTCCGTGTGGAGCATTGGAGAGTCCACCATCCACAAGATTCCAGCCGTTTGGTGGCCAAGGAAGTCAGCTTCAACCTGCGCGCAGGCGAAATAGTGGGCATGGCTGGGCTGATTGGGGCCGGAAGGACCGAAACCGCTATGAGCATCTTCGGTCACCAGTACGGTGTCGGGGCTAGCGGCGACATATACATGGAAGGTAAGAGAATTTCCCTGCCCGATGTGCGCTCGGCCATTGACGCGGGTCTGGCTTACGCCACCGAAGACAGGAAAGAGTATGGCCTGAACCTGATCGCGTCCATACGAGAGAACACCTCGATGGCTAACCTCGGACACCTGTCTCACCACGGTGTCTTGGATCTCGACCGTGAAAAACGGATTGCTGAGCAGTATCGGCGGGATTTCAGGACGAAGACTCCGAGCATAGAGATGCCGGCGAGCAGCCTGTCCGGAGGCAATCAGCAGAAGGTGGTGCTTTCCAAGTGGGTATCCACTGAGCCCAAAGTGCTCATGCTGGACGAGCCGACCCGCGGCATCGACGTGGGTGCCAAATACGAGATATACGAGATCATAGACCGGCTGGCAGATGCCGGTTCGGCCATTCTGGTCATATCCTCCGAGTTGCCTGAGCTCCTGGGTATTTGTGACCGAATCTACACGATGAGTCAAGGGATCATCACGGCATGTCTGGACGCCCATGCCACCGACCAGGAGGAGCTGATGCGGTACATGACGTCTGAGATCCCTTGCAGTGAGGAAGCGGTGTTCGCATGAGCATCAAGGAAGGGAAAACAACAATGAAGCAGTCGGTCGCTGATGCGCCCAATGACAGCGGGACTCCACAGGTGGCCACGCTTAAGGCCACCTTGCTGGGCAATGCACGACAATATGGAATCTATCTGGCTCTGGTAGTGGTCATCGTTATCTTCGAAGTGCTGACTGGGGGGCGTCTGCTCTTCCCCAACAATTTCGTTGCGCTTTTCCAGCAGAATGCCTATGTGCTCATTCTGGCCATCGGCATGCTTATGGTGATCATCGGTACGCATATCGATCTGTCTGTGGGCTCCGTGGTGGCTTTCATCGGCGGCATGGGCGCTTTCATGATGAAGAACTGGGGTTTGAACTGGTTTCTGGCTATTGCGCTCATGCTGGCGCTCGGGCTCATTGTGGGTATCTGGCAGGGCTTCTGGGTGGCCTACGTTGGCGTACCAGCCTTTGTCACGACCCTTGGTGGAATGCTGGTTTTCCGCGGTCTTGCAACTGTGATCGCCGGTGAGTCCATTCCCCTTCGCTCTCGTGAGTTCCGTGCCATCTCCAAGGATTTTCTGCCCAACATCTTCGGGTTCTGGTTTGGTTTGGATGTGCTGACCTTGGTCGTTGGGGCAGTGGTCATAGTCTTGGTCATCGTAATGCAGATTCGTCGCCGGTCACATGCAATCCGGGTCGGTCTGCAGGCTGAGCCAAAGAGCTGGGTGATCATCAAGTGTGTGCTGGCCACCGCAGTCATTGGGTTTGTAACCTATCTGCTGGCTTCATCCGGAAACCAGACTCAGGGCGGCATACCCATCGTGCTGGTCATCATCGCTGTGCTGGTGGGCATTTACTGGTTCGTTCTCAATCGAATGGTGCTGGGACGCGATATATATGCGGTCGGCGGCAATAGAAAGGCTGCCGTGCTTTCGGGCATCGATACACACAAGGTCGATTTCAAAATATTCCTCAACATGGGGCTGCTCGCCGCCATCGCCGCCATCATCACTCTGTCCCGACTGGCTTCGGCTACGGCCCAGACCGGTATGGAGTTTGAAATGGACGCCATCGCCGCCTGCTTCATAGGTGGTGCGGCTGTGGCTGGTGGCGTAGGTACCATCCCCGGTGCCATGGTAGGCGCACTGATCATGGGTGTGCTCAACCAGGGACTGTCGATCATGGGCGCGGATGCCGCCATTGTGAAGATCATCAAGGGTCTGGTTGTGATTATTGCCGTAGCATACGATTTGATCAGCAAACGCCATAAGAAGTAATTGCTGACCTGTTTGCGCCCCGCCTTCTGCAGAGGGCGGGGCCTTGCTTAAAGCTCGCCATTGATATTCCTCCCCGGCTTTTGCGTGCTCATCCGCGGGGGGGGTCCGGTTAACTTTGCGGATTTTGACAGGTTCATGTGTGATACTGAAAGGTGGTTTCTGACATGTAGGGCGGTTTTGCCGCCCGGATTTGGAAGGATGATTTCCGTGACTGCCCTGCGCTCCATCAATCAGGATGATCTGAGGAACCACAACCTCTCGGTCATCGTTGACACCATTCTGCGGTCGCCTACCTCGCTCAGCAGGGCGGATCTGGCCAAGGCCACGGGGCTGACCAAGGCCACCATGTCGCTCCTGGCTGGGCTGCTGCTCAGGAATCGGGTAGTACACGAGGAAGAACCTGAGACTTCGCAGAGCAGCCATGGCCGACCAAGCACCCCGCTGTCTATCGCACACGGACACTGGGCCGGCCTGGGCCTACAGATCAACACTGATGGCTACGGATGTCTGGCCATGGATCTGGATGGCACCCTGATCGATTCGGCCTGGGTCAAAGATGATATGCATGAGGCGGAACCCGATCGGGTCTTCTCTGACCTAGAGAAGCTGGCCAAGCCCATCGAACGCAAGCTGTCCCGTCGGCACTACCGTACAGTGGGTTCGGGTCTCGCCCTGCCTGGTCTGGTCGGCGGCGACACCACCCTGCTCATGGCCCGCAACCTGGGATGGGAACGTCTGGATCTGCAGGACTTTCCTCTGGTCCGTCGTCTGGCTCCCAGAGTGGGCAACGAGGCGCGTCTGGCAGCCCTTGCCCAGATTCCCGGCTACGCGGCCCAGCGTCCTGCGGGCGGACATGAGGGGCCGCTTTCGCCCACCGACTCCTTTATTTACATTTCCACTGACATCGGCATCGGCGGGGCTGTGGTGCGTCGCGGGGCCGTCGAGACCGGAGACCATGGGTTCGCCGGTGAATTGGGGCATGCCTCGGTGGATCTGAACGGCCCCACCTGCCGTTGCGGCCGCCGTGGGTGCTTGGAGACCTATGCCGGGCGCAGAGCTCTGGTCGAGGCGGCTGACATCGCCACGGGAGCTGATGCGGTCACGCCCCAGGCCATGGAGGAACTCTACCTGCGCTGGCAGCAGGGCGATGCCAAGGCCGTCGATGCCATCGACCGTGGGCTCGATGCCATGATCTCGGTCATCGCCTCAGCCATCAATATTGTCGACGTGGATACGGTCATCCTAGGGGGATTCTGGTCACACTTCGGAGGGAACTTGGCCCAGCGTTTGCAGGATCGGCTCAATCAGCTGACCCTGGGCCGGGATGCCGTGGACATTCGGGTGCTCATCCCCACCCAGGCGGACTATCCGGCCCTCAAGGGAGCAGCCTTGGTAGGCCTGCGCCGCTTCATCGACGATCCGCTGGATTTCTTCGAGGATTGATGCGTCAAGGACTGAGCTGTCCAAGGGTGCAATGGCCGGCCTGAGACTAGTCGGAATTTGCGGGCAGCTCCCTGCCGCCAACCCTGAAGAGGGTGCGGGCGTCTCCGCCCTGCAGGCGTTCCAGATAGGTTCGAGCTCGAGCCATGCGTTCGACAGTGGTCTGGGTCAGCGGGGCTGGGAGTCGATCGGGGTCGAACCAGCCGACCGACAGGCTCTCTTCGTCACCCACAAAGGGGTCGGTGTTGCCGCTGGGGTCAGGCTGACAGATGAACAGATGATCCATGTACATGGTCCGGTCGCCGTTGGCATAGGTGATCACCTCTTGGGAGGATGTGACTGCCGCCAGGTCGGTGACGATCACATCCACCCCGGTCTCCTCCTTGACTTCGCGGACCACGGTGTCAGCTGGCTCTTCGCCCGGTTCGTTGATTCCGTAGACCAGGGCCCACTGGCCGGTGTCAGAGCGTCGACCCAGAAGGAGCCGGCCATGGTCATCGCTGACGAAGGCCGTCACACCGTTCAGCCAGAGCAGGTCATGACCTATGGACCGGCGCAGTTTGAGCACGAAGTCAGGGGTGGGCATACATCAGTCCCGGTCCGGGCCGGCAAGAGCAGCCCGCTGCTTCATCCAGGCTTCCACCTCTTCGACGGTCTTGGGGATGCTTGCAGACAGCCACTGGGGTCCCTGCTCGGTCATGAGCACGTCGTCCTCCACACGCACCCCGATGCCCCGGAACTCCGGGGGCACCAGCAGGTCGTTCTCCTTGAAGTAGAGTCCGGGTTCGATGGTGAAGATCATCCCGGGGGTGATGGAGGCGCCCTGATATGACTCGTATCGGGCTTCGGCGCAGTCATGCACGTCCAGACCCAGGTGATGGGCACAGCCGCAGGCGTGCCAGCGGCGGTGCTGCTGGCCCTGAGGGGAGAGGGACTCTTCCACGCTGACTTTGAGAATGCCCCACTCGTGCAGGGTCTGGGCCAGGACCCGCATGACAGCATGGTGGATGTCCGAGTAGGTGGCTCCGGGCCTGGCGGCTTCAAAGCCGGCCTGCTGGGCCTTGAGCACGGTCTGGTATATACGTTTCTGCAGGGGGCTGAAGGTGCCGCCTACGGGGAAAGTGCGAGTGATGTCGGCTGTGTAGAGGCTGTTGACCTCCACGCCCGCATCGATCAGGAGCAGGTCGCCCTTCTGGACCGTCCCGTCGTTGCGCATCCAGTGCAGGATGGGGGCATGCCTGCCCGAGGCGATGATGGACCCGTAGCCCACGTCATTGCCTTTCTCGCGGGCGTTGGCGTTGAAGACGCCCTCCAGCATCCGTTCGGAGCGGGGACGGCCCACCACCTGGGGCAAGTGGGTAAGAATTCGGTCGAACCCATCCTTGGTGGCGGCGATGGCCTTGCGCATCTCGCCCACCTCATAGTCGTCCTTGATCATGCGGGCCTCGGAGGTGAACTCTTCGAGCTTGTCGTCGGCTTCCTCATTGCGGTCCGGGCCGCCGATGCCATTGGCCTTGCGGGCTGCCTCCACCTGGTTCAGGACCTCCTGGTCGGCGGTGCGGATCACACGCAGCCTGACCGCTCCCTGGTCCGGCCCCAGATCCTTGGCAATGGCATCAGGGAAAGCGGCGATGTCCCTGGTGGGGATGCCGGTCATGATGGCCAGCTCCCGCAGTCCGGCTCGAGGACCCACCCAGTACTCCCCGTACTGAGAGGAACGGTAGTAGTCGCGGGTGGACTGATCGGCCCGGGGATGGACGAAGAGCTCAGGGGTGTGGGTCAGGCCTTTGGCGGCCTCCGGACTGTCGGGGTCCACTGGGTCCAGGACCAGGATGGCTCCTGGCTCATAGTCCTCGCCCAGGCCCGTGTAGTAGGCGAAGGTGGTGTCTGGGCGGAAGGCGTAGTCGTTATCGTTGTTTCGAGTCTTGTAGGTTCCGGCAGGGATGACCAGTCGTTCGCCGGGGAAACGCCGGCCCAGCTCACGCAGGCGGCGTCCGGTGTATTTGCTGGATTCCAGCGGCTCTATCTGAGGCTCCTGGGCCTGCCAGCCAGTGGTCATGAACTCTTGGAAGGCGGGGGAGTTGGGGCGCAGGGTGCGGTTGTTCACTCGGTCTTCCATGTTCTGCTCATCCAGGTCCACATTCTTGGGATCGGTGTCTCCTTGTAGATGCTCCTGCGCGGATGCGGTCACGTCCAGCCTCCTTGAAATTCCGGTTCTGACTATGTTGGTTCCATGGTAGTGCGTTCGACCGATGTGACAGTCGGCTGTTCCGGCCCTCAATCGGGGTCGGTCGCGCATAGAATAGGCGGGAAGCATCCACAGCCAGCAGGAGGCGCAGGCAGAATATGTCATTCGAACACCCCAACAGCAAGGGTCAGAATATTCGGGATGTCGAGCGGGCCATCATGGCGCGTCCCGCCGAGCATGACAGCCCCAACCTGGACTTGGACAGGATGGGGATGATGCTGGACCTGCTGGGCCACCCGGAGCACAGCTTCCGGGTCATCCACGTCACCGGGACCAACGGCAAGGGGTCCACGGCGCGGATGGCCGAGGCTCTGGTGCGGGCTTACGGTCTGCGCACCGGGCTCTATACATCGCCGCACTTGGAGCGGATCAATGAACGAATCGCCATCGACGGCCAGGAGCTCTCAGATGAGGACTTCGTAGACCTCTACCAGCAGATCGAGGATTTCATCGCCATGGTGGACGACCGCTTTGCCCAGCAGGGTAGGGCTCCCATGAGCTTCTTCGAGGTCCTGACCGCCATGGCTGTCTGGGCCTTCGCCGACGCCCCTGTGGACGTGGCCATCGTCGAGGTGGGGATGGGCGGCCGCTGGGATGCCACCAACGTCCTCGATGGCGATGCCGCCATTATCGGGCCGGTGGACATGGACCATATGCAGTGGCTTGGGGATACGGTCGAGCAGATAGCAGGCGAGAAGGCCGGGATCATCAAGCCCAAGTCCACGGTCATCGTCGGCGCCCAGCCTCATGAGGAGGCCGTCATGCCCATTATCGAGCAGGCCGTGCGCGAGCAGGGCGCCCCTGCTCTGCTGAGGGACGGCAACGAGCTGGAGGTGGTATCCCGTATGCCCGCAGTGGGCGGCCAGGTGGCCACGCTGCGTACGCCGCAGGGACTCTACAAGGATGTGCCCATTGACAAGTTCGGTGAGCATCAGGCCCACAACGCGCTGGCAGCCCTGGCTGCGGCTGAGACGGTCGTCCCCGTCAACGGGGCCCTGGACCAGGATCTGGTGGCCGAGGCCTTGAGCCAGGTGCGCATCCCCGGACGGATCGAGCAGGTACGCACCTCGCCCACCATCATCATCGATGGTGGGCACAACTTGAACGCGGCCCAGTCCCTGCGCTCGGCCATCGAGGAGAACTACGACTTCAAGCAGCTGGTGGGTGTGATTTCCATGATGGCTGACAAGCAGGTGGAGGACTATCTGGGCCTGCTGGAGCCCGTGTTGGACAGCGTCGTGGTCACCGAGAACTCCTGGAAGGGCCGAGTCATGCCGGCCGAAGATTTGGAACGAATCGCTGTGCGGGTCTTCGGCCCCGACAGGGTGGTCCGGCGCGACCGGATGCCTGATGCCATCCAGGCGGCTGTCGACATGGTTGACAGCGAGGATCAGACCGGGGTGGGCTATGGCCGCGGTGTACTGATTTGCGGCAGCTTCGTCACCGCCGGCGATGCCCGCACCCTGCTGGCCGAGCGTCCCAATCCCGATCTGGCCAAACCTAAGGCGGAGCGCGCCTGATGTATCTCAAGGAGCTGACCCTCAAGGGCTTCAAGTCCTTCGCCTCGGCCACCACCCTGCGCTTCGAGCCGGGCATCACCGCTGTGGTGGGCCCCAACGGATCAGGCAAATCCAACATCGTCGACGCCCTGGCCTGGGTCATGGGCGAGCAGGGGGCCAAGAGCCTCCGCGGCGGATCCATGGAGGATGTCATCTTCGCCGGCACCTCCTCCAGGCCGCCACTGGGCCGGGCTCAGGTCACCCTAACCATCGATAACACTGATCGGACCTTGGACATCGACTACACCGAGGTGACCATCAGCCGAACCATCTACCGCAATGGCGGGTCCGAATACGCCATCAACGGATCCGACTGCCGCCTGCTGGACATCCAGGAACTGCTCAGCGACACCGGGCTGGGCCAGCAGATGCATGTGATTGTCGGCCAGGGGCGGCTGGATGCCATTCTGCGAGCTGATCCGGCAGGTCACCGTGCCTTCATCGAGGAGGCGGCCGGCATCCTCAAACACCGCAAGCGCAAGGAACGGGCCCTGCACAAACTGGCCAACACCGAAGCCAACCTGTCCCGTCTGGATGACCTGATCGGCGAGATTCATCGGCAGCTGGGGCCGCTTGGCCGCCAGGCCAAGGTCTCCCGCCGGGCCGACATGATCCAGGTCAGCCTGCGGGACGCCCAGGCGCGCATCCATGCCGACGACGCCTTGACCTCGCAAAAAAAGCTGGAGGATCTGCGCTCGCAGATGGCCCGGACCAGGGAACGGCTGGCTCGCGGGCAGGATGATCTGACCAGGGTCAAGCTCCGCATTGAACAGCTGGAGGGGCTGGACCGACGGTCCAGTCCGGCCTTGGAGGCAGTCAACCAGCAATGGAACGACCTGACCAAGCTGGGTGAGCGAGCCGGTTCCTTGGCATCATTGGCCAGGGAGCGCAGCCGTTCATTGGAGGCCAGTATGGTGGCCGATCAGGGGCAGGACCCCGGGTTGCTCAGGCGGAGGGCCGACGAGCTCAAGGGCCAGGCCGATCAGACGGAGGGCCAGGTTGGAGCCGACCGGATCGCCCTGGATGGCTGTGTCCAAGCCCGTGCGGATCTGGAGCGGCGGCTGGCCGCTCACCGGCAGACCATGACCGAGCTACGGCAGGCGGCCAGAAAGCAGCAGGCTCGGCTGGGCGACCTGGCGCAGCTGGTGGCCAAGGAGGACTCGGCCCTCGAACTATCCAGACAGCGCGAGCATGATCTGACCCGTCAGCAGGATCAGGCCAGAGAGGGCCTGGAGCGGGCCAGGAACAGGGTGCGGGACCTGGATAACCAGGAGGAAAGTCCCGACCAGGACGGCAGACAAGCCTTGGACCAGGCAGGTAAGGTCAGGGACCAGGCCCGCAGCAGGCTCAACGACCTTCAGGAGCACGAGCGACGAATCCAGTCCGATGCCATATCGGCCCAGGCCAAGGCCGATGCCCTGGCGGACACACTGGACCATCGCGGCGCTGGCGAGGCCCTGTCCCAGGCGGGGGATACGGCCCTGCTGGGTGTGCTGACCGACTTCGTCCGAGTGGAGGAGGGCTGGGAGGAGCCCCTGGCCCAGGCCTTGCACGACTACGCCTCGGCCTTGGTGGCCAAGGATGGTCAGACGGTCGACCAGACCCTGGAACGAGCCCGCCGAGACCGTCTTGGACGCGCAGCGCTGATCTCAGCATCAGGCCCGCTCAAGGGGGCAGACATGAAGCCCGGAGACGGCCCCTGGAGGTCGGCTGCCGACCTGGTGGCCCTGCGGAAGCATCCTGCCGATCCTGAATGGGCCCAAGGGGTGCTGGCTGCCGTCCGCAGCCTGCTGGCCTCTACAGCTGCCGTCAATGACGCTGATCAGGCCCGCCGCGCCTTGGAAGACGGATGGCAGCAGGCGTTGACCCGCCTGGGCGACCTCTATGACCGGGCAGGTGCTGTAGGCGGATCCGCTCCGGCAACTAGTGACTTGGCGCTGACTGCGCGCAGGGATAAGGCCCTGGCACAGATAGAGGCCCTCCAGGAGGAATCCCAGGCACTGCAGCCGCAGATGGAAGCGGCCCGTGCCGCCCTTGAGCAGGCTGAGCAGAAGCTGCAGGAGGCGCGCAACAAGTGCACCGAGGCCCGGGTCAAGGCTGAGCAGGCAACCCGGGAGCTGGCGGCAGCTCGCAAGGAGTCGGATCGAGCCCAGGCCGGGGTCAAGGATCTGGATGACCGGCTGGCTCAGGTGCGCGAACAGGTGCGCACGCACGAACTCAAACTGGCGGACCTCAAGGCAGGCCTGGCCCGTGCCCAGGAGGACAAAGAATCTGATTCTGATGACCCGGAGGGCATGGAAGACCGACAGCATGAATTGGAGACGGCTCTGGACCAGGCCCGCACTGCCGAGATGGAGGCCAAGCTGTCCTGGACCGAGAGCGACCGGCGGCATGCCTCCCTATTGCGGCAGATCGATCTGCTGCAAGATCAGGCCGATCAGGCTGAACGCCGCCGTCAGCGAATAGGAGAGGAGAACCGTCGTCGCAAGGCCGGCATGGCCTCCCTGGGGCTGATCGCGCTCAGGGCCGACCTGCTGGCCCAGCTGATCAAGGGGAGGATGGAGCGCGCGGCCCGCCGTCGGGATCAGCTCAAGGCCAAGGCTTCGGCTCACGACAAGGAGCTGACCGATCTGCGGGCCGACAGGGACGCTCTGGAACCCAAGGTGGCCAGTCTTCGGCAGGATGAGCACGGTCTGGATCTGGAGCGGGAGCGCCTGGCCGGCGAGGACGGCCGCCTACGTCAGCGCATTCAGGATGATCTGGGCATGGAGCCGGGGGAGTTGATCCGCGAATACGGCCCTGACCGTCTGGTTCCCGTCCTGGATGACGAGGGCAATCCGGTGCCTCTGGACCAGGATGCGGCGGAGAAAGAAGGTGATTCACCAGCCTTCAAAACAGTGCCCTACCAACGCGGGGAGCAGGAGAAGCGGCTGGCCAAGGCCAAGCGGGACCTGGCTGCCCTGGGGAAAGTCAACCCGCTGGCCACCGAGGAATACGAGGCTTTGGAGTCCCGTAACCGCTACCTGCACGAGCAGCGTCAGGATGTGATAGGCTCCCGGGATGATCTGATGGCCCTGGTCAAGGATCTGGATTCGACCATGGTCACGGTCTTCAAGGAGGCCTTCGACGACACTGCCAAGGCCTTTGAACGCATCTTCGCCACCCTCTTTCCAGGCGGGCGCGGGCGGTTGCGGCTGGAGGATCCGGATGACCTGCTGACCACAGGCGTTCTGGTCGAGGCCAGCCCGGCCGGCAAGAAGGTCCGTCGGCTCTCTCTGCTCTCGGGCGGGGAGCGGTCGCTGACAGCCTTGGCCCTGCTCCTGGCCATCTTCACAGCCCGGCCAAGCCCCTTCTATGTCATGGACGAGGTCGAGGCCGCCCTGGATGACGTGAACCTGACCAGGTTGCTCAAGGCCTTCGAACAGTTGCGTGAGCATGCCCAGCTGATCATCATCACCCACCAGCAGCGGACCATGGGCATCGCCGATGCCCTCTACGGGGTCACCATGCGGGGGGACGGGGTGACGGCCGTCATCTCCCAGCGGCTGAAGGATCCGAATCGTTCCGGTCGTGAAGAGCCCGAGCCCGATAAAGGGTGACCTGCGCCAAAACTGCCTGGGAGTCCACGATGGGCAGCTGCGGCATGGGGTAGGCCTCGTTGAGCACCGAGAGCTCGGTGCAGCCCAGCAGAACCGTGTCGCAGTGGTAGTCGTTCAGGAAGGTATCGAGGACGCCCAGATAGCGGTCCCGGTCCAGACGGCCTTCCTTGACGTCGTTGTAGATAAGCGCGCTCACCCGGTTCTGCAGGGCCTGGTCTGGGTCCACCAGCTTGTAGCCAGCGCTGTCGGCCGGGCCCTGGTAGATGGCGGCATGGCGGGACCCCTCGGTGCCCATGTACCCCATGCGAGGATGAGATTTCGCGGGATAGTGCCGATCGGCCCAGTCGATGGTGGCCTGGGGCATGCTCAAAATGGGCACCGGGGTCAGGGCCTGGAGCCGGGGCAGAATCTGATGGGCGGTGTTGCAGGCCATGACCATGAAGGAGGCGCCCATGGCTGTGGCCTGGCGCACGTCCTCGGCCAGATAGGGGAAGGGATCATCCTTGCTGCGGCCCAGGATGAACTCGGTGCGGTCGGGCACGGTGGCGTGGTTGAAGACCACGTAGTCCAGAAAATCCTGGTCCCGGTGCGCACCGGTCATCCGGTCCAGCACCCGTACGAAGCTCTCGGTGGCCAGCGTGCCCATGCCGCCTAGGACGACGAAGAAGTTCCTCATGCCAGTGTCCTCTTGTCACGGAAGTAGCGCCGGTAACGACGCCGATAGATGGAAAACATGTGTCGAATCAGCAGCCAGCGCTTGAAATTGCGGTCTTTGCTGTACTCCAAGGTGGTGCCCCAATCCCCGCGGCGAATCATGGTCATGGCCTGTCGCTTGTCCTCAGAATCGGTGCAGTATTTGCGGAAGATATCCTTGGGGATCTCCATCCAGAGGCGATGCCCCCGGCCAAAGACGGTGCGTCCGTCGAATGGGGTGTCCAGAACCAGGTCGTCCACAAAGTAGCGGGCCAGGTTGAATCCGTTCAGGGTGACCACGTAGCTGCTGCGGCCTTGGCGCAGATTGATCTCGAAGAGCTTGTAGACGCCGTCGCGCGGGTCGTACTTCATGTCGAAGTTGGCCACCCCGCTGTACTTGATGTCCTCAAGGAAGGCCTTGATGCGGTCGAAGATGTCCTGATTGTAGTCGGGGATGATGGCCGCGTAGTTGCCTATGGCCTCAGGCGCGGGATCCTCCAGCAGGGGATGGCCCAGGAACATCATGCGCACCCGGTGGTGGCGGTCCACGTAGGCATTAAGCACCCTCATGTTGTCATCGCCCCCCGGCACGAAGTCCTGGATGACCATCCGCGAGGTGTACCCGGCCTGGTAGGACCTGCGGATCATGGTGTCCAGCTCCTCAGGATTGCTGAAGATGAAGGCCTTCTTCCTGCCGGGGAAGTCGATGCCCAGCCACTCGTCGCTGTCCGCGGGCTTCATGGCCACCGGGTAGTCGAAGGGCAGGTTGCGGTGGCGGCCGGCCTTCACATCATCGGCATCCACTGAAACAGTCTTCGGGTGGGGCAGGTCATAGCGGTCGCAGAGTTCGTAGAAGGAGGATTTGAGCGAGAGGGACCGGTTCAGTTCCTTGTCGATGGCGTTGAAGACGAACCGTGCGCGCAGGGGATCGCCGAACTTGTCCAACAGGTTGGCGTAGGTGTCCCCGCAGGGCAACAGGAGCAGGGTGGCCCCTGGGTGGTCCCGGTGATAAGCGTCGGCCCACTCGTTCAAGGTGGACACGAAGACCTCGGGATTGGTGAAGTCGTGTACCAGATGCAGGTCCAGGATCCTGCTGTACTTGGTGGGGGAGAGCTGGTAGTGGCCGAATGCGGTGGAGACCAAGCCGTAGGCCTCGTGGAAGGCTCGCGCCATACCGTAGGTGTTGATGTCGGTGCCCAGTATGACCGGTTGGAATTCTTTCATGTTTCTGAAACCACCTACCATGTGCTCGTGCGCCCCACCCTGCCGCGGGGCATTCGGCTTTCCATCTTAGGAACCTGTCGGGATCGTCAGACCTTGGCTGCGCCGGTGGCTCCTAGGTCGTAGCTTTTTGTGCCCAGAAGACGTGCCACCACGTGGTCGTCACCCTCGTAGGGCACGTGGCGGCCCTTGCTCTTGAACCAGCGTTCCTCGCCCTTGCCGGTGACCAGAATGATCCGCAGACCATCTCCGGGCAGGCCCGGCTGACCAAGACCCTGTTCGATGGCCTGGGTCCTGTCCAGCACCATGCTGGTCTCCAGATTGGCGTTGGTGACGAAACTCAGCATCTCCTGGTCCACGTGTTCCGAGCTTTCTTCGTTTTCGTCGTCAGAGGTCAGGATGAGCCGATCGACACGGTCCTGGGCTGCCTGGACGATGCCCTTTCGGCGGTCGATCCCCCTGCCGCCTGTCGCTCCGCAGACCAGAGTGATCTGAGGGTCACGCTCGCCATAGCGCTCATCCACAAAGTCCAGAAGGGCCTTCATGGAGGCGTAGTTATGGGCGTAATCGACATAGACGATCCGGTTGTCGGCTTGGAAGCATTCCATTCTGCCGGCGATGCGGACCTTCTCCATGGCCTGGACGGCATCGGCATCGGGTTCCAGCCCCAGCCGGTTCAGCATGGCAAAAGCAGCTATGGCGTTCAAGGCGTTGAAATCACCGGCTATGGACAGGCTGATCGGGATCATGGAACCACTGGAGGGGCCGATCAGATAGTCGTTGCCCTTACCCGGGGCCTTGCGAGCAACGAAGTCGGCCTCTTGTCTGCCGAAACCGAAGGTGGTCACTGGAATGCCGGCGGTGTTCGCATCCTGGCGGATCAGGTCGGCTCTCTGGATGTCGGCTCCCATGACCAGCTGCCTGCTGTTGTAGGCTATGCGGCGCTTGCAGTAGAGATAGTCCTCGAACGTGGGGTGCTCCATGGGGCTGATGTGGTCGGGAGAGATGTTCAGGAAAGCCCCCAGGTCGAAGGTCAGCCCATAGACACGATGCACCTTGTAGGCCTGGGAGGAGACCTCCATGACCAGGTAGCGCATGCCGTCATCCACCGCCTGGCGCATCATGCGGAAGAGGTCCAGCGACTCGGGCGTGGTCAGCTGGGATTCTGCATAATGGCGGCCGTCCAGGCAGTTGTCAACTGAAGAGAACAGGGCCGCCCTGCCCCCGGAGAGTTCGCTCAGCATGGCGTGCAGGTAGTAGGCGGTGGTGGTTTTGCCCTTGGTGCCGGTGATCCCCACCAGGGTCAACTGGTTCTGAGGGTAGCCGTAGAAAGCGGCCGAGAGCAGGCTCATGGACTTGCGCACGTCATTGACGATGATTCCCGGGGCGTTGGTGTGGGCGGACAGGTCCTGCTGGGCCACATAGGCTGCCGGGCCTTCGGGGCCGCAGGAATCCATGTATTCGGGCAGGAAATGCCCCTTGCAGAAGAGCAGGCTGCCGGGCCCGGCCTGGCGGGTGTCGTAGGTGACGTCGGTGAAGGGCTTGAGCAAATGGTGATCCGCTGGCTGATCCAAGGCCCATCGGTCACCCTGAATCACCTCGCGCAGCTGATCGCGTTTGCGCAGCAGTTCCAGGGCCGAAGCCATAGTCAGCGCCATGCCGTCTTCCTCCTCGTCTGATTGGTTCTTTGAGCCCGACTGCAATCCGGTCGAGGCCAAGTCTAAGTCTATAGTCTCAGCCAGGCAGCGGTAGGTGGGTCCTGCGACCCCTTGACCGAAAATATACATATGCTTCAGGTTCCATACCGGAACTGACTGGGCCAACCATTCCCCAGTGATGAAAGGTCAGAGCCAGGTGTCTGCGACCGGGCGGCGGCCCTGGGAGATCAGGTGCTGGTTGAACCGTTCCCGCCACTTGGCCTGCGCCTGCCGCTGCCAGTCCATAAGGGAGTCCATGGTGATTCGGGCCACCTGGGGGAAAAGGGCGGTCATGGGTTTGATCAGGTCCACGGCCGCCACCGTATCCGCCATGGCATTGTGGAAGTTTCCTTGGGGGATGACGCCGTAGTACTCGCTGGTCAGCCCCAGAGTGCGGCGGCCCGGCCGATGGGAGATCTCCCTGTCCAGGACCAGAGGGTCCACCACCAGCAGATCGCCCTCGCTTATGGGCTTGACCGAACCCGCGCACCAGCGGGCGATGTCCCCGTCCAGCATCTGCACGTCGAAGGGGGCGTTGTAGGCCAGCAGAGGGATGCGTTTGTCCTGGGCGCGGGCAATGAATCCCGCCATCTGCTCGGTGGCCAGCTCAGGCTCCATGCCCTCGGCGGCCAGCTGCTGATCAGTGAACCCGTTGACCCGACTGGCCCCCTTGCTGATATGCCGGTGCGGATTGACTATCCAAGTGGCTACTGCATCCCCTGAGTAGCCCTTGGTTGGGTCGCGCAGAACCAGGCTGGCCGAAACAATGCCATCCTTGCCCGGTCTGGTGCCCGTGGTCTCGGTGTCGAACCCCAGAAGCCAGGAGTCCCCCAGGCGAGTCGACCCCTCTTGCTGCGGGGCGGACTGAAGCGCCTGCTCCATGCTTGGGTACTCGGTGTTTTCCATAAGCGTGATTTCTCCTCAGTCATTATGGTAACCGAGGACCGACCGGGTCGGAACCGCAACGGGCGAGGGGGGATGGCACAATAGGGGGTGTGGCAGATACCAGCGAGCTCGAAAGCAGAAAACGTCAATTCGAGGCTCTGGCCATGCCTGCGGTGGATGTGCTTTACCGACAGGCCATGCGCCTGACCAACAACCCCGACGACGCCCAGGATCTGGTCCAGGACACTTTCGAGCGCGGCTTCAAGGCCTTTGACCGCTTCCAGCCCGGCAGCAACTTCGAAGCCTGGATGACCACCATCGAGCGTAACGCCTACTTCAACCAGTATCACAAGGCCAAGCGGCGCCCCCAGAGGGCCAACGACTCTACCGGCGAGTACAACGACTGGGACATCTATTCGGCCTCGGAGCATGGGTCCGAGGGGCTCAAATCCGCCGAGCAGGAATACATGGAGACCTTCGCCCCTGAGGAGATCATGGCCGCCTTGGACCGGCTCAGTCCGGAACGCCGGCGGGTCTTCATCGACGCTGCCATCGACGGCAAGAGCTACCAGCAGGTGGCCGACGAGGAGGGCATCAAGATCGGCACGGTCATGAGCCGGCTGAACCGGGCGCGCTCGCAGCTGCGTCAGGAGCTGGAGCGGTATGCCCAGGAGCGTGGTTACCAGCAGGGGCGTGGGGCTGCGGGCAAGCCCTCAGCGGAACAACATGGCGCTGGTGCTGCCAGGCCTAGTATAAAAAAAGAGATCAGCAGCAAGGGGCACTGAGGGCCCCCGAAGATCGGATACCAGGAAGCGGGCAGGAGCATGGACGGACGCGTGGAGATGAGTCACTACGCCTACGATGACGGCGGCACCGTCAGAGTGTCCCACGCCAGCCTGCGCATCTACCAGGATGCCTCCTGCGTGGATCCCAGCGACAGCTTCGACCCGGAATCATGCTGCGACGATCGGGAGCGCATGGTCATCGAGGAGTTGCGCCGGTATCTGCGCCCCGAATGCGCACCGGACTGTCTGCTGGATCGGCTCAAGCAGATGTTCGATCAGATGGATGAACTGGAGCAGGGGACACCGGATCGCAATATAGACAAGTAGATCCAGCCGGCTTCTTGGCAGAACTCGGTTCTGCCGGCCATTCAGGCTATTGCAGAAATCATGGTCATGTGTATGCAGCCATGGTTTTTACGTATATATGCAAAACCCCGGCACCGTTGGTGCCGGGGCAGACGATCAGGTGTTCGGCCTCTTGCCGTGGTTGGCGGCCTTCTTGCGGCGATCCCTGCGCTTGCGTCCGCGCATGCCCATGATTGGACTCCTTTGCTACTGATGAACCTATAAGCCTTGCCGATTATCGCACACCGGGCTGACCTTTGTCGACCGGCCCGACAGCTCAGACCTCTTGTGCCCGGTATCCCACCTGGGTGGTGTAGACGGCGGCAGGCTGAAGAATCACCAGATTCCGGCCTGTCCGAAAAGCGTTGGCGTAGGCGGTCATGGGCTCCACGGCAACGCCGGCCGGACGCATGCCAGCGTCGAAGCCGGTCCCGGTGCATACCTGCCATGAGGTGATGGTCTCATCGCCCCAGAGCTGAATGCGGATGCCGTCCGGCCGGGTGAACCAAGCCGAGCAGGTGCCGTCATCGTCCCGCTCCACATCGGTCCAGGCATCGTCGAAGTCCGCATCCTCGCCCAGCACAGAACCCTGGCGCAGATCGGTTCGTCCCTGGACGGGTTCGGTGCCGGTGGGCAGCAGCCTGTCCGGATCGACCACCACGTGAGTGCGGCAGGGGATGGACAGGGTGCAGGGGGCGTTGTCCTTCTGGACCTGGTCCCCGACGCCCCGCTTGCCATTGGCCAGCCAGGGGTGGATGCCGAAGGCCCAGGGTGCAGCCTCGTCGCCTAGGTTCAGGGCCCGGGTGGTCATGGTCAGCCCCTGGTCGTCCAAGGCGTAGGTGACGCTGACCACCACGTCGAAGGGGTATCCGGCCATGTCGGGCACCCGCCAGGAGAGGCTGACGGAGTCCTCGGACAGAACCTGCAGGTGCCAGTAGGCCCGGTAGCCGTATCCGTGAATAGCGGTGTTCCGGTCATGCTCGTCAATGGGCAAGGTGTAGGTGTGGCCTTGGAATTCGTAGGTGCCGTCCTCAATCCGGTTAGGGAAGGGGACCAGCACGTTCCCGTTGCTGCAGGGTACGGTTCCATCCGAGTCAAAGGAGGCCAGCAGGTCCTTTCCCCGGTATTTCAGAACCCGCAGTATGGCACCCAGCTCCGTCACCACCGCTTCGTAGTCCCCGTGACGGATGCTGTACTGCTGTCCTGTCCGGGGCAGGGCCCCGCCCATCATTTCGTTCGTATGCATGCTCCCACTTCCATAGTGCCGTTGATGCTTGGTACGCCACCATCCTAGCGCCTCAGTGGTCTTGGCTTCTTGGTGAAAGAGTGGCGTATGGACTACCGGGGGCTGTCCAGGCTTTCTACCATGGACCTGCAGCGTCCGGAACCGTCCGGATTGACATCGATAAGGAGCGGCAGTGGCAGGATTTCGGACCACCGTGTGCGGACAGCCGACCCTGCAGGGGCATGGGCGGGTCATCCTTGCTAATCCGCGCGGATTCTGCGCGGGGGTGGACCGAGCCATCCAGACTGTGCAGACCATCCTGGATGCAGACAACCCCCGCCAGGATCAGGGTTTGCCTCCGGTATACGTGCGCCGGCAGATAGTCCATAACCGGCATGTGGTCGAAGACCTGTCACGGCGGGGGGCCGTGTTTGTGGATGAGCTGGACCAGATTCCCGACCAGGCCGTTCGTGCCGGAGTGCCCGTGGTCTTCTCGGCCCATGGAATCGCCCCCTCGGTCGTCAAGGAGGCCCGGCGGCGGGGGATGCGCGTGGTCGATGCCTCATGCCCTCTGGTCAGCAAGGTCCACCGGGAGGTCCAGCGCTTCGTTCGCGACGGCTACTCGATCATCTACATAGGCCACCGTGGGCACGACGAGGCTGTGGGAGTCATGGGGGAGGCCCCGGACCGGGTTCACCTGGTCGAGCATGAGGCTGATATTAAGGCCTTGGATTTTAGGCCCGACACCCCGCTGGTCATGCTGACCCAGACCACCCTGAGCCTTGATGAGACCGCCGACCTGGCTGCAGCCCTGCGTCGACGCTTCCCCTGGATGGAGGAGCCGCCGGGTTCCGACATCTGCTATGCCACTCAGAACAGGCAGCAGGCTGTCAAGCTGGTGGCCGGTCAGGCGGACTGCATGGTTGTGGTGGGCTCGGCCAATTCCTCCAATTCGGTGCGTCTGGTCGAGGTGGCCCGTCAGGCTCTGGAGACGCGGTTTCCTGGTCAAGGTGGGCAGAGGGCCCACCGGGTCGACGATGCCGACGAACTGGACCCGACTTGGCTGCAGGACATGGATTCGGTCGGGCTCACTTCGGGTGCTTCGGTTCCCGAAGACCTGGTCCAGGGGGTGCTGGAGACTCTGGCTTCCCGAGGGTTTTCCCAGGTGACCCGAGCCCGGGCGGTCGACGAGCATATGCGCTTCGTCCTGCCTGCCGCCTTGCGCTCCGCCCGGGCAACCAGGAAAGTTCCACAGCCGCAGGGCCAGGCCCAGCGCTCAAAACTCTCAGTCGGCGGCTAGAGGTGCGGTTTTGGCTTTGAGGACACGTATCAGATCCCTCGGGTCCAGCCCCAGGCTGATGCCGCGCTTGCCGCCGGAGACCATGATGGTGTCAAACTCTAGAGCGCCCTGGTCCAGCACTGTCAGGTGCTGGGTGCGTTGCCCGAAGGGCGAAATGCCGCCCAGGACATATCCGCTCTCTCGCTCGGCCTGGGCTTTGTCGGCCATGCGGGCCTTCTTGGCGCCCACGGCTGCTGCCAGGTGTTTGAGGTTCAGATGGCCAGTAACTGGAACAATGCCGATAACCCGTTCCTTGCCCGTGTCGGCCATCAGGGTCTTGTAAACTGTGCGCGGGTCCAGGCCCAGCTTTTTGGCGGCCTCGATGCCGTACCCCTGGTCCATGTGGTCGGCGCTGTGATGGTACTCATGGATGGTGAAGGGGACTCCCAGACGCTCCAGCTGGGCCATGGCCGGGGTCGCGGCATCCGAGTCCGGCCGCTTCTTCTTGCTCATGACTCCATGTTAAGGTACTGACCGTTTAGGTAGGCTGAGGGGGTGTTTTTGGCGCCCTTGCGCGGAAAGGATAGTCCATGACCGCTGTCAATGCCTGGCTGCTTGATGCGGTGACTGGTGGCTGGGGGCTGGCTGTGCTGTTCCTGGCCGCCTTCCTGGATGCGCTGATCATTCCCATACCCACGGAACTCATGGTTCTGGCTACGGCTTCAGCCTTTCGAGCCTCGGGACGACCCCTGCCCGTCCTTGTCTTTCTGGTATGCGCCCTGGCCTTTGCGGGCGGCGATGCTTGCGCTTATGAGCTGGGGCGGCTGGTCCCGCTGAACCGTCTGGCCGTCTTCCGCGGTGCCGCAGGCAAGGCTGTGGCTTCATGGGCACACCGGGCCCTGCTCCAGGGAGGAGGCTTCTTCACTCTGGCCTCGCGGTTCGTGCCCTCGGGCAGGACCGTGGTCAATCTGACTGCCGGGGCGGCGCGATATCCGCTCAGCCGTTACCTGCCTCTGGCTGCTCTAGCCGGTCTGCTCTGGTCCGTCTACATGTGGACCTTGGGGTACATGGCATCCTCCTGGCTGAAGAACAACCCTTTGGCCGTCATGGCCATCGGTTTTCTGGTGGGCATGGTCATCGGCCTGGTCTGCGACTTGGCCATGCGTGCGCTTACCTGGAGGCGCTGACTACGACAAGGGGCCCGCCCCCGCATGGGAACGGACCCGAAATCGCTATGGCCGGAGAAACCGGTCTGATGCTCAGTCGCCCAGTTTGGCGAAGTAGAGCAGGGTGCGGATCATGTTGCTGGTGAACCCGTACTCGTTGTCGTAGAAGGCGACGGTGCGGACCAATTGATCATCGCCGTGGGTGTTGACGTCAGTCTGGGTGGCGTCAAAGACACCGCCGTGAGTGTCGCCGATCACATCCGAGGAGACGATGCCTTCGTCGTTGTAGCCGTAATAATCGGTGCCCTCGAAGGCCTTCTTGGCCGCAGTGTTGATCTCGTCGACGGTGACCTTCTTGTCCAGGACGGTGGTCAGCTCGGTGACGGAGCCGGAGGGGACAGCCACACGCTGGGCATGTCCCTGCAGCTTGCCGTCCACAGAGGGGACGACCTTGCCGATGGCCTTGGCAGCGCCGGTGGAATGCTCGATGGTATTGATCGCTGCAGCGCGTGTGTTGCGGGGCTTGTTGCCCTTGGGGCCGTCCAGCAGCATCTGTGAGCCGGTATAGGCATGGATGGTGGTCATGTAGCCGATGCGGATGCCGAAATTGTCATCCAGCATCTTGACCATGGCAGCCATGGAGCCTGTCGTGCAGGAGCCTGCCGAGATGATCTTGTCAGAGGCCTTCAGGGTCTCCTGGTTGACTCCGTATACGACGGTGGGGGTGGTATCGTCCTTGGCGGGGGCGGAGATCAGGACCTTCTTGGCGCCTGCGTTCAGATGGGCCTGGGACTTCTCGGCCGAGGTGTAGAAGCCGGTGCACTCCAGAACGTAGTCCACGCCGTCGTTCTTGACCCAGGGGATGTTGTTGGCATCCTTCTCGGCGTAGACCGGGTACGCCTTGCCGTCCACCACAATGGCGGTGTCGGTGGAGGTGACCGAAACCGGTGTGCCGTCGTCGTGGCGGAAGTTGCCCTGGGTGCTGTCATACTTGAGCAAATAGGCCAGAATGGCCGGGGTGGTCAGATCGTTGATGGCGGCCACCTCGATGTTGGAGGCGTCGCCGCCGCGGGCCTGGAGCTCAAAGATGCGCCGGAAGGCCAGACGACCGATACGTCCGAATCCGTTGATGCCAATCTTTACTGTCATTCAATTCTCCCTTGGAGATTGGCCGTATACAGCACAAAAATTACCGGACCGTATATGGCCGATTACTGATAACATCTCATAGTTTATAGAACCCTGTGTACTTATAGCAAGCGATTACACTGGTTATGCAAAGGAAAAAACGAACAAACAAAATGGTAGGTTTTGTTGTTTGTTTGCACAATAAAACGATCAGGAATTGTGAGGATTTTCGTTCGTATCAGCCAGCCAATCCTCCCACTGCTGCTGACGGAATCCAACCAAAACATGCCGGCCATCCAGCAGGATGGGACGCTTGACCAGCATGCCGTCGGTCGACAGCAGCTGCAGAGTTTGTTCCGTGTCCATCTGCGGCAGGCGTTTGCTCAGTCCCTGGCTGCGATAAGCCTGGCCTGAGGTGTTGAAGAATCGCCGGACGGGCAGGCCGCTCATGTCCAGCCAGGCGGTGAGTTCCTCCTGGGTGGGGCGGTCCTCCTTGATGTCTCTCTCGGTGAAGTCCACATTGTGGTCACGCAGCCAGGTGCGGGCCTTGGCGCAGGTGGAGCAGCGGCTGTAGCAGATGAAGAGCGGGTGCCGGGCTGTCGGGGTCGCTGACTGCGTGGTTGAAGCAGCTGTCATGTATTTTCCTTTCCAAATGGAGTTCCAGGTCAAAAGAGGCTCAGGCCAGTCGCCGGGAGGGCCGGGTCTCCAGGGAGCCCAGGTCAGCCTTGGCTTCCAGGCTGGTGATCCAGACCGGCTCGGGCGCCGAGATGGGGTAGGTGACGAACATGGTTCCCTGCTTCAGGGCTATGTGGGCCGGTCTGCCGGGCAGGAACTCGTTGCTGACACCAGTCACTTGCTGGTTGGTCATGGTTATGCCGTCCGTCTGGTATTTGAGGCCCTGCTCGACCACGCCCAGAGCCTGGTCATCGGCAGCCAGGACGGAGACCATGGACCTGGGCGGGCAGTCCCAGGCGGGGAAGTCCAGGCTGCCAGGGCCAAGGGCCGTGACCAGCATTCCCTGGCCCCAGAGTTCGGCCCGGCCCCCGCTGGCGGCGATCAGATGGATCAGGTTCAGGTTGGCCAGCGTGTGGTCCATGCGCCCGCCCAGGCCACCATATATAAGGAACCGTCGGCAGCCCCGCTGCCAGCCCACCTTGGCTGCAGCCATCAGGTCGGTGTCGTCCTTCTCGGCAGGAAGGACCCGGCGGGGGATGTCTGTACGCAGTTTTCGGCTCCCGGCGGGCAGGGAGTCGAAGTCGCCCACGACCAGTTCGGGTTCGTCCCCGTGCTCCAGGGCCGGCTCCAGTCCGCCATCCGCCGCGATGACCAGAGCCTGTCCGCCGCGTGCCTTCTCTTTGCCGAAGTACTGTCCTGCGCCCCAGATTCGGCAGAGAGGCACCTGGGCTGATTGACCGTCATTCTGCATAAGAGTCTTCTTCCTGCCTTCGTCCCTTTGAGGCGCCCCCATCATCCCAGACCAGCCAGACCGACCAGGAAGGTCAGCCAACCCTGCACCAGGGCCATGTAAGTCAGGGTGCCGCAGGCGATGCTGACCATCATGTTCCTCCATCGCAGGTGAGCCAAGGCCGTGACTAGCAGGGCCAGGGCCTCGTAGAGCCCGTGATCGCCACTCACCAGGTTGGTGTGCCTCAACGAATAGACCACCAGCAGTCCCATGACGGCGCCGGGCAGCAGACGCCCCAGCCTGGTCACCAGGGCCGGTGGCCAACGCCCCTCCGGCCAGATTATGAAGGGCAGGAATCTGGTGGCCATGGTTGCCAGGACCACAATGCCTATGGTGATCAGTTGCAGCGCGGTTGTCATGAGGCCTCCTTTTGTCTGCGGAAGTCCAAGAGGATGAAGATGTCCAGGATGGCCACCATGGACGGGATGATGAACCGGTCGGGTCCGAAGACCAGCAGACAGGCCAGAGAGGCCAGCAGACCGATCAGGGCAGGCAGGCGGGCCTCGGCCTGCCGCCACTGCTCCAGAAAGAGGACCAGGAACATGGCGGTCAGTACGAAATCCAGCCCCCTGGTGTCGAAGCTCGCCAGGTTGCCTAGCACAGCGCCCAGGGTGGCGCCGCCCACCCAGTAGATTTGGTTGAGCAAGGTGACAAAGAACAGGTACCAGCCCTTGTCGGTCCCGGCTGGGTGAGGATCGGCGGACTCCAGGGCAAAGGTCTCGTCGCACATGCCGAAGATCAGGTAGGGCTTTTTTCGGCCTGTCCCACGAAAGACCGGCAGCATGGCCAGGCCGTAGAAGAGGTGCCGTGCGTTGACCATCAGGGTCAGCATCAGCGCGCCCCAGGGATTGAAAGTGGACATAAGCAGGTCCACGGTCACGAACTCCATGGACCCGGCGTAGATCAGGGCGCTCATGGCCAGTGGGTAGACCACCGGGAATCCTCGGCTGGTCATCAAAAAACCGTAGGAGATCCCCAGCACCAGGAATCCGGTCATGATGGGCAGAGTCCGTGGGAAGGCCGCGGCTAGGGAGCCCAGGATGGTCCCGGAAGGCTTCGCGACTTCGCCTGCCTCTTCCTGCGTCGTCTGCATGACCCTCCTCCTGACGTCGTTTCAAAGATGGTCAACAATGATAATCGCCCTTTGCTCCGCAGATGCAGGCTGGTCGACAATGTGAGAAGGCTGTCAAGAGGCGAGAGAAACGGAATAGGCGCTCTCCCGCTCCTGTTGAATGCGGAGACATGCACCGGCATGTGAGGAGGAATCATGGATAAGAACAAGATTTCGGCCAACAACCCGGCCACGGTCGTTCTGGCTGGGGGATGCTTCTGGGGCATTGAGCGGTTCTTCCAGGAGGTGGATGGGATCATTGACACCCAGGTGGGATACGCTCAGTCCATTGAGCCCGATCCCAGCTATGAACAGGTATGCAGCGGCGCCACCGACGCTGTGGAGAGCGTGCGATTGACCTATGACCCCCAAGTTGTCAATCTGCGGACCCTGACTCTGCTCCTGCTCGACCTGATCGACCCCTTCTCCGTGGATCGGCAGGGCAACGACCGAGGCAGGCAGTACCGCAGCGGCCTTTACTGGGATCCCGAGCATCGCGAACAGGAGGAGCCCGTCTTCCGGCGTGCCCTGGATGAGCTGGAGCGCAGGACAGGCCGTCATCCCGCTGTGCAGGTGGAGGCCCTGATCAACTTTTATCCCGCCGAGCAGGCCCACCAGGACTATCTGCTCAAGAACCCCGGCGGATACTGCCACATCCCTCTGGAGGCTATCGCCAGCGCCGCCTCCCGCCAGCGCTATATCGAGCGCATCTGGTCCCTGGATCCCGAAAGCTACGAGGTGACCCAGCACTCCGCCACCGAGCGGCCCTTCGCCAACGCCTACGACGGGGAGTTCCGCCCCGGCATTTACGTGGACGTGGTCAGCGGGCAGCCGCTCTTCTCCTCGGCGGACAAGTACGACTCGGGCTGCGGATGGCCGGCATTCACCAAGCCCATCGATCCCGACTTGCTGATCAATCGCAAGGACTACAAGCTGCTGGGCCGGCCCCGGATCGAGGTGCGGACGGCCCAGACCGGCATCCATCTCGGGCATGTCTTCGATGACGGGCCGGCCGACCGTGGCGGGCAGCGCTACTGCATGAACTCCGCCGCCCTGCGGTTCGTGCCCCGGGATCGGATGGAAGAGGAGGGTTACGGGGACTATTTGCCCCTGGTGGACGGGGCGACCCGCTGATGATTCCTCTTCCAATGGCGTGCCAGAGCCTCAGCAGAGGCTCCGGCACGAGCCAAGTGCAGAGCCATCGTCTTTTGGGTCTATTGTGGACTTGCTGATGGCTTGATAGGGGGTCATATCAATGTGCGGAATAGCCGGGTTCGTCAGCGATGCCACCGCCGAGGAAAAGACGGATGTGCTTAAGCGGATGACGGATATCATAGCTCACCGCGGCCCTGACAATGAAGGCCATTTCGTCGATGAGCGGGTGGCCATGGGATTCCGTCGCCTGAGCATCATCGATCTGCAAGGGGGCGACCAGCCCATCTTCAATGAAGATTCCTCCATGGCCATCACCATGAACGGGGAGATCTACAACTACCGCGAACTGCGCCGCCAGCTGATCGACCTTGGCCACACCTTTTCCACCGAGTCGGACACCGAGGTCATCCTGCACGGCTACGAGCAGTGGGGCCACCAGGTGGTCAACCACCTGCGGGGCATGTTCGCCTTCGTCATCTGGGACCGTGGCCTCGGCGAGCTTTTCGGGGCCCGGGACCATTTCGGCATCAAGCCCTTCTACTACGCCCAGATGGGCGGCACTTTCATGTATGCCTCGGAGATCAAGAGCCTGTTGCAGCATCCGGACTTTCGCAAGGAACTCAACGCTCAGGCTCTGCGCCCCTACATGACCTTCCAATATTCGGCCCTGCCCGAAACCTTCTTCAAGGGGGTCTTCAAGCTTCCGGAGGGTCATTGGTTCACCTTTCGTGACGGTCAGATGAGCATCCGCCAGTACTACGACCCGGCCTTCGGCGAGAGCAGACAGAGCCTGAGGGATCTGGTCGACTCCATCGATCGAACTGTCCAGGATTCAGTCAAAGTCCACCAGGTGGCTGACGTGGAGGTGGGCTCCTTTCTCTCCTCAGGGGTGGACTCCAGCTATGTGGCCGCCTTGGCGCGCCCCCGGCGCACCTATTCGATCGGCTTCGGCAAGGGCACCTACAACGAGTGTGACCAGGCCGGCGAGCTGGCCTCCATGCTTAAGCTCAACAACACCGCCGAGTCCCTGGACGGTGATCAGGCCTTTCGCTACTTCCCCCAGATCCAGTGGTACATGGATGAGCCGGATTCAAACCCCTCCTGCGTGCCGCTCTTCTTCCTTTCCGAGCTGGCCAGCCGCGATCTGCGCGTGGTTCTGAGCGGGGAGGGCGCCGACGAGCTTTTCGCCGGGTACGTCGACTACGGCGTGCACACACGATCGCGCATCATCAAGGATGCCACCCGTCTTCTGGGCAGGCTGCCTCGCAAGGCCAGGTATGCCATCGGCCATTGGGCCAAAGGCAAACACTTCCACGGAGCCTGGCACCTGTATGCCAATCTGGTCCCTGCCGAGGAGAGCTTCATCGGCCAGGCCAGGGTCTTCGACGAAGACGAGGCCGGCAGACTGCTCAGGCCGCCCTACCGCGAGGCTCCCCGGGTCTCTGAGATCACTGGGAGGATCTACGCCCGGATCAAGGGGAGCGGCCTGTCCGAGATCAAAAAGAAGCAGTATCTGGACATGCATCTGTGGATGCCCGGAGACATCCTTCTTAAGGCTGACAAGATGACCATGGCCCACTCCCTTGAGCTGCGGGTGCCCCTGCTGGACCGCAAGCTGATGGATGTGGCCGAGAAGGCGCCCACCAAATACCTGATCACTGATCAGAACACCAAGTTTGCCTTCCGCAAGGCCGCCAACCGCCATATTCCCCGCGAGTGGTCCGCCAGGGAGAAGCTGGGCTTCCCTGTGCCCATCCGGGATTGGCTGCATCAGGAGCGTTACTATCGTCTGGTCCGCAGTATGTTCGAGCAGGAGTGGGTGGCTGAACTCTTCGACCAGGAGGGCCTGCTGCGCATGCTGGACGACAATTATGCCAAACGCAACGACGCCCGCCGCAAGATCTGGACCGTGTACTCCTTTCTCACCTGGTATGACGTCTACTTCATCCACGATGGGACCAAGCCAGAGCTTCAGGATCCAGGAAAATAACGCGGTACCCTTGAATACAGCTTAAAGAGCTGGATAGGGGGTACCCTCCATGGCTTTACGCCCTGATGTCGCCAGAGGCAGGATGGCGGATGCCGCTGAACTCTATTGGGTGCACGGCATGAAAGTTGCTGCCGTTGCAAGAGAGCTTGATGTGTCCGCATCAACGGTCTCACGTCTGCTGTCTGAGGCGAAACGCCGCCACATCATCGAATTCACCATCAATCGCCAGGAGGATTCGGCGCTCGAGCTGAGACATCACCTTGAGGAGAAGTTCCATATCCACGCAGTTGTCGTGGGTACTGGTGAGATATTGGATGCCACCAGGCGAAGGGTTGCCGTAGGGGATGCCGCTCAATCGCAGATCTGGAAGATGGCCAATTCCGATATGGTCATCGGGGTGGCGTGGGGTCGTACTACAGAATCCCTTTCCCTTCAGCTGATACCGAAGCACCTATCGGGTGTTGAGATTCTGCAGCTTCATGGTTTCGGGAATACGCTTTCCTTCGGGGAAAATTATTTTACTCAGATTCTCACTCGCTTCGGCACTGCATATGACGCTCAAGTTCATTTGTTCCCTGCTCCTGCCATCTTCGATTCCAGTGAAACCCGTGAGATGATGTGGAAAGAGACCAGCATTCGTCAGATGCTGGAATTGCGGCGTTCCCTGGATCTGATCATAACCTCTGTTGGCACCCCGTACGGGGCCACGCCCAGTCCTTTGTTCGGTTCGGGAGTGCTGTCCCGTCATGATCGCGAAGAGCTCAACCGTGAGCATGTAGTAGGGGACGTGACTTCCACCTTCTACCGCAGCGACGGCAGCATGCGTGATTTGGCTATCAACAAGAGGTCGACTGGACTGAGCCGAGAGGAGTTGCTCAGGGTGCCGACCCGTCTGTTCATCGTAGCCGATGAAAATAAGGTTCAAGCCTTGACTACGGCTCTTAATGCCGGCTTGGTTACTCACCTGGTCGTTGACCAGACGACGGCAGCACATCTGGTCCGGCAGTAGGCGGGATTGCTCCACCAGCAAATACAGGCGTGCATTGTGGCATGGGCTGATCGACCTGTTCGATGCAAACTATATCCAAACGCTTGGCAGTTCATGCAGCATGTCGTTTTCATTGATTCACATTCCAATAAATACCTAATAAGTGAAAATATTTGCAAAAATATCTGGTATTCGATGCGCGATATCACCATTTATGCGTAAAATATTCGCTTCTAGTGGGCGTTTTTGCTATTACTGAAAGTGCCGTGAGGGATGGCGATGTCCTGAAGCGGATCTGAAAAACAGAAGAGCCCAGTGTCATGCTCCTGGGCTCACCACCTTTCCGAGTGAAGATCTCGGGGACAGAGAGGAATGCGCACGATGGCGTGTCGGATTGATGATGTCGGTGAATTCGCAACGGAATCGATCAGAGGATTCGTCCAGGCCAATCCTGGATATGTCAAGGCATGCCCAGGCGGCGTGATTCGTCCAACACGTTCCAGGGATAATCAGGTTGCGCTGGTAATTGGCGGAGGCATGGGACACTATCCGGCATTCGCGGGACTCGTGGGGCCAGGCATGGCTCAGGCGGCCGTGCAAGGCAATATATTCGCATCTCCGTCCGCCAGGCAGGTTGTTGACGTTTGCCGTCGAGCCGATCAAGGGCGAGGCATAATCCTCATCTTCGGCAACTACGAAGGAGATCGGCTGAATTTCAACCAGGCTGCACGCATGCTTCGTGCTGAAGGCCATGATGTACGGGTTCTGCCGGTTACCGATGATCTGTATTCCGCCCCTCCAGATCGAATCCAGGAACGCCGGGGCATAGCGGGCGATATGGCGGTTTTCAAAATCGCTGGAGCTGCCTGTGCGGCGGGAATGGACCTGGATTCTGTGGAGGCCTTGGCCATGCGTGCCAATGCCTGCACACGAAGCTTGGGTGTGGCATTTTCCGGGTGCACGCTGCCCGGGTCGGACAAACCACTGTTCAGCGTCCCTGAAGGCCGTATGTCGCTAGGGCTCGGAATCCATGGAGAGCCTGGAATCGGCCAAACAGATCGGCCTACTATCGACGGTTTGGCGGATCTGCTGGTCCGACGTCTCATGGATGAAAGACCCGTGGATCGTCAAATGCATGAGGCGCATGTGGCTCCCATTCTTAACGGCTTGGGCGCCCTTAAGTCCGATGAGCTCTTTGCGGTATACGATGCTGTCCAGCGACGTCTGTCACAGCTGGGTCTGCGACTGATCCAACCTCTGGTGGGGGAGTTTTGCACCAGTTTTGACATGAACGGATTGTCGCTGTCCTTGTGCTGGCTGGATGAGGAATTGGAGCCTCTTTGGTGTGCTTGCGCGGAGACGCCGGCTTTGCACCTGGGCGATCGTACAGATGCAAATCAGACGGATATAGATGCTGAAATGTCTGTGCAGGAGGATGGTCCGACTGAAAAAGAACAGCAGGCCACTCCGGAGTCAAAACAGGCTGCTCAAAGCATGGCCAGAATCATGCAGACTGTGATGCAATGCGTTGACGACAATGTGGATTATCTGGGACGGATAGATGCAGTGGCGGGTGACGGGGATCACGGACTCGGCATGCAGCGCGGTGCTGAAGCAGCCTCAAAAGCTGCAGATGAAGCAATTGCAACTGGGTCCGGCTGCCGAACTGCATTGAAGGAAGCCGCTGAAGCTTGGGCCGATAAGGCAGGCGGCACGTCAGGAGCGCTCTGGGGCGAATTGCTGGCATCCCTAGCAGGTCATCTCTCTGATTCATCGAGACCTGGCAAGGAGGAGATTGCAGAGGGCTGGCGCGACGCTGACAAGCAGCTTATGGAGTTTGGCGGGGCGAAACCGGGAGACAAGACCATGGTCGATGCCGTGCATCCTTTTGTGCAAGCTTTTGCGAGTTGCGGGGACTCGCTGGCAAATACGTGGAGTCACGCTGCAGAAGCCGCTCGCCATGGGGCTGAGGAGACAGCCGATATGCTTCCCAAGAAGGGTCGCGCGAAAGCCCATGGCAGCAAGGATCTGGGTACTCCAGACCCAGGAGCGGTCTCATTTGCCATGATTGTCCAAGCCGTAAGCCCCTTACTTAAGGATTTGGCCAGCGAAGAACAGTGCAATGCCGACAAGGCGGTGCTCTCATGAGCATGGCCGTGATCAATAAGCCAGTGATTGCCACTTGCCTGAATGGAGCGCCTCTGCAAGGAGCCGACGGTAGATCCATGTCCGAGGCCGACCCAAGCGATTGGGCCAAGGTTTTCACAGCGATAGCAGCTGCCGGTTTCCATTACGCCGAACTGTCGGATGCCTGGATCAGGCCGGCGGACATGACCCCTGCAAGGAGGCATGAACTGGTGGAGACTGCACGAAGCTGCGGGGTTGAATTGCCTTCCTTGCATGTGCAGCGCGCCAGCGTCATACAGCCGGGAATCGGGCAGAGCAATTTGGCTTATGCGCACGCCAGCATTGACGCTGCAGCAGAGATGGGCATGAAAGTCTTTTCAACCGGACTGCATCAGCCCTTGAGCCCCTCGCAACGCAAGGCCTTTTGGTTCTGGCTGGGACAAGGTCCGGTAGATCCGCCTGACGACCCTGAACGCTGGCAGACTGCGGTGCGCAGAATCAGAGAGCTGGGCCGGCATGCCAATGGCGCAGGAATGGTCATGTCTTTGGAGATGTACGAGGACACCTATCTGGGCCGCGCTGACTCCGCCGTTCATTTCGTATCCGAAGTAGGCCTGCACAACGTGGGTCTCAATCCTGACGTAGGCAACCTGGTACGTCTGCACCGGCGGATCGATGATTGGCGCGAAACCTATCGGAAAACACTTCCATATGCGGTTTACTGGCATCTGAAGAACTATCAGCGCGACGAAGCCCCTGACGGTTCCTGGCACGTTGCTATACCCACAACCTTGCGTGACGGCATCATCGATTACCGTTGGGCGGTCCATTATGCCCAAAGCTGCGGATACCAGGGCATGTTCATCTGTGAGCACTACGGGGGCGATGTCCTGTCTGTCTGCGCTCACAACGCTGGATACCTGCAGAAACTACTTTCCCGGCCGTGACCTTCGAAACGATGAACCTATCGGTCAATGATTTGGGGAAATAAACCAACACCATATCCAACAAAGGAGTACATATGAGTGCAAATGCATCAACAAAACCGCGTATTGCCATGACGTTCGGCGATCCGGCCGGCATTGGCCCTGAACTTGGCGTCAGACTGCTCGCTGATCCCAAAAACCGTAAGTCCGCCGACATCTATGTTTTGGCTGACAGGGTTGAGGTGGAGTCCGCGGCCGAGAAGGCCGGCCTCGAAGTCCCCATTGCTGGTCAACCTAATGATGATGCGGTAGCCGTTCTCGACGATCATTCGCTACCTGAAACCGCTATCCCCGTCAAGCAGACGTCCAAGGTAGCCGGCGAGCGCGCACTGCATCAGCTCAGTCGTGGACTTGATCTAGCGCGCGATGGCAAAATTGAAGCCATGGTTTTCATGCCGCTGAACAAGACCAGCCTGCACCTGGGCGGCATGAACGAGCTCGACGAACTCCGTTGGTTCGCCAAGAAACTGGGATTCAATGGGTTTACGAGTGAAATCAATATCATTCCAGGATTGTGGACTTCAAGGGTGACCAGTCATATGGGACTCAAGGACGTGCCGGGCCGTATCACCAAGGATGGTGTGGTCAGCGCAATCACTCTGCTGCACAACCTGCTGCATGACTCGGGCATAGCAGAACCCCGCCTTGGTGTTTGCGCTTTGAACCCCCATAATGGCGAGAACGGCATTTTTGGCCGTGAGGAGATCGATATCATTCGTCCCGGTATCGAGCAGGCTCGGCAGGCCGGTGTCAACGTGGATGGGACCTATCCGGCTGACACCATATTTATTGGCGCCAAGGACAGGTATGACGGTGTCGTTACGATGTACCACGATCAGGGCCAGATCGCTATAAAGCTGATGGGCTTTGACGGTGGAGTCACTGTCCAAGGCGGTCTTCCTGTCTTCATAGATACGCCTGCGCATGGAACGGCATTCGATCTGGTTGGTCAGAACAAGGCCAACATCACCTCAAGCCAGAATGCCTTCAACATTGCCTGCGCCATCGGATCAAGCAGGGTCAATCGCTGATTGTCAAGATCCTGCCGGCGGTCAGGCGAAAGAGGTCGACAACGGATGTCATCCGCTTCCCTGACTGTTCGACGTGCCCCGGCATCCTTATGGTTCCGGGGCCATCTTTTGGTCATACATTCAAGGAAAGAGTGTCATGCTTCCAGTTCTCAGCGGCATTGCCGCCATCATTGTTTTAATAGTTTTGATTGTGTACTGCAAACTACATCCCTTTGTGGCGCTCATCATCTCATCTTTGTGCCTTGGTTTGGTCAATGGCCTGGGCACGGAGAAGACCGTCAAATCCTTTACTACGGGATTCGGTTCTCAGCTGTCCACCACCGGTATCGTGATAGGTTTGGGAGCCATTATCGGTGGGATGCTCGTCAGCAGCGGCGGTGCCGAACGAATAGCCAGCGTGATCGTGGGCAAGAGCAAGAAGGCTCTAATCCCCCTTGCCGTAGGTCTGGTGGCTTTGATCATCGAATTGCCCAATTTGTTCGAGGTCACTTTCGTGCTCCTTATCCCAATTGTGTTCTCTGTGGCTAAGAGGACTCATACCAGTGCGCTTTACGTAGCCATACCTATGGCAGCCGGTATGATGACCGCCCATGGTCTGCTTCCTCCCGGCCCTGCTACCGTCATCGGTGCGGGCGCAATCGGGGTGGATCTCGGGTTGGTTTCCATGATCGGCATCGTAATCTGCATTCCTGTGTTCGCGGCCGGTGTCTGGCTGTTCCCCAAGCTCATGCAACGGTATTACCTTCGCTATCAGGTAAGCGACGGCTCTGAGTATGCCACCAAGGACGACGCCCTGGCACAGGCCCCCAGCATGCTCAAATCGCTGCCTTCGGTTCTGCTGGCCCCAATTCTGCTGATCATCGGCACCATCGGCAAGGCGGTCTTCTCCAAGGGCTCCGTCGGTTATGTGATTACGCAATTCTTTGGAAATACTGTAGTCGCCTTGCTGCTGTCGGCCCTGTACGCGCTGATCTTCTTGGGGCTCGGTTCGGGCATGACCGCCAAGAAAACATTGAGTCAGAGCAAGACCAGCCTAAAAGGTGTGGTCAATGTTCTGCTGATCATTGGCGCAGGCGGTGGCCTTAAGGAAATGCTGCAGAGCACTGGTCTGAGCGATCAAATAGCGACAACCACGGCCAAGTGGGCCATTCCCACCGTTCTGCTGGCTTGGCTGATCGCCGCGCTCTTCCGAGTTGCTCTTGGGTCTGGCACGGTCGCTGTGGCGGCTGCAGCGGGCATCGTTGCTCCGATGGTTGCGCAAGCTGATGATTTGCATAAGGCGCTGGCTGTTCTAGCCATCGCCGTAGGAGCCATGATCTTCTCTCATGTAAATGATGGCGCCTTCTGGCTCTTTCAGGAGTATCTGGACATGACAGTTCCTCAGACCTTGAAGACATGGAGCTTCTTGGTGACTGTCCAATCGGTGGCAGGTCTGATTGCTCTGCTGCTGGTGGATGCCGTCCTAGGCATTGTGGTATAGGCCGCTAGCCCGATAAGTCGATATTCGAGATTCAAGGAAAGGTGAAAGATAATGAGACTGGCGTTCGGAGCCGATCCTAATGCTGCAGGGTTGAAGAATGTGCTTATGGAGGAGGCAAGACGCCTGGGTCACGAGGTGATCGATTTTCCTACTGATGATCCAATCTACGCCAACGTGGCCATTGTCCTTGCGCAGTCTGTGGTTCGGGGTGAAGCGGATCGAGGCGTCCTGCTTTGCGGGACGGGTTTAGGCGTTTCGATCTCGGCCAATAAGGTGCCGGGAGCCTATTGCGCCTGCGTATCGGACATATATCAAGCCGAGCGTGCACGCCGCAGCAATGATGCGAACATCATCGCCATGGGTGCTCAGGTTCTGGGACCCGAAACAGCCAAATGCCTGTTAAGGGCTTATCTGGCCAGTGAGTTCGATCCTGATTCCAGAAGTGGCCCAAAGGTGGCGCGCATCCGTCAATTTGAGCTTCATCAGCAATGATGAATCCGTGGGCAGCAGACAGTCAATTTTCATTGCGCTAAGTGGGGAAGATGAACAAGCCGATTGTGGCCATAAGCCTGAAGATGTATTTTACAAGGAAACAGACACTGGCATATTGTCGACGATTAGCCGATCTTCTCAATGCCGTAGCCCTCCCGCTGGACAAGGTGACCATGGCGGTTCTGCCGGATTACCTTACGGTGGAGCAGGCTGGACAGGCCCTGCTGTCCGCGGATGTTCATCTCGGCATTCAGGATGTATGCGATCAAGACCGTGGCCCGTTTACTGGGGAGGTCTCGCCCCTGGATGCTTGTGACCTGGGTGTGACCGTGGCTGAAGTGGGTCATGAGGAACGCCGTCGCATGTATGGGGAAGATGATGAACTCATCGGGCGAAAGGTTCGTGCATGCTGGCGCAATGGGTTGACACCCCTGCTGTGCGTGGGCGAGCTCATCAACCAAGGGCCTGACGCGGCCGCTGATTATTGCTTAAAGCAGATTGAAATGGGACTTGGTGAGAAGCCTGACCTTCCAGCCTGGATTGCATATGAACCGGTCTGGGCCGTCGGGGCTTCCAGCCCCGCTCCAGTTGAATACGTTCGAAAGGTATGTTCGATTATCAAAAATGAGCTTGGTCCCAAATGCCGCAATCTGTCGCTCATATATGGAGGGGCCGCTGCTCCGGGATTGTTGACTGAGCTTTGGCCGACGGTCGATGGGGTGTTTCTAGGTCGTTTCGCGCATGATCCTGCTGCTTTTCTGGAAGTGGTGAAAGAGGCCTGGCGCTTGGTCAGCCAGGACTCGGAGGATCAGGTCGGTCGGAGTTGACCGCTCATCGGCGTTGTGCTAGTATATCCCTCGGCTTGAGGAATCAAGAAAGCGGGTGACCCACCTGGAAGTCTCTCATGACTTCGGGTTCGAGAAGTGGCGGTGCTCTGTTGTGTTTTACAGAATCGCTCATGAATGCGAAAGCGCGTCGTTTGCAGCGATGGTCTTTTCGCCTGGACTCATGTGGATTGGCTGCAGGCAGTGGATGTTGTGGTATTTGAGAAGGAGTCATCATTAGCGACGAACCAAGGATTAACGACGATATACGAGTGTCTCAGGTACGCCTGATCGGGCCCAACGGCGAGCAGGTGGGAATCATTGCGACCTCCGTCGCCCTCAACCTGGCCAAGGAGGCCAACCTTGACCTGGTCGAGGTTGCACCTAAGGCCAAGCCTCCGGTCGCCAAGCTCATTGATTACGGCAAGTTCAAATACAACGAGAAGATCAAGGCTCGTGAGGCGCGCCGCAACCAGAGCATGTCGGAGATCAAAGAGATCCGCTTCAGATTGAAGATCGACGACCACGACTTCGAGGTCAAGGAGGGGCACGTGCGCCGCTTCCTGTCCGCCGGAGACAAGGTCAAGGTCACTATCATGCTGCGTGGGCGCGAGCAGTCCCGGCCCATCGGCGGCGTGGAGCTCCTGCGCAAGCTGGCTGACGACGTCGCGGATCTGGGCTCCATCGAGTTCGCCCCCAAGCAGGAGGGGCGCAACATCATCATGACCCTGTCGCCTAAGGGTAAGAAGGTCCACACCCAGTCTGAGCAGCGTCGGCGGGGTGGCCAGGCCCGTGCCGAGCGCAAGGCCCGCCAGGCGGCCCATCTGGCTGCCAAGGCCGACGAAAAGGAGACTGCGGGCTCCAACAATACTTCTCCCAAGCAGATGAAATCCAAGGAGGGCAGCAATGCCGAAGATGAAAAGTAACTCCGCCGCATCCAAGCGCGTTCGGACCACGGGTTCGGGCAAGCTCATGCACGCCGGGACCGGTATGCGCCACAATCTGGAGCACAAGTCGGCCAAGAAGCGTCGTCACCTGTCCACTGACGAGGTGCTCGCTCCGACCCAGTCCAAGAACATGAAGAGGATGCTGGCCCGCTGAGCGGGTGCCGTCGCGTCGAGTGAGATTTTAGAAAGCTGAGGAATATCTATGGCACGAGTCAAGCGGGCAGTCAACGCGCATAAGAAGCGTCGGGTCGTTCTGGAGCGGGCGTCAGGCTACCGTGGCCAGCGCTCCCGTCTCTACCGCAAGGCCAAGGAGCAGCTGCTTCATTCATATACATACAACTTCCGGGACCGCAAGGCCCGCAAGGGCGACTTCCGCAAGCTGTGGATCCAGCGCATCAACGCCGGATGCCGCGCCCAGGGAATCACCTACAACCGCTTCATCCAGGGTCTGCGTCTGGCCGGTATCGAGTTGGATCGCCGCGCCCTGGCCGATCTGGTCGTCAACGACATCGACACTTTCAACGCCATCGTGGCTGAGGCCAAGAAGGCCTTGCCTGCCGATGTGAACGCTCCGGTCGCTGCCTGATCGGACCTGGCCGCCACGTTTCAAGAACCTCGCCTTTCGCGGGGTTCTTTGCATATTCGGCCATTCCTCAGGGGGACGGTAAGTTGATTGGCGACAATGATGCCGGGAGCCGCCATGAACGATAACCACAGCCTAGACGCATCGGCCGTCTCGGCAGAATCTCCAGAATCAGCAGGCGCCGCGATCAATCAGTCACGGCCCGTCCCTCGGCTGCGGGTCTTTCTCTAGGCGGTGGAGTTCTTCTCTGACATGGCTGCCAGGCCGCCCAACCGGGGGCCTCCCGCCTGCTGGCTCCTTACTCCCCGTCCTCCCAGATCGTATGGACCATCATGATCACTTGGCTCTGGGCGCCTTGGGGGGGGCACTGGGCCGACAGGAATCCTGATCCGGACAGGCCCTACCTGTGCATTATGGCCGCGGCCATCTGGACTGCCCTGATCATCCTGATTTCGGGACTGCTGATCGTGACCGTCTCCACCAACCTCCTTGTCCCGGCGGTCACCCGTCAGCGCTACGACCTCATCATGGTCGATGCCTATCAGGACATCGCCATACCCTTCCAGATGAGCTCCACCGAGTTCTTCACCATGGTCAGTAACCACCTGAATCCGGGCCGGGTCATGCCGGGTCATGATGGTCAAAATGAACTTGACCGATACCATCACCAGGGAGGCCGGCCCCTACCGACGGTTCCTTTGGCAAGAGGGATCCAGAGGCTGGTTCGGGGGTCCCTTGAACGGTCCGATTGGGTCTTGAGCGCGTTGGGAGCATGGAAAAAGGAAACGGGGCATTAGAATATGGCCAAAGAACAGCGCTGATGAAGAGAACCGGAGGGTAAGCGGGAGTGGACGGTGATCATCAGGAGGGGCTGACAGCCCTGTTGGATCAGTTCCTGGCCTACACCGGTCTGGAACGGGGTCTTGCCCCGGCCACGGTCAAGGCCTATCGGTCCGATCTGAACATGTACATCCGCTGGTTGTCTGGTAGGGGCATCACCAGCCTGGGGCAGATCCAAACCGCCGATGTGGAGGGCTTTCTGGCCCATCTGGCCGACGAGAGTCCAGCCAGCCGCTCACGCAGGATGGCTGCCGTCCATGAGTGGCACCGGTTCGCCCTCAAACAGGGTGTGACCGACCAGGATGTCTCCCGCACCGTCAAGGCTCCCAAGGGCACCTCGGCCCTGCCGGACGTGCTGGATGTGGATCAGGTGACCCGGCTGCTTGATGTGGCCGCCATGGGCGGGTCCAAGGATCCGGTGGTCCTGCGGGACAAGGCCCTGCTGGAATTCATGTACGCCACCGGTTGCCGGGTCTCGGAGGCCGTCGGCACCGACCTGGAGGACATGGACTTGGGCGAGCGGGTGGTTCGTCTGACCGGCAAGGGCGACAAGCAGCGTCTGGTGCCCATGGGTTCCTACGCCTGCCAGGCCATGCAGGCCTATCTGAATCTGGGTCGGGCCACCCTGTGCAGTCGGGCCACCAAGGGCAGGGAGCTGCGGGCCGTCTTCCTCAACAAGCGGGGCAAGCGGCTGACCAGGCAGACGGTCTGGCAGGTGGTCAGGGATGCCGGCCGCCGGGCGGGTCTGAGCAGGCCCCTGCATCCCCACACGCTGAGGCACTCCTTCGCCACCCATCTGCTGGAGGGAGGCGCTGATGTGCGTTCAGTCCAGGAGCTGCTGGGCCATGCCTCGGTGACCACGACGCAGATATACACACACGTCAGCCCCCAGGCCTTGATGGAGACCTACCAGACGGCCCATCCTCGCGCCCGCTGACCCGCCAACCCGCGAATGCGGTCGGAACTTGATAGGGTAGAGGCATGCCTACGGATTTGTTAGGGCGCGAGTATGAGACGTTCGCTGCCCCGGAGCCTTTGAAACAGCACGGCCCGGCCCGTGTCCTCGCCATGTGCAACCAGAAGGGCGGCGTGGGCAAGACGACCTCATCGATCAACATCGCCGGGGCCATGTGCCAGTATGGGCGACGGGTGCTGATCGTGGACTTCGACCCCCAGGGCGCGGCCACCGTGGGTCTGGGTATCAATGCCAACAGCGTGGACAACACCATTTACACCGCCATGTTCGACACCTCCCTGGATGTTCACGAGGTGGTCCGGCACACCCGTTTTGACGGTCTGGACATCATTCCGGCCAACATCGATCTGTCGGCCGCTGAGATTCAGCTGGTCACCGAGGTCGGCCGGGAACAGGCCCTGGCGGCCACCATCCGTCCCCTGCGGCAGGAGTATGACGCCATCATCATCGACTGCCAGCCCTCGCTCGGTCTGTTGACTGTCAACGCGTTGACCGCTGCGGACGGTGTCATCATTCCCGTGGCGGCCGAGTTCTTCGCCCTGCGCGGCGTGGCTCTGCTCATGCAGTCCATTGAGAAGGTCCGCAGCCGCATCAACCCTGACCTGCAAATCTACGGGGTGCTGGTCACCATGTACACCAAGACCCTGCATTCTGATGAGGTGCTTCAGCGCATTTACGAGGCCTTCAAGGGCAAGGTGCTGCACTCCATCATCAGCCGGTCCATCAAGCTGCCCGACGCTACGGTGGCCGGCGAGCCCATCACCATGTTTGCCCCCGAGCACAAGACCGCCAAGGAGTATCGGGAGGTCGCCCGGGAACTGATCGCCCGTGGCATCGTGGCGTGAGCGGATCAGCGGACGGCTTCGCCGTCGACCTGGATGTCTACCAGGGACCCTTCGACCTGCTGCTGGGTATGCTGGCCAACCGAAAGCTCACCCTGACGGAGGTCTCCCTGGCCTCCATCACCGGGGAGTTTCTGGACTATGTGCGCACCCTGGACTTCAGTCAGGGACTAGACCAGGCGAGCGCCTTCCTGGATGTGGCCTCGGTGTTAGTGGAGGCCAAGAGCGCTGCCCTCTTGCCTGTGGAGGACGAGTCCATGCGCGACCAGGCCTCGATGGATGCACTTCGGGAGCGTGATCTGCTCTTCGCCAGGCTGCTGCAGTACCGGGCCTTCAAACAGGCGGGGCAGGACTTTCGAGCCAGGCTGGCCGCCAACTCGGGCCGCTACCCGCATCCTGGCCATCTGGAGCCTCAGCTGGCCCATCTGCTGCCTGATCTCGTCTGGACCCTGAAACCAGAGGATCTGGCGCTGCTCTGCGCCAATGCCCTGGTCAACGCTCCGGCCCCAGAGGTTCGTCTGGACCAGCTGCACGTGCCCCTGGTCGACCTGAACAAGGAGGCCGACCAGGTTCGCCAGGCCCTGCTGGAACAGCCTGGTCAGCCGGTGGCCTTCGCCGATCTGGTCGCCTCCTCCAAGGGTCGGGCGCAGGTGGTGGCACGATTCCTGGCCGTGCTGATCTTCTTCAGGCAGGAGCTGATCCAGTATCGCCAGGATGGCCCCTACCAGCCGCTCTACCTGCGCTGGATAGGACAGACCCAGGAGCCGGAAACGGCCTTGATCAGTGAGGGGGACTTCGCATGAGCCAAACCTCGGCTCCCGATACCCGTCCCGAATATGTGGACTTCGACGTGCAGGACTTTCCCGGCGGACTGGCCGCCTGTCTGGAGGCCATCTTGGTGGCCACGGACCGACCGCTGACTGCAGAGGACTTCTCCCGGGTGCTGGCCGTGGATCCTGACCCGGTCAATGCCGCCCTGGAATCGTTGGCTGAATCCTATAGCGACCGAGGATTTGAACTGCGTCGGACCGCCCGGGGCTGGCAGCTGACCAGCCGGGCCGCCTACCAGCCCGTGGTGGCGGCCTTCGTCAAGGACGGCCAGACGGCACGCCTCTCCCAGGCGTCCTTGGAGGCCCTGGCCATCGTGGCCTACCGCCAGCCCATGACCCGTGCTCAGGTGGGCCAGATCCGCGGGGTCAACTCCGACGGGGTCATCCGGGCCCTGCTGGTGCGCGGCCTGGTTCGTGAGGAGGGTCTGGACGAGCAGACCCATGCCGCCCTGCTGGTCACCACCGACCTCTTTCTTGAGCGGATGGGCCTGCAATCCTTGGAGGATCTGCCCTCCCTGGCTCCATTCCTGCCCGACGAGGACTCGGCCCTGGCCCAGGCTCGCCAGGAGCTGTCCGGCCAGCTCCAGTCCCCGGATCCGGCACATGGCTCGACCCAGGGCGAGGAGCAGTGAACGCCTGTCACACAAGGCGGTTACACTTGTCTCTGTTTGTCCAGTTCCGGGACCACGCCAGCCGGCAGACAGGCCGGCAGGGCATGGATAGCATTCACGAGAATGAGGTTTTGATGGCGGTACGCGGCGATATACGAAATGTGGCGATTGTGGCACACGTTGACCACGGCAAGACCACCCTGGTCAACGCCATGCTGCAGCAGTCGCACGTCTTCTCCGAGCGGGAGGAGGTGCCCGACCGGGTCATGGACTCCAACGATCTGGAGAGGGAGAAGGGCATCACCATCCTGGCCAAGAACACCGCCGTCAAGTACACAGGCCCCCTGGCAGCCAAGCTGGGCCAGCCCGACGGCATCACCATCAACGTGGTGGACACCCCCGGCCACGCCGACTTCGGCGGCGAGGTGGAGCGCGGCATCTCCATGGTCGACGGGGTGGTCCTGCTGGTGGATGCTTCCGAGGGGCCCCTGCCCCAGACCCGCTTCGTCCTGCGCAAGGCCTTGGAGGCCAAGCTGCCCGTCATTCTGGTCATCAACAAGACCGACCGGCCCGATGCCCGCATCTCCGAGGTGGTCTCCGAGTCCACCGACCTGCTCTTGGGCCTGGCCCAGGACGTGAGCGAAGAGGGAGTGGATCTGGACCTGGATTCCCTCCTGGACCTGCCGGTCATCTACTGTGCAGCCAAGGCCGGCAAGGCCTCTTTGAACCAGCCTGCCGACGGTGCTGTGCCCGACAACGACGATCTGGAGCCACTCTTTGAGGCCATCCTGAACAACATCCCAGCCCCGGAGTATGAGAAGGGCGCGCCCCTGCAGGCCCATGTGACCAACATCGACGCCTCCGACTACCTGGGACGTCTGGGCCTGGTGCGCATCTACAACGGCACCCTGACCAAGGGCCGCCAGTACGGCCTGTCGCGCGTGGACGGGTCCATCGAGAACTTCAAGCTGACCGAAATCCTGCGCACCAAGGGCCTGCAGCGCTTCCCGGTGGAGGAGGCCGGCCCCGGAGACATCGTGGCTGTGGCCGGCGTGGAGGACATCATGATCGGTGAGACCATCGTCGATCAGGACGACCCCCGCCCCCTGCCTCTGATCCACGTGGACGACCCGGCCGTCTCCATGACCTTCGGCACCAACGATTCGCCCTTGGCCGGCACCGAGGGCAAGGACCATAAGCTGACCGCCCGCATGCTCAAGGACCGCTTGGACCGCGAGCTGATCGGCAACGTCTCCATCAAGGTGCTGCCCACTGACCGGCCCGACGCCTGGGAGGTCCAGGGCCGTGGCGAGCTGGCCCTGGCCATCCTGGCCGAGCAGATGCGCCGCGAGGGCTACGAGTTGACCGTGGGACGTCCCCAAGTGGTCACCAAGACCGTGGACGGCAAGCTTCAGGAGCCTATGGAATCCGACACCATCGACGTGCCCGAGGAGTACATGGGCGCGGTCACCCAGCTTATGGCCGATCGCAAGGGCCGCATGGAGACCATGACCAACCATGGCTCCGGCTGGGTCAGGATGCAGTTCACTGTGCCCTCCCGTGGCCTGCTGGGCTTCCGCACCGCCCTGCTTACCGCCACTCGCGGCACCGGCATCTCCTCGTCCATCTCCGCCGGCTACGCCCCCTGGGCGGGTGACATCAAGACCCGTCAGAACGGATCCATGGTCTCTGACCGCTCCGGTAAGGCCAGCCCCTACGCCATGCAGAAGCTCCAGGCCCGCGGCGAGTTCTTCGTCAAGCCCCAGTCGCCTGTCTACGAGGGACAGATCGTGGGCATCAACAACAAGCCCGGCGACCTGGACATCAACATCACCCTGGAGAAGCACATGACCAACATGCGTTCCTCCACCGCCGACGTGTTGGAGACCCTGACACCGCCCATCGACATGAGCCTGGAGGAGTCCCTGGACTTTGCCAACGATGATGAGTGCGTGGAGGTGACTCCCGAGTCCATCCGTGTGCGCAAGATCATCCTGGACAGGGATGCCTGGTACAAGTGGAACGCCCGCCAGCGCAGGGCCAACAAGAAGTAAGCCTTCTCTCACTATCAGATCAGTGCGACCCGGCCGACCCACGGTGACCGGGTCGGACTAGTCTTGAACCCATGAACTCTCAGGTTTCCAAATCCAAGGAACAGGCCGCCTCCCATTCGGCGGGGGAGTCCGGCAAGGCAAATCCCTTCCGTTGCCTGCTGGGCCTGCCCATCGGCTTGGCGGTGGGCGTGCTGGGGACCCTGGTCCAGCGTTCCGGGGCCGCCCAGGGTCTGCCCTGGGGTATGGTCCTGGCCTATCTGCTGGTGGCCCTGGCTGCCTGGTGGGTTCGATGCGACAGCGGCACCATGGGTCTGGCCCTGCATCTGGTGGCCTCGACGGTCGCGGTCTGGCTGCTTTCCATGCGGGGACCGGGCGGTGATGTGCTCATGCCCTATGCCAGCTTTCCCGCCTTCTTTGCAAAGTATGCGGTCTTCCTTTGGATGGGCGGGCTGGTCCTGATTCAGACCCTGGCCATCTGCCTGCCTGCCTCTTGGTTCGCTGACGGCCCCCTGCGCTGTAAGTGGCGATCGACATGAGCCAGATTCTGCCAGAATCACCGGCGACCCTGCCCGATTGCATTCCTCTGCACTTCCTGGGTCCCGAGGGGACCTTCACCCATCAGGCCGCCCTTGAGGCCGCCAGCCTCATGGAGACAAGGCTGGGCTGCCAAGCAGATCTGAGGCCCTGCACGGATGCGGCTGCCATCGTGGCCGCCGTGGAGGGGAGCCGAGGTTGGGGAGTACTGGCCTGGGAGAACAACGTGGAGGGCCATGTGGTGCCCAATATGGACGCCCTGATTGATGCTCAAGCGGTGGCAGGATTCGGCATGGTTCGCCTGCCCATCGTTTTCGATGCCTTCGTTCGGTCCGACCACGGCCATCTGCGCCAGGTCGGCGCCCACCCCCACGGACTGGCCCAGTGCAAGGGCTTCGTCAAAGAGACCGGCCTGAATCCGGTGACAGCCAACTCCAATGCTGCGGCCTGCCGTGATCTGGGCCCCGATCAGGTGGCTCTGGGGCCGCGCATCTGCGGGAGCCTCTACGGGCTGGAGACCTACCGGCGAGAGGTTCAGGACTATCAGGGGGCCCGCACCGACTTTCTTATGCTGGCACCCCGGGATCAGGCCGCAGGGTTGGCACGACGCCTGGCATCAGGCGGGGATTTCGAGTCCATCGTCACCTTTATTCCCCTGAATACCGGGCCGGGCGTGCTGGCCAACCTGCTGGACCGTCTGCGGGATGCAGGCCTGAACATGACATCATTCATGTCCCGGCCCATCAAGGGGCACGACGGGACCTACAGCTTCGTAGCCAGCATCGACGCCGCACCATGGCAGAAGGGTCTGCATCAGGTGCTGGCCGACCTGCTGGAAAGGGGGGACTGGCTCAAGACCCTGGCGGTCCATCCGAGCACCCCGCATCCGGCGCCCCCCATCCGTGAATGGATGCTGCCCAGGGCGGGGGCCTTCCGGGGTGAGGGCCCCGGTTCCGAGACGATCAGCAAGGAGTTGTTATGGTAGATGAATCCGCGCCCTTCCAACATATGCACCCAATAGCGGGCATGGCCGCTTCGCCGGTGCTGACCTCGGCCCACAAGATTGCCGTGGCGGGATTGGGCCTGATCGGTGGATCACTGGCCCGCCGCCTGGCTGCCCGGGGTCGGTTCGTGATCGCATGGAACCATAACGACCGTCCCTATGAGCAGGCCCGCAGCCAGGGGATCCATTGCATGGATACCCTGGAGGAGCTGGCCAAGGGCAAGCCCGACGTCCTGGTCCTAGCCACTCCCTTGCGGGCCATGCCAGACGTGCTTCAGGCACTGGCTCCGGTGCTGACCCGTGGCACCACCCTGACCGACGTGGGCAGCGTCAAGGGTCCGGTCCGCAGGCAGGTCGAACAGGCCGGTCTGGCCGATCGTTATGTAGGCGCCCATCCCATGGCGGGCAGCGAGGGCTCCGGCTATGAGGATTCGGACCCGGCCCTCTTGGAAGATGCTCTCTGGGCCCTCTGCGTCGATGAACAGACGGATTACAGCCGCTTCCTGACTGTGGCCGACATGGTCACCCAGGGGCTGGGCAACCGACTGATCGCCCTGGACGATGCCACCCATGACCGGGCTGCGGCACTGATCTCGCACATGCCCCATGTGGTGGCCACTGCCCTGGCCGACATGCTCGCGCAATCGTCTGACCGCCGTGTGGCCTCGGCCCTGGCGGCCGGATCCTGGCGGGACATGACCCGTGTGGCCCTGACCGACCCGGAACGGACCCGGGCCATGGTGGAAGAGAACGCCGACCAGGTGGCGGACCTTCTGGATGCCCTTGTCGAGAATCTGCAGGGCATGGCCTCTCTCTTGCGCGATCAGGAGCCGGAGGCCGATGAAAAGCGTAGGGAATTCTTCCTCCGGGCCGATCCCTTCCGGCGCTACAAGACTGCCTTGGGCGACCAGGAGCAGATGCCCACGACTGATTTGGAACTGGATCCGCAGGAGGGCGACTGGCGGCAGGATCTGCTGGATTCGGCCCTGCGTGGCGAGCAGGTCTCGGCCTTCCTGACCACCAGCAGGGCCCGGGTGCTGCACCCGCCGGTCATCGACTGAGATCCGGAGGGTCCGGGCGGGGTGAGCGGCGTTCCGGAACCGGCTTCAGCGCCACCATGTCTGCTGCCTGAAGGGTCACGCGCTCCCCGGGACGCGACCCATTGGCCGCCGGATCCCTGTCCAGGATCAGCCGATGCCCGTCCCAGTCGACCACGTGGCCCACGTAGTCACGGAACTTGAGCCTTCCGTCTTCCGGGTCCGACCCCAAGGAAATCCTGACCACCAGCCGTGCTCCGGCCGGTATGGCTGCTGGCAAACGCATGGCCTTCCACCTCCTTCATCAGTATCGCTTGCGGCTGCGACGAGGGTGAGAGCGCCTAGACTGTATTGCAGATACCGCACAGCCGAGCAAAGGGAGCGCCCATAGTGGAACAGGATCTGCAGGACTTCGCCGACTATCTTTCCCGGGTGGCAGGCAAGAGTCCCAATACGGTCCGCTCCTACCGGGCTGACTTGGCGGGCTTTCTGCACCTGATGCATCTGCGCGGCATCGATGACCCCTCGCAGATTGATCTGGCCGCCATCAGGTCCTGGCTGGCCCACGAGGCATCGACCCACGCCCGTTCGACCATGGCCCGGAAAACGGCCGCACTGAGGTCCTTCTTCGGCTGGCTGAGTCGGCACGGCCGCATCAAGACCGACCCCACCCTGGCCCTGAGCAGTCCCAAGCAGTCCGAGCATCTTCCTCGGATCCTGACGCATGACCAGGCCCGCACCCTGATGGATACGGTCGACCAGGATCCGGTCGAGCCCCGGGTGGACGAGACAGTTCAGGCGGCCCTGCATGTGCGGGATGCGGCCATGCTGGAGCTGTTGTACGCCACGGGCATGCGCGTTGCCGAGCTCTGCGGATTGGACCTGGGTGACGTGAACCGGCACAGCCGCACTGTAAAGGTCCTGGGCAAGGGTTCCAAGGAGCGGGTCCTGCCCTACGGCCTGCCCGCCGATCGTGCCCTGGACCGCTGGCTGGGGGAGGGGCGGCCGATCCTGGCGTGTGCAACGGCCAAATCGGCCCGCAAGGCAGGTCAGGCCCTCTTCCTGGGTCAGTTTGGCGGCAGGGTTGGTCAGCGGCAGGTCCGCAAGGTGGTCCACCAAGCGGCTGGCCAAGCCGGAGTGCCCGACATCGCCCCCCATGCTCTGCGGCACTCGGCCGCCACGCATATGCTGGATGGGGGAGCCGACCTGCGTGAGGTTCAGGAGATGCTGGGCCACTCCTCCCTGCGAACCACCCAGCGCTACACTCACGTATCCATCGAGCAGCTGCGCGCACGGTACAGGCAGGCTTTTCCACGGGCCTGAGATTCGGCAAATGAGATGGGACTTGCTCTACGAAACATCCGCGTACCAGAATATGGCGTATTGTGGCTTTAACGTCGGTCAGGGATCTTTGAGGTTCGGTCATCCTGGTGTCCTTGGTTGCAGACGTGACGCTAACGATCAACAAATATATAAACAAGGGGAGCAGCAATGAAGAAGGGTTCACAGCTTACGCTCGTGTCCGCAGCCATCTGTGCCTTGGCGCTTTTGGCCAGCGGCTGCGGCGGTGGCGGCGGCACCAGCACTGAGGGTGCCGAGCAGTCGTCCAGCAGCCAGTCAGGCAACAATACCGTCGTTTCGATCCATGGGTGTGAGCCGGCTAAGCCGCTCATTCCCAGCAATACTGTGGAGAGCTGCGGCGGGCAGGTGGTGGATGCCATCAACGCCAAGCTGGTCCGTTTCGACAACCACGGCAAGGCCCACAATGATCTGGCCTCGGAGATCAAGGGCAACGACGACATGGATCAGTACAAGGTCACTCTGGTCGATGGGCGCAAGTTCTCGGACGGCACCCCCATTACAGCCAAGTCCTTCACCAAGGCATGGTCCTGGGCAGCCAATGTGAACAATGGCCAGCTGGGATCTAGCTTCTTCGCCAACATCAAGGGCTATGACGATCTGCAGAAAGAGGGCGCGCCTGCTGACGCCCAGCTGTCAGGTCTGAAAGTCGTGGATGACAAGACCTTCACCGTGGATTTGAGCTCACCCTCCTCCACCTTCCCCATCCAGGTGGGATACACCTCCTTCGCGCCGCTGCCTGAGTCCTTCTACAAGGACACCAAGGCCTACGGGGAGAACCCGGTAAGCTCGGGTCCTTACAAGTTCGATTCCTGGCAGCACAACACAATGGTCAAGCTTCGCAAGAACGCCTCCTACACGGGTGATGTCAAGATTCAGAACGGCGGTATCGACTATAAGGTCTATACGGATGTCGCCTCGGCCTACGCCGATGTGCAAGCTGGCAACCTGGACGCGATTGATACCATCCCCACCTCGGCCCAGAAGACCTTCATGAAAGACAGTCTGGTCAAGGGCTACAACGAGCCCGGCTCCGTCCTGCAGATGTTCACCATTCCTACCACCATGGAGCACTTCGGCCAGGATCAGGAGGGCCACCTGCGTCGCCAGGCCATCTCCATGGCTCTGGATCGTAAGATGCTGATCGACAAGGTTCTGGGCGGCCTGGGCGTGCAGCCTACCGACTTCACGGCACCCACCATCCCTGGCTATGCCAAGAACCTCAAGGGTTCCGATAACTTGAAGTACGATGCCAGGAAGGCCAAGGATGCTTGGGCCAAGGCCGACGCCATCAGCCAGTGGCCGGCCGACAAGAGCTTCCAGCTGGTCTACAACGCCGACGGCGGTGCCAAGGACTTCTATGACGGCATGGCCAACTCCATCAAGAACACACTGGGGATCAAGGCCGAGGCCACCCCTGTGCCCACCTTCAGCGAGTTCCGAGGCAACGTCAACAAGCGCGCCTACAAGGATGCGGCCTTCCGGTCGGCTTGGTCGCCCGACTATCCCTCTCCTGAAAGCTACCTGATGAGCAACTTCGCCAGCTCGGCAGCGGACGGCAACGGGTCCAACGACGGCGATTACAAGAACCCCAAGTTCGACGATCTGCTGAAGCAGGCTGCCAAGGCCAAGAACACCGACGAAGCCAACAAGCTTTTCCAACAGGCAGAGGAGATTCTTCTGCAGGACATGCCCGCGGTGCCGCTCTACTATGCCAACAACAAGGGCGCGTCAGCCAAGAATGTGCAAGGATTGACACTGTGCTGGAACAGCTACCCGAACCTTGCGGAGTTGTCAAAGAAACAGTGATGATCGTGCCGGAAACGGCATAATCCGTTGTCGCTGGCCCGGCCGGATCCGCACCAAAGCGGACCCGCGCCCGGGTCTTATGTACTGGCGGCGGATTTGGGAAACCAACCAAAGGAAAGAGCAGTATATATGAAGAAGCAATCGGCCCTGACCATTGCTGGCGCCGGACTGTGCGTCATGGCGCTCACGCTGGGTGCCTGCGGCGGATCCGGCGGATCCGGCTCCTCTGCCGAGGGGACCAATGGCGGCAGCTCGGATGCCGTCATCTCGGTCTTCAACCCGGAGCCGGCCAATCCACTCATTCCCAGCATGACCAACGAGGTGGGCGGCGGCAACCCCATCGACGTCATGTTCTCCAAACTGGTCCGCTTCGATGACAAGGGCAAGCCAGCCAACGAGATCGCCAAGCAGATCAAGGCCAACGAGGACAACACCCAGTACACCGTGACCATCAACGACGGTTGGAAGTTCTCGGATGGCACCCCGGTCACCGCACAGTCCTTCACCAAGGCCTGGTCCTGGGCGTCCAGCATCGCCAACAAGCAGCTGGGCTCCAGCTTTTTCGCCAACATCAAGGGGTATGACGACCTGCAGAAGGAGGGCACCCCAAGCGATGCCCAGCTGTCAGGCCTCAAGGTCATCGATGACAAAACCTTCACCGTGGATCTGACCTCGCCCTCCTCCACCTTCCCCATCCAAGTGGGCTACACCGCCTTCGCCCCGCTGCCTGAGTCCTTCTACAAGGACACCAAGGCCTCCGGAGAGAAGCCAGTGACCGTGGGACCTTACAAGTTCCAGTCCTGGGAGCATAACAAGTCCATAAAGCTGGTCAAGGATCCTTCCTACAAGGGCGGCATCAAGGTCAAGAACGGCGGCGTTGAGTTCCGCGCCTACACTGATGCCACGGCAGCCTACCGCGACGTGCAGGCTGGCAATCTGGACGTGCTGGACACTCTGCCTGCCTCGGCTCGCAAGACCTTCCAGACCGACAACACGGTCCAGGCCATCAACGACCCAGGTTCGGTCATCCAGATGTTCACCATCCCCACCTACATGAAGCACTTCGGCCAGGATGAGGAGGGCCACCTGCGTCGTCAGGCCATCTCCATGTCCATCGACCGGCCAACCATCATCAAGAAGGTGCTGTCCGGAACCGCCAAGGAGGTCCACGACTTCACTGCCCCCGTTATCCCCGGTTATTCAACCAGCATCAAGGGATCCGACGTGCTCAAGTACAACCCCTCCAAGGCCAAGGAGCTCTGGGCCGAGGCCAACAAGATCTCTCCCTGGGGCGAGGGCGACACCTTCAAGATCGCCTACAACGCCGACGGTGCCCACAAGGAGATCTACGACGCCGTCACCAACTCCATCAAGAACGCCCTGGGCATCCAGGCTGCGGGCAACCCTCTGCCCACCTTCAGCGAGTTCCGCTCCAACGTGCAGAACCGCAAGTTCACCGACTCGGCCTTCCGCTCCGGCTGGCAGCCTGATTACCCCTCTCCCGAGAGCTATCTGTCCAGCAACTTCGCCAGCTCGGCAGCCAACGGCAACGGGTCCAACGACGGCGATTACAAGAACCCCGAGTTCGACGAACTGATGGACAAGGCGGCCTCCGCCAAGAACATCGACGAGGCCAACAAGATCTACCAGCAGTCCGAGGAGCTGCTCTTCCACGACCTGCCCGCAGTCCCGCTCTACTACCAGAACTCCAACGGCGTGGCCGCCAAGAACATCAAGGGATTCTCCTTCAATTGGAAGGGCGTCCCCGCATACTACAACATCAGCAAGTGAGGTGAGGGGAGCCTGAATCCCACACCCCAAAACTGACACCGCCCGGGCCGGCGCGGGAGGATCCACTCCCCGTCGGCCTTGGTGTTCTTGCGCCCCTGTTGAGGTGTGCTGGTAGACTCAAACAAGAATTTTTGCGGCGACCCCGATCCCCATGCCGATCCCGGTCGCGGATGACAAAGGAGAATAGCCGATGGGAAAATATCTTCTGCGACGTATTCTGCAGATGATCCCCGTCGTTCTCGGCACGACACTGCTGATATACGCGCTGGTCTTCGCGCTTCCTGGCGACCCTGTGGCCGCCATGTTCGGGGACAAGCCGGTCAACCAGGCCGTTGCCGCACAGATACGTTCGGAATACAATCTCGACAAGCCCTTCATCGTGCAGTACGTGCTCTTCCTGAAGAACGCACTGACCCTGAACTTCGGTAACACTTTCGCCGGCCAGCCCGTGATCAGCGTGATCGGCAGGGCCTTCCCCGTGACCATCAAGCTGGCCCTGATGGCCTTCGTCTTCGAGGGCGTCTTCGGTGTGATCTTCGGCATCATCGGCGGCCTGACCAAGGGCAAGTGGTCGGACAACATCATCCTGGTCTTTTCCCTGCTGCTGATCTCGGTGCCTACTTTCGTCACGGGCTTCATCCTGCAGTACCTGTTCGGCGTCAAATGGCATCTGTTGCCGGCCACCGCCGGGGCCAATCCGGGCTTCATTGATCTGCTCATGCCGGCCATCGTGCTGGGATCGGTGTCCATGGCTTCCATCATCCGTCTGACCAGGACGGAGATCACCTCCAACATTTCCGAGGACTACGTGCGCACGGCCCGGGCCAAGGGCATGAGCAACCGGTCCGTTATCGTGCGGCATGTGCTGCGCAATTCGCTGATTCCCGTGATCACCTACCTGGGCGCCGATATCGGCGGACTGATGGGCGGGGCCATGATCACCGAGCGCATCTTCAACATTCAGGGTGTGGGCAACACCCTTTACCAGGCCATCCTGAGGGGCGAAGGCACCCTGGTGGTCTCCATCGTGACCATTCTGGTCCTGATCTTCGTCATCACCAGCCTCCTGGTCGACCTGCTCTACGCAGTGCTCGATCCGCGAATCCGGTATGCGTGAGGGAGAGGGACCGACTATGAGTGAAACAGCTATGAACGAGTCAAGCGAACAGAACGAAAGCCAGGCCCGCGTATACTTCCCCGACCCCTTGCCGGGGCAGGAGCGGTTCGTGGCCCCCATCGACGAGACGCCCCTGCGCGAAGTGGACTCGGTGGATGAGGACGTGCCGCCTACCAGCATGTGGGCCGACGCTTGGAAGACCCTGAGGCGCAACCCGCTCTTCATCATCTCTGCAATCCTGGCGATCGTGGTCATCCTGGTGGCCCTCTTCCCCAACCTCTTCGCCAAGCAGGACCCCATGGCCTGCAACCTGTCCAATTCCGTGGAGCCAGGCCGGCCGGGACACCCCTTCGGCTTCGACCTGCAGGGCTGTGACGTATACAGCCGCGTCATCCACGGGGCCCGGACTTCGGTGGCCATCGGCATCATGACCACCATCCTGGTCACCGTCTTCGGCGGACTCATCGGGGCAATCGCCGGATTCTTCGGGGGTTGGGTTGACGCAGTGCTCAGCCGCATCACCGACATCTTCTTCGCCATTCCCATGATTCTGGGCGCCATCGTGCTCCTGCAGATGTTCCGTACCTCCACCTCACTGTGGAAGATCATCCTGACCCTGACCCTCTTCGGCTGGGTCAACATGGCACGTATCACCCGAAGCGCCGTCCTGGAAGCCAAGAACCTGGAGTTCAACACCGCATCCACGGCCCTGGGCTCCACGCCTCTGCGCAACCTCTTCCGGCATATCCTGCCCAACTCACTGGCTCCGGTCATCGTCATGGCCACCATGTCGCTGGGCACCTACATCGTCTCTGAGGCCACTCTGAGCTTCCTGGGCATCGGCCTGCCCTCCACAGTGGTCTCCTGGGGCGGAGACATCTCGACGGCCCAGAGTCTTCTGACCACCAATCCCTCGGTCCTCTTCTATCCCTCCGCAGCCCTGGCCATCACCGTGCTGGCCTTCATCATGATGGGTGACGCGGTCAAGGATGCGTTGGATCCCAAGAGCAGAACGGCCTGAGTGAGGAAGCATGACTGAAGCAGACAAGAATACGACCGCCAATCAGGAGAATCAGCCCCTGCTCGATGTGCGGGACCTGCAGGTGGACTTCACCGCTGATGGGCGCACCGTCCACGCAGTTCGCAACGCCTCCTTCAACGTATACCCCGGCCAGTGGGTAGCCATCGTGGGGGAGTCCGGCTCGGGCAAGTCCACCTCGGCCATGGCTGTGCTGGGCCTTCTGCCCGGCACCGGCAAGGTGGCCGGCGGCAGCATCCGGCTCAATGGCCGCGAGCTGGTGGGCCTGGACCGCAAGGACTACGAGGCGCTGCGCGGCTCCCAGATGGGCCTGGTCCCGCAGGACCCCATGAGCAATCTGAACCCGGTCTGGCGCATCGGCTCCCAGGTCAAGGAGGCGCTGACCGCCAACCACATGGACGTCTCCCGGGAGAAGCGCTCCCGGCTGGCAAAGGCCCTGGCTGGCGACGAGGCGGTGAAGGTAAAGAAGTCTGACGACGAGCTCTTCATCTCATCCAAGGACCTGCCCAGTCTGCTCGATGCTGCCCGTCAGGCCCTGAGCGATGCCGGGGTTGCCGACGTAGACAAGACCATGGAGGCCATGAAGACCGAGTGGGATGTGGGCTCAGAGACCCGCTGGGGCGTGGCCAAGTCCCTGATCGATGCCGGTGTGGATGACGACAAGGCCTGGACGCTGGCCAAGGAGCACGTGACCGGCTCGGACATGAACGACCGCATCGCCGGTCTGCTGTCGGAGGCCGGACTGCCCGATGCCGCCACCAGGGCCCGGCAGTATCCGCATGAGTTCTCAGGCGGCATGCGCCAGCGCGCCCTGATCGCCATCGGCCTGGCCTCCCGTCCCGACCTGCTGATTGCGGACGAACCCACGAGCGCCCTGGATGTGACCGTCCAGAAGCGAATTCTGGACCACCTGCGCAGCCTGACCGAATCCTTGGGCACTGCCGTGCTCTTCATCACCCACGACCTGGGTCTGGCGGCCGAACGCGCCCAGCACATCGTGGTCATGTACCGGGGCCAGGTGGTGGAGTCTGGTCCCAGCCTGGAGGTCCTGCAGCACCCCCAGCACCCCTACACCAAGCGCCTGGTTCAGGCCGCGCCCTCGCTGGCTTCCCAGCGCATCATCTCCGCCAAGCAGCGCGGCCAGGATGCCGAGGGCCTGCTGGAGCACCATGTCAAGGGTGAGAGCACCCTGGAGCGCAGCGAGCACGTCATCACCGTGGAACACCTGACCCGCGAGTTCAGGCTGCCCCGGCGCAAAGAAATGTTCAAGGCTGTAGACGACGTCTCCTTCTCGGTCAAGCGAGGGACCACCCTGGCCATTGTGGGGGAGTCCGGCTCCGGCAAGTCCACAGTGGCCAACATGGTTCTGCACCTGCTCAGGCCCACCTCGGGCCGGGTGACCTACGAGGGACAGGACATCGCCGACTTCGGCGGCCGTCAGCTCATGGAATTCCGGCGGCACGTGCAGCCGGTCTTCCAGAACCCATACGGCTCCCTGGACCCGATGTACTCCATTTACCGTTCCATTGAGGAGCCCCTGCGCATCCACAAGATCGGCAACGCCAAGTCCCGGCAGAGACGGGTCAAGGAGCTGTTGGACATGGTGGAGATGCCCGAGTCGGTCATGGGTCGCTACCCCAACGAGCTTTCCGGCGGTCAGCGTCAACGCATCGCCATCGCCCGGGCCATGGCCTTGAATCCGGATGTGATCATCTGCGACGAGGCCGTTTCCGCCCTGGACGTGCTGGTTCAGGATCAGGTGTTGCGGCTGCTCAACGACCTGCAGGCTGAGCAAGGTCTGAGTTACCTGTTCATCACCCACGATCTGGCAGTGGTCAGGCAGATCGCCGACGAGGTGGTGGTCATGCAGCACGGCCGGCTGGTGGAGCACGCCACCACCGACGAGGTGTTCGACCACCCGCAGCGCCAGTACACCAAGGATCTGCTGGACGCCATCCCCGGCGGCAAGCTGCGCCTGGGGCTTGACTAGTTATCCTTTGCACAGACTCACGAGGAAATGAGGCATCATGGGATTGTTCGGTTTCGGAAAGAAACACGCCAAGCGGCAGGCCGAGGAGGACGTCGAGGATCAGAAGGACCAGTCCAAGGAGCTCGACGAGTCCGAGGATGCTGAGGAATCCGACCAGATGTCTGCGGCGGAGACGGTTGCGGAGCGGGACGAAGCCGAGCAGAGCGGGAAGGGTCCTTGGGACAGCATGGATCCCGAGGCCCCCGACACCGATGAGTACTTGGACATCGGCGCCCTGCTGCTGCCCTTCCTGCAGGGCAGCGAGCTGAGGCTCAAGGCCAACTCGCAGACCGGCGACGTGCTGGGAGCCACCATCACCTACAAGTCCTCCAGTCTGGAGCTGGAGCCCTTTGCGGCCCCCAAGTCCCTGGGCCTGTGGGACGAGGTCCGGTCCGACCTGCTCCAGGCCAATCCCTCCTGCAAGGAGGTGGACGGCGTTTTCGGCAAGGAGCTGACCCTGCCCGTCAAGGTCAAGGGCAAGAACCTGCTGACCCGGGTGGTGGGCATCGACGGACCCCGCTGGATGCTGCGAGGCATTTTCTCAGGCCCGGCGGCCAAAGGTGGCAGGGAGAAGGATGTCCTTGACGGCTACCTGGCCGACCTGGTGGTGGTCCGTGGCGACGAGCCCCTGGCCCCACGTGACCTGGTTCCCATGCATGCGCCCATCACGCCCAATCAGCGCCGAGGAGAAGCCGAAGACCCTGAGTCCAAGGACAATGAGGGTGCGCAGATCCCCGACAAGCCGAAGGGCCCCTTCGACTCGGACCAGCAGACCGAGGTGAAGACCACACTGTCGCGCGGACCCATGTTCTCGGAGGTCCGGTAAGGCTGTGAAGCAGAAGCATTCCGGGCTGGCAGCGCTGGTCGACGACGATTTCTCCGTCATGGAGGCCATCGGCGGATGGCGGGGGATCGTCGAGTCCCTGCTGCCGGGGCTGGTATTTCTGGTTTTCTTCCTGGTGACCGGCCGTCTGGGGCTGACCGTGGCGCTTTCGGCGGCCCTGGCTTTGGTGCAGCTCCTGATTCGTCTGTTCCAGCGGCAGTCCTTTCTGGGTGCGCTGACCGGTCTGCTCTCGGTGGGCATCTGCCTGGTGGCCGCATGGCTGACCCGGGATGCCCGCAACTATTACCTGCCAGGATTCCTGACCAACGGATTCTGGATCATCGTTCTTGGGGCCTCGCTGCTGGCAGGGATGCCCGGGATTGGCCTGGTGGTGGAGTACGTGCGCCGACCCGTCGTCTCAGGCTGGAGACAATGGCTGGCATCCTGGCGAAGTGAACCGGAACTGGTACGGGCCTATAATCAGGCCACTCTGGTCTGGATCGCCGTCTTCGCCCTACGCCTGCTGGTCCAGGTGCCGCTCTACCTGGCCGGCTCCGTCGGGTTGCTGGGCGCCGCACGGCTGATTCTGGGCCTGCCTTTGTTTGCCCTGGGCATCTGGATCAGCTGGCTGCTGATTGGCGGCCCCTACCATCGTCGCCATGCCGATCAGGAGGCCCATGCCGATCATGACTGAGACCAGGGTTCGTCTGCGCATCGAACGCTATGCCGACCAGGGCCGTTGCGTGAGCCACCTGGAGGACGGCCGGGTGGTCTTCGTCCGCTTTGCCCTGCCTGGGGAGCTGGTGGATGTCCTCTTGGACGAGCCTCATGGCCGGGCCGGCAGGTTCGCCACAGGCGAGGTCACTCAGGTGCTGGAAGCCAGCCCCGACCGCCGTGATCCCGTCTGGCCCCTGGCTGGGCCCTTGGCCTGGGGAGGAGGCCTGGGCGGGGCCGATCTGATTCACGTCAGCCTGCCCGGTCAGTTGACCTGGAAGTCTGATCTGATTGGCCAGCAGATGGCCCGCTTGGGCGGTGTGGACGCCCAGGTGTCAGTGGTCCGGGTTCCGGGCGATAAAGAGCTCGGCGGTCTGCACTGGAGGACCCGGATCGAGCTGGTGGCCGACGACCAGGGCCGACCCTCCATGCGTCGGCGGGGATCGCATGACCGTCTGCCGATTCAGACCATGCCCCTGGCCACCCAGGAACTGCTGGATGTGGCTGACGAACTGGGCATCTGGGAAGGCGACCTGCCGGCGGGAGCCCGCATACGCCTGGCTGTGCCCCAGCCGCGCGACGGGGGACCGGTCGGCGACAACTACGCCCTGCTGGTGGATGGCCGCCTGAACGAGGGGAGCCGCCTGCTGACAGAGCGGCTGGAGGCCGGAGCAGGACCTGAGTACCAGGTCCGGGCTGACGGATTCTGGCAAGTCCACCGCCAGGCACCGGTCGTGCTGACCAAGGCGGTCATGGGCCAGGCCAGGCAGGCCCTGGATGGGGTAGCCGAACCGGTCATCTGGGATCTTTACTGCGGATCAGGGCTCTTCACCCTGCCCCTGGCCGCTCTGGCCGACGGACGGGCCCGGCTTCTGGCCGTGGAAGGTTCCGCCGGAGCTATTGCCTGTGCGAAAAACAACGTAAAGCGGACCGGATTGAACCGAGTGGTCCTGCGTCGTGGGGACGTGGCCAGGGTCCTGGCTGGCGGTCCGCCCAAGGGGCTGGGGCATCCCGACCTGATCCTGCTGGATCCGCCCAGGGCCGGCGCCAAGGCTCAAGTCTGCCAGCTGCTGGCTGCCAGCGGGGCTGGGACCATTATCTATGTGGCCTGCGATCCGACCAGCCTGGCCAGGGATACGGCCACCCTGATCTCCCTGGGTTACAGCCCAGAGCATCTTGAGGCCTTTGACATCTACCCGATGACCCACCATGTGGAGACCATGGCGATCTTCACCCGCACGGCGGGAAGGCGGCGCTGACATGAGCCGCGCCGGGCATGTCTCGACAGTGTTCAAGCGGCTGGCGGGTCTGCTGCTGGCGGTCGCTCTGCTGGCAGGCTTGCCAATGCTGACCGGCTGCGCCCCCAAGGACAGGGCCGTGGGCGACTCCTGGCACGAGGGCACCGTGCCTCATGACGGCGTGGATCGCTCCGACACGCTAGTGGCTTTGATTGGCTGCCCCCAGACGGGCGACAAGGACTCGGATGCCGGTCTTGACGGCCGCATCCTGGCATCGTTGAAGGCGGAACGGATGAAGGGCTATTTCTCCTCGGCGCAGTCCACCGGCGATCAGCAGGATGGGGTGCAAGATGCCGTCAACCGTGGTGTCAGTCTGATTCTGATCCGCCAGCCTGGAGCCGGCGACTGGACTCCTGCCCTAAAGGCGGCCCGGAAGGCCGGCATCCCTGTGATAGAGTTCGCTCAAAGCGCCAAGGCTTGGAATCCTGACCCAGGTAGGCTCTACTATGCGGCTACGGTCCACCCGGTGGATCCTGCCGGGCATCCGCACGCGCCTCTGCTTGCCGACGCCCTGCAGACCATTGTGGACGACGGACCGCATGCGAGGATCATGGCCGTGCGCCTGAGCGCCGACCGAGAGGGGGCCGAGGATGAGCACAGGCAGTGAGCAAGTGCCGACAGCGGGCACAGGCTTTCCGGACACCGACCGGCCGGGGCTGAGCTCCCAGGAGGTGGAGCAGCTGAAGGCCCAGGGCCTGGTCAACGTCTCCCAGAACCAAACCTCCCGCAGCCTGGGCCAGATCATCCGAGACAACGTCTTCACCCTCTTCAACGGGATCATCTTGACCGCCATGGTGGTGGTTTTGCTGACAGGCCAGTGGAGGGATGCGGTCTTCGGCCTGATCATCATCATCAACACCGGTATCGGCGTGGCCACCGAACTCAAGGCCAAGCACACCCTGGACGGGCTGTCCATCCTGGTGGCTTCCGACTATACGGTACGCAGGGATGGGTGCAACCTGACCGTGCCCCACGATGCCATCGTCAAGGGGGACCTGCTTTGGATCCGCTCCGGGGATCAGGTGCCAGCCGACGCGCAAATCATCGACACCTACGGCCTGGAGCTGGACGAGTCCATGCTGACCGGCGAATCGCGCACGGTCAAGCACACGCCAGGCGACCAGGTCTACTCGGGCTCCACGGCCGTCTCAGGCATGGCCCTGGCCCAGGTCACCGCTGTGGGCGCCGACTCCTACGCAGCCACGCTGACAGCCAAGGCCAAGGTCTACAAGAAGGTCCGCTCCGACCTGAACGAGGGCATCAACACCATCCTCAAGGTCATGACCGTGGTGGTCATTCCCCTCTGCCTGCTGCTTATCTTTACCCAGATGCGGACCGTCGGCGGCTTCCAGACGGCCCTGGCCACCGGAGCCTGGCGGCAGGCCGTGGTGTCTGCTGTGGCCGGGGTCGTAGGCATGATCCCTGAAGGTCTGGTTCTGCTGACCTCTCTGAACTTCGCCCTGGCTGCCATCCGCCTGGCCCGCCACCAGACCCTGGTCCAGCAGATGGAGTCCGTGGAGACCCTGGCCCGGGTGGACGCCCTGAACTTGGACAAGACCGGCACTATCACCGACGGGGGCATCGTCTATGACGACCTGCATCCGCTGGTCGAGGACTTGCCGGCCCAGCAACTGCGGCAGGCCCTGGTGGACGTCTGCGCGGAGGAGAGCCCCAATGCCACCGGCCGTGCCATCCTCAAGGGGATGGATGACCTGCGCCCCGGCAGGGCCGTCAGCCGCCTGCCTTTCTCCTCGGCCCGCAAGTGGAGCGCCGTGGCCGACCAGTCCGGCAAAATCTGGTACTTCGGCGCTCCGGAGGTGCTCCTGGCATCCCAGGCGGGCAGGTGGCCCCAGGTGGACCAGCAGGTGGCCGATTTGGCCGACCGCGGCTATCGGGTGCTGATGCTGTCCGCCCCCGATGGGTACCCGAGCACTGACCAGCCTGACCACTTCACCAGCAGCCCCGACCTGCCTAGGAACCTGAAGCCCCTAGCCCTGATCACCTGCTCGGAGCACATCCGCGAAGACGCTGCCGAGACCCTGGCCTGGTTCCGCCAACAGGGTGTGCGCTGTCGGGTCATTTCGGGCGACAACCCAGCCACTGTGGCAGCTATCGCCAACAAGGTGGGCCTGACCGGCGACCGTGCCCCCAGGGCCATGGATGCCCGTCAGTTGCCCGAGGACACGGCAGCCTTGGCCGAGGTCCTGGAGGGCGTAGACGTGCTGGGCCGAGTCCTGCCCGACCAGAAGAAGGCCATTGTCCAGGCCCTGCACCTGAAGGGTCACACGGTGGCCATGACCGGCGACGGGGTCAACGACTCCCTGGCTCTGAAGGAGGCGGACCTGGGCATCGCCATGGGCAATGCGGCGGCCGCCACCAAGGCTGTGGCCCAGCTGGTCCTGGTGGATTCGCGTTTCTCCCACCTGCCCGACGTGGTGGCCCGGGGCCGGCAGGTCATGGCCAACATGGAGCGTGTGGCCGGCCTCTTCCTGGTCAAGACCGTCTACTCGGCCCTGATCTCCCTGGGAGTGGTCCTGACCGGCATCCCCTTCCCTTACCTGCCCCGGCACATCACCTACATCGGCGCCCTGACCATCGGCACGCCGGCCTTCTTCCTGGCGCTGGCCCCCAACACCAGGCGCTACCGGCCAGGCTTCCTCAAGCGCGTGGTTACCTTCGCCCTGCCCTCGGGCATCGCCACTGCTTTGATTGTGCTGGCGGCGGCCTGGAGCCTGCCCGGCTTGCTGGGCCTGGACCTGGCCCGGCCCGGTGACCTGGGGCGCTGGCGGTCGGTCTGCGCCATCGTCCTCTTCTGTATGGGCGTGCTGGTCCTGGCCCAGGTGGCCCGGCCCCTGCGCTCTTGGAGGGGCCTGCTGGTCCTTTTCTTCGCTGCAGCCGGGGTGATCGGGGCCCTGATCCCCATGGTGGCGCAGTTCTTTGCCATCAGCCTGCCCACTGGTCCGGCCCTGGTCGCAACCGTGGCCTTTGCCCTGGTGGGAGCCCTGCTCATGGTCCTGGCCGTCTTGGGCTATCCGGCATGTGCACGTTACATACGCCAAGTAACACATGGGCGCTAAGAATGGAACCTAAAAAGCGCAGATAGCGTCACTGACGGCCTGGAGTCCTCCCGCCGCCGGTCCACGTGGGCGCAAGGGCCGGCGCCTGAGCGTTCAGGGAAGGGGTGGTGCATGTCAGAATCCGTACAAGATGCCGTTCGTTCCAAGCTCAAGGTAGGTTCCGAGAAGTTCGAATACTACCGGATCAGTGACCTGCCGGGAATCGACCACCTGCCCTACAGTCTGCGTATCCTGGCCGAAAATCTGCTGCGGCACCAGAACGGAACCACGGTGACCCGGGACCAGCTGGATCAACTGCTGGACTGGGACCCCAAGGCCCAGTCCAGCAGGGAGATCCAGTTCACCCCCGCCCGGGTGCTCATGCAGGACTTCACCGGCGTACCCTGCATGGTCGACCTGGCCACCATGCGCGATGCCGTCAAGGCCCTGGGCGCCGACCCCTCCCTGGTCAACCCGCTCATCCCCGCGCAGATGGTCATCGACCACTCCGTTCAGGTGGACAGCTCGGGCGTGCCCGGTGCCCTGGAACACAACATGGACCTGGAATACCAGCGCAACAGTGAGCGCTACCGCTTCCTGCGCTGGAGCCAGCAGGCCTTCCAAAACTTCCGCGTGGTGCCCCCGGGGACCGGCATCATCCACCAGGTCAACCTGGAATACCTGGCCCAGGTGGTCATGCGCAGGGACAGGACCCAGGGGGAGGGGCCGGCCCTGGTCTACCCGGACTCCTGCGTGGGCACCGACTCCCACACCACCATGGTCAACGGCTTGGGTGTGCTGGGCTGGGGCGTAGGCGGCATCGAGGCCGAGGCGGCCATGCTGGGCCAGCCCATCTCCATGCTGGTGCCCCAGGTCGTGGGCTTCAAGCTGACCGGATCCATTGCCGAAGGGGTCACCGCCACCGACGTGGTGCTGACCGTGACCCAGATGCTGCGCGAGGCGGGCGTGGTGGGCCGGTTCGTGGAGTTCCACGGCAAGGGCCTGGCCCAAGTCCCCCTGGCCAACCGGGCCACACTGGGCAACATGAGCCCTGAATTCGGTTCCACCTGCGCCATCTTCCCCATCGACCAAATCACCCTGGACTACCTGCGTCTGACCGGCCGCAGTGACGACCATGTGCGTCTGGTGGAGGCCTATGCCAAGGCCAACGGCCTGTGGATGGACCCGGAGGATGCCGACTGCCCGGAGCCCGAGTATTCGCAGGTGCTGGAGCTTGATTTGTCTACGGTGCGTCCGTCCATTGCAGGTCCCCGGCGCCCTCAGGACCGCATCCCGCTGGACCAGGCCCAGAAGACCTTCCAACGGGACCTTAAGGATTACAGCGATCAGGGCAGGGGCAACGGCGAGGCTGTGCCGGTCAAGGAGGCCGACGGCAGCGAGTTCAGCCTGCGCGACGGGGATGTGGTCATCGCGGCCATCACCTCATGCACCAACACCTCCAACCCTTCGGTCATGGTGGCCGCCGGTCTGCTGGCCCGTCAAGCGCGCGCCCGGGGCCTCAAGCCCAAGCCCTGGGTCAAGACCTCGCTGGCTCCCGGCTCCCAGGTAGTGACGGACTATCTGAACCGGACCGGCCTGAGCAAGGACCTGGACGCCCTGGGCTTCGAGCTGGTCGGCTACGGCTGCACCACATGCATCGGCAACTCCGGCCCCCTGGACCCGGCAATCCACCAGGCCATCGCTGATCATGACCTGACGGTGACGGCCGTGCTCTCGGGCAACAGGAACTTCGAGGGCCGCATCAGCCCGGATGTGAAGATGAACTACCTGGCCTCGCCGCCCCTGGTCGTGGCGTACGCCCTGGCCGGCATCATGGACTTCGACCCCTGGCGCGACCCCCTGGGTCAGGACAGCAAGGGCAACCCGGTCATGCTGGCGGACATCTGGCCCTCCCAGAAGGCTATCGAGTCTGTGGTGGGTACCGCCCTGGACCGGGACATGTACCTGCGCGACTATGCGGATGTCTTCGGCGGGGATGAGCGCTGGCGGAAGCTGGAGGTGCCGGAGGGCGAGCTCTTCCACTGGAGCCAGGATTCCACCTACATCCGTCGTCAGACCTTCTTCGACGGCATGAAGGCTCAGCCCGACCCCCTGGAGGACATCCACGGGGCCCGGGTGCTGGCCCTGCTGGGGGATTCGGTCACTACCGACCACATCTCGCCCGCAGGGGCCATCAAGGCCGATGCACCGGCCGGCCGTTACCTGCAGGAGCATGGCATAGCCCCCAGGGATTTCAACTCCTACGGATCCCGGCGTGGCAACCATGAGGTCATGGTCCGGGGCACCTTCGGCAACATCCGCCTGCGCAATCAGCTGCTGGCCTCGGTGGGGCTGAATGTGCGCCCGGGAGGATTCACCTACGACTTCCTGAACGGCCAGGAGACGACCATCTTCGATGCTGCGCAGGGCTATGCCAGGCAGGGCACGCCCCTGGTGGTGCTGGCCGGCAGCGAGTACGGCACGGGCTCCTCAAGGGACTGGGCGGCCAAGGGCACCCGAATGCTGGGCGTGCGGGCCGTCATCGCCAGGTCCTTCGAGCGCATCCACCGCAGCAACCTGATCGGCATGGGCGTGCTGCCGCTGGAGTTCCCTGCAGGTCAGTCGGCCCAGAGCCTGGGGCTGGATGGTCAGGAGACCTATGACCTGATTGGCGTCGATGCGCTGAACAGCTCCCTGCCTGAGCAGGTCCAGGTGTGTGCCCAGCGGCCCGACGGCAGCAGGGTGGAGTTTGCGGCCAAGGTGCGCATCGACACCCCTGGCGAGGCCGAGTACTACCGCAACGGCGGCATCCTTCAGTACGTGCTGCGTGGTCTGCTGGCCAGGGTCGACCAGGATGCCTGAAGAAGATATAAAAAATCCCGCCCCCGATGCCAGGGGCGGGATTTCTTCGTCAGTTCCGGTCGCCGACCAGATTCAGGATGTAGAGGAAGAGGTTGACGAAGTCCAGGTAGAGGTTGAGGGCGCAGAGGATGGAGACCCGCTTGATGGCCTCCGGCCCCTGGCTGCGGTAGGTGGCGAAGATGATTCTGGTCTGCTGGGCGTCGTACATGGTCAGCCCGGCGAAGAGGATGATGCCGATGGCCGAGACCACGCGCAGGGCCGTGTTCGAAGGGGCCACGAAGAGCATGACCAGCTGGACCAGGATCAGCATGAGCAGGCCGGCCATGAAGATGGACCCCATGCCCAGCATGTTCCGCCGGGTGGTCAGCCCCAGCATGCTGAGAACGAAGAAGAAGCCTGCGCTGATCACCAGGGTCAGCATGATGGACGGCAGTGAGTAGGTTATGAAGATGGTGCTCAAAGTGAAGCCCATCAGGGCCGCATAGAGGTAAAACATGACCCGGGCGGTGGAGGTGCGCATACGCATGATCCGGGCGCTCAGAATCATGGCGAAGGCCACCTGGACCACGGCCATGCCAATCCAGCCCAGGGTGCCCGTGGCCTGCATGAAAGCCAGGAGCAGTCCGGTCCGGGCGGTCAGATAGGCCGTCAGGGCGGTGACCAGCAGGCCGACGGCCATCTCCGCATAAGCGCGGGACATTGAGACCCGCTCCGCCTTCTCAAAGCTGTATGCCGCGTTGGCGTCGATGGGCGAGCCCATGCTGTAGGGCTCACCGCCCTGCATGGTCGGCATCGGCTGCTGCGCGTACTGACTATATGGGGCCTGCGGCCGCGGATTCCCGTTGAAAGCCATCTGCTCCTCCTTGTCGTTCCCGCCTGTGGCGGATAGTTATCTTATCCAAGTCTACATGGCGGGCTGGCTGTATAAAGGGTGTTTGCTCTGGCCGCAATGGCGGGGTGGTTCCTTGCCTACACCCCGCCGTTGCGGTTGCCTCTTTCTGACTGTGTGTTGCACGATTTAAGGGGTATGAGCCTCTGCGGCGCTCAGCCCCGTCGGGCTGGCCCGGCAGGAGGCCGGATGCATGAACCGGCAGCAGGCGGGCCGGTGCCGTCTGCCATGTCGGCCTCCTGCCTGCCGGAAAGCCGCCCAGCCGGAGGACAGGACGCATGAAGAACATGCCCAAGCACGGTTTCGTGCATCGACATCTGTCAAAAAGCCGTTATCGCTGGTTCGGTCCATCTTGCCTGGCGGATAGAATGAACAGGCAACACGTCACGGCCTCTGATCGGCCGGCAAGGAGTATGCCTATATGACCGGAAACGTCACCGACACCGTCATCACCCTCAACAATGGGGTCAGCATTCCCCAGCTGGGGCTCGGGGTCTTCCAAACACCTGATGGCGAGGCCACCAGCCAGGCCGTCACCTGGGCCCTGCAGGCGGGCTACCGCCACATCGACACCGCCATGATCTACGGCAACGAACAGTCCGTGGGGGAGGGCCTGCGCCGCTCCGGGGTTGACCGGCGGGATGTCTTCCTGACCACCAAGCTCTGGAATGAGGACATCCGCGCTGGGCGGGCCAAGGAAGCCTTCAAGGAGAGCCTGGACCGGCTGGGCGTGGACTACCTGGACCTCTACCTGATCCACTGGCCCGCCCAGGGCTGGCAGCAGGCCTGGGAGGACATGGAGGAGCTCTACACCCAGCGGCGCGTGCGGGCCATTGGGGTCTGCAACTTCCAGAAGCACCACCTGGACGAGCTGCACACTATCAGTGGCACCAAGCCGGCGGTCGACCAGATTGAGTCCTCGCCCCAGTTCGTCAACGGCGACCTGATCGACTACTGCCACGGCACCCTGCGTGTGGATGTGGAGGCCTACAGCCCCCTGGGCGGCACCGGCGGCAACCTGCTGGCCGACCCCAGGCTCAAGGCCATGGCCGAACGCTACGACCGCTCACCGGCACAGATCGTGCTGCGCTGGCATCTGCAGCGCGGGGTCATCGTCATCCCCAAGTCCACCCACAAGGACAGGATTGAGCAGAACGCGCAGGTCTTCGACTTCGAGCTGAGCGACGAGGACATGCAGGCCATCGCCGCCATGAACAGGGATGAACGCACTGGCGCGGATCCCGACAATTTTGACTTCTGAGGGATGGTGGTACAGGAGGAGACCCGACCTTGAAGGCAGGGCCACCTCCTGGGACCTGGCGGAAGCCCCAACCCTTCCACCTGGCCTGGTTCCTATGGTAAAGGATCTGTGAGGATTCAGTTAATCGGTATTGCCGCTGATGGCTTCGTCGTCGGAATCCTGCTCCTGGGGCGAACCTGAGATGTCGCGGTGGATGGACTGCATCTGCACCTCGATGTTCTGCAGGGAGCGGGCGCAGTCCAGCAGGGTCTGCGAATGCTCGGCCAGGCGGGCGTCGGGTAGGTCGGACTTGTAGCGCAACTGGTGCTCCAGGGAGGCCCAGTAGTCCATGGCGATGGTGCGGAACTGAACCTCGACCGGCGTGTAGTGGGGGCCCGAGGTCAGGAAGACAGGCACGGCATAGATGACGTGCAGGCTGCGGTAGCCGTTCATCTTGGGATTGCGGATGTAGTCCTTGACCCTCAGCACCTGGATGTCCGACTGGTCGGAGAGATAGCGGGAGACCGAGTAGACGTCGTCCCGGTAGTTGCAGATGACACGCACGCCGGCCACATCGAAGATGTGATCGCGCACCGAGGCGATGGTGACGGGCAGGTTCTTGCGGTGCAGCTTGCCGATCAGCGAGTCCACGCTCTTGAGCCGGCGCTCCATGTGATGGATGGGGTTGTGGCTGAACCTGACCTGGAACTCGGTGTCCAGCACGTCCAGCTTGGTCGAAATCTCGTACATGGCCCCCTCGTAGGTCTGCATAAGATTGACGAATTCCGTTATCTCGTCGATATTCAGCTTGGGGCGGTCCCTTTCGTCCAAGTCTGACAGCCGTTGCTTCATTTCGGATGCGCTCATGGCACTGTTACGGTCGAGTATCACATGAACCTCCCATGCCGCCGTTCGTAACCATGACTCATGGTACGCACAGGCCCCGATGGCCGCGGGACCCGACCTGCGCATACAATCATGGCTTATGGAAGCAGGCGAGGGCATGAGCGTGACCGCTCAGCGTAAGGGCAGCAGGGGCGTCTACTATGTGCGGACCCTGGGCTGTCAGATGAACGAGCACGATTCCGAGCGAATTGCCGGGGTGCTGCAAGACCACGGCTACCAGCAGGCCACGCCCGAGCAGGTTCGCGCACACGAGGTGGACGTGATGGTGCTCAACACCTGCGCCGTGCGCGACAACGCCACCGAGCGCATGTACGGGACCATCGGGCGCTGGCACAGGTTCAAGCAGCACAAGCCCGACACGCGCATCGCCGTGGGCGGCTGCATGGCCCAGAAGGATCGGGAGCGGATTGTGAGGGCGGCGCCCTGGGTGGATGCGGTCTTCGGCACCAGGGACATCGGCTCGTTGCCCGGCCTGCTGGATAAGGCCCGCGAGGACGGGCGGCCCCAGGTGGGGGTCTCGGAGGAGCTGCGGAATCTGCCCGGGCGACTGCCGGAGGTCAGGGCCTCGCGCTCGCAGGCCTGGGTGTCCATATCGGTCGGCTGCAACAACACCTGCACTTTTTGCATCGTGCCCTCGGTGCGCGGTCGGGAGCGGGACCGGTCCATGGACGACATCCTGCACGAGGTCCGGGACTGTGTGGGCTCCGGAGCCCGCCAGGTGACCCTGCTGGGGCAGAACGTCAACTCCTACGGCTGGTCGACGGGGGACCGCTACGCCTTCGCCCGACTCCTGCGCGCCTGCGGCCGGGTGCCCGGGCTGGAGAGGATCCGCTTCACCTCGCCCCATCCAGCTGCCTTTACCGACGATGTGATTGCGGCCATGGCCGAGACTCCCACGGTCATGCACCAGCTGCACATGCCCCTGCAGTCGGGCTCCGACCGGATCCTGAGGGCCATGCGGCGCTCCTACCGGTCCCAACGCTTTCTGAAGATACTCGACAAGGTGCGGGCCGCCATGCCCGATGCCCAGATCACCACCGACATCATCGTGGGATTCCCAGGGGAAACCGAGGAGGATTTCCAGGCCACCATGGATACGATGCGCCGGGCGCGCTTCTCGTCGGCCTACATCTTCGAGTATTCGCCTAGGCCCGGCACACCTGCCGCGCGCATGACCCAGCTTCCCAAGGCCGTGGTCCAAGACCGGTTCGAGCGTCTGCATACCCTGCAGGAGTCCATCACCATGGAGCAGATGAAGGCCTTCACGGGCAAAGACGTGGAGGTGCTCATCGGCGACGGGCACGGCCGGCATGACGGCAGCACCCACCGGGTGACCGGGCATGAGCGCACCGGGGTGCTGGTCCACGTCGGCGTGCCTAAGGGAATGCCTGCGCCAAAGCCCGGCGACCTGGTCACCTGCACCGTCACCCAGGCAGGGCCCCACTATTTGATCGCTGACCCGGATCCGCAGGCAGGGCAGGTTTATGACATCCGCTGAACCAGAGCAGCCCGCCGGGGAGGGACCCCGCATCGTCTCCATCGTGGGTCCCACAGCCTCGGGCAAGACTGCTCTGGGAGTGGCCCTGGCACAGGCTTTTGAGGCGCGCGGGCAGACGGCTCATATCGTCAATGCCGATGCCTACCAGATGTACCGGGGGATGGATGTGGGCACGGCCAAGCCTTCGGTAGGGGAGCGGCAGGCGGTGATCCACCACCTGATCGACATCATCGAGCCGGAGGAGGCCATGAGCGTGGCCCGCTTCCAGGCCATGGCCCGGTCCCTGATAGCCGACCTCCGGACGCGAGGAATCAGGCCAATCCTTGTGGGCGGCTCCGGGCTCTATACCCGGGCTGTCATTGATGGCCTGTCCTTCCCTGGCACTGACCCGTCGGTCAGGGCCAGGCTGGAGGAGTTGGCCCAAGAGGAGGGCCCCGGGCTGCTCTTCCGCGAGCTGCAGGAGCGGGACCCGGAGGCTGCGGCCCGGATGGATCCTCGGAATGTGCGCAGGACCGTGCGGGCCCTGGAGGTCATGGACATCACTGGACGGCCCTACTCGGCCAGTCTGCCCCGATATCGCTACCTGATGCCCGCCCTGCAGTTGGGACTGGACCTGTCCCGGGAGGAGCTGGACCGCAGGATCGACCAGCGCACCCAGGCCATGCGCGACCGGGGGCTTGTTGACGAGGTGAGCGGGCTGCGAAACCGCCTGGGGCCCACAGCTTCCCGTGCCCTGGGCTATCAGCAGATTCTGGACTACCTGGACGGCCGCACCGACCTGGATGCCGCCTTCGAGCTGATAGCGCAGAAGACCAAGCGCCTGGCCCGCAAGCAGATGGGCTGGTTCGGCCGGGATCCGCGTATCCACTGGCTGAATGCCCTGGCCCCGGACTTGGCTCAGCAGGCCCTGGACTTGGTGGACCAGGCCGACCAAGGCTGCTTCGACCAGGCGGATGCCCAGGCCGACCTTTCAGACCAGGGAAGGGTGACCAGACACCATCTGGGAGCGCTTTGACTTCAAGTACTTGAAGTTCCTAGGCTGGATGGGTATGACCACCATCATGCAGCCCCAGGCTGAAACCCAGACCGCCCAAACCCAGGCCGACCAGGAATCCGGGCCCTGGTACACCATTCGCCAGGCCTCGCTTATGTCAGGGATGCCGGAGACTACCCTGCGCTACTACGAGACCATCGGCATCATTCCGCCCATCGCCAGGGATCCCTCAAGCGGCCACCGCTGCTACAACCAGGAGGATCTGGACCTGCTGGAGACCATCTCCTGCTTGAGCGCCACGGGCATGTCCCTGGAGCACATGCGGGAGTATCTGGGCAACCGCGCGGCGGGATCCGAGGCCGCCGGACGGCAGATCGAACTCCTGGACGAGCAGGAACAGCGGCTGGACCAGCGGATGGCCGACCTGCGCGCACGGAAACGGTATGTGCAGCTCAAAATACAATACTGGGGGCGCATCCGCGACCACGACCAGGCTGGTGCAACACAACTAATCAGTCAGAGTGCCCAGATTATCGAGGCCGCCAAGCGTAGCGGCAACGAGCGGCTGCCGGGCTGAAGCTGCCGACTCAGTGGGCTGGGCCCTGGTCCCATCCGGCGATCAGGAATATTCGAGTTGGGTTGACCGGGCGGACTATGCCCGCAATTAGGACCTGCAGATCATCGGTCTTGCCTCGGAGCGCTCGCTGGATGGCCCGGCGGTGGGCGGCCGGATCAGCCCGTCCCCAATCCAGGTCCCAGCCTGCATCGTGGGACAAGCGTGAGAGGAAGATGCGCAGAGTCATGCCGTTGCAGTCGGCGAAGGGGTGCAGATAGGAGAGCTCGTCATAGTAGTGGGCCAGGCGGTCCGCGAAGACCGGACGGTCCAGGTTGGCCAGATTGCGTTCGGCCGCCAGCTCCTGGCCGATGGCTGCCGCACCCTGCTCCAGCATGGCCGCCGGATACAGGCTGGCATCGTCGTCTGGTTGGGGTCGGCGCAGCACTCGCCCTTCCGGCAGACTGGGCAGCAGCCGACGGTGGATGGCCCGCAGCTCTTCAAGATCTCCCTCGGTCGCCCAAGGCCGCTGACAGATCAGGATGCTCCGCAGAAAGAGGGCATCCGCCGGGGTATCTGCCTTGGCCTTCTTATGACTGCTCTGTGCCTCCAAGCGTCGGGCCTGGTCGGCCAGTGACTCGGCCTGCCTTCTGCCCGCCATAAAGTCGCTGGCCGCCTGAAGAGCCAAAGGACTGGGCCGACGGTCATCCAGAAGCAGGTTGCGCATGGCGAAGGCCACGGCGCTCTGACGTTCGGCTGGTGTCATGCCAACGATGCTAGCCCTGGCGGCCCCCGTCTGAAAGAGTTGTGCACACTGACCCGGAGAACCCGATGCGGACCGGGGTTCTGGGTAGGCTGAAAGGGTTATGACACGTAAGCAGCAAGCAGACGCACGCGGTCGCGGCCGGACCGCATCCAAGGACAGCCAAGACCCGGAACCCTTCTGGCATAAGGTCTTGCTGGCCCTGCCCCGGGGCATGGGATCCTTGGTTCGCGCCGTGGCCGGCAAAAACGGCGACAACTCCGCCTATCGCAAGGACGGACTCTGCTTCGTACTGGTCATCCTGGCCGTGCTTTTCTGCGCCAGCGAATGGTTCCGCGTGAACGGCTTTCTGGGGCGGGGGCTGCATGCCTTGGCTGCGGGCGTTCTGGGACTCTGCAGCATCATCCTGCCGGTGGTTCTGCTCTTTGCGGCCTTCCGGCTGGTCTGCTACACCGGGCGCGAGGCCGGCAACCTGCCTGTGGTGGGCGGACTCATGGTGGTGCTCTGGTCGGTCTGCTCCATTCTGGACGTGCTCATGGCCTCGGATTATCGCGGCTTTGACATGAAGGCCATCAGTGACTCAGGCGGCCTTCTGGGGTTCTTTCTGGGGTCGCCTCTGGCCTGGGGGCTGTCCAAGGTCTTCGCCGTCGTCATCTTTGTTCTTGTGGCCATTTTCGGTCTCTTCATCACCTTTAGATTCCATATGAGTGACCTCATGGCCTGGCTGCGCGGCAAGAGGACCCATGCCTCCAGCTCGGCTTCGCCGCAGACCGCCCCCAACGAGGTCAGACTGGGCGATGACACCCTGCCCCTGGCGCCCGGCGTGCCCACCCACCAGGAGCCGGACCAGGAGGATGCCCAGGACTCCGGCAGGAACGGGGTGGCTGGCTGGCTTAGTCGCTTGCTGCATGGCCGCATCGGCAAGGACACGGACACCCACCTTGAGCGTTACGAGGCTGACGAGCCCTTCTCCCAGGCGGCCTCGCTGGAGGGTGCTGACCAGAGTGATCAGTCGGCGCAGGGTGCCGAGTCTGATCAGGTGTCCACGCAGAACATGCCCGCGGTGGAGGCCCCGGCCACGGCTGCTCTGCTGGATGCCAGGGAGCAGGGGCACCCCAAGGTGGATCCGGCCGCGCTGTCCGGCGTGGGGGCCTCGGACCCCTGGGCCGCCGCCGCAGCAGCAGCCGACACCGTGCAGATGGATGGCCAGCCCGCTCCGGGAGCAGGGAGCCAGACAGCCGGAGCCCAGGGTGCGGGAGCACAGGGTACCGACGCGTCAAGCTCCTCCGATGACCGCCAGGTGGACGAGAGCCGGCCCTATGTGCTGCCCAGCACGGACCTGCTGGTCAAGGGGAAGCCTCACGCGGTCAGGACCTCAGCCAACGACGCAGTCATCAAGGCCTTGCAGTCAACCTTCCAGCAGTTCGATGTGGACGCCAAGGTGGTGGGCTTCCTGCGTGGCCCCTCGGTCACCCAGTACGAGGTGGAGTTGGGGCCGGGCGTCAAAGTGGAGAAGGTCACCAATCTTCAGCGCAACATCGCCTACGCAGTGGCCAGTTCGGACGTTCGCATCCTGTCTCCTATCCCCGGCAAGTCGGCCATCGGCATCGAGATTCCCAATGTGGACCGCGAGATCGTCCACCTGGGCGACGTGCTGCGCTCCGACAAGGCCAAGCAGGACGACAACCCCATGATGACCGCCGTGGGCAAGGATGTGGAAGGCCACTATGTGACCGCCGACCTGACCAAGATGCCCCACCTGCTGGTGGCCGGCGCTACGGGTTCGGGCAAGTCCAGTTTCATCAACTCCATGCTGGTTTCGCTGATTATGCGGGCCACGCCAGAACAGGTCCGCCTGATCATGGTGGATCCCAAGCGCGTGGAGCTGAGTGCCTATGCTGGCATTCCTCACCTGCTCACGCCCATCATCACCGAGCCCAAGAAGGCCGCCCAGGCCCTGGAGTGGGTGGTCAAGGAGATGGATGCCCGCTACGACGACCTGCAGTTCTTCGGATTCCGGCACATCAAGGACTTCAACAAGGCCGTGCGCGAGGGCAAGGTCCACGCACCGGCCGGCTCCAACCGTAAGGTGGCGCCTTATCCATACCTGGTCGTGGTGGTCGACGAGATGGCCGACCTGATGATGGTGGCCAAGAACGACGTGGAGAGCTCCATCCAGCGGATCACCCAGCTGGCACGTGCGGCCGGCGTGCACTTGGTCCTGGCTACCCAGCGGCCCTCGGTGGACGTGGTCACCGGTCTGATCAAAGCCAACATCCCCTCCAGACTGGCCTTTGCCACATCCTCCTCGACGGATTCCCGAGTCATTCTGGATGCCACTGGCGCCGAGACCCTGATCGGCCAGGGCGATGCCCTCTTCCTGCCCATGGGGCAGGCCAAGCCCACCCGCGTCCAGGGAGCCTGGGTCTCCGAGTCCGAGATCCGCAAGGCGGTGGATTATGTGCGCACCCAGCGCAAACCCCATTACCGCGAAGACATCGAGCAGATGGCCGACAAGGCCGACCACAAGAACGAGATTCAGGAGGAGATCGGCGACGACATGGACGAGCTGCTCCAGGCGGCCGAGCTGGTGGTGACCACCCAGTTCGGATCCACCTCCATGCTCCAGCGCAAACTGCGTGTGGGTTTCGCCAGGGCAGGGAGGCTGATGGACCTGCTGGAGTCGAGGGGAATCGTAGGGCCGTCGGAGGGCTCCAAGGCCCGCGAGGTGCTCATTCAGCCGCCGCAGCTGCAGCAGGCCCTGGCCTTCATCCGAGGCGACGCCACCTCCATGGATCCTGCCCCCGATGAGCAAGCGCAGGGCTGAACATCGGCCCGATGAGCCGGGTCTGGTCTACCGTTATGATGAAACTGCCGCCCGGCATGTATTGTTGGACGGCCCGAGCGCACGAGTTTCGCGTATAAGGAGTGGCAATGCAGGAGCATGCCGAGTCAGAGACCGGTCGTGAGAGGCGTAGGCTTCTCGAAGGATGGAATTCTCCCCCAAATCTGGTCACCTACACCCGTATCCTCCTGGTCCTGATCTTCATCGCCCTGGATCTGATGGCCGGTCCTTGGGGCGAGCGCAGACCTGGCATGCGGTGGACCGCCGCAGTGCTCTTCATCCTCGCCGCCTCGACCGACAAGCTTGACGGGTGGCTGGCCCGCCGATACAACCAGGTGACCGAACTGGGCAAGCTCATGGATCCCATTGCCGACAAGCTGCTGATCTGCTCAGCGCTGATTGTGGCATCCGTCTTCGGCGAGCTCTGGTGGTGGATCACCCTGCTCTTCCTAGTGCGGGAACTGGGCATCACCCTGCTGCGGGTCCTGGTCATCAACAAGCAGGGCCGGGTCATCGCCGCCTCCCGGGCTGGCAAGTACAAGACCCTGTTTGAGTGCATCGGTCTGGGTATGCTCATGGTGCCCTTGTCGCCTGTTTGGCCCTGGTACCTGGTGACAACCCGTGTGGTCATCCTGGTGGCCCTGGCCCTCTGCCTCTACTCGGGGGCAGAGTACCTGATAGGGATGCGGCGATGATCGGCAAGAGTGTGCAGGCCCGCTGCGACGACCTGGCTGGACGGATCATCGACACCTGCCGTGATTCTGGCCTGTTGCTGGCTGCAGCCGAATCACTGACCGGGGGACTGCTGGCCGATGCTTTCGTCAGGATTCCCGGGGCGTCAGACGTCTTTCTGGGCTCGGCCGTCACCTATGACATCGCCGCCAAGGCAGCCATCCTCAAAGTGGATCAGGATCTGCTGGCCACCCAGGGCGCAGTCCATCCCCGGGTTGCCCAGGAGATGGCCGAGGGCACGGCCAGGCTTTACACCAGGCCGGGGCACGAAGATACTGTTATAGGCATGGCCACTACAGGTGTGGCTGGGCCTGGTCCTGATGGGGGTGATCCTGCTGGGCTGGTCTACATCGGTCTGGCTCTGCCCGCCCGGGTGATGGGTCGACGTATAGAGACTGGCCTTCAGTCCCATGTCTACCGGACTTATGCCTATGAGCTGCATCTGGATGGCGATCGGGAACAGGTGCGCCGGGGGACGGTCATGCGGATTCTGGAACAGCTGGATCGGGTCTTGCGCTCGCGGGGCTGAGCCTGATGCAGCCAGTCGTTTTTACGGTTTTTACGGCTTCCGCAAGTCGATGTCGAACCTTCTGCCTGCGGAATGCTGTAGTCGGCAGGCCAAAGCAAGAGGGTGCCTGTATTGAGCCATCCCTCATGTTCCCTGATTTCTTTCTTGCGCATACGTGACCTTGGTCACAAAGCAAGCATTTCGGGTTCCTCCCCTGGAATAATCTACCGGCTCGTCTGTTGGTCAATGTGTAAGAAGTTGAACACGATAATGGCGAAAGGGGCTGCTATGGCCAGCACCGAGACCGTGATGACTCGAACCAACGATACCTATGATGTCAAGCCGGCTGCACCCGGAGTGGAGCGCAATGCACGGGTTCGTGATCTGACACCTGCCCAGCGTCGTGCCGTCGTCTTCGCCCAGCAACAGGTTATCCGCGCCAAGGCCGCCAAGAAGGCCAAGGAGGAGCGCCAGGCCAATCTGAACAAGATGTGGATGGAGGAGGACGGCATGGAGGCCAGCCGTCAGCGGGCAGCCTCCGCCAGCGATGGCCGGGCCGTCCCCCACACCGTCTCCCTGCGCGAGGCCCTGGGCCACGTGCTGCGCGAGCTGAGGACCAATGATCACAAGACCCTGCGTGAGGTCAGCGAGAAGGCCGGCGTGTCCCTGGGCTACCTGTCCGAGGTGGAACGCGGCCAGAAGGAGGCCAGTTCTGAACTGCTGAGCTCCATCGCCGACGCGCTGGGCCTGGGTGTGCCGCAGACCCTGCGTATGGTGGCGGACTATCTGGAGTCCACTCAGGAGTAAACATGTCTGGTCCGGTTGGAGGATCCGGCGGATCGTTCTTGAGGGCGTCCGGTTCTGAGGAACCAGGCGCCCTCTTCTGCCAACTGTCGGTTGCAGCCGTAGAAGGTGTGTGACAGGGTGGGTCTTGGACGAAAGGTGATGTCTGGTGCGTGAGCGGGAATTCTGGCAGCTGCTGGAGGAGGTCTTCGGCCGGGTCTACGGACGCAGTCTGGCCCGTGACCAGAGGCTGACCGCCCTGGATGCCATGACCGTAATAGAGGCCCTGGATGCGGGCGTGGAGCCGCGCGTGGTTTGGAATGTCCTCTGCGATCAGATGGAGATCCCCGACTCCCGCCGCTGGGGGAAGGACCACAATGCACCGCCCTTGCCGGCAGCCTGATCAGCGGGTTTTATCCTCCGCGAATTCATGACGCATTCCGGGTGATTTTCGAACATTTGTTCGCATTGTCAGGTATACTGATGCTTATGGTCCGGTGACCATCGGCACGTTCGACCACATCGGGCGCCGGGACCGCAGACGGGCACCGACGGCGGATAGGCTGTCAATCGTGAGGTCGTCAATCAGGGTGTCGTCACCGTAAGGTCGGTTACGAAGAAGGAGAGCCATATGGCACGTCAGAGCAACAGTGGCAAGGCGAAGAAGGAAGAGGAGGGCGGGGTCGACCCCCGTCGCCAGGCAGCCTTGAACACGGCCCTCGCGCAGGTGGAGAAGAGCTTCGGCAAGGGTTCGGCCATGCGTCTGGGCGACAAGCCTACCCAGGATGTGGAGGTCATTCCCACCGGGTCCCTGGCCTTGGACATGGCCCTGGGCATTGGTGGACTGCCCCGTGGCCGCATCGTTGAGATCTACGGTCCAGAATCCTCGGGCAAGACCACCTTGGCGCTGCATGCGGTAGCCAATGCACAGGCCGGTGGTGGAGTGGCTGCCTTCATCGATGCCGAGCACGCTCTGGATCCTGAGTACGCCAAGAAGCTGGGCGTAGACACGGACTCCCTGATCGTCTCCCAGCCGGACAACGGCGAGCAGGCGCTGGAGATCGCCGACATGCTGATCCGGTCGGGCGCCTTGGATGTAATCGTCATCGATTCGGTGGCCGCCTTGGTCCCCAAGGCCGAGATCGAGGGCGACATGGGCGACAGCCACGTGGGTCTGCAGGCCCGGCTGATGAGCCAGGCCCTGCGCAAGATGACCGGCGCCCTGTCACAGGCCAACACCACGGCCATCTTCATCAACCAGCTCAGGGAGAAGATCGGCGTCTTCTTCGGCAGCCCGGAGACCACCACCGGCGGCAAGGCACTGAAGTTCTACGCCTCGGTCCGCCTGGACATCCGCCGTATCCAGACCCTGAAGAACGGCGACGAGGCGGTGGGCAACCGCACCAAGGTCAAAGTGGTCAAGAACAAGATGGCTCCGCCCTTCAAGGTTGCTGAATTCGACATTCTCTACGGGGAGGGCATCTCCAAGGAGGGTTCGGTTCTGGATATGGCCCTGCAGACCAACATCGTCAAGAAGTCGGGATCCTGGTTCACCTACGAGGGCGATCAGCTGGGTCAGGGCAGGGAGAACGTTCGTCAGTTCCTCAAGGATAACCCCGGCCTGACCAAGGAGATTGAGGATAAGGTCAAGGTTGCTTTCGGCCTTATTCCCGCCCCCTCCGAGGACAACAAGGTTGATCAAGCTGATGCTGCTCAAGGCAGCAAGAAAGACGACTCAGCTCCTGTCGACATCAACAGCACTGTGCCCACTGCCCAGGCCGCATGACGCGATGATCTCGGCCGAGGACTTCCTCAAGGAAAATCCTGTCCGTCTGGCGCAGGCCGAGGATTCCACCGACTCCAGCACAGAGTCGAAGTATTCTCGGTCGGACCGGTTGCAGGCAGACACTGTGGGTTTGTCTGGTCCGGCAGGTATCGGAGCAGCTCTTGATTCTGCCCAGAAGGATGACAGCTACAAGGAAGACGGCCGCCCAGTGCAGGCCGCTGCCCTGGGTCTGGGGCATGGAGCCCAGTTTGGAGGCAGTCTGGAAGATATAGACAATGCTGCCAATGCTGATGTGGGTGATGGATCCCTGCCAGGTCGTCATTCCCTTGGCCGCCGTTCTGCCCGGGGTTCCGACAGAAGAACCCGCCGTCGTGGCCGTCGCCCGCGTGCTGGCGGCTTTGGCGGAAGTTCCGCGCCTGCAGCCCCACGAGCAGATGCAGAGGATGCAGATGCCTGCCAGGAGGCTGCCCTGACCCTGCTGGATGCGGCGGCTCGTTCCAGCGGAGCTTTGGCCAGTCGCCTGGTCAATAAGGGGTTTGACACGAACGTGGTCGATCAGGTGATTGACCGGCTGATCAGGCTGCGCCTGGTGGATGACCAGGCCTATGCCCAGGATCTGTTGCATTCCTGCTTGCATCGCACCATGGGGGAGCGGGGAGTGCTTTCGGAGATGACACGTAAGGGTTTGGATCCGGGACTGGCTGCACAGGTAGTGGCCCAAGCATCTCGTGAGGGACTCTTCGTCGACTCCGCCTACGAACTTGGCCGCAAGGTGGCCCGCAAGACAGCTGGACTGGATCTCAAGGTCCGCAAACGGCGATTCTGGAGTGCTGGATCCCGCAAGGGCCACAGTCCCGGCCTTCTCACCCAAGTGGCAGCGGACCTTTTCGTCTCTGATGATCCTCTCGATGGAGCTGATTGCTGCCAAGGCACCATAAGGTAAGAGGGAAGATGAGACCTCTCATATACCCCGGGTTCTGTCATCGTCCGGATAAAATCCGGACGACGGATGGCCATCCATCTCGACCTGACGTTGCCGCCAGGCTCTAGCGGCCTACCCGAAGGCGGGACGAGCAACCCCTGAATGCCTTCTGCTTGGCCTTGCTCCCGATGAGGCTTGCCATGCGATCGGCGTTACCGTCGACCCGGTGGTCTCTTACACCGCCGTTTCACCCTTGCCCGCCTTGAGCAGGCGAGCGGTCTGTTCTCTGTTGCGCTATCTCTCAGGTCGCCCTGGGCGGACGTTATCCGCCATCGTGCTCTGTGGAGCCCGGAAGTTCCTCAGCCCTTCCCAGGAGGAGGGGCCGCGGCCATCCGAGAGGTCTCGGGGATATAGCATAGCGGAACTGAAGGACCGGACCAGGGTCGGGATCCCGCTCTGGCCTCAAGCTCAATCAGTGAGTCAGCCCTGATCTTCGGATACAATCGGAAGCACAGTCGATGGTGACCAAGTCCGCCATCGCACCAGCGGTTCGTCCGCTCACAAGTGCAAGGAGATTCCCATGGAGATCGTCATTACCGGTCGACATACCCAGATCAAGCAGCGGTTCCGCGATGTTGTGGACAGCAAGATGAACAGGGTGACGGCCATCGCCCCCGATGCACAGCGCACCCAGGTCGTTCTGACGCATGAAGGCAATCCCCGCCAGGCTGACAGCGCCAAGAGGGTGGAGCTCACGGTCCAGGCCGGCAAGACCGTGATCCGCGCCGAGGCTTCCAGCGCCGACGAGTTCAGCGCACTGGACATGGCCCTAGACAAGCTGACCCAGCGTCTGCGCCGGGTCCGCGACCGCCGCAAGGACCACCGACGCGGACTGGAGCATCCGCCTCTGCCCGCCGAGCTGCCCGTGGATGATCAGGCAGGCGATCAGAGCGATCAGGGCCAGGAGTCCAACTCCGACAACAGCGCCCAGAGCGCCGTGGCATCGGACCTGGCACCGGGCCAGTCGGTCGAAGTGCAGGTGGGCGACACCCCGATCGTCATCCGCCGCAAGCTGCACATCGCCGAGCCAATGAGCATTGACGAGGCCCTGTACGAGATGGAGCTGATCGGCCATGACTTCTTCCTCTTCGTCAATAAGGAGACCCGGCGGCCGTCGGTGGTCTACCGTCGGCACGGATGGAGCTACGGCGTCTTCGAGATTGATACGCCTGAGCACGTAGGCCGGAAGAAGTAAGAGCAAAAAGGGTTATTGGACTGTGGGGCGATTTTCCGGCGGCAGGATGGCCTGGCCTCCGGAGAATCGCCCTTCTTCAATGCCAGGTCCGGCTGCCAAGGCCACAGCCGGGTTTGCAGAACTATCGGTTTCGAGAAAATCGGTGCATTCGCGTAAGATGATCAGGGTCTGGGCCTACGTCAGCTGAGGGTGTGCGAAGGCCATAAAAGAACGGTAGGGAGCGCAACGTGGTAGCAGTCTTGGACAAGGTCCTCCGTATGGGCGAGGGTCGTCAGATTCGCAAGCTTCAGGGGGTGGCCAAGGCGACCAACGCCTTCGAGGATCAGATCTCGGCCATGAGCGACGAGGAGCTCAAGGGCCAGACGCCCAAGTTCAAGCAGCGGCTGGAGAACGGCGAATCCCTCGATTCCCTGATGCCAGAAGCCTTTGCCACAGTTCGCGAGGTTTCCAAGCGCACCTTGGGCCAGCGGCATTTCGATGTCCAGCTGATGGGCGGAGCGGCCCTGCACTGGGGCAATATCGCCGAGATGAAGACCGGCGAGGGCAAGACCCTGGTGGCCACCCTGCCCAGCTATCTGAACGCCCTGGAGGGCAAGGGCGTGCACGTGGTCACGGTCAACGACTACCTGGCCTCCTACCAGAGTGAACTCATGGGGCGCATCTTCCGCTTCCTGGGCATGAGCGTGGGCTGCATCATCACCGACCAGCGTCCTGCCGAGCGCCGCAGACAGTACCAGGCGGACATCACCTACGGCACTAACAACGAATTCGGCTTCGACTACCTGCGTGACAACATGGCCTGGGACAAGGACGAGCTGGTTCAGCGTGGCCACCACTTTGCCATCGTGGACGAGGTGGACTCCATCCTGATCGATGAGGCGCGAACTCCTCTGATCATCTCCGGCCCTGCCGAGGGCGACGTGACCCGATGGTACCGGCAGTTCGCCAAGCTGGTCCCCAAGCTCACCAGGGATGAGGACTACGAGGTCGACGAGAAGAAGAAGGTCGTCGGCATCCTGGACCCCGGCATCACCAAGGTGGAGGATTACCTGGGCATCGACAACCTCTACGAGCCCGCCAATACCGCCCTGATCGGGTACCTGAACAACGCTATCAAGGCCAAGGAGCTCTTCCTGCGCGACCGCGACTACGTAGTCCAGAACGGCGAGGTCCTGATTGTGGACGAGCACACGGGCCGCCTGCTCAAGGGCCGTCGCTACAACGAGGGCCTCCACCAGGCCATCGAGGCCAAGGAGGGCGTTGAGGTCAAGGCAGAGAACCAGACCTTTGCCACCATCACCCTGCAGAACTATTTCCGCATGTATGACAAGCTGGCGGGCATGACCGGAACGGCCGAGACCGAGGCCGCCGAGTTCATGAACACCTACAAGCTGGGCGTGCTGCCCATCCCCACCAACAAGCCCATGATCCGCAAGGATCAGCCGGACCTGATCTACCGCACCAAGAAGGAGAAGCTGACCGCCATCGTCCGCGATGTGGCCAAGCGGCATACCAAGGGCCAGCCCATCCTGCTGGGCACCGCCTCGGTGGAGTCCTCCGAAGTGGTCTCCTCCCTGCTGGACGTGGCCGGCATCGACCACCAGGTCCTCAACGCCAAGCAACATGCGCGCGAGGCTGCGGTCGTGGCCGTGGCAGGGCGCAAGGGGGCTGTGACCGTGGCCACCAACATGGCAGGACGTGGCACCGATATCATGCTGGGCGGGAATGTGGAGTTCCTTGCCGATCAGAAGCTCAAGGAGCAGGGTTACTCCTCCGAAGACACCCCTGAAGAGTATGAAAAGCGCTGGCCCGAGATGCTGGACTCCGTCAAGGAGCAGGTCAAGGACGAGCATGAGGAGGTCGTCAAGCTGGGAGGTCTGTACGTACTGGGCACCGAGCGGCACGAGTCCCGCCGTATCGACAACCAGCTGCGCGGCCGTTCAGGCCGCCAGGGCGATCCCGGCGAGTCCAGGTTCTACTTGAGCCTGGAAGACGACTTGATGCGCCTGTTCAACTCTCAGCTGGTGGCTCGAATGATGTCCTCCAAGAGCATGCCGGAGGGGGAGCCTATCGAGTCCAAGACCGTCACCAAAGGCGTGCGCAATGCACAGAAGTCCGTCGAATCCCGCAACTATGAGATCCGCAAGAATGTGTTGAAGTACGACGACGTGATGAACAAACAGCGTCAGGTCATCTACGGCGAGCGTCAGGCGGTGCTCAAGGGCGAGGACATCCACAAGGACATTCTCCGCTTCATCAGCGAGACCATCGCCTCATACATCCGGGGCGCGCAGAAGGGCTCGGACAAGCCTGAGGACTGGAATGCTGATGAGCTCTGGAAGGCACTGGCCTCCGTCTACCCAGTCAGTCTTGACCAGGATGAGACCATGGACTCTCTGGAGGGCCTGAAGGGCGACAAGGCCGTCAAGGCTCTGGCGGACAAGCTGGTGGAGGATGCCGATTCCATTTACCAGGAGCGTGAGGATGAGCTGGGCGAGAAGGGCTCCAGACAGCTGGAGCGTCAGGTGGTCCTCTCAGTCCTGGACAGCAAGTGGCGTGAGCACCTCTACGAGATGGACTACCTGAAGGACGGCATCGGCCTGCGCGGCATGGGCCAGCGCGACCCCCTGGTCGAGTACCAGCGCGAGGGCTATCAGATGTACAACTCCATGATCGACGCCATCAAGGAGCAGACCGTACAGCTGCTCTTCAACGTGGACCTCAAGCAGATCGCGGCCAGCCAGGAGAACGAGCGGCGTGCCCGCGAGGAGCATAAGGAGAACGAGGAGGGCCAGTCCGGGCCGGTCAACTATCAGGCGCCTGAAGAGCCTGACACCGAGGACGAGACCACCGACATCGACGAGACTGTCGAGGAGCACGACGAGGGTGCTCCGGCTGGCAGCATCCAGGAGGATTCCGAGGAGGATGCCGCTGACGATGGCGCTCCGACCCCTGTCGGGCCTGCCCCCATCAGCCATGCCGAGGGCAAAGTTCCTGCCAACAAGAGACCCAAGGCTGTAGAGGATCGCTCGCCTTGGTCTGATGGCCGCACATTCCCGGGCACGCCCCGCAACGCCCCCTGCCCCTGCGGCTCTGGACGCAAGTACAAGATGTGCCATGGCCAGAACGAGAAGAAATGACAGGCACGCATAATCATTAGCCGCTTCTGCAGATAGGGTTGCCGATTCATTTAGGGTGCTGATCTGACGACGGCCATCGCTCACAAGGGCGGTGGCCGTTTCCATATGTTGGTAGCAAAGTGACCAGAATACGGGACGGCCTTGTGCAGGGGAGGGGCAGGGCAGTAAACCTAGGGCAAACAGCGGGGCATCCAGCCCTGCTTCTTCAAAGGAAAAGAGTCACCATGCGGCCACTCAGCTGGAAATCCATCCTGAACTCCTTGGTGTCCGGTCGACACCTGAGCGCGGATGAGGCCGAGTGGTGCATGAACGACCTGATGGACGGGAATGCCGACCCGGTGCAGGTGGGCGCTGTCCTGTCCATGCAGTCCGCGCTGGGGTTGACCAGCCCGGAGGTCGAAGGGGCTGCCAAAGCCATGGTGGGCCATGCGGTGCCGCTGAAGGTCAGGGGTGATGTGACCGACATCGTCGGTACCGGCGGCGACGGGGCAGCGACGGTGAACCTGTCAACCATGGGTGCCATCGTGGCTGCCGCAGCAGGGGTCAGAATCGTCAAGCACGGCAACCGGGCCGCATCCAGCAAGAGCGGCACCGCCGACTGTCTGGAGCAGCTGGGCCTTCCTCTGGACCTGCCGCCCCGGGAGGTGGCTGCCATGGCTGACCGCTACGGCATAACCTTCGTCTTCGCCAAGACCTTCCACCCTGCCATGCGTTTTGCCGGGCCTGTCCGCTCGTCGCTGGGCATCCTGACCGTCTTCAACCTGCTGGGACCCCTGACCAACCCGGTCAACCCGCGCTATGTGGCCATCGGATGCGCCCAGCGCCAGCTGAGCTCCATGATGGCCCAGGTTTTCGCTTCACGCGGTCAAGAGGGCATGGTCTACACCTCAGTCGAGGGCCTTGACGAGATGGCCCCGACCGGTCCGGTCTCCATTTGGGAGATCCACCAGGGCAAGGTGGAGGAGCGGTCCTTCGACCCGACCCGTGAACTGGGCCTTGACCCGGTGGATTTGGATGACCTGCGCGGTGGTGATCCCGCCTTCAACGCCAGCGTGGTCAGGGACTTCCTGGCTGGAAAGCCGGTGCCCTCCCGTTCCACTGCCCTGCTCAATGCGGCGTCGGCCATCGTGGCCGACGGCACGCAGATCGATGCCGGTCCCGAGGCCGATTTGAGCGTCCGGTTTGCCCAGGCCTACCAACTGGCCACCGAGGTTGTGGACCAGGGCCGGGCTGCCGACCTGCTGACGGCCTGGATTCACGGAGCCCAAGAAGCGCAGTCCCGCTGCCAGCAAGAGGAACGGACGCACCGTCCGGTCTTGGTTTAAGTTCGGTTGCTTATGTATGGCTGTTCACAGCATCATCGCTGGTAGTGTCGTTCGTCGTCATCGAAGAGTCCGCTTGAGGAATCGCGGAAATTCTTCCGGTCGATGATCAGTCCCGCGATGCCTATCAACAGGAGCAGGCCCGCCAGCAGGCCGGTCAAGCCGGACCAGCGGGGGATGAAGATGGCCAGAAAGAAGCAGACCAGGCCCAGCACCGTCATGATCATGAAGGACGCACGCCTTCTGCCCAGGTCGCTCAGGTCAGGGTTGGGAGGCACAAAGTTCGACGACTGGTCCATGACCTCGTCGGTGTCCAGCCAGCTCCTGCCTTGAAAATCGCGCGGTCCGGAGCCGCCGACGAAGGAGTCGCGTTTTAAGTCCTCGGCCTTCAGCGCCGCCTTCTTCTCGGATTTTTGTGCCTTCTTTTCGAATTCCTTGGCCGTCCTGGACGATTCCAGGGAACCCAGCTGGTCAGCGTGCGAATTCAGGAAGTCCGCCCATTCCTCGTCCACCTGCGAGGACCCGGTTCCCGCCTCGCTGTTATACTGTTTTCCGGCGTCGTTATCCTTGTGCTCGGTCATAGAACCATCGTAACCTCGGCCGAATGCATTCGCTACCAAGGAGTCTCTGTGCTGTACTGGTTCTTCGTCAAACTGCTCGGTCCGTTGGCGCGTACCTGGTTCAAACCGACCGTTGAAGGCACGGGGAACATTCCCAAGCAGGGGGCTGCCATCATCGCCTCCAACCATCTGGCCGTCATTGACGATGCCCTCCTGCCCATCACCTGCCCGCGGATGATCCACTTCATGGGCAAGGCCGAGTACTTCAGCGGCAAGGGGATAAAGGGCAAGTTCAAGAAGTGGTGGTTCAGCTCAGTCGGAGTCTTCCCCGTGGACAGGTCGGGCGGCTCCAAGTCGCTGGGAGCCATGGAAACGGCGCGCTCTATCCTTGAACATGGGCACATCTTCGGCATCCATCCGGAGGGCACTCGCAGCCCTGACGGCAGGCTCTACCGGGGGCACACCGGGGCTGCGCGGCTGGCTTTCGAGACCGGAACGACAGTGGTTCCCACCGCCATCATTGGTACCCGGCAGCTTCAGGAGCCCGGCCATGTGCTTCCGCATAAGGGCAGGACCAAGGTTATCTTCGGCAAGCCCATCACCGTGCCCTACGTGCCGGTCAACAGCCTCACTCACGAGGAGATCCGCAACCTGACCGACAGGATCATGCAGGAGATTCAGGAGATGAGCGGGCAGCGCTACGTGGACGTGTACGCCCAGGTCATCAAGGCGCATGAGAGCAAGGAAGAACTGGGCTGACGACTGACTGCAGAGATTAGGCAGTCAGACCACGGTCAAGGTCACGACTGACGGCGAGCCGTCATCATTGACCACCTTGATCTGGGTGCCGGGGTTGGGGTCCTGGATCCGCACCGTGTGGGTCAGATTGCCCAGCGGCGCGGAGATGTTGACCTTGAGTCCGTATCCCTGCAGGATTTGGGTGGCCTCGTCCTGACTCTTGCCTTTCACGTCGGGCATACTGATGAATTGTGGCCCCTTGGAAATCACCACGTTGACCGCATCGCCCCAGTGAAGCTGCTCCTGGGCCTGATGAGAGGCGGAGATCACCTGGTTGCGGGGCACCGTGTCTGACCAGTCCTCGCTGTAATTGACCTTGAGCCGGAGGGCTTCCAGGGCCGCCTTGGCATCGTCCCTGGCCTTGCCGATGATGTCGGGCATAGCCACGGGCATCCGACCCTTGGACAGGACCAGGCTGACCTTGGTGTCGTGCCGGGTCTTGGTCCCCGGGGCTGGCTGCACTGAAATCGCGCCTCCCTCGGGTATATCCATGGAGTACTGGTCCTTGGAGGAGTCATGGTCGATCTTGTCGAACCCAGCCGCCTTCAGGGCTTGAATGGGGTCCTTGCCGTCGGAGGTGTCCGGCATGAGGATGTCCTTGGGCACTGTGGCCTGGCGAATCCCCTTGGAGACGGTCAGGTTGAGGCTGCCGCCCCGCTTGCTGATATGGGTTCCGACGGTATCGGGTTCCGCAGCCATGATGGCCCCTTTGGGCACTTGGTCGCTGAAGTCGTAGTCGGTGTAGACATTGATTCCTGAGACCTTGAGCGTGCGGGCATACTTGGCGTAGTCGGCGCCGACGACCTTGCACTCCTGATTTTCGGTGCAGGGGATGTCATCCGGCTTGGGCAGGGCGACATAGCTGCCTGGGCCCAGGTAGTACCACCAGGCGCCGCCGCTGGCTCCTGCCAGGGCCAGCACCAGCAGAATCACCAGCAGGATGATCAATCCGCGATGCTGATGCTTGGGCTTGGCCGTTTCGGGACCTTGCTGCATGGTCTGGACAGAAGCCGGGACGACGTTTGCGCCAGCGGGGGATGTTGCCGGGTCTTGAGGCTGCAGGACGGTTGTGGTTTCGGCCCGGGAGGGGGTGTCCACGTCGTTGAGTCGATAGCGTCTTGTCTCTGTGCCCGCATCGGTTTCTGGCGGGGCGGGCACAGCCAGGACCGTGTCCGAATTCTCCGGGCCGGTTGCTGCAGCCTCAGAACCGTCGTTGGGTGCTGTCGCCGTCTGCATTGACGATCCGTCCATCTCAGTGTCGTGCCCGGCGGTTTCGTCGATGGCGGATTCGGGCTGTCCGCTGGCTGCTGCAGGCAGTACATAATCCATGGTCTGCCGGTCCAGCCCCCTGACCACCTTCCTCAGGCTCTCCAAGGCCTTGCCTGCGTCATCCGGGCGATTTTCGGGGGAGCGGTCGGTCAGTCCGGAGACCAGGGCGGCTACGGACGGGTCGATTCCGGGGCAGACCCTGGCCAGGGAGGGGACGTCCTCGTGGACGTGCTTGAAAACTATAGTCACCGGGTTGTCGCTGGCGAAGGGGACCGTGCCAGTCAGCATCTCGTAGGCGATGATGCCCACGGCATAGAGGTCGCTCTGGGGGGAGGCCTCATTGTTCTCGATGGTTTCGGGGGCCAGGTAGGCGGCTGTGCCCATGAGCATGCCCGTCGAAGACAGGGTAGCCTGGGCGGCGGCGCGGGCCAGGCCGAAGTCGGTGATCTCCACGTGGCCGCGGTCGTTGATGAGGATGTTTTCCGGCTTGATGTCGCGGTGGATGACGCCGGCTCGGTGGGCGGAGGCCAGGCCGTCCAATATTTCACCCACAATGCGCAGGGTTTCTTTCAGGGGATAGACGCCCTGACGGGCCATATCCCGCCGCAGGCTTATTCCGTGGACATACTCCATGACCAGGTAGTCCAGCCCTTCATCGACGCCGGTATCGTAGACCTGGACGATGTGGGGGTTGGCGATGGCTGCTGCCGATCTGGCCTCGCGGCGGAAGCGCTCCTCGAACTGGGCCCTGTGCGGCCCCTGGGCCAGCATGGTGTGCATGATCTTGACCGCCACATGTCTGGACAGCCGTTGATCCAGGGCCTCGTAGACCGTGGCCATGCCACCTTGCGCAATCTCGCGCAGAATGCGGTAGCGCCCGTCGATGATCCGGTCGCTGGTCCTCTCGTCCGCTTCACTCATGCTCGTCTTGTCCGGCCCTCTGCACCTCGGAGGCCTGACCGGCCTCGGCATCGATGGAAGATACACGTTCATGATACCCGGCGGTGGCGGCAAGCGGCAGAAAGCGTCGGCAGGCATTCAGGAAGATGGTTCGGCCCTCTGCCGACAGATGCAGATCATCGGCCAGGGTCTGGGCTCGGGTCTGGGCTCGGGCGGACAGATCAGCCATACGACGCCGGCTGGCCTCTATGGCACCGCAGGACTGCATCAGGTCGCGGACCATATTCACCTGGGCATCCTTGCGGCGTTCGGTTGGGGAATCGTAGAGTCGGCGAACCTCCTTGGCCTGATCGGAATCGGCCATGGCCAAGGTGTCGGCCACGAGGACGGTCCGCTTGCCCTCACGGATATCGCCACCCACAGGTTTGCCGGTGTGGCGGTCGTCGCCTGTCACATCCAGCAGATCGTCCGTTAGTTGGAAGGCCAGCCCCAGATCAAGGCCCAGGGCGCGCACCGATTCTTTATGCCCCTCGAGGTCCGCCCCGGCAGCTAGCAGCCCCAGAGCCAGCGGAGCCAAGGTGGTGTAGGAGGCGGTCTTCCACGCCATGGTGCGCAGGGCCTGGCAGCGCAGGCGGACCGGATCGTCAAGGCGGGCCTCTTCCATGCCCATGTCTAGGACCTGGCCGGTGACCACAGCCGTCTGCATGGTTTGAAAGGCTCTGCCTATGGCCGGTCCCTGAGGCAGGTCGGCGGCCGCCTGGAGGGCCATATTCGTGCTCAGCGATGCCAACAGGTCGCCAAGAAGGATGCCCAGGCCGGTGCCGCGGGCATCGGGGCCTGCAGGGGGCCGGTCGCTCGAATCGTATCCGGCGGCCGACCGGCTCAGGGTCAGATGGGCGGCAGGGTGGCCCCGACGACGAGGGGAGCCGTCGATGATATCGTCGTGGACCAGAGCGCTGGTCTGGTAGACCTCCAAGGCGCAGGCAAGATCAACTACGGCCTGTGCGCGGTCCGGATTCGGCACGGACTCCAGAGCTTGCCAGACGTCGCAGAGCAGCAGGGCGCGCAGTCGTTTGCCTCCGCGGCCCGCCTCTATTGCCTGGAGGATGACCTCATGCAAGGCCTCCTGAGAGGGGTCCTGGTCCAGGGGATGGTCCGATCCGGACTTTGGAGCAATCAGGTGGTCGCAATGGCTCTGGAGCAGTTCCTCCATGCGCTGTTCGATCCGTGCTGCAGTCACGCTCTTCATGCCTTAGAGCCTATCCGCATATCTGCCCAGCGGGCAGGCTGCAAGGACCATGGTGGATGGATGACCTCACTCGACCACATGCCTGGTTGCGGCCCTCCTGACGGTTCCAACTGGTTCAGGATGGTGCCAAGGCTCCCCGGACTACAGACCGGGAGCGGATGGGAGGCGATGACGGCATGAAGGATTCGCGCGAAGACGACATGACAAAACTAGCGGAGAACTATCGAGAGCGTCGACGACGATGGGGTGTGGAGGAGGCTGACAGGCGATGGCTCCAGCAACCTTTGGCCGACTGGACTGCAGGCTTGAAGGGGCAGCAGGCGCGCCCGCCTTTGGAGTCCGACTCTACGGCACGTCTGGCCGTGGCCATCAAGGAGACACTGGCCATACGCGACGGGCTTATCCTGTCCATTTTGGCGCCTGAGCCTGGTCTGGACGCTGATCGGCTGCTGGACCTGTGCGTGCGTCCCAACGATGCGTCCAACGTGACAGTGCTCTGCAGCATTCTGGATGCAGTCTTCAAGGATCCTGCGACACGGCCGGACAGCCGCCGTTGCCATGCTGGGCTGGCCATGCTTGAAGCCATGGCAGACAAGGTTCCGGCGGGGTTCCGTGCCCAGCCCCTGGCGGTTGCGGCCTATGTCGACTGGTGGAATGGGGGATCCCGGACATCCGGGCTTGCCGAAGGAGCCTTGGACGACGACCGTTCCTGTAGTCTGGCAGCCATCGTCCTGGCACTGATCGGCCGTGGCATCGACCCTGCTTGGAGGCAATCCGGCTGAATCGGGAATAATCGTCCCCCTGGGGTGGTTCACTTAGTGAGTCTACGATTTGACCTTGCCATAGCTGTGCCTTAAAAGCAGTGTCGGCGGGTGGGATGATCCAGGAGGAGAATTTGGCCACGAAGGACACCAAGTCAGCCAAGACAGCCGCAGTGGATACCGGAAAGGGCCGGACCAGTTCAACCGCCGGCAAGACCAAGACCGCCACCAGATCCAAGACCAGCAGCAAGGCGTCCCGCAAGACCGCCGCTGCCAGCACTTCGACGGTCAAGACGAACCGCCGTCCGGCCTCCAAGAACACGAAGAAGGTCGAAGAGGAGCCGACCCTGCAGCCGGAGAAGCAGGAGACCGACGAGGACCTGCTCGAGGATCAGGAGGACGACGATCGGCTGGACAAGAGCGAGGATCAGCTGGAGGACGAGCCCGACGAGGACGATCAGGAGGAGGACGAGATCTCCCAGATCGAGGATGAGGCCGAGGAGGACCGCAAGGCCGCCCATGCCCTCGCCGCCAAGGTCAAGGGCGCTTTCGTCGTCGACGATTCCGATGACGATGAGAATGTCACCCCCTCAGGCAATCCCAAGCGTCGTGTTGTCACTGCCGGCGCCACTGCCGATCCTGTCAAGGACTACCTCAAGCAGATCGGCCGCGTCAGCCTGCTGAACGCTGAGCAGGAGGTTGATCTCTCCGAGCGTATCGAGGCCGGCCTCTATGCCCAGCATCTGTTGGACACCGAGGGCGAGGGCTTGGACTTCAAGCGTCGCCGCGAGCTCAAGTGGGCCGCCAACGACGGGAAGAAGGCCAAGGACCATCTGCTGGAGGCCAACCTGCGACTGGTGGTCTCATTGGCCAAGCGCTACACGGGCAGAGGCATGCTCTTTCTGGATCTGATTCAGGAAGGCAACCTGGGTCTGATCCGCGCTGTGGAGAAGTTCGACTACACCAAGGGCTACAAGTTCTCCACCTACGCCACCTGGTGGATCCGCCAGGCCATCACCCGCGCCATGGCCGACCAGGCTCGCACCATCCGTGTGCCCGTCCACATGGTTGAGGTCATCAACAAGCTTTCACGCGTCCAGCGGCAAATGCTGCAGGACCTGGGCCGCGAGCCCACCCCCGACGAGCTTGCTCGGGAGCTGGATATGCCCGTCGAGAAGGTCCAGGAGGTCCAGAAGTACGGGCGCGAGCCCATCTCCCTGCACACCCCTCTGGGCGAGGACGGCGACTCGGAGTTCGGCGATCTGATCGAGGACACCGATGCCATCGCCCCCTCGGATGCCGTGGCCTTCTCCCTGCTGCAGGAGCAGTTCCAGCAGGTGCTTGAGACCCTGAGTCCCCGCGAGGCCGGCGTCATCAAGATGCGCTATGGCCTGGAGGATGGGCAGCCTAAGACCCTGGACGACATCGGCCGCGTATACGGGGTGACCCGTGAGCGCATCCGCCAGATCGAGTCCAAGACCATGTCCAAGCTGCGGCACCCTTCGCGCTCGCAGACCCTGCGGGACTTCCTGGATCAGTGACCTCTGCGCCCGGCGGGGAGGTCCTAATGCTGTCGAGGCCTTCTTGCTAGAAATGGTCATCGGTGCGTAAGCGACCGCCCATGTGAGGATCTGTGTCTTCCCTGGGCGCTACGAGGTGAACGGCGAGGTAAATGGTGGCTAAAAAGCCTGATAAGGGAAAGTCCTATGGTGCCGGCAGTCTGACAGTCCTGGATGGCTTGGACGCAGTGCGTAAGCGTCCAGGCATGTACATCGGGACCACGGACAGCCAGGGGCTTATGCACTGCCTTTGGGAGATCATCGACAACGCCGTGGACGAGGCTCTGGCCGGTCAGTGCGACCACATCAAGGTCATCCTGCACAAGGACGGCTCCATCGAGGTGGACGACAACGGCCGAGGCATCCCTGTCGACATTGAACCTCGAACCGGTCTGACTGGCGTGGAGGTGGTCCTGACCAAGCTTCACGCCGGCGCCAAGTTCGGCAACTCCTCCTATACGGCTGTGGGTGGCCTGCACGGCGTGGGCTCTTCGGTGGTCAATGCTCTGAGCTCCCGACTGGACGTGGAGGTGGACAGGGACGGCAAGACCCACCGGATGCGCTTCCACCAGGGCCATCCCGGCGCCTACCAGGACCCGGATCCGGAGCATCCCTCGCCTGACTCGCCCTTCAAGCGCACCAGGAAGAACAGGCCTACGCCCCTGGAGGTGGTGGGCAGCGTGCCCAAGTCGCGGACCGGCACCAGGGTGCGCTACTGGGCCGACCCGGAAATCTTCAACCCAACGGCCCGGTTCAGCTACGCCCAGCTGATTGACCGGGTGCGCCAGACCAGCTTCCTGGTGCCCGGCCTCAAGATCACTGTGATCGACGACCGAATCCCTGCCACAGGGAGCGCCGATCAGGACCTGCGCCTGGAGGTTGACGGCGAGCCTGCTGCGAAGCCGGGAGATCAGGACGTTCAGGAGGATCAGGGAAACCTTCGTGGATCGTCCAATAGCGGCCAACCCCCTGAAAGCAATGCTGAAGACGAACGTGCCGAGCACCAGCGAGCGGATGATGCCGACCTTTCGGCCACTGAGCGGGCTGACCGGGCCATGCTGCAGCCGGAGGACGAGACCGGCCATCAGCGTGTGGAGGAGTTCCTGCACACTGGCGGGGTGACCGACTTCGTCGACTTCCTGTCCAAGGGTGAACCTGTCAGCGACATCTGGCGGATCAGCGGCCAGGACACCTACCAGGAGGAGACCCAGCGGGTGGGCTCGGACGGCGAGCTGCACGCTGAGCAGGTGGAACGTGTCTGCGGGGTGGATATCGCCCTGCGCTGGGTCAATGACTATGATTCAGTTGTCCGCAGCTTCGTCAATGTGGTGGAGACGCCCGGCGGAGGCATGCATGTGGATGGGTTCATGAACGCCATGACCCGCCAGGTGCGTAAGGCTGTGGAGGCCAACGCACGCCGCCTCAAGGTCAACCTCAAGGACTCCCACACCAAGGTGGAGCGCGACGACGTCCTTGCCGGGCTGGTGGCTGTAGTCACCGTGCGCATCGCCGAGCCGCAGTTCCAGGGCCAGACCAAGGACGTGCTGGGCACGGCCCAGGTCAAACCCATCGTCACCCGGATGACCGACGACCAGTTCGGCCAGATGATCAGCGGTTCCAAGCGCGGCTTCAAGGAGCAGTCCGGCCAGGTTCTGGAGAAGATCGTCGGCGAGATGCACGCACGCGTCCAGGCCCGGAAGACCAAGGAGGTCACCAGGCGCAAGAATGCCCTGGAATCGGCCTCCATGCCCTCCAAGCTCTCGGATTCCATGCCCGGCAACGACGACATCGCCGAGCTGTTCATCGTCGAGGGCGACTCCGCCTTAGGCACGGCCAAGGCCGCACGAAACTCCATGTTCCAGGCCCTGTTGCCCATCCGCGGCAAGATTCTCAACGTGCAGAAGGCCTCCCTGTCCCAGATGCTGACCAACAAGGAGTGCGCCTCCATCATCCAGGTGGTCGGAGCCGGCTCGGGAGCCAGCTTCGACATCGATCAGGCCCGCTACAACAAGGTCATCATGATGACCGACGCCGACGTGGACGGCGCCCACATCCGCATCCTGCTGCTAACCCTCTTCTACCGATACATGCGTCCCCTGATCGAGAGCGGGCGGGTTTACGCCGCCGTGCCGCCCCTGCATCGAATCGCCTTGGCGGGCAAGAACAAGGGCAAGTTCATCTACACCTATTCGGACGATGAGCTGGAGGGCAAGCTGGTCGACCTGCAGGCCAAGCACATCGACTACAATCCCGATGTGCAGCGATACAAGGGTCTGGGCGAGATGGATGCCGACCAGCTGGCCGATACCACCATGGATCCCAGGACCCGCATGCTGCGTCGCATCCGTATGGAGGATGCCGCTCAGGCCGCGGGCATCTTCCCCCTGCTCATGGGCGACGACGTGCCGCCCCGCAAGCAGTTCATCGTGGACAATGCCGACGACTTCGACCGGAGCAAGATCGACACCTGATCGGCTTTCAGCAAGACCCGAAAGAGCGGGGAGAGGAGTGGACGCATATGGGCGATCCCTTGGACAATTTCTCCCCACAGACGGCTGACTGGTTTCGCCAGACCTTTCCCGAGGGGCCCACGCCGACCCAGGTGCAGGCCTGGCCGACCATCCGCTCAGGCGGCGATGCGTTGATTATTTCGCCCACCGGCTCGGGCAAGACCCTGGCCGCCTTTCTTTGGGCCATTGACGAGCTCATGACCAGGCCTCGACGCTTCCGAGAACCTGGGGTCGCAGTGCTTTACATCTCGCCCATGAAGGCCTTGGGGACGGATGTGGCCCGCAACCTGCAGGCTCCGTTGGACGGCATCGCCGAGCGATTCCAACAGCAGGGACGAAAAGCGCCCAAGGTCCAGACAGGTATCCGCACTGGAGACACCGACGCCCGCGGCCGAAGGGCCCTGGCCGCTCATCCTCCGGATATTCTGGTCACCACCCCCGAGTCCCTCTATCTGATGCTGACTTCCAAGACGGCCAACACGCTGAAGAATATCCGGACCGTTATCGTGGACGAAATCCACGTTTTGGCGGGCAATAAGCGCGGGGCTCATCTGGCCCTGAGCCTAGAGCGCCTGGACGACCTGGTCGGAGGGCCCGTGCAGCGGATCGGCCTGTCGGCTACGGTCCGGCCGCCCGAACAGGTGGCACGTTTTCTGGGCGGCAGCCGTCCGGTCAGCCTGATCCAGCCCAAGTCGTCCACAGCCATGGACCTGCGGCTGATCGAGCCTTTGGAGGACATGGGCGATCTGGCGGCGCCACCCGGCGAATCTGGCCAGGAGGGTCAGGAGAGGGACCAAAGAAGCGGATCCATCTGGCCAGCTATCGAGCGGGCCATCCTGGACCAGGTCCTGTCCCACCACACCACCCTGGTCTTCGTCAACTCCCGAGGACTAGCCGAGCGTCTGACTGCCAGGCTGAACGACCTGCACCAGTCCGATTTGCGGGCCCCGGTTCACGACCGACCAGGTTCATCCCGTGAAACAGTCCAGCCCACGGGCAGGGCTGCGCAGGCCTGGGAGCCCGCCCACTACAGTTCGGCCACCGGGTCGACCTCCGAGAGAACATCCGGCCAGCCTGTTGACCAACCTATTGCCATGGCCCACCATGGTTCGGTGTCCAAGGAACGTCGCCGCCAGGTGGAGGACGACCTCAAGGCCGGCAGACTGCGGTGCGTGGTAGCCACCTCCAGCCTGGAGCTGGGCATCGATATGGGCTCGGTCGATCTGGTCATCCAGGTCAACGCCCCTGTGTCGACCGCTTCGGGGCTGCAGCGCGTGGGCCGGGCCGACCACCAAGTGGGACGGGTATCGCAGGCCAGGCTTTTCCCCTTGACCCGCGAGCAGATCCTGGAGTGCACCGCCAGCATGGAAAGCATGGTCCAGGGCGACATCGAACCCACCATCATGCCCAACAGTCCCTTGGATGTTCTGGCTCAGCAGACGGTGGCTGCAGCTGCCATGGGACCGCTTAAGGAGCAGGATTGGCTGGCCACGGTCAGACGGGCTGCGCCCTTCGCCCACTTGGACCAGAAGGTCTACCGGGCGGTGCTGGGCATGCTCAGCGGTGCCTACACCTCCCAAGACTTCACCGCCTTCCGCCCCATTCTGGTCTGGGACCAGCAGACAGGCACGCTGACAGCTCGCCCCGGCGCGCAACGCCTGGCAGTAACCTCCGGAGGCACCATTCCCGACCGTGGCTCCTACAGCGTGGTCATGCCCTCCGAGGCCGCCGGCGGCAAGCCCCGCCGAGTGGGGGAGCTGGACGAGGAGATGGTTTACGAGTCCCGGAAGGGGGACGTAATTACCCTGGGCACCACCTCTTGGAGGATCCAGCAGATCACCCGCGACCGTGTGGTAGTGGTACCCGCCCCGGGACGCTCCGCCAGGCTGCCCTTCTGGCACGGCGAGGGCGCCGGCCGCGACCCCGCCTTCGGCCGTCGCCTGGGCAGGCTCGCCAGGGAGCTGTCCCGAAGCCTGGTGCCGGCAGTCCAGGCTGCCTCCGGTCGGCCGGGCTTCACCCAAGCCGTCTCCTCTCGCCTGCTTGAGGACGGCCTGGACCGTCCTTCTATCAACAATCTGGCGGCCTTTCTGGCCGAGCAGCAGGCCTCCACCGGCCAGGTGCCCGACGACCGGCACCTGGTGGTCGAGCGTTGCCCCAACGAGGAGGGCGACCTGCGGCTGGTCCTCCATTCGCCGTACGGTCGCAGGGTCAACGAGCCTTGGGCCCTGGCCATTACCGCCCGGCTCTCCCGTGAGCGCGGTTACGACGGGTCCGTGTGGGCGGGGGAGAATGGCATCGTCGTGCAGATTCCGGGCACTGATGCCTTCCTGGAGGATCGGCGAATATTCGGTTTCACCCCCGATCAGGTGGAGCGCGAGGTTCGACGGCATTTGGTCGGCTCGGCGCTCTTCCAGGCCCGCTTCCGCCAGTGCGCTGCCCGCTCGCTCTACATGCCCAGGATGGAGCCCGGCCGGAGGGTTCCGCTCTGGCAGCAGCGTCTGCGGGCCTCTCGGCTCCTGGATGCGGCGCTGAAGGAGGATGACTTCCCCCTTGTTCTGGAGACCATGCGTGAGTGCCTTCAGGATGTCTACGACATGCCTGCCCTGCACGAGCTCATGGCCGGCCTGGAGCAGGGAAGCGTCCGTCTGGTCCCGGCTTCCACCCAGACACCCTCCCCAATGGCTTCAGGGCTGCTCTTCGGTTACCTGGGCACCTTCATGTACCAGTACGACATGCCCAAGGCCGAGCGTGACGCCGCTATGCTGGCCATCGACTCCGACCTGCTGGAGCAGATGGTCGGCCAAGTGGACATGGCTGACCTTCTGGACCAGGAGACTGTCGACCAGGTGACCGCCGACCTGCAGCGGCTTTCGCCTAGGACCCGGGCCAAGGGGGCCGAAGGACTGGCCGACCTGTTGCGAACCCTGGGCCCCATGGATCTAGCAGGTATTCGTCGGCGCATGTGCGGGCAGGAGGACGAACCGGTGACGGAGGGGCAGGTCCGGACCATGCTGGAGCAGCTGCAGGCCCAGTCCAGGGTGGTCCAGGTCAGACTAGGTGCTCGCGACTGCTGGGTATGGGACGGTCAGGCGGGACGGCTGACGGCGGTCCTGGGACCAAGCATCATCCAGCTGTCTGCCCAGCCAACAAAGGGATCGGCAACAAAGGGATCGGAATCGGACAGCGAGGCCTTCGACCAGCTGGTCAGGCAATACGCCGCAGTCCACGGGCCATTCACCGTCGAGGACTTGGCTGGCCACCTGGGCCTGGGCAAAGCTCTTTTGGATGACAGACTGCGCTCCCTGGCAGCGCGTGAGCTGCTCATGACCGGGGTCTTTCCTAGGCCAGACCTAAGTGCCTATGGCGAGCCTGGATGGGAGGGAGGCGAACCCCGCCGAGGATGGCTGGATCCCGAGGTCTTCCGTCGGCTGCGCTCGCGGTCCCTGGCCAAGGCCAGCAAGGCCGCCAGTCCCGTCCCCGGCCATGTCTACAGCGACTTTCTTCTTCACCGGCAGGGTCTGGCACTCCTGGGCCAGGAGCCTTTGATGGGCACTGAGGGACTGCTGGAGGTGGTTGCGCAGCTGGAGGGGCTGGTTTTGCCGCCCGAAGTCTGGGAGTCGGCGATCTTCCCGGCCAGGGTGCGTGATTACGGTCCCGCATTGATGGACGATCTGCTGGCCTCGGGCCAGGTGGTCTGGGTAGGGTCCGAGCAGGGAGAGGGCCCGCTGGGCGCTATGACCTTTTATCTGGCCGAGGACCTTGATGTGGAGTTTCCAGCACAATCCGCCGGTTCTCCGTCAGTCACGAATGGGGCGGGCAAGTCGAGCAACCCGGGCAACGCGGGCGATCTGGAAAAGGCCCTGCTGGATGTTCTGGCCGATGGGGGAGCCTACCGCTTCGATCGGCTTCTGCGCGTCTGCACTGGCCGAGGCGGCAATGATTCTGAGGCCTCCGACCAGGAGGTCCTGGCTCGGTCCCTCTGGCACCTGGTCAGGCGTGGACAGGTCACCAACGCTTCCTTGGCTCCGGTCCGGCGGCTGGTCCGGGGATCGGGATCGCAGCCCTTGGGGAGGGCCCGCCGTTTGCCTTATGGTCTGCGTGGACGCGGCAGACCTTTGGATCGTGCGGCCTTGACGCGGGCGGCAAGCTCGTCAGAGCTGTCAGCGGCGACGGAAGGATTCTGGACTCTGCTTGCGGATGAGCGCGGAGCGGCGGGTGGTGCAGCGGGGACTGGCATGGCTGATTCAAGCGACGAGCTCAGAGGCGGCCAGGACGATGACCGGCAGCGGACCGTCCGCCTGGTCCATGAAGAGCAAGCCATGCTGGACCGTTATGGGCTCCTGGCCCCGGTCCTGCCTGAAGTGCGGTACCTCCATGGCGGATTTTCGGCCCTCTATCAGGTCTGCAGACGCATGGAGGAGGCCGGACAGCTGACGCGTGGGGTCATCGTGGAGGGTTTCGGCGGCGCCCAGTTCGCCCCCCGGGAGGTGATCGATCAGCTCAGAGGCTTCCAAGAGGATGAGCGCCATAATGATGATTCCGACCGGCGGCCGCCCGAGCCCGTGGTCATGGATGTGACCGATCCAGCCAACCTCTATGGCACGGCCCTTGCCTGGCCGACCACATCAGGGGATGGCGGCGGTCGGCCCGTTCGGCGGATGGGCAACCTCTTGGTGCAGAATCGAGGCTGTGCCCTGGTCTATGCGGCGCCCAAGGGGCATCATCTTCTGGTCTTCGGCGAGCCCGAGCGTGGATTGCTGGAGGCCGCCTTCGCCCAGCTGGCCTCATGGCTGAGGCGGGGAGGACTGGGACGCATCCTCTTCAGCCATGCCAATGGCCGACCCCTGACCATGCGCGAACCAGTAGGCATGGCCATGGCCGCCGCCGGTTTCACAGCGGGGCCGGGCGGTATGGCCCTCTACTGAGCCTTTATTGAACGCGTCCTCAGGCCACGAAGGTGATAGGCGCTGCCAGCTCCTGGCCGGAGGCATCCCGGCGCATGTCCACGTCGGGCAGTTCGACCGGTGATCCAGCAGCGGTGCTGGCATGCAGGGGCCAAGCGCCCACCCGGGCCAGCAACAGGGTGTCCTGGCCCTTGAGGAAGCGCTGTGAGCGCACGCCGCCCGTTCCACGGCCCTTGACCGGATACATCTCCAGCGGGGTCAGCTTGGCCGACCCGTTCTCGGTGCCGGGCAGGGCCTCGGAGTCGCCGGCTACAGTCAGGACCACAGCTCCGGCCTGTGTGCTCATACCATCCTCTCCGGTCTCCTGATAGGTCCAGCCGATCTCTCCGGCCGGCACGACCGCGAAGGTGGCGACCTGGCAGCCCTGGGCCAGACGGATGCCTGCCATGCCGGCTGCATTGCGGCCCTGGGGGCGAACCTTGTCCCCGGTGAAGGTAAGCAGGCTGGCGTCCGAGGAGATGAGCACCATGCGGTCCCCGTCCTGGCAGGGGGCTGCGAAGACCACTTGGTCGTCTTCCTTCAAGTCGATGACTGACCAGGAGTCCATGGTGGTCGGGGATTCTCGGTTCCAGCGCTTGACCGTGCCTAGCCGGGTGCCCAGGGCCAGGGGCCGGGAGTCGGCCATGCCGATGACAGTGACGGCGTGCTCGTCGGTCTGAGGCTCGGTGCTGGCTGTTCCGCCCAGGAGCTCGTCTGCAACGATGCCTCCGGTCAGGTTCGGGTTGGCGGTGGCTGGGATCAGCGGCAGGTCGGCCACGGGGGCGGTGATAAGCCGTCCAGCTGTGGTGACCAGGCCGTAGGTGGCCAGGGTGGTGGTGGCGAATATGGCGATTATCTGGTCGTCATGACCGCGGTCCTGGTTGCGCGGCCGGGAGCGCCAGGCATCCAAGGCGCTCGGGGTGCTGCGTGCCAGCAGGCCGGTGGCGCTCATCATGACCGTGCAGGGCTTGTCCTCCATGTGCAGGTCGCCGCCGTCGCCGCCGCGGTTGGCTCCTCCGCTGGCCAGCAGTGCAGCCTGGGAGCCAGCAGCGACTTTACCTGAGGTCTGCTGAGCGGTCTGCTGATCGCTGGCTGCCGACTGCACGGGGGCCAGGTCGCCGGAGGGCTCCTGGTCCAGGATGACCGTGCGCCTGGGCGTGCCCCACTGGGCCACCGCCTGATCCATCTCCTGGATGGCCACCCGGTCCAGCTCGGCAGAGGAGTCCAGAATCCGCTCCAGTCCCTCCAGCTGGTTGTTGAGGTCGTCGCGCTCGCCCTCCAGCTCGATCCGGCTCATCTTGGTCAGCCGCCGCAGCCGCAGGTCAAGAATGTACTGGGCCTGGGTCTGATCCAGGTCGAAGACCGCCATGAGCTTGTTCCTGGCCGCGTCCGCGTCATCCGAGCTGCGGATGACCTGGATGACTTCGTCGATGTCGACCAGGGCCAGCAGGAGCCCCTCGACCAGGTGCAGGCGCTCCAGGGCCTTCTTGCGGCGGAACTCGCTGCGCCGGTGGATGACCGTGCGCCGGTGCTCCACCCAGACCTCCAGCAGTTCCTTGAGCCCCATGGTCCTGGGCCGTCCGTGGACCAAGGCCACGTTGTTGATGGTGAAGGAGTCCTCCAGGGGCGTGTACTTGAAGAGCTTGCCCAAAACCTTGCCCGGGTCGAATCCCGTCTTGATTTCAATGACCAGGCGGGTCCCGTTGTGCCGATCGGTCAGGTCGATGGCACTGGAGATGCCCTCCAGCTTGTGGTTGCGCACCCCGTCCGAGATGCGCTCCAGAACCCGCTCGGGGCCCACCATGAAGGGCAGCTCGGTAACCACGATGGCTTTCTTGCGGGCAGTCACGTTCTCCAAGTGGGTGACGGACCTGGTCACGAAGGCCCCCCGACCGTGCTCGTAGGCCTTGCGGATGCCGTCCCGCCCCACGATGATTCCGCCGCCGGGCAGATCCGGGCCGGGCACGTAGCGCATCAGTTCGTCCAGGCTTGCGTCCGGGTGGGCCATCAGATGCTTTGCGGCGGCCACCACCTCGCCCAGGTTGTGGGTGATCATGTTGGTGGCCATGCCCACGGCGATGCCCGAGGCCCCGTTGACCAGCAGGTTGGGGATGGCCGATGGCAGGACCTGGGGCTCCCTGAGCTTGTTGTCGTAGTTGGGGGAGAAGTCCACCGTGTCCTGGTCGATGTCGGCGTTCATGCCCAGAGCCGCCGGGGCCAGCCTGGCCTCGGTGTAGCGTGATGCCGCCGGTCCGTCGTCCAGGGATCCGAAGTTGCCGTGGCCGTCGACCAGGGGCAGGCGCATGGCGAAGGGCTGGGCCAGCCGGACCATGGCCTCGTAGATGGATGAGTCGCCATGGGGGTGCAGCTTGCCCATGACCTCGCCCACGGCCCTAGCGGACTTCATGTAGGGGCGGTCAGGGTTGAGGTTCATCTGGCCCATCTGGTAGATGATCCGCCGCTGCACAGGCTTGAGTCCGTCGCGGGCGTCGGGCAGGGCCCTGGCGTAGATGACCGAGTAGGCGTATTCCAGGAAGGACTTACTCATCTCCTCGTTCAGAGGGGTTTCGACGATGTGCTCCTTGACCTGCCGGGGGTCGTACCCCGCCGCCTTGCTCCTGCGATGAGTTGCCATGCTCAAGCTCCTGCTCCTTCACGTTCCGCCTTATGATAACCGGACGGTCTGCCAAAGCATTGATAGCCGGGATGCAGTGTCGGCCTGGGGCCTGACCGTGCTTGAATGGGAAGCATGGGTCTGGATACACCTGACATGAAGGAACTGCTGCAGCCGAGTTCGCCTATCCAATACGGGGACCGGGCGGGAGACAACCATGTTGGCGGACCCCGGCATCTGTCCGCTGTCCTGCCGGCCCTGAGCGCCTGTCTGGGAGCGCCCGTGGCCACTGACGTCCATCCGTCTGCCAGGGCCCTCCAGGAGGCCCTGGGACTGCCTGACGCCCAGTCGGTGGTCGTCGTCCTGGTGGACGGTCTGGGATTCTGGAACCTGGTCAGCCGCCAGGGTCACGTGCCCTATCTGCGCTCGTTGCTGTCCGAACCCATCAATCAGCGTCCCCTCTATACCAGCCTACCGTCGACGACCGTCGCGGCCATGGGGGTCTTCGGCACCGGAACCAGCCCTGGACTGACCGGCATGACCGGCTATACCCAGCTGAATCCGGACACCGGCCAGCTGAGCCAGATGATCCAGTTCAGGGGTGCTCAGGATCCCGAGCGCCTGCAGCGCCGTCCAACGGTCTTCGAGACTCTCCAGGCGCAGGGGGTCCGTGTGACCTCGTCAGGTCTGCCGCGTTTTCGCAACTCCGCCCTGACCCGTGCGGCTCTGCGCGGCGGGGAATATCTGGGCCACAACCACTCCCGTCAACGTCTTCTAGCAGCCTGCGAGGCTGCCAGCCAGCCAGGATTGACCTACCTCTATATCCGCGATGTGGACAAGGTGGGCCACCACAGCGGTTGGGAGGGCGAAGAATGGGTGGCCGCTCTCGAAGCGACCGATGCACAGCTGGCCGAGCTTCATCGCCGTCTGCCCGCCGGGACGCTGACGGTTATCGTAGCCGATCACGGCATGGTCGAGGCTGATCCGGACCAGCGCATTGACATCGCCCAGGATCCGGAGCTGAACCAGGATGTGCAACTGGTGGGCGGCGAGCCCAGGGCGGTCATGCTCTACTTGGATCAGGGGGCGGATCCCCAGGTTGTGGCTGCACGCTGGCGTGAACGTCTGGGGGAGCTGGCCTGGGTACAGACCCGGGACCAAGCCATCGAACGGGGCATCTTCGGCCCTGTAGATGCCCGGATTCGACCTATGATCGGCGATCTTCTGGTTCTAGCCGGTGACCGGGTCACCCTGGTGAATTCTGCAGATCAGACTGATGCAGCGACCAGACTGCCTGGCGTCCACGGCTCATGGACCCGTATGGAGACACAGGTTCCCTGTCTGATCGATCTGGTCTGACTGCTTGGGATAACGAACTCAGCTACTTGCCGAAGAGGATCTCATCCCAGCTGGGTACGGCCGACCGCCCGGAATGCTTTTTGGCCCGCTTGCCGCGGCGACCCTCCTTGGGCTCGTCGTCCTGCTCGTCCTGACCGGCGTCATTGCCCTGATTCTGCTGCTGGGGCTGCTCCTGATCGGCCCGGCTCTGCCCATGGCTCTGCACGGGCAGGACCATGGTCGATTCGTTGTCTCTGATGGGAGGATGTTCGGCCGTGTCGGGGTCCTCGGTCAGTTCAGCACGCGGGTGGCTGGGCTCTCGGTCGGCTATCCGCTCCTGGCCTTCCTTGGGCTTGCCATAGAGCCAGGCCGTGAGCGCCGCCTGACGCTCGCCGTCCTCCTGGTCTTCCGATCCAGAATCCTCTTGCTCGATTTGGGCAAGGGCATTCTCCTGATTTGGAGGCCGTCTGTCGGTCTGGTCATCGATCTCTTCGGCGGGGCTCTGGTCCCAAGCGGGCCGCTCCTGTTCATGGTCGTCTGCAGAATCGGCCAGCAACATCCTTGCCGCCCCGTTCAGGCAGGTCACGGTGTTGTCATGCATGTTCCAGGCCCAGCGGGCGTTGAAGATCCGCTTGTCCAGCGTGAACACGCCGTTGATGTTCCAGGGTTCGTACCCTCGTCTGGTGGCCTGCCAGGAAACCTGTGCCAGACTGACCCCAGCACGGGCCAGCACCTTGCCGATCAGTTCCTGGTAGTTACGCCCGCCCGACCCCTTGGGCGCCGGCATGGTCAGGAATTGCTCGATGGCGTACTTCTTTTCGGTCTCCACCGGGGCCGCGAAACGCCGTACCAGCGCTTCGTTGACAGCGTATTGCTGAGCCACCTGCTCGGGGCGGGCGCCGGCGCGCACAGCCGCCTGGATGGCAGAGACAGGCAGAGGCTTGGACTTGCCCGTCTGGGGGTCCACGTCCTCCTCCTCTTTGACCTGCTTGGCCTCAAGAATGGCGCGATCAAGCGCATCGTCGACCCTTACCGCGAAGTGCCGATGGTCACAGACGAAGACCAGATCGCCCCTGTCGTCGACATGGTCAAAGCTGGCCACCCTGGTCCCATTCTCAGACATGCACGCCCCTATCCTCTTACGGTTCCTTTACACGGCCTTAGGTATTTCCATTGTGCCCTACGGTTGGTATTTTACGTGCTTTTGAAATCGTGTATCCTATGCGCAGTACATATCGTGTGAATGACCGGCGTACGAGGTGGCTGGTCGAACAAGGAAAGGGTACACGATGGCACAGGATTACGATACCCCGCGCGACAAGGACGAAGACGAGGAATCCCTGCAGGAGCTTGGCAAAAGCGGCCAGGATGCCGGGGCTGACCTTGACGACGACGAGAACGCCATCGCCGAAGACTACGAGCTGCCTGGTGCAGACCTGAGCAATGAGGACTCTTCGGTGACCGTCATTCCCATGCAGGGTGATGAATTCATCTGCTCCAACTGCTTCCTGGTCAAGCACCGGAGCCAGCTGGCCTACACCACCCCCGACGGCAAGCCCGTCTGCAAGGAGTGCGCCGCCTGATGGCCTATGACGAGTCCTACAACGAGCCTGAAGCGGTCGAGGTCCTGTTCAAGTCCTTGAACGGGTCCGACGTGCCGGAATACGCAATGCCCGGCGATGCAGGGGCTGATCTGCGTGCCAGGGTGGATGTAGATCTGGCCCCTTTCCAGCGGGCGTTGGTGCCCACTGGAGTGGCCTTGGCCTTGCCCAACGGCTACGTCGGCTTGGTTCATCCGCGCTCGGGACTGGCAGTCAAAATGGGGGTGACCGTGCTCAACGCGCCCGGGACCATCGATGCCGGGTACCGTGGTGAAATCAAGGTTCCGTTGATCAACCTGGATCCGCATGAGTCGGTCCACTTCGACCCAGGGGAACGCATCGCCCAGCTGGTCATTCAGCGTTACGTGCAGGCCCGTTTCGTGCCCGCCGAACGCCTGCCTGGTTCTGTGCGTTCGGATGGCGGGTTCGGCTCAACCGGCCGCTGAGGCACCCTTCGGACACGGGCAGCCTGAATGGGCTAGGCGCAAGTGTAGGATTGGTGCATCATATCGCTACATTGGAGGCTTGAATGGTCACTCAGGAGGGCAGCGTCTGCAGCAACGATGTCGGCGATCAGACCCCTTCTGGCCTGTCCTCCAGAGCCTTGGGATGTGAGGTCAGCGACGATCCGCTCAACCCCCTAATGCCCATCTGGGAGATTTGCGCCGCCCATCATCCGGGCGAGGATCTGTCCATGCTCCAGCGCGCCTACGATCGCGCTGTGGTCCAGCATGCCGACCAGAGGCGCAAGTCCGGCGAGCCCTACATCATCCATCCGCTGGCTGTGGCACAGATTCTGGCAGACCTGGGCATGGGGCCCACGGTGGTTTCGGCTGGTCTGCTGCACGACACTGTGGAGGACACCGACTACACCCTGGAGCAGTGCAGGGACGAGTTCGGCGACACGGTGGCCGGCCTGGTGGACGGGGTCACCAAAATATCCAAGATGGACTATGGCGATTCGGCCCAGGCCGAGACCATCCGCAAGATGATCGTGGCCATGAGCCGAGATGTGCGCGTCTTGGTAGTCAAGTTGGCCGATCGGGTCCACAACGCCCGCACCTGGCGCTACGTCAAGGCTTCATCAGCCCAGCGCAAGGCGCGCGAGACCCTGGATGTCTATGCGCCCCTTGCCAACCGGCTGGGCATGAACGCCATCAAAACCGAATTGGAAGAACTCAGCTTCAAGACCCTCTATCCCAAGATCTACCACGAAATCGTGGTGCTGGTCTCCCGCAGGGCGGGCCAGCGGGAGGTCTATCTGAAGCAGATCCTGGACGAGATCCACGAGGATCTGGACGCCCAAGGCATCAAGGCCCAGGTGACCGGACGGCCCAAGGACTATTTCAGCATCTACCAGAAGATGATTGTGCGCGGGCACGATTTCGCTAACATCTACGACCTGGTCGGGGTGCGGATCATTGTGGACACCATCCGCGATTGTTATGCGGCCCTAGGCGCCGTCCATGCCCGCTGGAGTCCGGTGCCTGGGCGGTTCAAGGACTACATCGCCATGCCCAAGACCAACCGCTACCAGTCCCTGCACACCACGGTGGTAGGCCCGGGCGGCAAGCCGGTGGAGATTCAGATCCGCACCTGGCAGATGCACCGTCGTGCCGAGTTCGGCATCGCCGCCCACTGGAAGTACAAGGAGAACGGGTCTGCCGGCCGCGAGCTTTCCCAGCCTGACAAGTCCGATGTCAAGCGTGAGCGCCAGGAGGGGGAGCTGAGCCAGGAGGACAACCTTACCTGGATCCAGCAGCTGGCCGACTGGACCAGCGAGACTCCTGACTCCAATGAATTCCTGGGCTCCTTGAAGGATGATCTGGGCTCGGCCGAGGTCTATGTGTTCACTCCCAAGGGCAAGATCATCTCCCTGCCGGCCGATTCCACGCCGGTGGACTTCGCCTATGCCGTCCATACCGAGGTGGGCCACAGAACCATGGGCGCGCGCGTCAACGGCCGTCTGGTCCCCCTGGATACCAAGCTGCGCAACGGGGATACGGTGGAGATCCTGACCAGCAAGTCGGACACCGATGGGCCTTCGCGCGACTGGCTCAGCTTCGCCAAGAGCCCCCGCGCCCGCAGTAAGATCCGTCAGTGGTTCAGCAAGGAGCGCCGTTCGGAGACCATCGGAGAGGGCAAGGACGAGCTGATCCGCGCCATGCGCAAGCGGAATCTGCCCGTGGCCACTCTGCTTACCCCCGAAGCCATGGTGGGGGCTGCCGACGAGCTTAACTATCCCAATGAGAATGCGGTCTACGCCGCCATAGGCGACGGACAGGTCTCCACTCAGAATGTGATTTCCCGGCTGGTCAATGATGCCGGCCGGTCAGCCCTTGAGGACGAGGTGGAGCAGGAGGCCATTCCCCTGCAGCGGGTCACCAAGTCCAGCCGGCCGGAGACCTCCCAGGGGATCTCGGTCAAGGGTGTGGACGATGTCTGGGTCAAGCTGGCCCGTTGCTGCACCCCAGTGCCGGGAGACCCCATCACCGGGTTCATCACCCGCAACCAGGGCGTCTCGGTCCACCGGTCCGACTGCCAGAATCTTCTGGACCTGCGCAAGAAGCAGCCCGAACGGATCATCGAGGTCTCATGGACGGGCAAACAGGGCACCTTTATGGTCCAGATCCAGGTGGAGGCCCTGGATCGGCCCCACCTGCTCTCGGACATCACCCAGGTGCTGTCTGACCACGGTGTCAACATCCTGTCGGGCAGCCAGTCCACAGGCCGGGACAGGGTGGCGATCAGCCAGTTCGTCTTCGAGATGGGCGACCCCCAGCACCTGAACACCCTCCTGTCGGCTGTCAGGAAGATCGACGGTGTCTTCGACGCCTACCGGCTGACCGGAGCCAAGGGTTCGACCAGTCCGCATATGCGGGCCATCTGACCGTCCCTGCAACCACCTCTATGTCCGCTTCTCTCTACCCTCTTGCGAGGGCATCCTTCCCGCGGTTCTTTCGAATTGATCACTTGTTTTAAGCCTTGGGGATTCACCGGTCCAGAGTCTCAACGACGGTTATAAACGATGGCTACAAAAAGACCCCCAGTGGTCAATGACCAGCCCGGGGGTCCTAGCGGCAACTGCTGCGATCAGCGCACGGCGTTCATCCACTGCTCCTTGGTGGCCTTCTCGGCCTCCAGCTTTTGCTTCTTGGCCGGATCCTGCTCAGCGGCGATTCGACGGTCCAGGTCCTCAAGCTGGGCGGCCAGCTGCTGCTCGAAGCTGGAGACGCGGGCATCTGCCTCGGGGTCAGACTGGTTCCAAGCCGCATCCTCCACAGCCTTGATCTGCCGATCCACGGCATCCATCCTGCCCTCGATCCGGCGCACGTCGTCACGGGGGACGAAGCCGATGGCGTCCCATTCCTCCTGGATCTTGGCCAGTTCCTGCCGGGCCTGCTTGGCAGCCTTGGTGTCTTTAACGGGCAGCAGGGCCTCGGCCTTGGCCACCAGGGCCTCCTTCTTAGTCAGGTTTTCGCGCTCGTTGACAGAGGTCTTGTCCCGGTCGGCCTGACGGGCGTTGAAGAAGACATCCGCGGCCTGACGGAACCGAGCCCAGAGGGCATCGTCATCCTGGCGCCCTGCCCGTCCAGCCTGTTTCCAGCGGTCCATGAGCTCGTTGAACTGGTGGGAGGTGGGTCCCCAGTCGGTCGAGTCCTTGATCTGGTCGGCCTCAGCGATGATCTCCTCCTTGATTCGCTTGGTCTCGGACCGCTGGGCATCACGCTGCTGGGCCCACTTGCGGCGGGCCTGGTTGAAGGTGGTGCGTGCGGAGGAGAAGCGCTTCCAAAGCGCGTCCGCGTCGGCCTTGTCGATGCGGATGGTGGTGCGCTGGTGGTGCTGCCACTGCTCGAAGAGGGAACGGAACTTGTCCGCTGTGGAACGCCAGTTGGTGGAGTCACCCAGGGAGGCGGTCAGCTCTTCGGCCTTCTCCACGATGGCGGTCCGCTCCTTGATGGCCTTGGCCATGGCGTCCTTGCGGGCCTGCGCCAACTCAGCCTTGCGGGCCTGACTCTGTTCAGCCAGCTGGTCCAGCTGCGTGCGGAGGGCGGCCAGATCGCCGATGGCCTCGGGTTTGCTGGTCTCCTCCTTGAGCGAGGCCATGGACTCGTCGATTTCGTGGGCCTTGATCTTGGGGCTGCGCAGCCTTGAGGCGAAGAGGTTCAGCTTCTCCTTGAGGTCTAGGTATCGGCGGGCGTAGAGGTTCAGGGCCTCCTTGGCATCGGCATTGGGGAATTGGCCTACCTGGCGCTCCTGATCGCCCTCGCGGACGAAGACGTTGCCTTGCTCATCCACCCGGCCGAAGGCTTCAGCCTTGTCGATCTCCTCCTGGCTGTAGGTAGGGGCGGCTGGAGCGGCCTTGACGTGAGGAGCCTTGTGTGCCAGAGCCGCAGGGGAGGGAACCGCCTTGGGCTTTACCGGCTTGGGCTCAGCCGGTACCGGTGCGCTCTGGGTCGGCGCATCCTCAGCAGAAGCAGTCTGTCCGGCTTCGGGCGTCGTCGCAGCGGCGACCTGGCCCTCCGCGTCCGCGGTGTGCTCCTCCTGCGGTGTCGAGGTGTTCTCGGGTGTGATGGCGGTGTTGTCGGCCATGGCCAGCTCCTTAGGCTTGTGTGTTGGGGAGATCGCAAAATATGGCAAAACCATTTTCCTTGACCTCCTATAGTATAGGTTCTTATGGCAAAAGGCACATCTCTATCCGGTTTCCCTGAATGGCTTCCTTCACAAAGAGTGGTGGAGCAGCGCATCATCGACACGCTCCGCAAAGTCTTCGAATTGAACGGCTATATCGGCATCGAGACCAGGGCTGTAGAAGAGGGCTCCAGCCTGCTTAAGAAGGGGGAGACCAGCAAGGAGATCTACCTGCTCTCACGACTGCAGGACCTGGGCCAGGAGAAGGATGTGCCGGTGGAGCGTCGGCTGGGTCTGCATTTTGACCTGACTGTGCCGCTGAGCCGCTATGTGGTGGAGCACAGCAACGACTTGACCTTCCCCTTCAAACGCTGGCAGATTCAGAAGGTCTGGCGAGGGGAGCGCCCCCAGGAGGGACGGTTCAGGGAGTTCGTTCAGGCTGATATCGATGTGATTGGCAACGGGGTGTTGCCCGACCACTATGAGGTCGAGGTGCCCCTGGTCATGCTGAGCGCCCTGGAGGGGCTGCGGGCCTTCGGACTGCCCAAGCCCACCGTGCACGCCAACAACCGTAAGCTCTCCGAGGGATTCTACCGGGGCCTGGGTCTGGGGGACGTCGAGGGCGTTCTGCGCGAGATCGACAAGCTGGACAAGATCGGCCCTGACGAGGTAGCCAACTTGCTGGTCAGTGAGTGCGGTGCAGATCAGGATCAAGCCAGGGCTTGCCTGGATCTGGCCGAGCTGACTGCCGACGACGGCAAGCAGCTGCGCCAGCGGTTCGATGCCTTGGTCAACAAGGTTGGCATCGATAAGGAGTCTTCTTCATATGCCCTGGCCATCGAGGGGCTGGAGACGCTGGCCATGATCATCGACGAGGCCGCCCGCATCCGGCCGGGCTCGGTCATCGCCGACCTGAAGATTGCCCGCGGTCTGGACTACTACACCGGCTCGGTCTACGAGACCTTCCTGGAGGGGGCGCAGTCCCTGGGCTCCATTTGCTCCGGCGGCCGTTATGACAACCTGGCCAGCCAGGGCAACCGCACCTACCCGGGTGTGGGGCTGTCCATCGGGCTTTCACGGCTGCTCTCCTTCCTGCTGGCCCATGGCGTCCAGGCCTCCCGGGTCTCTCCGGCGGCGGTCATGGTCGCCGTCTGGGACGAGGAGGATCGCACCGCCAGCAACCACATCGCCCAGGACCTGAGGGCCAGGGGGATAGCTGCCGACGTGGCTCCCACCGCAGCCAAGATTGGCAAGCAGATCCGCTATGCCGACCACCTGGGCATCCCCTATGTCTGGTTCCCAGCTAAGGAGGGCCAACAGAAGGGCGACCAAGTCAAGAACATCATTACCGGCGATCAGACTCCGGCCGACCTGGTGTCGTGGACGCCGGATAGCCTGTATGCCCGGCAGAGTGTGGAATACCAGGCCTGACGCAGGGGCAGGCCGAGCATTATGGAGGTACAGGAAAGCATGGGCCAGTCGGCTTACAGAACGAGCTACGCCACAGATGTCACGCAGGATATGGTCGGTCGTCAGGTGACGGTGGCCGGATGGGTGGATCGCCGACGTGATCACGGAGGCGTGGCCTTCATCGACCTGCGTGACCGCTCCGGCCTGGTGCAGATCGTCATCTATGACGAGGAAGAAGCCCGCCCCCTGCGCAGCGAGTACGTGATCCAGGTCACCGGCAAGGTCCGCGAACGTCCTGAGGGCAATGACAACGAGCATCTGTCCACCGGGCACATCGAGATTGTGGCCGATAAGATCGAGGTTCTTGCCAAGTCGGCCGCCCTGCCCTTCCAGGTGTCCACTGCCCTGGAGAACGAGGCCGAGAACAAGCTGCCTGGCGAGGATGTGCGGCTGCGCTACCGTTATCTGGACCTGCGCCGCCCCTCCATGCAGCGCAACATCCGCTTGAGAGCCGCCATGAACCGGGCCGCCCGTGCCGCCCTGGACAAGATGGACTTCTGCGAGATCGAGACACCGACCCTGATCAAGTCCACCCCCGAGGGTGCCCGCGACTTTCTGGTGCCGGCCCGTCTGGTGCCCGGATCCTGGTACGCCCTGCCGCAGTCCCCCCAGCTGCTCAAGCAGCTGCTGATGGTGGGTGGCTTCGAACGTTACTACCAGATTGCCCGCTGCTACCGCGACGAGGACTTCCGTGCTGACAGGCAGCCTGAGTTCACTCAGCTGGACATCGAGATGAGCTTTGCTTCCCAGGAGGATGTCATGGCCATGGCCGAGCAGGTCATTGCCGAGGTCTGGAAGGCTGCAGGATACGAGGTCACCCTGCCCATCCCGAGGATCAGCTGGCAGGAGGCCATGGACAAGTACGGCTCCGACAAGCCCGACCTACGCTTCGGCAACCCCATCGTCGAGCTGACCGACTACTTCAAGGACACCCCCTTCCGGGTCTTCCAGGCCCCCTACGTAGGTGCCGTGGTCTACCAGGGCGCGGCCAACCTGCCTCGCAGACAGTTCGATGCCTGGCAGGAATGGGCCCGACAGCGGGGCGCCAAAGGCCTGGCATACGTCCAGTTCACCGGCGATGGCACCCTCAAGGGTCCCGTGGCCAAGAACCTGTCTGATGCTGAGCGTCAGGGCCTCAAGGAGGCCGTGGGTGCCTCGGATGGCGATGCCGTCTTCTTCGCAGCCGGTCCCCGTGAGGCCTCGCAGACCCTGCTGGGTGCGGCTCGTGTGGAGATCGCACGCCGCCAGGGGCTGCTCAAGCCCGACGAATTCGCCCTGACCTGGGTGGTGGACTTCCCGCTCTTCAAGCCCACCGACGACCCGGATGACGACGATGTGGCCGTGGGCCATTCCAAGTGGACTTCTATGCACCACCCCTTCACCATGCCCTCGGCTGAATGGATCGACCGATTCGACAAGGATCCCGAGCATGCCATGAGCGACTCCTACGACATCGTCTGCAACGGCGAGGAGATGGGCGGCGGTTCGGTGCGTATCCACCGCGACGACATCCAGGACCGGGTCTTCAAGGTGCTGGGCATCGGCCCCGAGGAGGCCCAGGAGAAGTTCGGCTTCCTGCTGGAAGCCTTCAAGTATGGCGCTCCGCCTCACGCGGGAATCGCCTTCGGCTGGGACAGGACCGCTCAGATTCTGACAGGAGCGGACTCCATCCGCGATGTCATCGCCTTCCCCAAGTCCGGCGGTGGTCAGGATCCCATGACTGGGGCTCCGGCGCCCATCTCCGACCAGCAACGCGCCGAGACCGGCGTGGACTGGGAACCGGATCAGGAGGATGCCGACTGAGCGCACTTCGTCACTGATTGACCGACCAGAGTTTACAAGGGCTGGAATCCTGTAGGATACCGGCCCTTACTGTTTATGCGCGTTTATGCGCCAGGGAGTTAATCAGTCGCGCTTGGCCAAAGGCTCCGCTTTCCAGCAGAACCGTTTCTATGGCCGTTCTGCAACAAAGGATGAGTAAACTGCCCAATATGAGAGAAACAACCAAACATCCGTCGGAGCGGATTCTGCCGGAGAAACCGGCCTCGGAACGCCCCGTCAAGTACAAGTCCGGGCCGCTGGTCGAGCTGGCCCACGTCGAAAAGCATTTTGGCCGCCTGCACGTCCTCAAGGACATCAACTTGCAGGTCGACACCGGCGAGGTGCTGGTGGTTGTCGGACCCTCGGGCTCCGGCAAGTCCACCATGTGCCGGACCATCAATCGTCTGGAGTCCATCGACTCCGGTGTCATCAGGATCGAGGGCGAACCCCTGCCCCAGGAGGGACGCGACCTGGCTCGGCTCAGAGCCGAGGTGGGCATGGTCTTCCAGTCCTTCAACCTCTTCGCCAACAAGACCATTCTGGAGAATATGACTTTGGCGCCCATCAAGGTGCGCCACATGCCCAAGAAGGATGCCGAGGACCTGGCCATGGACCTCTTGGCCCGGGTGGGCGTGCAATCCCAAGCCTCCAAGATGCCCTCACAGCTCTCCGGCGGCCAGCAACAGCGTGTGGCCATCGCCCGCGCGCTGGCCATGCAGCCCAAGGTCATGCTCTTCGACGAGCCCACATCAGCGCTGGACCCGGAGATGGTCAACGAGGTGCTGGACGTCATGATCCAACTGGCCCAGGAGGGCATGACTATGATCTGTGTGACCCACGAGATGGGCTTTGCGCGGCAGGCCGCCGACCATATCGTCTTCATGGCCGATGGGCGCATCCTGGAAAAGGACGACCCCGACGACTTCTTCGATCACCCCAAGACCCAGCGGGCCGCCGACTTCCTGTCCAAGATTCTGGCCCACTGAAGCAGGAGGGAAGCATATCCGCATGAATGCAAGTATGCATGGCATGGGCCGGCCGCTGAAACGGCTGGCCAGGAATCTGACCGCGATCCTGTGCGCTCTGGGTTGTCTGGTCTCACTGGCGGCCTGCGGCTCTGACAAGGAGGCAGGCAAGATCCGGGTGGGCATCAAGTTCGACCAGCCTGGTCTGGGCTTCAAGAAGGCCGGGACCTATGTTGGCTTCGACGTGGACGTGGCCACCTACATCGCCGGCAAGATGGGTTACAGCGCCGACGACATCGTCTGGAAGGAGGCCCCCTCCAAGCAGCGGGAGGCCATGCTCCAGAACGGCGACGTGGATATGATCCTGGCCTCCTACTCCATAACGGACGAGCGCAAGCGGGCGGTCTCCTTCGCCGGACCATACATCGTGGCTGGCCAGGACCTGCTGGTGCGCAAGGAGGACCATCAGATCCGCGGCCCCGAGGACCTCAATGGCAAGCGCCTGTGCTCGGTGACCGGATCCACCTCGGCCGTCACCGTCAAGAAAAAGTTTGCCAAGGAGGTCCAGCTGATGGAGCAGCCCGGCTATGCCGAATGCGCCACCGCCCTCTTCTCCGGCATCGTCGATGCGGTCACCACTGACGACATCATCCTGGCCGGGTTGGCCTCCGCCTCCCGGGGAAGACTGCGGCTAGTGGGCAAGCCCTTCACCCAGGAACACTACGGCGTGGGCATCAAGAAGGGCAATACCAAGCTGGCCCACAAGATCAACATTGCCTTGGCTGAGATGGAGGCCAACGGTTCCTGGCAGCGGGCGCTGGAGAACAACACCCGGGGCACCCACTACAAACCCGACCCCCGATACAACCCGCCTAGGCCCATGGAGGGGGAGTGAGATGTCAACCATCATCGAACTGTTTTCCGACTACGACATTCCAGCAGCCTTCTGGGTCAATATCCAGCTGACCCTCTGGTCGGCCCTCTTCTCGCTGATCCTGGGCATCATCCTGGTGATCATGCGTATCTCGCCCATCTCATCCCTGCGGGCCGTCGGCCGAGGATATGTGGAGTTCTTCCAGAACATGCCTTTGACCATCATCATGGTCTTCATGGTCCTGGGGGCCTTCGCCCAGCTCAAGATCAGTTTCTCGCCGGTATTCTCCGTCAACTTCTTCTGGCTGGCGGTGACGGGCCTTTCCCTTTATACGGCGGCCTTCGTCTGCGAGTCTCTGCGCTCGGGCATCAACACGGTGCCTCTGGGCCAGGCCGAGGCGGCCCGCGCTCTGGGGCTGAGCTTCTTCCAGTCGGCCTCGCAGATCATTCTGCCCCAGGCCTTCCGTGGGTCGGTGGCGCCCTTGGGCAACACTTTCATTGCCCTGCTGAAGAACTCCACCGTGGCTGCAGCTGCCTCCGTGGCCTCCGAGAGCTCCTCCCTGATGAGCGAGATGATCGAGTTCCACGCCAATGCCATCGTGGCCATCTTCCTCATCTTCGCCCTGGGCTATGTGATTCTGGTTCTGCCCATTGGGGCTTTGACCACGTATCTTTCCAACAAGCTGGCAGTGAGGAGGTGAGCGGCCATGTCACAGGACAATGAGAGTTCGTTGCTCTTTGATCAGCCCGGTCCCAAGGGCCGGCGCACCATACGAATAGTCAACTGGATAGCTGCCGTCATTTTCGCCATAGTGGTCATCCTGGTGCTGATGAGGCTCCACAACCCACCGGAGGGTGAGAACCAGCTGAGCTGGGAGCTCTGGCGCCCGGCCCTGGACTACGAAGCCTGGTCGGACTTCTACCTGCCCGGGCTCTGGCTGACCATCAAGGCCTCAGTGGTTGCAGTGATCGGCTCGGTCATCTTTGGGTTCATTTTCGGCATCGGCCGTTTGCTGCCCAACGGGTTGGTAAGGGCAGTCTCAGGCATCATCGTGGAGTTTTGCAGGGCAGTCCCGGTGCTGATGATGATGATCTTCTTCTGGCGTTGGTTCGCCTTTGCCGGAATCAGTCAGGCCTCTTACTGGGCCGTCGTTCTGGGCCTGATCCTCTACAACGGCTCCGTGGTGGCCGAGTTGATCCGCTCGGGAGTGGGCAACCTGCCCAATGGCCAGCGCGAGGCCTCTTTGGCCTTGGGGTTGACCAGGACCCAGTCCCTGATGCAGATCGAGGTTCCCCAGGCCGTCTATGCCATGTTGCCGGCGGCTGTGACCCAGCTGGTCGTGGTTCTCAAGGACACGGCTCTGGGCTCCATCATCATGTACACGGATCTGCTGCAGGAGTCCCGTCGTCTGGGCTCCATGTACTTCAACATCCTGCAGACCCTGGTGGTGGCCTCTGTGGTCTACTTCTTCGTCTGCTTCCTGCTGTCCCACTTCGCCCGCTGGTTGCCCGAGAAGATGCAGGAGCGCACCGCCGCCCCCGCCGACTTCGTGGAGCCGGTCGCGCCCGTGGCCATCATGGATCCCTCCAATGTCAACCAGATAGCCGTGGCCAAGGAGGTGGACGAGGACCGGTACGGCGGTGCGCCGTTGCAGTACCATGCACATCACCGTGGATCTAACGCCTCCATTCAGCACTGGAGGAAGACCCGCTACATCCAGGGCTATGACAGGACCCAGCCCGACACGCTGGTGGATCCGCACAAGGGAAGCCTGGAGATTCCGGATTTCCTCAAGCCTGGACGCGGCGGCCGCTCCGATGGCGAGAAGAAGGACGAGGGCAGGAATCAAGAGGGCAGGGACAAGGACTGACAGTCCTCAGCTCCTATGATCCGAAGCCAGTCTCCGGCCGGACTTGTGTGCCTGGCCGGATAGACTGGTGGGCATGGTCCAAGAACATGCTGTTTCCTCAACCGCCTCAACTGACCAGCCCGCCTCCCTGGGCGACCTGGTACCCGAAGCGGGAGGCCCCCGCAATCTGACCGAGGATCAGATCTACGACCGCTTCTTCTCCTGGGTGGCTTCCCAGGGCATCACTCCCTGGCCACATCAGGAGGAGGCTGTTCTCTCCCTGGTTTCAGGAGACCATGTGGTTCTGTCGACCCCGACTGGCTCGGGCAAGTCCATGGTGGCCCTGGGCATGCACTTCATCGCCCTGTGCACCGGACGCCGCTCCTATTACACGGCCCCCATCAAGGCTCTGGTTTCTGAGAAGTTCTTCGACCTGGTTTCAATTCTCGGCCGCGATCGTGTGGGTATGATCACCGGCGACACCCACATCAACACGGATGCCCCGGTCATCTGCTGCACTGCCGAGATACTGGCCAACCAGGCGCTCCGGGAGGGCAAGCATGCCGATATTGGCTGCGTGGCCATGGATGAGTTCCACTATTACGGGGATCCAGACCGTGGCTGGGCCTGGCAGGTGCCCCTGCTGACCCTTCCCGATGTGCAGTTCCTGCTCATGTCGGCCACCCTGGGCGACGTGGATCAGATTGCCCGGGACCTGGAGCGCAAAACTGGGGTGAATGTGGACATCGTGGCCGATGCCCCCCGGCCGGTGCCGCTGGATTACCGTTATGTGGACACCCCGCTGCCTGTCACTGTGGAGTCATTGATGTCCGATGGTGATTCGCCGGTCTATATCGTTCATTTCTCCCAGGACGCCGCCCTGGAGACGGCCCAAGCCCTATCCAGCACGGGGGTTTCCGACCGGGGGCAGCGAGACCGGATCAAGGAAGCCATGGCCTGCACTCGTTTCACCACGGCTTTTGGCAGGATTCTGCAGCGCTTGTTGCGCACCGGCGTCGGGGTCCACCATGCGGGCATGCTGCCTAGGTATAGGCGCCTGGTGGAGCAGTTGGCCCAGGATGGCCTTCTGCCGGTCATCTGCGGCACGGACACTCTGGGGGTTGGCATCAACGTGCCCATCCACACCGTCCTGCTGACCGGGCTGACCAAGTTCGACGGCTACAAGATGCGCCGTCTGCGAGCCAGGGAATTCCACCAGATCGCAGGCAGAGCCGGACGCATGGGCTTCGATACCAGTGGCCTGGTTGTGGCCGAGGCGCCCGAATACGAGATAGAGAACGCCAAAGCCGTGGCCAAGGCTGGCAACGACCCAAAAAAGCTCAAGCGGATCAAACGCAAGAAGCCCCAGGAGGGGTTCGTCACCTGGGGCAAGGGGACCTTCGACAAGCTGATCGAGGCCCGTCCCGAGACCTTGACGCCGCACCTGAAGATCACCCATGCCATGGTCCTCAACGAAGTCGACCAGGGCGGGGATGCCAGAAGGCGGGTGGAGGATTTGATCGAGGATTCCCGTCAGACCCCGCAGCAGAAGGAGCATCTGCAGGACCGGGCCGACGAGATTTTCCAAACCCTAACCGACACCGGAGTCATCGAGACCGAGCGGAACCCGGACGGCGGCCTGGACTACTTCACGACCGTGGATCTGCCCGAGGACTTTGCCCTGGACCAGCCCCTCTCGCCTTTCCTGCTGGCCGCCCTGGAACTGCTGGATCCCGAGGACCCTGATTACGACCTGGATCTGCTCTCCATGGTCGAGGCCACCTTGGAGGATCCTCGGCAGATACTCAAGGCCCAGCAGCGGCAGGCCCGCGATGCGGCCATCCAGCAGATGAAGGAGGATGGCCTGGAGTATGAGGAACGGATGGAGCGCCTGCAGGAGGTGACCTGGCCCAAGCCCTTGGAGAACCTGCTGGGGGAGGCCTTCGACCGCTACCGTCGGGACGTTCCCTGGGCCAACGACTATGAGATCCGTCCTAAGTCCGTTCTGCGGGACATGATCGAGACGGCCTCGGACTTCAACGGCTACATCGCCCGCTACGGAATATCCCGGTCGGAGGGGACCCTGCTGCGCTATCTGTCCGATGCTTACCGGGCTCTGAGCAGGACGGTTCCCGAAGAGTTCATGGATGAGCGGCTGGAGGACATCCTGGCCTGGCTGGGACTGATCGTGCGCTCGGTGGACTCCAGCCTGGTGGATGAGTGGGAGGCTGCAGGCAGGGCCGCAAATGGCGAAGTCACAAGCGGCTTGGATACCGCCCCGCCCAAGGTGGAAAACCGGGTGGTGGCGGACCGGCGGGGACTGGCCCTGCTGGTCCGCAATGCCATGTTCCAGCGGGTGGAGCTGGTGGCCGCCGACCGGCCGGAGGCCCTGGCCGACCTGGATGCAGACTGGGGATACGGCATACGAGCCTGGGGCGACGTGCTGGACGACCTCTACCAGGATCATGAGCAGATCCTGACCGATACTCAGGCCCGGTCTTCGGACTTCTTCAGCCTGGATGACCGGGACGAGCGTCAGGGGCACACCTGGCGGGTCCAGCAGATCTTCGACGATGTGGAAGGCGAACGTGACTGGGGCATTGCCGGCATCGTGGACCTGGATGCCACTCAGGAGAACGGTCAGGTGGTCTTCAGGGAATACCGGGTGGGTCCCATCGAGGAGCTGATGGACATCTAGACCCAGATCCTTAGAGGACCTTGGAAAGGAAGGACTGCAGCCGGGGGCTCTGCGGATGGCTGAAGATCTGCTCGGGCGTGCCCTCCTCCTCGATGATCCCGGCATCGGTGAAGATCACCCTGGAGGAGACCTCCCGGGCGAAAGCCATCTCGTGAGTGACCAGAATCATGGTCATGCCGCCCTCGGCCAGGGAGCGGATGACTTCAAGAACATCGCCCACCATCTCCGGATCCAGGGCCGAGGTGGCCTCGTCAAAGAGCATGATGTCCGGGTGCATGGCCAGTGCGCGGGCGATGGCCACACGCTGCTGCTGCCCGCCTGACAGGTCCGTGGGCCGAGCGTCCGCCCTCTCTTCCAAGCCGACGATTTCCAGCAGGTCCAGGGCCTGCTGCCGGGCATCCTCCTTGGGGGTCTTGTGCAGCATACGGGGGGCCAGCATGATGTTGTCGGCCACGCTCATGTTGGGGAAGAGGTTGAAGTGCTGGAAGACCATGCCCACGTGCTCGCGTAGCTTGTCAATGTTGGTCTTTGGATCGGAAATGTCAATTCCATAGACGCTGATCGTGCCCGAGGTCGGCATCTCAAGGGCGTTGATGCAGCGCAGCAGGGTGGACTTGCCCGCGCCCGAGGGGCCAATGATGGAAATGACCTCGCCCGGCTTGACCTCCATGTCGATCCCCTTGAGGACCTCAGTGTCGCCGTAGCGCTTGTGCAGGTCGCGGATGGATACGGCCATCTGGGACTTTCCCTGGCTGAGGCGACTTTGGTTCTGACGGATGCGACGTGTCAGTCGTCCGGTGTCCATGTCCGGGTCCTCGAAGTTCATCGGTGCAGCCTCCTATCGAGCATATTGGCCATCCAGGTCAAGGCGCTGATGGCGACGAAGTAGATGACTCCTACCATGAACAGGGTTTCGGTCACGCGGAAGTTGGCCGCGTAGATCTGCTGGGCCTGATAGAGCAGTTCGCCGAAGCCGATGGCCAGCAGCAGGGAGGAATCCTTGAGCATGATGACTAGCTGGTTGATGATGGAGGGCGTGGCGATTCTGACGGCTTGGGGCAGGATGACCCGGCGCAGGGCCATACGACGTGTCAGGCCCAGGCTGCGGGCACCCTCCATCTGCCCGACGTCAACCGAGTCGATGGCCCCACGCACGATCTCGACCAGGTAGGCTCCGGAATTCAGGGACAGTGTCAACGCGCCTGCCAGCCAGATGCTGATGCGGTGGCCGATCAGCTGGGGGACGCCCAGGTAGAAGAAGAAGGCCCAGACCAGGACGGGTGTACCTCTGAAGACCGCTACGTAGATTCGGGCAATCCAAGACAGGATACGGTTGGGGCTGATTCGCCATAGTCCCAGGATGATGCCGATGGCCAGAGCGATGACGAAGGCTATGGCCGTGATGGCCAGGGTGTTGCGCAGACCCAGCATCAGGGAAGGGAAGGCCTGGCGGACCAGCCCAAAGAATCCTGGCCGGGAGGCGGAGGCACTATTGCTGGAATGGCCGCTGCCCACATAGGAATCGACCAGTTTTTTGTAGCTGCCGTTGGCCTTCATCCTGGCCAGACCCTCGTTGAAAGCTGCCACGAACTCCTGGTTCTCGCCCTTGCGGACGGCCGCTCCGTAGGAGGCGCCGGGCTCCTTCTTGGTCACAGTCTTCAGCCCGTTGCCTTGGGCGATGCCGTAGGCCAGGACCGGATAGTCGTCGATAACCGCCTGGGCATTTCCGGACTTGACCATCTCATACATGGTGGAGGACTGGTCCACCGCCTTGACTGTGAAACCGTACTGGGCTGCCCGCTGCTTGGCGAAAGCCTCGCCCTCGCTGCCCGTCTTGACGGCCACCACGGTGCCGCGCAGATCCTGGTAGCTGTGGATCTGGTCGTTGTCCTTGGCGATGGCCATCTGTACGCCGGAGTCGAAATAGGGGTCAGTGAAGTCGTAGACCTGCTTGCGCTGGTCGGTGATGGTCATGCCGGCTATGACCACATCGGCCTGTTGGGAGTTCAGGGCTTGAAGGGCGGCGTTGAATCCCAGGGACTGGACCTGCACCGAGAACCCCTCGATATCGGCGATTTTGCGGATCAGGTCCATATCGATGCCGACCAGGTTCCCGGACGAGTCACGGAACTCAAAGGGGGCGAAGGTGGTGTCGGTGGCGACACGGAAGGTGCGTCCATGGACCGCCTGCGAGGCGGGGGAGCTCTGGGCCGCCTGCGCCGGCGTGGCCAAGGGGGCGACGATCAGGGCTGAGAGCCCCAGGACCAGGGCGAGCAGGCCCATGGTCCACCTGCCTGGACCCGAGGTCCATCCCTGGCGAACATGCTTGGCGATCACTGGCGATTCTCCTTATTGTTCCGACCTGTGCCGGTCCCGGTTTTTCCCAGGCGGACGGCTTTGCTGCTGCCTATGGCCTTCCTGAAGATATTCAGGTTGATGACCAGTAAACTGTACACATACCGTGTTTCCGGAACCCAACTACGCGCTGGGCGATACGGCCATATGAGTTCCCAGTCTAGCGCGTTCGTCCTTCTGATTGCGGCAGATGCAGGCTTATGCTGGTGAGGGCGGGGAGCCATAGGGGCCCCGAGGAACGAGGTATTGCATATGGTTGATGATCTCTTCCAGGCGGCGGATCCCCCCGAGGAACATACCCTGCCTCTGGCGGTCAGGATGCGGCCTAGGAGCCTGGACGAGGTGGTCGGCCAGGATAAGGTCACGGCTCTTGGAACACCGCTGGAGCGGCTGGCCCGGTCGGATCCGAACAACCGTCTGACGGCTCCCAGCTCGGTCGTTCTTTTCGGCCCTCCAGGGGTGGGCAAGACCACCCTGGCCTACATCGTCGCCCGACAGTCCGGGCGGCATTTCGAGGAGCTTTCGGCTGTCACTTCGGGGGTGAAGGAGGTGCGGCAGGTCCTCGCCCAGGCTCGGGAGCGGCTGGTCAGCCAGGGTCAGGAGACGGTCCTCTTTATTGATGAAGTCCACCGTTTTTCCAAGTCCCAGCAGGATGCCCTGTTGCCCAGCGTGGAGAACCGGGATGTGACTTTCATCGCAGCCACCACCGAGAATCCCAGCTTTTCGGTCATTGCCCCCCTGCTTTCCCGCTCGGTGGTGGTCAAGCTGGAGGCCTTGGACGACCAGGACCTGGCCAAGCTGGTCCGCAGGGCCGTAAAGGACCAGCGGGGGCTTAAAGACCAGGTACGGCTGGATCCAGGGGCTTTGGACCAAATTGTGCGTTTTGCCGGAGGCGATGCCCGCCGGGCCCTAACCATTCTGGAGGCTGCGGCTGGAGCGGTCACTGAGGACGGGCCTCGTGCTAAGGGTGCGCGTCGGCCTCTGATCAATGCCAAGGTGGTCTCCTCGGTCATGGACGTGGCCGCCGTCCGCTATGACAAGAAGGGCGATGATCACTATGACGTGGCTTCGGCCTTCATCAAGTCCATGCGGGGGTCCGACGTGGATGCGGCCCTGCACTACCTGGCTCGGATGATTCGGGCAGGCGAGGACCCGCGCTTCATCGCACGACGGATCATGATCGCCTCCGCCGAGGAGGTGGGCATGGCCTCTCCTGAGGTGCTGGAGATTACGGTCGCGGCTGCCCAGGCTGTGGCCATGGTGGGCATGCCAGAGGCCCGGCTGATCCTGGCCGAGGCGGTCATCGCTGTGGCCACGGCACCCAAGTCCAACGCCTCCTACCTGGCCATCAACCAGGCCCTGGAGGACGTGGACGCCGGGCATATCGGCCAAGTCCCCCTGCACCTGCGCAACGCTCCCACCAAGCTGATGAAGGCCTGGGGCAACCACGAGGGCTATCAGTATGCCCACGATGCGCCGGATGCAGTGGCGGCTCAGCAGTACATGCCGGACGAACTGGTCGGACGACGCTACTACCACCCCAATGATCGGGGTTATGAGCGTCAACTGGGCCCCCGTCTGGAAGCCATCAGGGCCATCCTGGACAGGGCCGCCGGGCCGGAGGGAAACGCCGGGTCTGGGCAATGACCGTCCAGACTCCTATACTGGGCACTCAATAGACGTTGAATAGTCACACAATGACCGAAACGCCGCAGGGTCCAGGCCTTCCGTATTGACGGTCGCCAAGCTCCCACGAGGAGTCTGTCGCCGTCGGCAGGTCTGGCATGAACGCATGAGGCTTGGCTGCCTTATGCACGGGCGCGAGGGTGACGATGTCGACAGCGGTCATTGACAAAGCAGACATATCCGAACAATCCAAGAATTTCGGCCTCGCTGAGGACGACTTGGCGGTCCGCGAGATTACCCGGCGAGTAGACAATGCTCGTGAATCGGCTACTTTTTACAAGATTGTGGCCCTGGTGGCCGCGGGCATGCTGATGGACAGCATCGATGTCTATGTGGGCAGCGCCGTAGCCAGTTCGGCCTTGAGCACCGGGTGGTCCACGGTCGCCCAGAATTCCCTCTTCCTGTCGGCTGGTTTCCTGGGGCTCCTGGTGGGCTCGCTGCTGGCCGGGTTCATTGGAGACCTGCGGGGTCGCAAGACCGCCTACCAGATCAACCTGTTGCTCTTCGGCGGCTTTACTCTGCTGGGCGCTCTGGCTCCGAACATGGCCGTCCTCTCGGCTTGCCGTCTGGGGGCCGGGCTGGGTCTTGGCGCCGAGATCGTCACCGGATTCTCCATGGTCAACGAATTCGCTCCCATCCGGCACCGCGGCCGTTGGAGTGCCATCGTCTCGCTGGTGGCCAACACCGGAGTGCCCCTAGCCATGCTCCTGTGTGCCTGGATTATTCCGCGCTGGTCCTGGCGGCCGCTCTTCGTGGGCATTGGCCTGGCGGCTGCGCTGATCTGGTATCTGCGGCGCGACATTCCCGAGTCTCCCCGCTGGCTGGCCCTGCACGGGCGGATGGGCGAGGCCATCCAGGTGGTCGAGCTTCTGGAGGCTGGCAATGGCCGGGAAGGGTCAAGCTCCGATTCAGTCGGGGGTTCCGCCCACGCTGGGAAGAATGATGGCGTTGAGGCACCTGCCAAGGCATCGGGCAGTATTGTCCGCGGTCTGATTGTGGCCACCGTGGCAGTTTCGGCTACCAACGTCTGCTCCTATGCTTTCACATCCTGGGTGCCCACCATCCTGCTCAAGCGGGGCATAGATCTGAGCGGATCCCTGTGGATCAGCACCCTGATGATGCTGGGTGCCCCCATGGGCTGCCTGATCGGATCCCTGCTTCTGGACCGGATCGGCCGCAAGCGGATCATCGTCACGGCCTTCCTGCTGACAGCGGTCTTCGGTCTGCTCTACGCCGTGCAGACCAGCCAGGTCACTGCCATTCTGGTGGGCATTCTGCTCATGGGCAGTCTTTACGTCCTCATGTCGTCGGTGGTGGCCGTCTATGCGCCTGAGCTCTTCCCGACCACAGTCCGATTCCGCTGCGTGGGCATCGCCAATGCCATTGCCAAGCTCTGCAATGTGCTCATGCCCGTGCTCATCGGTGCCATGCTCAGCCAATGGGGGAGCACCTCAATCTTCGTCACCATCAGCCTGGTGGCTCTGGCTTCCATGCTGGTTGTGGGTCTGGTGGGCTGGGAGACTTCCGGCCGTTCGGTGGGCTGACAGCGGCCGGCGCAAGGGTGTGAAAAGTCTGAAAAGCAAGGGGCCTGGCATGAGCTTGGTGCCGTCGTGGGGCGGCCAAGGAATCGGCCAGGTCCTTTTTTTTCAGTAAGGATCCTTTGCCGGTAAGAGGAATCAGAGCTGGTCGGCCAGCAACCGGTTGTAGACGCAGCGCAGCTCGGTCTGGAAGGTCTCGGGGTCAATATCCGGATTCTGCTTGAACAGGTCGATCCACCAGTTGTTGACCGATCTGATCCGTTTACGAGCTATATCTGCGCCCGACCTGGTCAGAGCAATGATATTGACCCGATGATCGGCAGGGTTCTGTTCGCGGCTGACCAGGCCCAGGGCTTTTAAAGCTTTCAGGTCCCGGGCCAGCAGGCTGGGGTCTACGCACAGGTCCCGGGCTATCTGGCGCTGGCTGAGGCCTGGATGATCGTAGAGATATACAATCAGATCACCTTGGGTGCCCCGTAAGGTGGAGTCGCCTGTGTACCGGCTGGCATCGTTGCGTGCATGCCGGTAGATTCCGGCTATGCAACTGCTCAGGTTGTGGTAGTGACTCTTCTTCAACATCGTTGCTGCCCCCTAGCTGGTAAGGATGATCACAGAGTTCGGCGGGCATGATTGACCCATGGACCCCTTCGGCGCCGTTCCCCCTCCAAGTCTCTTTCCGACAACTCCCAAGCTTCTGCCCGGCACGGACGACGCATTTTTCATCATATCAATACCGTCGACACCATGGGGATGGTCCACGATTCAGACACCGGCCAACCAAGCCATGATTTCCCTGGTGTCGATCCTGCTCGAAGTCTTTCAGCGTCGATTATCCGGGGATTTGCCGCCTGCTCCAGGCTTGTGGGCTAAAAAAGTGTCGCTTTGTCCATCCAAACAGGTAAGCATCTAACAGGGCGGGGTTGGCCGTGGTCGGGGACTATCACCGTCATTGCTCAACGGTGTGCTAGAATATTCCTTTTCGCCACGGGATCTGGAAAGGATCGGCATGCGGGTATTGGACTTCGACGGCACCATCTACGATGGCGAAAGCCTGCTTGACTTCTACCTGTTCACTGCTCGCAAAGATCCACGCGTGCTGCACTACCTGCCGATTGCCCTCTTCTATGCCGTCCGATACCGCCTGGGCCGGGTCACCCTGGAGCAGCTGGACTCGGCCATGCGTCGGGTGGGCTCGCGCTACCTGCGTCTGCTGACCTCGCGTCCTGGCTTTGACATGGACCTGCTGGTCAGCCAATTCTGGGATGCCAACATGCACAAGATCATGGATTGGTACACCCCCCAGGCCGACGACGTGGTGGTGACCGCCTCCTTCGATCTTGTGGCGGGGGAGGCCTGTCGTCGACTGGGCATCACCCGCTGCATCGGCTCCACCCTGGATTTGGAGTCCCTGACCGTGGGCTATCTCAACTTTGGACCCGATAAGCCTCTGCACTTTCAGCGGATCCTGGGTCAGGAGACGGCCGTCGACGCCTTCTATACCGATTCAGCCTTTGATTTGCCCATGATTGATCTTGCCAGACGGGCCTACCTGGTCGAGCATGGCCGTGTTCGCCGCATCAAATAGGCAGGCTGGTCGCCATGGCTTTTATCAGTTGGTTCATGATTCGAAGGGAAAGGCCAATCCCCACTGGCGGCGCAGTGAGTCCATGAGCCCCATGATGCGCAGGGTGTCCTTGTGGGGCATCTGGGCGCACTCGGTCTTGCTATCCAGGATGGCCTGTGCGGCGCTGGCCACCTCGTACTCATAACCGGTAAGCTGGTCAGGGATGGGGTAGTGCTTCTTCAGCTTGTGATCAGCGTCGTACAGGTCGATGGACTCCACATTGTTGATATTGATGCACTCCAGGTAGCCTCGGTCTCCCCAAATGTCGCCGGTCCGGTCGCTGGCTGAGACCATGGAGCTGGTCGCTGCGCCCATGGATCCGTCCTGGTAGAAAATGGTCGTCGAGTTCTGGCTGTCGACGCCTTCCGGGCTGCGGACCCAATCCGTGCAGATCCGTTCGATGGGCTTGGGTCCCATGACCATGTCGATGAAGTTGAGGGGGTAGACGCCTACGTCGAGCAGGGCGCCTCCGGCCAGGGCCGGGTCGGTCATTCTGGCCTTGTCCACGGTCACATATCCCAGGTTGGCGGTGACCGTTCTGACGGTGCCGATGCCGCCTGAGGAGACGATGTCGTCGATGATGGAGCGCGAGGGCATGTATCTGGTCCAGATGGCCTCGGTGCAGAGCAGACCGGTGCTCTCGGATGTCTCGATGACCTGCCTGGCCTGAATGGCGTTGGCAGCGAAGGACTTCTCGACCAGCACGTTCTTTCCCGCCTTCATGCAGGCGATGGCCTGCTCGGCATGGAGGCTGTGAGGCGTGGCGATGTAGACCAGATCCACATTAGGATCGTCCAGGAGCTCCTGGTAGGAGCCATAGGAATGTGGGAATCCATATTTTTTGGCGAATGCAGCTGCGCGATCCCCATCCCTGGAGGCCACGGCGTAGGGGGCGACCAGATGGCTGTATTGCCGGTTTTTGGACATCAAGACCACTGTCTTGGCCAAGGCATTGGCTATCCGTCCGGCACCGAGAATGGCGAAGTTGACCCGCATGCCCTTCTGCTCAGCTTCTCGCCGCTTGCCGTTCAATCTGCTCATCCTTGGCTCCTTCGTTTGGATTGCCGTTTTTTGTGATGGCCTCATACAATTTCCGCAGCGTTTCCCGGGCATGGTGTGCATCCAGCTGGCACTCCCAGACCGTGAAAACCCGCCAACCCATGGCTTTCAGCTTTTTGCCCTGCTCCTGATCCCGCAATCGGTTCCTCGTCAGCTTTGTGGTCCAGTACTCTACATTGGATTTGGGAATGGAAAATCTGTCGCAGTCCTGATGCATGTGCCAGAAACAGCCATTGACGAAGACCATGGCGCGCCACTTAGGCAGAACCACATCAGGATGGCCCGGATACCTCTTGTCGTTCTTGCGAAACCGCAGACCGCGCGAGAAGAGGTAGGACCGGACCTGGCGCTCTATTGATGTCTCCGTGCCCCTGATGCGGGACATGGTATAGCTGCGTGTGCCGGGCTGGAATCTGCTGGGTGTCTTTTTTGAAACCATCCCCGGCATGGCTCAGAGGATTTCGACGCTGTTGATGAAGACCGGTTCAAGGGGACGGTCGCCTGAGTCGGTGGTCACGGCATCCAGCTTGTCGACCACCTTCCGGGAATCCTCATCGGCAACCTGGCCGAAGATGGTGTGATGTCCGTTCAACCAGGGGGTGGGCACAGTGGTGATGAAGAACTGTGATCCGTTGGTGCCGTGAGTCTTTCCTGTGACGGGGTCGCGGCGTAGCCCTGCATTGGCCATGGCGAGCTTGTAGGGTTCCTCAAAGGTCAGGGATGGGTCGATCTCATCGTCAAACTCGTAGCCGGGGCCGCCTGTGCCGGTGCCGAGCGGGCAGCCGCCCTGGATCATGAAGTCCTTGATGATCCGGTGGAAGGTCAGACCGTCGTAGAAAGGGTCCTGCCGCTTCTGGCCCGTCTCGGGATCGGTCCACTCTTTGCGGCCTGAGGCCAGATCCAAGAAGTTGGCTACGGTTTCAGGTGCCTGATCGCCAAAGAGATCCAGGCGAATATCGCCCTCTGAGGTATGCATGATGACTGTGCTCATACCTATAATTCTTTCATAAGACGGCGACGCGAACCGAGGATCCGAAGGGCATCAGGGCCAGGCGGGCCATCTTGAAAGCTTGCAGACCGAAGGGTATGCCCACCACGGTCAGCATGGTGACCAGTCCGGCCACTAGATAGGCCAGGGCCAGCCACCAGCCGCCCAGGATAATCCAGAGCAGGTTGGCCAGCCATGATCCCAGTCCGCCTCCGTAGATGACCTGTCGGCCAAATGGGGTCAAGGTCAGACGCGCCATCTTGAAGGCCTGGAAGCCCAGGGGGATGCCTACCACGGTCAGGCAGAGCGCGATGCCTACCAGGGTCCAGGCCAGTGCGATGGCCAGTCCTCCCAGCAGCAGCCAGCAGATGTTGCCAATCAGGCGCATGTAGGTCCTTCCGCCAGGGTGGCGGTGACGGCCTTGGCGCAGGCGGTCACCTTCTCGATGATGATGGTCAGTCGTGTCTGCCGTTGCTCGGGAGCAAGCTTTTGGTCCAGGGCATCAATCAGTCGCATACCGGATTGGACGATGCCTCGCGTCACCTCCACACCCATGGCCGGATCTGCTGGCCGCAGGGCTGTCCATGCCTGGATCAGCGGCTGGTTGACCTGCCGGTGGAAGTCCAGCAGGGCTTGGATTTGCCGGTCTGTGGACTGATCGTTCCTTGGGGCGGGCTCATGGGAATTCGAGGGGTTGCCGTAGATCAGGGCCTGGCGTAACTGCTCGTCGTGTTGTTCGGCGTAGAGGTTCATCAGCCAGCCGTGTCCGTGCAGTCCGGCCTGTTCCAGATTGGTGCGGGTCCAGACCTCGACTGTTCGGCGCGGGTCGTCTGTCGTACCCAAGGCCTGGTCCAGGGCCTGGCCCCAGTCGGGCAGGTGCCGCTCCATGACCATGTCGCAGAGCTGGTCGGCATCCCGGGCGTAGCGGTAGAGGGAGTTCCGGGCCAGATTGGTGCGTCGAGCCACCTCGGCCATGGTCAGCTGGCCGCGTCCGCCGGTGCGCAGGATGGCTTCGGCGGCGGTGATGATCTGGTCCAGGGTTTTGGCGCGGTGCTCCTGGAGCGTGGATTCGCGGATCCTGGGCATGGTCCTCCTTGCTCCGACCTACTGGGTGCAGTGATGATGAGTCGAGCTCAGCCGGTTATGGGGCATATGATATGGCCTCTTTGAAGCTGTGCCAAACTGCAAAGGCCTCTTTAGCCTGCGGCTTGTCCGCGCTGAGTGAACTTGCCAGACGGGTTTTTGCGACGTATAGTCGCAAAAAAATTTGCAGACCAGGGTGAGGGGAAGATCTGATGACCGGATCGGCAAGCATAGACGTGAAGAAGGGCAGTATGAAAGGCAGCCAAGAGTCCCAGGAGGCGGCGCCGCCATGGCGCGCCCTCTGGGTGTTGGCCCTGGGGCTGGCCATGATTGTGCTGGATTCGTCCATCGTTAACGTCTCCATACCCTCCATCATCGCCGCCATCCATATCAACCTGGCTCAAGCCCAGTGGGTTACAGCCCTCTACAGCATCGTGCTGGCAGCCCTGCTCCTCCCTTCCGGTCGTCTGGGGGACATGATCGGACGCAAACGAATCCTGCAGGTGGGCACGGTCATCTTTGTGCTGGGTTCCGTCTTCGCCGCATCGGCTTCCTCTGGCGCACTGCTGCTTCTGGCTCGGCTCGTTCAGGGAATCGGCGGCTCCTTGGTCATGCCATCCACCCTGTCTACCGTGTCTGCCACCTTCCGGGGCCGGCACCGGGCCACTGCATTCGGCATCTGGGGGGCCGTCATGTCTTCGGCTGCGGCGGTCGGCCCCTTCCTGGGCGGGGCCTTCACCAGCACTATCGGTTGGCGGTGGATCTTCCTGGTCAATTTGCCCCTGGGACTGATCGTTTTCCTGGCCAGTGCAGTCTTTGTGCCTGAGACCAAGTCTGCTCCCCGGCAGACTGGTGACCGGTGGGGGATGCTTGCCGACTGGAAGGGCATACTCCTTTCGGCTCTTGGGTCGGCCCTGGTGGTCTTTGCGCTGATCGAGGGGCAGACCTATGGCTGGTGGCGTCCCCGCGCCGCACTTGAACTTGGCCCACTGTACTTATCCACATCGGCGCCCCTGTCGCCGGTTCCGGTCGGTTTGCTTCTGGGATTGGCCCTGCTGGCTGCCTTTGCGCTGACCGAGCTGACCAGGGCGCGCAAGGGCAAGATAGTCATCCTGGACGTGTCCATGTTCGCCATCGGTACCTTCGGCTGGGGCAACCTTACGGCCGCCATCGTCAACGCTGGTCAGTTCGCGGTCATGTTCATCCTGCCCCTCTACCTGATCAACGCCAGAGGCCTGAGCCCCCTGGGGGCCGGATCCATCCTGGGCGTCATGGCCCTGGGATCAGTTGTGTCCGGCGGTCTGGCCCGAGTGGTCTCAGCCCGTCTGGGAGCCGGCGGCACGGTGCAGACGGGTCTGCTGATGGAGATTGTCGGCGTGGCCCTGTCCATTCTGCTCATGCGTGGGTCGATGCCGGTCTGGCCCATGACTCTGACACTGATTATTTACGGTGCTGGTCTGGGCTTCGCCTCGGCGCAGCTGACCAGCCTGGTGTTGTCCGGTGTCCCGGTGGCCCAATCCGGCCAGGCTTCGGCCACCCAATCCACCATCCGTCAGTGGGGGACTGCCCTGGGCGCCGCAGTCTCCGGTTCCGTCCTCTCACTTGCTCTGAGCCTGGTACTGCCAAGACATCTGACGGCCCTCAACGGAATCTCAGCGCAGGTGGCCGATGGCCTGGTCAAATCGGTTCAGACCTCTGCAGGAAATGCCATCGTCGGTCTGCGAGCTCAGGGTACCCGGGGCCGGTTGGGAGCACTGGGTCCTCAGGTGACTCATGCCCTGACCGAAGGATTCACCCAAGGCGCCCAGTGGGCTATGGGCTTCGCAGTTCTTTTGCTGCTCCTGGGGCTAATCGCTTCAGTGCTGGTACGCCGGGCCGCCCGCAAGGCTGGTGCCGATAAGGTCTGAAGGATCCGCAAGCCCGTCTTTTCTGTATCGGTCCCCACTTGGGACTGTCTGCCCGTGGGCCGGCCCTGACACGGTTTAGAATCATGGGTATGGGCATACAAGAGGAACAGCCGCGGCAGGATGGCGATCTGCTGGTGGCTCTGGCTCAGATCGACACCTGTGTGGGCGATCTTGACGGCAACGCCGATATTATTCTGGATTACTCCAGAAAGGCAGCGGAGCAGGGGGCGACCCTGGTGGTCTTTCCCGAGATGAGCCTGACCGGTTATCCAATCGAGGACTTGGCATTTCGGGCCAGCTTCCGTCGGGCCGCCTGGTCTCGTGCCGACCGTCTAGCCAGGGAGCTGGAGGAACAGGGTCTGGGCTATCTCTATGTGATCGTCGGGACCGTTGGCACCGATACGGATCAGGACAGGCCTCGCAATCGGCTGGTAGTCCTGCACCAGGGTAGGGTCGAGGCTGGCTACGACAAGCACTTCCTGCCCAACTACGGGGTCTTTGACGAGTACAGGATTTTCACCCCGGGGGATAGGACCGTCGTCCTGGAGGTGCGGGGGCACCGGATTGGACTGGCTATCTGCGAGGACATATGGCAGGAGGGCGATCCCATCAGCGACTTGGCTGGCCGGGACATCGACCTCCTGGTGACCATCAATGGCTCCCCCTTCGAGGAGGGCAAGGGGCATGTCCGTTACGAGCTGGCGGCTCGTCGGGCCAAGCAGGTTGGCGCGCCTCTGCTCTACCTGAACCAGGTAGGCGGGCAGGACGACCTGGTCTTTGATGGCGGCAGTTTCGTGGTGGACCGGGATGGCAACCTGCTGGAGCGCTCGCCCAGATTCGTCCAGAATCTGTCCACTTGGACCCTGCCTGCACGTGGGGAGCACCCTTTGCCCAGCGAGTCCTGCATGGCCGAAGAGATGCCTGGGGACGAGGAGGTCTATCGGGCCTGCGTTCTGGGTCTGAAGGACTATATGGTCAAGAATCACTTCACCAGCGTCTGCCTGGGGTTGTCGGGCGGGATCGACTCGGCCCTGGTGGCGACCATGGCCGCCGATGCCTGCGGAGGGGAGCATGTGCGCGGCATCTCCATGCCCAGCCGCTACTCTTCGGAGGGCTCCCGGGATGATGCTGCCGATCTGGCCCAGCGCCTGGGCTTGCGTTACGTGGTCCAGCCAATAGGCCCTGAGTTCGACGCCTTCCAAGGGCAGCTATATCTGGAGGGGGTTGCTGAAGAGAATCTGCAGGCCCGGATCCGCGGTGTCATCGTCATGGCCTACGCCAATGCCGAGGGGCTTCTGGCGCTGGCCACTGGCAACAAGTCCGAGCTGGCCTGCGGCTACTCAACTATTTATGGTGATGCGGTCGGCGGCTACGCGCCCATCAAGGATCTGCTCAAGACTCGGGTCTGGCAGCTGGCGCGATGGCGCAACGCCCAGGCTCGGGCACTGGGCGAACGTGAGCCCATTCCTATCAATTCCATCGTCAAGCCACCCTCGGCCGAGCTACGCCAAGGGCAGAAGGACTCTGATTCTCTGCCAGACTACAGCCTGCTTGACAAGGTTCTGGAGGCATACATCGAGCATGCGCATGGTCGGGCCGATCTTCTGGCCGACGGATTCGATCCTGACACAGTCGACACGGTTATGCGCCTGGTGGATCGGGCCGAGTGGAAGCGGCGTCAGTACCCGCTGGGACCCAAGGTCACATCTCTTGCCTTCGGTCGGGACCGTCGGCTGCCCGTCACCAACGCTTTCAAGGAGTGATCGCCATGGGGTCCGAACAGGTGCAGACGGCCTGGTATTTCAATACCGTCACAGGCGAACCTGAACAGGGCAAGCTGTCTCCGCAGGACAGGCGGATGGGCCCCTACCACAGCAGGCAGGAGGCCCTTGATGCCTGGAAGATCGCCAAGCACCGGAACAAGGAATGGGATGAAGAAGACCGCCGCTGGCGACAGGCCTGGGATGGAGACCCGAGGGAACAGTCATCAGCTGACGGATGAAGCCTGCACTGGGTTGTGTCTTGGATTGGCGACCAGTGGACTGAGCAGCCAGGCAGGACCGGCACTCAGATGGTGTGCCGGGTGATCCTGGCAGCACTGGGTTCCGAGTGTGATATAACTCACGTCACTATCTGGTTTTCCTTGGTATGCCGCACCCTATACTTGAGAACGACAGTGGTGTGAGGAAGCGCCATTGACCATATCAACAAGGAGTTGAGTATGACAGCAGTTGAGACTAATACCGTCTCTCCCGCAGAGCTGCAAGCCAAGGCTTGGAAGGGCTTCAAGGGCGAGGACTGGAAGAAAGACATCGACGTTCGCGACTTCATCCAAAAGAACTACACCCCGTACACCGGTGATGAATCCTTCCTGGCGCCGGCCACCGACAAGACCAAGTATCTGTGGAAGTATCTGGATGACAATTTCCTTGCCGTAGAGCGCAAGCAGCGCGTCTACGACGTGGACACCCATACTCCGGCGGGCATTGACGCTTTCCCTGCCGGATACATTGACGGCAAGCCTGCCGGCGAGACTCAAGACGATGTGATCGTCGGCCTGCAGACCGACGTGCCCTGCAAGCGTGCGATGATGCCCTTCGGCGGCTGGCGCATGGTTGAGCAGGCCATCAAAGAGGCAGGCAAGGAGCCTGACCCTGATGTCAAGAAGATCTTTACCCGGTATCGCAAGACCCATAACGATGGCGTCTTCGACGTTTATACCAAGAGGATCAAGCTGGCCCGCCACAACAAGATTCTGACCGGTCTGCCCGACGCTTACGGCCGCGGCCGCATCATTGGCGACTACCGTCGTGTGGCCCTGTACGGCGTCGACGAGCTGATTGCCCGCAAGAAGGCTGACAAGGATTCGATTCCTTACCGCAACGACTTCACCGAGGAGGAGATCGAGCATTGGATCCGCTTCCGTGAGGAGCACGCGGAGCAGATCAAGGCTCTGAAGCAGCTGCTGAACCTGGGCAAGGAGTACGGGCTGGATCTGAGCCGTCCTGCCACGAATGCCAGGGAAGCCGTCCAGTGGACCTATATGGCCTACCTGGCCTCGGTCAAGAGCCAGGACGGCGCAGCCATGTCCATCGGCCGCCTGTCCGCTTTCTTCGACGTCTACTTCGAGCGCGATCTGGCCGCTGGCCTGATCGACGAGACCGATGCCCAGGAGATCATCGACAACATCGTGATGAAGCTGCGCATCGTGCGTTTCCTGCGGACCAAGGACTACGACAACATCTTCTCGGGCGACCCCTACTGGGCCACCTGGTCCGATGCCGGCTTCGGCGACGACGGCAGGCCTATGGTCACCAAGACTTCCTTCCGCCTGCTGGCCACCCTGACTTTGGAACACCTTGGACCTGGCCCCGAGCCCAACATCACCATCTTCTGGGATCCGAAGCTGCCCGAGGGCTACAAGCGCTTCTGCGCCCGTATCTCCATCGACACATCCGCCATACAGTACGAGTCCGACAAGGATATTCGCGCCCATTGGGGCGATGACGCGGCCATTGCCTGCTGCGTGTCCCCCATGAGGGTCGGCAAGCAGATGCAGTTCTTCGGCGCCCGCGTCAACTCCGCCAAGGCCCTGCTCTATGCCATGAACGGCGGCCGTGACGAGATGACCGGCATGCAGGTCATCGACAAGGACGTGATCAAGCCTGTCACCCCCAAGGAAGACGGCTCCCTGGACTTCCAAGAGGTCAAGGACAACTACGAGAAGGCCTTGGAGTGGCTGAGCGAGACCTATGTCGAGGCTCTGAACATCATCCACTACATGCATGACAAGTACGACTACGAGTCCATTGAGATGGCCTTGCACGACAAGGAGATCTACCGCACCCTGGGTTGCGGAATGTCGGGCTTGTCAATCGCCGCTGACTCCTTGTCGGCCATCAAGTACGCCAAGGTCTACCCGATCTACAACAAGGATGCCAAGGGCACTCCGGAGTATGTCGAGGGCGCTGACGACGACCTGATCGTCAACTACAAGACCGTAGGCGAGTTCCCGATCTACGGAAACGACGACGATCGCGCCGACGACCTGGCCAAGTGGACCGTGTCCACCGTCATGGGGCAGATCAAGCGTCTGCCCGTCTATCGCGGCGCTGTGCCGACCCAGTCCATCCTGACCATCACTTCCAACGTGGAGTATGGCAAGAACACCGGGTCCTTCCCCTCCGGCCACAAGAAGGGCACCCCGTACGCTCCCGGCGCCAACCCCGAGAACGGCATGGATTCGCACGGCATGCTGCCCTCCATGTTCTCCGTCGGCAAGATCGACTATGACGACGCCCTGGACGGCATCTCGCTGACCAACACGATCACCCCTGACGGCCTGGGCCGCGACGAGGATGAGCGCATCAACAATCTGGTAGGCATCCTGGACGCCGGCAACGGCCATGGGCTCTACCACGCCAACATCAACGTCCTGCGCAAGGAGCAGCTGGAGGATGCCGTCGAGCACCCCGAGAAGTACCCGCACCTGACCGTGCGCGTCTCGGGCTACGCCGTCAATTTCGTCAAGCTGACCCGCGAGCAGCAGCTCGACGTGATCTCCCGCACCTTCCACCAGGGTGCGGTGACCGACTGATCGCCCTTGTGCGATAGTCAACCGTTGATGAGACGGTGAATCATGGGGCGGGGCGCACCAAGGCCCCGCCCCCTTTTTCGTCTTTTTCAGGAGGATCCGATGACGGAGACCACCATCTTCCATACCACACAGCCGCACATGCTCAAAGAATCCAAGGTCTACCAGAGCCAGACCCTGATGGGCGGCCTTTCGGGGTTCGAATCGCCCATTGGACTGGACCGGCACGACCGCATGAATGCCCTGCGCACGGGCGACATCGGATTTGTTCACTCCTGGGACATCAACACTTCAGTGGACGGGCCTGGCACGAGGATGACCGTCTTCATGAGCGGATGCCCCCTGCGCTGTCAGTACTGCCAGAACCCTGACACTTGGAAGATGCGCGATGGCCAGCCCGTATACCTGCAGGCCATGATCGACAAGGTGGCCCGCTACCAGGACCTCTTCAAGAGCACGGGCGGGGGAATCACCTTCAGCGGTGGCGAGTCCATGATGCAGGCAGCCTTTGTCTCACGCGTTTTTCGAGCCGCCAAGGAGATGGGCGTCCACACCTGCCTGGACACCTCAGGATTCCTCAATCGCAACTACACCGATGCTATGATTGACGATATCGATCTGTGCCTGCTGGATGTCAAATCCGGCGACGAGGCTACCTACAAGAAGGTCACCGGGGGAACGCTGGCCCCCACAATCGAATTTGGCAAGCGTCTGGCTGCCCGTGGCAGCAAGATCTGGGTCCGCTTCGTGCTGGTGCCCGGGCTGACCGACTCCGAGGAGAACGTCGAGAATGTCGCTCGGGTGTGCGAACAGTTCAAGGATGCCATTGAGCATATTGACGTGCTTCCCTTCCATCAGCTTGGACGGCCCAAGTGGCATGAGTTGCGCATTCCCTACCAGCTGGAGGATACCAAAGGTCCCTCTGCGGCTCTGAAAGATCGGGCCAAGAAGCAGCTGGAGGCCCACGGCTTCGTGGTTTACTGAGCCTCAAAACCCAATTTGGTACCAGAGTGGGCCTAGGAGAAATACGAATAATCGTCTTGTGACTCCCCACGGCAGATGTCGTGGGGAGTTCTGTTTGCTCGAGTCAAGTCAAGCCGGCCAATCAGCGAATGACAGACTCGCTAAATGTCAGGCTCACTGGATGACCGGCGCGCTGAATGACCGTCTTGGTAAATGGTCGACCCTGCAAATCGATAAATTGTCGACGAAGTCTACTTAGCAAAGGGTCATCGGTGGGTTGAGGCCATGGACTATGCTTTCAGGCGTGTGTTTTCCGGGCCGATCGGTCCGGTGGCGTGATGGAAGACAAACTAAAAAAGAGGTTGAGCGCAGGTGACCACGGAACCTAAGACGCAGCTGCTTTCAGAGCCCGCCCAGGGTGTGCCGTCGGTCATCGACGATCTGGCCGGATATCGCCGGGCCTGTCGAATGCTGTCCCAGGGGAGCGGTGCCCTGGCAGCGGATGCTGAACGGGCCTCGGGCTTCCGCTATGGCCACGACGACTACCTGGTCCAGTTCAAGCGTCAGGGGGCTGGGATATTCCTGCTGGATCCACCGGCTCTGATGCAGGCGGGCTGTGACTGGTCGGAATTCAATAAGGCTGTTGATGGGGCTCAATGGGTCATTCATGACTCCCCTCAGGATCTGCCTGGCTTCTATGCATTGGGCATGAGGCCCTCATCGCTTTTCGACACCGAGCTGGCGGCCAGGATGCTCAACCTGGGTCATTACGGCCTGTCTGCAGTGACTGCGCACTATCTGGGGCTGACGCTGGCCAAGGAGCACTCAGCCGCAGACTGGTCCTACCGCCCGCTGCCGCGTGATTGGCGCAATTACGCCGCCTTGGACGTGGAGTTGCTGGATCAGGTGCGAACGCGCGAGCTGGAGGACCTGCGCCATCACGGTAAGGATGAGTGGGCTAGGCAGGAATTCGCCTGGCTGCTGGAGCAGGGCAAAATCCCAAAGCCGGAGCCTGAGCAGCCCTGGCGGCATATTTCGCATATCAACGCCCTGCACAACGACCGTCGCGGCCTGGCTGTGGCCCGCTCGCTGTGGACCACTCGAGACCGGCTAGCCCGGCGCGCTGACATCGCTCCGACGCTGCTTCTGCCCGACAAGGCCATCATCGAGGCCGGCAGGCTCAAGCCGCACAACAACGCACAATTTCGGTCCATCCGGTCCCTGAACGAACGGGTCAGGATTCACACCGGCGGCGAGCAGGACCGCATGTTCGAGCGCTATGCGCCCATCCAGCGCCGGATCAAGCCTTCGGTCTGGAAGCAGGCCATTCTGGAGGCGCTGAGTCTGCCTACCGAGGAGCTTCCGGTGCCTCCCAAGCCGCGGCGTGAGGAGACCAACGCCCCAAAGTCGATGCAGGTCTGGCGGCACCGTCACCCGGACCGGTTCGCTAGGCTGGAGGCGGCGCGCAAGGCGGTGACTGGAGTTGGACGCCGGACCAACACCCCCGACGAGATTCTGATCAAGCCCCGCTACCTGCGCAACCTCTGCTGGACTGATCAACCGGAGAAGCGGGATGTGGCCGACTTCCTGCGTCAGGAGGGTGCCCGCCCTTGGCAGGTTTCGCTCCTGTCAGAGTCTCTGACTCGCGCTATTATGTAACGGTTGCCTTACTGGCAGATCAAACGGTTTGGATGAATTGGAGCGCAGCGTGAAAATCAGCGTCAGAAACCTCGAGCCCACCAAGGTCAGGCTCACCATCACCGTCGATCCCGATGAGCTGAACCCCTACCTGGATCAGGCCCGTAAGGAGATCGGCAAGCAGGTGACCATTCCCGGCTTCCGCAAGGGCCATGTGCCCGGACCCATCATCGATCAGCGCGTGGGCTTTGCCAGTGTGGCGGGCGAGGCCGTCAACGCCGGCGTGCCTGAGCTTTACTCCAAGGCTCTGGAGGAGAAGCAGCTGCACGCCATGGCACAGCCGCAGATCGACGTCAAGGACATTCCTTCCTCGGCCGGGGATGACACCAAGCTCAAGTTCACTGCTGAGGTGGAGATCCGTCCCAAGTTTGAACTGCCCGACATTGAGGGCATGGAGATTGAGGTCCCCAAGCCTGCTATCACCGACGAGGACGTGGACAAGCGTCTGGACAACCTGCGTCAGCGCTTCGGCACCTTGGTCAGCGTGGATCGTCCCGCCACCAAGGGTGACTATGCCAACATCGATCTGGATGCCGTCATTGACGGCGAGTCCGTGGACTCCCAGCAGGGGGTCAGCTACGAGCTGGGCTCCAACACCATGCTGGATGGTCTGGATGAGGCCTTGGACGGGCTGTCCGCCGGGGAAGAGACCACCTTCGAGGGCACTCTGGAGGCCGGCGAGCATCAGGGCGAGAAAGCCCAGATCAAGGTCAAGGTCAACTCGGTCAAGGCCGAGGAGCTGCCCGACCTGGACGACGATTTCGCCAAGGAGGCCTCGGAGTTCGAGACCCTGAAGGAGCTGCGCGAGGATGTGCGCAAGCAGTGCCAGGTGGATGCCGAGGGTCGGCAGGCCACTGACGCCCGCGATGCCTTCATTGCCAAGCTCCAGGAGGGCCTGGACATCCCGGTGCCCAAGGGCATCAAGAAGTCCATGGTGACGGATCAGCTCAAGAACACCGGCAAGGATCCCGACAAGGCCAGCAAGGACGAGAAGGCCGAGGCCGAGCAGACCGTGGAGAAGGAACTGCGCGACCAGATGACCTTGGACGCCCTGGCTGAAAAGCTGGGCATCACGGTCAGCCAGGCCGACGTGACCAACTTCCTGGCCTCCATCGCCCAGCAGTACGGCATGGACCCCAGCGCCTTCATCAACGGCATCGTCCGCAACGGCCAGCTGGGTTCGGCTGTGCAGGAGGTCGGCCGCTCCAAGGGCATGCTGGCTGGCATGCGGGCCGTCACCTTCAAGGATCCAGATGGCCAGGAGGTGGACCTGAGCCGCTTCTTGGGCGAGGATGAGCCCGAGACCCAGGAGGAGCAGGACGAGAGCGTCCAGGCTGCCTCCGCTGCGGCTGAAGTGGCCGACCAGCTCTCCCAGGATCAGGAGTAGCTCACAAATCGCAACGAACAGGGCCGCACCCAGTGGCGAAACAGCCTGGGTGCGGCCCTGTCGTAGCGGTTGCGCAAAGAGCAGAAAGACCGTGGCCGCGTCGATTGCGGGGGCTACTCTCAATACAGATACGTTTATCGAAGGAGACAGGGTGAACAACTCATTGGCAACCAGTCCCGTGATGGAGGAAGGGGAGGCCCCTACGCCGACCGATCCCATCTTCAACCGACTGCTCAAGGACAGGATCATCTGGCTGGGGGACGAGGTCAAGGACGCCAATGCCAACGTCATCTGTGCACAGATGCTGATGCTGGCGGCCGAGGATCCCAAGAGGGATATCTGGCTCTACATCAATTCGCCTGGCGGCTCCATTACAGCCGGCATGGCCATCTACGACACTATGCAGCTGATCGAGCCTGACGTGGCTACGGTCGCGGTCGGCATGGCGGCCTCCATGGGTCAGTTCCTGCTCTCCAGCGGTGCCAAAGGCAAGCGTTTCGTCACCTCCCATGCGAGGGTGCTCATGCATCAGCCCTCGGGCGGCGTCGGAGGCACGGCTACTGATGTCAGAATCAACGCCGAGCTGATCATGGATATGAAGCGCACGCTCTCCCAGCTGACGGCCGAACAGACCGGACACACCCTGGAAGAGATCTACCGCGACAATGAATACGATCACTGGTTCACGGCCCAGCAGGCCTTGGAATATGGCTTCGTCGACCGGATCGTGACCACCCACGGCACTATGACCGCAGATCAAGGGAAGTGAGCACTCCACATGGCATCTGAAGAAGCGCAATTCGTAGCACGGGCCCGTCGACTGGCTGGCCCTCGCGGCCTGGCCGCCATGCCCGCCGACCGCTATGTGCTGCCGCAGTTCGAGGAGCGCACCCCTTACGGCTACAAGCGCCAGGACCCCTACACCAGGCTTTTTGATGACAGGATCATCTTCATGGGCGTCCAGGTGGATGACACCTCATCGGACGACATCATGGCCCAGCTGTTGGTTCTGGAGAGCCAGGATCCCAACCGCGATGTGATCATCTACATCAACTCGCCGGGGGGATCCATGACGGCCATGACCGCCATCTATGACACCATGCAGTACATCAAGCCCGATGTGCAGACTGTCTGCCTGGGCCAGGCTGCCTCGGCTGCTGCTGTTCTTCTGGCGGCCGGCACCAAGGGCAAGCGTCTGATTCTGCCCAACGCCCGTGTGCTCATTCACCAGCCGGCCATGGAGCAGGACTTCGGCAAGGCCACCGAGATTGAGATCCAGGCCAAGGAAATGCTGCGTATGCGCACCTGGCTGGAGGAGACCCTGGCCAAGCACACCGGTCAGGATGTGGAAAAGATCCGAAAGGACATCGAGGTGGACACCATTCTGACCGCCCAGCAGGCCAAGGATTACGGAATGGTGGACGAGGTCCTGGAGCACCGCAATTAGCTCTGGTGACTGCGCGCATGGTTGATCGTCCGGATGGCGGCGGGACCTTGGGGCCCACGGCCTCCGGACGTTTTCGGCATCATGGATGATGCCGGTCAAATATGATTTCGGCGATCCTTGCGGATCCTCCAGGAAGGGAGAGCCATGGGCCGTGTGGTCAGCTACAATGACGGACTGAATCGCTGCGAGTTCTGCGGCAAGGACGAGCACCAGGTGCGCCGTCTGGTCAAGGGGCCTTCCTGCGCCATCTGCGACGAATGCATACGCCTATGCGCCCAGATCATCCAGGAGGATATGGCCAAGGATGCCGCCGATCAGCGGGTGTCTCTGCCTGCGCCCTCAAAGATATTCGGCTATCTGAACCGGTACGTCATCGGCCAGGAGGCTGCCAAGCGCACCCTTTCGGTGGCTGTCTACAACCACTACAAGCGCGTCAATATGGACTTGGGCGACCGTGGCCGTGTTGCTGACGCTGCATTTGAGCGAAAGGATGCAGCTCCACGCGTCCAGGTGGACAAGTCCAACATCCTGCTCATGGGCCCCACCGGCGTGGGCAAGACCTATCTGGCACGAACCTTGGCCACCATCATGAACGTTCCCTTCGTCATTGTGGATGCCACCAGCCTGACCGAGGCGGGGTATGTGGGAGAGGACGTGGAGTCCGTCCTGCAGGGGTTGCTTCAGGCTGCCGGCGGCAACATGGATCTGGCCCAGCGGGGGATTATCTACATCGACGAGATCGACAAGATCGCCAGGAAGTCTGGCGAGAACACTTCCATTACACGTGATGTATCCGGCGAAGGGGTCCAGCAGGCCCTGCTCAAAATTATCGAGGGCACCCGGGCCCGTGTGCCGGCACAGGGTTCGCGGCGGCATGGGGATGTCCGTACTGTCGTCATGGACACGGCCAACATCCTCTTCATTTGCGGCGGCGCCTTCGTCGGCCTTGAGGAGATCGTCCGCCGGCGGCTGGGTCTGCGGGAGAGCGGCTTCTCGGCTACTCAGGGAAGCGATAGAGTGCCCGACGACGGGGTCATGAGCCAGGTCAGGGCTGAGGACTTGGAACGGTTTGGCCTCCTTCCCGAGTTCGTGGGGCGGTTGCCGGTCATTTCCACCTTGGAGCCGCTGAGCGCCGATGAGTTGCGGCGGGTGCTGACCGAACCGGATAATGCCCTGGTCAATCAGTACCGGCGCATGTTCCTGGATGACGGGGCCGATCTGGTCTTCACCGATGCCGCTCTGGACCGTGTTGCTGCCATCGCTCTGGAGCGCAAGGTGGGTGCTCGCGGGCTGCGGGGAATCATCGAGCGCACCCTTGAGGCGACCATGTTCGAGTTGCCCGACAGGACGGATGTCTCCCGTGTTGTGGTGGATGCCGATGCTGTGGATGGGACGGGATCGCCCCAATATGAGACCGGGCAAGGCTTGGCCGCAGTCTCTGGTCGTCGTTTGGCCTAACTCGACCACGATGAGCACCGCTGTTGGCCGGGCCCGATAGGATGATCATTGATGCCGGAAGGGAGGCCCCATGGGTGCTCGTAGCGCTGTCGTGGTCACGCACAGCCGGGTCCGGGCAAGCGGCCATCTGGTTGACGAGGTCGAGGAACAGCTGCGCCGGGACGGATTTCGTGTCTCGATTTTCGACAACATCGCCGTCCCGGAATTCGGCAGCCCCAGCCAAAAGGTGGCCGACGACACCGAGATCGTTATCGTTCTGGGCGGCGACGGGACCATTCTGAGGGCTGCAGAGCTGGTCAAGGGTACCGAGGTGCCCATCCTGGGGGTCAATCTGGGTCACGTGGGGTTCCTGGCGGAGTTCGAGAGCTTCCAGATAGGGGAAGCCATTCGGCGGGTGGCCGATCATGACTATTCCATTGACGAGCGCATGGTGGCCCATGTGGACCTGTGGATACCCGGAGCCGATCGGCCACTGAGCGACTGGGCCCTTAACGACATGACCCTGGAACGGTATGATCGGGGCAAGATGATCGAGGTATCGGTCAGAGTAGACGATGTGGAGATGAGCTCCTTCGGCTGCGACGGCATGATTGTGGCTACACCGACCGGATCGACGGCCTACGCTTTTTCGGTGGGCGGGCCTATCGTTTGGCCTGATGCGCAGTCGCTGCAGATGGTGCCCATAGCTGCCCACGCCCTTTTTGCCCGGTCCCTGATCATCGGCCCAAATTCGCAGTTCACCCTGGATATTCTGGGTGATTCCCAGTCGGCTGGCTGGATCTGCAATGACGGGCGCCGTCAGCGGCCCGTGCCCAGGCGGTCCCGCATTGTGGTGCGGCAGTCCCACGACATCCTGAGGCTGGCCAGGCTGTCCGGGGTGCCCTTCACCAGACGGCTGGTCTCCAAGTTTGACCTGCCGGTGGTCGGCTGGAGGGAGCAGCATCGCCCCTCGACGGCTGAGAAGGGGCAGGACCAGGGGGACCCGCAGGAGTCAAACAAGGAGCACTGATGCTGGAAGAGCTGGAAGTCCGGGACCTTGGTCCCATCCATCATGCCCTGCTACGGCCTGCCGCTGGCATGACGGCCATCACCGGGGAGACCGGGGCTGGCAAGTCCATGCTGCTCAACGCCATCAGGCTGATCTCGGGGTCCGCCGCCCGTCCTCAACTGGTGTCGCCTGGAGCACGCGAGTCCTGGGTCCAGGGGATTTTCGATGCTGTAGCGGCAGGAGCCGAGGATCCAGTGACCGCTGCCATAACCGATGCGGGCCTGCCCTTGGAAGATGAGGGGCAGATCTTCTTGGCGAGGACCATGCCTGTCAAGGGGCGTTCCCGTGCCGCCCTGAACGGCAGGAAGGCTCCTCGAGGCCTGCTGGAGGAGGTGGCTGGAATGCTGGTTACCGTTCATGGCCAGGCGGATCAGATGCGTATGGCCAGTCCTGCCCGGCAGCGCGATTTTTTGGATGCCTATGCCGGTGACGGTCCGCAGCTGGAGGCTTTTTCCAAGGCCTGGAGGCAGTATCGACAGGCCCAGGGCCATATGGAGGAGCTGCGCAACCAACAGTCCGGCGCTATGGCCCAGGCTGATTATCTCCGTGAATCCATCGCCCGGATCGACCGGGTAGACCCCCATTCCGGCGAGGATCGCGAACTCAAGGCTCAGCGGGACAGAATCGAGCACGCTGCTCAGATCAGCCAGGGTGTCATGTCCGCACTGTCCGCTTTGGACTCTGGCCAGATCGACCCTGACGCCGACGCTCCATCGGCCACGGCCCTGGTAGAACGAGCCATTGCCGCCCTGGAGGACATAGGTGTGGAGGGGGTCTTTCAGGAGTCGGCCCAGCGGCTGCGCTCATTGAATGCCGATCTGTCTGACCTGGTCTTCACCCTGAGCAGCCAGCTGGATGACGAAGGCCAGGAGGGCGATCTGGACAAGATCAACGCTCGCATTCACGATCTGGATGAACTCACCCGACGCTGGGGACCGGACATCGACGACGTTCTGGCCTGGCGCAAGAAGGCTGCATTTGAACTTGAGGACATGGATGCCTCACCCGAGAAGCTGGAGGAGCTTCAAAGCCAGGTTGAGCAGTTTCGCGGAAGCGCTTTGAAGGCTGCCCGGGCTCTGTCTGTCTCACGGGCCAAGGCTGCACGAAGGCTGAGCGAACTTGTCGACGGTGAATTGCACTCCCTGGCCATGGCGGGCGCTGGGTTGGAGATCCGTGTCAGACCACGCCAGGACCAGGACATGGACGCGCATGGTCTGGACCAGATCGACTTTCTCTTCAGGCCATATCCTGGGTCGGATCTTCTGCCCATGGGCAAGAGCGCCTCGGGCGGCGAACTCAGCCGGCTCATGCTGGCCTTGGAGCTGGTGGCCGCCGAAGGCCATGACTCATCAGGACCTGACGAGCCTGGTGATGGACATACTAGCCTTGATCCCCAGGTCGGCGGACCGACGATGACCTTCATCTTCGACGAAGTGGATGCGGGCGTCGGCGGTCGAGCTGCCGTGGAGCTGGGTCGTCGTCTGGCCAGATTGGCTGTCACCGCCCAGGTGATTGTGGTCACCCATCTGCCGCAGGTGGCTTCCTGGGCCGATCGACAGTTCGTCGTGGCCAAAGGCCGGGAGGGCGGCGATGCCGTAGAAACTCTGGTCCACCAGGTAGAGGGCGAGGACAGAGAGCGGGAAATCGCCCGGATGCTGGCTGGCAGCGAGTCCACGACCTCCCTGAGGCACGCCCGGGAGCTCCTGTCCTCCAGCAGGTTCCAGGCCCGATAGGTCTGGTTGCTGCCTGTACTTTGTCGCGCCAATGTCCGTCAATTCAGTGACTTTGACAAGTTTTAGCGACATTGCTGCCTTTTGTGGCCTTGCCGCTGCTGCTCGACATCCGTCATTCTGATGCTTTGAAAGTGGGTAATTGACTGTAGATGACCGTGTGGTAACACCCATGCTGGATCTTCATCGATGACACCGTATCCGCCCTCGGCATGAGCAATGCGGCGATGACCTGGTCCAAATGAATTTTGCCCGAAGTTGTGATCGGCTGGGTCTCAGCACTACAGAACCGTATCCATTAATTCCCGAACCCCGTCCTTGGAAGATCAGCAGCGAGTTTCTCTTTGTGATTGAACTGTTATAGTGTATACATGAACACTGGTACAGCCCAGCCAAGGTCGTGCCGACGATCAATGAAAGGGGCTTGGATGAAGCTGATCATCTCATCCCTGTCCGGACAGCCGATATATCGGCAGATTGAGGACCAGATACGTTCGGCCATCCTGACCGGAGACCTGAGAGCGGGAGAGGGACTGCCTTCCCTGCGACGTCTCTCACAGGAGCTCAGGGTGTCCGTGCTGACCGTGACCCGCGCCTATACCGAACTTGCTCAAGAGGGCTTGGTGGAGAACATTCAAGGCAAGGGTACCTTCGTGGCCGACAGCGGCGACCAGGTCATGCGGCAGCATCTGGAGAACCGCGTGCAGTCCCTGCTGGGGGAGGCGGTCGATACGGCTCGTCGGGCCGGCATGAAGCCGGACCAAATTCGCGGCCTGCTCGACGGCCTGCTTGGCAACAGGGGTCCTGGACCCGCGTCCGGAGAAGGAAAGGAATAGCAGCATGTATGCGTCACCGTTGATGAGGACTTCTGGCGAAGGGGCCGACTATGCCCTGCGCGTCAGTGACCTGGGTAAAAGCTATGTCAAGGCTGACGGCACAGGTTTCCGCCTGCACCAGGTCACTATGGACCTGCCCTTGGGCTACATCATGGGATTGATAGGCCCCAATGGCGCAGGCAAATCCACCCTTATCAGGCTCTTGCTGAATATGACCCGCCGAGACAGCGGAGAGATCAGCATTCTGGGCCGTGATCCTTTGAGCCAGGAGGAGGATGTCAAAGCGGATCTCGGAGTGGTTTTCGATTCAATTTATTTCTTAGAGGCATGGAAGGTCAAGGCTGTCGAGCCAGTGATGGCACCCATGTATCCATCTTGGAACAGTGATCGCTATCAGTACTATCTGCGTCGGTTTGGTCTACAAGAGAACCGCAAAATCGGCAAGCTCTCCCGTGGAATGCAGATGAAACTGATGCTGGCTGTCGCCCTTAGCCACGATGCAAGGCTCTTGATTCTGGATGAGCCCACCAGCGGCCTGGATATCCTGGCCAGGGACGAGCTCATGGATATTCTGCTGGACTACATCGGTGACGGTCGGCACTCGGTGCTTTTCTCCACCCACATCACCGCGGATCTCGAACGGGTGGCCGACTTCGTTACCTATATCAATCGAGGGTCGGTCTTCTACACCGGCCCCAAGGACGAGCTGATGGAGGCCTTTCAGGTCGTGAGAGGGGGGCCGGACGATCTGACTAGAGCGCAAATGCCTTATTTGATGGGCTTGCAGCGTTCCGCCACAGGTTTCGAGGCTCTGGTGCCCACTGAACACTTGGATGATTTTCTGGCATCGGCTTGCCCTGCCGCAGTGGAGCCTTCAGAGGACCGCTATCTGGTGGAGTGTGCCGACTTTGACAACCTTATCAGACTGACCGCGGGCTCACCTGCTACGGCCGACAAGAATAAGGAGATTGAGGTATGAAGGCGACAGTCAAGCAGATCAGGTTGGACCTGCAGCGTTTCTCAGGAGCAGGGAGGGCGTGGGTTGCTGTGCTGATTTTCATGTCCGTGCCTGTCATCGGCATCCTGCTAAACACAGTCATGGCTCTGACAGGCAATGATGGGGATGATGCACGGGGTGTATTGACGACAATGGTAGTCGGCATGGAGGTCGGTATGATTTTCGGCTTGGCACTCAGTTTGTTCGCCGAGTTCAGCAATACGGCAATTCGTTTGAACGGCCTGCTGCCCATCACACGTGATCACCAGGTATTCGGACGCTATGCTGCTGTAAGTCTGCTGAGCCTGGTTTATTCCTGCGGCTGTTCAATATTCTTTTTCTGCGTTACTGATTCGTATTTGCAGGGTCAGGACCATTGGCGCGACACCGTTTTGTTTACCTTGGGGATGTTCCTGTTGGGGTCCTTGCTTTTTGCAGTAGTTGCGCCCTTGTTTTACTGGATGGAACCAGCTAAAGCTATGATAGTTCTTGTGGCGCTTCTTGGTTTGATGACGGTAATAGCCTTTATCGGTTGTTGGCTGCCCTTTGACTGGGGGGCCTTCTGGAATTCAATCATGCGATTTCTGACATTCGGCCTGTGGCGGCCAGTGCTCCTCGGGCTGGCGTTGATTCTGGCGGTTGACATGGTTTCGATAGTAATATCTCGTAAGGTCTATGCCAGGAAGGAGCTCTGAGCCAATTCGGTTAACTTTCAGAACTGCATGACCGCGTGGCGGACGTAGTCAGCCATGTCTCCGGTATTGATGCAGTCCTGGAAGCGCACAGGTGCGTTTTCCAAGGCGCGCAGAGCCTTGGGGGGCCTGGTGTTGGTGGACTCGGCCAGGATGTCCATGCATGCGAAGTCGCTGTCCGGGGTCTTCAGGCCCAGGGATTGGCAGACCACCCGGGGGAATTTGTAGGGGCTTGCTGTAGACAGCAGTACCCGAGGAACTGCAGGATCCCTGTCGGTCTGCCTGGTCATGACCTGGTAACCGCAGGCCGTGTGCGGATCGATCAGGTATCCTCGGTCCTCCCAGCAGCTGCTGATGGCTGATGCCACCTGGTTTTCGTCGGCCCAACCACAGGAGAAGAGCCCGCGGATTCTGGCCATGACGGCTTCGGGCACCTGGTAGCGTCCCGTGGACTCCAGGTCGGCCATAAGCGAGGCGATCAGTTTGGTGTCGCCGTCGGCCATGTAGTAGAGCATCCGCTCCAGATTGGAGGAGATTAGGATGTCCATGCTGGGGGAGGTGGTGGTGTAGAAGGGGCGGTTGCGGTCATAGACGCCTGTGGTCAGGAAGTCGCTGAGGACCCGGTTGCGGTCCGAAGCCACGGTCAGGCGGGCCACCGGCAGGCCCATCATCTTGGCGTAGTATCCGGCCAGCACATCGCCGAAGTTGCCGGTGGGCACACAGAATTCGACCGGATCTCCAGGTCTGATCACTCCTCGTTCCATCAGGGACCCATAGGCCCGGAAGTAGTAGACGACCTGCGGGGCCAGGCGGCCCACATTGATGGAGTTGGCCGACGAGAGGACGGTCGAGGCTTTCTTCTCCAGTTCGCGGGCCAGGTCGGCGTCGGCGAAGATGGACTTGACTGCAGACTGGGCATCGTCGAAATTGCCTCGAACCGCACAGACCCGCAGGTTGCCGCCCTGTTGTGTGACCATCTGCAGGCGTTGGATCTGACTGACCTTGCCCTCAGGATAGAAGACGGTGATGCCTGTGCCCGGCGCGTCTGCGAATCCGGCCAGCGCCGCCTTGCCCGTGTCTCCGGAGGTGGCTGTGAGCACCATGATCCGTTCGCCATCGTCCCCGGCCAGGGCCATCAGTCCCGGCAGAAGCTGCAGGGCCACGTCCTTGAAGGCCGAGGTGGGTCCGCGGAAGAGCTCCAGTACGAAGTCGTTGCCGCCCAGGTCCACCAGAGGGGTGATTGCCGGATCGGACCACTGTTCCCCGTATGCTGCGTCCAGGCAGGAATCCAGTTGAGCGGAAGAGTAGTCGCTCAGCAGTCCCGAAAGGACCAGTTTGGCCGTACCCTTGTAGTCCAGGCCGGCAACCGAGGCAGGGTCAATGGTCAGAGCGTCAAGTTCATCGCTAATGTAGAGTCCGCCGTCAGGGGCCAGGCCTCGTCTGATGGTCTGCTTGGACTGCAGCTGCTCCTGGCCGCCTCGGGTGCTGTGGTATGTGCTCATGGTTGCCTGCCCCTCCGCCATGTCGCCGAACAGATCGTTACCAGGGCATTCTACCCCGCGCAGGGGTCCGAGCCATTGCTCTGCTCGGCTCGCGGAGGAAACCGTCTATGGACGTCAGGGCCTGCCAGGGGCCGGCATGGCGTACAGTGTTGCCCACCAGCCCTGTATCCGAGGCTGTAAGTCAAAGGCAAAGGAATGGCCCATGGTCGAAGAGAAGCCGGTACAGCAATCCTACGATGTCCTGAACTCTTCGATCTCGCAGGTGGATCCGGAGATCGCTGCACTGCTGGATGGGGAGTTGGAGCGTCAACGCGGCGGTCTGGAGATGATCGCCTCTGAGAACTTTGTGCCCAAGGCCGTCTTACAGGCCCAGGGATCCGTGCTGACCAACAAGTATGCCGAGGGCTATCCAGGCAGACGCTACTACGGCGGATGCGAGTGGGTGGACCAGATCGAGAACCTGGCCCGGGACCGCGCCAAGGCCCTGTTCGGCGCCGAGTATGCCAACGTCCAGCCTCATTCGGGCGCCCAGGCCAACGCCGCTGTCTACCAGGCCCTGATCAAGCCCGGCGACACTGTGCTGGGACTGGCCCTGGACCATGGTGGTCACTTGACCCACGGAATGAAGATCAACTTCTCCGGACGTTTTTACCATGCTGAATCCTACGGGGTCGATCCGGATACCTTCCTCATCGAGCCCGAGATCATCCGCCAGCGGGCCCTGGAGACCCATCCGGCCCTGATTATCGGCGGTTGGAGCGCCTATCCGCGTATTGAGGACTTTGCAGCCATGAAGGAGATCGCCGACGAGGTCGGAGCCAAGTTCTGGGTGGATATGGCCCACTTTGCCGGCATGGTTGCGGCCGGTCTGCATCCCAGCCCGGTGCCCTATGCCGATGTGGTCTCCTCCACGGCCCACAAGACCCTGGGCGGACCCCGTTCCGGGTTCATTCTGGCCCGTCAGGAGTATGCCAAGAAGCTCAACTCCTCGGTCTTTCCCGGCAACCAGGGCGGCCCGCTCATGCATGTGATCGCCGCTAAGGCTGTGGCTTTCAAGCTGGCCGGCACGCCTGAATTCAAGGAGCGGATGGAGCGCACACTGGAGGGAGCCCGGATTCTGGCTGAGCGGCTGATGGCCAAGGATGTGGCCGACAACGGCATCACCGTGCTCACAGGTGGGACAGATGTCCACCTGGTCATGGTGGATCTGCGCAACAGCGAGATGGACGGCCGTCAGGGGGAGGACCTGCTGGCCAAGATCGGCATCACCGTCAATCGCAATACGGTGCCCTTTGATCCGCGCCCGGCCTCTGTGGCCTCTGGTCTGCGAATCGGAACCTCGGCGCTGGCTACTCGCGGTTTCGGCCCGGCCCAGTACGAGGAGGTGGCCGACGTGATCGGCACTGCACTGGCTCAGGGCCCCCAGGCGGATCTGGATGCTCTCAAGACCCGGGTGGACCGGCTGGTCGAGGCCTTCCCGCTTTATCCTGAGCTGGACCAGACCCACTGACAGGCGGTTGGGGGTGGCAGGTGAACAATGCCCTCCGTCTTCCTGTCATTATTGCCCTCAGTGAGGATTACAATCGGTACAGAATATGGGTCTGGCGGACCCGCGAGGGCGAAAGGATCTGACGAACATGAGTGAAAGCGGGAACTCCCATCGTCAGGATGTGCTCGATCGGGTCTGCGCCATGGCCGATGTGGCGGCTGCTGCACAGGCAGGTCTGGCAGGCATGACTGGCCAGGCCAGGAATGCACTCTTGCTGGCCTTGGCTGATGCGCTGATCGATCAGGCCGATCAGATTGCCGCAGTCAATGAGCAGGACTGCGCCCAGGCTTTTGAAGAAGGAATGAGTGCCGGTCTGATTGACCGTCTGCGCTTGGACAAGGTTCGTATCGCGGATGCCGCCCGGGGCGTGCGCATGGTGGCCGGGCTGCCTGATCCCCTGGGCGAGGTGGTTCGCGGCCATGACATGCCCAATGGCATGCGGCTCAATCAGGTGCGGGTTCCCTTGGGCGTGGTGGCCATGATTTATGAGGCTCGGCCCAATGTCACCATCGATGTGGTGGCCCTCTGCCTCAAGTCCGGCAATGCGGCCCTCCTGCGAGGAGGCCACGCAGCCGAGCGGACCAATCGCGCCCTGGTGGAGCTGATAGGCGGGGTGCTTCGTGAGCAAGGGTTGGATCCAGCTCTGGTGGCTTCCGTGGACCGATACGGTCGCGAAGGGGCCCAAGCTCTGATGAAGGCACGCGGCCATATCGATCTGCTGGTGCCCAGGGGTGGCCGAGGGCTGATCCGCAGCGTAATTGAGCAGGCCACTGTGCCCACCATCGAGACTGGGGCTGGCAATGTCCATATTTACGTGGACCGCTCGGTGGACATGGATCAGGCCATTCCCATCATCGTCAACGCCAAGACCCAGCGGGTGGGCGTCTGTAACGCTGCCGAAAAACTGATCGTCCACCGGGATGCGGCCGCTGAATTCCTGCCACGTGTGGCCCAAGCGCTGACCCAGGCCCAGGTCGAGTTGCACCTAGACGCGGTCTCCATGGACATTTTGGCCGGGCATGATCTGCCTGAAGAACTGCTGGTTTGTGCAGAAGCGGAAGACTGGGACCGTGAGTATCTGGACTTGAAGATGGGGGTGCGCGTGGTGGACTCCATGGACCAGGCCATCGAGCACATCAACCGTCACTCCACCGGCCATACCGAGGCCATCCTGGCCCGGGACTACGAGGCCGTGGAGGAGTTCTCCCGCCGGGTGGATTCGGCCGTGATCATGGTCAATGCCTCAACGCGATTCACTGATGGCGGCATGTTCGGCATGGGCGCTGAGCTGGGTATCTCCACCCAGAAGCTTCATGCTCGCGGACCCATGGGTCTGCAGGAGCTGACCACCACCAAATGGATCGGCTACGGCAGGGGGCAGGTGAGGCCGTGAACGAAAAGATTGAAGAGCTTTTCCAGCGCGAGCACGACAATCCGCGCATCTGGCTGAGGGTGGCTTCAGAGCGGCTGAGCCTGTTGCGGTACGTCTTTCTGGTCCAAATCGAGGACGGCATCCCGGATGCAGACCAGCGCTCCTGCCTGGAGTACGCCGATGCGGTCCTGATTGGATGGCCTGACGAACACGCCGATGATGTGTACGACCTGGACCAGGACCAGCTTAATCAGGTCAGGCACGAGATCACCGTCATGGAGGAGCGGGTGCCGTTCTTCCGAAAACAGGAACAGGAGGGTCGCATCGCTGACCTGTCTGATTCATTGGTAGCTATCACCGGTTGTGTGGCCCAGGTCCGCCGGGCTTATCAGCCGGGCTTCCCCCTGCCCACCTACTCCGAGATTCGTCGCGTGGTCCAGGAGGAGTGGAATGCCGACATGGAGCGGATCGATCCTGACCGGGTCAACCCCAGCGCCGAGCAGATGCGTCAAGAGGTCGAGTCGGAGAACCAGGAGAACGCCTCGGAAGCCAGACGGGAGGGCGAGCAGGGGTGAACCGGATGATGTCTGAGCTGTCCAAGAAGGGAGAATCTGGGCAGGAGCCATCTGATATTGACGAGGCCTGTAGGCCTGCCTACCATAACCGTCGGCCCCGGGTGGGGATCATGGGCGGCACCTTCGACCCCATTCACAATGGCCACTTGGTGGCTGCCTCGGAGGTGGCCTGGGTCTACGACCTGGATGAGGTCATCTTTGTGCCCACCGGCCGCCCGGCCTTCAAACTGAACAAGATGGTGACCAATGCCGAGGACCGCTATCTGATGACCGTGATTGCCACGGCCTCAAACCCCAAGTTCACGGTCTCCCGGGTGGATATCGAGCGTCCTGGCATCACCTATACCGTGGACACCTTACGCGACATCAAGCGGATGCGCCCCGACAGCGACCTCTTCTTCATCACCGGGGCGGATGCCGTGGCCGAAATCATGCGCTGGAAGGATGCCAACCGGATGTGGGATCTGGCCAGGTTCGTGGCCGTCTCCCGACCAGGTTATTCCTCTAGCCTGGACGACCTCCAGGTGCCCGCCCAGCGGGTGGATACCCTGGAGATACCGGCCCTGTCCATCTCGTCCACGGACGTGCGCCGTCGTTCGGCCCGGGGCATGCCGGTCTGGTACCTGGTCCCGGACGGGGTGGTGCAGTACATCAAGAAGCATGGGCTCTACGGTTCGGCTTCCTGAGCCTCGCATACCGTCGGACTCGCCAACACGGACTGCCCTGCTGTGTCAGCGCGCGCCATTATTATGGAGGCTGTCCGCTTCAGCGAAACAACGTTTGGAGATATGGTGAGCGCGATACTCAAAGGCAGACCAGGGAAAAATCTCATACTTGTCACAGGCCGGACCCATCCCAGACTCGCGGCGGACGTGGCCGATCAACTCGGCATTGACGTCCTGGAGACGACAGCATACGATTTTGCCAACGGCGAGATGTATGTGCGTTATACGGAGTCGGTGCGTGGAGCAGATGTCTTTGTTTTGCAGACCCACTCTGACCCGGTCAACAAGTCCATCATGGAACAGCTGATCATGATCGACGCCCTCAAGAGGGCCTCGGCGCGATCCATCACGGCAGTTTGCCCGCTTCTGGGCTACTCCCGTCAGGACAAGAAGCATCTGGGTCGCGAGCCCATCTCCTGTCGGCTCATGTTCGACCTGCTCAAGGCGGCCGGCGCGGACCGGATCATGTCGGTAGATCTGCACGCCGCCCAGTCCCAGGGCTTCTTCGACGGGCCTGTGGACCATCTGATCGCCATGCCTGTGCTGGTGGATTATGTGCGTGACAGGATGGACCTGTCCAAGGTGGCCGTGGTCTCGCCTGATGCCGGCCGCATCCGGGTGGCCGAGCAGTGGGCCCAGCGCCTGGGAGGCGTGCCCCTGGCCTTCATTCATAAGACTCGTGACATCACCCAGCCCAACAAGGCAGTGGCCCACCGGGTGGTCGGCGACGTGCGTGGCCTGGACTGTGTGCTGGTGGACGACCTGATCGACACCGGCGGCACCATCGCCGAGGCTTGCAACGTGCTGGATGAGGCTGGCGCCAACTCCATTACCATCGTGGCCACCCATGGCGTCATGTCCGGTCCTGCTGTGAAACGGCTCAAGTCCTGCAAGGCCAAGGAGGTCATTCTGACCGACACGGTTCCCATTCCCCAAGAGAAGCGTTGGGATGGCCTGACCGTCCTGTCCATCGCGCCCCTGCTGGCCTCGGCCATCAAAGCGGTCTTCGAGGACGGCTCGGTGGCCCGGCTCTTCGACACCTACCCGGCCCATCATGGCCAGGGCTTCCTCTTCGCTTAAAGCCCTGGCCGCGCGGCATGGCGTGGCGTAATCGTCCGGCTGTGGCATAATGAACCTGGCGGTGCCTGAAGGGTTCCGCCTTTCCCCCATGGTGTAAAGGCAGCACACGGGTCTTTGGAACCCTTAGTCTTGGTTCGAATCCAGGTGGGGGAGCTTACGCTCGCCGATTCCGGTCGGAGACGGCCTCCCTGGGGTCGGTGACCAACCGAAAGGAACTGTCTTGGCAGTCAAGAAGATCGAAACCTGGCTCACCGACATGGACGGCGTGCTGGTGCACGAGAACACGGCCCTGCCCGGCGCTGCCGAATTCATCGACACCCTCAAGCGGAACAACCGCCAGTATTTGGTGCTGACCAACAATCCTATCTATACCCCTCGTGACCTTTCGGCCCGGCTTGGTCGTTCGGGCATCGACGTGCCTGAGGATCGGATCTGGACCTCGGCCCTGGCCACCGCCGACTTCGTATCCCGGACCATGCCGCGGGGATCGGCCTATGTGATCGGCGAGGCCGGGCTGACAACGGCCCTGCACGAGGCCGGGTTCATCCTTTCCGACATCAACCCGGACTATGTGATCCTGGGCGAGACTCGGACCTACTCCTTTGAGTCCATCACCACAGCCATCCGCTTGATTCTGGGCGGCGCCCGCTTCATCTGCACCAACCCGGATGCCACCGGCCCCAGCGAGAACGGCGTCTTGCCGGCAGCCGGCGCTGTGGCGGCCCTGGTGACCAAGGCCACCAATCGGGAACCCTACTTTGTGGGCAAGCCCAATCCCATCATGTTCCGCACTGCCCTGAACAGGGTGGGCGGCCACTCCGAGACAACGGCCATGATCGGCGACCGGATGGACACCGACGTGGTTGCCGGAGTCGAGGCCGGCCTGAACACCTTTCTGGTGCTGACCGGCATCACCACACGACCCGAGGTGGAAACCTTCCCCTACCGCCCTGACCAGGTGGTGGACTCCATTAAGGACCTGATCGACATCGCTGAGAGCGGGGTGGTGGAGTTTTGAGCGGCGGGCAGACGCTGACCGCTGGCATCATTCTGGCCGCGGGCGAGGGCACTCGCATGCGCTCCGCCCACCCCAAGGTCCTGCATACCTTGGCTGGCAAGACCTTCCTGCAGAGGGTCATGACTTCGGTGACTGCCCTGAATCCAGGGTTGACGGCCGTGGTGGTTCATCATCAGGCCGACCTGGTGGCGCAGGCCGCACGGTCCTACGATCCCCAGGTGCGCATCGTACATCAGGACAGCCGACCGGGCACGGGACGTGCGGTCCAGTGCGCCGTAGACCAGCTGGATGGGGAGCTCCGGCACGACGGCCAGGTGCTGATCGTCGCCTCAGACATGCCCCTGCTTGATGCGGACACACTGCACAGCCTGCTCGACTACCATGTCAGCTCCGGCGACGGGGCTACGGTGCTGACGGTCAACCTGGATGACCCCGCTGGATACGGCCGCATCATCCGTGACCAGGATGGACGGGTCCTGCGCATCGTCGAACAGCGGGACGCCACTGGTACAGAGCTGGCCGTCACGGAGGTCAACACCTCCGTTTACGTCTTCGAGGCGGACCTGCTGCGACAGGCGGTCCGCGGCCTGGATGACAGCAACGCCCAGGGGGAGTTCTATCTGACCGATGCCCTGGAGACGGCACGCCGCCTGGGCAGGGTCGGGGCTTTCGCTGCGCCTGATCCGCTCAAGGTCGAAGGCGTCAACGACAGGATCCAGTTGGCTGTTCTGGCCAAGGCTCACAACCTGCGGGTCTGCCAAGAGTTCATGCGCCAGGGGGTGACCATACTGGATCCGTCCACCACCTGGATCGAGGACGATGTGGTTATCCAGCAGGATGCCGTCATCATGCCCGGCTGCTTCCTGCAGGGTCATACCGAGGTCGCCTCGGATGCGGTCATCGGGCCCTATACCACCCTGATTGACGCCATTGTCGAGCCGCAGGCCAAGGTGGAACGTTCCCGTGTGCAGGAAACCCGGATCGGAGCTCGGGCGAATATTGGTCCATGGACCTATCTGCGGGCTGGCAACGTCCTTGCTGAGGACACTAAGGCCGGGGCTTTCGTGGAGATGAAGAAGGCCACCATCGACCACGGGACCAAGGTGCCTCACCTTTCCTATGTGGGGGATGCTCATATAGGTCACGACAGCAACGTAGGAGGCGGATCCATCACGGCCAACTACGACGGCGTGCACAAGAACCGCACTGAGATCGGGTCGGAAGTGCATGTGGGCGCGGGAAACCTCTTCGTAGCACCTGTCCAGGTGGGCGACGGAGTCACCACCGGAGCAGGATCGGTCATCCGCCATCCGGTTGAGGACGGGGCCATGGTCTATTCCACCAATGACCAGCATCAGGTTCCGGAATGGAAGCCCGCTTGGGAGCGGTAACCATGACAGCATCTGTTCCACAAGAAGGAAAGGCGTGACAAGTGCCAGCATTGCAGGAATCCATTGACGCGGTCCGGGTGGCCGCTCGGGCTGCCAATGATGTCAAGGCCATGGACATCATGGCCTTCGACGTCTCCCAGCCCATCGCCATCACCGACATCTTCATGGTGGCCACCGGCAGCAACGAACGTCAGGTCCTGGCCATCGCCGAGGAGGTGGAGAAGCAGCTCCACCTGCAGAAGAACCTGGATCCGCGCTCGCGGGAGGGCGTCCAGGAGGCCCAGTGGGTTCTGTTGGACTACGGTGACTTCGTCATCCACATCATGCACAAACAGGCCCGGGCTTACTACGACCTGGAACGGCTCTGGAAGGACTGTCCCCAGGTGGACCTACAGCTGGAGCACCCCCTCACCCTTGCTGATGATGACCCGGACGGCCAGCTGGCCTCCAAGGCGGATGATCTGAACGCGGATGATCTGCGCAGCCGTTTCGCTGATCCTGAGGAAAGCCATGACTGATTCGGCTACCGCCGTTGAGGATGGACGGCATGTACGCTCCATGACCGTGGTTCGCCATGGGCAGACCTCATACAATGCAGGGCATCGGATGCAGGGTCAAATCGACATCCCCCTCAACAGCGTTGGCCGCTGGCAGGCGGAGAGGACAGCCGAGGAGCTTCGCGCTGAATACGTGGACGGCGCACCCCAAGACCGCCAACTGCTGGTGGTCTCTTCTGACCTGGGTCGGGCTGCCGCCACCGCTCATGCCTTTGCCGACCCCTTGGGCCAGACGGTTCATTTTGATCCCGGGCTGCGTGAACGCGGTTTCGGGGAATGGGAGGGAGCCAGTGCCGAGGAGGTTCGTCAACGCTGGCCAGAGGATTACGAATCCTGGTCCCGAGGCGCTGGGGGAGAGTTGCTCCACGGTGCCGAGACCAAGGCCCAGGTGGGCAAACGAGGCTTGGAAACCCTGAACCGATGGATCCACCGGGCTGGTCCGGACACCGATCTCATGGTCTTCTCCCATGGGTCCTTTATTGCCGAGGCCCTTCAGGCCCTATTGGGTATGGCCAGCGCATATCCTGAATACCTGGGCCTGGTCACCATGCGCAACGCCCACTGGGCCCGATTGATGCCGCGAGACCTGCCAGACGGCGGTCTGCGCTGGTCAATGATCGATTACAATCGCGGTCCGGCCATCGCCATGCGTGGGGACTGGGACAATCCCCGGGGGCTGGTCCAGACCGACTGAGGTTCCTGGGCGGTCGGCCGACCATCACAGTATCGCCATGACCACCAGCTACCATAAGAGCGCAGCAACCAGCCGTTGGATCAAAAGGGGTCGGAGTGAAGCAGTTCTTTCATGACATTTCATGGGCGCAGATCATCGCCGGTGCTCTTGCCGCCATGACCTCCTTTTGGCTGGCCGCCAAGATCGGCGTGGCGGGATCCATTATCGGCGTAGCCATAGGTTCCATCGTCTCTGCCGTGGCCTCGCAGATCTACAAGAATGTTTTGGAAGCCTCTGGCCAGAAGTTGCAGGAGTCCGTGGTCGGCGGTGCTGACCAGGACGATGACGACTCGAAAGCTGATTCGAATGCCGATTCAGTCGCGGATGGGCAGACCACGACGTTGCCGGCCCAGGGTAAGGGTCATTCGGACAAATCCAGCGATGCTGCCGATGGATCCACCCAGGTCATGCCCCCTGTCGGTGACGAAAAGTCGTCAGCCAAGACAGGCAGAACCATCTCATCCAGCAATGGTCCACGGACCCATGCGGCCTCCATTACGACAAACAGCAAGAAGAAGCTGGATCAGCGCCGCCGCAACGTCATCATCGTCTCCGTGGTCAGCGCCTTGGTGGCCGTACTGCTGTCCGCCCTAGCCATCAATGCCCTGACCAAGGGCGAAGGCACCGACAAGGTGGTTCGCAACGTGGTCAGCCCACCGACCAGCCAGGAGGTAAGCCCCAGCCAGGAGGAGACTCCCTCCAAGCCCGCGCGGCGCACCGAGGAGCCTGAGTATCAGGCGACCACGGGTGCCCCCCAGAATCAGCACCCTGGGACGAATCAGAATCAAGGCAGCGAAGAGGGATCCGGGCAGGGTCAGCAGCAGGGAGGGAACCCCACGGGCTCGCCTTCGCCGTCTGCCGATGCGACCGGCTCCACCCCCAGCCCCTCAAGCACGGCTCCTACGCCACTGTCGTCACCGACGGGCACGACCAGTCCATCTCCCTATAACTGACTTGTCGGTCGGCGCGGCACACCCATCCCGCCATATAATGTGACCAGTGTCACTTTCTGACGGGCAAGGTGCTCGTCACTAAGGACCAGGTCCCTAAGGCGGGATCAGCAATGAGAAAGGTGTGTATATGCGCAAGGTTCTGTGCTCTCCAGGCTCCTATGTCCAGCAGGAGGGCGCCATGGGAAAGCTGGCTGGGGAATACGCGGCTCTGGGCACCAAGGGCGCCCATCTGATCGTCGATCCGGTCATTGACGGGCTCTACCACGATGACATTGTTACCTCCTTTGAGCACGATGGGATCCCCTATGAACTCATGAAATTCGGCGGCGAGTGCTCCATGGAGGAGATCGACCGCCATCGTGCCCATTTGGGCGGCAGGGACGCGGTGATCGGCATCGGCGGCGGCAAGACCTTGGACACCGCCAAGGCCGTGGCCCACTTTGCCCACCTGCCGGTCATGATTGTGCCCACAGCTGCCTCCTCGGATGCCCCCTGCTCCAGACTGTCCGTGCTATACACGCCTGAGGGTGTCTTTGACCGTTACCTGCCCCTGCCTGCCAACCCCAACGTGGTCCTTATGGATACCGATATCATCGCTAAGGCTCCGGTACGCTTCCTGGTATCAGGACTGGGCGATGCCTTTGCCACTTACTATGAGGCAGCAGCCTGCGTGCAGTCGAACGCCGTGACCATGACCGGAGGCCACGCCACCATGGCCGCCTTCGCACTGGCCCGCCTCTGCCGTGACACCCTGTTGGAGGATGGGGTCAAGGCCGTAGCCGCTGCCAAGGCCGGTGTGCGCACAGCCGCCCTGGAGAAGATCATCGAAGCCAACACCTTGCTGAGTGGACTAGGCTTCGAAAGCTCCGGCCTGGCTGCTGCCCATGCCATCCATGACGGGATGACCGTCCTGGATGGCACCCACTCCATGCTGCATGGTGAAAAGGTGGCCTTCGGCACCTTGGCCCAGCTGGTTCTTGAGGATCGTCCCCTGGAGGAGACACGCAGGGTCTACGACTTCTTCCGCAGCGTGGGCCTGCCCACCTCCCTGGAGCAGATCGGCATCGGACAGGCCAGCGATGAGGATCTGCTCAAGGTTGGCGAACATGCCTGCGGTCCTGACGAGACCATGGGTAACATGCCCTTCGAGGTGACCCCCACCGATGTGGCTCACGCCCTGCGTGCAGCCGATCAGCTGGGCAAACAGTTCTGAGTCCTCTTTCTCAGCCCTCCCTCTGAAGGGCCAAGCGGCAGCCAGCATGAAGTCGGTGGCCGCTTGGCCCTTGCCTGGTTTTATGGTGGTCACCCTTGCAGGCGGGCAGGAGCCTTTCGTACGGCTTTTTCATCCGGACAGGTAGCTGAACCTGGCTGTGCAGCGGAAAGCGCTCCTGCGCAGAGGACGCCCGAGTGGGCATCGCCTGCACCATTGGTGTCTCTGGCGTGGACCCTGAGGGGTGGGAATGTACTGGCTCAGCCCTGCATCCCTGGTCTGGCAGCAACTGGCACCAAGGGCACCGGCCCTGAGAACCACCGGATTATGCAGTTCCAGCGAGAGTGAACGGCAGATGCATTCCAGTCCGGTTTCATCACGAACGTCGGGTTGGCGCCCCAGACGTCCCGCCAGAATTGGTCCCTCGCATTCATTCAGCGACCAGATCGGATGCAGTCCGTTGACCGTTTGCAGCACATCCGGTTCAATATCGGCCACCATGGGTCCCACATCGAAGAGAACCCGAAATGCTTCGCCCTGGCATATACGTGCGAATCCGACCAGGCTCTGGGTGTTGTCCTTGCAGCAGAATGAAGACCCGCTTAGGCAGATGACATCGCCGGAAACCGGGTTCATGCTTTCGTAGGTGCCCTCCGGTACTCGGGCCTGTTGGCTATTCCTACCGGGGCGACTCGCATGGCGGCCCCGTTAGCAGTGCCGGTCCTTCCCGTGGTCATGGTGTCTGCCCCGCGGCGAACCTGTTCCAGGGCCAGTTTCATCGAGGGCCCGAGCAAGTCGAGCGATCCGCGCGACTTCATGTCGTCCTCCCAGGTCAGAAGGCGCTTGACGAACTCTTTGGGATCGATGTGTCTTGCCCTCGATGATCAGTTCCGCCACAATCAGTGCCTGCTCGCTGTCATCGGTCGCGGATCCCGCTGGCATACCGGGAGCTACATGCCCAGCGTCCCCCAAGGACGACCCAGTGAGCGCGCCCAGAGCGCCCTTTTCAGTTCTGGCCATTGTTGCGCAAGCCTCCGGGGTCGTTGCCATAAGTCCATCAATCTGTCTGCAGATAGATTGCGAAATTATTCATCAGGATCATTGTAGGTCCTTGGAACATTGTCGACGCGACAGATGGAGCAGGCACGGCTGGCAACGCAGAGGGGAATCTGAGCGAGTTCCACCCTATGAAGAGGAAGATAAAAACAATGCAGGCAAGTTAGGATCAAGTACTTGATCAAGGTATGGGTTCAATAAAGTATGGACGGCTAATGGCTGAGATTGTCCGTTGATACCGTAACTGAGTTTGGCTCTGTATCTTAGTCCAGGCTCTCGCGGTTGCAGAGGTGTTTGATATAAAAAAAGAATCCCGAGATGACCTCGGGATTCTATCTGTGGAGCTAGGGGGATTCGAACCCCCGACCTTCTCCATGCCATGGAGACGCGCTACCAGCTGCGCCATAGCCCCGTACTTGCCTTGCTTGGTGAAGCCTTGCTTATAGTACACCGGGATTGGCGAATGGAGCAACTCAGTGTGTTGCCCCGGAATTACAGGGATTGTGAGCTATTTGATGGATTATATCCTCGAATGGTTTTGGGTCATTCATGAGCTTGCAAGTGCGCTAGCATGAGGGCAAGGGGCGACCAAAGGGGTCGGCGGCAACTGAAAGGCGGCGGGCCATGACAGGCAAAAATGATGCCGAAGTGCAGGCTGAAAAGCAGAGCAAGGATCATCCCGGGGACCAGCTCATCATCAACTGCCTGCCCTTGGATCAGGGAGAGCGACAGGAATTCCTTCGGGCAGCACCGGGCATTCGTCAGGAGTTCGTCGTCGGTACGGACATGCGGCAGCGCATGCAGTGGCCCATGGGTGTCCCTCAATCCTTCCGGTCGGAGGCCACAATCATTTTGGGCAATCCGTCGGCCGAACAGGTGGCTGCCTGTCGCAACCTGATTTGGCTGCAGACCAGCAGCGCGGGCGTGGATGCCTACCTGAAGCCGGGAGTCCTGCCCCAGGATGCCGTGCTGACCAGTGCCTCCGGCGCCTACGGTCAGTCAGTCTCCGAGCATATGTTCGCCATGATGTGGGCCCTGATGAAGGACCTGCCGGGCTACCGGGACAACCAGCGCATGGGTCGTTGGCAGCCTCGCGGGGCCGTCCTTTCGCCCCGTGGCTGCCAGGTTCTGGTCTTGGGCACAGGGGACATCGGAGCCTCTTTCGCTCGACTGGCCAAGTCTGTAGGCACTCGGACCACCGGCATCAGGCGCCATCCTGACCAGCCGGTGGATGGGTTCGATCGACTGGGCGGTTTCGATGATCTGGATGTCCTCCTGCCTGAGATGGATGTAGTGGCCCTGGCCCTGCCTTCAGCGCCGCAGACCAGGCACATCATCGATGGCCATCGTCTTGACTTGATGAAGTCCACCGCCCTGCTGATCAATGCTGGCAGGGGAGATGCCGTGGACTGCATGGCCTTGGCTCAGGCCTTGGATGAGGATGGCATTTTCGGTGCAGGCCTGGATGTGACCGAACCCGAGCCCCTGCCTGAAGACCATCCGCTCTGGAGCCAGCCACGCTGCCTGCTTACCCCGCATGTAGCCGGGGGAGCCCACTTGGCATCCAACGTGGATAAGATTCTGGAAATCTGCCTGGATAATCTTCACCGGTTCACGGATGGCAGGCCCCTGCGCAACCGGATGAGATGACCGCCATGCCGACAGAGCAAAGCCGCAGCGGCCGCAGCCATCGGCGGACGACAGCTCTGCGGTGGGCGACCTTCCTGCTGGCGCTTGCGTTGATTGCGGCGGGCTCCTTGGCCCTGGCTGGCAGACTGACGGGTGTCGGGCCTGGTCGCCATTCAGACAATCATTCCGGCAGACAAGCTGAAAGCTCCTCCGCCAACGGTCACGGGCCGCTTCCAACAGCCCTCCTGGGTATTCTCCCGAGCAGACTGCGGCTCATCCGCTTTTGACTTCTCCTGTGGACTATGACCACGACAGTGTAGATGACTACATGGCCATGGTGTCTGAGCCCATCAGGAGGCACTCCGCCATCCTCGTTATGACAGCGGCTACTATCAGGGTGGCTATCCGCCCGATGACCGAGGCGCCTGCACCGACGGGATCTGGAGGGCCTTTCGGCAGGCCGGCTATGATCTGAAGGCCATGGTCGACGCCGACATTGCCTCGTCTCCTGTGGCCTATGTCGGAGTCATCAGTAGACCTGATCCGAACATCGACTTCAGGCGCACCAAGGTCCTCGGCGTATTCCTGTCCCGGCATGCCCAGCGTCTGACCAACGACACTTCGGCAACTGACCAGTGGCAGCAGGGCGACATCGTCATTTTCAACGCCTCCTGGCACATCGGCATGGCCTCTGATAGAAGGGATAGCCGGGGCATTCCCCTGCTTCTGCACAAGATGGGCCAGCGCGCCAGGGAGAATGACTACCTGGGATCGCTGAGCCTCGCCCCGTCACTGGCCATTTTCGCTTCGATGCCTCCAAGATCCAACCCGCCGTCCTGAAGCCATGGCGGGGATGACCAGGGACTATCCTGCGGAATTGGACACGGCGGTAACTGGTTATCTGCTACTATCGGTTCGGCCAGACACGTCGGCCAGGTTCGAGCAGATCAGCAAGGCTTCCAAGGCTTATATGGATATGCCTGTCGGCATCTATTGATGTTGAGTTGGTCAACGTCTTAGTCCACTGGCATCGACTTGGCTGACCTGCGTGCCCCCTTGCACGATGAGGTGAGTTCGCGTGTGGACGTTGAGGATGAATGCACCATGGTCATCGTCGGCATTCCACGGACCGGGGAGCGCGACGGGGAGCTGCTGCGAGACGATTGCTCTGTCCATCATCCTCACCGAGGATCTGGTTGTCACCGTATGCATGCAGAACACCGTCCTGCTTTACTCCTTTTGTAAATTCGCCCTCATCAGCCAACCAAGCCACCACCAGTGAATCTACCGGGTTGGGCATTAAAGACGACTCCGGAGTCGAAGGACGGGTCCCGCATGGAGCTGTTCGCCTCGGTGGTCGCCGACGAGGCGAGAAAATCTCTCAGATTGGTCTCGAAGAAACTAGACTCCGATCTGTCGGAGCCATCGGAGATGCTCCTTCACTTGATGCGCACGGTGAGCATGACTTTGCAAGGGCCGCCGGTTACGTTCCGGATTCAGCGAACAACGCGACGAGTACGTGCCGTTGTTCTGATTACTGTCCGTGCAGACGGGCGACAGTCCGCGTGGCTGCCGTGGCTGCTCTAGCTGGCTTGGATTACCTATGTGGTAGTCCTCGCTTGGGCAGCAATGACCGATTGGTTCAACGCAAGGAGATAGCCGAACGCAGTCTTTTGCCTATGGGGCCGATTCCTTCGTGCACCGACCTTTTCTTCATAAATGAAAATCATTGAATTTTGACTAATTCAGGTTTGCTGCCAGCTTGAAATTGCAAGTGAATATTGCGAGCTTTGCTGTTTTCAATGCCTTTAATGTAGATTCTACGGCGTTGTGGAATCCCATACGAGAAGGGGCGGCCATGAAGAGGTCCGTCACAGTAACTTCTATTCTTTCTATACTCGCGATGCTCCCATGCCTAGCTATGACGCCATTGACAGCATCCGCAGCAGCTGCGGAAAGCCCTTACGGTGGCCTAAAACCGATCTTCTTTGGCGGTGAATTACACGGAACTAAGGCTTCTTCTGTAGAGGTTGAAGGACAAGGCACACTGTCTGTAACAATGAATTAAGACTCCGGAGAAATGTCATACAATGATTTCAACGGGGTCCAGATAATCATGTCACTCACTGAGCTTATTAATAAGGCAGCCGAAAGTATAGAGAAGATGCCGGAAGCACACAGCAACAGCAGCTTCTTCTACAGGCGCAGGGGCCAGTCCCATACGGCTACAGGAACAATGTGTGCTACCTTCTTGTAACCTACACGTAGGTCTTTTATCCATGATGGCGCATGGGCAGCCGTGTTGGCGCTGGTTGGCGCAAATCCTGCACTTGCTGCTGTCGTGGCTGTAGGCGGATCAACTTTTTGGTGGTGGATTTCACAATATTGCTGATAAAAGGGAATTAACTTGGGTTGGATTATCGTCATCACGACACTTGTAGGTAGCCTGTTGGGCTATCTATGGGGGAGAAGGCATAAGGACGACTAGTAATCAAAGACAATATCTTTGCCGCTGATTTTTTATCGACAGTAGCGGGTGTTCTCTTGATTCAGGCTCTATGCGGTCTCGGGCTCGGTGTCTTCAGACACCAAGCCCTTGTATTCTCAAGGCCGCGTCGGGGCGGCGTGTTCCCCGCTGACGCGTCGTTCGTGCATACCCGGTGTGCCGGTCCCGTGGCGACACTTTGTTCTGATTAATGTCCGAGCAGGAGGGCGAACGGTCGCTGGCGTTTTTGTCACACATTCAAAGAGGATGGCCGCTTTAGGATTTACCCTGGTATTGTGACCAGGCGGAGCAGCTTTGGCTCCATCAAAAGACGACTCCGGCATCATGACGGTCAGCGATGTCAATCGGTCTATGACTGATCGGGAGTACAGAACTCATACGATTTCTGGGAGGAAAGGAAGGAGCGAGGGATATGAGCGAGCCATAAACGACAGCAAAAATGGAATGCTGGCCTACGCTCGTCATCGATATTTGCACGGCACTGCGGCGACTGATCACTGGTAGTTGGGTGACATCGCCGTCTTTGACACCTCTCGACACATTAAGATGGCCTCCGGCATAAGGGGTAGCGGGGGCGTTCCTTTGCTCTTGCATGATTTGGGCCAATATGCCATAGAAAACGACTGGCTGAGCTCTTTGGTCCATCATTTCGGCACTAGGATTTTTCGCTACGATGCCTCCGAAATCCAACCCGCCGTCCTGAAGCCATGGCGGGGATGACCAGGGACTATCCTGCGGAATTGGACACGGCGATAACTGGTTATCTGCTACTATCGGTTCGGCCAGACACGTCGGCCAGGTTCGAGCACGAGAGGCGGTGATGGCGATGATGAGAGTATTCAGCACCATGAACGGGCAGATCGAGCAGATCGGCAAGGCTTCCAAGGGCTCATGGATATGCTTATCGGCGCCTACCGATGTCGAGCTGGCCAACGTCTCCCAAGCTACTGGCATAGACTTGGCTGACCTGCGCGCTCCCTTGGACGATGAGGAGCGCTCGCGTGTGGACGTGGAAGACGAGTACACCATGGTCATCGTCGACATTCCCCGGGCCGAGGAGCGCGACGGCCGGGACTACTACGAGACCATTCCTTTGTCCATCATCGTCACCGAGGATCTGATTGTCACCGTCTGCATGCAGGACACCGTCCTGCTCCACCCCTTTATGGAAGGCACCATCCGGGGTTTCAACACTTTCATGAAGTCCCGCTTCATCCTGCAGATCCTCTACCGCAACGCCACCCTCTACTTGCGCTACCTGCGCATCATTGACCGCGAGTCGGACCGGCTGGAGCTCAAGCTGCGTCACTCCATGCAGAACCGAGAGATCCTCATGCTGCTGGAGCTCAACAAGACCTTGGTCTACTTCGCCACCAGCCTCAAGTCCAATGAGATCGTCCTGGAGAAGCTGACCGGGTTGGAGAGGATCAAGCGCTACCCGGACGACGAGGACCTCCTGGGCGATGTGATCACCGAGAACAAGCAGGCCATTGAGATGGCCAACATTTACTCAAGCGTGCTTTCGAACATGACCGACGCCTTTGCCTCCATCGTCTCCAACAACGTCAACAATGTGATGAGGATCTTCACCATCATCTCCATCAGCCTGTCGGTGCCCACGCTGATTTTCTCCATGTATGGCATGAACTTCAACCAGGGCATGTTCGGCATGCCCTTCACCGACAAACCCTGGGGCTTCGCGGTCGTGGTGATTTTGTCAGGCCTGCTGACCGCCTTGGTGACCTGGTTCCTGACGCGCTCGAGAATGTTCAAGTAGGGGCCCGGTCATGTTTGCACGCAGAATTGCGGCGGCCCTGGTGGCGCTGGTCATGGCGGTGCCTCTGAGCGGGTGCGGCCGCCAGGAGGATCGCTACCGGGCGGGTTCCATCGGGCCCAAGATCAGCGTGGGCATCTCCTTCGACCAGCCCGGCCTTGGATTTGCCCAGTCCGGCCAGTACCGGGGTCTGGATGTGGATGTGGCCCAGTACGTGGTCCACGAGCTGGGATACGCCGAGTCGCAGATTGTTTTCCGCCAGGTGAAGCCTGCGGACCGCGAGCGCATGCTCGAACAGGGCAAGGTGGACATGGTCGTGGCCGGCTATTCCATTACCCAGGATCGGCAGAGGCTGGTGGATTTCGCCGGGCCTTACCTGGCTGCGGCGCAGGACCTGCTGGTTCGCCGCACTCAGAGCGACATCGCCGGGGTGGATGACTTGGCCCAAAAGCGGGTCTGCGTGGCAGCGGGGTCCACCTCCGGGGCTCTGGTGCGCTCGCTGGCTCCCCAAGCCCTGGTCCAGGAGCGGGAGGAGTTCCCTGAGTGCATCACGGCCCTGCTCAGCGGGGACACCGATGCAGCCAGCGGCGACGACTTTGTCCTGGCCGGGTTGGCTCATGTTCGCGGCGGCGGTCAGCTGCGCCTAGTGGGAAAGCCTTTCTCCCATGAACGATACGGCATCGGGGTGCCCCACGGGGATCCGGAACTGGTGAACGTCATTGACCAGGCCCTGAAGAGGATGATGCGGGACGGATCCTTCAGGGCCGCCCTGGGTAGAGCCTCAAGGTCAATCGGCTTCTCCAATAATGGCGCCGCTCGCGCCCTGCAGCCTGACGACCACTGAGCACGGCTCCCGCCAGGACGACGGATGTTGGACACTGGCCCGGCCGTGTCCATGTGAATGGCGATAATTCACCTTATGAACGCGAATGAAGACAGGGATCATCAGCAGACCCAGGAATCCGATCAGCCTCAATTCCGCTACGATGCCGCCATGGCGCAAACCATCGAGGAGCACTGGCAGCAGCGCTGGGACAAGGAGGGCACCTTCTGGGCCGCCAACACCAAGGGCGACTTGACAGATGCCCAAGGGGAGCACGCTGAAGGCCGCAGTCCCTACTTCGTCATCGACATGTTCCCCTATCCTTCAGGCAAGGGCCTGCATGTGGGCCACCCCCTGGGCTACATCGCCACCGACGTGGTCAGTCGTTACCACCGGATGAAGGGCGAGAACGTCCTGCACGCCATGGGCTACGACGCCTTCGGCCTGCCCGCCGAGCAGTATGCAGTCCAGACCGGCCAGCACCCCCGGGTCACCACCGAACAGAACATCGCCAACATGCGCTGGCAGCTGCACAGGCTGGGACTCAGCTTCGACGACCGCCGCTCCTTCGCCACCATCGATACCGACTACGTGCGCTGGACCCAGTGGATTTTCTCGCGCATCTACGAGTCCTGGTACGACCCTGACTACCGTCGTGCGGACGGGGGGACGGGCTCGGCCAGGCCTATCAGCGAGTTGGTCGAGGCTTTCAAGTCCGGGAGCAGGCCCATCCCTGGCCATGCTGATGCCTCCTGGGATGACCTGGACGAGGCTGAGCGCTCCGAGGTGCTCAACGACTTCCGCCTGACCTACATCTCGCGCTCGCCGGTCAACTGGTGCCCCGGACTGGGCACGGTCTTGGCCAACGAGGAGGTGACTGCGGAGGGGCGCTCCGAGCGCGGCAACTACCCGGTCTACCAGCGTGAGCTCAAGCAGTGGTCCATGCGCATCACCGCCTATGGTCACCGGCTTCTGGAGGATCTGGACATTCTGGACTGGCCGGAAAAGGTCAAGCTCATGCAGCGCAATTGGATCGGGGAGTCGCACGGGGCATCAGTGGACTTCACCGTGCCCAGCCCTGACGGCGATCAGATCATGGAGGTTTACACCACCCGTCCCGACACGCTTTTTGGCGCCACCTTCGCTGTAGTCTCGCCCGAGCATGACCTGCTGCAGCACCTGCCCCAGGAGTGGTCTGAGGACGTGCCTGAGCAGTGGAAGGGCGGCTATGCCAATCCTGCGGAAGGCGTGCAGGCCTATCGCAGGGCCGCCGAGGCTAAGACCGCCAAGGATCGCGTGGATGAAGGCGGAGCCAAGACCGGCCTCTTTACCGGCCTGTACGCGGTCAACCCCATTACCGGGGCCAAGCTGCCCATCTTCACTGCCGACTACGTGCTGATGGACTATGGCACCGGAGCCATCATGGCTGTGCCTGGTGGCGATCAGCGCGATTATGACTTCGCCGTTAAGTACGGTCTTCCCGTCGTCTATACAGTCAGTCCGCTGCCTGAATCCGGTCAGACGCTGGATGGCTATCGAGGCAAGGCGCCTTTCGTCTCTCACGACGGCATTGTGGTCAACTCTTCGGTCCGGGCCACACAGGCTGCTGGCGACCAGCTCAGCTTGGACGGCTTGCGGGTTGATCAGGCCATCGAGAAGGTAACCGAATGGCTGGAGTCGGCCGGTGTGGGCCATGGGACGGTCTCCTACCGGCTGCGTGACTGGCTCTTCTCCAGGCAGCGCTATTGGGGCGAGCCCTTCCCGGTGGTCTATGACGACCAGGGCCTGCCCCACCTGCTGCCTGACGACCAGCTGCCGGTGGCCCTGCCGGATGTGCCCGACTACTCGCCCAAGACATTTGATCCCGAAGATGCCCAGTCCAGCCCCGAGGCACCACTGAGCCGCAACCAGGACTGGGTGAATGTAACCCTGGATCTGGGCGACGGCCCCAAGGTCTACCACAGGGACACCAACACCATGCCCAACTGGGCTGGTTCTTGCTGGTACTACATGCGCTACATCGACCCTAAGGACGATCAGCATATGGTCGATCCGGAGGAATACGACTACTGGCTGGGCCCCAAGCATAACTCTACGGCCGGAGAGTCAGGCGGAGTTGACCTCTATGTGGGCGGCGTGGAGCACGCGGTCCTGCACCTGCTCTATGCCCGCTTCTGGCACAAGGTCCTCTACGATCTGGGATACGTCTCGTCCAAGGAGCCCTTCCACAAGCTCTTCAACCAGGGGATGATCCAGGCCTACGCCTACACGGACCGGCGCGGCCAATACGTGCCGGCCGCCGAGGTAGAAGAACATGAGGAGGGCGGCAAGGTCAGCTACTCCTGGCAGGGGCAGCCGGTCAACCGCGAGTTCGGCAAGATGGGCAAGAGCCTCAAGAACATCATCACCCCTGATGACATGTATCGCACCTATGGGGCTGACACCTTCCGCCTTTACGAGATGAGCATGGGCCCATTAGACGAGTCCAGGCCCTGGAACACACGCAACGTGGTGGGCGGCATGCGCTTCCTGCAACGGCTTTGGCGCAATGTGGTGGACGAGCAGACCGGCGAAGTGGTTCTGGACGAGGGAGAGCCCGACCAGAAAACCCTGAAGCTGCTCAACACCACCATCCATGATGTAACGGTGGAGATGGAGGCCATGCGGCCCAACACGGCCATTGCCAGGATGATCGTGCTCAACAACCATCTGACCGGGCTAAATCCGACGCCCAGGGCAGCCATTGAGCCACTGGTGCTCATGCTCTCTCCCATCGCCCCCCATATCTGCGAGGAGCTCTGGAGCCGGCTGGGTCACAAGGAGTCCCTGGCGCATGCCCACTGGCCGACCTGGGATGAGCGCTATCTTGGCGAGGACACAGTCACTGCCGTGGTCCAGGTCAAGGGCAAGGTCCGCGGCAAGCTGCAGGTCAGCCCCGACATCGCGCCCGACCAGCTCAAGACCTTGGCCTTGTCCCTGCCCGCCGTTCAGGAGCGGCTGGGCGGCAAGGAGCCGCGGAAGGTCATCGTCAAGGCGCCCAAGATCGTTTCGGTCGTGCCAGCCTGATTCTGCGTTGCCCGCAGCCAGGCTGTGGACAGGCGATGATTTTCGACCACATAGCCCCTCGGCCACATATCGGGGGGCTTTTCATGCCATGCTGGGCCCATGAGCATCAACATCACCCAGCCGCCGGCGCCGCCCCTGCAGGCTCTGGCCTTGAATCAATCAATTCGGTCGGAGCGGTCAGCCGAAGGCAAGGCCAACTCCCAGGTTCGACGGGATAGGCCCGTCTGGTCGTTTACGCCGCTTCAGGCCTTGACAGCCATCCTCATTCTGGTGGCGGCCCTCGCGGTCAGTCTGACCCTGCTTGCCCAGCAGGGACGGGTGCTGGCTGGGGGAGTAGATGAATCTGGGACTAGGTCGTCGGCTCAGGTGAACGGTGATGCAAACAGTGCGGCACATCGAGGCAAGCATGCTTCTGGAAAAGACCGCAGCCGTGATACTCAGGGTGAGGTAGGCGGCGAGCAGGCTGATCCAGTCTCAGGATCCGCCCAAGATGCTGACAGAGTCGACAATGCCCCTGCAGTCGCGGCCTCAAGTGCCGGCACGGGGAAGGTCGATCAGGCAGGACGTGTGAACATCAATGCCGCCAGCCAACAGGATCTGGAAAACGTCAAAGGGATCGGTCCGGTCACGGCAGCAAAAATACTGGAGCATCGGCGCGCCATTGGCGGCCGCTACACCTCAGTAGACCAGCTTCTGGATGTTTCTGGCATCGGCGCCAAGACCCTGGCCCGATTACGCCCATATCTGGTGGCGCAATGATAGCAGGTCATTCAAGAGTTCACGATGGGGTCTACGATGCAACTGACCGGGAGAACGGCAGCCGCAATCTTCGGATGCTACCTGCTGCTTGTCTGGCTTGGGCGGTTGCCCTGCTGGTCCCTTGGCTGCTGGACCGGAGCATGGGCGGATCGGCGGCAGGATCAGCCAAGGGCGGCGACTGGGCCAAGTCCGTGGGGGAATCCAGAGGCGGCATGGCCGGTGGAGGCATGGGTACGACGGTCTGGCTGATGCCGCTCGTCCTGGCTCTTCCATTACTCCTTACAATGCTCCTGCTTGCCACCAAATTCGTCCGCTTGGTCGCCGCAGAGGACCCCGATTGCAGGAGTCGGGTATTTCGTCGGCTCCATCGCTCATGGAGACGGAACCATCTGCCCCGAGTGTGCACGCGTCTTGGGAACAGGAATAATTGGGGCAAAAGTCGTTGGAGCAAAGACCATAGGCATACACCCTGCGTGGATACTACGAACACTATAGACACCGGCTATTTGGACACCAGGAACACCAGTCATGTGAACGCGACTCATTGGAATAGTCGGTTTCATTGGTTGCGCCGGTTTTCAGATCATCGCTTGTATGCTGTCCTCAGGCGCTATTCCGCTCATAGATCCTCCTCGTTCCGCTCTTCTTCTATGTCTATTTCTGTCTCGTCAACGTTGACGTCCGCTTGGTTTGGTCCTCGGAGGCTACCGATGGTGGCCGTACTGGCTGCAGTAGCTTTGGCTGCGGCAACTGCCGCCGCAGTTGGTCATGAGACAGTGCGTGGCGGGCCGGCAGCCCGTCAGATCCGTCAGGGGAAGGCGCTGGCCGAAGTGCGTGGCAAAGGTGTGGGACTTATGAGCTCATCCTCTCGTCGAGGCTGGGACTGCCAGGCGGAACTCAAGTTGCAATGGGTGACTGTGGCTAGGGTGCGCATGCCCTCTGATGAACGGATCTTGCTCTTTGGCCGTGGCCGGTCATGCCTGCTGCGGCAGGGCGGACAGTATCGCGCACGAGGTCTCTTGGAGCGCTCCGCTTACGGCCGCCCTATGCCTTGGCTGGCTGTGGAAAGCCGCATAAAAGAGGTCAGACCGCCAGGACTTTGTAGGCGATTGATCGCTCGCATGCAAGGAGCCTTTCTCGAACAGACCAGCAGGCTGGACGACCAGGGGCGGATCCTGGTACCGGGATTGACCATGGGCATCCTGGGTAACCAGGCCCTGCCCGGGTCGGGTGGTTCGCTGGGCAGGCCGGCAGTGGAACCCGCCTATGTCGCCCGTCTGACCCAGGATTTCCGGACATCGGGCATCCTTCATCTAATGGCTGTCTCCGGCGGGCACTTTATGATCCTGGCCTCGTTGCTGGTTTTGATCATGCGGGCCCTGCGCTCGCCGCCCTTGCTGATGGCCTTGGTTTTGTCTGTAGCCTATCTGGGTCTGGGTATGCTGATGGTCCCCGGGGATTCAGTCTTGCGAGCTCAGGCTATGGGGCTCCTTTCGGCATTGGCTCTGGCTGCTTGCAGGCCTGCCCAGTCGTTGAACACGCTGTCCTGGTGCGTCCTGCTGGTACTAATTCTGCGGCCTTCCATGGCTGCAAGCTTCGGCTTTGCGCTCTCCTGTGGTGCCGTGCTGGGCATCGGCCTGGGCAACCGGTGGTTGACGGCCCTCCTTGAAGACCATCTTCCGGCATTGCTGGCACGTCCATTGGCCACGACCCTGTGCGCTCAGGCTGGGACTCTTCCCGTGCAGGTGCTGATGAGTCCCGGACTGCCTCTGCTGGCCCCACTGGCCAACCTGCTGGTCACTCCTGTGGTCGACGCTGCGACTGTGACCGGTCTGCTGTCCCTGCTCACCTCCTGGCTCTGGCCCCCATTGGGGCTCTTGCTGGCCCGACTGACCTCCCTGGGTACTGCAGTCATGGCTTTTGCCGCCACGTGGCTGGGTGAGGCGGCTGCTCCAGCGGCCTGGCCGCCTGGGCCAGTTGGCAGTGCCTGCCTGCTTGGTCTGGGTCTCATGGCTGTGATCGATCATCGGCTGATTCGACTCATCCGCGCCCAGATGCGGGACCATTCATGGTCGGCTGTGACAGACGAGGATTCGGGGGTCCCCTTTCGGCCATCGGCTTGGGGGTCGCTCAAGGGCTGGCTGCGGCAGACCAATGGCCTTCTAGCCCAGTTGGTCTTCAGAAAACGACCGAGGTTAATGTCCAGTGATGAAGGGAGATTTGAGTCATGACCAAAGCTCAGCAGGAGAACCCTTCCGTCCATCTGGTGGTCGGCGGCGATCCCTTCTTCAACGGGCAGCGCGTCAAGGAGCTGTGCGCACAGGCATGTGCCGCTCATCCGGACAGCGAATACATAGAGATGGATGCGGCAGACTGCGACGCTTACACCTTTCAAGAGGCGGTTGGCCCCTCCCTGCTCAGCCAGACAGCCGTGGTCCTTCTGGATGATCTGCAGGCGGCCGATGAGGCCTTGGCCCAGGCCTTAGTGGATTTCTGCCGCGAGCCCGCAGAATCCGAATCCAGCATTGTCATCGCGCGCCATGACGGGGGCAACCGGGGTCGCAGGCTTCTGGACCAGATGGCACAGGCCGGAGCAGTCATAGAGCATATACCGGATCTGAAGAAGTTCGACGACAAGGTCGACTTCGTTTATGGGCAATTCAAGGCCCACCAGCGTCGCATTCAGCCACGGGCGGCCCAGCGCCTGGTGGATGTCCTGGGCGAGCGCATTCCGGAACTGGCCGCCATGTGTTCCCAGCTCTGCTTCGATTTTGACCAGGATCCCATGACCTTGGAGATCGTCAACCGGTATTTGACTGATAACCCTGCTGTATCTGGATTCGCCGTGGCGGACAGGGCTCTTGCTGGCAGGCCTGCACAAGCTGTCGTCGCCTTGCGCTCAGCTCTGGAGCAGGGTAACGAACCAGTATCCCTTATCGGAGTATTGGCCCTGAAGCTGCGCACGCTGGGCAAGGAGGCGGCCATCGAGTCGGGATCCATCATCACAGCCGAGGCCAAGGCCGCCTACTGGCAGTTGCGGGAGGCCAAGAGGCAGCTGCGTGGATGGACCTCCTCCGGTCTGGCGGTCTGCATCGAGGCCTTGGCCCAGGCTGATGAGATCAGCAAAACCAGCAGCGGAGATGCCCGCTATGCTCTGGAACGGGCAGTGGAGTTGATTGCCGCCAAGGGAAGGACATTGGCATGAGACTGCAGGGCAGCACCGGGCCACAGGATGGATTTGAACTGGTCGTTCCCACGGACGAGGACATGCAACGTCTGGGCAGAAGTCTGGCCTCGTGCCTACATGGCGGGGACGTGATCCTCCTGTCTGGACCCTTGGGGGCGGGCAAGACCACGCTGGCCCAGGGGCTGGGCATCGGACTCGGAGTGGACGGCCCTGTGGTCTCTCCCACGTTTACCATCGCAAGAGAGTTGCATGGCCATTTGTCAGACGGCTCGCCGGTCACCCTGATCCACGTGGATGCCTATCGGTTGGGAGGGCAGGGCTATCTGCCCGGTGAGGATGCTGTGGATCGGCTCCTTGACGAGCTGGAGTCCCTTGGTCTGGATGAGGAATTGGAAGACCCGGGCCAAAGGACCATCATCCTGATGGAATGGGGCGAGCAGATGGCCTCTGCCCTGGCCGATCAACGCCTGGAAGTAACCATCGACCGACCTGTGGATCCCCGGGAAGATCTTGACGCGCCACCCAGCTCCCAGGGTCAGCGTATGGTACGTCTGCGTGGGGTGGGTCCTTCATGGGCCACCAGACTGGAGAAGATGAGAAAGGCGATGACTGCATGAGCGGGACCGATACGCCCCTTTTGGTGATCGATACCTCATATGGCTCGACTGTTGGGCTGCCCGAACGGGAGCCTTGCATCGAAACCGACTCGCGCTCGCACGTGGAACGCCTCCAGGTCAATATCGCCAAGGTCATGGATCAGGCCGGGCTGTCTGCAGACGATTTGAAGACCATCGTGGTGGGACTGGGCCCTGCGCCTTTCACCGGTCTGCGGTCAGGCATTGTCACCGCCAAAGCCCTGGCGTTTGCCACCGGCGCCCGTCTGCTGGGACAGGACATCCTGGAGCCGCAGGCCCGCTATGCCTATAGCCGGTTCAAGCAGCAGGTCAAAGACCATACCCGGCTCCTGGTTCTGGCTGTCAACGATGCTCGACGTCGGCAGCTCTACTACCGTCTCTTTGATGACTTTGGAGACCCGGAAGCCCCGGCCCGACCACTGATCGAAATGAGCATCGACTATCCAGCAGCTATCTGTGAGACAATTACGGCCATCACAGAAGAGCGGGAGTCCCTTGACCAGGGCCCTGCCACTCTGGTCATTAGCGGCCACGGAGCCGGTCGCTACGCTGACCAGTGGGAGCGTCTGGGCAAGCATCCGGATATACGGGTGGTGCTGGACGAAGGATCCTTCCTGGAGGATAGGAATCGGGGGACAGGTCTGATGGCGGCTTGTGCATGCCGACGTGCCCAGCAGGGACTGATCGACCCCGTGGAGCCGCTTTACCTTCGTCGACCGGACGTCTCGGTGCCCAATCCGCTTAAGCACGTAGCAGTTCAGTCATGATTCGCAGGGCGGCCTTGGAGGACCTGGACCAGCTGGTCGACCTGGAGGCGCGCGTCTTCGATGATGAGGCCTGGAGTCGGCAGGCGCTGTGGTTTGAGTTGTCTGCGCCCTCGCGCACCTACCTGGTATGGGAAGATCAGGGCGCCATCCTAGGCTACGGAGGGTATTGGCCTGGCGAACGGGATGCCGAGCTGATGACCATCGGGGTGCTGCCGGAAGCCCGGAATCGCGGCATTGCAGGATCCCTGCTGGCCAAGCTGATTGCTGGAGCCGATCGCCAGGGTCTGCAGCGCATGAACCTTGAGGTGCGGGTAGACAACCGCGCGGCCATTCACCTATATGAGGACTTCGGCTTCTCACAGACGGGCTTATGCAAAGGCTATTATCAGCCTGAAGGCGTGGATGCCTGGGCGATGACCAGACCTTTAAGCTCGGCCGGGCCTGGTCCGGTGGGTTCTGTCGGAAGCGAGCTTTCAGAAGGACAGGAAAGGATTATTGACCATGAGTGAGCCTCTGGTGCTTGGCATCGAATCCACCTGCGATGAGACAGCGGCCGCCCTGGTTCAGGGCAACAGGCTGCTGTCCAACGTGGTGGCATCCTCCATGAACGAGCATGCCCGCTATGGGGGCGTCATCCCTGAGATCGCTTCGCGAGCACATGCTGAATCCTTTGTACCGGTAGTCTCCAAGGCCCTGAAGGATGCGGATATGGATCTGTCTCAGGTGGATGCCATAGCGGTCTCAGCTGGCCCGGGACTGGCTGGTTGCCTGGCCGTAGGCGTTTCCGGTGCCAAGGCGCTGGCTTGGGCGGCGAAAAAACCCTTGTACGGCATCAACCATGTCATCGGACACATAGCGGTCACTCAGCTCCAGTTCGGTCCCTTCCCTCAGAATGCCCTGGCCCTGATCGTCTCAGGCGGCCACACCTCGCTGCTGCATGTGGATGACCTGGCGCGATCGGTTCAGGTGGTGGGCACCACCCTGGACGACGCGGCAGGGGAGTGCTTCGACAAGATTGCACGCCTGCTTGGCTTCCCCTATCCTGGAGGTCCCCACATCGACCGCCATGCCCGTCTGGGCGACCCTCACGCCATCGCCGTGCCCCAGGGGCTGACCAAGGGTCGGGCCGGGATCGAACATCCTTACGACTTCAGCTTCTCCGGGGTCAAGACCGCCGTGGCTCGATGGGTCGAACGCAGACAGCAGGCGGGGCTCGACATTCCCGTGGAAGATGTCTGCGCCTCCCTGGCGGATTCCGTGGCCACTGTCCTATCCCGTAAGGCCATGGCCGCCTGCCACAGGTTCGACACGGATACCTTGATTGTCGGCGGCGGGTTCTCAGCCAATTCTCAGCTGCGCGGCAAGCTTCAGGAGTTCGGCGACCAGGAGGGCATCAAGATCCGCATTCCGAAGATCAACCTGTGCACGGACAACGGTGCCATGGTGGCCATGCTGGGTGTCAATCTGGTTCAGGCTGGCCTGGCCCCCTCTGCACCTGACTTCTCCATTGATTCAGCCATGCCCATGGACAGGATCCTCATGTAATCGACACGCCAATTTGTCGGATACGGAGGTCCTGACTATAGTATGGTAATTGTGTTCAGCGAGAGTTGAACGGGACATTCCCGCATAGCTCAGTTGGCAGAGCGTTCGACTGTTAATCGAAATGTCGCTGGTTCAAGCCCAGCTGCGGGAGCTCTCAACCGCCGGTTCTCCGGCGGTTTTCTTTATGTGAGCCCTATCGGTGCTATCCGCGGTGAAGAGGTCTGCCTTGCAATGGGCCAGTCTATTAGTTTCGACTGAGTGGCTGATAGGAGATGGTTGAGGCTCTGTCTCTCTATGTGTTTTCTTTGACCCCGTGTGCAGAAAGTCGGCTTTGGGCTGTGCCTATATATGCCAGTCATAAGACCCTACAAATCCCTAAGACATCGTGTTGCTGCGAATGCGTGTTGCGCGTCTTTTCAGTCAAATTAGAACAACGTTGTATGTATTGTTGATTCGGCCCTTTCTTTTTGTTGTATAGTATAGTCAGTGATGTGCAGGGCTGCACGAAAAAGGCGAGGCAAAGAAATGGTTCTTATGCATATTTCGTAGTGAAAACAACGTTGTACTCAAAAGGTGACACCCTGCACTGCTGATGGATTCAAAAGGCAGGGGAAAGGAGACCAGATCCATGGAAGAACGGAAGCAATCAAAGCCTGGAAAAGCGCATCTGATTCTGGACACGCGGACAAGGCCCATTCCCATCAATGAACGCGTTTTCGGCTCGTTTGTCGAGCATCTGGGTCGTGGTATCTATACAGGCATCTACGAACCTGATCATCCGACTGCAGACAAGGCGGGATTCAGACAGGATGTCATTGATTTGGTAAAGGAGCTTGGCGTCACTGCTATCCGCTATCCCGGCGGGAATTTTGTATCCGGCTATCGCTGGGAGGATGGTGTCGGACCGCGTTCTGAACGTCCTAAGCGCATTGATCTGGCCTGGCATTCGGGCGAAAGCAATGAATTCGGTCTTCATGAGATGGCGGATTGGCTGGACGAGCTGGGCGGCAACGAGCTCATGGAGGCAGTCAATCTTGGTACACGGGGTATTCAAGAGGCGCTTGATCTACTTGAATACGCCAATGTTCCTTATGGCACGGCTTTGTCCGACACGCGTCGACGTAATGGCCGTGAGCAGCCGTTCGGAATTCGGATGTGGTGCTTAGGCAATGAAATGGATGGTACTTGGCAGATCGGTCACAAGACCGCCCATGAATACGCCAGACTGGTTACTCAGACTGCAACAGCGATGCGCATGGTCGACCCCGATCTAGAGTTGGTGGCCTGCGGCTCTTCTTCGCACAGTATGCCTACCTTTGGTGAATGGGAACGCACTGTACTGGAGGAAGCCTACGATCAGATTAATTTCATTTCCTGCCACGCGTATTATGAGCCGCACAATCGCGATATGGCCAGCTTCTTGGCTTCCGGCGTCGATATGGATGGGTTCATCCGCGATGTAGCCTCAGTCATAGCGGCGGTTCGTGGCAGACTTAAGAGCAAGCACAAGGTCTATATATCTTTCGATGAATGGAATGTTTGGTATCAGGATGCGGAACCGAGTAAGTCTCCAGTAGGTATAGGCAACTGGCCTCAAGGTTCCAGACTTCTGGAAGATATATATTCGGTTGCTGATGCAGTGGTGTTTGGCGACCTGCTGATCACCCTGCTCAGAAATGCCGATGTCGTTCATGCCGCCAGTCTGGCTCAGCTGGTCAACGTCATTGCTCCAATCATGACAGAGCCCGGTGGTCCTGCTTGGAGACAAACCATTTTCTTCCCGTTTGCCCTGACTGCCAAATACGCAAAGGGTGGCAGTGTGCTGCCCTCTCAGGAAGATTCTGACGCATGCAAAACCAGTCAATATGGCGATGTGCCGATGACGGACTCTGTGGTGGTCAGAGGAGCCGATGGTTCGCTGACAGTTTTCGTTGTCAACCGCAGCCTTGATCGGAGCGTGGAGTATTGCTCCGACCTTTCCGGACTCTATAAAGCTGAGAAAGTGGTTGTTCAGAGCCTCCATGATGAAGATATCGCTGCTCGCAATACGCTTGGGGATCCCGAGCGTGTCTGTTTGCGGACGCGTAAAGACTTTACCCTTGAGAACGGCAAACTGAGTATCATGCTTCCTCCGGTTTCGTGGACGGCTATTCACATAGATTGATAATTGCAAATTGTTGCTTTCCATATATATTCATTTCCACATATATTCAAAGGAGAAATAATGAGGAGAACTGTGAGAATCATCGCAGCCGCGCTTTCGGGAGTCTTGGCGATTTCCATGGCTGCCTGTGGCGGCCGCGGAGGAGCCAAGAGTGAAAGTCAGGCTGAGCACAGCGATAAAACTGCGAATGCCAATGCACAATGCCAGAACAAGGTTAAGAAGCCGAATGCAGAAAAGGTCACCGTGTGGGCCTGGTATCCAGCCATTCAGAAAGTAGTCGATGACTACAACGAGAACCACGATGATATTCAAGTGTGCTGGACGAACGCTGGACAGGGAAGTCCTGAATACACCAAATTCAATAATGCTATAAAGGCCAAGTCCGGCGGTCCTGACATCATCCAGCTTGAATATGAAGCAATGCCGCAATTCGTCGCGGGGGTTCAGAAGCATCTGGTTGACCTTAGCAAGTATGGCATGAATGATCACAGGCAGGAGTACACGGAAGGCGCCTGGAAGAGCGTGAGCATGGGCGGCGGCAACTCCGTTTATGGCGTTCCTGTCGATCTTGGCCCCTTCGTCATGTATGTGCGTCAGGACATCTTCGATAAATACCACGTCAAAGTTCCAACCACCTGGAAGGAATTCGAGCAGGCAGGCAAGGATCTTAAAGCCGCCGGTTTCGACGGATTCCTGAGCGATTGGGCTCCTAACGGCACTGCTGTCAATCCTGCGCTCTTTGCTCAGGCTGGAGAGAAAGTGTACAAGTATTCGTCAAAGACGCCTGACAAGGTAGGCATTAAATTGGATGCCCCAGGCGTGCAGAAGGTTCTAAAGTACTGGCAGAACCTGGTCAAAGAGGGCCTGGTCGACACCACGGACGCCAATACGACCGACTGGAACAACAATATGATTTCCGGCAAGTATGCCGCCTATGTTCAGGCTTCCTGGCTGACTGGTTACATCAAGGGCTTGGACAATTCTTCAAGCGGGAATTTCAGGATCTATAAGGCACCGGTTTGGGATGACTCCACGCCTCAGGTCAACCAGGGAGGATCCGCTTGGGCTGTAACTGATCAAGCAAAAGACACCAAAGCAGCGGCCAATGTTGCTCACGATCTGTTCGACTCAGATACAGCACAGCATATCGGTGTCACCGATGGCGCATTGTTCCCATCTTGGAAGAAGCAGCTCGCATCGGACGCTTTCAAGAACATGCAAGAGCCATTTTTGGGCAACCAAAAGCCTAATGAAGTCACTATTCCAGTGGCTAATGCTTGGAAAGGCGACGAGTTCCTGCCCTTCCAGACTTATGCCTATGACGAACAGACCAAGTCCTTCTCTGCAATTGTCAAGAAAGGCAATGATTGCGAGGAGACCCTGAAGGCTCTGGAAACCAAGCTGAACAATTATGCCAAGCAGCAAGGTTTCACCATAGAGTGACTGCTCATTTTAATTGGAGGGATGTCGTAATCGGTGTCCCTCCTTTTTAGGAGGTTCTGAAATGGCTTCGAACGCAATGGTCAAGCCGAGAAAGACGAAAGCCAATGTCGGCAACAGTCATAGGGCAATGTGGGGATGGTTCTTCACGGCTCCCTTTGGGGTCATCTTTCTGCTGTTTCTTGTGATACCGCTTGCTTACGCATTCTATGTATCATTGTTTACTTATACACAGGTCAACGGGGAGTCCTTCTCGGGGTTCGCCAATTATCAGCGCGTTTTTACTGACTCGATATTCCTGGTCGGTATGGGGCGCGTCATTCTCTACACCGTTGTCATGGTTCCGATCCAATTGGGTCTGGCGCTGATATTCGCGCTGCTCCTGGACTCTTTTAAAAACAGGTTTGCTTCGGTCTCTCGCCTGGTTATCTTCCTGCCCTATGCGATTCCTGGTGTTATTGGTGCCTTGATGTGGGGATTTATGTACTCCAAGAATATGGGTCCGTTTACTACCATATTTGGGCTGTTCGGAATGCAGACTCCTGGATTCCTCACCGCCAATGGCATCTTCGGTTCATTGGTCAATGTCGTGACTTGGCAATGGACGGGGTACTACATGGTAATTCTGTACTCGGCCTTGCAGTCCATTCCGCATGAGCTTTATGAGTCGGCCAGAATAGATGGGGCTTCTGAACTGAAGATCGCTACAAGAATCAAGGTTCCGATGGTGTCAGGATCGTTGGTCATGGTGACCATCTTTTCCCTTATCGGCACCTTGCAGTTCTATACCGAACCCACCATTCTGCGCAATCAGGCGCCAACGGTAATACCGCCGGAGTATACGCCCAATATGTATGCGCAAGCTCTTGCTTTCAATTACAACCAGACTAATTACTCTGCCACGGTTTCGTTTGCTCTGGGATTGGTCGTAGTGATATTCAGCGTTTTGTTCATGAGACTGACTCGTCATCAGTCTGGATTGGAGGACTGACATGTCAGCCACAAGAACAAGTGGCGTTCGCAGAAGTGCCAAGCGCGTCCAGGGGAATACCAGCGTTTTTGTGTATGTAGTACTGATATTGGCCATGGTCTATTTCCTCCTGCCTGTATGGTGGCTGATCGTTGCCTCTACAAAGTCGAACTCTGGATTGTTCTTCGGCGCCCATGGCTCTATGTGGTTCGACAAGAATTTTGACCTGTGGAAGAACATCAGCCAGCTTACGACCTATCAGGATGGCATTTACTGGCGCTGGATTTTCAACTCCTTCCTTTATGCTCTTGTAGGAGGATTCGGCGCCACGGTAGTGGCGGTTATGGCCGGGTATGGTTTTTCCAAGTTCAGATTCCGTGGACGAAATCTATACTTCAACATCGTTCTCGGCGCTTTGATGATTCCTTCGACAGCCTTGGTGATACCCACGTTCCTGCTGATGTCTGACATTGGTATGACCAACACCATTTGGGCTGTGCTTTTGCCGTCCCTGCTTAATCCGATGGGTGTTTACCTGATGAGGATCTACTGCATGCAATCCCTACCCGATGAAATGATCGAGGCGGCTCGAGTTGATGGGGCAGGCGAGTTGAGAACTTTCACACAAGTTTCTCTGCCCATTATGATCCCAGCAATTACTACAGTCTTTCTGCTGTCCGTCGTGGGTGCCTGGAACAACTTCTTCCTACCCCAAGTTGTTCTCACTAATCCAAAGTTGTTCCCGATCACGGTAGGACTGACCCAATGGCAGACAAAATCCCAGGCCGGAGCAGCATCAGAACAGGTCTGGAATCTGGTGACTTCAGGAGCCTTCATCTCGATTATTCCCATGGTCTTGGCTTTCCTCTTCCTGCAAAGGTACTGGGTAGGAGGATTGACGGCCGGATCGGTCAAATCATGATTCAAGGAAGGGCCTGGTGTTTAGGCTGTATCTTCTTTGTTGAGATAAACTGAAAATAGAATTGTTGTTACGTATTCCGAATTCGCATAAGTCCACTATGTGGAGTTGCGCGAATTCGGAATATATGTAATTGCCGATTGGTAAGGGGCTCTATTGACAACCAGAGTGACTATCAAGGATGTAGCCAGGCATTCTGGTGTTTCCATCAAAACAGTGTCCAATGTCATCAACGGTACAGGCAGCATGCGTGATTCCACCAGAAAACGCGTGCAGGACTCCATTCGTGAACTTGGCTACATGATCAATGTATCGGCCCGTTCATTAAAAACGGGTGCCACCAAGCTTATAGGCCTGGGGATTTTCGATTTTTCGCAGCCATTCGCCCCTTATTTGGCAGATAAAGTCATAGACATATCACGAAAACACGGATACGGAACAGTAATTAGCACATACGGGTCGGACGGATCAGGTCTGCCTGTCATCATGGACGAAATCACAAAGCTGTCAGCAGATGGGTGGCTGCTTTTTTCGGACCAGCCTTTAAAAAACGGAGGCATCATCCTCGATCAGCCTTATCCGATCGTTCTAGCCGGTGATTACAACTCCTATGATCGTGTTGACTGGGTGACTATGCCTAATACGAGAGCCATTCGGTATGTCACAGGCAGGTTACTGGATATGGGATGTCGTCATATAGCAGTCTTCGGTGCACCGGAGAAGTCAAAGACGCGCAATGAATACATGTGCGCTACCGAAGGCCTGCAGGAACTGAGAATTAGGGGATATATAGAGGCCTTCGAAGAGCGGGGGCTGCCGGTGGATTGGCGGATGCTTCTGCCGAAGGATTGGATGGAAGGAGTCAGTGGCGTACAGGCTGTGACACAAATGTTGTCCAGAGGTATACGCCCGGATGCGATTATTTGCCTGACTGATGCTATGGCACTGGGTGCCTTGCATGGTTTGCAGAACGAGGGAATCCGTATCCCTGAAGATGTCCAAGTCGTGGGATTCGACGATGTGCCGGAGTCGTCCTATTCGACTCCATCACTAACGACCATTGATCCATGCCTGAATGACTACGTTGAGCATGCTATTGATATGTTGATTGAGCGCATCCATGGGTACAAGGGCAAATCCAGGACCTTTGTGACTGATTTCCGACTCGTTGAGAGAGATTCAACCCTGGCGTTCCCGACAGAAAAACATACTGTAGCAATAGCTGCAACTAACAGAGCAGTGGGGGCCCGACCTTTGAATGTGATTTAAAAGCCACCAGAAATGAGATCGTTTGTTGAAGCAATTTCTAGTGGATTTGCTTTGAGGCTGGCCATCTGTGTGCTTGGTTGATTTTAGTTCTCCAACTTTTTTAGTATCCTGGCAGTAGTTTCTCATTCGTATATTTTGCATCAGACGAGATGCACATGAGGATCTATCTGCATTCAGCGACGGTTGGTCTGGCCTTTACCTGCTTTTGTAAGAAAGGTTCTCGATTTCCATAATGCAAGATTCAGTCAACGCGTTTGACAGGTCTTTTTCTCATTCCTTGTACTCTTGCATGAACAATCACTGTCAGGTTCCTGTCTGGGCGAGCTGTGGACGACTGCATATTCGACCACATGTTCCTGCTCGATCACTGCGATTCCGGCATCCAATCCATCATGATGGTGGGCGCTCAATCGGGTACCCATGATGACGGAACGAAGGTGCGACTATGGCCTGTGCGCGTGACCATAAGAACAAGGGCATAGGGCGAGTTGCCAACCGGATGCCCATCATGCCTTCTGGCTGTCGGCCTCCCTGGTTTCCCAGGACGCTGCTGGTGTTGATCCTGGCACTTGTCCTGTCGGCCGCTGGGCCTACGGCAACCGTCACGGCTCAGCCTGCGCGGGCTCTGCCTTCGGCTGCAGCTCCGGTGCAGAACGGTCGAGTTGCCTCATCGACCTCAGTCTGCCGCCGGGGCTGGCTGTGGCCGCTTGAACCTCTACCCGCCCATAAGGCCGCCCCAAGGGTTATACGTCCCTTTGACCCTCCGGACCGTCCGTGGCTGAGCGGTCATCGAGGGATTGATCTGGCGGCGGAGCAAGGCAGTATTATCCGTGCTCCGGCAGACGGCATCCTCGCCTTCGCGGGTTCCGTAGCAGGCAAGGACGTGGTCTCCATACATCACGGCAACCTGGTCTCCACCTATGAGCCTGCACAGAGCTCTCTGCCAACAGGGACCTGGCTGCAGGCCGGGGCAATTTGGGGAAAGGTAGAAGGGGCCTCCGACCACTGTGCTCAGGAATGTCTGCACTGGGGTCTGAAAAACGACCAAGGCCATTATCTGGATCCCGGTGCCAAAGTCGGAGGGCATCGGATTCGACTCAAACCCTTATAGAAGCGACAGCGCCACTCAGGTGACTCGCGCGTTTACAGACCGGGTATATCGCCAGCCCGGGGGAGCGGTTAGAATCGTTAAGCACAACGCCGTTTCAGCAGGGAGTGGTCATGCAGAACATGCAGCAAGAATTCACGCGTCCGCTTGAGGAGCCGATAGATGCTGATGCCAGCGTCTTCTCCCTGCTTGAGGACAGGGTGGAGCGCCTGGGGGATGATCCTTTGATCGAATACCGGAGCGGACGTGAGTGGAGCACCATCACGGCCCGTGAGTTTCTGGATCGTGTGATCGGACTGGCCAAGGGGCTTATGGCCCGGGGGATAGGTCGGGGGGATTCGGTGGCCATCGTCTCGCACACCAGATGGGAGTGGACTGCTCTGGACATGGCCATCCTCGCCATTGGAGCGGTGACGGTGCCAGTCTACGAGACAGACTCGCCTGATCAGATCCGGCGCATCTTCAACGACTCCCATGTCGGCATGGCCTTTCTGGAGGATGACGACATGAGAGCCCGGGTGGACGCGGTTCGTTCTCAATGCGCCTATCTGAACGACCTTTATGTGATCACCAGGGGAGCTCTGACCACCATGACCGCCTATGGACGGGCGGTGGACCAGGCGGACTTCCAAGCCCGGACCGACTCGGTGCAAGGCTCCGACCTGGCTACCATCGTCTACACCTCAGGCTCCACGGGCAAGCCCAAGGGCATTGAACTCAGCCATAGCAACATCGTCTTCACTGTGCGATCGGGTGCTCAGGCAGTCCCTGACATCTGCCTGGGCGAGGGCAGACGGCTTCTGCTCTGCCTACCCCTGGCTCACGCCTTCGCCCGCTGCCTGCAGTTCTTCGCCATCGCCACGGACCTCACCTTGGGGCTTACCGGGTCCATCCGCAATCTGCTCCAGGACATGCAGACCTTCAAACCCACTTTCATCCTGGCTGTGCCGCGAATCTTCGAGAAGATCTACAACGCCGCATCCCAGCGAGCCGGCACAGGCGCCAGGGGCAGAATTTTCCTGAATGCTGCAGGTGTGGCCAGGCAGTGGTCCCGTCATCAGCAGACCGGCAGCCGAGTTCCTGTGTCGCTGAAGACCAAGCACCTCATGTATACGGGCACTGTCTACGATCCCATCCTGGAGGCCCTGGGTGGCCGGGTCAAGTATGCCATTTCGGGCGGAGCCCCTCTGGACAGGGACATTGCGGACTTCTTCAATGGCATAGGCCTGCCCTTGCTGGAGGGCTACGGCATGACCGAGACCATGGGTCCGGTGACGGTCAACCCCACCAAGGGCTACCGGCTGGGCACCATCGGTCTGCCCATGCCCGGCATCACCGTGGGCATCGACCAGGAGGACCAGCTATGCGTCAAGGGCCCCGACGTCTGCATGGGCTACCACAACCATCCCGAAATCACCACCAGGCAGATTCGCGACGGTTGGCTGCTGACCGGCGATCTGGGCAGTCTGGACGAGGACGGGTTCGTTCGGTTGACTGGCCGGCGCAAGGAAATCATCATTACTGCTGGTGGCAAGAACATCTCGCCGGTGTTGCTGGAGACGGCCGTTGAACGTTCGCCCATCATCAGCCACTGTATGGTCATCGGGGACCGCAGGCCATTCATCTCGGCCTTGATCACCCTCAATCCCGAGGAGGTTGACCGCTGGCTGCGGGACCAGGGCGCTGAGCCTTTGAAAGATGCTGCTGCGGCTGGGGGGAACCCCATCATCCGTACCGAGGTCGACCGTGCCGTGGATGCGGCCAATGCCGAGGTCTCCCGGGCCGAGGGCATTCGCCGCTATCTGATTCTGGACCAGGACTTCACTCGAGAGAACGGTCTGCTCACCGCCTCATACAAGCCCCGCCGGCAGGAGGTTCTCAAGCGGTATGAGGATCGGATCGAGCGGGAGATCTATGCTCAGAGACCCGCGTCTGCCGGTTTGATGTAGCCGGTATCGATCAGCGTCGCCTTGAGGTTGGAGGCTGACACCGCAACCAAGGGTCTTGACAAGCGGCGCACCTGTTTGCCGTTCTGGTTGATGGCCTGGATCGTGTTCATGGCTGGCACCTTACCCTGGCTGTTGAGGCCGATGCAAGCCTTGGCGATATCAGCCGCCAACCCAAGCCTGTCCTCTAGGCCGGTCATCCACTGACGTCCGTCCACGATTTGAGGGATGTTGTCCACGTAGGCGCCATATCCGCTGATGATGGGCCAGGCGGCATGGTCGTCCGAGGGCGTGGTTTCCTGAGTTTTGCCCGTGGTCTGCTGTGAAGAATCTGCATCCGACCCTGTCTGATTCCGGGTTGCAGGGTCCTGGGCGGGTTTGGGAACGCGCTGCCGATGCAGATCCTGGCGGCCGGCCATGGATCCGACAATGCCTGATATGGAAATCTCCGGGTTGACATCTGCCGATGTACCTCGATACCCCAGATCCCCGAGCTCAGAGACCACCCCGGAAACAATGAAGTCGTTCATGGCCAGAATGCCGTCCACCTCGGTACGGGTCTTGGTGCCATCGCTCATGGCCAGACGGGTCGCCAGCTCCTTGCCGGTAGCAGCAGCATCCTTGCCTGGGTCAAAAGTGACCGTCTGCCAGTCCTTCTCGGTGCTGTCTGCTTGCAGGCGCCCCGAGGGGCTGACAGCCCGGCCATCCCTGAAATAGGGGCCAAGCACTTGCCAGATTCCGGCGAAGGCCTGGGCGGGGAAAGAACTCTGTGCATCCTGCTCCTCTTGCCTTCCCTGCTGAGCCTGGCTGGCTTCAGCATCCTTGTCGGCAGAGGAGGCATCAGAGGAAGATGTCTCGGCTGTGCGGTTCGGCAGCAGAATCTCGATGCGGCAGGGGTTGTTCTTGCTGGCCTTGTCCAGCTCCAGCTTGCTGGCCAGCTTGTCCGCCTGCATTTGACCGATGGCCCGTGCATCAGACAACTGTACGAACAGATCCGGCTGAATGCCCGGCACCTGATTGGCCAGCAGCACCAGATGCATGCCCGCGCCCGCGGCCAGCCGCAGAGATGAGACCAGGCGTGCGCTCGCCTTGTCTCTGGCATCAGTATCCAGTGACTTGCTGATGTAGTCGCCATACTGGCGGGTAATGGAGTCAGGCGAGGTCATGGGTGCCACCACCAGTGTGGTCGGCTCTGCGGTCTTCCCGGCCTTGCGCTCTGAAAGACGGTTGACCACGTAATCCTGCAGTTCCTTGCTTTGATCCTCCAGATTCCCGCTGGTGTAGGCATCGATGCGCTTGCCGGAAAGATGCTCCTTGGTCAGTGCCGCCTTGAGCTCTGGAACCAGGGCGGCCCACTTGTTGATGGGTGTGTGCTGGGAGAGGGTGATGCCGTCGGAGGGAGTGAAAATGGCCACTCGACCGGGCACTTCGGCAGCTGCCGTGGAGGTCGCCTGGCTCTGCGGGGCGTTTGGGGAGGATGGTTTCCCTCCGATCATGGCCGGACCGCAGGCACCAGCCGATGCCACCATGAACAGGCATACCAGCAGGGCCAGCAAGCCTGACAAATGCCGTGCAAAGCCGGTCTTCTTCACGTTCGCTCCTTCGTTCCGACAGAACCCGACTCTGGTCGGGTTCCGAGCAACCATTATGGGCTCTCGGGCAGGAGCGTATGGAGCCTCCTTGCTTTTGCGCACAAGGTTCTCGCCTAGGGACAGACAGTCAAAACCGAACTGAGCAGATTAACCGCCTGCGACAGCCAGGAGATGATGCCGTGCCTGATCCGCTAGTCCGCCCTGGGGTCCTTGGCCGCTGTCGTATTCGAAACCATACGCTCGGCGAGGGCATGGTCCAGGGCATCCATAAACCCTTCGGTGTCCAGCCAGGGCTGGTCAGGACCGACCAGGCTGGCCAGGTCCTTGGTCATGCGGCCGGAGCGCACGGTCTCGACGACCACGGACTCCAGAGTTTGCGCAAACTGAAACACCTTGGGTGTGTCATCCAGCCGCGCCCGCTGCTTGAGTCCGCCGGTCCAGGCGAAAATGGATGCGATCGGATTGGTGGAGGTGGTTTCCCCTTTGAGCCAGCGCCGGTAATGCCTGGTCACGGTTCCATGGGCGGCCTCTGCCTCTACGGTCTGCCCATCGGCCGTCATCAGCATGGAAGTCATGAGGCCGAGGGATCCGAACCCTTGAGCTATTGCATCGGATTGAACATCGCCGTCGTAGTTCTTGCAGGCCCAGACATAGCCTCCCTGCCACTTGAGGGAGGAGGCCACCATGTCGTCAATCAGCCGATGCTGGTAGGCCAGCCCCTCTTGTTCGAACCGACTTTGGTACTCCTGCTCGTAGACTCGGGCGAAAATGTCCTTGAACCGGCCGTCATAGGCCTTGAGGATGGTGTTCTTGGTGCTCAGGTAGACCGGGTAGTGCCTCTGCAGGGCATAGTTGAAGCAGGAGCGCGCAAAGTCACGGATGGAGTCGTCAAGGTTGAACTGAACCTGGGCCACACCCGGACCTGGGTAGACGGTCACTTCTCGGGTCACCGGCTCGCCCCCGACATCGGGGGTGAAGGTAACGCTCAGCTTTCCAGGCTCGGGCACGGTAAAATCAGTGGCCTGGTATTGGTCGCCAAAGGCATGGCGGGCCACCACGATGGGTTTGGACCATCCGGGAACCAGTCGGGGGATGTTGTCGATGACGATGGGCTCGCGGAAGATGGTTCCGCCAAGAATGTTGCGAATGGTGCCGTTGGGCGACTTCCACATGTGCTTGAGACCGAATTCCTTCACCCGGGCCTCGTCCGGGGTTATTGTGGCGCACTTGACGCCCACATGCTCGCGCTGAATGGCCTGAGCCGCCTGCACGGTGACCTTGTCGTCGGTGGCGTCCCTGTTGCGGATGCCCAAGTCATGATAGTCCAGGTCCACATCCAGATAGGGCAGAATCAGCCGTTCTTTGATCATTTTCCATATGACCCGGGTCATCTCGTCACCGTCGAGCTCGACGATGCATCCCTTCACGGCGATCTTCTCCATGGCGACCTCCTAACAGTGGGCGAGTCGGGGGCCGGATCCTGCTCCCGGTGCCGCAGTTGCGCTCGCGGACAGTTCTATCCCAAGTTTGTTACCCTCCGTTCCCCTGCTCGTAACCCGTTCGTAGCACGCCGGAGCGTCATCATGAGGCGCTAGGCTGGCAGGTATGACACAGGAAATCGAAATCGGTCTCGGCAAGAAGGCCACGGTGGCCTATACGCTCGATGATGTCTCCATACTCCCATCAAGAAGGACCAGGGATCCCCAGGATGTGTCCACGGCCTGGCAGGTGGATGCCTACGAGTTCAACCTGCCTCTTCTGGCGGCGCCCATGGACTCGGTGACCAGTCCGGAGACGGCCATTGCCTTGGGACGGTTGGGCGGACTGGGCGTGCTGGACTTGGAGGGTTTGTGGACCCGATACGAGGATCCGCGCCCTCAGCTGGATCAAATAGCCCATGCCTCGCCGGAGCAGGCTACCGGAGTCATTCAGGAGGCCTACCGTGAGCCGGTCAAGGCGGAACTGATCACCCGCCGTCTACAGGAGATTCGCAAGGCCGGGGTCACGGTGGCCGGTGCCCTGTCGCCTCAGCGCACCCAGGAGTTCTACGCTACAGTGGTCGATGCGGGCGTGGATCTCTTCGTGATCCGCGGCACGGCGGTCTCGGCTGAGCATGTCTCCACCAGTCATGAGCCTTTGGATTTGAAGAAGTTCATCTACGATCTGGACGTTCCGGTCATTGTTGGCGGGGCTGCTACCTACCAGGCTGCCCTGCATCTGATGCGCACGGGTGCTGCCGGGGTGCTGGTCGGGTTCGGCGGGGGAGCCTCCTCTACTGACTCCGCCACCATCGGAATTCAGGCTCCTATGGCCACGGCCATCTCGGATGTAGCCGAGGCGCGTCGCGACTACCTGGACGAGTCCGGTGGCCGCTACGTTCAGGTCATCGCCGACGGGGAGACCGGCACCTCGGGGTCCTTTGTCAAGGCTTTGGCTATGGGGGCCGATGCGGTCATGCTGGGCACGCCTCTGGCCAAGGCCATGGAGGCTCCCGGTCAGGGCATGCACTGGGGGGCCGAGGCACATCATCCTGAGCTGCCAAGGGGTCGCAGGGTCCAGGTTGGCCAGGTGGGGAGCCTGGAGCGCATACTCTTCGGACCCAGCGATCGCACCGATGGCAGCCTGAACCTGATCGGGGCCCTGCGCCGGGCCATGGCCTCCACCGGCTACGTGGATGTCAAGAACTTCCAGAAGTGCCGCGTGGCGGTGACTTCTGCTCCCCGCTGCTAAGCCGGACAGGGCATTCAAAGCCTATTTATCCACAATCGGTATCAAGGCCGGTTCAGGTTGACCACATTCCTGAACCGGCCTTTACATTGCCTCAGCGCATTCTTACTCTGGACGTAATCGCTGTCGTTGCGTCGGTCGCCCAGTGCACCTCGCCGGCATGATAGGGGGGGGGACAAGCACATCGAAGTGCGAGGAGACAAGTATGACGGAGTACATGGATCTGGCGCCGACCTGGGATGGGAATCAGGCTGTCGGGGATTCGACAGAAAAGGACGTTGGCGGCTGGTGGCCGTCTACCTCTGCTCAGGTGCCGCTGGGACTTGGGGACATCAATCTGACAGTGCGCACTGTCAACTTCGTTCGGCCGACAGATACTGACGGGCATGAGGGGCTGACGGGTGATCTCAAGCGGATTCTGGTCAACCTGTGTGCGTTGGCATCCAGGGTCTTCGATGTGCTGCGGGGCCGTCTGCCGATGAAGAGTCTGGACCGCGTGCTCAACCGCGTCTGCATGGAACGGCTGGCTATGCTGGCCCAGCTGATGCGTGATCGGCATCTGGGCATGGTTCGCACGTCGGATCATGTCGGCCTGGCTTACCTGCCACTAATTCCTAAACTGGTCGAGCTCTACGGCGTGGACTGCGACCGGTACGAAACGACCATCGGATTCCTGGTCGGCGAGCGCACGGTGCTGACCAACCTGATCGTTGTCAGAAGCGGTTCGCGCTGGCTCTGTGTGCGCTTCGACATTGGCTAGGCGACGGATTTGGCGGGTTGACCCATATGATGGTGGGTATGTTGCGTGAATTTACGGTCGAGCTTCAACACCCGACGACGGACAAGGACACCATCTATTCACTCCTGGCAAAACGCACCGCCCGCGACCCTGAGGAGCTGGTTGCCCAGTGGCAGGATCCCATGACCAGAAACTGGCACGATGTCAAGGCCGGGCAGATGTCCGCACGGGTTCGCGCTGTGGCCAAGGGCATGATGGCCCTGGGCGTGGAAAAGGGCAGCACCGTGGTCATCTATGCCTCCACCAGCTATGACTGGGGGGTCACGGACTTCGCCTGCGCCGCCATCGGGGCGGTCTCGGTACCCATCTACGAGACCGACTCGCCCAGCCAGGCCCAGAAGATCGTTCAGGACGTGGACTGCGTTCTGGCCTTCGCCGGCGACTCGGAGCATGCGCAGATTCTGGAGCAGGTTCGTGGGTCCTCGCCCAAGCTCAAGTATGTCTTCAATTTCGAAGCCGGGGGTCTGAACGCAGTCAGCGAATTCGGCCAGGGGATCGACGACGAGCGCCTTGACCAAGCCATAGCCCAGGTCAAGGCCGACGATCTGGCCACCATCGTCTACACTTCGGGTTCCACCGGGGAGCCCAAGGGCGCCATGCTCTCCAACCGGAACTTCGTCCACATCGTCTTCGTGGGCTGGGATGTGCTCTACCACATGCTGGCAGCGCCTTCCCGCCTGATGCTCTTCCTCCCCCTGGCCCACTGCTTCGCCCGCTACATCCAGTACGTGGCCATCGGCGCCCAAGGCGTGGTCGGATACGTCTCCAACGCCAAGCACCTGCTGACCGACCTGCGTACCTTCCGGCCCACCTACCTGCTGGGCGTGCCCCGTGTCTTTGAGAAGGTCTACAACGCCGCCTCGCAGAAGGCCGGCACAGGTCTGGCCGGCAAGGTCTTCGCCAAGGCCACCAGGCACTTCATCAAGTGGTCCAAAGACGAGCAGGAGGGGCGCGGCCACTCGCCGCTGACCCGCCTGGCCCACGCCTTCTACACCAAGACCGTCGGCAACACGATCGAATCGGCCCTGGGCTCCAACCTGAGCTACCTGGCCTGCGGCGGCGCGCCCATGAACGCCGACCTGGCCCACTTCTTCAACGGAATCGACGGGATCACCTTCATTCAAGGCTACGGGATGACTGAGACGGCAGCCCCCTGCATTGTCAACTTCGAGGATGCCAACGAGGTGGGGTCGGTCGGCCGCCCTGGCTCGGGCATCACAGTCAGGCTGAGCGACGACGACGAGCTTCTGGTCAAGGGCCCCAGCGTCTTCATGGGCTATTACCACCAGCCAGAGCTGGATTCCACCGTGCTCGATAAGGACGGCTGGCTGCACACCGGCGATCTGGCCCAGATCGACGACCAAGGCTTCGTCTTCATCACCGGTCGCAAGAAGGACGTCATCATCACCGCCGGCGGCAAGAATGTGAGCCCGGCTCCTATGGAGGATGTCATCAGCACCTGTCCGATTGTCTCCCAAGCCGTGGTCGTGGGCGACGGCAGGCCCTTCGTGGGCGCCTTGGTCACCCTGGATGCCGGCATGCTGAAGTCCTGGCTGGTCTCCCAGGGTCTGGACGCTGACATGAGCATGGAGCAGGCCAGCCATAATGATGCCATCCATGCCTTCATCCAGCAGTATGTGGACAAGGCCAACTGCAACGTCTCGCGGGCCGAGTCGGTGCGCAAGTTCCTAGTGCTGGACAAGGACTTCAGCCAGGAGGACGGCACCCTGACCCCCAGTCTGAAGGTGGTGCGCCCCGAGGTGCTTCGCCAGTATTCCGAACTTGTGGACAAGGTCCTCTATGCGCCCAGGACGTCAGCCAAGCCCGCCGCCAAGGAGAATGACATCGTCAGCAGGGCACGGACCACTGTGAGCGACTCCCTGGCCAGCATGACCGGACACAAGCGTGATGGTCGCCAGGAGGAGGAAGCAACCCCAGAGAACGAGAAGAACGGCCGCGACGGCCGGGATGACGAGGAGTAGGCAGTGGCGATTCGTACAATCAGAGTGGTTCCCGATCCGGTTTTGCGCACCCCCTGCGATCCTGTGACCAGCATCACCCCGGCTGTCCGCACTCTTGTGCGTGACCTGGTGGACACTGTCGACGACCCCGGCAGGGCAGGCCTGTCTGCCAACCAGATCGGCGTGGGCCTGCGCGTTTTCTCGTATAACATCGGCGGCAAGGTGGGCTACATCATCAATCCGGTCATCGATAAGACCTCCGGCGAGCAGTATGGCGAGGAGGGATGCCTGTCCCTGCCCAACCTCTGGTATCCGACCAGACGGGCCGACTACGCCCGGGCCCACGGCATCGATCTGGACGGTAAAACAGTGACTCTTGAAGGCCATGGCATTATGGGGCGGATGATCCAGCACGAGTGCGATCATCTGGACGGCCATGTCTATGTGGATCGGCTGGAGAGCGATGTCCGCCGCAAGGCCATGCAACAGCTGAGATCAACCAGGTAGGCAGAAGGAGAACACGATACCCGTGGTCATTGGCCTTGGGTATCATAGTAATCCGGCGTGTCATTGCGCATGTCCGCTGTCACGGGTGGACAGGCGCGCCAAGAGTATTCCCGAACGCACGCCGCGAATTCGCGCCATGTCCGCGACGTCCTGTGTCGGTCGGCTCCTCGGAGTTGCACGCAGGTGCACATGGCCAGGCAATAACCGACAATGAAAGGTACGGACATGGCACAGATCACCATGAGCGAAATGCTGAAGGCCGGCGTCCACTTCGGACACCAGACCCGTCGTTGGAACCCCAAGATGAAGCAGTACATCCTGATGGAGCGTAACGGCATCCACATCATCAACCTCTTCAAGTCGCTCGGTCTGATCGACCAGGCCTATGACTTCATCAAGCAGACCGTGGCCCACAACGGCACCGTGCTCTTCGTGGGGACCAAGAAGCAGGCCCAGGAGGCCATCAAGGCCCAGGCCACCCGGGTGAACATGCCCTACGTCTCCGAGCGCTGGCTGGGTGGCATGCTGACCAACTTCCAGACTGTGACCAAGCGGGTCGGCCGCTTGAAGGAGCTGGAGGAGATGGACTTCGACGACGTGCACGGCTCGGGGCTGACCAAGAAGGAGCTGCTGCTCCTTCGGCGCGAGAAGGACAAGCTGGAGCGTCAGCTGGGTGGCATCCGCAACATGAGCCGCACCCCTTCGGCCCTGTTCGTGGTCGACATCAACAAGGAGGCCCTGGCGGTCTCCGAGGCCAACAAGTTGGGCATCCCGGTCGTGGCTCTGGTGGACACCAACACGGATCCTGAGCTCGTCACCTACCCCATTCCTGCCAACGACGATGCCATTCGCGGCGTCGAGCTGCTGACTCGGCTCATGGCTGATGCCGTGGCTGACGGTCTGCTGGAGCGCTCCGGCAAGGCCGCCAAGACCGAGGAGGCCTCCGACCAGCCTATGGCCGAGTGGGAGAAGAACCTGCTGGAGAACAAGGACGGACAGCCGCAGGAACAGGGCCAGGAGGCCGCCCAGGCTCCCCAGGCCGAGCAGCCTGCGCAAGAGCAGCAGGAGACCCCCGCTGCCGATCAGGCCGCCTGAAACCTGGCGCCTAGATAGATACATCCAGGAAAGACCAGATAGGAGAGTTTCATGGCAAAAATCACCGCTGCACTGATCAAGGAGCTGCGTGATCAGACCGGCGCCGGCATGATGGACGTCAAGAAGGCCTTGACCGAGGCCGAGGGCGATATGGCCCGCGCCAAGGAGATCATCCGCGCCACCGGCATCCAGGCCGCAGGCGCCCGTGAGGGCCGCAAGGCTCAGGAGGGCCTGATCGCTTCCACCGTCGTCGAGGGTGGACAGGGTCAGATTGGCTATGCCGTCGAGCTCAACTCCGAGACCGACTTTGTGGCCAAGACCCCTCAGTTCGTTGAGTTCGGCCAGGAGGTCATCGGCGACGTGGCCAGGGCCGATGCCTCCAACGCCGAGCAGGTCGATGCTGCTCCATCCAAGTCCGGCACCGTCAAGGAGACTGTAGAGGAGGCCGGCGCGCTCTTCCATGAACACGTCAAGGTCGGCCAGGTGGCCCGGGTCGAAGGTCCCCGTGTCGAGATCTACGCCCACCGCAAGTCCGTGGAGATGCCCCCCTCCATCGTGGCCATGATCGCCACTGATGAGGCAGGCGCCCAGGTCGCTCATGAGGTGGCCCTGCAGATCTCCGCTATGAGCCCCAAGTGGCTCAGCCGCGAGGATGTGCCCGCTGACGTGGTGGAGTCCGAGCGTCGAGTGGCCACCGAGAAGTCCCAGGCCGAAGGCAAGCCCGAGAAGATCATTCCCAAGATCGTCGAGGGGCGTCTAAACGCCTTCTTCAAGGAGACCGTCCTGCTGGAGCAGCAGTACGTCAAGGACACCTCCAAGACCATTGATGACCTCTTCAAGCAGGCTGGCGGCAAGGCTTTGGCCTTCGCCCGTCTCGAGGTCGGCAAGGGCGACGAGGAGCAGTAAGCAGTCCGGCAATGTCTTAGGTCGTCTCGCCTGATCCTGCTTGAGTGGGTAGGCCGGACGGCCGGCATTAATGGCAGGGGAGCGGCTTCCATGGTCGCTCCCCTTCTTGTGTTTCGGGCTGATTCCCCGGGCCTATTACCTGGGTCTTCTCAAGGAGGTGTTGTCGCCCAGCCTCGATACCCTATTAGCGGCGTATTACGCACGTCATCATGTTTGGAGAAAGGGCTTTTATGACCGGATCCGATTCAGCGCAAAACCCAGCATCGTCTCGTCGTGTGCTGCTCAAGCTCTCCGGAGAGGCCTTCGGGGGAGGCGAGGTCGGCATTGACGTGCAGGTGGTCAAGCGGGTGGCCAAGGAAATCGTCCAGGCAGTGCAGAGCGGCGTGCAGGTCGCCATTGTGGTGGGCGGCGGCAACTTCTTCCGCGGAGCCGAGCTCAGCCAGGCCGGAATCGAGCGTTCGCGCGGCGACTACATGGGCATGCTGGGCACGGTCATGAACTGTCTGGCCTTGCAGGACTTCCTGGAGCAGGATGGTCAGGCCACCAGGGTGCAGACAGCCATCACCATGGGCCAGGTGGCCGAGCCCTACATCCCGCTTAAGGCCATCCGCCACCTGGAGAAGGGGCGCGTGGTCATCTTCGGCGCCGGATCCGGCATGCCTTACTTCTCAACCGATACCGTCTCCATCCAGCGGGCCTTGGAGATCCATTGCGTCGAGGTCCTGATGGGCAAGAACGGTGTGGACGGCGTGTACACGGCTGATCCGCACAAACAGACATCTGCGCGCATGTTCACCAATCTGAGCTACCAGCGTGCACTGGTGGACAACCTGGCTGTTATGGATGCGGCAGCGCTGTCCATGGCCCGGGACAACGACATGCCTATCCGTGTCTTCGGACTGGAGGGCGAAGGCAACGTGACCGGGGCGCTCAAAGGCCAGCGTCTGGGCACCCTGGTTCACGGCGGTCCTGATCGTACCCTGTGACTGGCTGCGGGCTCGTATCGCGCCGCTTGGCCCCCGTGGCCCCATGGCCGTAGAGTATAAGAACGACGGACCTTACGCGCACAGGCGGATGGTCTATACAGCAAGGAGCACATCATGACCACAGTGGTGGACCAGGCCGGAAGACAGATGGACAAGAGCATCGAGGCGACCAAGGAGAATTTCTCGGGAATTAGGACTGGGCGTGCCAACCCCTCCTTCCTCAACGACATCATGGTGGAGTATTACGGCACTCCCACGCCCATCAAGTCGCTGGCTTCCATAGGCGTCCCGGAGCCTCGCACTCTGGCCGTCACCCCCTTCGACCCCTCCCAGGCAGGCGCAGTCGAGAAGGCCATCCGCGACTCGGACCTGGGCGTCAACCCCAGCCGCGATGGCAACGTCATCAGGGTCACCATGCCCGAGCTGACCGAGGAGCGCCGCCGGGACTATGTCAAGCTGGCCAAGAACAAGGCCGAGGAGGGCAAGGTGGCTGTCCGCAACATCCGGCGCAAGGTCAAGGAAGAGCTGGAGGCTAAGGTCAAGGATGGCGACCTGGGTGAGGATGAAGGCAACCGGCTGCAGAAGGAGCTTGAGACCGTCACCAAGCAGAAGAACGACATGATCGACCAGCTTCTGGATGCCAAGGAGAAGGAGATTCTCGAAGTCTGATCCGCATGGGGAGGATCCACTGTATATGAGTACTAAGGAAAGCTCTGTCGAGACGGCCGGTCAGGATGCCGTCGCAACCCTGAATAAGCGGACCGGGCGTAACTTGCCGCAGGCGGTAGCCACTGGCGCGCTTCTGGTGGTTATCATCCTGGCCTGCATCCTGGTGCGCATCGATGCATTCATTTACCTGATTGTGGTTTTCATGACCCTGGGGCTCTGGGAGCTGAGGGTGGACTTTGCCACGGCAGGCCTGCATATACCGGTGGTCGAGCTCTGGATCTGCTCGGCGGCCACCATGCTGGCCTCCTTCTATGCGCCGGACCATGTGGCGGTCATGACAGCCGGAGTTTTGGTCACTGCCTTGGTCGGGGTTCTTGCGGCCACCCGCAACCACCGCCTGGGCGGTCGGCTGGTCAAGGCAGTGAATGCCAAGTTGTCGGGCAAGGATGCGCAGACCATGGCCGATGCCTCCTATGGCACCACAGGAGGGGAGAGCCGGTCAAGCAGCCTGGCCAATGTGGGCGTTACCCTCCTGACCGTTGTCTATATCACCCTCCTGGCCTGTCTGATAACCCTGCCCACCACCTTCGGTGGGCATCCTGCCGCGCACGCCTTCATGGTGATTTTCCTGCCTGCCTTAAGCGACATTGGCGGACTTCTCTTTGGCTCGATCTTCGGCAAGCACAAGATCTCGCCCCGTATCTCTCCTGGCAAGTCGCTGGAGGGGCTGGCAGGTTCCATGCTCTGCTGCCTGGTCGGCGCCCTGGTCATCTTTGCGGCTACCTACCCCATGGCGGATTGGGGACGGATCTGGTGGGTCGCCCTGCTCATGGGCATCATGGTCGGAGCCACAGGAACTCTTGGGGATCTGAGTGCATCCTTGATCAAACGCGACCTGGGGATCAAGGACATGGGCCACCTGCTCAAGGGTCATGGGGGGGTCCTGGACAGGGTGGATTCCATCCTCATGTCCGCACCGTTCATCACACTGGTTCTTTTGGTCACTGGTCTGTGACCGGAATCGATTGCAAGCGTATATTCATAGTTTTGTCAGATTGAATAGCTGATACAGGATGAGGTAGAGGCATGACAGACGTCGATTTGGCCGGTGCCGAGCCTGAGACCGGCATCACCCCCGGAGGCAAGGAAGGAGCTTTCAGGGATGTTCTGGCGGCAGACCATGCCCGACGAGGCAAGCCGCCGCGCCACTTTACGGACATGGACGAGCAGGAGCGTCAGGAGGTCTGCGCTCAACTGGGCCTGCCGAAATTCCGTGTCTCTCAACTGGCCAACCATTACTTCAACCATCTGTCCACCGACCCGGACGACTTCACGGACTTTCCCGCGGCCAGCCGCCAAGATTCTGCACGCCTCTTCTTCCCTGAACTGATAACCCCGGTCGCTGTTCAGAAGGCGGATCAGGGGACCACCGTCAAGACACTCTGGGAGCTCTTCGACGGGTCCAGGATCGAGTCTGTGCTCATGCGCTACCCCTCCAGGGCCACCCTCTGCATCTCCAGTCAGGTCGGCTGCGGCATGGGCTGCCCTTTCTGCGCCACAGGTCAGCTTGGATTGACGCGGAACATGTCGACTGGTGAGATTCTGGAACAGGTCAGGACTGCCTCCCAGATGATGAGGTCCGGACAGGTTGCCGGAGGTCCAGGTCGTCTGAGCAATATCGTCTTCATGGGGATGGGCGAGCCCATGGGCAACTACCGGGCTGTCCTGTCCGCCGTCAGACAGATCAGCGCTTTGCCCCCCAAGGGATTCGGTATTTCGGCCAGGAACATCACCGTCTCCACGGTCGGCGTGGTCCCTGGCATCCGCAAGCTGGCCAAAGAGGGGATTCCTGTCCGTCTGGCCGTTTCACTCCATGCTCCCAGCGACAAGCTGCGCGACGAGCTGGTTCCCATGAACCGCCGCTTCAACACCGCCCAGGTCCTGGATGCGGCCCACGACTACTACCTGGCCAGCGGCAGACGGGTCAGCATCGAGTATGCCCTGATGCGTGGCATCAACGACCAGGCCGAGCATGCCCACCTCCTGGCCAAGCGCCTCAACCACTACGGGGACGACTGGGCGCACGTCAACCCCATACCCCTGAATCCTATTGAGGGGTCTCGCTGGACTGCCTCCAGGCCCGAGGATGAGCAGAGCTTCCTGGACATTCTCCATAAGGCGGGCATCACTGCAACCATGAGGGACACACGAGGATCGGACATCGACGGCGCGTGCGGGCAGCTGGCAGCCAAGGCCGTCAAGCTTCAGGCCTGATTCAGCATTTTGCAATGCTCATGCCATAGTGCGGACACGCTATGGTTTCCGGACACTGCAGAAGCTAAAGTCGTTACTCAAACAAATCGGTTCAGGCAGGAAGGCAGGTCGCATGACGGTAGCGGTTCGTGTCATTCCATGCCTTGATGTCGACCAAGGCCGTGTGGTAAAGGGCGTCCATTTTAAGAATTTGCGCGATGCGGGCGATCCGGTCGAACTGGCTTCCGCCTACTACCAACAAGGCGCCGACGAACTGACCTTCCTGGATGTGACCGCTTCGGGCATTGGGCGAGCCACCATGGTGGACCTGGTCAAGAGCACTGCCGATCAGATCTTTATTCCGCTGACCGTCGGCGGAGGCGTGCGCACCCCGCAGGATGTCGATACCCTCCTGCGGTCAGGCGCCGATAAAGTCGGCATCAACACGGCAGCCATTGCCAATCCGCTGGTCATCGGAGACATCGCCCAGCGGTTCGGCCGACAGGTTCTGGTGCTCTCGGTCGATGCCCGCCGATCTGATGCACAGGGCATTACCTCGGGATATGAGGTGACCACCATGGGCGGCCGCCAGTCTGCCGGCATTGATGCCATCGACTGGGTCAAGCAGGCCCAGGAGCTCGGAGCCGGTGAGATCCTCCTCAACTCTATGGATGCGGACGGGACCCGTCGGGGATTCGATCTGGAGATGATCGCCGACGTGCGCAAGGCCGTATCCCTTCCGCTCATTGCCAGTGGCGGAGCAGGCAAAGCCGCCGATTTTCCTCCAGCTGTCAAGGCCGGGGCCGACGCGGTCCTGGCAGCTTCCGTCTTCCATTTTGGACAGGTGTCCGTCAAGGATGTCAAGCAGGCGCTCCATGCGGCCGGGTATCCGGTTCGATGGCAGGCCTAACCATTCCCGCAGACAATTTTCGGCACTGCAAGGCGCATGGCTTTTACAGGCCCGTTGGCAGCCATCGTGAAACCATACCATACGAAGACAATCAACCGACAAGGTCATGTCGGACAATTCAGCTGAACCAGTTGGATGAATATAAGGAGGATGAGGATCAATGCCACAGTCTTCGAAGGACCAGGAAGTACGTTTGAATCCGGGCATAGCAGCCAGGCTCAAGAAGGATGCCAAGGGACTTGTGGCCGCTGTGGTCCAGCAGTATGACAGCCATCAGGTGCTCATGGTCGGGTACATGGATGAGGAGGCCTTGAGACGCACCCTGACCACGGGCAGGGTCACCTTCTGGTCCCGCTCCAGGCAGGAATACTGGCGCAAGGGAGATACCTCCGGGCACGTCCAATACGTCAAGGGCGTCAGCATCGACTGCGACGGGGACGCGTTGCTTATCGAAGTCGACCAGGTGGGAGCGGCCTGCCATACCGGACACAGGTCCTGTTTTGAAGCCGGAGGACCCTTGCCAGCGGTGCAAGGCAACCGTACGCAGGCACAAATGCGGAGCGAGGAAGGGTAATCCAGTGCAGAAAGACGCTAAGGTTGTGGCAGGGAACACACAGGAAACTGGAGGGAAGGGCTCTATGACCGTCTTGGATGAACTGGTGGCCGGCGCCGTAGAGGATGCAAGGAGCCGGGTACAGAAGATTCCCTTGGAAAGCCTCAAGCAACAGGTCAGGAGCATGAAGCGCAAACCCCTGGACACTGCGCGACTGCTCAGGGAGAGTGTCGGCATTCCAATCATCGCGGAAATCAAGCGTGCCTCGCCCTCCAAGGGGTACCTTGCCGACATCAAAAACCCCGCCGCCCTGGCCCGGCAGTATGCCAACGGGGGCGCTTCGGCCATATCGGTCCTGACCGAGGGCAGGCGCTTCCTGGGGTCCTTGGAGGATCTGCGGCAGGTCAGACAGGCCGTGGGCATTCCCGTGCTCAACAAGAACTTCATTGTTTCTGACTATCAGGTCTGGGAGTCCAGGGCCAACGGAGCGGATATGATCCTGCTGATTGTCGCTGCCCTGGATGACACCCGCCTCAAGCACCTGCTCGACCTAGCCGGGAGCCTAGGCATGACCGCCCTGGTCGAAACGCATGATCGCCAGGAGATCGAGCGGGCCATCGCGGCCGGTGCCAGGGTGATCGGCATCAACGCCCGGAATCTGAAGGACCTGAATGTTGACGTTGACCAGTATGCCCGGCTGGCTTCCAACCTGCCCAAGGATGTGGTCAAGGTGGCCGAGTCCGGAGTGTTTGGCACGGTCGAGTTGGAGCGGTACGCCCGTGCCGGGGCCGATGCGGTTCTGATAGGAGAAGGCCTGGTCACCTCCCAGGATCAGGAGGGTACCGTCCGCCTGCTGGTTCAGGCTGGTCACAGTTTCAAGGCCGCCGAGGCAAGGCCTCTGTCGACCCATGACGGTCCCTATTTCGGCCCCTATGGCGGACGTTTCGTACCTGAGGCCCTGGTTGGCGCCCTTGACGAGCTGGAGCGGGTTTACAAGGAGGCCAAGGCTGATCCGGCCTTTCGTGAGGAGTTGAACAGACTCAACAGGGTCTATGTGGGGCGCCCCTCGGCTCTGACGCCAGCTCCCAGGTTCGCCAAGCTGATCAGCGATCGGGTCGGCGGCCAAGTCAGGGTCTTCCTGAAGCGGGAGGATCTGAATCACACTGGTGCCCACAAGATCAACAACGCCTTGGGTCAGGGGCTTCTGGTCAAACGTATGGGCAAGACCCGCGTCATCGCGGAGACCGGCGCCGGTCAGCACGGTGTGGCCACGGCTACGGTCTGCGCTCTCCTGGGCTTCAAGTGCCGAATCTACATGGGGCAGATCGACGCCCGCAGGCAGGCCCTGAATGTAGCCAGAATGAGGATGCTGGGAGCCGAAGTCGTCGAAGTGGCCACCGGGACCAGAATCCTCAAAGATGCCATAAACGAGGCCCTGCGCGACTGGGTGACCAACGTGGAGTCCACACATTACCTGCTGGGCACGGTGGCCGGCCCCCACCCCTTCCCGACCATCGTCAGGGACTTTCAGAAGGTCATCGGCGAAGAGGCTTCCGCACAGCTTTCCGCATACGGCATCGACCATCCCGACGGGGTTGTGGCCTGTGTCGGCGGAGGCTCCAACGCCATCGGCATCATGAACACCTTCCTGGACGATTCCAGGGTCTCCCTTTATGCATACGAGGCCGGCGGAGACGGACCCAGCTCGGGCAAGCACGCCATCCGTCTGTCGCCAGGCACAGGACAAGTCGGCGTCTTCCAAGGGGCCAAGTCCTATCTGTTGGAGGACGACCAGGGCCAGACCATGGATACCTACTCCATCTCCGCCGGCCTGGATTACGCCTCGGTTGGACCTGAGCACGCCTGGCTGCACGACATGGGCCGGGTCAAGTATGACTATGCGACCGATCAGGAGGCCATGCAGGCTTTCAGTGACCTCTGCCGGACCGAGGGCATCATCCCTGCCCTGGAGTCCTCGCACGCCCTGGCTGGAGCCAGCAAGGCGGCCACCGACCTTCTGCGCAGGGGAATCAAGAATCCTGTCATTCTGATCAACATCTCAGGCAGGGGCGACAAGGATGTAGCCACGGCGGGCAGGTGGTTCGGGTACCTGTCCGAGCAGGAGGCCAGCGATCTGGAAGCCCAGGCCGGGCACAGCAAGAGCGATCAAGCAGAAGAGGAGGTCCGATGATGGTCAACCAGCAATGGCAATGGCAGAAAGCCCCCGTCCGGCCCGCTCAGCCAAGGGGGGTCAGCCGCACGCCCAGCCCGTTGGCGTCCACTTTGCAGGCCCTTCGCCAGCAGGGCAGGCCGGCATTCATCGGTTACTTCCCCTACGGATTCCCCGACGTGCCCACATCCTTGGAGGCCATGCGGGTCATGGTGAAAAGCGGGGTCGACATCGTCGAGATAGGACTGCCATACAGCGACCCGGTCATGGATGGCCCGGTCATCCAGGCAGCCAGCAAGTGCGCCATCGACAATGGCGTCAAGGTCGAGGGTGTCTTCGATGCTGTCCGTCAGGTCCAGGCAGATGGCGCAAGGGCACTGGTCATGAGCTACTGGAATCTGATTCTGCATCGCGGGGTAGCTGATTTTGCGCGGCGCATGGCCGAGGCCGGCGGGTCCGGGCTGGTCACCCCGGATCTAATTGTCGACGAATCCGGGGAATGGATAGAGCAGTCAGATCGGTATGGCCTTGATCGGGTCTATCTGGTCTCGCCAGACTCCACCGATGCGCGTCTGCAGCTCACCTCACGCGCTGCCAGGGGCTTCGTTTATGCGACCTCCCGGATGGGCGTCACCGGGGAACGAGCCAGCATGTCCACCTCTGCCCAGAACTTGGTGGCGAGGGTCAGGCTTGCTGGCGCCCCTTATGTATGCGTAGGCATCGGGGTTTCGACCGCCCAGCAGGCTTCCCAGGTCGGCGCATACGCGGATGGGGTCATCGTCGGCTCGGCCCTGGTCCACTGTCTTCTGGATGACGAGGGCAGGCCGCGGAAGGACCGCAGAAAGGCGCTGGAAACCCTGTCTGAGGTCTGCTCCGACCTACGCTGGGGCATCTCCCAGGCCAGGAAGTGAATGGTGCTGTAAGGCCCAGGGGCTAGATTGGGGCTTTATGACGCTTGCCTACATTCCATCGCCGGGAATATCCAGTTTTCAACTGGGGCCGGTCACTATCAGGTTCTATGCGCTGACCATGCTCCTGGCCATCATCGTGGCTGCCTGGATCACGGCCAGGCGCTGGAAGAAGGAGGGTGGCCGGACCGACCAGATTCTGGACATCGCCATCTGCGCAGTACCGGCCGGTATCGTCGGCGCAAGGCTCTACCACGTCATCACCACCCCTGAGCGGTATTTCGGAGCTAATGGCAACCCAGCAGACATCCTGCGCATCTGGCGCGGAGGCCTGGGCATCTGGGGTGCAGTTCTCCTGGGAGCTCTGGCAGCCTGGGCCTGGTGCCGCCACAAGAATTACCCGACCGCCCTGCTGGCCGACAGCGTGGCTCCTGCCCTTCTGGTGGCCCAGGCCATCGGGAGGCTGGGCAACTGGTTCAACCAGGAGCTCTACGGGGCTCCCACCATGCTGCCCTGGGGACTGAAGATCGATGCGGCAGGTTCCGCCATCGGCAGTAGCGAACAGTGCTATGACGGGGCCACCTGCCCGACCGGCACCCTCTTCCAACCCACATTCCTGTATGAGATGATCTGGAATCTAATCGGCGCGGCCCTCCTGGTCTGGATCGGTCACAAGGCGGTGAACGTCCTCAAGGCCGGCTCCCTCTTCGCCCTGTATGTCATGTGGTACACCCTGGGGCGCACCTGGATCGAGGCCCTTCGCATCGACTTCGCCCACGAATTCCTCGGGGTCAGAGTCAACGTCTGGGTGTCCATGACGGTCTTCTTCCTGGCGGCTGCAGCCTTCGTCCTCATAGCGCGCAAGGGCAAGCCGACCTCCCTGCTGTCAGAAAAGCTGAGGACCATCACCGAGCTCGAGGTGCGTCAGGAATCCGAAGCCCAGAACAAGTAGGGCAGGGTCGGCCACCCAAGGGTCGGGACCTGTGCAATTGAGCCACAAACCGGTGCCGCCGGTCTTCCGTACAACATAGACTAATCTCCATGAGCATTCAGATAGCACCCAGCATTCTTTCCGCCGATTTCGCCAACTTGGAGCGGGATCTCAAGGCTATTGCCAATGCCGATATGGTCCACGTGGACGTGATGGACCACCACTTTGTTCCCAACTTGACGCTTGGCGAGCCTGTGGTGGAGCGCATCTGCCAGGTGACCCACCTGCCGGTGGACGTCCATCTGATGATCGAGGACCCAGACCGCTGGGCTCCTGAATTCGCCAAGTTGGGTGTAGCCTCCGTCACCTTCCACACCGGGGCCGTCCATGCCCCGGTCCGTTTGGCCCGCCAGCTGCACGACATGGGGGTCAAGGCCTGCCTGGCCGTGCGCCCTGCCGAACCTGTTGAGCCGATCTTCGATATTTTGGATGAGTTTGACATGATTCTGGTCATGACCGTGGAGCCAGGCTTCGGCGGCCAGCAGTTCCTGGACAATCAGATGCCTAAGACCCGCCGCCTGCGTGACCAGATAACCGCCCGTGGCCTCAAGACCCACATCCAGGTCGATGGCGGGGTAAGCCCCACTACGGCCCCCATCGTGGCAGAGGCTGGAGCCGATGTCCTGGTGGCAGGCTCCGCGGTCTACGGCGCTGACGACCCGGCCAAGGCCATTGACCAGATCAGGCAGGCCGCACAGGTAAGCTACAAGGACTGACAGGTTTTGCAGGAAGAATGGAGATAGCCAGATGAAGACCTTCGATGGGTTGTTTGCAGAGCTCACAACCAAGGCCATGGAGCGCCCAGAAGGATCCTTGACTGTTGCCGAGCTGGATAAGGGCACGCATTTCATCGGCAAGAAGATCAATGAAGAGGCCGGGGAGACCTGGATCGCCGCTGAGTACGAGGGCAAGAAGCGGACGGCCGAAGAGATGAGCCAGCTGCTGTATCACATCCAGGTCATGATGATCGATCGGGGCATCACCCTGGAGGATGTCTACAGGTACCTGTGACTCTCAATCCCATCCCGCTGTAGATTCGCTTCCGCAATTAGGAGGTTGGCCGTGTTGAAGGTCGCGGTGCCCAATAAAGGCATGTTGTCCCAGCCCGCATGGAGGCTGCTGTCAGAGTCTGGCTACCGTCTGCGTTCCAACGACCGGCAGTTGGTCGTTGATGACGTGGACAACGGCATCCAGCTCTTTTACTTAAGGCCCAACGACATAGCTGTCTATGTCGGCCTGGGGACCATCGATCTGGGCATCACGGGGCGCGATCTTCTGCTGAACTCTGGCACCGGGGCTGTAGAAGTCATGCAGCTTGGATTCGGCGCGTCCGCCTTCAGGTTCGCCGCTCCGGGGACTAGCTCCATTAGGACCTTGCAGGACGTGGACGGCAGGCGGATCGGCACCACTTTCGACCGACTTCTTGAGGACTACCTGACAAGCAAGGGGCTCAAGGCCGAACTGATCCACTTGGACGGGGCAGTGGAGTCGTCAGTCCAGCTGGGAGTAGCCGACCTGATCGCCGATGTGGTCTCGACCGGCACCACCCTGCGCAATGCCGGGCTTCGGGTTTTCGGCGATCCCATTCTGAAGTCGGAGGGGATTCTCATCAGGTCGCCCCGCCTGGATCCGAATGATGAGCGGCTAGCGGTCATGTCCCGCAGGTTGGAGGGCGTGCTGACAGCCCGTCGCTATGTACTGATGGATTACGACATCCCGGTCGAGCGTGTAGCCATGGCTGTAGGCATCACGCCCGGGTACGAGTCGCCGACAGTCTCCTCCCTGCACGACAAGCAGTGGGCGGCTGTCAGGGCCATGGTCCCCAGGGACCAGGTGAACAACCTGATGGACCGTCTCTATGAGATCGGTGCGCGTGCCATCCTTGTAACAGCCCTTCAAGCTTCTAGAATGTAGTCGGATGGCACTGATCGATCGAATTTCACGCAGTAGGTACAGCCCTGAGCCGCGTTCCGTGATTCTCACTGTACCGAATCTCATCAGCCTGCTCCGCATCCTATCCATTCCTCTTATCGCCTATCTGGTAGCCAACCGGCATCTGATCATATCCCTGGTAGTGATGCTGATTTCGGCCCTGTCAGACGGTGTGGACGGGATCATTGCCCGCAGGTTCAACCAGGTCAGCAAGCTGGGGCAGATCCTGGACCCGGTGGCCGATCGTCTGCTCATTCTCTGCTCCGTCCTTGCCTTGAGCATCGCCTCCATCCTGCCCTGGTGGCTTCTGGCCCTCGTCGGTGCTAGGGATGTGCTCATGGGCCTGCTGGTTCTGGCGCTGGCCCAGCACGGCTATGGCCCTCTACCGGTCCACTTCGCGGGCAAGACCGGGACGGCCGTGCTCATGCTGGCCATACCTGCCCTGATTTTTGCGGATGTGGGCACGTCGGCCTTCTTCCGCTTCTTCCATCTGGTGGCTCTTGCAGCTGTGATCTGGGGTGTGGCGCTCTACTGGTTGGCCGGGCTGATCTACGCACGTCAGGGCATCGGACTGCTTTGCCAGGACCGTCAGGACGGTCATCATGACTGAGCTGCAAATGATGCCTGAATCCTTCCCTGTGCCGCCCGACCGTGCCCTGATTCACCGCCGGGCGGCTTTTTCGCATTCCACTGTTGGTTTGGAGCGCCACTATGTGGATCAGGAAAGTTCTGAGCCTGCCCAGGAGTCCACACGTCGGCGCATGGCCGATGAGTCCCTGAGGCTGATCGATGATCTGACCAACCGCCCCATGGATCCCATGTTCGAGGATGCCCGCCTGTTGCCCGCTGAGCGCCGATCACCGCTGAGCGTCTGGGTGAACAGGATCCTGGTCTTCGTCATCTGTGTGCTGGTCGGATTGGCCGGCACGGGCATAGTTCAGGTGCTGCACCGTGATCCGCGTCAGAAGGTGCGCGAAAAGCTGATTACCCAGGTAGAGGCGGTCAGCAAGCGTGCCAATGACCTTAACGGGCAGATTTCTGACCTCAACGGCAATATCGACACGCTTTCGGATCAAGTGGGCGGCCAAGGTCAGAACAGCACCCAGACGGCCGACGATCTGACTAACGGCACCAGCAGGGTGCAGGGCCAGGGCATCGCCATCACCCTGGCCAACCCCATAGCCTCCAAAGATGCCCAGGACAATGCTGATCAAATCAAACTGGTCACCGACCAGGACCTGCAGTGGTTTCTGACCAAGCTCTGGTCTGCGGGTGCCGAGGCCATCGCCATCAACGGCAATAGAATAGGAACGCAGACCGCCGTGCGCACGGCTGGCCAGACCATCCTGGTGGGGACCGCTTCCATCGAGGCACCATACAAGATCGAGGCTATCGGCGATCAGAGCGCCCTGTCTGATCTGATGGCCCGAAGCGATCTGCAAAGCCGCCTGCGTGACATGAAGAATGCGAACATCACCGTCAATGTGAACAAGCAGCGGCGTCTCAGCCTGAATGCTGTAGGTCTGCCTAATCTGTCCTATGCCGGAAGGAGTCATTGACATGTCGGCAATTCTTGGCCTGATCCTGGGCGTGGTGGCGGGCATATTCCTCAAGCCCGACATTCCCATCGTCCTGCAGCCCTATCTGCCCATTATGGTGGTGGCAGCCTTGGATGCATTGATGGGCGCGGTCCGTTCCTACTTCGAGCGCAGCTTCTCGGACCGGGTCTTCGTGGTCTCCTTCATCTCCAATGTGATCACCGCCACTCTTCTGGTCTTCCTGGGCAATCAGCTGGGTGTGGGCTCCCAGCTGTCCACGGCCGTCATCGTGGTCCTAGGCATCCGCATTTTCTCCAACGTCTCCGCTATTCGACGTTTCATTTTCAAGGGGTGAGCATAATGAGACACACCCTCATCAGGAAGAAGCGCGATGAACGGATGCCCGAGAGCATTCCGCCCAGGCGGCCTGGGCGGGTCAGGGCTCCATCCGACGATACGCAGACCGGCGCTTTCCCGGTGGTTCGTCGGCGGCCTCTGCGCACACTCAACTCCAATGCCACCCGGGTCAGGCTGGTCACCAGCGTCCTGGTGGCCCTTATGTGTGCGCTGCTGGGCTTCGGGTATGCCGTCCAGGTGCGCAATAACCAGTCCTCCTACCAGAGCCTGTCCGAGGAAGAGCTGGTGCGGGTGTTGGATGAGACCAGCAATCAGGTTGACAAGCTGGAAGAGCGCAAGAGCCAGCTCAACCAGCAGCTGACCTCCATCAAGTCTGCCGCCGACAAGCAAAAGGAGGCCGCCCGCATCTCCCAGCAGAACGAACAGAGCAGCGGCATCCTGTCCGGACGGCTGCCGGCCCAGGGCAGGGGAGTGGTGGTGACAGTCACCGAAGACAGCGACCGTGTGGATGCCTCGACCATGTTCAACCTGATCGAGGAGCTGCGCAATGCCGGGGCTGAGGTCATATCCTTCAATGATGTCCGGGTGGTCACCAACACCTATCTGCTGGATACCCGCACCGGCCTGCAGTGCGACCATGCCAAGTTGCACAGCCCCTACATAGTCAAGGCCATCGGGGACCCGGACAGCCTGCAGAATGCCATTCAGATAGCCGGGGGAGTGGGCTCGCGGATCAAGGTGCAATTCCATGCATCCGTTTCAGTGGACCAGTCCGATAGTGTCAAAATCGACCAGGTTCGACGCGTGCAGGACTATCAGTATGCAAAGCCTGTAGAATAGGCAATTATGACAGAACCTATTCCCACTGCAGGCGAGACGACCATCATCGGCATGCCGGCCCTGAATATTCCAGTCACCTCCAACGGTGACCGTCCACTGACCAAGGACGACCTGGAGACCATGGCCCGATTGCCCGAGGGTACGGCCCTGTTGATCTCTACCAGGGGAGCGGTGTCGGGATCACGCTATCTGCTGGACGAGGATCAGGTCAGCGTGGGCCGAGATCCAAAGGCGGACATTCTGTTGGACGACTCAACGGTCTCCCGGGCACACGCTATATTTGTACGGACCGATCATGGCTTCCGGGTTGAGGATACTGGCAGCCTCAACGGTACTTACGTCAACCGTGAACGCGTGGACCAGACAGACCTTCACAACGGCGACGAAATCATGATCGGCAAGTTCAGGCTGGTCTACTTCGATAATCGGGCAGTCATCTCCAAAAGCTGATAGGGGGCATGGCATGGCCGATGAGATGCCGACGCTGGTCCAGGGTGAACTCTTTTCGCCTGAGCAGGCCGAGGGGACGACCCGGGGCTATCGGGGAACGGTCGCGGCCAAGGTGGCTAGCATCACCTATCGGCAACTGGATTATTGGGCCCGAAAACGGATTGTAGAACCATCAATCAAGGCCTCGCATGGCTCAGGCTCCCGCAGGCTCTATTCCTTCAAAGATGTGGTCATCCTGGCCGTCCTCAAGCGGCTTCTGGATGCCGGTGTCAATCTGGTCAACGCTACGAGCACCGTGGCTTATCTTGAGCGTCGAACCGTGGGTCAGCTTGAGCATGTGACCGTGGTCTGTGACGGTGATCAGGTCACCGAATGCTCAGGCCCGGATCAGGTCTTTGGGCTGATGCAATCCGGGCGTGCAGTTTTTGCTATCTCCGTGGGCGCTATCTGGCACCGCATGGATCTGGATCTGCAGACCTGCGACCATGTGGATTTGACTACCGGACAGCTGACCCCAGGCTTGCCTGAGCAGCCTATTGACGAGCTGACGGCTATGCGCCTGCGCCAGCGTCTGGAGCACCAGCATGAGCAGCGTCAGCGGGCTGCATGAGCGGCCATGTGCGGCATAAGCAGGGGAGAAAAAATAAGCAATTTGACATAACTTACATTATCGGCCTATTCGGTCAGGGTTTCGGTTTCGCTAGTTTCCAGCGTTTTGTTCATAGTCATTCTATTAACACTGACGTTGCAATAGCACAGCTGCATTAACAAGCGGTTTGTCAATTGCATAGGGCCACCCAGGTGATTTCAGGTGGCCCCAGAAGTAATTTTGCTCGGGCTCAGTGCTGAATCTGATCGTTATCCTGACCTAGTCGAAGTAATTCTCGGCAGCTTGGCACAATTGGCCGACCTGGTCGATGACTCGATAGCAGCCGTGAGATTCCAGCTCTCCGGGTTCGGCATAGCCCCAGCCGCATCCTAGGCAGTCCAGACCGGTTTTCAGCGCTCCATCAGCATCAGTCCAGCGGTCACCGACCATGAGTGCTCGGTCTCCAAGTTTTGCATTGAAGCCAATCTGCCCAAGTGCATAGGTGATGACCTGGGCCTTGGTGATCCTGGTGGAGTCCTTGCTTGCGCCATAGACGCCATCAACCAGTGGTGCCAGTCCGAAGTGGTCGCATACCGGCAGTGCCTGGTACTCTGGTTTGCAGGTGGCCACAGCCAATGTCAGACCATGTTTGCGCATACGACTCAGCTGTTCGGGGATGCCGTCGAAGACGGTGGCGAGCAGGCGTCCAGGAATGTATTGGCCAGGATGCTCCGGATCCTTGAATGCTGCCATCTCGCTGTAATAACGCCGGTAGATCTGTACGCCCTTATCGACGTCTTCCTCCCTGATGCCGTTGTGGCGCAAGGATACTCCGATAGCTGGTCCGATGAATCGTCTGAGCTGGCTCTCATTGGGCACAGGATGACCAAGCTCTTTGAAAGTCTGTACCACAGAGGCGATAATGCCCGGATGCGAGGCGGTCAGGGTGCCGTCCAGATCCAGCAGAACCAGGCGGCGCGGTGATTTACTCATAATCGGGGAACCATCCTTCTCGGTGCATTTTCAGGCGCTTGTCCAGTACGGCCTTGAGCTCGTCCTCGGACCGGCGCTCCAGCAGCATATCCCAGTGGGTCCTGGTCGGTTTGCCGGTTTTGCCGGACTCCTGCTCGTCATGCCCCTCGAGTTGAGCGATCTGCCCGCAACGGCACTCCCACTCCTGCGGCACTTCAGCGCCCTCAGCCAGCGGCAGAATGGTCCGATGGCCCTTGGGGCAGATGTAGGCGACCTCGCTGCGTGCCGCGAAATCCACATTCTGATCGGATTCCAGGGACTTCGCCCCGATACTCATGCCGCGAAGACTGCGCTCTGCCATGATTCCTCCATACTCGTGTCCGTCACTGCCTCCAAGCTACAGAACAGTGTTGACCTGAAACTTATTCCCTGTCTGCGGCCGTGTTCACTCCACGCCCGTATAAGCCACAATGCCGCGATTGACCTGGTCGGCGGCGATGCTGGCGGTCCTGGCAAGGTGATGCCCTCCCCTGCCCAAGTAGTGTTCGACCTGAACGATCTGGGTGAGCACATCGGACAGGCGCTTGGCATTGCGCACAAAGTCCCCCGCCGTCAGATCGCTGTCGCGCAGGATGGTGGTCAGCGAGTCGCCACAGGCCCAGTCGTAGATGGTCGGCCCCAAGCCAAAGTCGAGTTCCGGGGGCAGTTCCAATCCGGCCTGATCGCAGCGTTCCTGCACTTGGGACCACTGACGTTTCATATCCTCCATGGCCTCAACCAGCCTGTGAGCACGGTATCCGGCCCTCTCCCCCGGCTGCTCCCCCACCCCACGGCGAGATTCGTAGACCAGTCCGGAGACTGCGGCTGCCAGTTCGGCGGGCTCCAGATCATTGAGGATGCCCCGATCAAGGATCTCTGCAAGACTCAGATCCTGCTCGCTGTAAATGCGCCGGAGCAGCTGGCCCTTCCGGGTCAGTCGGCAGACGTCTGGGTCCATAGGCCGGGTGTAGCACAGGTCAGCCAGAATCTGGCAGATCCTGTCGAACTGTCGTGAGACTGACCCTGTTTTGGACTCGTACTGTTCCCGGGTGCGCTGCAGCTCCTTATCCATGCGGATCCATCGGTTCCCCCAGCGCAGATGCTTGGGCAGGTCAGGGCACTGGCGGCAGGGATGGTTGCGCTCCTGCTCACGCAGCTGGTCGATATGCCGGTCAAGGTTGCAGAATGCCCGGTCGCGGGCCTTCTCGCTGGTGAATCGTTGCCGTTTCAGTCGGCGGCGATCGTTTTTCTGGGCCGAAGAGAGGGCCGCACGGATACGCATGAACTCGATCAGATCGCCACGGTTGCATTGAGCAGCTTTCCGGTAGTCCTCCAGGCCGCTGGTCAGGGTCTCGATGCGCTCCTCCAGCTCGGAGGCTGATCGGTTGGCCTCCCACTGGGCAAAGGAGTGGTCCAGGGTGTCCCGGGCACGCGTGTAGCTGGATGAGTTGAGCAGGTTGACGGCCATGTTGAAGGTGGGCCGGAAGCTGGAGTGCAGCGGGTAGACCCTCCGGCTGGACAGCGCACCCATGGTCTTGGGGCTGAAGTCCCGGTGGTCGACCACCACTACATGACCAATGTCGTCGATGCCGCGCCGGCCGGCTCGACCGGTCAGCTGGGTGAACTCGCCAGGCGTAAGAGCTACATGGCCTGTCCCGTCGAATTTCTCCAGCTTCTCGACCACCACGCAACGGGCGGGCATATTGATGCCCAAGGCCAGGGTCTCGGTGGCGAAGACCACCTTGAGAAGTCCTAACTCGAACAAGTGTTCGACTATCTGCCGAAAGAGAGTGACGACGCCGGCATGATGGGCGGCGAAGCCCTGCTCCAGAGCGAAGCGGAACTGGGCGAATCCCAGCGCTTTGAGATCCTCCTTGCTGAGCTGGCCGGCTGCCATGGAGTCCACGATGTGCCGTATGCGGCGGGCTTCCTCATCGGTGGTCAGCTGCAGCCCTGCTCGGATGCACTGCTGGACGGCCTGGTCGCAGCCGGTGCGCGAGAAGATGAAGTAGATGCCGGGCAGCATATCCATGAAGTCCAGCTCATCGACCACATCGGCCCGGCTTGGTCGATACCGCTCCCCCGTTCGCCGCTCCGGTCTGCCGCCCCGGCCATGACGGTGGTGGTGCCCCTGGTCGCGGGCCTGGGCGCGCTCCTGCCCAGCCTTGTCCAGCTGGGCCAGCCTGGAGACCAGACGCGGGTTGATCTTTGGGGTCTGCCGTCCTGAACCGTCATGCCGATACAAGTCCAAGATCTCGGGCTCGGTGTGCCTGTCGGCCTGGACCAGGACATGCTGTTCCAGCGGTACGGGCCGTCGCTCGGAGACCACCAGATGGGTGCGTCCGCGCACTGAGGAGATCCAGTCGGAGAACTCCTCCACGTTGGACACGGTGGCCGACAACCCCACGATTCGGGTTGAAGCCGGAAGATGGATGATGACCTCTTCCCAGACGGGCCCCCGGAAACGGTCGGCCAGATAGTGGACCTCATCCAGGATCACGTATTTCAGGGCCATCAGGGTAGAGGACTGCTCGTAGAGCATGTTGCGCAGGACCTCGGTGGTCATGACCACGATGTCCGCCTCGGAGTTGATGGAGGTGTCGCCGGTCAGCAGCCCCACCCGGTCCTCGCCGTATCGGTCGACCAGGTCATGGTATTTCTGGTTGCTCAGCGCCTTGATGGGGGTGGTGTAGAAGGTCTTGACGTTCTGTTCCTGGGCCAAAAATACTGCGAAGTCAGCCACGATGGTCTTGCCGGCGCCGGTCGGAGCGGCCACCAGGACGTTGTCGCCATCCTCAAGAGCGGTGATGGCCTCCAGCTGGAAGTCATCCAGGGGGAAGGGCAGCTTGGACTGAAAGCGTGCGGGAGCCCCGGTCATGCGCTTGCGGTGACGACTGAAACGGGCGTAGCGTTCCGCCGGCCCCGGTTCGGATGCTGTTGAATCCTGTCCGTGGTGACGATGACCTGACATGTTCCTCCAAGAACTACTTATTGAACTGCTTCCACCGCCGCCAGGTGCGGCCGTGGTTCCTCCTGCGCTGCTCCTTGCGCTGCAGGACCAGAGCATGGGCCTGGCTGTATCGCTCGGTTGACTGCGACAGGGGCAGGGCGAAGGCCGGACCCTCGGTCCTATCCGTTGCTTGGGACCGCCCTGCTGCCGGGGGTTGCGGCATGTGACGGTTCAGATCGTCCGAGACCCGCCCTATGGAGCGGCTGGCTGCCATGGCGTGGCGGATGGCGTAGACGGCTCCCCCGATCAGCATGGCCAGCATGAAGATCACCAAAGGGATCCAGATCCATCCAGGCATGTGACTCCTCTCCGACCGGGGCTAGTGCCGGTCCTGCTCCTTGTCGTGGGCGTCACTGATGGTGATCTCGCGTTGGGCGCGGGCCAGGATCATGGTGCGCAGGGTCTTGGGCGCCACTGCGGTGATGTGCTTGGCGTGGGCGATGCAGAAGGCTACGAACCAGGAGTCCGAGGAGACAGTCAGGTGGACTTTCTGCCCGGATCCGCAGGGCTCCACCGAGGCGCCCGGCAGCGACTTGATGTAGGGCAGATCCGGCCGGTCGGTAATGAAGACCGCAGCCGTGCCGTTGTCGAAGGACCACTTGCGTAGCTCGCCGACCGGCACATCCGGGAACTCCACCTTGTGGCTGGGCTTGACGATGGTCGCATGTTCGATTCTGGCTATTCGCAGAACCTGCCACTGCCGGTTGCGCCCGGTGCCCTGCTTGAGGTGACGGCTGGAATCCGAGGGAGCGTCTGCAGCCTCGGTGCCCTCTGCTGCATCGCCGATATCGGTCCAGGCGGCGACATAGTAGACGCCCTCATCCACAAAGATCTTGGCAGGGGCCACAACCTTGCGGCGGGTCCTGCCGGCAGCGTCCGTGTACTCCATGTCCAACAGGGACTCGGTCTTGATCGCCCGGCGGACCACCGAGAAACTCTTGGGTTCGGTCTCATACCCGGTAAGGGAGAGCCAGGGTGTCTCGCCTGGTCCAACATGCGTGCGCAGACGCTGATAGAGCGACTCGGCCTGGCTGCGGGACTGCTCGGGCAACAGGGGCGAATGGGCCAGGTAGTTGAGCGAGGCGGTCAGCATGCTCAGGTATTGGGGTGAAATGCCGGCCAGTCGCTCCAAGCCTAGTGAGTTGGTGGCCGAAACGATGCCGCTATCGTCCAGCAGGGACCAATCGATGTCGAAGAACTGGCTACCAGCCATCTCACCGTCGTCCGAGACCGTGGTCAGAGTGTTGATGTCCTTGTGGATGGTGTTGACATACTTGCGCAACTCTTCCTTGCTGTTGGGGTGGCCGATGAAGCGCTCAGCCAACTCGGCCAGGGAGAACTCCTCGCCCAGGTGTGCGGACAGGAAGAGCATGAGCCGCAGGCGGCGGTCCACCTCAGACCCGGTCTGGAAGGAGGATGCGCTGGCTCGGCGGGCGTGACGAAGGTCGGTATCGTCGTCGCTTAGGTCGGTGGCGAAATGCTCAACGCTGGTCCGAGCAATCTCCGGGGAGATGACCGTCGCCGCGCCGGGGCTCTGCGACTCGTCGGCCAGCTTGAAGCGGGCGGCTGCATCCAGACGGCGCCGGAAGGCATCTGCGGCCTCCTGCGGGCTGACAATGGAGGCATCGGGGTGCTCCAGGACGAACATGGCCAAATCGTCAGAATCGGCATAGGCTACATTCAGGTTCTCTCCGTCCACGTCCACCGTGGCGGCGAAGCGTCGCGAATCGATGACCTTGACCAAATCGTCGGGAATGCGCTGGGTACCCAGTCCCGGAGCTATGGAGTCCAGACCCAAGCCAGGGATGGGCACTTGCGGCACGCGGGGCGTGGTGCGTGAGACCGGTCGGGTCGGCTCCTCACAGGCCTCCTGGGACATGGCAATGGATCGCGCAAGGTAGTTGGCCGCGGCCAACACCGGCATGTCCTCCTGGTTGAAGTGCATGCGGATGCGCGGTTCATCCCCCAGCTGCAGACGGTAGGAGGCGAAATCCTGCCCCTCGGACTTGGAGGAATACTCCGGCTGCCGGGATTCGATGGCTATGCCCATGGCCGCCAGCTTGGCCCGGTCACGCTGGAACTGCTTGGCAAACGCGGCCTTGGCAGCCTGATCTGCCAGCTCGCCATAGGAGTCGGCATAGGCCTTGACCCGCTGTGCTATCTGTCGTGAGGTAAGCCATTGCGGAAAAGCGGACGATAAGACGGCTAGGACATCAAGTTCATGCTTGCCCCACTTATCCGAAAAACGCCGTCTTCCGTTCGTGCCTTCTGCCATCAGTCCTCGCGTATCGTTAAAATTTTGCATATCAGTGCGCCTAACGCACATCTAACTATCATAGATTGATTTTGGGGGCTGTGGGAGCCAAACATCCAAATACGGTACCATTTCTTGACAGGCTGAACGCTGCTGCACCTGGCCCTAGATCCACTCGTCGGGTTCGATCCCCTGAGGCCCCACATACTGGCCGTTGGGCACGTATGATGAGCGTCCCTGGTCGCGCAGATGGGCATCCGCATACAAGGCCACATCCCTGCCAAAGGTCCAGTCCCCTTCGATGGTGACCGAGTTGGCAGCCGCCAGGCTGGGAACCCCGTAGGGGAATCGTTCGTCGAAGTCGGCGATGTACTTGTAATAGCGCTCATCCAGCTGGACGTTGGGGAAGTCGTAGTTGCCGTCCTCCATCTCGTAGGAGTCGGTCAGATGGAAACGGTCGGAGCGCATGATGAACAGGTCGTCAGTGGTCTTGACCGGCAGGAAGCGCATGCGGTCCACCTGCACGCAGATGGCTCCTTCGAAGAGCGAGGCGGCAGAGCCCATGGCAGTTTCCAACTGCACCACGGGACGGGTGGAAGGATCGGTGGGATCGACGGTCTTGCGGTTCTCAATGATGGGCAGGGGCAGCACGCCCTTGTATTGGGCCAGCTTGTCGCGAAGGGCGTCGACCCTGACCCAGATGCTGTTGGTGTTGAAGTAGGGGTGTTTGCGGATGGACATGGCCGAGCTGCGGTCATGTGGATCCACCTGGGACATCTCCCGTAGGATGAGGTGCCCAGTAGCCTTGTCGATGACGATGTGGCCGCCTTTACGGTCGGCGTCGGTCCGCTTGGCTACCTCGATCATGAAGGGCGCTCCAGACTGTGCGAAATAGCCGGCCAGGGTCCTTGAAGGCCGGGCGCCTAGGTTGTCAGAGTTGGAGATGAACAGGTAGTCGATCCCCTGCTCCTTGAGTATGTCCAGCAGTCCGGTCTCCCAGATGGTCGAGAAGATGTCGCCGTGGCCGGGAGGGCACCATTCCAGATCGGGCTTGGCTGGGAAGTCGACCGGGCGGCCGGTGTCGGCGTCGATCTTGGGCTCGATGTGCTGAATGATCTCCATGGGCACATCATTCTGGACGAAGCGGCGGTCCTGCCTGACGACCCGCATAGTGTCTCGCGAGGTGCGGAAGGAGTTCATGAAAATCAGCGGCAGCGGCACCCCCAGGCGTTTTCGGGCCGTCAGCACCTGGCCCATGATGATGTCCAGGAAGCGCATCCGACGGGCCTTGTGGCGGCGGATGGGCAGCAGGGACTTGGCCTTCTCCAGGCCCATAGAGGTGCCCAGCCCACCGTTGAGCTTGATGAAAGCGGTGCGGGAGAACGCGTCCAAGGCCATGTCCATGTCCATGGAGTCGTGGATATCTTTGGTGCGGGGCACGTCCTTGAGCGGGGCGACGTCCTTCTCGCGCACACAGGCCTTGGCATCTCCCCGTTCCCAGGTTTCGTAGAGGTGCTGGAACTGGCTGATGGAGACTTCGCTCATGCCCCTCTCGCGCATCTTCGCGGCCGAAAGGTCGAAAACGTCTGTGCTCATGAAACCCCTTCCGGGCTGGGACGACTTGCGGCCGACGCGGGTTGCGCCGACCGTCCAAGATCATGATAGCAAGTTGATCATGTGGCCTGGCTTGTCTGGACTCGTCTGCCGGGACTCGCCGGACCGTTGTCGACCCCGCTACCCTGTGCTACTATCTCTACTCGGTGCTGATGCACCGTCGGGCCGTAGCGCAGTTTGGTAGCGCACTTGACTGGGGGTCAAGGGGTCGCGGGTTCAAATCCCGCCGGCCCGACGAGATAGCAACAATTCCAAGGCTTTCGGGCATTGGAATTTTTTGTATGCCCCCAATCGGGCACATTTCGGGCACATCGTATTGGTCTTATGTGCCCGACGGGCTCATTGCGGCCTCACCATGTTGGTCTCGATTAGGGCCAATACATCCTCCTGCCGGTACCTCACCAGACGCCCTATCCGCACATATGGAAGCTCGATTCTCTGCGCCCTCCAGGCGTTCAGGGTGCTCACCGGAATCACCAGAATCTCCGCTGCCTCGGCCGGCGTCAACAGCTTGGCCGGCACCGGGACCGGATTCCCGCCCGTCATCTCCGTCATTTCGCTCATACCTGCTCCTATGCGTCAGCGCGGGCCGCCGTGAGCCTGTGCTGGTCAGTACTAATCGGAACGAGTTGTTATGCGACGCATAGAGGTTGATATGGCAAAGGCATGGATACACGATAGATGGCTGAAAAGCGCGCAGGTCGCCATCACGGAAGGTCATCACACGAAGGTCGAACCGCCTTCGTCGGCGAAGCATTCTCTGGCTATGCACGCCGACTAACCCGACAAGGCGAAAGTGCCCGAAAGATTCAAATCGAAGGACTTCGGGAAGGGGGCGCGCTGGGAGGTGCGCTGGCGGGCCGACGGCGCCGGGAGGCGCAAGCTGTTCGGTTACCGGTCCGACGCGGAGGCGTTCATGGCCGAGATCGAGGACCGGATACGCTCGAACCGGTACATGGACCCCAAGGACTCCTGCAGACCCTTACGGCAGGCGGCCGACCTCTGGCAGCAGGGCTTGGCAGGCACAATCAAGGGCTCGACCGAGGGGCGTTACAGGCGTGAGCTGCGCGTCTGGGTCCTGCCTCAATGGGGGGACGTGGCCTTGAAGGACATCACCACGGTGCGGATCCAGCACTGGTATGTCAGCCTGGCGGAGGGTAAAGCGCCTTACGGCGGTGAACGGGGCTGCGGCTCCGCGCTGTCCGCCTCCTCGATCCGTTCGGTGGGCAAGATCGTGTTGGGCTCGATTCTGGATGTGGCGGTGGAGAACCGCTGGATTGACGCGAATCCGGTGGCGAAGGCCAAGGTGCCGCACAACAGGGCGGTTCAACGGAGGATATATCTGGCCCCTCAGGAGATCAAGGTCATCGCGGGGCAGATGGACGAGGCCAGCGCCACGGCCGTCTACCTGCTCGCGTACACGGGGCTGCGAATCGGCGAGGCCCTGGCCTTGCGGTGCGGGGACGTGGACCTGAGCAGGAACAGGATCAACGTCCTGCGCACGCAGTCGGTGGATGCAGGTTCACGCTTGGTCGAGACGTTGCCGAAGGGCAACAGGACCCGTGTCGCGCCTATTCCCAGCCAACTGCTGCCCAGAGTCAAGACCTTGTTGGAAGACCATGGCCCGGAGGACTACCTGCTGCGAGGACCGCGCGGCGGCAGGCAGAGCACCACCAACTGGAGGAACCGGGTGTGGGCACCGGCCCTGCGGGATGCTGGCACGCAGGATATCGAGGGCCTGGTCATCCACTCCCTACGCCACACCTATGCCTCGCTGACCATCAAGGCCGGGGCGGATGTGAAGACCCTGCAGGCTGTCCTGGGCCACGCCTCGGCCACCGAGACCCTGGACACCTACGCGGATCTGTGGCCCAACCGCACCGGCGAAGTGGCGGAAGTCATCGGCCAGGATATCCAAATCTGACCGGATGCGCATTTTGTCTTTGCTACGCACATTCTGGTAGACAGCCTGTCTTCAAAAGGCACCAAAACCCAGATGGTGCTTGTGCTCTTTACTCAGTATAAGCGCCATCTGAGTTACGGTTCGTCAGGCATCAGGCAAACTGGAAAAGCGCCCAGGAGGGCCTGATCTGAATAATCCAGAGGGACGATGATAGCTGGAGGTTGAGAAGAACTGCTGTCAGCTGACCCTAACTCCTGGCAACGCCGGCGTGTTCTATGTGCGGACTGCTACGAGCCGAAACAGGTACATTAGTGTATCAATGTGCCCGAAATGTGCCCGATTGAATCGGTAAAAAGAGTCCGGTCTTCGAATTGTTTACCTAATCCCTCGATATTGACAGGCACGTTGAGTCTTTCCTTGTTGGACCGCGCGTTTCCTCCGTATTAGTTTGTACAGCAGATGCCCCATAGCCAGCACCAGTGGCTTGGGATGCATCTTCTTCCGGGCGCACCAATTCAGTCAAATCAATTTTACTGGTGGGCTGGTTTGTTGGGCTGATTTTTCCCTATTTGTTTCACTCCCCTCATCTTTATCGCTAAAAAGGTGAGCAACTTGCTCAACTGAAAGGGAGCCTTGCAATCTTGTGGGTATGCGGCTGGAACACGTAGTGACTTCATCTAAGACCTGGAGGAACACCGCCTTATCTGGCTTGCTCGAAGATTCGGTCCTCCTGGCCCATTCCAGCATAAGTTCAATGGCAAGCTCCACCATGCTTGTGGAGGACAGGATCGCGTTCAAAGATTCGGGCTGCTCAAATACTGCATGCCGAAGAGTGCTCGACCATGTGGGTATTTTTGCGTAGAGAGCGTGAAGCAGGGTCTCGTTCTCCAGTATCAGATGCAGTCGTTGGACGATGGTCCCAACGTCTTCGATTGTGGCCATATCTGTAAGACCGGTGATTGCACGCGAGAAAAAGGCAATCGGCTCTGCTTCCGTATTCGCTGCATCAAGCAGCTGAGCTGCGAAAAGATCCCATGCCTGTATGTCACGAGGCAAACGCAAGATGATATCTTCTTTTTGTGGGAAATAGCGAAAAAGAGTGATGGGTGTCACTCCGGCTTTATCAGCGATTTGTTTGACTGTAACCTCGTCATATCCATACTCCGCAAAGAGCTTCAATGCACATTCACGGATATAACGGCGGGTCGATGCCTTTTTGGATACCTGCCATTTCTTCCGAGCTATAACTGCTGCCGTCGAAATGCCTCGCATGTCAGTTTCCGTCACCAATTCCTCCAACTCATTTTTTGTCTCATACCGGCATTTTATCCGCTTGCGAGGTGAACACGGCCGCGCCTCCCCTTGGCGGCTGCCGATGAGAAAAGTGGTCCAGCATTGACCCTATAGTTCATATGTAGTTGTGTTACATTTTAATTTTAGCAGATACCTTGCACATCAGGAGCGACAAGCAAGAAAACCTGTTACAGGAAATCAAACGGATTCTGGGTATAACCGCGGAACCGAGAGAGGTGCAAACATGGAGATTTTTCAGGTAATCTGTGACGGAATCGGCGACGATAAGAAATTTCTGCCGGTGCATACAGGTCGGGGAGAGGACTTGTCCCCAGGTTTCCATTTGTCGTCTCTGCCTCAAGGTACTGAGACCCTTGCGATTGTATTGAGGGATGAGAGCCATCCACTCTTCGGATCCATGACGCATTGGCTGATCTGGGATTTGCCAGCTAGCTGCGACATTGAAATGAACATTCCTAAAAAGGGCAATCCAGGCAGAGGAGAAGCAAGGCAAGGGATCGCCTATGGGTGGCATCGGTATCGTGGGCCTAAACCACCAAGGGGAACAACCCATAAGTATATCTTCACTGTATTTGCGGTGTCACAGAAGCTTGATTTAGGTGGGCTGACAACATATAAACGGCTTCTTGAATCCCTGCAAGACAAGGTGCTAGGCAAAGGCAGTGTCGAGGGTTTCTACGAATGAGTGACGCAGAGGAGGCATCTCCCACTGCCCTCCATGCTGCGTCACAGTTGTTTGCAATTCTGCCAATTCTCCCGCGATTGGCATTGATGTGGAACTCAATGAACGGCTTCCATGTGAAGCATTGGAACTTACTGGTTCTCAAAAAACGAGATGAGATGAGTCGCCAGTTCAGCGGGACCGGAACCCATGCCCCTGATGAATCAGCTTAGTTGGGATTGCACGTACCTATTCAGGACCGATGGAGATAATTGTAAAAGTAGAGGTGTGAAGTGAAAAAACTCAATAAGGAATGGCTGATGCTTGTCGGCCTCTATGTAACTGAAGCCGTATTGTTTGTCAACACGACTGCATTCAACCTAGCTCTTCCCTCAGTAGCGAGATCATTTAATGCGTCCACTGCCGAGCAGCAATGGGTTGTATCTGTTTATCCATTATGCTTCGTGGCGGTGCTGCTTATCGCTGGTTTCTTTGGTGACCTAATCGGGTACAGACATGTTCTCCTAACAGGATTGACTTTAAACGCTGCTGCTTCAGTTCTGGGAGTCGTGGCCGCCAATATGGCAATGCTCATCGCTGCGCGAGCCTTGCTCGGTGTAGCTGCTGGAATGTTCATACCCATGGGCCTTGCTTTGATTACCACCTCATTCTCTGCGAACAATAGGAGCAGGGCGGTGACGATTTGGACGGTGGCTGGGACACTTGGCATTCCCCTGGGGCCGATCATCGGTGGCGGGATGACCCTTGTCATGGGGTGGAAAGGTTTGTTCATCTTTGACGTCATAGCCATGGTAGTTGCGTTAGTGCTCAACTGGACCTTTCTGCCCAAAAATCGGTCTCAGGGACGGGCTAAGACTAAATTCCCTCTGCTTCAATCTTTGCTTATGATCGCGGGAGTCAGCTTATTGTCAGCGGGACTTATCAATGCGCAAAAGGTGCTGTTGTCGTGGACGACGTTGCTGCCATTTCTCTTCGGCCTTACTCTCGCAGCGCTTTTTGTATTTGTCGTTGGCCGCTCGGATACGCAGCTCACAGATTTAAGTCTTATTTAAGTCTTATGCAGTTCACCTCATTTAAAGTCAGTTCCGCTGCTTTGCTGCTATCACCAGCGACTACCAGTGGTCGTCGCTGCCCCAGCTGCGACATTTCAGAGCCACGTATTCCGATCCCCTGCCGCCCATCTGGATGCTGGTGGACTGCCTGTCCTACGGCGATTTCAAGAAGATCTTCTACAAGGGCGTCGACCCCTCAATCAAACGGTAGTTGGCATTGCAGCTGGGCATCATGTCCAACAAGCCCGGCGTCAGCAACGAGAAACTGCTGCGCGATTGGCTTGAGAACATTCGGATCGCCCGCAACAAGACCGCCCATTACGACCGCTTCTGGAACTGCATCGACCCCAAGATGACACCCATCAAGCCCAAGCTCTACCCTAACGACGCCACCTGGTGGGGCAACCAATGGGAGCCCTTCCGCCGGCCGGAGTCAAAAGGTCCGGCGGGATTCCTGACCATTGAGCACTACCTGCTGAACCAGCTGGGCATCACCTACTGGCGCAACAACTTCGTGGGACTGATGAACCGTTACCCCAGCATCCCTCTGAAACACATGGGCTTCCCGGACAACTGGCAGACACTGCCCATCTGGCAATAACGCTACACCCTTTTCACCCAACAATACTGCGACTAGAACAGGCAGGCAGTTTTGGCGCATAGCCTTATTCCAGGCTCGTATTGAGGGGCAAGCTGTTTGCGGTTGCGCAGCGATCGCAAACAGTGCGGCAGCGGAATGGTCGAGCTGATCCAGCTCGGCGGGGTTTCGGGGCGGCATCCCCAATACAAGCTTTGCTGCCCACACAAGTCAGATAGCTTTCTCACAGAAAGCAAGACATACCCGAACCACAAGATCGCAGGCCCCCACCATTTGGGCAGCGCACGATTCCATAGTGTTATCCCTGGCCACGTCTCAATAATGCAAGATTCACCGATACTCATCTCAAAGAAGATTCCATCAGAACCTCAACCAGTCTCCAACTCCTCTGCTCGTTCTCATGTCTGGCTCGTCAAGGCTCTCCCCTGCCGAGCAAACCACCAACCCTGCGATGTGCGACCGCTTCACCAGGCTTGGCCTCGACTCCGTGCTGTCCGATTAGAATGACGAGGAAGACTCCCGACATGAAAAGAAGCCCTCCGACTTTTCCCTGTATGCGCCGGAGACCTCTGATTCCAAGGCAATAACATGAAACAACTCGCTGTCAGTTCTTGTATTTGACGAGAACAAAACACTGTCCCAGATTATCTCCATGACTATGTGCCTGTCGAAGTGTCCGAGGTTTTCAGAGACTTCCTACACGGGAAACTCGGTTGCATATGCGACAATTGTCTTAAGTCTTTGGACTCTCAGACAATTGGTCTGAGCCCTTGAGTACCACGCATCAGACATTAGGGATTGCCATAAATCAGATAGAGACCTTGCACCTGAACGGTGTCGATCAGCGGTATTGCGTTCTTGGCGAGAAGCCCGAGAACCCCGTCCTACTCTATCTGCATGGCGGGCCTGGAGACTCCTGCCTGCCACTTGTCAAAAAGTACAACTCGGCTCTTGCCCGGCACTTCAATCTGGTGGTCTGGGATCAGCGGGGTGCGGGACTCTCCTACTATCCCTTCACCGAAGAGAACCATCCCAGCATCGACACCTACGTCGAAGACACTTACCAGCTGAGCCGGTATCTGCTGGAACGCTTCCACCAGGACAAGCTCTACCTGATGGGCCATTCCTGGGGCAGTGCCTTGGGGGTCAAGTTCATCCAGGTGCATCCGGAGCTCGTGCATCACTACATAGACAGCGGCCAGGTGGTCAATATGCAGGCCATCACCAGGGAACAGATCGCCTTCGTGCGCTCCCATACCAGCGATGCCAAGGCCCTGGCCTTCCTGGACAGCTACTCGGAAGCAATCGCAGGGCAGGACTGGGTGAAGGCCCTGCTGAAACTCACCAAGCTGGTGGTCAAGCACGGCGGCTCCCTCTACGGCCGCTCCAATATGAGCAACCTGATCTGGCCCTTCCTCACCTCCGGCCGTTACTCCATCAAGGAGCTGTTGAATCGCCAGAAGGGCTCCATGCAGTCCGTCACCTATCTCTGGCATGAACTGATGGACACGGATTTCACCGACATCCACCACTTCGAGGTGCCGGTCACTTTCTGTGAGGGCAGACAGGACCACCACGTCTCCTCCGCCATCGCCCACGACTGGTACGTGGCAATCGACAGTCCCAAAAGCTGGTACTGGTTCGACCACTCCGGCCACTTCCCCAAATGGGAGGAACCCGACCATTTCCTGGGATGTGTGTTGCAAGACTTAAGTCGATAACTGATCGCAAAACCAGAATCCTTTTTCTTGCCAGTAAAGCACTTCCGCAATATGCTTTACTGCTGCTCTACTACAAGCTGTCAGCTACTGTAAACTCGTCTATATGCTCCAAGTAATTACAGGCAACCCCATGGAAGATACGGGCGCAGTACAATACCGTCAGCCGGTGAGGGTGGGACACAAACGACTGAATGTCGCGGTGTTCGGGGACACGCATGGTAGCGTCCTGAAACTGGTGCTGCTTTCAGGGTGTGGGACCCTTCCCCTCTGTATGACTTCAAGGCTCTCATTACTGAACTGCAAAACTCATACTGTCTGATTGTTGTGGAGAAGTCCGGGTATGGGTTGAGTGACTGATCTCGGGATCCCAGGGATATCGACACGATGTTGGACGAGACCAAGGCGGCGCTGCAGGGGGCTGGAGTGACTGGGCCTTATGTGTTTTTCCCGCTCAGTGTCTGGGCTTGAAGCACTTTATTGGGCCAAAGCAGTACCCTGACGAGGTGGAGGCCATCATCGGATTGGATATCCATGCCACAGGCTTATGAGACGCGCAATCTGGTGCCTCCCGCCACAGCCACGGCACTGTTGGGTGCCCTTTGCCGGACAGGACTTCCCTGTCTCCTGCTCAGATTGACTGCGAACCAGTCACCCGCCATCAAAGCAGGAAGTTTGTTTGCTGGAGATAAGGCGGCCTACCGTACCCTCTTCTTCAAGAACTTTGTAGATCCGGACATTCAGCGAGAAATCAACACGGTCAAACGCCAACGCCCGCAAGGTCATGGGAGTTGGATTGCCGCAGGTCAGGATGCTGCAATTGGTTTCCAACGGGAAAGGCACTGGCTTCCGCAAGGATGAGTGGCGTTCGATGCAGGAATCCTTCAAAGCGCAGCAAGGTAACTCACAGATACGGTATTTCGATGCCCCCTGATTACCCACGACTATGTGCCTGAACAATTGTCCGGGGCCATCAGGGACTTTATAGGCGGAAAAGCTGACCGATTCAGCAAGGTTATCCGGCATACACTTACATCTAATCCCTGAACCAGTTCCAAGCAATCTCATTTTATATAGTCAGACGATTTCTGTGCCAATGTCAGCATACGGCTCCTCCGGGCTAATCCAATCGGGTACATTTCTGGATATATGCATGAAGCGGACCGCTGTATTGCGGTCCGCTTCCCATCCCGATACAGCTTTCAGGGGAACAAGACTGAATGTCTAGGCTTTCTGGGCAACCAGGAACTGCTCTGCAATCTGCCGCCACATCTCCGAGGGCTTGATTCCCCTCTGCCGTGCCTGCCGCTCAACGCCCTCCTTCAAGGCAGGAGGGGCAACGAAGCGCACCACCGGCGACCTTCCATGCTTTTCCTCTCCCACACGAGGCCGCCCAAGGGCAATGCGTTGGGCCTCTTCAACCGTTGCCGTTCCAGTCGCCTTCATCAGGTACCGCGCACCGCCTCCAGGACGACGGTTGGGGCGTCCGCTGCCCTTCACTTCACCTGCCGTGACCTTACGGTCCAGTTCCTCAAGCTCCGTCAGCTGCTTCTGCGTCAATTCGCTCATGATTCCTCCTCGTCATCTTCATACAGCAAATACCGCCAGTTGTCGGTCAAAGGCATGGCATGGAACACCACCACATTCTGTGGGTACTCCCGGCATCCCACCTCCAGCCAATCGTCATCCAGCGCTCCGGCATGTGGATGACCGACGAACATGGTCACGTCGGGGTCATCCCCCTGCTGGTCGTCGCCGACAGAATGGGCGATCGCATAGATCGCCTCTTCTGTCGTGACTCCATGCTTGAACGCCGACGGCGCGAATTTCATCCCCATACGTTTAGTGTAGCATAAATATGTGGCATTGATAATGTGGCAACTAATAATGCGATGACCGATACCTTTATGTCACCTCTGCTCATGGGCACATTCCTGCGTATTTGAGAAAGCGTTTAGCCATCGAGCCGACGAGCCAGGTCAGACGGGATTGGCCTTCATCCCTTTGGCGCCAACCCCGAAAGACAGCATTAGAGGCAAGCTGTTTCCGGTCGCCACGCGACCGGAAACAGTGCGGCAGCAGGATGGTCGAGCTGATCCAGCTCGGCGGAGTTCGGGGCGGCAGCCCCGTAAGAACAGCCAAGGTCAAAAAGGTCATGCTATGGATGCCTGGCTAGCGTCAAAACTCATCCTCCCATCAATATAAGAGTACGTTGATTTTTAGACGGATTTTGGAACACCTAACTCGACGAAACGACTCCCGGAATCCACATCTCGCAGCCCGTGTCAAAAACGACCGTTTAGGAAACATACGTTAGATGCCTTCACCAAGCAGAATTGCACATCATTGCTACTCCTCACAACTCCACTTTACCGTGCGCCTGAGCCTCTATTAATCTCCTGTAGTACTCACAACGATTCAAAAGATCCGAATGCTTACCCTTATCGAGCACTACGCCATTTTTAATAACTACAATCCAATCGGCTTCAAGGATGAGGGAGAGTCGGTGAGCGGAATAAACAACGGTTGTATCTTGGAACCTGTTTCGTATGAGTTCAGCCACTTCTTCTTCAGCGAGACCGTCTAAATTAGATGTTGGTTCATCCATCAGCAATAGCTTAGGATCTCTAATCAGAGCTCGCGCAAGAGCTATTCGCTGTTTTTGCCCACCAGACAATGATAAGCCTGACTCCCCCACATAGAGATCCAGCAGATTCTCTTGTCCGATACCGGTAATGGATAAACCGACCTGAGTCAGCACGAATATCATGTCATCATCTGTCGCTGTTTTCCTTCCTAACTTTAGGTTATCTCTGATGGTGCCGGTGAGAATGCATGGCTCTTGCTCAACGAACGCAACTCGTTCTCGTAACTCTGAAATATCAAGGTCAGAAAGATTGTGTCCATCGATAGTGATTTTCCCACCAATAGGCATAAAGAATCGTTCCATCAGGCCAAGGCATGTCGTTTTCCCTCCGCCAGATTCTCCGACAAGTGCGGTAATTTTCTTTGCTGGCACAGCAAAACTCACTTCAGACAAAGAGTGTTTTTGCTCAGGTGGATATTGATGATACACCTCATCAAAAACAACAACCGGAGCGTCTGCGAGCTTCAGAACTCCCGTTTTCTCCGCGTTTTCCTCCTCTGGCACCGCCATGAATTCGTCAATTCTCTGTACTCCAACCAAAGCCTGCTGAAATTGACCTACTGCAGAGGCTATCGCTGTAGTTGCTGACGAAAAATAGGAGAAGTACATCAAAAACATGACAAGGGCAGTAAATTCCATATTGCCGAGAGCGACCTGATATGCACCGTAAAGAATGGCGAGGATATTGCCAACTTGCGACAGAATTTGAGTAATCGATCCTAAACCACTGTAGAGATAGATTAATTTTTTCCCAGATTGGAATGCCCGCGATATCACATTATAAAGTTTCCTTTTTTCTCCGTCTATAGCGTTATATGCTTTTAGTACTCTCATTGCAGAGGCAGACTCTTGTACGCTTAGAGTCATCCCCATCGATGCATCCTGAATTTCATTTTGCCATTTCTTAATGGGTCTAGACACAGCCATTACAAACAAAATTGAGATGATCGATGGAACGATTACTATGACAAAAAACAGCAGATTTATCCTGATTAAGGCCACTCCAGACCCTACTAGTAGAATCGCAGCCTGTACAAGACCGAGAAACTGCGTGGGAATTGACTTTATCAATGTAGCATCACCGGTAATTCTCTGGGAATACCAAGCAGGAGGATTGGCTTCACGATCCAGTACTCCCATACGGAAGAACTTTTCCACCATTCGATGTCGAATTGAATATACCTTTTGTTCCCCTATTTTACCGATTAAAGCCTGCTGAATGGCAGTTAACACCGCCCCTAAAATAACGAGGACTCCCAGCATCACTGTAATACGTGTTACCGGAGACTTCTGTTGCACCCCAGCAATCAGATCTCCACTTAGCCTGGGCTGCATAAGTGTCACAGCTTGAGTCAACACACCCAAAATCAAAGAGACAGCATATACACCTGTGTGACCTTTAAGGTATTGCCATATAAATTGATGCTGCTTCAATACATGCTCCTGATGCTAATGTCTCATATTCCAGCGAGAACATAATGTCGTAACCGATATACACCCCATGATATCTAGTACCCGTATCTTATGTAAACCACGCATATGTTCATTTTTTCTATCGAGATTTTGTTCAGTTCTATAAGAAGTCACAGCCCATAAACTGCAACATAACTTGCGCATGCAACTGAAACCAAAAGATGAACAATTTCATTCTTCTCATGAAGTGTTACACCTACTGCATTAAGCCCAAATTGTTATAGCCAAGAACGTCTCGATCCAGGCGAAGACAGTCATTTAGAACTCATAAACGTTTTGCTTACCACATGGCACTTCTTCAACTGACAGCATACAATGGCACATAGGTTTATACGCTCAAGAACAAGGTGGTTTAGCTCGATGAAATTAAAAGTCCAAGATGATAAAAATCTCAACCGTAAGATGCCGGAGAGTGTCGATCAGGACACCTTAACCGACAGAAACAGACGAACGTTATGGATTTTCCGTATTATTATGTGGAGCATTTCAATTTTTGTGATTGCGATTGCTGCGATCATTGCCCCAATGATGCCGGACACTATTCCAATTCATTTCGATATTCACGGCCACGCAGATAGATGGGGCAGTGGATCTAATGTTTTTCTGATACCTTTCGAAACGAATATTACATTCGCAGGAATATGGTTCCTTATGGAGCTATTTGTAAGACGATTCCATGGAATCGGAAATGACTCTAACATGTCTCTGTACACATCCCTAAAGATTTTATTGATAGGAGGCATTTGGGTGCAATTCCTCCTATCTCTAATTACCGCTGATTTATTGTACGGAGGGTTTAAGCAAATATCATCTTTTTCAGACAATGACATAATTATTCGGCTTTCAGGAGTAGCCATAGGAGTTTGCTCTTGTATCGCAGGAATGGCGATGCCTTTGGTGAAAGGAATGCATATTAGTGGACTCCCTAAAGATTCTAAGCCCTGGAAAGTATTGCAATATCAAGGTTCAGCAGTTTTTCTCGCAACTGGGGTGCTAATGCTTCTGCTGAGTGTATTGTTGCGCGGAATATGGATTATTTGGGGTTTCTTTTTTGCAGCGTCAATAGAAGCTGCGGTTCTTACCCTGTTATCGTTTAGGGCCCGAAGAATGCAATATACAAAAAAAGAAAACTGAGAGGTTTTATATGCTCGATTTTACAAATTCTGTAAGCGCTATTGCATCTTCAAAAGAGCGTCAAAGGCATTATATTAAAGCTTTATCCGAATTGCGATATTGAGGTAACTAGGATATTGTAATTATAGAGTTACAAATATTGTAAGGAAGCAATAACAATTGGAGTGTGAAGAAATGAATAACTGCATCCAGAGAGAGTCGCTACATGCATTGATGCTTTTCCGTAAAGATCTCCAGGACAATCTTGTATTGAGAGAAAAATTCGAAAAAGATCCACAATCTGTATTACCCACTGAGTGTAAGCTCATTACCATAGGCACAGATAATCAAAATGGAATGACCTTTTCAGAGAGCCTTAAAGACACCCCGCTAGGCTTGAGATATGTAACGTTAGACAGATTAGTCAGAGTCATTGCAGCCCAGGCGGATATCAAGATTGACGATGCTGAAGCAGTGCCATTTGTGGTCTGGGCCGGTTTTAATGCTCTTGTTGCATACAATGGGGCAGCAATAGGCACCGTGGTCATTTACCACGACGGGGCGGTAAACACAGAAGCCTTCATCAATGCGGTCGTGAGATTCAATGTTAAATTAAAAGGGAACAGTGGCTCAACTCTTCAGTCAGTAAAAACAGAATTAATCAACAAGCCACATGTCATTTTGAGCAACACTTATTTGAATTCGGGCACTCATGATTTCCTTGTTAAATCTGGCATTAGTGCAATAAGAGAGAAAATGTTACTAAGAACAATTTTGAACGAAAAAATGACCAACACTGACAGACCCTCAAAACTCACTAAAGACTACACGTACAACGGTGTCAATTTCACTGTAGACTACCAGGCACATGGCAAGGATTACAAAGTTTCTGATTCTTCTCTGCTTTGACTACTCATCTTTAACGTAAACGGAGAGAATCATGTACGAAGAAATAACTGTTGACAAATACCTGCAAGATAAAGATATCCGTGAAATTGCGATCGTCACGACGGATCGCTGCGAGGCGCGATGTGCCCATTGCCTTATGGAATCTTCGCCTGACCGCACAGAACAGTTGTCTGTAAAACAGATAACCGATTACATAGATTACTTCTCTGCAAAGGAAGAACTGCAGCTGGTCTGTTTTACTGGCGGTGAGTCAACTTTACTCGGAGATGATCTGCTCGAAGCGATCGCATATTGTTCCGAGCATGATATACCGACACGACTTGTCACTAATGCAACATGGGCCGACAATGAAGTTTCTGCACAAAAAACGGTATCAGCGTTATGCGAAGTAGGGCTTACAGAAATTAACATTTCAACCGATGATTTTCATGCTGTTTGGATTCCACTTGAAAACGTAAAGACCGCTTGGGGAGCTTGTAAAGGAAAAGGGTTTAAAACTGTTCTAATAGCAACATGCAGCGGACCAAGAAGCAAGGTAACCCCTACATCAGTTAGGGACTTTATAGGGGAGCCTGAAGTAAAAATCTACAAAGACATTGAATTGCGAGGTGACTTACCGTCTGCGTCCGATGGAACTTTCTACGGGATATCCGATAATAATATAACTAGCCTAGGCCGAGCAACCCATCTGAGAAAGGACTATTTTCGCAAGGTGAATTCAACCACGGTAGGTGGAGAGGTTTATGGGGCATGCCCCGCTCAGTACCGTCCATTAACAATAACTGCAGATGGATCTATTGGCATATGCTGTGGCGTGAATTGTGAGTATAGCAAGATTCTCTCACTTGGCCCCTTGAGGGATAACGATGGAAATCCCAAAATTATTGGACGTTTCCAGCAACTAATGATTGATGCTATTTCCATATTGGGTCCTGCAGCACTGTACAGTTTAGCTTCTGAAGGTAGCTCTGCAGTAGAAGCTTTTTCTCCGCAAACGTGTTGTGAGGTTTGTTCAAGATTGCTTACTTCGAAGAAGCTCATGACAAAATTAGAAGAAAAGGCAGATATTATCGAAGAACGTGTGAAACTTGCACGCACTCCGTTTTTGGTGCGGGATAGACATGATATTTTTTAATTCAAAGCCGCTATCGTTAGAAGTCGGTAAAAAACTTTTTACTATGCTTGCTAGAGTTGGGTATATCGATTTACTAGCGAACCTAAGTCCGCTGGGTTACCCGCATCCCGCCATTCGTCATGTGCTAAATGATCTGAACCAGCATTTACAGGATGTTTGCAAGCTTTTTTTCTTAGGCAATAGTGTGCCTGTAAAAAACTTTGAACCTGAAATGAGTGCTGTTTTAGATGTGCTGTGCGAAGCTGGTTTGTGTAATAAATCGGGAAAATCTTACGTATTAAATGGATTATCGTTATATTTAGTTAATGGTTTATTGTACTTCGTTGAAGAGCCCGCACCACTAACTACGTTGTATTATGGGAGAGACTCTTGGGCAATGGCTTCACGTATTCAGCTTTATCCCAAGCTTGCAGGTGAAGTTTTAGACTTTTGCTCAGGTCCAGGAATTCAAAGCTTGCTATCTGCCCAGAGTGGTTCCAGGGTAACATCTATCGAAATTAATCCAATAGCTGCCTCGCTAGAAAAATGTAATGCCACTTTGAACGGATACAGCGAAGAGATTACAATAAGGTGTTGTCCGGTTAAAGATGCATTCACCCCGGAAGATCGAGGACAATTTGATAGAATCATTGCGAATCCTCCTCTTGTTCCAATACCTCAAGGTATTGATTACCCGTTACCTGGTGATGGTGGTAACGATGGGTTGAAGGTAACCCAAGAGATTCTGGAAACAGGTCTTCCCCGACTCTCGGAAAATGGTAGTTTAAGCACAATTGGGATGTGTACAGGAGACGTGAGCGGTCCTGCTGTGGCAGATTTGTTACAGATCTACAAGCATGATTACGATATTCAATTATGCATTCTTAATAAACATGAGCTAAGTCAAGATAGCGAATGGATTTTGGCTATCGCGCAAACAATCACGCTGCACTCAGGAAAGAGAATTAGTGATATATGTGAGCAGCTGTACGAGAAATACCTAACCACTGGAAGTTCTGCTTTATTTATGTACGCTGTAACCCTTCGACCAAAACTGCCTAATTCTCAACATCCTTTTACAGACATAGTTGACTTTTCTGACTCCCAATTTTCCGCAAACAATTGGTGGATTGAATGAGCGGCTTTTAGTAGCACTTCAGAAGAAGTCTAGCTTCCTGAATTTTGCCCCTACTTTGCTCTGCCCTGAAACTTGAGTTTTGGACAGAGAATCATTTTATACTACTTAACTGTCACCAAAGTTATATCTGTTTGAGAGGAAGAGTTAAGGTTTATTAGATATTTTTGTACTGTTAAATGGTTGAGAGAGTGCATGTAAAAGTAACATCCAACGCACCACATTTAGCTCCCATACCATCTTGACCTAACGAGAAGAATCCTGGCATATCTTCTTCTACTCATCATCCGGTCTAGTTGATCATTATGGGTTATGTAGCAAAACGTGTGTCTAATGGTTGTCTGTTTTCAGGTATGTTGCGGGTTCAGGTGCTTCGTCCTGCCCATCCTTTTCTCGTGGAGTCCCTTCTCAGCGATCGTGGCGGTCCCGTGGAGAGATGGTGTCTGTGGCGGTGGACCAGCAGTCTTGGGTCTGGATCCTTTGGCGATGATGGCCTGCGGTCAGGGAGGGGTCGGTGAAGACGAAGAGGGATCCCTGTCTGTTGAGTTGTCTGAGCCTGAGATAGGTGTTGAGGCGGACCCGCTCATGAGTGTACCTCCACTTCCTGCCGGCCAGGGCCGCGGGGTTGTCCAGGGCCCTGGCCGGCAGGGTACTCTCCTTTTACAAAGAGAAAACAAGCCTACTCAGTGTGATCTCCTGAATGCATCATAACTATTTAGGCTTGATAGAAAGGCATCTCCAACAACGAAGCAATATTCCTCTTATAGAAAGCTGACTACATATTGGGCTCGCCGTGATTCGGGCCATTTTGCTTAGGAATGCTGTCTCCCCCCCCCCCCATCACATAATGCTTCTCTTCCCCGCCGTTGTTTGGCGGTGTAGGATTGGGTGGGGCGCCTCCTGAACCCGGTGCCGGACTAGGGGCACCGTAAGACCTATACTACCACCAGGCGGCCCACGGGGCATAGCCGGCGCCGACTGAGCTTGCAGGGCTGCCTGAGAGGCCTCCTGAGCCTCACGATCAGCCCTAGCCTGAACGGCCACCGCTTACCCTGCCCATCGCATCACTCAACGCCTGGGCGGTCTCCTCCAAGTCCTTCACCCCAGCTTTGGCGTCATCGCGCACCTTCGATGCCTCATCAATGGCCGCTGATAGATCCACGCGCACCTGCTCATCATCGACCCGACCATCTCTGGAAGCCAACAGACCGGAAGCCTCACCAACACGAAATACCACAACACAGAATCCACAGCCCCCAGACAACCCATGGCTGCGCACATCAAACCAACTGATATCACGACGTAGACTCTCATCATGAGCTCGTAATTCATTGACACTAGCCACGTCGCAGGATACAGAATACGGTGCTTTAGCAGCATTTTCATCAGCCATTTTCATACTGCCTTGACATCATTGACCTGGTTAGATGTTATTTTCTTCGCTTCGTGGTTTTGCTGCTTGTCAGCAGATCATCGTTTTCCCGCTCTCTCTCTTCCCTCTCATTGAAGACATTTCCGCAAGATTGTTGAGCCAGTTTGTACTGCCTGTCTCTCAAATATACAAAGCAGGTCGGTATCACCAAAGCAGTCACCACTGCGAGTACCACCACGATTCTGCCTTTCGCCGAAATCCTCGACAATCGAGAACTATGAAGAATACTGTCAAAAAGTCATTGTGAAACACCTTCCTATTACTGACTACAAGATAAGGAGGGTGCGGCGAATTCGCTGCCTTTCGCCTGCTTCTCAAAACATGCTCTCGGCTCGTTCGTCTGAGACTTGAGAGTTCACTGCTGCCAGCCGTATCTTGTCAGCACTAGTCGGCGCTTCTTGGGCTGCAACAAGCCTGTGCATAATATTAGCGGATTGGCACGTGCTTTTGACATTTTATATAAACATTCTTCCTCAAGAAACGACAGCTGTTGAGAAGCAATGTCTAATCTAGGAGCAGCTTCATAGACATGTTGATGATTAAGATCTTCAATGATAAGACCGGCAAATGGTGCGCTGTCTGACAGCAGTTCGTAGGCGAGGACCCCGAACGAATACATGTCGGTTGCACCACTTTTCCACTGTTCAGGCGCAGCATAGCAACAGGTAAAACTGCCTTTTCTCGTTACGTTTCAGTAAGCTCCTCTGCGTCACGCGATATGCCAAAGTCGGTAAGATGCCAATGTCTATTGAGCAGAAAACGTTGGCGGGTTTCATATCCCTATGCACGACATTACCTTCTATGCTCACTAATATGACTACGATATCTTTAATAAAGGGAGTCGATTCACCCGTCATTATGCCTTTCTGATACCGTTGTATAAAGTACGCTAAAAAACGCTGTGCTATCAGACATGAGTAGCGCCCAAAACATTTTGCCATCTATGGTGTCTGTGCCTTCATACCACCCCGGCATCACATTTTCAAGTTCATGCTCTTGTTGTATCCGAGCAATACTAAATTCTCTTATCGCCCCACTCTCAGCCTGTATAAGTTTAGCCGCCGCTACTCGACCGTGACTATCGGTAGCTGATATACCGAACTAGAGCAACCCCTGCGAATTGGACCACAAAGAGTCACGTATGCATACCGCACACGCGAAACAGGGCGATGTTTCTGATAATCCCGGAGCCCTCCTGCTTACACTGCCAGCAACCTGGCTGACTGAGCCGGATTGACCGGCACACCTCTCCCAATCCCTAAGCCAGTTCCGTCTGTGCGAGTGTCATGCGGCAGTTCTTTCAGCCTAATCCAATCGGGCACATTTCGGGCACATCACCACTCATAAGTACCCGTATCAGCTCGTATCAGTTAGTACTTGGAATCTGCTAGAATCGACAGTATTCCTTGAGTATTTAGCAGCAGTTAAAGGCAGCTCACATGTACCAGAACAGCGGCTTATCTTACAAGGGGTCGCGGGTTCAAATCCCGCCGGCCCGACGAAGATATTGGGGTTGCTGTCTCTCGGAGTTCCTTTATCGTTTATCTTGCTCGGGGTCGCTAGGGAATATCACTGCTTCTTCTATTACTCACACATCCGGTGTGACAAATTGTGTCGCTAAGCATTGTTGGTATTTTGGATATTAAGTTGTGGTATCTCACAATCTTGCAGAGTCGGGTATATAATAGTCATCGCTTCTCCCTCCATCTGCGTGCCAAAGGCAGCATTTAATGGGCATGAAACCAGCAATTTGTAACCATTATTCACGAAATCCGAATTCATCCCAAATGGCGAAGCCGACAGTTGCGAAGGATAGTGTCCTGCGTACTCGCTCGACAGATAGCTTTAGGACACATGTCCGGTGAAATTCCCGCATTATTGCGAAAGATTCCATAGAGGCGAAAACGGGTTCCTGCGTGGGGATTATGTTGCTAGCTTGGTTTGTGGATTGGTGTTTTCTTGAATAGTCGTCGGGTTCCTCGGTCAAAACGGGCCTGCAGGTCCGGAGCCGTGTCGATCCTTCTTGCAGAACCGTCCTGATTTCCTGGTTTTGGGCAGGGGGGGGGCTGTTCGGCGATGCGGGCAGATCCTGTATCTGGTGATGATGGCGTCCTCCGCATGCGTCGCGTTGTGCCAGGGTAAAAAGAGGTGTCTGGTAAATCTGGTTTGACAATGCGAAACCAGCCTCTAATAATGTAGCAAGCTACATTATGAAAGGTGGGCCATGGCAACTTTTGCCCTATCGGAGCACAGACCTGAAGGTCTGATAAAGATCGCCAACACATTGTTGGAGAAGCAGATGAACGAACTCATTTCAGCTATCCTGCCTGAACTCACCGGACCGCAGTTCGTCATCGTCTACTACCTCTATGAGCATCCCGAATGGACGATACGGCAGAAGGACGTAGCGGACAGGTTCTATCTGAGCCACCCGACGGTCAGAGGTATGGTGAAACGGCTGATCAGCGCAGGTTGGTTGACCGTCGGAAACGCGCAGGGTGACCGTCGTCATGTGGTCCTCAACCTTACAGACAAGGCCAGATGCTCCATACGTCAGCAGGAAAGACGGATTCTTCGGGCCCTGGACACCACTACGGACATGGCCCTCAGCGGATTCAGCGTCCGCGAACGACAGACTCTGGAAGCACTGCTGAGGCGAGTCATTGACAATATGAGCGAAATGAGCAGGCATGGAGGAGATGCATGATCAGCATGAGGACAAGCACAGACGGTGCTGGCGAATCCGAAGCAGGCAGGAACGGCAAACGCACTCGGATGATGGCCGTCCTGCTTGCCGGGGCCTTTCTCTCGCTGATGGCCGAGACCTTCCTGAACAATGCGCTGCCAACCATCATGAAAGATTTCGCAGTCTCCCAGTCCACGGCCCAGTGGCTCAGCACTGCCTATCTGCTGGTCGTGGGCCTGATGATCCCCATATCGGCTTGGATATTCTCCAGCTTTCAGTCCAGAACCACCTATATGGCCATGATGGCCGTTTTTCTGCTGGGTTCCCTGGTCTGCGTCTTTTCCACAGGGCATTTCGCGCTCCTGCTGACGGGCAGGATCATCCAGGCCGCCGCAGCAGGCTCGCTCATGCCCTTCATCCAGAATGTGGTGCTCTTGCTTTTCCCGCCCGAGCGTCGCGGACTGGCGCTGGGGGTGGTCGGCCTGGTCGTGGCCCTGGGCCCCACCGTGGGTCCCACCTTGTCCGGTTTCATTCTGCAGCATTGGTCCTGGCGCGCTCTGTTCATCCTTCTGGCTACGGTCAGCATGCTCGTGCTGCTCGCCGCCTTCTTCTTCGTATACACGGTCAACCAGCCGCGGAAGGCAGAGCTTGATCTGGTTTCGGTAATCCTCTCCTGCCTGGGATTCGGCTGTCTGCTCTATGCCCTGTCGGCCATCGGCGACACGGGCCGGGTCTCCCCCATCACCATCGCACTGCTCCTGGCCGGCCTGGTCGTCATCTGGCTCTTCTGCCGCCGTCAGCTCTCCATGGAGCACCCACTTGTGGACCTGCGCGTGTTCAGTTCGGGCGTCTTCACGCTGACGACCCTGCTCACCACCTTGAGCAACATCTCCATGGTGGGAATCGAGCTGGTACTCCCCCTCTATCTGCAGAACAGCAGAGGGTCAAGCGCCCTGACATCTGGCCTGGTTATGCTTCCCGGCGCCATCGTCATGGGCATTTTCAATCCGCTTTCAGGCGGACTCTATGAGCGCATAGGCGTCAGGCGCATATCCCTGTTGGGCTACGCGGTCCTGGCCATCGGAACCCTGCCCATGGCCTGGTTCAGCACCAATACCGGGCTTATCGAGATCGCAGCCTGCTATGCCGTGCGGATGGCAGGCATCTCCCTGGTCATGATGACCACCTTTACCGAAGGCATCAATGCCCTGCCCCCAAGACTGACCGCAGACGGCAACGCAGTGGCCTCCACGGTAAGACAGATCGGCAGTTCTCTGGGGACGGCAGCCGCCATGATGATCGTCACCCTGGCAAGTGCCCGCCCTGCCGATGGGGCGGGCAGGGCGGTCGCCTTGGGTCAGGGATATCACTGGGCCTTCGTCTGTATGATCGCTGTGGCTCTGATCGGACTATGCTCCTCCTTCGCCCTGCGACGGAGGCGATCAATAGCTTGAGCGCCGTGGAATCTGGAGACAAGGGGCCTGTCTCTTGCCAGACCATCATCGCCGCTCTTAAGTGATCTGAGTGTTGTGGCTCGGTTAGTTGATGCGGTGACCAGATGCGCGGAAAGTAACTGCTGATGTCGATGGGGACCGTGACAATGCGTGAGCATGCTCCGGCTGCGATGAATGATTTGGAGGAGCGTGTCTAGCGATGGATGATGCGATGTGTGTGGGGGGGGGGAGGGATGACGTTGTTGTGCAGGTGAGGACTTGTGGAGGCTCAGCTGATCTCTCAGACTGCCCAGCGGATCCAGTCAGCACCGAGAGGGTGTTGTGGGGTGCTGCAAGATACCCTGGAAAAGGAGAGACACTGCCGTCTTCTTGGATAAAGCTGTCATCCATGCAAAACAATAAACTGCTGTTAGCGTCGCCAAAAAGATTTCCTTCATGTTTTGAGTGTTTTGAATGCTTCGGCTGATAACCTTCTCTGTTCTCCGAGACTGTATCATTATGCATGCAGACAACGAGATGTCTATGAGGGAGTGGGATGTCCGAAAATCCAGGCGGGGCAAAGCCTAAACGCAAATGGAGGCGGGTCCTTGTTGCCCTGGCAATAGCACTTGTTCTTGTCCTTGGAGTCATTCTGCCGGGAGCGGTCGTTTTGGTCTATGAGGACACCTTTGGAAAACGGTATGCCACGCCCGGGTGGATGCGTTATGCGCTCGCAGACTTTCCCGGATTGCGCATGAAGCGTTGCACCTTCCGTTCCAAGGACGGTCAGAAACTGGCTGGGTATCAGTATTCAAGAGACGAACCGAACCAGCGTGGAGGCGAGGCTGATGGCCTCGTCGTCATTGCTCATGGTTTCGGCGGCGGCGGGCAGAACACCTACATGGATGTTGCCGACTATTTCACCTCTCAGGGCTTTCTGGTCTTTGCTTATGACGCCACCGGCAACGATGAAAGCGCCGGAAGGTCTGTCAAGGGCCTTCCTCAAGGGGTCGAGGATCTGGACCAAGCTCTGCGTTTCGTAGAGGGAGAGAAAACATATGACAATCTCCCTGTTTTCCTGTTCGGACAGAGCTGGGGAGGGTATGCTGTCGGCGCTGTTCTCAACCTTCATCCAGAGGTCAAGGCTGCAGTTATGGTCTCTGGATTCAATCGTTCGATTGATATGATGAGTCAGCCAGGCAGGAAAATCGCTGGCCCTGCCGTCTCGCTTATCCTGCCTTGTGTGGGCATCTATGAGCATATGAAGTTCGGGAAGTTTGCAGGTTACACTGCTTTGGATGGGTTGAAGAAATCCAAGGCGGGAATTTTCATCGCTCAGAGCCGGGACGACCAGGTGGTGCCGGTCAGATATAGCTATGACTTCTTCCATGAGGCATTGCAGGCCAACCCACGATTCCGTTTTCGTGAATACCAGGATCGCGGGCACGCCTATGTCTACTATTCACAGAATTCGGTGGGATACCGCAAGCAATTCGACCAGGATTACAAGGAGCATATGAAGCGACTGGGTCAAAAACCGTCCAACGAAAGCTATAACGCATATGCGGCCAAACACTTCGACAAGTCAAAGGGCTTCGAGCTTGATCTGTCCCTGATGAACCAAATGGCGGACCTCTATCGCCAATATATGGATTGAGACGCAAAAAAACAGCCGGTTGTGGTCTTCTTCCGTCGACCAATGAGCGAGACCGCATTTGGTGTTGCTTATCGGTTTGACATGTCGGCCTGATACCAGAGAACGGCGATGTTGATCCGGTCCCTGACCTTGAGTTTGGCCAGTATGCGGCTGACGGTCTTTTTGACTGAGTCAGGCTGCAGCTGGAGGCGCTCGGCAATCTCCGCATTCGACAGACCTTGGCTGACCAGCGATGCGACCTCAAGCTCTCGTTTGCCCAGCTGATCGAATTGTTCGCGAGCCTCAGACTCATCATTGGCTCTTGGCCTCGGGACTCCTTTTCTGATCACTTCGGCCGTGATGCGCGGGGTGAGAATGGCATCGCCGGCATGAACCGCATGGATGGCTCTGTTCAGGTCAACTGTCTTGACGTCTTTGAGCAGGAATCCGGATGCGCCCGTCCCTAAAGCCGTAAAGGCATAGTCGTCCTCGTCGTAGGTGGTCAGAATGAGAACACTGATTTCAGGATAGAGTTTCTTGATATGGCTGGTGGCGTCCAGCCCGTCCATGACCGGCATGCGCACATCCATCAGAATCACATCTGGCAGAGGCTGCTGATGCATAGCGGCTGTAGCCAGCTGATCCAGAGCCTCTTGGCCGTTGGCCGCCTGTGCTACGACATGCAAGGCCGGATCCTTGGCGACCATCAGTGCCAGTCCCATGCGGGTCGGACGCTGGTCATCGACGATCATGACGCCGATCATGCGTGCTCTTCCTTGCTTGTATTGTTGGCTGCTGGTCCCGCTAGGGAGGGTATGCGTGCCTGTAATGTCCAACCGTCAGGACCAGGACCTGAGCTGAAGCTGCCGCAGTGCGCTTGCACTTCGGCTCTTAACCTGGCAAGGCCGGTACCGTTGCCATTGGCATTGTCGACATCATTGTTCAAGAGTCGGCCATCATCCCGAACGGTGATGTCAATGCCGCCCTGGCTGTTGTGATAATACGGTTGACCTCCTGCCCGTGGCGGAGGGCGTTGGTGACAGCCTCCCTGGTAACGGTAAAAGCGAGGTTGGCCTGCCCGGGATCCTGTGGTCGACGGCCTGTCTCCGTCAGGGCAGTACTGATGCCAACATGTCGAGCATGGTCGAGGACGGGTGTGATGTCTTCCCAGCTATGCCTCTCCCCTACGGACTGCAGTGGGTCGTTTTTCGGATCTTTCTCTGATCGCAGGGCTTTGACAGCAGTTCGGGTGTCTTTCAATCCCTGCCGTGCCAGATCGCTGATCATCGAGATGGCCTCATCCATTTCCGGCTTTCCGCTGGCATGATCCAGTCCCTCCGATAGGGCGATGATGGCGGTCAAGTCGTGACCCACGCTGTCATGCAGCTCGGCGGCAATCCTGGACTGACGCATGGCCTGGTCTCGCTCTCGGGTCAGGGTCAGGGCATGCGAGCGTTCCTCTTTCAATGCCTGCTCTGACATGCGTGACTGCCTCACGGAGCGTGAGAGAAAGGCAATTGTCAGGCAGAGAGCAAAAGCCAATCCAGTCGGATACAGAAGGTCGGTGAAGTGGACATCATGATGCCAACTGGCAGAGAATGCAATGCTGAGCAGGCCTAGCATGGCCGAACTGCCCAGCCCAGATGCCAAAGTCGCCATGCTCTTGGCTTCTACAGCGCAGACATAAAGGCTGACAATCCAAGGAATGACCAGGTAGGTGCATCCCGAGCCGTAAATTGCGGCAGATAGGGCAAGCAGGCCGCTGATCGTCAGGAGGATGGCCAACGGGTGCAGGCGACGCAGGCAGAGGGCCAGCACAGCCATAAGCATAATGACCACGAACAGAGGCAAGCCCCAGCCTGTATTCCTTAGGACTTGGTAGAGGGTCCCATTGGCACTGCTCGGGGCGAGAATCAGCCTGGTCAGCAAAGGCCGCGACCAGGACGGGGATGAAGACCATGCTTGGAAGAAGGATCGCCTGCCCCCAGACCGCAGCCCAGGTCACCCCCTGAGCCTGAAAGTCCGGCTTGCAGCTCTGATACTGGTCCCAACCGTTGAAGATGCCTATGGCATTGAAGAGCACGATGGCCAGCCAGTACCAAAGATTGCCTGCCTTGCGGATCTCCCATTTAAAGGCGGCAGCGATCGATGGCCTGGGGCGATGAATCGTGGTGATGGTTGTAGCGTTTGTTGGGTATTGCCTGGTCATCGGCGTGACTCCTTGACCGTAATGATGGATGCTGATATTCCCGACCAGACAATGCAGGCCAGAAAGCTGGTCAGGACCTTCTGCCATGGATCAGCGACCAAGGCCATTCTGGCAAAGCCGTCAGAGCTGGCTGAAGACATGAAGGGGCTGGCTGCGGAACTGATGCCGGCCGGAAAGAGCCAGCCCAGGCTTGGCATATTCATTGGACCCAGTCCAGTCCCGATTAGACCGGTTATCACACCCATACCCAGTCCTATGGCTTGTCTATCGATTGCCATAGAGAGGGCGAGTTGTATGGCTGTGACAGCCGTGGATGAAAAGCAGGCGATCAGTGCCGGAATGAGCATGTATGCGGCCAGACTACCATCGAGACGGAACCCTTGTGCTGAAGCCGCCAGCGGTATCCAAGTCAGAGGAATCACGAAGCAAAGTGCAAGCGCGCATCCAGCAACTATGAGTTTGGCAAGAAACCTCCCAGCCGCACTCTGACCCAGTGAACGCCATTTGAGATCCATGCGCTCGCTGCTTTCCAGGACGGCAAGCCGGCTCGTCAGCAGGGCTGCAAGGATGGGTGCCAGCAGACCGACGGTCTGGAAGATCTCACCTTGGGCAAGAGCAATGGTGCGAGTGGCGAGGTTCGCAGATTCGGCTCGTTTCATGAATGCCAAACCCGACCATGCAGAAACTAGAGCAATCATGCCTAAGGTCATCCACCAAAATGAGGAGCCTTTCAACTTGCGAAGCTCCATCGAAAGCAGAACTAGTCGGCCTCTAGGATGGAGTAAACTTGGCAACTTTTCCGATAGGAATTCTCCTGGCCTTGTGGGAATTGATTCCATGGCGCTCATCGTATGCTCCTCTGTTTATGACCAGACGGGTTCATAGGGCACTGCGCTGCATTGTTCTGCAAGACACCGCTCTGTGGAATATGGTTCTGCGGTTTTTCCACCAATTCGAGGAAGGCCTCCTCCAAGCTCTTGCGTTCGGAAGCGACACGGTACACCTGCAGACCTTGCGATACCAGCTGAGTCACCAGCACCCCGATTTGCGAATCAGGTATCTCGGGAATGCGCAGGGAAGCGCTTTTCCTGACATATTCACAGTGAATGCCCCGGGCTTTGAGTGTCTCTGCCGCCAACTCTGGGTCGGACACCCGCAGACGGATATGCCGCCTCTCGCGCAGGTCCTCCAAAGACCCTTGGTAGAGCATATGACCGTCGGCAATGATGCCAACCACCGGAGCCATCTTTTCGATTTCGGAGAGGATATGGCTGCTGATAATGACGGTGACTCCCTCGGAAGCGTCCAGGTCCATGATCATCTGCCGCACTTCGACAACCGCCTCAGCATCCAAGCCATTGGTCGGCTCATCCAGGAGCAGGAGCTCCGGCTGCGAGATCACTGCCATGGCGATGCCCAGCCGTTGCTTCATCCCCAGGGAGTAGGTACCCGCCTTCTTTTTCTCGCATCCCTGCAATCCCATCTTTGCCAGTGCCCCTGTGGCAGTCGAAACTGGCAGACCCAGATAGTCGGCCACCATGCGGCAGTTGTCCAGGCCCGACAGGCTTGGGTAAAAGCTGGGTCCTTCAATCATGGAGCCCACACGTCCCGGCTGGATCGGGCTATCGTTTCCAACCTGTTGACCCAGCAGCCACATGCTTCCTGCAGTTGGTTTTGTCAAACCAAGAAGGAGCTTCATGGTGGTCGATTTTCCGGCTCCGTTTGGTCCCAGCAGTCCGTAGATCCCGCCATCCGGCACCTGTAAATTCAGGCTATCCACGGCTTTGAAACCACCATAGGCCTTGACCAGCCCCTGTGTGCGCACAGCCAGCTGCGAGTGATTGTGTCCGTCTGTATATGCCATTGTGCTTCCTCTTCCAATCGGAGTTCAACTGATTCCTATGAAAGTTCGGAGCGCACAGGCCTTCAACGCCGGAAAGGAAAATGTCCCATGCAGGAGACATATCGATGCTGACGAGGCGAATTTGTATCCGCAGGAAAGACACCTGACTGGATTTAGTCATCTTCATGATTAGATAAGGAATAGTTTGCAAACAAGCAGAACCAAAAGCAACTTCTTTAAGAACCTGTCATTGGGATGCCTTAGACCGGTTTGCGTATGCACTCCCCCACCCCACCTTCACGAAACAATCGATTTGACCTTGACATAATGGCAGGGTTTAAGGTCAAGGCATGACAGGAGAGAGTAAGCGCAGTGGCAAGGGCTATAAGGACGGCTTGAACATCGGTCAGGTCTCTGAGCTGACCGGGGTCAGCCGGAGAATGCTGCGCCATTGGGAAAGGGAAGGACTGATTTCTCCCATTCGTAGTCAGTCAAATTACCGGCAATATATGCAAGAAGATGTCGCACGGCTGGAGCGAATTGTGATCTATAGGGAGATTGGATTCAACGCCCGACAAATCAAGGCAGTGCTCAATTACACGACACCCCGAGCACTGGACGAGTTGCTGGGCGAGCGCTTGCGCATTGAGGAAAAAGTTCAGCTTCTTAGGAAAGCTGTAGATCGTTTGGACCGTCTCATAGCCCTCACCGAGGGGAAGTCGGGTAATGATTCAGCTGCTGCAAAAAACAATCGAGAAAATCAGTACTTTTCAGAAGCGCACGAACGCTGGGGGTCCAGCAGGCAGTGGCTTGAGTATGCGGAGCGAAAAGCTTCGCGCTCCGAGCAAGAGCAGAAAAAGGACATGGCCCGGCTCAGGGACGTGGAAAGCAAGCTTGCACAAGCCAAACGGAAAGGTCTGGCACCCACCTCGGATGAGGTTCTCAAGCAGATTGATGAGCATCGGCAGGCTCTCTCATGGTTCCACGTGACCCCGTCCATGCACGTCATTATGGGGCGTATGTATATGGCCGACGCGCGTTTCAGGCGCCATTACGAACGATTGGAACCCGGATTGGCGCAATGGATGCTGACCGCTATTGAATCTGCAGCGGATGCAAACGGGATAGATCCGGCCACCGCCAAATGGGAATAAGACAGGTCAGCATGTTCCATCTGAGCATCAGATTCTGTTTCACAACCCAATCGGAAGTCCCTCACTAAGAGACGAGGCAACCATGCATAGTCATAACCAGTCCAAAGCTTCTGCTTATGCAGGCGTAAGCATTAGTCCTGTGCCGGAGCCGGGGAAGGGTACGGAACCGCCTGAGCCTTACAGGGGCATCTATCTCATGCCCATGTTCATGTGCTTGTACAGCCACGATCTAGAAGAATCAGAGGTTTTCTGGACGCAGGGACTGGGCTTCATCAATCTCTGCACCATGCCAGGCATGATGATTCACTTGAGGCGCTGGGCCTTTCAAGATGTGCTGATCCGCAAGAGTGGTTCCAATGTAGGCGGCGCTTATTCGGACATGGAGTCCATAGGAAGCCTAAGCATAGCAGTCACCGAACAGCAGATCGGCAAGATTGTGGAAATATGCGAGCACCTCCGTCCGGGCTCTACTTCAGCACCTGCTCGTAAGCCGTGGAACTCGCTTGAAGCTACGATTCTAACTCCGGAGGGTCTGGCCCTTACCCTCACAGCCGCCATGGCTTTCGACAAACAGCGGACTGACGCTTATCTGAACAGGCGCGCTCAATGAGCAAAGATCACCCCCCCCCCCCCTGAACTATGATTCGATTCCACGGGCAACGATTCAATGTCGCGAACGGCGGACGGGGAAATCAATATATTCTCAGTGCCGGTTTACCCCCTGAATCTAAAAGTTGCTTCGAAGATGTATAGGTGCCCTGCAATTTGCCGATTGGCAGTGCCTTTCGCAGCCAAGCGCAGAACACGTGTCTCTTGTTCAGATAATGCAGGTGTGATTACTGGGCGTCATGCCTTGCTGACTGCTTCCGCGGAGGTCGTGTTCATAACAATGGATCCAGCAACAGCTTCGTTGATAACTGGAGCAAGGCATGAGGCTCCTACGTCTCTCCGCAGATAATCATGACCTTCGGCCCCTGATGTCGGCAGAACAGGGAGGGTGCTCTAGTTGCATTGCCAGTCGGGTGGGCAGCACGGTGATAGAAAATGCAAGTGCACACATCCTAGATACGGTTTTAAATATTGCTATCACGAATATGTTGAGAGATTGCTTTTTGGGTCGCCTATCCTGTGGATCTGGTCGCAAGGCAACCTATTACCGTCTGTTTATGAAACAGCTCCTTATCAGATGTCCGAGCGCTTATTTTAGCCCCTTCAAGTACTTACGTATCTTCTTCAGGGCCCAGTTATAATGGCTGGAGGTCGAGGAGATGAAGGCAGAGCCCAAGGTAGAGTTTCCGGTCCATGGGAGGACGCCGTTGGTGAACAGCTGCTCATTGGTGAACGATTGCGCCAGGGCCATGACCTTCTTATGGGATTCGACGAACAGATCCAGAGCCTGATCGCAGGTGGTGTCATTGTGTTTGTCCCGCAGTTTCACATTCAATTCGCCGTAATTACGCCAGTTGTAGCCGTCAGGAAGAAAGGCATGGGTCCTGCCCTGCTGGTTGTCCTCCACCCAATTCAAAAGAAGCTGATGCCACTCGTGGAGATGGACGAGCACATCTTTGATGTTCCTGTCGCGTGCCCAGTGGGCCCCCTTCTCCTTGCTTAGGTCGAAGGAAAAGCGGCCATTGCGTTCTTCAGGTGTCAGCGGCTCAAGCAACGCCATGAGTGTGTCAAAGCCCCCTTCGGCCGCCTCGATGAGTTCTTCCTTGGTAGTAGGTCGTGCCATGACGGTCCTCCATTGTTATGTTGGCTCTACTTGACGCGTAGCAGATTATGCTTAACTATTGCGGTTTTGCCATTTCATTTCAAATGTGATTGTTTATCTATTCTATGATGTATGGTCGGTTGTGCAAAAGCAAGTAAGATATCATTTCCTGTTGAAGTTAATTCAATTTAATTGAAATCTGCCGAATGCTGAACATAAAATATGGACTATGGCTCTTGTCAGGGATTTTCATTCATCATGTTTGATTTCATGCGCAAAACATATCGTAGCTTTGAGAATAAGAAAGATTAGTTGATTAAACTAAGTTGATATCTTACAAAAATGCGGTTTACCTATATTTGGATTTGTCAGTATCTGCTTTCTTGCATTTGTTATGGAAATTGCCCATTTCTATTTATATATGTGTGTACGAAATCGCTGTGTTTGAATCATAATTAAAATGTTTCTGAATCAGCGTCTTCAGTGTTATTTTAACGATGTAATTGTCGTGAAGCATCTATAAAGATATCAAGGGGGCTCAGATCTATGCCAGATGACAAGGGTGCTGAAGAGAGCAACGAATTAAAGGGACCCTTTTACAATGTTGAAAGAGGGGGATTTAATAAATCGGAGCATTATTCGAAACAACAAATTCGCATATTGGTTCAATCCGTATTAGCTAACTCTGTAAATCTCTCTACACTTATCGGTTCAGGAGCTTCTATGCCGACAGTCCCCTTAATGGGTAGGGTTTTCAGTGACTACCGAAAGTCTAAAGAGGGCGATGACAAAAAGAAGCTGGATCATAAGATTGAAACTTTCCTTAAACAAAAAGATAGAGACAGTCAGACGACCTTAAGCAAAAGTACTGACACGGGAAATAGGGAATTAAATAAAGAAATTGAAAATTTCAAAGATATTGAGCCATTCCTCTCTTGGCTTGATTACCGCGTCTTGGGGGGAGTGGACGAAGTAGAAGACAGCGATTTGTATAAGGAAATTGTGGCGTTTCTGCTAAAAAAGATCCGGGAAGGAGACGAAAAAGAGCAGCAAGAGGATTCAGGAAAAGGAAAGGATCCGGACAAAGACAATGTCTGCAATGTAAGCAATAACTATCGAAAGGTGATTCAGGGGTTAGGAGACTCAAGAAGAATTGTAAACGCTCAAAGCAATGGTCACTATGATGTCGTCAATCTATTCACTACTAACTACGATCTGTGTCATGAACGTGCCTTGGAATCCAGCAGATATGCTTATACTGACGGCTTTACGAACGGTATAAAAAGCACATTTTCAATGACTGAGTTCCATAGAAGGCCAGCTGATCTAGAAAATCGATTTAAAGATCACCTAGAATTAGTTAATCCATTTTTCAGACTTGTCAAATTACACGGTTCTATCAATTGGAAAAGCGATAGTGAAAATTCACAAATAATCAGAACGCAAATTCTAAATGATATTGATGATAAAGCAGATTGGCAAGATGTTTTGATATCGCCAACGTCTTCCAAGTATGCGCTAACCCAAAATGAGCCTTACTCTGACTTGTTCAGAGAATTCGTTAATACGCTAGCTGTGCCTAACACAGTGCTGTTTACTGCTGGTTTTAGCTTTGGTGACGATCATATTGCTAAATTAATACTGGATGCACTCGCCAGACCAGACTTTACACTCTACGCTTTTGTTTCGAAGCCTATAGTTTCAGATGCCAACCACAATGGGTTATCAGCATTTTACGCAAAAGCAAAATCTGCTAATGCCTATTTTATATACCCCTATAAAAATGTAGAAGGTAAGGAAACTGATGAGGATGCCCCACTACAGTTCTCTGACGTTGCCGACTTCTTTGCTCCTACAATATTTACGCATAAAGATCCTGAAGATTCAGACACAACACTTCATAACGCTATGGATGTCAAAAGAGGCGGGAAAGAATGATCGATACCAGAAGAAGCAAGCTCAACGAGTGGCGAATAGGCACGATAATCTATGTTGATCAAAGACAAATCCGATTTCGCGCAGTCTCAAGCGATATTACTGATCGATTGTTGTGGGGTAAATTCCGACATATAAATAGCCTCAACCAGTATCTGTTCGCTTATTTGAATACCGATGTAAAAGTAATATTCAAGGTTGTTGCAATAGCAGAGTATGAAAAGCCATACGGTCACGAAGCATCAAATAGATTCTTGGATAGCTATGTTTTTTCCGCAATTCCCTTAGGTTCAATCAATTCAGATGGATACAGGCCTGGTGTTGCGGATATTCCAATGGTTGGTTCGGATATATATGCTTGCGACGAAAGTGAGCTGACTGTTTTGTTCGACTGTGCCGAAAGATATTCGATCGGGCAATTAGCGGGTTATCGCAATATTCGGCCTTCTTTGGAACTTGACGATCTTTTCGGTGGACACACAGCAGTACTAGGCAATACAGGGTCAGGAAAATCAACCACCGTGCGGCTGCTACTCAGCAAGTTAATGGAAGAACTCGTTAATCGGGATTCAATACCTTATATAAAGAAGGACGCATTATTCGTTGTGTTTGATCTTCATGGAGATTACAAAAACATGACGAAAAAGTATGCAGAAAAAGATCCAAAAAAAGTTACTTATTACGAAAAAGGCGACTATCATTTATGTCCCGGCGAACTGACAATTGACGATTGGTCATCGATTCTAAATCCATCTCAACGAATTCAGAAACCCTTACTCGAACGTACAATTCGCTATTCGTCTTTAAACGATGATGGAATGAAGAAACTATATGCTGGATTAGCTTATCAGGCTTTAGAAGATACCAATGCAGATGGTCATGCTACAAGACGAATTCTTATTTCGAAATATGTAGATTTACTTGGAGATGATATAAACTATCCATTTGAAGAAGAAGGGTTACTAACAAAGTTTATTTTAAATGTGCCAAGGTCTAAACCAAAGTGTAAAAAGCCTGAAAATTTCAAGGAATTGTTTGATCTATATAATTTGTACTATGGAAATTTGCCTGATGGCCTGCAGGTCACGCTGCAGAGATGCTTCTGTCACTATCTCACTAAGTCATATATGAGTGCAGGTAGGCCTGACATCAATAAAGTTCTTGATGAGAAGCAGTTCTTAAAGGAACCTAGGGATATATCAATGGATGATATTAGCAGATCTTTGGATTTTGTATTTGCGGAAGAGGAAGTAAGGGGCAATAAGCAGGCCCGCTCTTACTCAGAGGGACTCGTAACCCAACTTTATAATCTCAAGGAAAAATATGCTGATAATATTCTTAGAAATTCAAGCAGTAACACTGTTTCGTCTATTTTGAACAGAGAAACTGCTGGATGCATTATCTTTGATGTCTCTGGGATGCCTGATTCCGATGGGCTCAAACTATTTTCTAATTATGTAGCAAGAACCCTGTTCGAGAGAAATAGACAAGATGATGATTATGACGAAGAACCGGTTTATCTTATATTCGATGAAGCCCATAGATATATCCGTCAGAGTGATCTCACTGACGATAGTATTTTCAATCAAATTGCCCGCGAGGGTAGAAAATTTGGCGTTCATTTAACGATAATCAGTCAAATTCCAAGTGAATTATCGAAGATTGTGCTATCACAGACTGGTGCCTTTATCATTCATAGAATTCAAAATGCTATCGATCTGGATTACATAAAAAGGAATGTTCCGACCATCACGGCTGATCAAGTCAGTCGATTACCCAGTTTCGCCCCTGGTACTGCAGTCGTCCTTGGAAGCGCCTTCCAAATACCAATGGAGCTTGAGATAGACGGTATCTATAAGGATGAAACTCCTGGCGTTTCTATGTACGAAAGCTTATAAATGTAATTGTTGGCTGATGCGGCCATCGCGCACGGCAAACAGCCGATCGCACTGACCTGCCACTTCATTGTTATGCGTCACCAGTACGATGGTTTTCTCTTCGTGATTGGCGAGTTCCTTCAGCACTGATATGACCTTTTCTCCGGATTCCTGATCCAGAGCACCGGTTGGTTCGTCCGCGAATACTACATCTGCGTCGGATAGCAGGACGCGGGCCAGGGCAACACGTTGCTGCTCGCCGCCCGACAGCAGGGTGACGCTTTTCTTTTTCTGATCGATTAGGCCAAAATACTTCAAGAGGGAATCCGCCGTCTTTCTGGGAAAGCGGGATCCGCGAAGGGTGAATGGCAGAGCCAGATTCTGTTCGACCGTCATGCTGGTGATCAGGTTGTAGGACTGGAATACGAAGCCCAGATGTTGGCGTCTGAACTTGGTCATGGCCGACAGTCTCAGACGGGTTATGTCCTTGCCAAGCAGCCGCACGGTTCCGCCGGTGGCCTTTTCCAGCCCGGCCAGGCAGTACAGCAATGTTGATTTGCCGCTGCCTGACGGCCCGATGATGCCGGTCATCTCCCCCGGATATGCGGTGAAGGCGATGTCATTGAGAATAGTCAGGGAATCACCGCGGCGCGGGGAGACCACCATGGACAGCCCTGTAGCTTCAACCGTTGGCGCAGGGCCTCTGCTCTTGCCCACGTTGGCGTCATTCATAGTTGCATCTTTCCCTTGGATGATAATCGCTGGCCTTCCAGGTCAGAGCCTCTACGCTCAGCAATGTAGATTCGCCTTGTTGGTGTCATATGCCCTCGTACATCACTTGAACCTGTATGACGGTCATCCTTGTCGCCATCTTTCAATTCCATTAATATCAGCGCAAGAGGGGATGAAACACCCTGAGTTACCCTGATTCGTCCCGGATTTTTTTGGAATAACGGCATGTTCATGCAGGCATGCTTACTCGGCATCACTAGCAGAGCCGGCAGTGCCGAGTATCAGCTGATTATTGTCGCAGTCTCATTCGCTCACAAGCAGCAGAGATTTGATGGCGGTGCGCTGGTCCATGGCCTCATAGGCCTCCTGGATGTGATCCAGGGCAAAGCGCTCGGTGAAAACTTTGCCTGGCTGGATGCCGCCCTTGAGCACTTGGTCAAGCAGCAGATGCTTGTCATATGTGGTGACTGCGGCTATGCCTCCTCGAAGACCGATATTGCGCCAGAACAGCTTAGAGGTATCCATGCTGACCTGCTGTGGCACGCCGACCCTGCCGACTACTGCGCCGGGTCGGGTCGCCCTGATGGCGGTTTCGGTGGACAGTTCGGTGCCTACGCATTCCAGGACGGCATCGGCTCCGGCTCCGTCAGTGAGCGCCATGACCTGCTCTATAGCAGCTTCGCCGCGTTCAGGCACGATGTCGGTGGCCCCGAATTCGCGCGCCAACTTCTGGCGGTCCTCATGCCGGCTCATGGCGATTATGCGCTCGGCCCCACGCAGTTTGGCCGCTATGACTCCGCACAGACCCACGGCTCCATCGCCCATGACCACGACCGTGTCGCCCTCCTTGACTTGGGCGGTGGCGGCTGCATGATAACCGGTGGCCATCACGTCGGAGAGGGTGAGCAGGGAGTCGAGCATGTCGTCGCTGTAGTCCTCAGGCTGGCCTGGAATCTGCACCAAGGCCCAGTCTGCGTTGGTGAACCGCAGATACTCGCTCTGGTAGCCGCCACTCCCCTGCCTGTTCGGGTCAAGGCAGTCTCCGTCGAAGCCAGCCCTGCAGGCAGCGCAGTGCCCGCAGCCATGGGTGAAGGGCGCTATCACGAAGTCGCCCGGCTTGACATGGGTGACATCGGAGCCAACCTTCTCGACCAGGCCGATGGCTTCATGCCCTACATGACTGCCTGAGGGCATTGAGGAAATCCCCCGGTACCACCACAGGTCGGACCCGCACACGCAGGCGCGGACGACCCGAATCACGGCATCTCCAGGCTTTCCGATGGTCGGCATCGGCGCTTCCTCCAGCTCGATGCGGCCTGGCTTCACAAACTTTGCTGCCTTCATACTCATGCTCCCCATTCTTCACTACCTGGCGTATCCGTTTGCCAAGTATGCGGACGAAACATAGTCTACGGAGTTCAATCCGCTTGAAGTCAAGTCAAATTCTTACTGTGCGCGATTCACAGGGGTGCAGAGAAGATTGTCAGGTGAAGATGCGGTCATAAGAGCCACCATGTCAGGGTGCTGCATAGAAGTGGTATATAGGAAGTATCTCATATGCCTTGTGACAGATCGCATGCATCTCTGCACGCACGTCATGGATCGAATCACAAGGAATCAACTTACTTGGAGGAGCTTTCAGGACCGCCAAGTTCCTTAAGGAAGGCGGCATAGACTTGGGGATTGCGATGGTTTTTGCCTGCTTGGACGATCAGCCCGTGAAATTCGCGTAGATCGTTGAGCGGCCATTGATCAATCTGAATAAAATCCGCCTCGTACTCCTCACCCTCCTGGTATGACCGCAAGCAGGCCCACCCCAGGCCGTCCAGCATCCGGCGTGCGTAGGCGTCCCAGATGAAGCAGGGCTGGCCGAAGGCATAGAGCCGTATAACATCCGCCGTCTCGCGCCCGACACCAGGAATGGTGAGCAGACTGTCACGCAGACCTTCATCCGCGCATTCCTCCACGTCGGCTGTGCAGATGCCATGGGCCAGCAGCCACTGAGCCAGGGCCTTGCATGTGCGCGCCTTGGCCGTCATGAAGCCGCTGGACTTGATTAAGGTTGTCAGTCTCGCCCGGTCGACGTCGGCCATGTTGCATGGGTCAAGCAGACCGGCCTTGCGCAGCTGCTGGATGGACATGGCTGCGTTCCCCCAGGCTGTATGTTGGACCAGCACCGCTCCAATCATCATTTCGAAGTCGGTCTCTGCTGGCCACCAATTCTGCAATCCCAGACGAGCGAGCAAACGTGAGTACAGCCACTGTGAGCAACCGGCATTTATCCTGCCTGAATCGCCCATAACGCCTCCACCAAATTCTTGACGCTTTCATGGTAACAGCTGGCTAGAGTCGGTGCTGAGCGAGTCAGAGAATGGCAGGCGCCTGAGCGAAGTCTGTGATAGTGCCATCGGCTTCAGAGCGAATGGAGTCCCAATCCATGTCCGAGGACTGGTCGTACATGGCCCAGACTTTCATTCCAGCGCGCTTGGCAGAATCGACGGCGACCAGAAGATCTTCGAAAACCGTGCAGTGGTCAGGCGCAACGCCCAGCATCCGCGAAGCCAGCAGGTAGATTTCCGGCTCCTCCTTGCCGATGCTTTTGACGTCATCCACACTGCAGACCTGGTCGAAACAATCGGTCATCCCAGCGTGTTTCAGGGCAGCCCGTCGTAGGCGCGGCGGGAGGCTAGTTGCCACAGCCAGGGAGGCGCCGCTGACCCTCAGCGCATTCAGGTAGTCGAGTGCGTGTGGCTTGGGTTGCACAGCTGTGGCGTAAAGCAGGAGTGCGTCCTCGTTCCACTCCTTCACAAGCTCGTCTGGGCACTCGTCAAGGTGGAAGCGGTCGATGGTGTATCTAGCGATGGCATCGGTCTGCATGGAGGCCACTACAGATGCGTAATCGTCCGGCATAGGAATGTTGCGGCGAGCAAAGAAACGTTGGTCGATTTCCTTCCAGACTCCCATGGAATCCAGAAGCGTGCCGTCGAGATCGAAGATGGCAGCCTTGTCATTGTTGACTTTTATTCCATTTTCGTCCATCCCGAAGTTCTCCCATTCATTGAGGTTTTCATAGTAGCATGACCTCAGATGAGCTCTGGCCCAGCGGCCTAGGGCCAATCTTCTCCCCGATCAGCCTCAGCTTCAGAAGAGTAGTTATGTTCAACAGTCTAATGTTGCCGCGCAAGGCATCAATCCAGGAGATTGTCAATTATTTTGCGCTCAGTGATAGAAAAGCATATAAAAATTGAAGAAAATATACAATATTGGTTGAAACAATGTTAGCATGCAAATACTAGAGAAAATCATCGAAAAGGAGACTTATGGCTATTCAAGAAACAACAGCGGCTCTGGCTGATCCCCTGCGTCGTAGTGTGCTAGATCTCTTAGAGCAAGGTGGCATGGAGGCTGGGCGCCTGGCCGAAAAGCTGGGAATGACCCCGTCCAAGCTGTCCTATCATCTGAGGAAGTTGAAAGAAGCTGATCTGATTGTTGGACACAAACAGGGCACCAGGGTCATTTATGAACTCAATCTGAGCGTGCTGGACAGCACCATTCAGTGGCTTTACCGTCTGCGGACCAGCGCCAGCGACAAGAGAAGTCTGCCCGCGCAGCAGACAGTGAGCGACGCTGGTCCGACGGCGGTTTCGGAGTTTTAGAGGAGACTCTCATGGCTGATGGAGAGAGGACCGAAGCAGCCAAGAGCGACAAAACAGGTCGGTTCGTCCCGACCCTGGTCGTGGCTCAGTGGTTGCCAGGGCTGATCATGCTCGGCATAAGCCGCTTAGTGGTCAATCGTCTGCCCAATGAAAAGGTTCCGCTTCATTGGAACGCCCAGAATCAAGTGGACAGCTGGGGCTCTCCCCAGGAGCTGGTCTGGATGCCCTGCATCTTTCTGGTCATTGCGCTGATTTGGACCATTATTATGCTCTTCCTGCGCGCAAACTTGATTAAACGTGGTGATGAAGCGGGGCATACTTTGACCGTTTTTCTGCTGGGTGGGCTATGCATGCAGATTATTCTCGCGGTTATAGATATGTTCGCCATAGTTGCTGCTGATCCTCATTGGGACTGGTGGCCGACGAATTTCGGCATCGATAAAGTGGCCATGCTATTGACCGGTCTGACTCTCATGGTCATCGGCAACTTCGCTCCTAAAATCAGACCCAACGGTGTCAGCGGTTTCCGAGTGCCAGGTGCATATGCCAGCCGCGAGGCCTGGCGCCGCTGTCAGCAGTTTGGCGGCGTGCTCTTCATGATTCTGGGTGTGGTCATGATCTTGGCTGCTCTGGCTTATGGCGGATTCAGACTCTACTGGATCTGTGGAACAGCTTTGGCAGTCGTCCTTGTGCTCATATTTGCCTATGGTTCATACGCGGGCAGAAAGTATGCCGAGCAGGGAGAACCTGTTTCCCGCCGCTAGTTCTTGTATGCAACCAGTGGTTTGAAGGAGGCTGTAAATGAAGGATCGGGATACAAGTAAGAACTTCCTGAATTCGCTGGAAGGATTCGAAGCTGATTTGGACCAAACCAAGTACCAGGCCGGCAACACGGTCCTTCATCAGCAGCATCATTTCACGAGTCAAGCTGCAACAGTCTGGACAGGCGTCGGCTTTCACCCTGGAAACTGTATTAGCAGACACAGCACAAACCTTGTACTTCATTGAAACAAGGTTGAAAGCTAGTACATTCCTATCGGGGATCGTTGGGGATATGAGAGCATCCCCGGTATCTTTCTCATCTGACTAAACCGATAATGACTGGCTGCATATCCAGCAATCGTCTGCGTTCACATTCTTGAATCTGTATAGCTATTGGGTCGGGTTAGGTCTTGTGAAGGTATGTTCTTCGTTATTAGCAATCCTCAGTTTTGCTTAAATTGATGAATTCGTATATGCCATCATTCGATTTTTGCAATTTCGAACCATCTACTCTAAACCCTGCTCTCTGATAGACTTTAATCGCACGTTTATTGAAGCTGGCTACTGAAAGAACTATAACTTTATAATTAAAATTATCCTGTATAAATGCTTCGATTCCTTTGACGAAATTGAATCCCAACCCCTGTCCGGTCAAATCCGGTCTCAATCCTAAACCGACTTCCACCTTTTTCTCTGATAACCTTTCCAGGCAAAAATAACCGACCAGTTCATCTTTATCATTCAAAACCTGGTAATACTTATTGTCCCGTAACGCTGGAGTGATTATCTCTTCAAAATCCTCTGGATCATTCTCCATGTCATAAAAACTATATCTGTCCTTATAATGCCATTTTCTGGCAATCTGGTCTGCATTTGCCTGAGTTAAGTGTGTTATTTTCTTAAACTTCATATTGAATCCTTACTCAATCTGCAGACTCAGAATTAATATCGGTTGCAATGACACAAAGACTTCGCTTAAGTATCCCCACAGTTAATCAATAAAACCTGAATTGTGGGATAGACACAAATCCCACTATGCATTGCGCTGCGACCGGAGTGTGATGGTCGGGGTGCCGCTCACGAGCTGCAGGGTTATGGAAAGGTCCCTGGGCCGACTAAGGAGCCAGGCCGGGGACCTTTTTCATTTACGCTTCTTCTTCTCGCGGATATGCACGGAGATCTGGATGGGAGTGCCCTCGAAGCCGAACTCCTCGCGCAGGCAGCGTTCCAGATAGCGGCGGTAGCCGTGCTCCAGGAAGCCGGTGGCGAAGATCACGAAACGCGGCGGCCTGGTGGAGGCCTGGGTGGCGAAGAGGATCCTCGGTTGTTTGCCGCCTCGCAGCGGATGCGGGTGCGCGGCCTGAACCTTGCCCAGGAAGGAGTTGAGCTTGCCGGTCGGTATGCGCTTGTCCCATGATTCCAAAGCGGTGCGCATGGCCCTGGCCAGCCGGTTGGTGTGCCAGCCGGTCTTGGCAGACAGATTGACCCGCTCAGCCCAGGTGACCCGGTCGAACTCGGTCTGCCAGAGCCGCTCGAGACGCTGACGGCCAAAGTCGTCCAGCAGATCCCACTTGTTGAAGACCAGGACAATGGCCCGGCCCGCATCCACGGCCTGGCTCATGACCTTGAGATCCTGGTCCGCAATGGGCTGGGATGCGTCAAAGAGGATGAGGGCCAGCTCCGAACGTTCGATGGCCGCCTGGGTGCGCAGACTGGAGTAGTACTCGGCTCCCGAAATCTTGTGCAGGCGGCGTTTGATGCCTGCAGTGTCGATGAAGAGCCAGTCTTCGCCCTCCACCTGGACGACCTCGTCGACCGGGTCACGGGTGGTGCCGGCCAGATCGTGGACCACTGCCCGCTCCTCATGGGCCAGCTGGTTGAGCAGGGAGGATTTGCCCACGTTGGGCCGGCCGACCAAGGCCACGCGGCGCAAGCCCTCGGGGGTGAGGAATCCCGAAGTTTTGTCGGCTTTCCTGAGTTGTTCCAGTGCTGCGTCCAGCAGATCGCCTATCCCCCGACCGTGCATGGCGGAGATGGCATAGGGTTCGCCCAGGCCCAGCTTCCAGAATTCGGAGGCGGTGTAGTCGGCCATCCGATCATCCAGCTTATTCACAGCCAGAACCACCGGCTTGCCGGCGGCCCGCAGCATGGTGACGATCCGCTCGTCGCTGGCGGTCAGCCCCACTTGGCCGTCCACGACCAGAATGACGGCATCAGCCAGCGATACGGCCACCTGGGCTTGGGAGGCAATGGCGGATTCGATACCCTCCACATCGCTCTCCCATCCGCCGGTGTCCACCAGTTTGAATCGGGTGCCGGCCCACTCGGCCTCATAGCTGACTCGGTCCCGTGTCACGCCAGGGGTGTCCTCGACTACGGCGGCACGGCGGCCGAGAATCCTGTTGACCAGGGTGGACTTGCCTACGTTGGGCCTTCCGACCACAGCCAGCACGCCTACGGCCTTGGGGCCTTGGTCCTGGTCATCCCGGTTCTCGGAGCCGCCCTCCAAAAGGGCACGGTCCTCTTCATCCAGCTCATAGCCGTCCAGATTGCGGGCGTACTCGTCGTGGGAGTCTTTCTCCATGGCCGAAGAGACCAGGTCGATCAGGACCTGCAGTGTTTGCTCGAAGGTCAGATCGGAGTTGTCCAAGGTGGTCACACCATCGGCGGCGTCCAAGAAAGAGGTGACCTTAGAATCTCGGGCATCCCGTGCGGCCAGATCCTCAGCGCCGACTGACCCTGACTGGGCCTGGCCGCTGCGGCGGGCCTGGCGGACCTCCTCACGTGCTGTCAGCAGCACGCGGACCTGGGCATCCGGGGCCACCACCGTTGTGATGTCTCGCCCCTCGGCCACTACTCCGCGCTCCTGGTCGGCCATGATGGCCCGCTGGGCGGCGATGAGTACACGGCGCACGGCTGGAATTGAGGAAACCACAGAGACGTGCTCGGAAACCCTGGTGGAGCGTATATCCTGATCCACGTCCTGGTGGTCCAGACTGACACTGGGATGCTCCGGGTCCAGCCCCATGACCAGATGGCCGCCGGTGATGGAATCGGCTACGACCTCGGTGATGGTCTCCTTATCGGGCTGGTCCGCGTCCAGGTCTAGCCCGCGTTCCATGCACCAGAGGGTGACCGCGCGGTACATGGCGCCCGTGTCCAGGTAGGCCAGTCCAAAATGCTTGGCCAGGGCCCGCGAAGTGGAGGACTTGCCCACTCCCGCAGGGCCATCGATGGCGACAGTGATCACAGTCCGACCTCCTTATCCAGGGCCTTGATCTCAGCCGCCGAGAGCACCCTGTAGGAGCCCGGCCGAATCTCGCCCAGTCGGATGGGGCCGATCTGGGTGCGCACCAGCCGGGTCACCGGGTAACCGATGGCTCCGAAAATGCGCCGTACTATCCGGTTCTTGCCCGAATGCAGGGCCACCTTGACGATGGTGTGCTCGCGGTTGTGGTCGATGATGGCGCAATGGTCCAGGCGGATCAACCCGTCGTCCAGCTCCACCCCTTGGCTGACCAGCCTTCGGCAAACATTGCCGCCAATGTGGCCGCTGAGCGTAGCTATATAGGTCTTCTCCACCTCGTAACGCGGATGCATGACATGCTGGGCCAGCTCCCCGTCGTCGGTCATGAGAATGAGGCCTTCGGAGTCATAGTCCAGCCTGCCCATGTGGAAGACGCGCTCGTAGCGGTCCCCGATGATGTCGCGCAGGGTGAACCGGCCCTTGGGATCGTCCATGGTCGAAAGAACCTTGCGGGGCTTGTTCAGCGCCAGCGTGACGTGCTTGTCGTTCAGGTGGATGCGGGATCCATCCACGCGAATCCGCTGATGTGAAGGGTCCACCCGGCTGCCCAGGGCGGTGACCAGCTCACCGTCGACCTCGACCCTGCCCTGGGTGATGATCTGTTCGCATTTGCGACGAGAGCCGAATCCGGCCTGGGCCAGCACCTTCTGGAGGCGGATGCCCTCCTCCCCCTGTTCGCGCGCTCTGATCGCCTGTGTGTATGGATGTGGCATCGTTCTCCCAACGTGGCCTGATAGATATGCAACTGATACCGTTCTGAACGACCGCAGCCGCCGAAGAGGTCATATCATACTATATCGGAGCCTAGGGAAGTGTTGTTGGCTTGCCCTAAGCTAGAAACTGTCGTTGTTCATTGTCGTCGAAGGGATTGCAAGGTGGGGAACATGACTATGGAAGCAAGTGCTGAGCCGGTCCTCGAACAGGCGGAGGGGAAGGTTGCTGCAAAGCCGGTCCGCAGGCGGATCAGGCCCCGTGATGTTCGCTGGATTCGTGCGGCCGCCGAGCTGGCGGGCACCTTCCTGATCTGCGCGGTCATCTACTTGTCATACAGCTTCGGCCAGTTAGTCATGGGCCAGCCCAGCGTGGCGCTGCCGGTTCTGGGAACCGCCCTGACCTACCTGGTTGTGACGGCCATGCTGGGAGGCGTCTCCGGTGGGCACTTCAACCCCGCCGTGACCGTGGCTGCCATGTTCACCTCGCAGATCAGCATGGTGGACGGGCTGATTTACATCGTCGCCCAGGTGATCGGTGCTATTGGCGCCGGTGCGGTCGCTATCGCCCTTATTCCTGTCAGCAAGTCCGTGCCTGACAGGACCTGGCTCATGTTCTCGGTCAACGGCTTTTCCGGCGGTTCGCCCGCTGCAGCCACCCTGAGCCAGCAGCACATCGCATTCGGGGCGCCCATGGCCATCGTGACTGAGCTCATTGGCTGTATAATCGTGGTGGCTGCAGCCATCACCACCCTGCGCTCTGACGGACGCGCCCGTCGCAACCATGCTCTCTATACCGGGCTGGCCTATGGTGTCGGCGCACTGGTCACCTACCCCATCACCTGCTCGGGACTGAACCCCGCTCGTTCCACCGGCATCGCCATCTTCGCGCAGTCCAAGCACATGTCTGTCAGCCCGATCTCACAGCTCTGGCTCTTCTGGATCTGCCCGCTGCTGGCTGCCTCTCTGGTCGCCCTGGTCATTATCATGACCAGCATCATCACCGACAACATGGCTATGCGTGCCATTGGTGCCGCCACTGACGCTCAGCCGGAAGCGCAGGCACAAGTAGATGCTTTTGCTCCCGGTGCCCAGACTCAGGCAGGCGAGGATACGCAGGCCTCCGTTCCGGTTCAAAACCCCGCTGCTGCCGGCACGGCCACCCCTGCAGACGCCAAAGCCCAGACTGTCGATGTATCGGCGCTATCCGATGTTGATGCTGACGAGGATGCCGTTGCCCCTGTCGAAGCAGGAACCATTCCCGATCTGCAAGTCAAACCCCTTCACACTGCTTCCGAAAAAGAAGACGGTGACGAGGAGCCCACAGGCAAACCCGCTGAAGAATGAACTATTGAGGACTGAAAGCCTGAAAGGGGTCACAGAAGCAGCTGAATGCTGAAGTAAGTGACCAGAAGGCCAATGCCCAAGCCGAAGCTGATGAAAGCGTCAAAGGGTACTGACCGCACCTTCCAAGGACTGCGATCCTTGAGAATCAGGCGCAGGGCGCCGCAAACCAGAGCCGCGATGGACACCAGTCCAGTCGCGGCCCAGGTGTACCCGTAGAAAGCAACGAGCGCGGCGACCAACACGACCAGAAAGATGATGCCCTCGCAGACTGGACGGCCCTCTTGAGCCTCTGAGACGAATGGATGGCCTCTACCGGATGTCTTGGGCGGCTGTGAGGGCGCGAGGTCCGGGTTTTCGGCATTATCTGTGTCTGCCATGTTCCCCAGTTTCCGCATTCTCGAGGACCTCCATCTGCCCACTGCACTTGCTCTGCCGGTTCGAGCCTACCAGCGCTGTTGACGCAAAGCGACCGTACCGCCATCGTACTTGGACGATGATGGCACGGTCGCTGTTTCAACAAGGAGTCAGAGCAGCCTGATCAGTTGTTGTGTTGGAAGATCAGATGCTCGTTGGCGAAGGTGTCGAAGCCCAGGCTGTAGAGCTCGCGGCCATAGCCGGAGTTCTTGACGCCGCCGAAAGGCAGCTCTGGCATGGTCACCCAACTGCCATTGATGAAGGTCATGCCGGTTTCGATGCGACTGGCCAGGGCATCAGCGTGGTCGGAGTCTTGGGAGAAGATTACGCCGCCCAGGCCGTAGCTAGAGTCATTGGCCAGATCCACGGCCTCGTCCTCGCTGGCCACCTTGTAGATGGTGGCCACAGGACCGAACATCTCCTGGTCATAGGCAGGGTTGTCACGGTCGATGTCCGTCAGGATAGTGGGGGTGAAAAAGGCCCCAGGCGAATCATAGGGCTTGCTGCCGCAGGCGACCTTGGCTCCGGCTGCCACGGCCCGGTCGACCTGCTTAGCCAGATTGTCACGCGCCGAAACCGTGCACATGGGGGCCAGCGTGGTGTCGGGGTTGTTGGGATCGCCCAGAACCATATGCGAGAAGGCGTCGACCATGAGCGAAACGAAGTCGTCGTAACGGTCCTCCATGACGATGAAGCGCTTGGAGGCGCAGCAGACCTGTCCGGCATTCATGAGCCTGGCCCCGGGTGCCACTTGCTTGAGGGCATTCCAATCAGCATCATCCAGGATGATGAAGGCGTCGTTGCCGCCCAGCTCCATGGAGGACTTCTTCAGGTGGGCGCCGGCCGACTTGGCCACGGAGGCGCCGCCGCGCTCCGACCCGGTCAAAGCCACGCCAGAGACACGCGGATCGGCGATGGCACGGTCCACCTGGTCATAGTTGATGAAGAGGTTGGTCAGGCTGCCCTCGGGGGCTCCTGCCTTGGTCACGGTCTCTTCGAAAGCCACAGCCGAGCTAGGCACGTTGGAGGCATGCTTGAGGATCATGGGGTTGCCCAGAATGAAGTTGGGGGCAAACACGCGCATGATCTGGTAGTAGGGAAAGTTCCAGGGCTCAACCATGACCAGGACGCCGGTGGCCTGCTTGACATAGTAGGCTTTGCCAGCAGGGTTGTCCAGGGGGACGGGAGCCAGCAGCTCCTCGGCCTGGTCGGCGAAGTAGTCTGCGATGTCCGCGCACAGCTCCACCTCGGCACGAGCCTCACCCACCAGCTTGCCCATGTCCCTGGTCATGTTGGTTGCCAGGGCGTCTTCATCCTGGCGAAAGAGCTTGGCCACCTGGCGCAGTTGCGCTGGACGGTCGCCGGGGCCCTCCTGCTTGCGCCAGGTCTTGTAGAGGTCATGGCCGCGGGCCAGTGCGTTCTCCAGGTCGTCGTCGGTGGCATCTGGATAGGTCTTGATCAGTTGGTTGTTAAAAGGATTGACTGTCTGATAGGTCACAATATCTCCTTCGATTTATGGATGCCCAGTCAGCATCATCGCTGGTCAGTTCATTCAGCATATCACCGCATTGGACCCCGCAGTCAAGGTATTTGTCACAAAACGACATTCGACCGCGAGGTCAGGTTTTATCAGTGGAAGAAGTGGCGGGTTCCTGTCAGATACATGGTCAGATCGGCATCCTGGGCGGCCTTGATCACCTCGGGATCGCGGATGGATCCTCCCGGCTGCACCACGGCCCTGATGCCAGCCTGGATCAGGTACTCCAGACCATCTGCGAAGGGGAAGAAGGCGTCGGACGCGGCCACCGAGCCCTCGGCGCGCTTACGGCCCTCATCCAGGGTATTGGCCCTCTCGACCGCCAGGTGGCTGGAGTCCACCCTGTTGACCTGGCCCATGCCGATACCCACGGTAGCTCCCTGCTTGGCCAGGAGCACGGCGTTTGACTTGACCGAGCGGATAGCCCGCCAGGCAAAGGTGAGATCATCCATGGTCACCTGGTCGGCGGGGTTTCCGGAGACCAGACGCCAGGTGGACGGGTCGTCTCCCGGGGCGTCGATCAGGTCGGGTGTCTGCACCAGGGCTCCCCCGTCGATGGGACGGATGACCGGACGAGGACGTGGACGGCGTTCCACAGAAAGGATGCGCAGGTTCTTCTTGGTTCGTAGCAGGTCCAGGGCCTCCGGCTCATAGCCTGGTGCCACGATCACCTCGGTAAAGACCGGCTTGATCTGCTGGGCCATGGTCAGGGTGACCGTGCGGTTGGCGGCGATGACCCCGCCATAGGCGCTCATGGGGTCGCAGGCATGGGCGCGGCGGTGGGCCTGGGCGATGTCCGCCCCTACGGCCAGACCGCAGGGGTTGGAGTGCTTGACCACGGCCACCGCGGGCAGATCGGCAAAGTCCCATACCGACCGCCAAGCCGCGTCCGCATCCACATAGTTGTTGTAGCTCATTGCCTTGGCTCCGCCTAGGTGCTCTGCCGCGGCGAAGCCGTCCCGGTCCAGCGGATCCAGGTAGAGGGCTGCCTTTTGGTGGGGGTTCTCCCCGTAGCGCAGCTGGCTGGCCAGGCGCCAGGTGCGAGTCAACGCCTGAGCTGGGCCCGGATCGTCAGCTTTGTCCTGCTTGTTGTCAACCCATGTGCGCGCTGTCCACTCGGCGATGGCCGCGTCATAGGAGGCGGTCACCGCGAAGGCTTTGGCAGCCAGACGTCCGCGCTCAGCCAGGCTGAAACCGGTGCCGGAAGCGGTGCGCTCGGCGGCCAGGGCATAGTCGTCCGGGTCGGTGATCACAGCCACGCTAGCGTGGTTCTTGGCAGCGGCCCGGATCATGGCGGGTCCGCCGATGTCGATGCGTTCCAGGCACTGATCAGCATCGGCGTCCTCAAGGACGGTCTGTTCAAAGGGGTAGAGGTTGACCACCACGAGGTCGAAGGGGGCTATGCCGAGATCCTTGAGTTGCTGGGCATGGTCAGGGTCGGTCATGTCGGCCAGCAGCCCGGCGTGGATGTGTGGATCCAGGGTCTTGACCCGGCCGTCAAGGCTCTCGGGAAAACCGGTGACCTTTTCCACCGGAGTGACCTGGACACCCAGATCCTGCAGTGTTTTGGCCGTACTGCCGGTGGAGACGACCTCGGTGCCTGCCTGCCGGAAGGCCGATGCCAAGGCCTCAAGGCCCTGCTTGTGGTAGACCGAGACAAGCGCTCGGTTGATGGTTCGATTCGTGGTGACCATGGAAACTCCTACTCCTATGCTTGAATGCCGAGGCGCCCCGCCACCTTCGGACCTACTTGCCTGGTCTGCGGGTGGACGAAACCTGTCGTGGTGTGTCTGCTCGGTCGGTTGCCTTGGGCTCCTTTCCCACCTGCAGGCGTGATTGGTTGTGTTTTTCCTCGTTCTCCGCCTTGGCGGAAGTTTTTTTGTCAACTGCCTGGCGCAAATAGTTGATCAGAGCGTCCTTGATGATGGCCAGCGCAGCAATGACAAGGGACAGCAACCATACTCCCAGCAGGCCGACCCCCAGGGAGGTCCCGATCATGCGCACGGAGGAGGCTATGGGCACGCCCACCCCGGCCAGTCGCTGACGGCCCAAGGCCCCGTTGGATAGCTGGAAAAGCAGGGCAAGTCCAAGCAGGGTGACCAGCCAGACCAGGACCATGGCCAGGGTTGCCATAAGGAAGCAGACTGCTGTATCTCGGGATCTCAGTCCTGCTTGTCGCACGGCAGCGAGTATTCTGACCCCCCAAGGCCCCGTCAGCAAGAGAACACCTGCGACTACGCCGAACAGCAGGGGTAGGTTGAGCAGAAGCATGCGAACCTCCTGCCTGGAGACCGGCTCTGGGAAAAGCCCAAAGATTGGCAGAGAGGGTAGACTTGATGCGTGGCCGGACCAGAGGGTGAAGGTGGCCAGCTGGCCTATCTTGAAACCGTCCCCGAAGAGCCAGGAGGCAGCCCAGATAATCAGATTGGGCAGCCATGCCAGGGACGCCAGGCTAGTCGTTACAGCCGAGGCAGTGCCCATACGCGTCAGTTTGAACAGGCGGCCCACGTCTGCGTGATAGAGGGCGATCCAGACAATCAGGGCGATCAAGCCTGCGGCCAGCATGGCAGCCAGGAGCATCAAACCGGCCGTGAGCCCGAGCCGAATGGTCCTGCGGACCTGGATTGGCAGAGCCTCTTTGATTCGTCTGGCAAAAGCCTGTCGGAATGGTTCAGAGCGGGCCCAGGCCCAGCCATAACCCAACAGGAAAACCAGGCTGGTCCGCAAAAGAATGACCGGGGAGGTGTCCGCCTGGATGGTCTGGCTGCCTTGCATGAGGATGAGGCTGCACAGCATCCAGACGACCAGGCCGGCGATGCAGCCGCCGACGGACATGCCCATGCGGCCGACCAGGGTGCGGATCACCCATATCAGCAGGCCAGTCAGCAGCAGCGGGATGATGGTTAGGGTCAGGGCTCCGGCTGTGAATCCACAGCCTTGGGTGAGCAGGGTGATGGTTTCTGTCAGGGCCACGGTGGCCATGGACAGTGATGGCCCGCCCTCCTCAATGGAAATCATGAGCAGGAGCAGTGCCATGCAGGCACCGAGGGCGACGGTGTAAATGAGTATGGCTAGAAAGGCCTCTAGGGCTCCCCGGAGCCATGCTTTCACACTGTCGGTCATATGATGGCATGCTCCCGCAGCAGGTCGCGGGTCAACCGGGCAGTTTCGCCCGGTGTGGTGCCCACCTTGATGCCGACGGACTCGAGCATTTCCTTCTTGTCTGCAGCCGTGCCCTTGCCGCCCGAGATGATGGCTCCGGCGTGGCCCATCTGCTTGCCCTCGGGTGCGGTGAAGCCGGCGATATAGGCCACGATGGGCTTGGTCATGTGGGTGGAGGCCCAGTGGGCGGCCTCCTGTTCGGCCGACCCGCCTATCTCGCCGATCATGATGCAAGCCTTGGTTTCAGGATCGCGGTTGAAAGCGTGCAGAGCCTCCAGCATGGTGGTGCCCACAATAGGGTCGCCGCCGATGCCCAGGCAGGCGGTGAAACCGATGGAGGACAGCTCCCCCATGAGCTGATAGGTCAAGGTGCCGGACTTGGAGACCAGTCCCAGCGGGCCGCGACCGGCGATGCCCTGCGGGATGATGCCCAGATCCACGCCGACGCCGTTGGGCCGGTCGGACATGGTCATCAGCCCCGGGCAGTTGGGGCCTACGATGCGGCAGCCGCGTTCCCTGGCCAGGGCCACGCAGTAGGCGGTATCGGCCACGGGAATGCCTTCGGTGACGACCACGATCAGGGTGATGCCGGCCTCGATGGCCTCGATCATGGCATCTTTGGCGAATCTGGGCGGAACGAAGACCACGGAGGTACGAGCCCCGGTCGCCTGACGGGCGGCTGCACAGTCGGCGTATACGGGTACATGCCGTGCCTGGCCGTCCGGACCGTCGAAGTCAATTGTCGTTCCAGCCTTGCGGGCATTGACCCCAGCCAGGATATTGGTGCCGGCCGCCATCATGCGGGCTGTGTGGACCATGCCCTGGTGACCGGTCATGCCCTGGACCATGACGGGGGCAGCGTCTTCGATGAAGAGGGTCATCGTCCCGTCTCCTTTCCTGCTTGATCGGCCAGGGCCACAACCTGGTCTGCCGCCTCCTCCATGGTGCGGGCCACCCTGAGCCTAGGTTGCTGGGCCTTGGCCAGGAGGTTCAGTCCCTCGGCAGCCTCATTTCCGTCGAATCGGACCACGATGGGTCGCTCGTCGTCCTGATCTTGCTCGCCCGCAGCGTTTACGGCGGACAGGATGCCCTGGGCCACCTGCTGGCAGGAGGTGATGCCTCCATAGACATTGACCATTACCGAACGGACCTGAGGGTCAGAGAGGACCACGTCCAGGCTGCTGCGCATGACCTCAGGCGAGGCGCCGCCGCCAATGTCGAGGAAGTTTGCGGGTCCAATACGAACGCCCTGTCGGCGTCCTGACCCGGCGACCGCATCCAGGGAGCTCATGACCAGTCCTGCGCCGTTGCCGATGACGCCCACCTGGCCGTTCAGATGGACGTAGTGCAGGCCTGCAGCCTTGGCTTTGGCTTCCAGGGGGTCGACCTGCGCCGGGTCTGCGAACCTCTTCCAGCCGTCGTGCCGGAAGGCCGCATTTCCGTCCAGGGAGATTTTGGCATCGAGGGCGTCCAGGTGCTTGGTGGCCTCGTCATCCGGGTCGCCCACCTTGGCCAAAGGGTTAATCTCGACCAGGGTCGCGTCGCTGTCCTGGAAGGTGTGCCACATGCCTAGAAGTATCTGCGTAGCCTGCTCCAGATCCGCATGGTAGAAGCCGATGCGCTCGGCCATGGTGCGGGCAGCCTGCCTGTCGAAATCCTCCAACGGGCCGATGTGCAGGCGCCGGACTGATTCGGGGTGCTCGCGGGCGATGGTCTCCACCTCGGTGCCGCCGCTGGCTGTGGCCAGGACGTCATAGTCCCGGGAGGTGCGGTCCACTGAGATGGACAGGTAGTACTCGTGCAGGATGTTGCGGGCTTCGGTTACCAGGATTCCGCTGACCGGATGGCCGTCGATGTTCATGGGCAGGATGGCCTCGGCCAAGGCCACAGCCTGCTCGTGATTCTCGGCTCGTTTGACGGCTCCCGCCTGTCCCCTGTGACCGATGGTGGCCTGGCCCTTGATCATGCAGGGGTAGCCGATAACGTCGGCTGCCTGGCCGGCCTCTTTTGCAGTTGAGGCATAGACGGCCCTGGGCTGGGAGATCCCATGCTCAGCGAGCAGCTGCCTGGCCTGGTATTCGTACAAATCCATGGTGAAGGTCCCCCCAATCGTGCTCAGGCGGGCATGTTCATCAGGCAGCTGACCGGGTAGGCGCCCAGGGCCTTGCGACCGTCCAGACCGTTGAGTTCCATAACGAAGCTGAAACCAGCCACTTGGCCTCCAGCCTGCTCCACCAGACGAGCCGCTGCCTGGGCGGAACCGCCGGTGGCGATCAGGTCGTCGACAATCAGGACTCGCTGGCCAGGGCGCAGTGAGCCCTGCTCGATTTCGATACGGGCGCTGCCGTATTCAAGGGCGTATTCCTGGCTGTAGGTGGGCTCAGGGAGCTTGCCGGCCTTGCGCATGGGCAGGAAGCCCTTGCCTAGATCGCAGGCCAGCTGGGGGCCGATCAGAAAGCCGCGCGCCTCAAGCCCGGCTACCAGGTCGAAGTCCTCTGGCTTGACGGGCAGAGTGCGTTTCATGGCATCGAGGATGATGGACAATCCTCTGGGATCCGACATGGCGGGGATGAAGTCCCTGAAAAGGATCCCCTTCTTGGGAAAGTCCGGAATGGTACGGATCAATGAGATCAGATAAGCGGCGTCATCATCGCCCACCTGCTCAAGTTCTCCAACCTTGATATCGTCCGATTGAGCCATGATCTTCTTTCTGTTTTGCTCCTTGAAAGCGGTTGCCGGGGCCATCATACGCGCGCCGGGTTTCCGCTCAGAGTCAGCCTGACGGAAGGTGTGGCGCGCGTATAAGTTTCAGGACTTGGCGGAAGCCGAATCCGAAGCCTCGGAGGCAACGGACTCTTTAGAGGGGTCAGGATCCTTGGACGCATCCGATTCGTCAGCGTCATCTGGCTTCTCAGCATTCTTGGCCCTGTCCGATTCGTCTTCAGGCTCCGACTTGGATTCGGCCTCACTCTTGGGCTCTTGCTCGGCGGATTCCTTGCCCTCTGAGGCGGCAAAGCTCTGTGCGGCCGTATTGTCGGCGGCGGTGTCTTCACCATCGGCATTATCATCGTCTTCAGCGTCAGTGACCTCGGCGGGGGCATCCGCATCTTCGGACTGGCCCTCCACCTGCGTGGGCAGGGGGTTGCCGTTTTCGTCAACCTCGTCATCGTGGATGTAGGCCGGGACGATGGGCGGCTTGGTGATGGCCTGAATGCGCCAGCGGGACTGCGAACCCTCGGAGTCGATGACTACCTGCTCCTTCTCCAAATCAACGGAGACGACCTTGCCCAGAAGACCGGTTGTGGTGGCTACCTCGTCACCGGGCTGCAGGGACTGGCGGAAGTCCTGGACGGCGGCCTGCTGTTGCTTGCTCTTCCGGGAGCTTCCCCACATCATGGCGATCATCAGGGCAATGATGACGATCATGAAAAGCATGGATCCCATGGTTGTTTCCACTCCTTGTTTTGACGGGCATTAAACGGCGATGTGCATTACTGTGAAGTCAACAGTCTAGAACAGCTTCATGACATCCTCAGGCGGTTTGCGGCCCAGATGCTCCCAGGCCTTGGAGGTGGCCACACGCCCCTTTGGCGTGCGTATCAGGAAGCCTTCGCGCACCAAGTAGGGCTCACAGACTGTCTCGACCGTCTCCGCCTCCTCGCCCACCATGGCGGCCAGGTTGTTCAGGCCCACGGGTCCGCCGTCGAAACTGTTGACGATGGCCTTGAGTACAGCCAGATCCAGGCGGTCCAGTCCCTCGGAGTCTATCTGGTAGAGGGCCAGGGCCTGCTTGACATCGTCAGGGCCGACCTCGGGAAGATCGTGGACTATGGCCCAGTCGCGCACACGGCGCAGCAGGCGGTTGGCAATCCTGGGCGTGCCACGTGAGCGCAGGGCCAGCTGATGGGCAGCGTCATCCTGCAGAACGATGCCTAAGACCTTGGCTGAGCGCTCGACCAGCTTCTCCAGCTCCTCCTCCGGGTAAAAATCCAGGTGAGCAGTGAAACCGAAACGGGCCCGCAGGGGCGAGGGCAACATGCCCTCGCGGGTGGTGGCGCCAATGACCGTGAATCTGGGCAGGGTCAGCGGAATGGAAGAGGCACCGGGGCCCTTGCCGACCATGACATCCACCCGGAAGTCCTCCATGGCGATGTAGAGCAGCTCCTCGGCGGCCCTGGGCAGGCGGTGGATCTCGTCGATGAAGAGCACCTCACCGGCCTCCAGGGAGCTCAGAATAGAGGCCAGGTCGCCGGCGTGCTGAACTGCCGGCCCCGAGGTAACACGGATGGGCACCTCCAGCTCGTGGGCGACGATCATGGCCAGGGTGGTCTTGCCTAGGCCTGGAGGACCTGCCAGCAGGATGTGATCCGGAGCCACGTCCCGCTTTTTGGCGGCCTTCAGAAAGAGGCCCAGCTGGGCCTTGAGCCGAGGCTGTCCGATGAATCCGTCCAGGGTTTCCGGACGCAGCTCCTCGTCGCTGACCGGTTCGCCTTCGATGGGCTGGGCCGAGACCATCCGCAGGGATTCCTCCTGAGCGTCGGCATTTTGGGAATCGATGTACCCCGTAGACAGCTGCTTGTCAGCCATGGGTCAGCGCCCCCTGTCCAGCCGGGTCAGGGCCTGTTTGAGCACCTTGGGAATGTCGGTTGACTGCAGTGGCAGGGTGTAGCCGCCCTCGCTGCAGGTCTGTTCCACGGCCTGCTCGGCATCATGCTGTAACCAACCTAGGGAGAGCAGTCCCTCGACCACCTGGTGGGCGCCATCGTCAGTCCGGGTGGGTCCCTGTTCGCCCCTGCCTGTGTCCAGATCCAGCTTGCCGGAGAGTTCGAGGATGATCTTCTGAGCGCCCTTTTTGCCCAGGCCCGGCGCCCGGGACAGGGCTGCAGCATCGCCATCGGCCACAGCCTGGGCCAGCTGGTCCGAGTTCAGAGTGGCGAGAATGGACAGGGCCACGCGGGGACCGATGCCGCTGACCTTCTGCAACTGGGCGAAGAGGGATTTGGAGGTGCGGCTGAGGAATCCGTAGAGGGTCAGCGCGTCCTGGGTCAGAGAAAGGGCGGTGTAGACGGTGACTGTGGACTCGGCCCGCATGGAGGCCAGGTCCGACTGGGGCATGCGCACCTCGAAACCCACCCCCGAAACATCGATCACGGCAGAGCCCGTTTCGATGGCGGCCACCCGCCCGGTCAGCATTGCCAGCATTTGATCACCCCTTGACGGAATCGAACGTCTGTTCGAATCAGCTTACATGTCTCGCTGGACTCCCCGGTGCTTGCCATACTTGGCGGAAGCCTGTGCCCACTGGCGCTGGGCCTGGGTCAGATGCTCTTCGCGCTCCCCGCCCTGAATGGCTCCGGCGGGCCTTAGGGCGTGGCAGATGGCCTGGGCCAGAGCGTCGGCGGCATCTGCGGGTTTGGGCAGCTGGTTAAGACTAAGAATTCGGGCCACCATCCGCTGCACCTGGATCTTGTCGGCTTGGCCGTTGCCGGTCACGGCCATCTTGGCTTCGGTGGGTGTGTGCAGGGCCACGGGGATCCCTCGCTGTGCCGCACCCAGCATGGCCAGTCCGGCTGCCTGTGCGGTTCCCAGCACGGTGTTGTGATTGGACTGGGCGAAGACCCGCTCGATGGATACCACGTCGGGGCTGTAACGGTCCAGTGCGGCCGTCAGCCCCTGGTAGATGGTCAGCAGCCGCAGGTCCTGGCTCTGTTCGGGGTCTGAGCGCACGACGTCCACATGAACAAAGGAAAGCCGGCGCGATGCACCGGCTTCAATGATGCCAACGCCGCATCGGGTGAGCCCCGGGTCGACGCCGAGAACAATCATAAGGTCACTCGTCGTCCAGCTGGGCCATGACCTCGTCGGGCGCTGTCCAGTTGCTGTAGATCTCCTGCACGTCGTCCAGGTCGTCCAGGTTGTCGATCAGCTTGGAGACCTTGCGGGCGGAGTCCAAGTCCAAGGTGACCTCGCTCTTGGGATTGAGGACCAGGTCGGCGGAGTCATAGTCCATGCCCGCCTCCTGCAAGGCCTTGCGGACGTTGACCATGTCGCCGGGGGCAGTCAGCACGGTGTAGCTCTCGCCGTTGTCCTGCACGTCCTCGGCCCCGGCCTCGGCGGCCTTCTCGAAAACCGTGTCGTATTCCAGGCCCTCCGAGGGGACGATAATCTGACCCTTGCGCTCGAAGTTGAAGCTGACTGACCCGTTCTGGGCCAAGGATCCGCCGCCCTTGGTCAGGGTGGAACGGACCTCGGCGGCCGCACGGTTGCGGTTGTCGGTCAGGCATTCGATGATGATGCCCACGCCGGCGGGAGCGTAGCCCTCGTAGACGATAGTCTCGTAGTTGGCTGCTCCGGCCTCCTCGCCCGAGCCGCGTTTGACGGCCCTGGTGATGTTGTCTGCGGGTACGGAGGACTTCTTGGCCTTGACGATGGCGTCGTAGAGTGTGGGGTTGCCGTCGGGGTCACCGCCGCCGGTACGGGCAGCGATCTCGATGTTCTTGATCAGCTTGGCGAAGAGCTTGCCACGCTTGGCGTCGATGGCTGCTTTCTTGTGCTTGGTGGTCGCCCACTTCGAATGCCCTGACATATGTCTCCTGACGGTACGAATGCGTAAACGAATGGAATTCTAGTTCCGCTCTTCGACAATTTTACGAGTTTTCAGGCCCTTCCGTAGGGGCTTCATCGTAAAGAGAACCAGCCTTCCGGCCTACCAGTCTGCCCAGCAGGCCACGGCGATGATCAGGCCGGGCTGCCAGGGCACGAGCATAGACATTTAGAACCTGGTCGGTGACCCGCTCCCAATCGTAGTCGCTGGCCCGACGCATTCCGTGCGAGGCCAGATCCAGGCGGACACTTCGGTCGTCCAGCAGTCCAAGGACCACCCGGGCGCAGTCCAAGGGGTCTCCGTTGGCGAACAGACGCGCGTTGTGGCCGTTCTGGGAGACATCCTTGAATGCTGGCAGGTCCGAGGCCACCACCGGGCAGCCTGCAGCCATGGCCTCGACCAACACGATGCCAAAGCTCTCTCCCCCGGTCTGCGGGGCTACATACAGGTTCAGGCTGTGGTAGAAGGAGGCCTTGTCCTCGTCGCTGATCCGACCCAGGAAGGTGAAGTGCTGGGCCAGTCCGGGATCGACAGCCTCGAGTATTTTCCGGGCATCCCCTTGGCCGTCTCCCGCACATAGGAAACGGGCTCCCGGCACGCGCTGCAGAATGGCAGGTGCTGCCTGGGCCAGAATCTTGAAACCCTTGCGCTCCTCCTTCATCCGTCCCAGGAATCCGATGGTGGGTTCCTGCTCGCTCCCCTGCCATTCCGGGCGCGGCCGGGCATTGCGCAGGACTTTGGTCTCGATGCCGTTGGGGATGATCTGGCTGGGTATGCCCGGCTCCAGCAGATTCTGGGCAGTCTGCATGGCCGATGGGCTGACGAAGATGGCCTGGCTGATGCTGGCCAGGTACCTCCGCAGGTAGCGCCTGGTCAGCCTCAGGGCCAGAGGCGTCGAATCGAAGGCTGCATGGAAGGTGGCCACATAGGGGCAGGGAACAAATCCGGGCCTCAGAGGCTTGTGGCTCAGGGATGGCACCTCGGGCTCGTGCAGGTGCAGGATGTCGAAGTGGCCCTGTCTGACCCACTGCCGGGTCTTGTGGCCGGCTGCGCCGAAGTAGCTCAGGTTGGCCACGGATCCGTTGTATGGAATGGAGAAGGAGGAGCCGGTGGTGTGCACCCAGAGGGGCATGTCCTGGGTGCGTCGGCCCGGGGCCAGAACCTGCACCTGGTGGCCACGGTCCATAAGATGCCTGGCGAAGTCGCGGATGTGCAGTTGGACGCCGCCCGGGGTCTCGAAGGAGTAGGGCGAGATAATCCCCACCCGCAGAGGCGCCTTGATGGCGGCTCGCTCTGGCTCCTGTTCAGGTCTTTGTTCGGGTGCCTTCATGCCCGTCACCTCCCTTGTTCTTGGATGCCTGGGCCAGGATGAAGTCCGGCAGGTCGTGCATCCGAGAAAGATCCAGATCCTCGAGGAAAATCGGCTGGAGCATGTGCCAGTCCTCGGGATGCTCACGAATGCCCTGGGCCCACTGATCCACCCAGGCCTGTGTCAGAGAGTTGATCGCCTGCTCCCGGGGCATGTCCAAGTAGGGCTCTATGGCGATGGGCCCGTCCACCTGGCATATATAGCCATAGGGGGACTTGGCCTGCCGGCGACGCTCCCTCGTCAGCCTTTCCCTGTGCATGTTGACGGTATACAGGGGCAGACGGGCGTCCAAGGCAATGACGGCAGGACCTGCGGCCACGCGAATCCAGGAGTCGAAGGCCTTGGCGAAGACGCCTCGGCGGCTCAGATCACGGTCGGCAAGCAGGGGCACCACCTGGTCCGGCTCCCGCAGCACGGTTGTCAGACGGCCGGTGATGTCCGGCTCGCCGGTCAGCAGGATGTTCATGCCCAAGCGACGGCGGATGTCTGCGAAGGTGTTCAACATCTCCTGGTCCCGCAGTCGCTCGGCAACCGTGGTGACCTGGCCGACCGTGGAGCTGGCCCAGAATCCGGCATAGTCCCAGTTGCCCTGGTGGCCCATGCCGATGGGCAGGGAGCACAGGCCGATGTCGCGCTTGGCCGGATCAGGATATGCGCTGCCGCCTCCGTGTATGCGTGCCAGCAATTGCTCCTTGGTGCGGGCACCCACTGTCAGGGCCTCGACGAAGTAGACGAAGTAGGAGCGCATGCCCTGGCGCGAGGTGTGTCGCAGGCTACGACGGTCGGCCTCTGGCATGACATGGGCCAGATTGCGCTCCAGCTGTCTGACGCCGCCCATCCGCAATAGCCAGCAGAGGTCGGCTGCTGCCAGGAAGAGGCCGCGCACCAGCCGCTCGGGCACCAGACGCGCGTGCTGCGCCAGAAAGATGAGCAGTCGGTCCGGCATAGGCTCACTCGTGGTTGGGGTTGGCGGGCTGTGGGTTGCGGCTCATGTCCTTGCCGACGTGGCTGATCCGCTGCCAGACGGTGATGATGCCCAACAAGGCCAGCAGGACCAGGAAGCAGCTGAGCACAGCTAGGGGCAGCCCGGCTCCAGTCAGGGCCATGCCAACCAGGATGATGACCAGCCGATCCGACCTGGTGGCAATGCCATTCTTAGCCTCGAACCCCTCGGCCTCGGCCCGGGCCCGGGCGTAGGAGGTGACGAAGGAGGTCATGATGGCGAAGAGCGCTGCAGCCATGCCAACCTGGGCCCAGATGTCTGGACCCTGGTGGCTGCCATCTGCCACCCAGGCCAGCTCGTGGCGGCGCAGGTAGATGATGACCCCGGTCAGGACGGCCCAGTCGGCTATCCGGTCAAGGGTGGAGTCCAGAAAGCCTCCGAACTGGGTGCCCCCGCCGGTCAGCGCGGCCACGGAACCATCCAGGGAGTCGAAGGCCACCAGGATGGCCAGGACGATGGCCCCGGGCAGGAGCCAACCGGTGAACCCGGTCACGATGGCGACCAAAGTGGTGCCTACGGCTCCGCTGATCGTGACACCGTTGGCACTCACGCCCAGACGAACCAGGCCGCGGGCGATGGGGGCGATGATGCGCTTCCAGGGGCGCCGTAGATGCTCGAACATCGGTCAGTCCTGACTGCAGGAGGTGTTCGCTCGGAAGTCGTCTGCCGAGTTGATCTGGGCACGGACCTTGATGGCCTCGTTGATCCAGGCGCGGGCCTGCTCCACGGGCACGCCGTTGAGCTGACTGCCGTCGCGGAAACGGAAGGAGACCGCGTTCTTGGAGACATCCTCCTCGCCGGCGATCAGGATGAAGGGGGCCTTGGACTTGGCCGCGTTGCGAATTTTCTTGCCGAAACGGTCATCGGAGCGGTCGATCTCGCAACGGACCATGTCATCGCGCAGCTCGTCCAGCAGATGCTCTAAGTGGGGGGCGAATTCGTCGGCCACGGGCACGGCTTGCACCTGGACCGGGGCCAGCCAGGCTGGGAAGGCGCCGGCGTAGTGTTCCAGCAGGATGGCGAAGAAGCGCTCAATGGATCCGAAGAGGGCCCGGTGGATCATGACCGGCCGCTGGTGGGAGCCGTCGGCGGCGATGTACTCCAGCTGGAAGCGCTCGGGCAGGTTGAAGTCCAGCTGGATGGTGGAGACCTGCCAGGTGCGCCCGATGGCATCACGTGCCTGGACGGAGATCTTGGGCCCGTAGAAGGCGGCGCCCTCGGGGTCGTCAACCAGTTCCAGCCCGGAGTCCTTGGCCACCTCGGCCAGGGTGTTGGTGGCTTCCTCCCAGACCTCGTCGGATCCGACGAACTTGTTGGGATCCTTGGTGGACAGCTCCAGGTAGAAGTCGTTGAGGCCGAAGTCCTTGAGCACCTTGAGTACGAACTGGAGCAGGTTGGTCAGCTCCCCCTTCATTTGGTCCCGGGTGCAGTAGATGTGGGAGTCGTCCTGGGTCAGGCCGCGCACACGGGTCAGGCCGTGGACTTCGCCGGACTTCTCGTAACGGTAGACGGTGCCAAACTCGAACAACCGCAGGGGCAGCTCCTTGTAGGAGCGCTGGCGGGACTTGAAAATCAGGTTATGCATGGGGCAGTTCATGGGCTTCAGGTAGTAGTCGAAGCCCTGGCGGGTGACCTTGCCGTTGGAGTCCTTTTCCTCGTCCAGGTGCATGGGCGGGTACATGCCGTCCTTGTACCACTGCAGGTGGCCCGAGATCTCGTAGAGGTGGCCTTTGGTGATGTGCGGGGTCTGCACGAAGGAGTATCCGTTGCGCCGGTGCATCTGCCGGGAGTAGTCCTCCATGGCGTTGATGACGGCTGCGCCCTTGGGGTGGAAGACTGGCAGGCCGGGGCCGATTTCATCCGGGAAGGAGAAGAGGTCCATTTCGGCCCCCAGCTTGCGGTGGTCGCGGCGTGCGGCCTCCTCCAGACGGGCGGTATAGGCCTTCATGTCGTCCTTATTGGCCCAGGCGGTGCCGTAGATGCGCTGAAGCATGGGGTTCTTCTCGTCCCCGCGCCAGTAGGCGGCGGCCGTGCGCATGAGCTTGAAGCAGCGGATGTAGCGGGTGTTGGGCAGGTGGGGGCCCCGGCAGAGATCCTTCCAGACCGTGTTGCCCTCGCGGTCCAGGTTGTCGTACATGGTCAGCTCGCCGCCTGTGGCCACCTCGGTGGCCTCTTCGCTGTTGATCTCGGCCTCCTTGGCACCGATCAGCTCCAGCTTGTAGGGCTGGTCGGCCTCCTCCTTGCGGGCCTCCTCCTCGGTGACGACGCGCCTGCGGAAGCTCTGGGAGGACTTGATGATCCGCCTCATCCGCTGTTCGATCTGCTTGAGGTCGTCGGGGGTGAAGGGCTTGTCCACGTCGAAGTCGTAGTAGAAGCCATCCTTGATGACAGGGCCGATGCCCAGCTTGGCGTCCGGGCGGATCTCCTGGACGGCCTGGGCCATGACGTGGGTGGCCGAGTGCCGCATGATGGCCAGTCCCTGGTCGCTCTCCAGGGTGATGGGCTCGACCTTGTCGCCTTCGTGCAGAGGTGTGTAGAGGTCGCGTGGCTGCCCGTTGAGGTCGACGGCAATGATGTCCTTGTCGTCAGCAAAAAGCTGGACGCCAGTCTGATCCGCCGCCACCTCCTTCCGTTCGCCCTTGACGATGATGGAGATGCTCGACTGTGTCATGAATGCCGTCCTTGCTATCGGAGCCCGCGTTACAGGGTGCAGGCTGGACATGGTTATCGAGCCACAGCCTAAGTCGTCACTCAGACAAGGAGGGGCCTTTGTTGCCCATGGAACGCAGGTAGTCCTCGGCTTCCCGGATCAGCTCTTCGGCGGCCGGCTCGTCCATATGGGCCTGGTCGGCATCAATCTCCAGACGGTGGACGTAGTTGGCCAGGTCGTCATTGCAGCGCAACAGCATTCCGGCCTGGGCCTTCCACTCGGCTGCCTTGCGGGGCAGCTCCCCCTCGTCAAGGTGGACCCCAAGCATGGCCGAGAGTCTTTGCAGCAGCTGCAGGGTACCCTGCGCGCACTCGTCGCTGCCCAGGTACTGTGGCACGGAGACCCATATAGACTCGGTGCTGTAGCCGTCCTGGGTGGCAAGAGCATCCAGGACGGTGGGGATGCCTATTGGGCCGGAGTGGCCGTCGGTGTCGGTCTTCGGCTGGTCGCCAGCCAGATCGTCGATGGGCAGGGGCCTGGTGTGGGGGCAGTCGGCGAACATGGCACCCAGGGTGATGATGGCCTCCGCCTCATCGTCTTCGGCCCAATGAATGCTGCGCCGGCAGAAGTCGCTCCAGTGGTAGTTGGGCTCCGGGCCCATCTCCAGCAGGAGGGTGTGGGTGTCATCAATCTGCACACGGTAGATCTTGGTGGAGGGCCAGATAATCCGCCGCCTACCCTGCACATGGCAGAGCATGGGCCTTGACATCTGGTAGTCGTAGAACCCGTCGCCCGGAATGCTGCCGATCTCGTGGGACTCGTAGACGTTCAACAGGTGGCGGATGACGTTGGTCGAGGCTGAGCACGCATCGTTCCAGCCATCGAAGGCGGCCACCATGGTGCTGTGCTGCCTGGCTTCTTCACTCATACCTCTCACCCTACCGGTAGGAAGCCTTGTATTTCGCGGCTTTGCCGTCAGCGGAGGGTGGCTCTATGACGCGGCGACACGCGCTCTTTGCCAAGTGCGAGGGTCTACGCTACAGTAGTGCAACGTGCTTCGGCAGTCACCGCTAGGGTGAAAGTTGAATGTGCGGGCATAGCTTAGTTGGTAAAGCGCGACCTTGCCAAGGTCGAGACCGCGGGTCCGAGTCCCGTTGCCCGCTCGAGGTTTCGAGCAGTTTAACCAATACGGTGGGTTAGCCAAGCGGTTAGGCAGCGGCCTGCAAAGCCGTATAGACGAGTTCGACTCTCGTACCCACCTCTCTCGAAACGAGAATGACCCGGGCGGTTGGCGCAGAGGTAGCGCACTTCCCTGACACGGAAGGGGTCACTGGTTCGAATCCAGTATCGCCCACGAGGATCACTTCGGTGGTCTTTCCCAATCCGGGCGATTGGCGCAGCGGCTAGCGCACTTCGTTCACACCGAAGGGGTCGCAGGTTCGATTCCTGCATCGCCCACCTGGATGCTGAGTCTCTCTCTCCCCCCCCCCCCCATCTTCTCTCTGAAAATCCATTAGCAGGCAGGGATGTTTGATCCGCTTTTTGTCCTATCGGGCTCTTCTGGTCATGGGCTTTTTGGCTAATAATTTATTTGTGGTGGTTCAAACCGGTTTTCTTAATGCTCCGGCACGGCTTTGCCCCCCTGTCTTGGGCGTCTCCCATCGACGGACATCCGATATTCCCCTGTTTGAACCAGATCGTGCGCTCTATTTCCTGCCTGCTGCGAGTTCGGCCGATGAACGTCATTCGTATTAGGGTCAGACTTTGAACCGAACGCTTGGCATGTCCGTGGCTTTGTGATAATTTACTCTTATCTGCAGGTCGGGGGACCTGCCAGAAACAGGAGTAACCCGAGGTGTCCTTAACGAGGTGATAACATGCAGAAAGGCCGGGGCCTATGAGGGCAAGTCGTTGCCGTGGCTGAATCTGTCATTCCCCCCACAGCTTGAGGAAACCGTGGACTCTTTGTTCTACCTATGTGATACTTGCGTGGCCCGCGTGTAGGGTCGCGTTCCGGTTGTCGTGTAATTCACGGCGGCCGTGCTGTAAAGCTCCCCCGGCGGCGCAGAATTATACCCCCCTCTCCTGCCGCCGGGGGTTTTACTTATTAGCTGTTTTGGCCCCTATTTCAGGGCCTGCAGGTACCGGTAGAGAGTGGGAATGGATATCCTGAGTTCGGGTGCCACAATTCCTACCGCGCCCTTGATCAGGAAAATGCCCCGGTCCTTGATGTCGCTGATGATGTTCAGCCTGTCCTGTTTGGTCAGCTTATCCATGGGAATGTTGAACTGGCGGACCGCCTCCCTGGTGATCCTGCGGATGTTCTCCTGAGGCTCTTCAGTCATGTGGCTGCGGGAGGCCTCTGTGGAGATCTGCACATCGTCGGAGTCGGTTTCGGTCAGAGTCTGCAGCACATGGGCCGCCTGCTGCAGCTCGGTGATGTTGATGCTGATGCAGAGCAGGCCGATGACGGTTTGCTGCCTGTCGTGTATCAGGTATGAGGAGACGCGGAACTCGTGCATGTTCAGGCGGCGCCCGCGGTAGTCGGAGACGAAGTCGGCCCCATCACGTTCGGCCCGCATGGCCAGTTGGCGGGTCTGGTTGGTCACGGTGTCGCCCAGGGTGCGTCCGGAAAGCTGACCATTGCGAATAAACACTATGGTATTCTCGAGGCGAGTGATGTCATGCACGGCGATCTCGGCCATGGGGCCGAAGGAATCGGCCATGAATTCTGCAAGGGGAAAAATCTCTTCAAGGTTGTCAACTGTGAAATGCATGGCTGATCCTCAACATCCTAACAGGGCGGTTTGTAGCCGCCGGTTGGTGCTGCGGGAAGCGAAAGGCTTGGGAGGGAGTGATATGTTCCATTACTTCTATACCTGCCAGACGGCTTCCTCTAGTTCCGTATACTAGACCTTCTCTTTTGCCCTTCGGTTCCCGGTCCGCCGTCCATGGCCCAGCTGATCCACGGGGGTAACCAAGCGCCGAGGGATTTTCATGTTAACGCAAGATGATGGTTAAAAGCTGCTTTTGCTGCCCGGCTGGTCGTCCGGGGCGGGTGCCCTTTATGACCGATATTCCTGAATCGGGCATGTGGAGTAAGCACAGATTCCCAAAAATCCCGGGAAAGTCAATGATTCCGGAAGCTGATTGCTGGTCCTCGTTATGGATTTCAGGCAGGATGTGAACTCAATGTGAGCCTGATCACGTGTGTCGATGTCAGAAGGCCCTGAAGCCTGCCATGCCCTGGATGGCCTTGTTTGCCATTTACTATGAGGAGGGGCATCAGCACCAGTGCCGTCATGAGCTATTACAGGCCAAACCTATATGGCACAACCGTTGCAAATCTCCCAGAAAAAATCGGGATCCCCCGTTGGCCGCGCAATGCATGCAGGTCTGTGTGCTGACTCCACTGCCGCGAAACCACGGGCAGTACATGAAAGAATGCTGTCACGCGGCATTGGGATCGTCTGATCCTCGGCGAAGTTCTTCATCAGGGGTCAGCTGGCTGCAACGCCGCCCACAGCAGGCAGGGCGCCGACCATGAGCATGATGGCCACGAAGATTGCCAGGCCGATTCGGTAGATGACAAATCCCCGGTAGGAGAAGCGTGAAACGATCTTCAAAAAGGCGATGATAACGATGTAGCCCAACAGAAAGCTGACTACGGTGGCGCAGATGGTGGCCCCCCAGCCGGGGAAAGCAGCATCTGCATTGATGTTTTTCAAGGACTTGACCGTCTCTAGGATTCCGGCGCCGAAGACGGCGGGAATGGCCATGAGGAAGCTGACCCGGGTTGCGGCCTCGCGGGTATAGCCCAAGCCGCGGCCGAAGGTCATGGTGCCGCCCGAACGGGATACGCCGGGGATCAGGGCCAGCATTTGCCCGATGCCGAAGAGCAGGGCGTCACGGGCGTTCATCTGCCGGATCTCCTTGGTCTGACGGCCATGGCGGTCGAAGTAGTCCAGCAGCAGGCCAAAGACGATCAGTACCACCACGGTAATCCAGAGATTGCGCAGCTTGGTCTCGATTATCTTCTGGAAGAGCAGTCCCGCCACGACGATGGGCAGGGTTCCCAGAATGATGTACCAGCCCAATGCTGCGTCATGGTCCTTGGAGCCCATCCGCTCCCGCCAGGAGGAGCCGTCCTTGCCAGCCAGGCAACGGAACCAGTGGGTCAATATGCGGACAATGTCATGCCGAAAGTAGAGCAGAACCGCCAGCTCGGTGCCGAATTGGATGATGGCTGTGAAGGCCGCGCCCGGGTCCTGGCCCAGCAGGCCGCCCACGATGCGGATATGGGCGCTGGATGAGACGGGAAAATACTCCGTCAGGGCCTGCACCAGGCCGAACAGAATGGCTTCGAAGAAATTCATGGACCCCTCTTGCTATGTCGGACAACAATGGCAAGCATAGCCACCGCGCAGGGCAGGAAGAGCCAAGGGGCGGGCATGTCTCGCAGAATGCCCACAATGGATCTTGTCGGAATCGACGACTCGACGATTAGGGGTGTGGATCATCATGGCCAAGACCTACAGAAAATCCAGGGGCGGGGCCCCGGCGGGATTCTTCGAGTGCGAAGGGCGCGGTCTGCAATGGCTGGGCCAGGCTCAGGCGCAGGGCGGTCCCCGAGTGGTGGATGTCTACGACTGGGGCCCGGACTATTTGGACATTGAGGAGGTAACCTCCGCCTCCCCCACGTCTGGCGCGGCCTACCGCTTTGGCGCCCAGCTGGCCCATATGCATGATGCCGGGGCCGACCACTTCGGCTCTGCGCCCGAGGGCTACACGGGCACCTGCTACTTCGGGCCCCTGCAGGATCCGCTGCCCATGGACGTGGGCGCCTGGGACGACCCGGCCACCTATTGGGCCAAGGGACGGCTGGAGCCCATGGTGGGCATGGCCATGGATCGGCGGGCGCTGAACCGCGAGGACATGAAGATGACCCAAGAAGTGATCCAGGCCCTGCCGGAACTGCTGGGTGCCGCCGCCGATGACAAGCCCGCCAGGGTCCACGGGGACCTGTGGAGCGGCAACGTCATGTGGGCCAGGAAAGACGGGCAGACACAGGCTGTCCTGATCGACCCTGCGGCCCACGGAGGCCATCGTGAGGAAGACCTGGCCATGCTGCAGCTGTTCGGCATCCCCTACCTAGGGCAGATCCTGGACGGCTACCAGAGCGTGCATCCCCTGGTGGCCGGCTACCAGAACCGGACTACGCTCTGGCAACTCTACGCCATCGCCGGGCACTGCGCCTTCTTCGGCGGCGGCTATGTGAGCGAATATCGGTCCATGTGCCGGTCGCTGCTGGGATGACTCAGCTGAAGATGTCCTTGAGCTTGCCGAATATTCCCTTGCGGCCTCCGGCTCCGGCAGGCTTGGCGCTCTGCGGGACCTGCTTGGCTTCGGAGTCGTGGCTGTCGGCGAAGTCCTCAATCAGGCGGCGCTGATTGTCGTCCAGCTTGGTGGGGATCTGGACCAGCACGTGGACAATGATGTCGCCGCGCTCCTCCCGGTTGCCCAGTCTGGTGACACCCAGGCCCTTGATGGTGATCTCCTGGTCGGGCTGGCAGCCGACGGGAATCTCCACCTGTCGCTGGCCGTCGAATGTCTCCAGGTCCACCTGGTGGCCCAGCACGGCCCAGGTCATGGGCACGGCGATCCAGCAGTGCAGGTCCTGGCCACTGCGAGTGTAGTGCTTGTCGGGCTTGATGGCGATGTCCACGTACAGGTCGCCGGCCGCTCCGCCGCCTTCGCCCACCTCGCCTTGGGAGGCCAACCGCAGGCGTGAGCCGTCGGCCACGCCTGCCGGCACGTTGACGCCCACCTCGCGGCGGGTGCGTACACGGCCGTGGCCGTTGCAGACCGGGCAGGGGTGCTCGATGACGGTGCCGTGGCCCTCACACCGCTCGCAGGGAGCCTGGCTCATCATCTGCCCCAGCAGGGTCCGCACCACCTTCTGGGCATAGCCCTTGCCATGGCATACAGGGCAGGTCACCGGTGAGGTCCCCTTCTGGGCCCCCGATCCGCCGCACTCCTGACAGAGGCCATAGGTGCTGATGGGGGTGCGTACCACGCCGCCGAAGATGGCGGTCTTCATGTCCACAGAGACCTGGGCCAGGGCATCCCGTCCGGGTTGGGTGCGCGGAATGGGCCCCTGGGTCGTGCCACCGAAGCCGCCGCCGAAGAACTGGTTGAAGACGTCGCCCATGTCGAAGGGGCCGGCTCCCTGGGAGGCCTGGGGGTCATTGGGGTCCACGCCCGCGTCGTACATGCGCCGCTTCTCAGGATCCGAGAGCACCTCGTAGGCGCTGTTGACCTCCTTGAACTTGTCCTCGTATTCACGCCCGGCGATGTCCGGGTGGTACTTGCGGCTCATTTTGCGATAGGCACGCTTGATGTCCTGATCGCTCGCGCCGCGCTCGACTCCCAAAACCTCGTAGTAATCTGCCACCGATCATCCTTTTCGTTTGATGCCCTTTCGACCCATAGTTGCATGGGCCCACGATACCTATGACTTATGCCGCTGCCTTAACGGTCATGGCTCCCCGTCGCCGGCCAGGAAACCGGTCAAATACGAGGCCACGGCACGAACCGCGCTCATGGTCGCCGGATAGTCCATATGGGTCGGGCCGATGGAGCCTACGAAGGCCACTGGCTCGTCGGCTTCTGAGCCGTCGGTCTGCCTGGACCTGGCATGTCCGTATCCACTAGTGACTACCGAGGCGTGGACTAGCTCGGGAGTCCGGGTCTCGGTGCCGATTGCCACGCTGACCCCGTTGCTCTCGCGCGAAAGCTCGCTCTGGGCCCGCATGAGCCGCATGAGCACCACCTGCTCCTCCAAGGCGTCCAGCAGCGAGCCCAAGTCCCCCAAGGAGACGGCCTGGCTGTGGGTCAGCTGGGAGGTGCCGGCCATGTAGAGGCCACTGGTCTGCTCTCGGGTGGCCATCTCGTCGAAGACTGCAGCCACCAGGCGCAGCGTGGACTTGTCGCGGCCCTCGGTAAGGGAGTCGGCCAGTATGCGGCAGCGGTCGGCTGCACGGTCCAGGGGCAGGTCCTGGCACTGCCGGTTGATCTGGTCGGACAGGTCCGCCAAGGCGTTCGGGTCCTCCTGCAGGGGCCCGTGCAGGGTGCGCTGGACCACCCGGCCGGTATCGGTGATTACCACCATAAGTACGGTCCCCCGGCTCAGTCCTATAAGCTCGGCCCGGCGCAGGTTCGAGCTGGCCAGGGAGGGCGAGGCCACCACGGCGATCTGCCCGGTGATCTGAGCCAGAAGCTGAGCGGCGTGCTGCAGGGTGTCCTCCAGGTTGACCGACCCAGACAGAAAAGCGTTGATGCCCCGGCGCTGGGCTGCGGACAGAGGCACGATGGTGGCCAACTTGTCGACGAAGTAACGGTAGCCCTTCTGGGTGGGGATGCGGCCGGCCGAGGTGTGGGGTTGAACCAGGTAGCCCTCGCTCTCCAGGGCCGCCATGTCGTTGCGCACGGTGGCGGAGCTGACTCCAAGCTGATGACTTCTGGTGAGCGAACCCGACCCTACCGGCTCACGAGAACGAATGTAGTCCTCGACGACCGCGCGCAGCACCAGCATGCGTCTGGTATTAGGCAATGTCGCTCCTTCCGTCATGATTTCATTATTAGCACTCGGGCCATGAGAGTGCCAAAACGTCGCGCGAAGAGCCGAATTGTGTCGTCTCAAACCGATACGATGGAAACGCATTGTGAAGGTAATCGAACATTTTCGACACAAGTCGAACATGAAGACCTCTAGATTGGAAGGAAAGCAGCACCATATGGCAGATTTCACATGGTCCGAACTTGATGAGCGGGCTGTCAAGATGGCCAAGGTCCTCTCGGCCGACGCGGTCGAGAAGGCCGGAAGCGGCCACCCCGGTTCCCCTATTTCGTTGGCGCCCATCGCCTACGCGCTCTACCAGCACTTCATCCGTCACGATCCCAACGACCCCGACTGGGTTGGGCGTGATCGGTTCATTCTTTCCGGCGGCCACGCCTCGCTGACCCAGTACGTGCAGCTCTACTTCTCCGGATACGGACTGACCCTGGACGATCTGAAGCGCTTCCGCACCGCAGGCACCCGGACCCCCGGCCACCCCGAGTACGGCCTGACCCCCGGCATCGAGATGACCACCGGCCCGTTGGGCCAGGGTCTGGCCTCGGCTGTGGGCTTCGCCTATGGTCAGCGTTACGAGCGTGGTCTGCTGGATCCTGACGCACCTGAGGGGCAGTCCCCCTTCGACCATAAGGTCTGGGTCATCTGCGGCGAGGGCGACGTCGAGGAGGGCGTCTCCTCCGAGGCCAGCTCCCTGGCCGGCGACCAGCGCCTGGGCAACCTGACCGTCATCTTCGACGCCAACCACATCCAGATCGAGGGCGACACCCGCATCTCCCTGGGCGAGGACATCCTCAAACGCTACCAGGCCTACGGCTGGTACACCGACGAGTTCAGCTTCATCCAGCCCGACGGCTCTTACAAGGAGGATGTCGAGGGCCTGGCTGCCGTCCTGGAGAAGGCCGAGCAGGTCACCGACCGGCCCAAGTTCATCAAGGTGGACACCCTGATGGCCTGGCCGACCCCCGGTAAGACCAACGATCCTTCAGCCCACGGCTCTGCCCTGGGCCCCGAGGCCGTCGCCGCCCTGAAGAAAACCCTGGGTTACGACCCTGAGCAGAGCTTCCAGATCGACGAGGAGGCCCTGGCTCACGCACGCGAGGTCGCTCAGCGCGGCCTAGCCGCCCACAAGGACTGGGACGAGAAGTTCCAGGCTTGGCGCAAGGCCAACCCCGACAAGGCTGCCCTCTACGACCGCATCCATGCCGGCAAGCTGCCCGAGGGCTTCGACAAGGCCTTGGACGACTTGGAGGCTGGCTTCGAGCCCGGCTCAAAGGTGGCCACCCGCAAGGCTTCCGGCGCAGCCATCAACGCCCTGGCCCCCATCATGCCCGAGCTTTGGGGGGGATCCGCTGATCTGGGCGGCTCCAACAACACCAACATCAACGGTGCTGTCTCCTTCGCTCCTGAGGCCGACGAAACCGTCCAGTGGCCCAAGGCCAGCAAGTACGGCCGCCAGCTGCACTTTGGCGTGCGCGAGTTCGCCATGGGCGCCATCACCAACGGCATCCTGCTGGGTTCGGACACCAGGCCCTACAACGGGACCTTCTTCCAGTTCAGCGACTATGAGCGCCCCTCGGTGCGTCTGGCGGCTCTGATGGACATCCCCAACTTGTATGTGTGGACCCACGACTCCGTGGCCCTGGGCGAGGATGGCCCCACCCACCAGCCCATCGAGCACCTGACCGTCATGCGTGCCATCCCTCAGATGGAGGTTGTGCGCCCGGCCGACCAGTACGAGACCGCTGAGGCTTACCGCGCCTTCTTCGAGAAGGGCAACACCCACCCCACAGCCATGATTCTCACCAGGCAGGGCGTGCCCACCTTGAAGGAGACCAAGGCCAAGGCCCGTGAAGGCGTTCGTAAGGGCGCCTACGTGCTGGTCGACACCGAGGGCCAGCCGGATGCACTGATCATGGCCACCGGCTCCGAGGTGCAGCTCGCTGTGGCTGCCTCCAAGACCCTGGCTGAGCAGGGCGTCAAGGCCCGCGTCATTTCCGTGCCCTCGCTTGAGTGGTTCGAGGAACAGGACGACGAGTACAAGGAAGCTGTTCTGCCCGCCTCCGTCAAGGCCCGCGTCTCCGTTGAAGCTGGCCTGGCCACGCCCTGGTACAAGTACCTGGGCAGCTATGGCAAGCCCGTCTCCATAGAGCAGTTCGGTCTGCAGGGCAGCGGCGACGAGAACATGCGCGACCTGGGCATCACCGCCGATCATGTGGTCGAAGCAGCACAGGCCTCCCTGGAGGAAGTCCGTCGGGCACGCTGAACCCGGCATCGTGATTAATCGGGGGCCGTCCGCGACGCCGGCCCCCTCCCCTGCAGAGCACGTCCGAAACGCGGGCCTGGGGAATACAGAAATAGACTTCCCGGTAGAGCATAGTGAATGTGATTCCATCGGGAACCCAAATAAGGAGTGACAAGATGGCAGAAAATGCAAACACCCAGCGCACCAGCGATTCAGGTGTCTCGATCTGGCTGGACGACCTGAGCCGCACCCGCATCGAGTCGGGCAATCTGCAGCAGCTGATCGCCGAGCGCAATGTGGTGGGCGTGACCACCAACCCCTCGATTTTCCAGAAGGCCTTGAGCCAGGTGGGCCCCTATGACGAACAGCTCAAGCAACTGGGTCGCATACCTGTTGAGGAGGCCGTCCGCGAGCTAACCACAACCGACGTGCGTAACGCCACCGACATCTTCCGCGAGGTTGCCGAAAAGACCGATTACGTGGATGGACGCGTCTCTATCGAGGTCGATCCTCGTCTGGCCCACAACACAGAAGAGACCGAGAAGCAGGCCGAAGAGCTCTGGAACAAGGTCGACCGGCCCAACGCCATGATCAAGATTCCCGCTACCCTGGAGGGCCTACCCGCCATCACCGCCACCCTGGCCAAGGGCATCTCAGTCAACGTGACCCTGATCTTCTCCCTGGAGCGCTACAAGCAGGTCATCGACGCCTTCATAGAGGGTATGGTCCAGGCTGACAAGAACGGCCATGACCTGAAGCACATGGGCTCGGTCGCTTCCTTCTTCGTCTCCCGCGTGGATACTGCGGTTGACAAACTGTTGGAGGCCAACGGATCTGACGAGGCCAAGTCCCTGGAGGGCAAGGCCGCTGTGGCCAATGCCCGCCTGGCCTATGAACTCTTCGAGAGGGCTTTTGACAGCGATCCTCGCTGGGCTGGCCTGGAAGCCAAAGGCGCCAAACGTCAGCGTCCGCTCTGGGCCTCCACCGGCACTAAGAACGCCGCCTACTCCGACTGCAAGTACGTGGACGAGCTGGTGGCCCCTGACGTGGTCAACACCATGCCAGAGAAGACCCTGAATGCTCTGGCTGATCACGGCAATGGCGCTCCCTCGGTCAAAGGCACCTATCAGGAGAGCCACCAGGTGATGCAGAAGCTGGCTGACCTGGGCATCAGCATCAAGGACGTGACCGACAAGCTGGAGGCCGATGGCGTCGCCGCCTTCATCGACTCCTGGGATTCGGTCCTCTCCGACGTACAGAAGGGCATCGATCGCGTCAACGGCTGAGCGCCTGACTGACAGCCGTCGCGAACGACTATCGATTGTGCCCCGCCGGTTTGAACCGGCGGGGCACAATCGATATCTCAACAAAAATCCAAGTAGATATGTGACTACTCTTATACGACTACTCTGTCTTGGTCTCTTCGACCACCTGCTGCAGGGCGGCAATCAGGGCGGGGCTGTCGTTGGGCAAGTTCAACCTGGTCAGGGTGCCGCCGGCTGATTCAATGGCCTTGGTCAGCTCAATGTCCACGTCATAACAGATTTCCAGGTTGTCGGCGATGAAGCCGATGGAGGCGGAGACGATGGTCTTCATGCCGCTCTTGGTGATCAGATCCTTGGCCACCTCGACGAAATCAGGACCGATCCAAGGCTCTTGGGTGCGGCCTGCAGACTGCCAAGCCAGTATGTACTGCTCCTCATTGAGGCCGGCGGCCCGAGCCACGGCATTGGATAGGCCGATGACCTCATCCTTGTAGGGGTCCCCTCCCTGGATGATGCGTAGGGGCAGGGAGTGGGCGCTGAAAATCACCTTAGCGTCTGGCCGGTCGGTCAGATGCTTCTTGGCCACCAGCTGATCGCTCCAGAAGTGGATCAGTGCCTGGTGGTTCCACCAGGACCGCACCGGCAGATATTCCATGCTCGGATGGGCCTCGATGGCCTTGCGGGCGCGGTTGTGGTAGTCCTCGCTCGAATAGGAGGAATACTGAGGGGCCAGCGGCAGGCCAATCACCCTGGTGATGCCTTCGGCGGCAATCTGGTCGACTGCATCCTTGATGAAGGGTGCGATGTATTTCAAACCTTCGTAGACCTTGTAGGCGCCGGGATGGGCCTTGTCCAGCGCAGCCTGAAGACCGTCGCGCTGGGCTCTGGTGATCCTGGCCAGGGGCGAGGGCAGGCCGATGGCCTTGTAGCGGCCGATCAGCTGGTCCATGAGCGGCTTGGGTGGCTCCTGCCCGTGGCGGATGTTGGTGTAGTACCCCTTGATGTCTGACTCCTGGTAGGGGGTGCCGTACGCCATGAGGAGGACAGCTGTAGGTTCAGTCATCAGCGACTTCTTTCTGTGAAAATGGAATGCAGTTTGTCAGGCCGATATTGACCAGGGCTATGACGATGACCACCAGGAACATGTTCCTGTAGGAGGCCAGACCAGCCTGTCCGCCCACCTTGCCAAGTTCAATGGCCGAGGCGAAGAGCAGGGGGGCGATGGTGGTGCCGATCTTCTTGCAAGCGGACAACCCGCCTATGGCCTGCATACGGTTCTCGAGCCCGGCCAGCCTTCCGGCGATGACCTGGAGCGGCGAGGACATCATCGAGCCCATGCCGACCCCCATCAGGAAGGACAGGAGCATGAAGAGCTGCAGGTCATGAAGGGTCAGTGTGATCACCAAGGCCATCAGGCCTATCAGCGACGATGAGAAGACGAGCGTCGTCCGGAAGCCGAACTTGTCGACCAGGAGCCCGCCCAGCCAGGATCCGACCACGGAGCCTAGCCCGACGCCGACCATGACCATGCCGGCTGAGCGGACCGGAAGCCCGAATACGGAGTGTACATAGGTTGGGATGTAGACGAAGAGGGAGAAGAACATGCCTCCCAGCGTTCCCAGCAGCAGGGTGATCCCATAGGAGGGCAGCTTCAGCAGGTGGATGGGCAGGAAGGGCATGGTCTCCTTGGAATCGCCCAGATTACGTTCATGCACAAGGAAGACCGCGCCGGCCGCCACTGCGACCAGGAGGCATCCGATGATCAGGGCCAGATAGGTGGTTCCGTACTGGAGGAAAGTGATCGCCACCATCAGCAGAGCCAAAGCGATGCTGAAGGAGCCCAGGCCCAAGTAGTCGATCTTCCAGTCACGGTCAGTCTGGGAGTCGCCCATCATGAACCAGGCCAGAATAAACAAAATGGCCAGGAAGGGCAGCATCATGAAGTAGTAGGCCCGCCATCCGTGGGTGATGCCCAGGAGCCCGCCAGACAGGACCGGGCTGACCATGGCGGAAAGACCGGCGATGATGCCCACCGTGGATACCCTCCTGCCTTGGTCGTTCCTGCGGGCGCGCTGCAGAAGGACGTTCATGGACAGGACCATGATGCCGCTGTCTCCCAGCGACTGGATGAACCGGCCCAGCAGCATGACCGCATAGTTGGGCGAGACCGCAGTCATCAGACATCCAAGGAACCAGAAGGCCAGCTCCCAGAGGAAGACCTTCCTGGTCCCGTGGGCATCGGAGAGGTTGGAGGTGATGGGGGTGCCCACCACCAGGCCCAGGGTGTAAAGTCCGACCACCCAAGAGGAGCCCATGGTGGTCAGGCCGAAGGTCCGGGTGATGGACGGCAGCATGGTCGGCACCGCTCCCCCATCCAGCTGGGTGATGAAGACGATGACCATGAAGAACCATATGGGCGTGGAAAGGATCGATCTTCTCTCCCCTGTCGGCATGGTGTTACTGTCCAATCTGGTCCGTGAACAGTCTGTCAATGCACTCAGGATCAGCCCGAGTGCCTACCAGGAAGTAAGGGAATTCGCCGTATATGGAGCTGGCTTCGATGTAGCGCATCTCAGTGACAATTTTCTTGAACTCGAGGGGATCGTCAGCGAACAGGGTGACGCCCCACTCGTAGTCGTCCAGGCCGATGGATCCTGTCAGGATGATGGAGACCTTGCCGGCGTAGGAGCGGCCGATCTTGCCGTGGTCATGCATGTAGGCCTTGCGCTGGTTGTAGGGCAGCGTGTACCAGTTGGCGCCGGGGACGCGGGTCTTCGACATTGGGTAGAAGCAGATGTAGTGCTTGTCGGGAGTCCTGGGGTGAAGGCTGGCATTGACGTAGGACCAGCCTCGGTCTGTGGTTGGCTTGCCCGAGTAGAGGCCCACCTCAGTGACGGACACATAGGAGATGGTCGGCTCCAGATAATCGGACAGGCGCAGCTTCTCCAGGGAGGTCTCGACCCCCTGCAGCTGGTCCAGGGTCTCCCTGAGGACCATCAGGCCCAGGTCGGCCTTTTGCCCGTTGACCTGGAACCAGTAGTGGCTTCCCTGGCCCTGGGACTGGACCGCTTCCAGCTGTGCGGCCAGGGCTTTGAACTCTTTCAGACATTCCCGGCGTTCGTCCTGCGGCACTCGACGCCACTTGGCCCAATCGATTTTCCAGAAGAGGTGGAGACAGAACCAGCCCTCCAGGCTCGGTGCAGCTTGCTCAGCCATGAGCACTTCCTTTCGCTTGCTTAGCTTGCACGACATTGTGTGATGCGCCGCTCGTCGGGCACACCATTGTTCTTTACTCTATCCTTCAGGCGGCTGATTCGTTGGATTATCGGTGCATTGTGAATGACATATTGTGGTAATAGTCAAGGACTATGAGCCTCGCGCTATTGCTGGAGAAAACAGTTATAAAAAAGCAGTTAAAAAGGAGCAGTCATAGGGATAGGACACCCGGATAAGGAAAAACCCCGGTCACTGCCGGGGTCAGGTATTTCATGTATTGGTTGCTGAAATCAGGCCAACTTGTACTTGGAAATGAGGTCCAAGGCGATGATGATGGCCACCCAGATCAGAGCCACAATAATGGTCAGCCGGTTCAGGTTCTTCTCGGCTGCGCCCGAGGTGCCGGCGTTGGAGCCGATTCCGCCGCCGAACATATCGGACAGGCCGCCGCCCTTGCCCTTGTGCAGCAGAATCAGCATGGTCAGCAATATGCTGGCGATGATGACGACGACTTGAAGCACAATCTTGACAATGGTCACGGCACATACCTCCATGTAAGGAACTGGAGATTAGTATACATACACCCGAGGAAAAACGCATCAGCCCTTAGCTGCCAGTCGCACAATCCGCGCGAACTCCTCCACATCCAGGGAGGCGCCACCCACCAGAAAGCCGTCCACGTCCGGCTGGGTGATCATCTGGGAGGCGTTCTTGGAGGTGACCGAGCCGCCGTAGAGGATATGTACGGCCTGGCCGGCAGGCTCTCCAAATTTGCTTGAGATATGGTCGCGAATCGCCCGGGCGGCCTGCTGGGCCGTGTCCGGAGTGGCCACCATGCCGGTGCCAATGGCCCAGACCGGTTCGTAGGCCACGATCAGGTTTTCCATGTCTTCCTTGGCCAGGTCACGGGTGACGTCGTTGACCTGACCAACGGCGAAGTCAAGTTGGATGCCCTGACGGCGCTCCTCGTAGCTCTCCCCCACGCAGAGGATGGGCTTCATGCCTGCAGCCAGAACGGCTCGGACCTGGTCGACGATGTTGGCATCGTCCTCGGGATGGTACTTGCGCCGCTCTGAATGGCCCACGATGACATAGTTGCAACCCAACTGAGCCAGCATGTCGGCGGACACATCCCCGGTGAAGGCCCCTTGGGCAGTGACGGAGACAGCCTGGGCCCCATACTCGATGGGCAGGTTATCGGCCTCAACCAGCACCTGCACGGAACGCAGGGCGGTAAAGGCGGGCATCAGAGCCACCTGGCAACGCCTGCGGTCGAAGTGGGCGTCGCGCAGGAGCCAGGCCAGCTTCTGCACGAAATAGGTGGCTTCCAGGTGGTCGAAATTCATCTTCCAATTGCCGGCCACCAGGGGAATGCGTGCCATACCAGACCTTTCCATCCGCGTACCAACAGCAATGCCGGGTCGCCGGATGCGAAACCCGGTGACCCGGCATTGCCCGCCTGTCTGCCGATTTTACTCCAGCACCTTCAGACCCGGAAGCTCCTTGCCCTCAAGGAACTCCAGCGAGGCACCGCCACCGGTGGAAATGTGCGAGAAGCCGTCCTCAGGGAAGCCGAGGTTGCGCACGGCCGAGGCAGAGTCGCCGCCACCGACGATGGTGAAGGCTCCAGCCTTAGTGGCATCGACCAGGCCCTGGGCCACAGCCCGGGTGCCATCGGCGAATGCCGGGAACTCGAAGACGCCCATGGGTCCATTCCAGACCACGGTCTTGGAGTCCACGATCTTGTCATGGAAGAGCTTCTGGGAGTCAGGGCCGATGTCCAGACCCATCTTGTCTGCAGGGATGCCATCGGCGGGAACCACCTGGTGGGGTGAATCCGCCTTGAACTCGTCAGCCACCACGATGTCGGTGGGCAGGACCAGCTCCACGCCTTTCTCGCGTGCAGTGGCAATGTAGCCCTTGACAGTGTCGACCTGATCCTCTTCCAGCAGTGAGGAGCCGACCTCATAGCCTTCAGCTTTGAGGAAGGTGAAGACCATGCCGCCACCGATGACCAGACGGTCGGCCTTGCTGAGCAGGTTCTCGATGACGCCCAGCTTGTCAGAGACCTTGGAGCCGCCCAAGACCACAGTGAAGGGCCGGTCGGGGTTCTCGGTCGCCTTGGATAGTGCCTTGACTTCCTTCTCGACCAGCAGGCCTGCTGCGGAGGGCAGGAATTTGGCCACGGAGTAGTTTGAGCCCTGGGCGCGGTGGACTACGCCGAAGCCGTCTGAGACGAAGACGTCGCCCAGGTCGGCGATCTTGCGGGCGTAGGCGTCACGCTCGGCCTCGTCCTTGCTGGTCTCCTCGGGGTTGTAGCGCACGTTCTGCAGCAGAACCACGTCACCGTCGTTCATGGCGGCCACCTTGGCATGGGCATCTGGGCCATAGGTGTCCTCAGCCAGAGGAACCTGCACGCCCAGCAGCTCGCTGAGGCGAGCGGCCACGGGGGCCAAGCTCAGCTCGGGAACGACCTTGCCCTTGGGCCGACCCAGGTGGGCCATGAGGATAACCTTGGCGCCCTGGTCACGAAGCTGCTTGATTGTTGGCAAGGCGGCGCGGATGCGGCCGTCGTCCGTAATGGTGGTGCCGTCCAGCGGCACGTTAAAGTCCGCGCGGACGAGCACGCGCTTGCCCTTGAGATCACCGAGGCTCTTCAGTGTTTTCATGCGTATCCTTTCTGACCGCGGGTCAATGCGCCCGCTCCCCTGCCATGGTACTCAGGCAGACCGACCTGTGTGAGCTATCTCACTCTTGTTTGGCCAGTTCCTCGGTCTTCTTCTTTTCGACTTTGGTGGCCAGCTGCAGCAGACGGCGGATACGTCCGGCGATGGCATCCTTGGTGACCGGTGGGTCGGCAAGGCGGCCCAACTCTTCGAGGGAGGCCTCTCGGTGATCCAGACGAAGCTGGCCGGCCGCACGCAGATTCTCAGGTATGTCGTCGCCAAGGATTTCGAAAGCTTTGGTGACCTTGGCGCTGGCCTCGACGGCAGCCTTGGCCGACCGGCGCATATTGGCATCGTCGAAGTTGGCCAGGCGGTTGGCCTTGCCTCGGGACTCCCCATCGCTGCGCTTGCCGGTCCACTCCCTGGAGGACTTGGGGGCGCCCATCAGGTTGAGCATGCGCTCGATGACGTCCGGGTCGCGCAGGGTGACGCGCTCGGAGCTGCGCACCTGACGGGCCTTGGCGTTGATGCCCAGGCGGCGGGCGGCGCCCACCAGGGCCAAGGCGGCCTCGGATCCAGGGCAGACGATCTCCAAATAGGAGGCCTTGCCCGGGTCGGACAGCTCCCCGTGGGCCAGAAAAGCTCCTCTCCACGCGGCCTTGACCTGGGCGATGTTGCCGGAGACGATGTCGGCGGGAAGACCACGAACCGGATGCTTGCGGCGGTCCAGCAGTCCGGTCTGCAGGGCCAAGGCGCCGCCCGCCCGTAGCACACGGACCGAGTAGCGGGTCAGGTTGCCGGTAGGGGCCTGCCTCTTGACCTGGATCAGATCGGAATCATGGCCGTAGACGTCCCTGATGGTGTTCTGCAACCACTGCGCTGCCAGCAGGGAGTCGAATTGCGCTTCCACCACAATGTGGCGTTGAATGATGTGCAGACCGCCACCGAAGCGGATCATGGCCGCCGATTGTGCTTTCTTGGCAGAGGGGGGTTCGTTGTCAATCGCGGCCAGCTCGCTTTTGACATCATCAAGTAGGGCCAAGAGCCGTCCTCCTACGAAAAAATACTAAAAAATGAATACTTCTTGGCCGCGCGACACACCTGCCACGCCGACCACCGGATTACTGTGATACCGAATATCTTGGACAAATTGCGCCTTTGGCTATCCGCGGGAACGGTGCGGCAGCTCGCGGGCCGAGACGGTCACCTCCATTCCGCAGGACCGCAGACGGGCGGCCAGAGCGTCGGCCATGGCCACTGAGCGGTGCTGTCCGCCAGTGCAGCCAAAGGCGATGGTCACATAGTGTTTGTCCTCGCGTGCATAGCCTCCGAGTGCGGTCAGAATGGCGGTGGTGTAGGCAGCCAGGAACTCCTTGGCGCCCTTGCTGGCCATCACATAGTCCCGAACCGGGCCGTCATGACCGTTCAAGTCCCGCAGTTCAGGGACCCAGTAGGGGTTGGGCAGGAAACGTACGTCGGCCACAAAGTCGGCATCGATGGGTAAGCCGTACTTGAACCCGAAGCTCATGATGTGCACGCCCACGGTGGTCGGGCCGGAGCCCAGGACCATTTCGTACAGGCGGGTGGAAAGCTGATGGATGCTCAAGTTGGAGGTGTCGATGACCATGTCGGCACGCTCCTTGAGCCCGCTCAGCAGGCGGCGCTCCTCCTGGATGCCGTCGATCAGGCGGCCCGAGCCCTGCAGGGGGTGGGGTCGACGGACGGACTCATAGCGCTTGACCAGCACCTGGTCGGAGGCATCCAAAAAGAGGATGCGGCAGCGCACGCCTAGGTCGTCCAGATGGCTGAGCACGGCCGACAGGTCGTCGAAGTAAGAGCGGGAACGGACGTCGATAACCGCAGCCAGGCGGTGCAGGGAGCTTCTGGCCGAGGTCATCATGTCGACCAGGGGCACCAGCAGGCGTGGGGGCATGTTGTCGACCACATACCAGCCCATGTCCTCCATGGAGTCGGCAGCGCGGGAGCGGCCTGCGCCGGACATGCCCGTGATCAGCAGTACCTCGAAGCCTGCGAAAGGCGGTTTTTCCGTCGTCACCGTCATGCCTCCCTCAAGGCTTGGTCCATAGCGGACACCGGAATAGTGGCCAGAGGTCTGTCGGTCATCAGTGCCACCTGACGCACGGCTTGATAGAGCAGCATTCGTTCACCGCTGATGGTCCGGGCGCCAGGCCGGCGGCAGAAGGCCTTCATAAGCGGGGTGGGCCGAGGATCATAGACCACATCCAGCAGGACCGGACCCAAGCGTCCGCCATCATCAGCTTCCTTGGCCTCGGGAGCTTCAGCTGTACTGAGCAAATCGGCCAGGGGGTCTGCTGCACCCGAGGGCAGGGTGGAGACGACAATGTCGGCCCTGGTCAGGCCCTTGTCGGCTGCCTCAGCCTGGCCCATGGCGATGACGGTTGGTTTGGGCAGTTCCAGTCGTGAGGCAAGGTCGAGCAAGTGGTCGCAGTGTTCTGGGTTGCGAGCCAATAGATCTACACGTTCGACCCCCAGCACCTTCAAGGCGCAGAAAGCGGACTCGGCTGTGTTCCCGTTGCCGATGACCAGGGCCTGCGCTCTCCCGTACGGTTGGCCGGGAAGCTGGCCCTGCCGACCCTGACCGGCTGCCTCCAGCAGGGCGGCCAGACCCTCAGGGTCTTCATCGGCCCGGCAGCGGTCGGCAACTTCCAGCAGGGCGGCCACGATTCCCTCCACGTCGGTGTTGTAGAGGGACAAGCCCTTGGCGTGGCCGCCCTGCTGGAAGACTGCTGTGTTGGCTACTCCTAGGGTCTTAGACCAGCAGTCGCAAAAGCCGCCCAAGGGGCCGACAGCACTCTTCAAGGGCATGGTCAGGCTGAGACCGGCCCAGGACGGGTCAAGGCCGTGGATAAAATCTGCCAGGTCGTCAGCGTCCATGCGCACACGGTCGTAGCGCCAGCCGTCCAGGCCTAGCGCCGCATAAGCTGAACGATGCAGGAGAGGCGAAAGGGAGTGGCTGATGGGGTCGCCCAGGACGGCACAACGGTGATCAGGCCCATTCATATCTGCAATCACGCACCAATCAGGATCAGGGCACGGCTCTTTGCCAGCCTCTTGAGCCATTTTATCGCCGGCTGCCCCCGGCCTGATCCTGGTCACTGTGCAAGGCCTGGTAGATGGCCTCGGCCTTGGCTGAACCGATGCCCTTGACGGCCTCCAACTCCTCCTGGGAGGCCTGACGCATGCGTTTGACTGAGCCGAAGTGATTGAGCAGCTTCTTCTGGTAGGCGGGGCCGATGCCCGTAATCTCATCCAGGGCCGACCGCAGGGCACCCTTGCGCCGGGTCTGCCGGTGGTAGGTGATGGCGAAGCGGTGGGACTCATCCCGCACCCGCTGCAGCAGGTACATGCCCTCGGACTGACGCTTGAGGATGATGGGATAGTCGTCGTCAGGCACCCAAACCTCCTCCAGGCGCTTGGCCAAGCCGCACAGAGCCACATCGTCCACACCACAGTCGTGCAGGGCCCGGGCTGCAGCGGTCACCTGGGGCTTGCCACCGTCGACCACGACCAGGTTGGGCTTGTAGGCGAAGTGGCGGGCGGCGGCGTTCTGCTGGACGATGGCCCCCTCCTCCTGCTCCACCAACTCGGGTGCCTTGCCGCTGGCTTTTCGCTCAGCCTCCATGCTGTCGCCGCTGTCGCCCGCGATGTTGCCGTGACGGAAGCGCCGGGTCAAGGTCTCGTAGATGGCGCTCATATCGTCCACAGCGCCCCTGCCGTCTTCGCCGCGGATGGCGAATCGACGGTATTCGGACTTCTTGGGGACGGCATCCTCGAAGACCACCATGGAGGCCACCTGGAACTGGCCGCCTACGGTGTTGGAGATGTCGTAGCACTCGATGCGCAGCGGGGCTCGGTCCAGGCCCAGTGCCTTGGCCACGTCGTTCATGGCCTGGGTGCGGGTGCCCATGTCGCTCATGCGGCTGAGCTTGCTGCGCTGCAGGGCCTGACGGGCGTTGGCGTTGGCCCGGTCCATCAGTGACTTCTTCTCGCCCCGGCTGGCCACTCGGATGGTCACTGCTGACCCGCGCAACTGACGCAGCCACTCCTGCAGGTCGCCGGTCCGGTCGGGCTGGACTGGGACAATGACCTCGGGAGGCACTGGCGAGATGGGGGCCAGCAGGTCGGCACGTCCGGTCAGGTCCTGATGGCGGTGTCGGCTCCTGGTGGCCTTGGCCCGTGACTCGGCATCCAGGGCTGTGACCTTCTGGGTGGACCCCATGGCATCCCTGTCCTGGCTGATGGAGACGGGCGTATCGGAATTCCCGGGTAGCTTGTGCAGCTCGCTGTCGTTCTCATTCATCAGGTCCGAGTAGACCTGCACCAGCAGGTCGCTGATCAGCTCGCTGTCAGAGACGTCCTCGACCCGCTCCACGCTCCAGTTGCGTTCGCCGCGGATGGCTCCAGAGCGCACGAAGAAAGCATGGACCGAGGCCTCAAGTTCGTCCGAGGCCACGCCGAAAACGTCTACATCCACGTTGGATGCGAAGGCCACGGCGTTCTGCTCAATGACCGTGTCCAGCATGGCGATCTGGTCGCGCAGGCGGGCGGCCTTCTCGAAGTCCAGATCCTTGCTGGCCTTCTGCATGCTTCTGGTCAGCCCGGCCCGGTAGCTCTTACCCAGTCTGCCGGTGATGACCCCGGTCAGCTCCGTGCACAGACGACGGTGATCGCTGGCGCTGATCCGGCCCACACAAGGGGCCGAGCACTTGCCGATGGAGGCCAGCAGGCAGGGACGACCGCTGAGCTTGGCCCTGCGGAAGACGCCGGGGGTGCAGGTGCGCACCGGATAGGTCTTGAGCAGAGCGTCCAGGGTGTGCTTCATATCCCAGACCTTGGCGTAGGGGCCGAAGTAGCGGGTGTCGTGCCGCTTGCGCACACGGGTCATCCAGACCCGGGGGAACTCCTCCCCCACGGAGACGGCCAGGTAGGGGTAGGTCTTGTCGTCGCGCAGCTTGACGTTGAAACGGGGGTCGAACTCCTTGATCCAGGTGTATTCCAGGGTCAGGGATTCCAGGTCAGTGCCCACCACGGTCCACTCCAGGCTCCGGGCCGTCAGCACCATGGTTTGGGTGCGCGGATGCAGGTTTTCCAGGGGCTGGAAGTAGTTGGTCAGACGGTTGCGCAGGTTCTTGGCCTTGCCCACGTAGATGACCCGGCCGTCGCCGTCCCTCCACTTATAGACGCCCGGCTGGGCGGGAATGTCCGAGGTCTTAGGGCGGAAGAGGTCCCGACTGTCGCCCAGCAGGGGTGCGCCGTTCCTGTTGACGCCGGTCGTGGTGCCGGTGGCGGACTCCTCCTCCAGGGCTTGGGCGGTGCGTCGCCATACCTGCGGCGTGTGCCGCTCGAAGCAGCTGCGGGTCATGATCGTGTGGCCTTGGCTACCTTGGCTGGATCCAGCATGGGCTTCAGGTACTTGCCGGTCCAGCTGTTCGGATTGGCGGCCACCTGCTCGGGAGTGCCCTTGGCCACCACGGTGCCGCCGCCGTCGCCGCCCTCGGGTCCCAGGTCGATGATCCAGTCGGCGGTCTTGATCACGTCCAGGTTGTGTTCGATGACGATGACCGTATTGCCCTTGTCGACCAAGCCGTGAAGAACCTTGAGCAGCTTGCGGACATCCTCGAAGTGCAGGCCCGTAGTGGGTTCGTCCAGAATGTAGACGGTCTTGCCGTCGGAGCGCCGCTGCAACTCGGTGGCCAGCTTGACCCGCTGGGACTCGCCTCCGGACAGGGTGGGCGCCGGCTGGCCCAGGCGGATGTAGCCCAGGCCTACGTCCACCAGGGTGTCCAGGTAGCGGGCGATGGAGGGATAGGCCTTGAAGAAGCGCGCGGCCTCCTCGATGGGCATATCCAGCACATCCGAGACGGTCTTGCCGTTGTAGGTTACCTCCAGGGTCTCCCTGTTGTAGCGCTTGCCGTGGCAGGTCTCGCACTGCACGTAGACGTCGGGCAGGAAGTTCATCTCGATCTTGATGGTTCCGTCACCGTGGCAGGTCTCGCAGCGGCCGCCCTTGACATTGAAGGAGAAGCGGCCAGGACCATAGCCGCGCACCTGGGCCTCCGGGGTCTTGGCGAAGAGCTGGCGGATCTTGTCCCAGACGCCGGTGTAGGTGGCCGGGTTGGATCGCGGGGTGCGGCCGATCGGGTTCTGGTCCACATGGATGACCTTGCGCACCTGGTCCACCCCCTCCACTCGGGTGTGCTTGCCGGGCACGATGCGGGCATTGTTGAGCTGGTCAGCCAGGACGGGGTAGAGGATGGAGTTGACAAGGGTGGACTTGCCGGAGCCGGAGACACCGGTTACCAGGGTCATGACCCCCAAGGGGAAGGAGACCTTGAGGTTCTTCAGGTTATTCTCCCGAGCCCCCACCACGGTCAGCTGGCGGGTGCGGCTGGTCTTGCGACGGCGCTTGGGCACCTCGATGGAACGGCGACCGGCGATGTAGTCAGCGGTGATTGAGCGGGAGGCTTTGGCCAGATCTTGCGAGCGCCCGGAAAAGATGACTTCACCGCCATGTTCGCCGGCTCCCGGGCCGATGTCGACCAGCCAGTCGGCCTGGCGGATGGTGTCCTCGTCGTGTTCGACCACAATCAGTGTGTTGCCCAGGTCGCGCAGCCGCTGCAGGGTTTTGATTAGCCGGTCGTTATCCCGCTGGTGCAAGCCAATGGAAGGCTCGTCCAGCACGTACATAACGCCCACCAGGCCCGAGCCGATCTGAGTGGCCAGACGGATGCGCTGGGCTTCACCGCCGGAGAGGGTGGCTGCCGCCCGGGACAAGGTCAGGTAGTTCAGTCCCACGTCGTTGAGGAAGCGCAAGCGGGCGCGGATCTCCTTGAGGACCTCCCCGGCGATCTTGGCCTGGGCGCCCTCCATGTGCAGGCTCTCAATCCACTTCAGACTGACGGACACGGCCATGTCGCAGACCTGGGCTATGGAGAGCCCGTCCACAGTCACGGCCAGGACCTCGGGCTTCAGACGCTTGCCTTGGCAGACCTGGCAGGGCACCTCGCGCATATAGGACTCGTAATACTGCTTCATAGGCTGCGAGTCGGTCTCGTCATGGCGACGCATCAGGGTGCGGACCACGCCCTCGAACCCGGTGGTGTATTCGCGCAGCCGGCCCCAGCGGTTCCGGTAGGAGACGTCCACCTTGAAGTCATGCCCGTACATGACGGCGTGACGAACGTCCTCGGGCAGGTCCTTCCAGGGAGTCGAGGTGGCGAAGCCCATCTCTTTGGCCAGGCCGTCCAGCAGGTGGCCGTAGAAGCGCTGCTGGCTCTTGGTGCCGCTCCAGGGCTCCACAGCACCGTCTTTGAGGCTCTTCTCCGGGTCGGGCACCACCAGCTCAGGGTCGATCTCCAGGTTGAATCCCAGACCGGTGCAGGCCGGGCAGGCTCCGTAGGGGGCGTTGAAGGAGAAGGTCCGAGGCTCGATCTCGTCCAATTCCAGCTCGTGGCCGTTGGGGCAGGACCGCTTCTCTGAGAAGGGCTGGCGACGCTCGGGATCCTTGGCATCCAAATCCACGAAGTCGGCCACCACAGTGCCCTTGGCCAGTCGCAGGGCGGTCTCCACGGAGTCGGTCAGCCGCTGGCGCATGCCTTCCCGAATAACCAGCCTGTCCACTACCACCTCAATGGTGTGCTTTTTCTGCTTGGTCAGCTTGATGGAGTCGGACAGCTGGTGCATTTCTCCGTCGATGACGGCCCGGGAGTAACCGTCGGAGCGCAGAAGCTCCAGAGTCTCCACAAACTCGCCCTTGCGGCCCTTGACGATTGGGGCTAGCAGCTGGAAGCGGGTCCCCACGGGTCTGGACATGAGGGTGTCGACGATCTGCTGCGGCGACTGGGCGCGCACCTCGGCCCCGCAGACCGGGCAGTGGGGAATGCCTGTCCTGGCGAAGAGCAGACGCAGGTAGTCGTAGACCTCGGTAATGGTGCCTACGGTGGACCGGGGGTTGCGGTTGGTGGTCTTCTGGTCGATGGAGACCGCCGGGCTCAGGCCCTCGATGAAGTCCACGTCAGGCTTGTCCATTTGGCCCAGGAACTGGCGGGCATAGGCAGAGAGGGACTCCACATAGCGGCGCTGGCCCTCGGCGAAGAGGGTGTCGAAGGCCAGGGAGGACTTGCCGGAGCCCGACAGGCCGGTGAAGACCACCATCCGGTTGCGGGGTATGGACAGGTTGACGTTCTTGAGGTTGTGCGCCCGGGCGCCTTGGATGACTATTTTGCGGTCGTTGGGCACCATGGACAGGTCCGCTACCAGGGACCCCTTGGATTCGATCATGCGCGGGTTCTCGATGGCCGCGTCCACTGTCGATTTAGGCTTGTTCTGCTGCTTCACGTGCTTCCCATCCGCTTCCCTGAAGACCCATGGCCAAGGCTGAGGCCAAAGCCTGACCATGATATCGCCGGGACCGAATAATTCGAACAGGTGTTCGATGACGGCTTAGATGGCAGGCGCAGGCGCATCCAGGGGCGGTCGACCACAGCCGTTGAGGAAGCAGCCATGTTGATGGTCGTTGATCATGCCGGCCGCTTGGAGGAACGAATGGACCGTCACCGGACCCAGGAAACGCAGCCCCTGGTCGCGCATATCCTTGCAGACGATGACTGACAGGTGGTCGTAGCGCGGTATGGACGGATCGTCCGGGTAGTCGTGGTTGATGGTCAGCCCGCCGGTGAAGGACCAGCAGTAGCGGTCGAATGCCTCCCCGGGAAATTGGCGGGCGATCAGGGCGGCATTGGCGACCGTGGCTTCGATTTTCCCTCTATTGCGGATGATGGCCGGATCGGCCATGAGTCGGTCGATATGGTCGGCGTCGAAAGCGGAGACCGCTTGAATATCGAAGTTCTCGAAATCTTTGAAGAGGGCCCGGCGACGGCGCAGGACCAGCTGCCAGCTGAGTCCGCACTGGAATATCTCTAGGGAGAGCATGGCGAAAAGCCTCTGGGAGCCGTGCAGGGGGCGGCCCCACTCATGGTCGTGGTAGCTGCGCATAAGCGGATCGTTCACCTGAGCCCAGTCGCATCGACATAAAGGTTCGGCCATCTCGCACTCCTCTCTCCAATATTTGGCCTCAGGCTAGCACCGGCGGACGCCCGGACCGGGTGGTCAATACCACCGGGCCAGGCTGGCCGATTTAGAGTTGGAACAAAGGCCGGTCGGCCCATGCCCGGGGCAATCCCCACGGCGACAGCAGGCTGCGGCCGGCAAGGAGAGGAAGCATGTGCCATGACTGACAAGGACAATCCGCGCAGACTCTGGACCGACGATGAGGACCCGGCCGAAAGGGCCAAGCGCACCTCCCCGGCCATGCAGGGCCGCCAATCAACGTCAGGCTCGTCATCAGCAACCAGGAATTCGAGGAATGGAAGTTCGGCATCTTCTACCGCGTCGACTTCGAATTCATCCAGCTCAGGCCCGTCGCCTTCGGGTACCGCAGCCAAACAGTCTGAAAAAACCAGTGCCGATGGGACCGCCAATGGAGGCAAGAGTCGCTCCGATCGCAGCGGCAATGAAACGGCGCAGGGATCAAATCAGACAAAGCAGGGTCAGTCCGAAAAGGAGCAGGAACCCTCCAAGGGTCGCGGCTGGAAGCTGTTTGAGGATATCCTGCTCTGGGTGGCCTGGGTGGCCATGGTGGGCTTCAACGGCTATGCGGAGGTCTACCGCTTCAATGGCACGACCGTAGGCGGCCTGGCCCGCAAGGTCGACCTGTGGATCATGCCCGCTGGCTATGTCTTCGCCATCTGGGGGGTCATCTACATCGCTCTGGCCATCTGGCTCTTCCGCTTCTGCCTGGCAGGCCCCAGCCGCAAACGCCTGGGATTCCTGCCCTTCACACTGAGCGGGCTGCTCTTCGTGGCCACCTGTTGCCTGAACATCGCCTGGCTGGCCCTCTGGCACATGGAGCGCAACTTCTGGGCTCTGGTCATCATCCTCATTCTGACCGTGCTGGCTTGGATGCTCTACGCCCTGGTGCGCAGGGATGCCACCAAGGCCGGAACTCCAACCGCCGCTAAGGCTCTTGATTGGATTCCTCTATCCATCTACGCCAGCTGGCTGAGCGTGGCCACCCTGGTCAACGCCGGATACATGGTGGTCGCGGGGCACAGGGTCGGCAATGCCGTTCAGGGATTCGCCACCATCATCGTGGTCGGCGCCCTCTTGGCCGTCGCATACCTGATGAACAGACATGGCAATGACTGGGTCTTCGGCCTGGTGGTCATCTGGGCCTGCCTGGGCATCGGCATCAGGATCTTCTCCTTCGCGGCCGCCATGGGCGTGCTGGTCATCGCTCTGACCGCTGTGGGCGCCTTCCTGGTCTACTTCCCCTGGAGCAAATTCAGGCTGGTTCGTCGCTGATCCATCCATGATTCATCCGTTGCCCCGTCAGCCGAGACGCACTGGCGGGGCTTGCTTCTTGCTACCATGATTCCTTGCAAGTTTTGAATCCACGAGGAAAGCGGGGTCGGAGGCGGCATGGCTATTGAGGCGCAGGGACTTGAGATCCGAATAGGTGCCCGACTACTGCTGCAAGCCACCGACTTCCATGTGACCAAGGGCGACAGGATAGGCCTGGTGGGCCGCAACGGTGCCGGCAAAACCACGCTGACACGGGTCATCACGGGCGACATGCTCCCCTCGGCGGGCAAGGTGCGGGTGACCGGACAGCTGGGATACCTGCCCCAGTCCACCCATGCGGGCGACTCCGAGCAGAGCGCCTTGGACCGGGTCATGAGCGCCAGGGACATTGCCTCCATCATCCAGCGGATGCGCAAGGCCGAGACCGAGATGACCAGTCCAGACCCCAAAATCATGGAAAAGGCCATGAAACGCTATGACAAGGCGCAGCAGGACTTCGAGAACGCGGGTGGCTATGCGGCCCAATCGCAGGCCATCATCATGGGCGAGAGCCTGGGACTGAGCCAGGAGACACTGCAGCAGGCACTAGGCACCCTTTCCGGCGGTCAGCGCCGACGGGTCGAACTGGCCAGGATCCTTTTCTCTGACGCTGACACCCTGATTCTGGACGAGCCCACCAACCATTTGGATGCCGACTCCATCGAGTGGCTCAAGGGCTACCTGCGCCGGTTCGAGGGCGGTTTCCTGGTCATCTCCCATTCCACCGAGCTGCTGGACGAGACCGTCAACCGCATCTGGCACCTGGATGCCCAGCGCTCCTGCATCGACATGTACGCCATGGGATGGAAGGCCTACCTGCGCCAGCGGGTGGTGGACGAGGAGCGCCGCCGCCGCGAACGCGAGGTAGCGGAGAAAAAGGCCGACCGGCTGATGCGGCAGGGCATCCGCTTGCACGCCAAAGCCACCAAGGCTGTGGCTGCCCAGAACATGATGCGCCGCGCTCAGCGTCTGCTGGCCGACACCCAGGAGGCGGAAAAGGCTGAAAAGGTGGCCGACCTGCGTTTCCCGGATCCCGCCCCCTGCGGCCGCACGCCCATCATGGCCGAGGACCTGTCCAAGGCCTACGGCTCCAACATCGTTTTCGCCGGCATCAACCTAGCCATCGACAAAGGCTCCCGGGTGGTCATCCTGGGATACAACGGCGCTGGCAAGACCACCACCCTGCGGCTGCTGGCCGGCATCGAACAGCCTGATACAGGCAAGGTGACCCTGGGGCACGGGGCCAAGATCGGCTACTTCGCCCAGGAGCACGACACCTTGGATAACGAGATTACCGTTCTGGAGAACCTGCAGCATGTGGCCCCTGACCTGGACAACACCCAGGCACGGACCATCCTGGGCTCCTTCCTCTTCTCAGGGGACGACGCCATGAAGCCCACCAAGGTGCTTTCGGGCGGAGAGAAGACCCGTCTGGCCTTGGCCACCCTAGTGACCAGTCGGGCCAACGTCCTGCTGCTGGATGAGCCCACCAACAACCTGGATCCTGCTTCGCGCGACGAAATACTCAAGGCCATCGCCAAGTACGAAGGGGCCATCGTGCTGGTCACCCATGACGAGGGTGCCGTCAAGGCGCTCAATCCAGAGCGGGTGTTGCTCATGCCCGACGGTGATGAGGACCTTTGGAGCGACGACTACCTGGATCTGGTGGCCGAAGAGTAAGTAGCCACCGGTTGGCCCGCGCCTGTGGGTAGTCTGTCGTCAGCGGGTCAGTCGTCTTCCCCCAGGACCTCTACGCCCTTGACCCCTGGAGTCTGGCCAATGGATTCGACCAGCTCGGTCACGTCCCCCTTGCCCAGCAGATTGACGGTGACATCGGCGCCCTTCCAGGCATCCCGGTGCAGCTCGTGGATCGTCAGCACCCGGGACTCGAAGCCCATACGGGTGGCCAGCAGCAGGGATTCGCGCAGGCAGCCGTGACCGTCCTGATATACGATGCGCAGAACCGTGTTCTGACGGTTGCGCAGGAACCACTTGAGAATGGGCGCGATGACCAGGACGGCCAGAAAGTAGAAGACGACCGCCAGGATGGCGATGGCGAAGAGCTGGACCCCACAGGCCATACCCACGGCGGCGGCCACCCAGATGGCGCTGGCCGTGGTCAGACCCTTGACTGAATCATGGTTGAAGAAGATGACTCCAGCGCCGATGAAACCGATGCCCGAGGCCACTCCGGCCGCAATTCGCGATGCATCCCAGGAGTAGTTGCCCACAGCAGCCTGGATGCCGTAGAGGGAGACCATGGTGAACAGGCAGCTGCCCAGGCCCACCAGAATATGGGTGCGGATGCCAGCGTCATGCTTGAGGAACTCGCGCTCGAAGCCGATAAGGCCACAGAGGACCACCGTCAGGACCACCGCCATGATCTGGCCCTGGTTCGGCATTGCGAATCCCTGCATGATTTCCTTCCTGCCCTCGTAAGTAGGCAGACCTTATAACGCTTGCAGGACAAGGCCATCGGATAGAGTGGAGTGAGCACGTGGCCGGCTGTGCCGCCGCACGTGGACCTGTTGAATGAGGGGTGTGATGCCATGAAGCCGTCACCAGATGAACGCCGCGAAGCCCGCCGGATCCTGGCCACCAGCGCTTATTCCGCCGACATGATCCGATCTCTGGAACAGCCGTTTTTGGACGACGGGGTGCCCCTGATGCGCATCGCCGCCGGGTCCTTGGCCTCCGTGGCCGACGTCATGCTGACCCATGCCGGGCTGGAGCCGACAGGAGCCAGGATCGTCCTGTTGGCAGGGGCCGGCAATAACGGCGGAGACGGGCTCTATGCCTCGGCTGACCTGGCCAGACACGGGGCCGACGTGACTGTGGTGGCGGCCGGACGAAGCCTGCACCAGGGTGGGCTGGATGCACTTCTGCGCGCCGGCGGAGTGGTCACGGCCCTGGATCCTCAGGCAGCCATCCCTGGCTGCGAGGCACCGGTTGGACCGAACCAGGCTACCGAGGAGCTGGACCAAGCCCTGGAACTATGCCGGCAGGCGGATCTGATCATCGATGCTATGACGGGAATCGGCCTCAAGGGGGCGCTGCGCGGCATTCCAGCCGCACTGGCCTCAGAACTGGGCATGGAGAGCGGTCTGCCCGACAGACCCGCCTGGCACGACCCCGCCGAACAAGACGGGCCCCTGGTGCTGGCCGTGGACACTCCCTCCGGCGTGGACATCGATGAAGGCACCCTGCCCGGTGCCTACATCCCGGCTGACGTGACCGTGACCATGGGAGCCATGAAGCCCTGCCTGATGCTGCCCCCAGCCGCCTACGTCTGCGGCAGAATCGTCCTGGTTGACTTCGGTTTCGACACATCGGCCCTGGCCCCCAGCGTTTCCTGCATGAACGCCGAGGACTGCGCCGGGCTTTTGCGGGCGCCCCGGGTGGATGACACCAAGTACAGCCGAGGCGTGGTCGGCCTAGTCACCGGATCCGCCCTCTACCATGGCGCGGGGCTGCTCTCCAGCAGGGCTGCGGCCAGCGGCAACGCGGGCATGATCCGCTACTGCGGCCCCGGACAGGTGGGTGATCTGATCCTGCAGGAGCTGCCCGAAACGGTACTAGGCCGTGGACGTGTCGAGTCCTGGGTGCTGGGCTCGGGCGTGCCCACCCGGCAGGCTCAGAAGGCCGCCGGGCCTGAAGGCCAAGACGGTCAGCGGGATCTGATCGCCGACATACTCAGTCAACAGGCCGCTGACCTGGACGAGGACGAGGCAGCGGCCGATCCGCCGGTGGTGGCAGATGCCGGGGCCTTGGATCTGCTGCCGGACCGGCTGGGCCCTCGCACTGTGTTAACTCCGCATGCTGGCGAGATGGCCGCCCTGCTCAACTCGCATGGCGAGAATGTGGACGGCGAACAGGTCATGGCCGAACCCTTGCACTGGGCTGTACGCGCCTGCCAGCTGACCGGAGCCACGATTCTGCTCAAGGGTGCCATTACGCTGATTGTCGGCGATGACGGTACCGACCGCCCCCGGGTCATGACCACCGGCTTCGGCCCAGCTTGGCTGTCCACGGCGGGGTCAGGGGACGTGCTCTCCGGAGCCATCGGGGCCATGCTGGCCCAGAACGCCGGACCGATCCAGGACGATGCCACGCTGATGGTGGATCTGACTGCGGCTGCGGCCTTCCTGCATGGGCTGGCCGGTTCCCTGGCCAGCGGCGGCAGGCAGACCGGTTGGGAACAGCCGTTGATCTTCGATCCCCGCAAGCCCCAGGACTTTGCGGATCTGGTAGCCGAGGGCAACCAACCGGCGGGCCAGGGGACCGTTACAGGACGCATGGGACAGCCGATCCGTGCCGGGCAGGTGGCCGATGCCCTGCCCAGGGCTATAGGACTGGTCATGTCCAGAGCCGTGAGGGCCGCTGAACAGATTGACCAACCCATCCAAGACGGAGAGGATGCCTCTCTTTTCTTCGAGAACAGTTCGCTTTGGTTCTAAGCACATCATTAGAAAAGGAGTCGATTCGATGACCTCGCAACTCATCGTCATGCGTCACGGAGAAAGCGTCTGGACCCAAAAGTCCGTCAACCGTTTTGCCGGTTGGGTGGACGTGCCCCTGACGGATCGCGGACTGGAACAGGCCCGCCATGCCGGACAGCTGCTCAAGGAATCAGGCCTGCTGCCCGACATGGTCTTCACCTCACTGCTGACCCGCAGCATCGTCACGGCTAACACGGTCCTGGACCTGGTAGATCGAGCCTGGATTCCGGTGGAGCGCACCTGGAGGCTGAACGAGCGCCACTACGGTGCCTTCCAGGGACAGACGCGACCGGCCATGCTGAAACGATACGGCCAGCAGCAATTTAATATCTACCGACGTTCCTACGATGTTCGGCCGCCGGCCATCGAAACCGATTCAGCCTACTTTCAGGGACAGGATCCACGCTATGCCCCGGCCTTGGCCGACGGGCTGGACAGCCAGAATCCGGCCGGGATCCGTGCCGAGTGCCTCAAAGACCTGCTGCTTCGTCTGCATCCCTACTGGGGCAGCCGGATAGCCCCCAATCTGGTGCAAGACCGGACTGTGCTCGTCGTTACCCATGGTTCCGTGGTCCGCAGTCTGATCAAGGTTCTTGAGAAAGTGGACGACAAGGACATAAAATCCATCAATGTGCCCACCGGTGTGCCCATGGTCTTCAGCTTCGAGACGAATCGGCACGGCAACCCCCAGGTCCAGGGTCCGGGTCGCTATCTGGATCAGAAGGCCGCGAATCAGGGCATGGCTGAAACCGAGGCCCTAGGCCGATAGGGCCTCGGGTATAGATTGGCCTATATGACACTGCTCCAACTGCGCTACATCGTCAAGATTGTCGAATGCGGCTCTATGAACGAGGCCTCGCATGAGCTCTACATCTCTCAGCCGGCCCTGAGTTCATCGGTCAAGGAGCTGGAGAACGAGCTGGGCATCGAGATCTTCACTCGCCACTCCCAAGGGATTGCTCTGACCGTGGACGGGGCGGAATTCCTGACCTACGCGCGTCAGATTCTGGATCAGACCGATCTGCTGGAGGCCCGCTACAGGCAGGTCAGGCCCCGCAAGCAGCTCTGCCGGGTCTCCACCCAGCACTACATGTTCGCAGTGGAAGCTTTCGTGGAGATGATTAACTCCATCGATTCCGACGAATACGAATTCACCATACGGGAGACGCGCACCAGGGACATCATCGACCAGGTGGCCACCCTCCAGTCGGAGATCGGCATCATCTACGAGTCCGACTTCAACAAACGGGTCCTGTCCAAGATGCTTCGCGAGAAGCATCTTGACTTCCATCCGCTCTTCCGGGCGGACCTGCATGTCTTCATCGCACGGACCAACCCCTTGGCCGATCGGGCCATGGTGACCATGAAAGATTTGGAGCCCTACCCCTTCCTGCAGTACGAGCAGGGTGAAGAGGGCTCCTTCTACTTTGCCGAGGAGGCGGTCTGGCCCGACTACTCCCCCAAGCAGATCACCGTGAGCGACCGGGCCACCATGCTCAACTTCATCGTGGGGCTGAACGCCTACACGGTCTGCACCGGCATCGACAACGAGGACCTGAACAACGAGAAGATCGTCAGCGTCCCCCTAGAGTCGGACGAATCCATGCTGGTAGGCTGGATCGTCAATAGCCGGACCAAGCTGTCCAATGCCGCTGAACTCTATTTGGACAAACTGCGCCAGGTGGTGTCCAACCATGGATACTCGCTGATTGAACAGGAGTCAGGCGAGTAACAACCGAGCAAACAACAATCGAGCAAGTATCAGCGGAACAGACATCGAATTCCACAGGCTACGGTTCATCTTCCAGCGGCGATAAGCGAAAATCGCCGCTGGTCAGTAGCCTTGGGTTACATTGCTTTCAGCGCTTTTCCCTGGGCTCCGATGGATGGCATCCTCCCCTGATGGCCTATATCCTGCGATTTGAGTCCCAGGGCCTTGAGCAGGGCCCGATCCAGATGTTCCAGTCCGCCCTGGCTCTTTGCCGCTGCAGTCAGGTCCCAGACCTTGCCGTTGATCATGATGGTGGGCGTCGAGAACTCCCCCTTGGTGTCCTTGGCATCCTTCCTGGTGATGGCGTAGGCATTGACCTTGTCAACCCATGGCCTGTAGGTACCTTGGACGAAACGGTCTGCCAGGGACCTGGGCACCCCCGCTCCCACGGCCTGGTCGGCCAGTCGGGCATCGGAGACCGCCTGATAGGAGCTTTCATCGGGCTGGAAGTCGGCTGCGAAGACGGCGGCTGCAAAGGCTGGCAGATGATCTGGATCCTCCTGGGCCACCATGGCCAGGGCGTTGTCCACGCGGCTGGAGTACTGGTCGCTGGATGCCGAATCCAGGAAATTCAAAAAGTTGTAGGTGACGTTGATCTGACCGGCGCTGATCATGCGCTGCAACTGGGGATCGATAACCCGGCCCACCTTGCCGCACCAGGGGCACATGGGATCCATGAAGATCTCAAGGGTCGGTGCGTCGGCAACCTTCTTCTTGCTGCCGACCCCCCTGGCTGAAACGGTCAACCCTCCTTGGTCGTTGGCCACCGAAGGCTTGGCATTGACCTCTTGCAAAGCCTTGTAGGCCTTGGCATCCCCGTTGGGGCCATTTCTGACTTGCGCGTTCGGTGCTCCTGATGAAGTCTTTTGGGCTGACAGGTTGCCTGCTGAATGATCAACCCACAGCATGTATATGCCTGCTGCAAGCACCAGCACAAGAGCCACCGCGACCAGTATCAGCGACAGCCTCAGCGACCGCCGTTCGGTAATACGTTCTTCAGGCTCGCTCTCTCGCGACTGGCCTGTCTTCCCCGGTTTCTCTTCAGTCGACATTCGTCCATCCACGGGCTCTGCAGCCTTCGGAGATTTCACAGTGCCAGCTGTTGTGGCCGAGACGGCAGGCTTGGTCGCCTTCACTGCGTCGACCCCAGTCTGGTCAGGTTCCTCATGACCGTTCTGCTCCAGCGGTTTCGTCATGATCCATGGCCTTCCCTTGCGACGATGATCCGTCGGCCTGCCCGTCGGACACCTACCAATCTACACGAGGGTCGGCCGACAGATTGGCCGTCCGAAGAATGTGCGTCAATGGCGGTCTGCATGCACAAGTTGGCTGCCCGTATGAGCCCGACATTTGCTCAGGCCCCGTAACGCTCCAGGTAGTCCCTGGCGGCATCGGCGGTGCGCTGGTCCAGAATGGGCGACCCGCCCGGGCCCTTCATGTTGGCGGCGGCATCGAAGATCTGACGGACGTTGACGATGCTGATGACCGGGAAGTGGAACTCGTCCATGATGGATTCGACAGCTGAGCCCTGACCCTGGCCCGTGCGCTCCATCCGGTCCACGGAGAGCACCAGGCCGACGATGGTCACCTTGGCCTGGGACATGATCTTGGGCACCACCTGGCGGACGGCGGTCCCGGCCGTCATGACATCATCCACCAGCAGCACCCTCATGCCGTCCCTGAGCTGGGTACCGACCATGAGCCCTCCATCGCCATGGTCCTTGACCTCCTTGCGGTCAAAGGTGAAGCCGACCGGCATCCCATGCGCCCCGCTCAGCGCGATGGCAGTGGAGACGGCCAGAGGAATCCCCTTGTAGGCCGGGCCGAATACCGTGTCGATGTCTGCGGGCAGGGTTCCCTGCTTCACGGCCTGCACGATGGTCCGGGCGTAGAACTCCCCCAACAGAGCGATCAGCCGTCCGTCGTTGAAGGCCCCGGCGTTGATGAAGTAGGGCGAGCGCCGCCCCGACTTCAGGGTGAAGTCACCGAACTTAAGCGCTCCGCTCCGGAGCAGGAAGCTGGTGAAACCCTCCTGGATGCGGCGGGTCCGCTTCTGGGCATCCCCGTCATGCTTGGACTTGTTTTCTGCTTCGGATGCGCTCATCGCCAGCACTCCCCTTTCTTGAGTAAATCAGCCAGATCAGGCCGCTCGTCCAACAGATCGTCCAGCTCCCGGGCCACCCGCATGGGCGCCACAGGATCCACTAGGGCCGCAGCCCCCACCTCGACGGCGTTGGCACCCGCATAGAGAAATTCCAAGGCCGTGCGTCCCGAGTCGATGCCACCGATGCCGATGATGGGAATGTCGGGCAGTGCCCGGCGTACCCGCCAGACGAAGGACAAGGCTATGGGCAGGATGCAGGGGCCCGAGACACCGCCGGTGCCCTGGGCCAGTATGGGCCTGCCGTCATTGATGTCGATGCGCATGCCTACCAGGGTGTTAATCAGACTGAGGGCATCCGCTCCCCCATCGGCGGCAGCCCTTGCCACCTCCACGATGTCGGTGACGTTGGGGGTCAGCTTGACCACCATGGGCTTGTCGGTCAGACCCCGCAGCCGGGTGATCAGCCGGTTCAGAGCCTTGGCGTCGGTGCCCACGGACATCCCTCCATGGGAGACGTTGGGACAGGAGACGTTGATTTCCAGCATGTCCGCCGGGGAGTCGGCCAACCGTTCCACGACCGTGGCATAGTCCTCGTCGCTGTGACCAGCCACATTGGTGATCACATTGGCTCCCAGGGCCTTGAGTCTGGGCAGCTCATCCACCAGGTAATGGTCCACGCCCGGGTTCTGCAGGCCCACGGAGTTGACCATGCCGGCTGGGCTTTCGGCGGTCCTGGGCGTGGGGTTGCCTTCCCAGGGAACCGGCGAAACCCCCTTGGTGGAGATGGCGCCCATCTGGGAGACGTCATAATAGCCCCCGCAGGCATCCAGGTTGAAGGTGCCCGAGGCCGTGCCCACCGGGTTCTTCCAGAGCGTTCCGGCCACAACGGTTCCATGCCGCCAGGCGTGCGGCTCCAAAGGATCCATGATTGTCAGCCCGCTCATCGTGTCTCCTTCTTGTCCTCGTCTGCATTCCAGATCAGACGGTCGGCAGCAAAGACCGGGCCGTCCTTGCAGACCTTGAGCCTGCCGTCCACGGTGTCGATCACGCAGGCCACGCAGGTGCCATAGCCGCAGCCCATACGGGACTCCATGCAGCACTGGGTCGGCAGGCCGACTTTACGGGCCCAGGCGGCAACGGCCCGCATCATGGGTAAGGGGCCGCAGGTCAGGATGATGGTTTGCTCGGGGTTGATGTCTTCGCGAACCCGGTCCAAAAGGGTTATGACATCCCCTGAGGCGTTGTCGATGGACTCAAGCCGGTCGGTCAGCGAGCCCATAATGGCATCGGCGAACCGATGATCCCGGTAGCCCAGCAGGGCGGTGGTGCGCGCTCCAGACCGGTCTTGGAGGCACTGGGCTGCGCGAATAAGCGGAGGGACGCCCAGGCCGCCGCCCACCAACAGATAGTGAGCGGGCTTCTCCAGGTCGAAGCCATGGCCCAGAGGCCCCAGCAGGTCCACAGCCATGCCTGGCCGCAGTCGGGAGAATTCAGAAGTCCCCTGGCCCACCACGGCGAAGATGATCTCGATTTGCTCGCCATCCAGAACTCGGCTGATGCCGAAAGGTCTGGGCATCATGGTTATACGGTCTGCCGAGTAGAGATTGATGAAGGCTCCTGCCGGGGCGTGGGATGCCAGGTAGGGGTCGCGGATGGCCATCCGCCAGACTTGCCTGTCCAGGGGCTCCATGCCGGTGACCAGGGCGGTGCGCCGTCCGGGTAGCCGGCCTGCCTGTTGGGCCTGCTCCTCCACCTGGCTGGTGGATATGAAGAGGTTGGGTTTCATCGGACCTCCTTGATCGCCTGATTGAGATCGTCTTTCATGGCCTGCGCGGCCTGGCGGGCATCGCGGGTGACCATGCCTAGGGCCGCTTGAACGCTGAGCTGCGGGCTGTAGCCCGGATCCTTCCGCCAGGCTCCGATGATTCCCCGTGAGGAGTTGACTACAGCGCCGCCTCCGAACCGGTCGAACATGGGCGCCACATCGGCCCCCGAACCGCCCTGGGCTCCGTAGCCAGGGACCAGGAAGAAGGTGTGGGGCATGGCCCGGCGCAGAAGGGCGCCGTCTTCGGAGTGGGTGGCGCCGACCACGGCTCCGAGCCTGGAATAGCCCGACTGACCGATGGAGGGCTGCCCCCAGGATTCGACAAGGTCGCCCAGGCGCTGATAGATGGTGCCGCCGCCCGAGTCCCTATCCAGGCCCAGTTCCTGAATCTGGCCGCCTGAAGGGTTGGAGGTGCGCACCAGGGCGAAGAGGTCACCATGGATGTGCTCCGCCGCCTGCAGAAAGGGTTCCACCCCGTCGGAACCCAGGTAGACGTTGATGGTCAGCGCATCCTCGTACCAGGGGAATCTCCCGCCTGTTCGGGCCGGGCCATCTACTGCCTGCCTTGGTGCGAAGGGCAGGGGAAGCCCATCCAGATGGGCAGCGTAGGCTTCGGCCGTGGAGCCGATGTCCCCGCGTTTGACATCCCCGATGACGTAGAGGCCACGGTCGGCTGCAGCCCGGCAGGTGCCGGTGTAGGCCCTGATGCCCCAGGGTCCCAAGGCCTCATACATGGCGATCTGGGGTTTGACTGCGGGCACTAGGCCGGCCACGCCCTCCAGGATGGCCAGGTTGAAGCGCAGATAGGCCCGGGCCAGATGGTCTGCCCAGACGGCCTGGGCCTGCTCGTCCTGGGTCTGTTGCGGATCCTTGGGGTCCAGGCCCATCTCTGTCATGCTTCCGGCGGTACGCTGCCTGGCCTGTTCAATCAGTTGGCTGGGCAGCAGTTCCGGTCGCGGATCCAGACCAACCACGGTCGGATTGTGCTTGTCCTCGATGAGCGCGGTCAGTCGGTCCATGCTCAGATCCTTTCCCTGGTGATGACGCGGTTTGCGGGCAGACGGGAAAAAACCAGACGCCCCTCCTTGATGGTGGCCAGGACCCGTCCGGCCAGTTCCGCCCCGGCGAAGGGGGTGTTCCTCGCCTTGGAGTGGAAACGGCTGGGATCCACCTTCCACTTGGCTGCAGGGTCCAAGATGACCAAGTCGACAGGCGGCTGGCCGGAATCGCTGTGCTGGTCGACCTCCAGCTGAAGATGACCGGTGCCGGCCTTATTGACCTTGTCAGCTGTGTGCGAGGGCAGGTCTTCGGGCAGTAGCCGATGCATGCCCATGAGCTCGGCCGGAGCCAGGGACATGAGCTCGATCAGACGGTCATGGCCGATGAGCCCGCTCTTGACCAGGACCTGGTTGCAGACCGCATAGGCAGTTTCCAGGCCGATGATGCCGTTGGGGGCGTCTTTGATCCCCAGGGCTTTCTCAGCGGTGGTGTGCGGCGCGTGGTCGGTGGCGATCATGTCCACAGTGCCGTCAGCCACCGCCTCAAGGGCTGCCTGCTGGTCGGCGCGGGAGCGCAGCGGAGGGTTCATCTTGGCCATGCTGCCGCAGCGCAGCAGGTCCTCGTCGCAGAGGGCCAGATAGTGGGGCGCGGTCTCGCAGGTGACTGGCAGTCCACGGGCCTTGGCCCGTCTGACGGCCTCGAATCCGCCGGCGGTGCTGACATGCTGCAGATGCACCCGGGTGCCGGTGCGCTCCGCCAGGTCGATGTCGCGATTGATGACGGCGGTCTCGGTTGAGGCGGGAATCCCCTCCAGCCCCAGTTGGCGACTGACTGATCCGAGGTTGACCTGACCGTGCTCGTGGTGCTCACAGTGATCCAAAACGGGCAGGTCGAAAGACCGGGCATTGGCGGCCACAGCCTCCAGGGTTTGGTCGGTCACTGCCGAGCCGTCGTCGCTGATGGCCACTACAGGATGTGTCCATCCGTGGCCGGCCAGGTGCTTCGACCAGTCGTCTGGGTTTGAGGCCTGGCGGCCAGTCCGGTCCACGGTGGCAGCCACACAGAGGGCGTAGTCCACCGGCAGGCTCAGCCTACGGTCCCGCTCGTAGGACTCCAGATAGTCGATAACTGTGCGCCCGTCGGCCATCCTGGTGCGGCCGTCCATGGCGGGCTGGGTGTTGGGCATGAGCAGTATCAGCCCGTAGCCTCCGGCCGCTGCGGCAGCTGTACCGCTGACCATGTCCTCCTTGTCGGTCTGCCCGGGGTCGCGCAGGTGGACGTGGGGGTCAACCAGAGCAGGAGCCAGCACCAACCCCCGGGCGTCTATCTGATCCACCTCTGTCGACATGGCACCGGTCTCGTCAACCAGCGTACTGTCAATGGTCTGGGGAAGTATCAGATCGACCGCCCGGCTGCTGCGCCAATCAGTCAACCCCAGCAGCCGCATGTCAGTCTTCAGCCTTCTCGTCGCAGTAGTCGCAACGGTAGACCCCAGCATCATCCAGGTGGAAGCGTTGGTCCACGCCGGTCTCCACCGTGGTGACGCAACGAGGGTTGACGCAGGTGATGACGTTGACCAGGCGGCTGGGGCGGTCCGGCTGATGCTTGCTGACGATCCTGCCCTGCCGGACCACATTGACGGTGGCCTCGGGGGCGATGAACCCCAGGGCGGTCAGGTCCAGGTCCCCGGTCTGCTCGATCTTGATGATGTCCTTGGATCCGTACTTGAGGCTGTCCGTATTCATGATCAGGGCGAGCCGGGTCTTCGACGGGTCCACACGCAGGTAATGCAAGACCTTCAGGGCTGTGCCCGCACGAACGTGGTCGATGATGATTCCGTCAACAATGCTGGTGACCTTCATGCCGCCACCTCCTTCTGCTTGCGGTAACCGGGCAGCTCGTCGCCCAGCAGGGCGCTCTCCAGGGCCATCCTGACCAGCATGCCGTTGCGGACCTGCTGGAAGTAGGCCGCACGCGGATCATCGTCCACCTCCACGGCGATCTCGTTGACCCTGGGCAGGGGGTGGAGGATGGCCATGTCGGAGCGCGCAGCCCGAAGCTTGTCAGTATCCAAAATGTAGGTGTCGCGCAGCCGCAGGTAGTCGTCCTCGTTGAAGAAACGCTCTTGCTGGACACGGGTCATATAGAGCACGTCCAGGTCGCCGATGACCCCGTTCAGGTCTCCGGTCTCCCGGTAGGTGCAATCGGACGAGGAACGAATCCTCTCCAGGACGTATTCGGGGGTGCGCAGCTCGTCGGGGCTGATCAGAACAAAATCCACGTGGCCCAGGCGGCAGAGGGTGGTGATCAGAGAGTGGACGGTGCGTCCGAAGGTCAGGTCCCCGCACAGGCCGATAGTCAGGTGGTTCAGCCGACCCTTGCGGGCGCGGATGGTGGCCAGGTCGGTAAGGGTCTGGGTGGGATGCATGTGCCCGCCGTCGCCAGCATTGATGACAGGGACCGTGGCCGCTTGGGAGGCCACCAGGGCGGCACCCTCCTTGGGATGGCGGATGGCCACGATGTCAGCGTAGTTGGAGACGGTCTTCAGGGTGTCGCTGATGGACTCCCCCTTGGAGACGCTGGCCAGTTGGGCGCCGGCGAATCCGATGACCTGGCCGCCCAGACGGAGCATGGCCGTCTCGAAGCTGAGCCTGGTTCGAGTGCTGGGCTCATAGAAGAGCGTAGCCAGAACCCGGCCGTCGCAGGTGTGGGCCACCTGACGACGATGATTGTCGATGTAGGCCGCCCGGTCCAGCAGATCCAGGATCTGGGTCATGGGAATGTCGTCGAGGGTTACCACACTTCGCCCACGAAGCGGAAAGACGGCGGAAGAGGTGTTGGATGCGTGATCAACTTGTTGGGACAACGGCTCACCTTCCTCAAGGTGGCCACCTTATGTGACCTGAACAAGCATACGACCGCGGATGGACCCAGGGTCAGCCCCCGTAGAAGAGCCGTTCCATGACCTGCCTGCAGCGGCGCATGGCAGCCAGCAGCTCGTTGACAAAGTGCTGTCCTCGGCGGGCCGGGTAGCCCAGACAGACTGCGATGCCCCCCAGAACCTGACCATCGTCAGGTAGGATGTCCGCCTGGGATACCCTTCCAGACCAAAGGAAATTGGCGTTGCGGGCTGCGGTGCACAGCACCCAGCCGCGGCGCAGGGCCTTGGCATCCTTGGCTTCTATGAATCCCGCAGCCTCCAGGGCGTCCAGGGCGGTCATCGTTCCGGTGACCTGCAGCTCAGGCAGATCGTGGGCGTGACGCAGTTGGAGAAGCTGGACCGTCCACTCCACGTCAGACAGCCCTCCCCGGCCCAGTTTCAGATGCCGGTCCCGACGCACCCCGCGCGGCAGCCGCTCCGCCTCCATCCTGGCCTTGAGACGGCGAATCTGCCCCAGCTCCTCCTCGTTGGGCGGCTGCTGAGGGTAGCGAAGCGGATTGGCTATGCCCACCAGAAAGTCCTTGGCCAGGCCGGCATTCCCGGCTGCGAATCTGGCCCGGATCAGGGCCTGATGTTCCCAGGTTTCAGACCAGTCGCGGTAGTAGCGCTGGTAGGAGTCCAGGGAACGCACCAGAGGCCCCTGGCGTCCTTCGGGGCGCAGGTCGAAATCCAGGTCAATGCCTGGCTCCAGACTGGCCCTTCCAGCCAGGACGGCCCGCAGGTCGGCGGTCACTCCACGCGCGAATTCCGCCGCCCGGTTCTGGTCGACGCCTGACACGGGACGGTAGACCAGCATGATGTCGGCGTCCGAGTTGAAGTTGACCTCTCTGCCCCCGTAGCGACCCATGCCGATCACGGCCAGATCGGCTGGTGCGCTAGCCTGTTCCAGACGGTGGTCCACGGCCCAGTCCAAGGCTGCATTGATGGCTGCATCGTAGACATCCGACATGCCTGCCAGGCAGGCCTGCTGATCGTCCACCCCGCTCATCCAGCCCAGCCCGATCCGCTCGATCTCCTGGCGACGCATGGCCCGGACCGCAGTGGCGAACTCCTCCAGCGAATCCGCATGCCGGGTTCGATAGGCCGCGGCGCGCTTGTCCAAGGTGGCCCGATCACGGGGAATCATGTCCTGGTCATGGCCCAGCCAGGTCACCGACTGAACGGACCGGGCCAGGGCGCCGGACAAATAGCGGGAGTTGGACAGGACGTGGCAGAGGCGACGGGCGGCCGAGGTGGAGTCCCGCAGGAAGCCCAAGTAGGTGCTCTTGCCGCCGAAGTGCTCCTCAAGGGTTCGCCAGCCCAAAAGCCCCATGTCGGGGTCCTGCCCCTCACCCAGCCACTGGAGGACAGCGGGCATGAGAATACGGTTGATCCGCGCCGACCTGGTAACTCCTGTGGTCAGGGCCGTAACGTGGCGGATGGCCGCATCGGGATCGGCAAAGCCGATGGATGCGAACCGAGCAAGGGCTGCCTGGGGGCGCAGGCTGACCTCGTCCTCGTCCACCTGGGCGTTGATGGGCAGCATGGGACGGAAGTAGATGGCCCGGTGAAGATTGCGGACCTCAATCTTGGTGGCCTGATATTGGGCCAGCATCTGGTCGGCGTGCAGACCGAATGCCCGGGCCAGCCGCCTCAGATCGCGGTTGTTCTCCAGCTCCTGCAGGCTGGGCGGCCGCCGGCCGGAAGTGCCTGAACGGTTGGTTTTCGGAAAGAGATGGGTGCGACGCAGTTGCCACATCTGCAGTCGATGCTCCATGACCCGCTCGAATCGGTAGTCGTGGTCCAGCTGGTCGCCGTGCTTGCGTGAAATGTAGCCGCCGCGGGACAGGGCCTGCAGAGCATCCAGGGTTGCAGGACAACGCAGATCCTGGTCGCTGGAGCCATGGACCAGCTGGAGCATCTGGACGGTGAATTCCACGTCCCGCAATCCGCCCTGGCCCAGCTTGATCTCCCGATCCCTGAGTTTTTCGGGTATGTTCCGTTCCACTCTGGCCCGCATGGCCTGGCAATCATAGACGAAGTTCCTGCGTTGGGATGCCCCCCAGACGAATTGTTGGGCCATGTCGTGGTATGCAGATCCCAGCACGGCATCGCCGGCAACTGGACGTGCTTTCAACAGGGCCTGGAACTCCCAGCTTTCGGCCCAGGACCGGTAGTAGTCGGCGTGAGACTCCAGACGGCGCACCAGGGGCCCGTCCTTCCCCTCGGGCCGCAAGGCGGTATCAACCTTCCACAGGGGCGGCTCGGTAGATCCGGGGATGATGGACTGGCAGACCTTCTGCAAAAGGATGGCAATCTTGGTGCCGATGCCGGTCAGGTCCTGATCGGCAATCTCTCCGGATGGTTCAACTACGTAGATCAGGTCGACGTCGGACACGTAATTCAGCTCCCTGGCACCCAGTTTGCCCATTCCGATGACGGAGAAACGGCAATGCTCCGACGATGGAACCTGCTTCCTGGCAATGGTCAGCGCCCCTTCCAAGGTGGCCTCGGCCAGATCCGACAGGGACAGGCTGATCTCCGGTTGCACGGTTTCGGGATCCGCGGCGGCCAGGTCGCGAGCCATGACTGCGACCAGCTGTGTCCGATATTCGGCGCGAAGGGCATCGACCTCTTCGGCCAGGGTCCCTTCCCCTGCTGGTTCACCCCCGTCGGCATCCAGTGCCTTGGCGATCCTTTTCTTTCGGACTTGAAGAGGGCAGTCGCTCAGATGAAAGGGATCACAGGCCGCTGTCTCGACCAGGGCGGGGCGCGAGCGCATCAATCTGCCCATGGCCTCAGAAGCCCCCAGGACGCGAACGAGTGATCTGATGGCCGGGCAGGCCAGCTCTGCCTGTCCTCGGAGAAAGCCTGGGGGTCCACCGGAGGAACGCTGGTCAAGAATCATCACCAATGAAGACAGGGCGACATCCGGATCGCAGGCCGATTCCAGGGCACCGATCAGGGCATCCTTGATCCGTCCGTCCAGGCCCAACCCGTCCAGGCGGATCAGATCGACCCTGGCCCGGTCCAGGTCCTGCAGACCCAGCCGGATCAAGTCCGATGTCTTGAGCTGCCGCTGCTCACCTTCCGCCATGCCGCCTCCACCCGATACTTGTAAGGAGATCCCCGGTCATTATAGGTAAAAATCGAAACCGACCGCCGGAGTCAAGGCGCCCGGCGGACGTCCGACCTGCTCCTGGACGCATGTCCTACCTGATGCTCTCGTCTCCATCTTCCGCTGGTCGGTATTCCAGGATATCCCCCGGCTGGCAGTGCAGTTCCCGACAAATACCAGCCAGGGTGGTGAAGCGAATGGCCGAGACACGGTTGTTCTTGATCTTGGACAGGTTGACCGGGGTGATGCCCACCCTGGCGGCCAGTTCCTTTAAGGTCATCCGCCGCTCCGCTATGATCCTGTCCAGCCTCAGGACGATCCGACCTTGAGGAATGTGTTCCGTGCGCTGAGAGGGTCCGGCCTTCTCCTGTTCAGATGAGACCATCATCCTCCCTCTGCAGCGTGATTCCGTATGCAAGAATTCGAGCCAGGGCATAGACGACGATAGCGGCCAAAACCAACAGCGCAACGACCGTAAAGTTGTCTTCCATCGTAATGTGAATCGGGCTTTCGTATCCAGCAAGGCCGGATTCCCGCATCGGCCCGTACCGATCGGCGGAGGCCCCTGTGGCCGTATATTCGGCAGTTGCTTCCATGGCTCCTTCAGCAAATCCAATGACCATAGGCACGCCTGAAAAAATCACGGCCAGAGCAATCAGACAGCGGCCCATGCCATGGAGATGACGCAGGTTGGCCTGGTTGAAGGGGGTCACGGGTGTGCGCTCCTCACTATCGGATTTCGCATAGGTCGACATGGCGGCAAGGTCATGGAAGAACGATGCCAGCAGGACCAATATGATGGCGGCAAGAAGATAGGAGATTACCGCCTGGATCCGGATACTGGGCCCGTTCGACCGTGTAACGTTCAGCCCTACGCTATAGACGTTGGGCAGGAGGGCATCGGTACACCCCAGCAACCTGAAGGGGAGATTGGACCAGGGAAGAACGGTCATTCCCACAACGACCACCAATGCCCCTGCCCAGTGCAGGTACTCCAGACCACGTGTCAGATTGTGCAGGAAACGATCCATCGGCTGCGGTTTATACATGTTGGCATCCTCGTCATCGAATATAGAAGCAACGTAACGTCAGCGACAGTATAACATATCGTTTATCGATATGCGATCAGTAGGATACGAGACGCGCCGCAAACAGTCTTCACCGAGGCACAGCACGAACCTACGCCAATTCTCGACATTTCGAACCCGCCGATCGTTCCAATGGATCAACGACCATGACCCCGGATCCTCCGGGGTTCATGCCGGCGTGGCATCCGTACCGCCCTCACCCCTAGTCGACGAAACGGGAAGACGGCTATGCGCGTACCCCGAGATTCTCGCGAACGATTCAACGGGCACTCCGGCCTCCACCAGACCATTTCGCCGCAGGACATACCGGGAACCATCCATACTGCCGAACCTCGGCAGGGTGCCCGCTGTGGCATCATCGTGGTTAATGTGTAGGGGTATCATCCGATTGCTCTTGGACGAGGACCGTAATCCCCCAGCTCCATGAAGATGCAGACGGGCAGCCGCTCGGACGATTTCGGACTTCCTCATTCCTGCACTCGACTTGGACAAGGTCGGAATGAAGAATTCCGAACCCGTTATTTCCGTTTGTGCATGGTACTCATCGTCAGGTCGGAAGCTGTTCGCTCAAGACGCCTCAGTTCCGCGACCGCGAATCCCGATTGTCCCGGCCCCCGTTTTCCTTCCCCGCCTTCCGGCCCTCCTTCCAGGCGCAAACCGCGCAATACAGGGTTACAACCGTTAGGCAGAGCGAAAAAACGATGGTGGGCCAGCTCAGCAGGCTACCATCCCTCGAAGCCTCGCTCAGGGACTGAATCAGCCAGAGGGCACACGCCGCCGCAGTCAGACCGTACAGTCTTGAACGACCCTTTTCATCGATTTTCATATGACACTCCTTGGTGGTTGCGCTGATAGTGACCTGCCGTGTGCCCCGGGCCGATGACCGTTGGCCCGACCCGGGGACTTGCATCTGGTTGAGGTCTCCCGACCGGCGGTTAGCTCTTGCGGCGCTTGGACATGACATCAATAGCCACGGCCAGCAGGAGGACCAGCCCCTTGATGGTCTTGACGATGGCCGTGTCCACGCCCATGATGGACAGTCCTTGGTTGATCACGCCCATGACGAAGGCTCCGACGACTGCCCCAGGAATGGTTCCGATGCCGCCGGTGACAGCCGTACCGCCTATAAAGCAGGATGCGATGGCGTCCATTTCGAACTCCATGCCAGCCTGGGCGGTGGCCGAGGCCAGTCGTGAAAGCATGCAGATGGCTGCCACAGCCGACAGGAAGCCCATGTGGACGAAGAGCGTGAAGTCCACCCGTTTGGCGTTGATGCCCGAGAGCACGGCAGCCTTGCGGTTGCCGCCCACTGCGTAGACATGCCGGCCGAAGACGGTCCTGGTGAGGATGAAGTTGTAGATCAGGACCAATACGGCCACAATGACCAGCATTATGGGCGTCCCGCCCTGGTCCTCATTGCCGGAGGAAGCCAGCAGGTAGGTCACGAAAAGGATGACGGCTGCAGCCACGATGATCTTGCCGGTCATCAAGGCCTTAGGTTCGGGAACCAGACCTACAGCCAGGGTCTTGCGGCGGCGGGCAATCTGGGACCAGGCGTAGGCAAGGATGCAGATCAGGCCCAGCACCACGGTCAGGCCGTCGAAGGGGCCCCACCACCCCAGGATGTTTGGCAGGTAGTCACGGGCGATCCCCCTGAACTGCGCGGAGGTGATAGGCACAGACTCGCCGACGATGACAGTGGCCAGGCCACGGAAGATCAGCATGCCAGCCAGGGTGGTGATGAATCCTGGAATGCCGATGACGGCGACCCAGAACCCCTGCCAGATGCCGATCAGCAGACCCACGATCAGGGACAGGCCAATGGCCACGATCCAATTGACTCCCATATGCTCCATGAGGATGGCGCATACGCCTCCGATGAAGGCCACCAGGGAGCCCACCGACAGATCAATGTGGGTGGCGATGATGACCATGACCATGCCGATGGCCAGGATGATCACGTAGGCGTTCTGTTGGATCAGCGAGACAAAACTGTTGGGTTTGAGCAACACCCCCTTGGTCAGTATTTCGAAGACGACCACGATGACCACCAGGGCGCCGACGATGCCATACTGGCGGGCGTTGCTGGCCAGAGAGGCCAGAATACCAGGTCCTGCCTGTTCTTGTTCCACCGCCTGGGCGGTGCTCTTGTTGCTGTTGGGCGAGCTCATCTGGCTGCCACTCCCTTCTTTTCCTGGGTCATGCCCTTCATCAGATATTTCTGCGAGAAATCCCGGCGCTCCACGTCGTTGGTGATGACCCCCTGGCTGACCGTATAGATCCGGTCACAGATGCCGATCAGCTCAGGCAATTCCGAGGAGATGACCACCACAGCCTTGCCCTGGTCGACCAGCCGGTCGATGATCTCGTAGATCTCATACTTGGCTCCCACATCAATGCCTCGAGTGGGCTCGTCCAGGATGAGCACATCAGGATCCGAGATCACCCACTTGGCCAGCACGACCTTTTGCTGGTTGCCTCCGGAAAGGGTGGAGACGGGCACGTCGATGTCGGTGCACTTGATGTTGAAGTCCTTGCGGTACTCCTCCACCCGTGCCCTCTCCAGGTTCTCATTCATGACTCCATGGCGGCTCATTCTCTTCAGCGAGGCCATGGAGGCGTTTTCCCTGATGTTCTGCAACAGGTTGAGTCCGAAGACCTTGCGGTCCTCAGTGGCGTAGGCCAGGCCTGAATCGATGGCCGACTGGACGTTCGGCAGCTCGACCTGACGGCCATGCATCTCGATTCTGCCGCTGATGCGGCTGCCATAGGACCGCCCGAAGATGCTCATGGCCATCTCGGTGCGACCTGCACCCATAAGTCCCGCCAGTCCGACGATCTCGCCCTGGCGAACCACCAAATTGGCATGATCGACCACGGTTCGTGAGGGATCCTGCGGGTGGTGGACAGTCCAATCACTGACCTTGAGCACCTCCTTGCCGATGTGTGGCACGTGCTCGGGATAGAGGTTGGTCAGCTCGCGGCCGACCATCTTCTGGATGAGCAGATCCTGATCCAGGGGGTGGTCCGTGTCGATTCGCATACCGCCCACCGTGGAACCATCGCGCAGAATGGTCACGCCATCCGCAATCTGTCCTACCTCCCCCAGCTTGTGGGTGATGAGGATGCTGGTCACTCCCTGCTGGTCACGCAGCTGCCTGACCAGGTCCAGCAGATGCTCGGAATCATCGTCATTCAAGGCGGCTGTGGGCTCATCAAGAATAAGCAACCTGACATGCTTGGACAGCGCCTTGGCGATTTCCACCAGCTGCTGCTTGCCCACTCCAAGATCCATGACCCTGGTGTCGGGGCTCTCGTTCAGCCCCACACGCTCCAACAGACGCGAGGCCTTGGCCCTGGTGGTATCCCAGTCCATTACGCCATTGTGGGCCTGCTCATTGCCCAAGAAGATGTTCTCGGCAATGGACAGGAAAGGGCTCAGCGCCAGCTCCTGATGGATGATGACGATGCCGTCGTCCTCCGAATCATTGATGGTCCGATAGCGGCAGGGCTTGCCGTCGAACAGAATTTCGCCGGTATAGCTGCCGTGCGGGTAGACCCCGGACAGCACGTTCATCAGGGTGGACTTGCCGGCCCCGTTTTCCCCGCAGATGCCATGGATTTCGCCCTTGCGCACGTCCATGTCGACGTTGGACAGGGCCTTTACCGGACCGAAGGTCTTGGTTATTCCCTGCATTCGCAACAAGATGTCCTCATCGGGCATGCTTTCACCTCCTCTACGCCGAACGTCCCTCCCCTTGACCGGAAGCGGGACCGTCCGGCGCGACTGTGATGCCAACCTCACTTGGTCAGCTGATCGAATCGTTCCTGGGTCAGGTAGTTCGCCTTGACCAGTTCGGTCAGGTTGTCCTTGGTGATGGCCTGGGGATCCAGCAGCTTCGAGGGCACCTTGATGCTGTTGTTGTCAAAGGTGCCGTTGATGCCGGTAACCTTCTTGCCCTGGGCGATTTCGATGATCATGTCGTAAACGGCCTGGGCCAGCTTGTTGACGTCCTTGAAGACTGTCTGGCCCTGCAGTCCCTTGGAGATATTGGCCACGGAGATCTCCATGGCGTCCTGCCCGGTGATCTTGGGCCAGTTGTCGGTATTGGGCTGGATGTCGGGCCTCTTGGACTGGATGGCGTTGATGACCCCCTGGCTGATGCCGTCATAGGGGCTCAGCACGGCATCCAGCCGCTCGCCGTGGGCGTAGGTCGAATCAAGAATGGACTCCATGTCCTTCTGGGCCTGCTCGGTCTTCCAGGACTGGACGGAGATCTTCTGCCAGTCGGAGAGTTTGAAGTCCTTGGTCACACCGCCGCCATGCTGGGAGGGGCTGACCAGAACGCCCGACTTGAAGTAGGGCTGCAGCAGCTCCCAGGCGCCTTTGAAGAAGTACTTGGCGTTGTTGTCGTCGGGAGAACCGGTAAAGAGCTCAATATTGAATGGACCCTTGGCTCCGTTTTTGAGACCCAGCTGGTCGATCAGCCAGTTGGCCTCCAGCACGCCGGTGCGCTCAAGCTGGAATGTCGCATAGTAGTCGACGGCCTTGGTGTTCATGATCAGCCGGTCATAAGCGATGACCTTGGCCCCGGCATCCTTGGCCTTCTCGACAGCCGGCCCCACAGCGGTGCCGTCCTTGGAGGCCACCACCACGATCTTGGCGCCCTTGTTGACCATGTTCTCGATGTCGGCATTCTGCTGGGCGGGCTTGTCATCCGCGAAGGAGAGCACCACCTTGTAGCCTGCCTTCTCCAGTTTGTTCTTGAGGTTGTTGCCATCCTTGTTCCAACGCTCCTCGGACTTGGTGGGCATGGACACGCCGATGGTGGCGCCTTTGCTGATCGCCCCTCCCTCCTGGGAGGAACTGGAGGCTCGTGAACTTCCGCAAGCGCCCAGTCCGGTCAGCATGGCGACGCCGATAACCGCCGCCATAGCTCGTTGCATCATCTTCATGAAGACTCCTTCATCCTTGAATTCTCTGGCAGGCATCTCTGTCTGCCTTGGCCCCTTCATTACAGGCCCAGTGGTCAGCATACCCATTTGTGTTAACTTTATCAATTCAATAAGGCTTATTTTTTATTTATTTGTTTTGTACATGAATTTAATAATTCACCCGAGTTTTTGGCATCTCGGCGCAAGGGGTTCTATGGGCGGGGGCAAGCCACGATCTTGGCTACACTGGAACCTATGGCACATCGATTGTTCGGTTCACAGTCCTCATTGCGTGAGGCCAACCGTGCACTACTGCTGGATACGATCCGAAGATTCGGCGCCATGACCCAGATCGAATTGGCTGAAAATACCGGGCTCTCAACAGCAACTGTCTCCAACCTGGTACGTCTGATGGGCGATCAGGGACTTCTGGAGACATCCTCCACCACAAGAAACGGCCGCCGCGCCACGCTGGTCATGCTGGCCCGCCGCAAGGGCCTCGGGGTCGGGCTCTACATCGGCCGCCACGAGATGCGACTGGAAGTAGTCGACGCCAGCCATGCCATACTGGCAGAGCATGATATGGCTCTGCCACGCCAGCACAAGCCGGACACAACCCTGGAACGGGCCATGATCCTGATCAAGGAGACGCTGACTTCCATCGGTGCCCAATCGGATGAGCTTGTCGGTCTGGGCCTGGCCATGGGGGCCCCTGTGGACTGCAGAACTCACCAGCTGGCCATTCCCGGCATCCTGCGAGGCTGGGACAAACAGGATCTGATAGGCACTTTCCATGAGGCTTTTCAGGTGCCGGTCCAAGTGGACAACGACGCCAACTTCTCAGCCATGGCCGAGCTGAGAATGGGCGCAGCAGTCGGCAGACGAAACTTCGTCTACATCCACGCCAACGACGGGGTGGGCGCGGGAATCGTCATCAACGGCGAGATGTGGCGGGGCACCACCGGGCTTGCAGGCGAGATAGGCCATGTTCAAGTGGACCCCTTGGGCGATATCTGCATCTGCGGCAACCGCGGATGCCTGAATACGGTGGTGGACGAGAGCCGCTTGGTCTCCTTGCTCAGCGTGACCCACGGGAACATGACTCTGGAGGATCTGGTGGCCAATGCCGTCAAGGGGGACCCAGGGTGCAGACGGATCGTGGGAGATGCGGCCATCCGCATCGGCAATGTAGTGGCCGATCTTTGCAACGCCGTGGATCCCGAAGTAGTGGTCCTGGGAGGCATCCTGAGCACAACCGAAGACGTCTTTCTGGATCCCCTCCGAGAGACTCTTCAGCGCTTGCTTTTCCCTGACGCCATGGTTCCCATGGAAGTGCTCCCTGCCCGCTATCCGATTACCGGATCGGCTCTAGGAGCAGCTATGATGGCTGTCGATAGCGTCAACGAACACATTGATGTGTCCACAAAATCCGCAGGTCGATCATCGTAGAGGAGGTGACCTGGATTGCATGAAACCGCTGTCTTGATGCAGATGGACGACCTCTGCATCAGGTTCGGATTCGTTGAGGCCCTCAAACACATAAACCTGGATATTCGTCAACACGAAGTGCTCGCCGTCGTGGGCGACAATGGAGCAGGCAAGTCCACTCTGGTCAGGATTTTGTCCGGATTGATCCGACCCGACCAGGGTACCTTGTTCTGGAAGGGCCGACCGACCAGCATTCCCTCGATCAGAGTCGCCAATCAGTTGGGCATTGCAGCCGTCTTCCAGGGGCAGGACTTCTGCGACAACCTGGATGTCTCCTCCAACCTCTTCCTAGGCAAGGAACTGCGCGATCGACACCATCGTCGTGATGACGAAGCCATGCGTCGGCGCACCCGTCAGGTCCTCCAGTCGCTGTCCTCCCCTATCCGCGTGGGCCAACCCATGGCCACCCTTTCCTTAGGACAAAAACAGACCGTATCGATCGCCAGGACCCTGCTGGACAATCCCGAGCTGATCCTGCTGGACGAGCCGACGGCCTCCTTATCCGTCATGCAGTCCGCCGAGGTGCTCAACTACATCAAGCGCATGCGTTCAGAGGGCCGCAGCATCCTTATGGTCTGCCACGATCTGCCGGACGTTTTCGCGGTTTCTGACCGCATAGCAGTCATGCGTCAGGGACGGCTGGTAGGAGTCCTTCCTACGGCCAAGACATCTTATGAAACTGTAATAGCGCTGATTTCAGGCATTGATCCTGAGGACGTCATACAGGACCAGGGCCAGCTGGATGCCATGGCCAGGGCCAACGCCCGCGCCCACGCCCTGCGCGGTACCAGAAAGGCCCTGCCCGAGAAATCATGAACAAAGGAATCCTAGAATGCAGCTGACCGATACCCTTCCGACCATCGTCTGTGCCCTGATAGGACTGGCAGTGGGACTGATAGACGGACTTTTGCCAAAGAGCAACGACCGGCAGACCGATTCTCAGCAACGCTGGACACCGGTTTTCTCCCTGATAGGAACCGGCATGGTAGTAATTCTCATTCTGCTGGGACGTGACCTGACCTCCTGCGTGGCCATCGGCGCGGTGGTCCTAGGATTGTTGCTCGGCATGATACCACCACTGAACAGGGCTGCGCTCAAGACTTGGCCATGGCTGAGGCCCCGCACCGACGATCAGAGCCGAAAGCGTCGCTGAAAGCCGGAAATCTCCCTTTTGCGGTTATTTTTGGCTCCTGACCGTCTCCTCCTTGGTGCCTGCCTGCCGAAAGAGATGACGGACGTTGTGCCAGATGCGCCTGGTGACCCCTGAGTGATTCATGGAGTAGAGGTGGATACCGTCTACTCCATGGGCCACCAGATCTGCGATCTGCTGTGAGGCGTAGATGATGCCTGCCTCGCGCAGGCTGGCCCGGTCGTCCCCCCAGCGCTCCAGGATGGACTCAACCGCTGCCGGGATCCGGGCCTGGCAGACCCGGCTCATATGCCGGACCTGGCCCTCGTTGGTGATGGGCATGATCCCTGCCTCAATGGGCACTAGAATGCCCGCTGCCCGAGCCCGGTCCAGGAAGTCCAGAAAATCGGCGTTGTCATAGAAGAGCTGCGAGATCAGATGGTTGACACCGGCATCCACCTTGATCCGCAGATGTTCAATATCCTCTTCGGGCGAGGAGGCCTCCGGGTGTGTCTCCGGATAACAGGCGCCATAAATCGGCAGGTTCGGCCGACGGAACCGGATGTAGGCGGCCAGATCGCTGGCATGGTCGAAGACCCCTGCGGGCTCGCGGCCCTCCACGCTGTCGCCACGCAGGGCCAGCACCGCTGCCACCCCTGCGTCGTCGAACATGTCCAGGGCCTGATCGATCACCTCGCGGTCCGCATACCGGGCAGTCAGGTGCGCCACGGCAGGGATGCCGTACTCGGTATGGATGGTCTTGGATATGCGGGCCGTGGCTGTGCGGTCTGAGCGGCGGCCGGTCCCGTAAGTCACCGAGATGAAGTCGGGCATCAGCCCTTCCAGGCCATCCAGGGTGTCATAGATGGTGCCCACCGGGGCATCGCGCTTGGGGGGAAAGACCTCCAGGGAAAAGATAGGCTCATGCACGATCTGACACCTGACTGGACGATAGCTCCGCACGCACCTGATGGGCGGCGGCCACCATGTGCTCCAAGCTGGGCCAGGTCTCCTTCTCGCCACGGGTCTTGAGCCCACAGTCGGGGTTGATCCAGACCTTGGCCGCGTCCAGCTTCTTCAGGATGGCATGGATCCGTTCCGCAATCTCCTCAGTGGAAGGGATGCGCGGTGAGTGGATGTCGTAGACACCAGGGCCCGCCTCGGTCTCAAACTTGGCCTCCTGGATGGCATCCAGGACGGTCAGGTCGGAGCGGGAGGCTTCGAAGGAGATCACATCGGCGTCCATGGCATCAATGTCCTTGATGATGTCGTTGAACTCCGAGTAGCACATGTGGGTGTGAATTTGTGTAGTTGGTTTGACCCCGGAATGAACGAGCCGGAAGGCGGGAATGGCCCAGTCCAGGTATCGGCTGTGCCAGTCGGAGCGTCGCAACGGCAACTTCTCGCGCAGGGCGGCCTCATCGATTTGGATGATGCGGATACCTGCGGCCTCCAGGTCCAGAACCTCGTCACGGATGGCCAGAGCCAGCTGGCGGGTCTGCTGCTTGTGATCGATGTCCTCGCGTGGCCAGGACCAGTTGAGAATGGTCACCGGCCCGGTCAGCATCCCCTTGACCACATGCTTGGTCCGGGACTGGGCATATGAGGACCAGCGCACAGTGATGGGCCGGGCGCGGGAGATGTCTCCCCAGACGATGGGAGGCTTGACGCAGCGGGTGCCATAGGACTGGACCCAAGCATTCCGGGTGAACAGGTAGCCCTTGAGGTTCTGGCCGAAGTACTCGACCATGTCGTTGCGCTCGAACTCGCCGTGGACCAGAACATCCAGGCCAATCTGTTCCTGGTGGTCGATGACCTGGTCGATTTTGCGGGCGATGAAGTCGTCGTAGTCCTTCCGGCTGATCTCCTTCTTGCGCAGGCGGGCCCGTTGGGCGCGAACTTCAGCGGTCTGGGGGAAGGAGCCGATGGTGGTGGTGGGCAGCAGGGGCAGACCCAGCTCCTGGGCCTGGATCCTCTGGCGTTCGGGCCGGGCAGGGGTACGCACGAAGTCCCCGTCCTCAAGACCGGCCAGGCGTTGCTGCACCTGCGGGTCAGGCTGGACGCGGCTGCCGTCGAAGAGCTTCTGATTGTCAGCAAGGGCCTTGCTGGAGCGGCGCTGGTCCTCATTGGCATCGGCCAGCTGGGCAAGGTCGTGCAGCTCGCCCAGCTTCTCCAGAGCGAAGGCGAAGTGGGGCCGCACGGTGACGGCATCCAGCCCGTTCTCGTCGGCCACGGTGTAGGGCACGTGCAGGAGGGAACACGCTGTGGACACCACCACCTTCGAGGTCACCTGGTGCAGGGCATCCAGCAGGCCCAGGCTGACTGCGTAGTCGTTGCGCCAGATGTTGCGGCCGTTGACCAGGCCGGCGAAGATAGTGGTTGCCTCCGGCACGCCGTGTTCCTTGAGGGCCGCCAGATTCTCGTCCCTGCCCTCGACCAGATCCAGGCCGATGCCGTCGAAGCCCATGGCAACCAGCAGGCCATAGCAGTCGCCCACATGGCCGAAGTATGTGTTGAGCAGGATGCGGACCTTGCCCTGGTCGCTCTGGCGGGCTCTGAGGATGGGTTCATAGAGGGTCTCGAAGAGGTCCTGGTCGCCTGGTTCCTTGTCCAGGACCAGATAGGGCTCGTCCAGCTGCACCCAGTCGGCGCCAAGGCCGATGAACCGCTCCAGAATGTCCGCATAGGCCTTGGCCAGGTCCTGGACCAATGCCGGGTCGGGATCCAGCACTTCGCCCTGGGGACCACGTGCCAGTTTCAGGAAGGTGTAGGGGCCGATCAGCACCGGCTTGGCGGCGATGCCCTGCTCGCGCGCCTCCTGGAACTCCTTGAAAGGCTTGTCGCCTTCGAGTGCGATTTCAGTGTCCTGATCGATCTCAGGCACTAGGTAGTGGTAATTGGTGGTGAACCACTTCTTCATGGGCAAGGCGGTCACATCACCCTGCTCCCCCTGGTAGCCGCGGCCCATGGCGAAAAGGGTGTCCTCGGGGCACAAGCCCAGCTTCCGATAGCGCTCGGGTACGACGCCGAGGAGGATGGAGGTATCCAAGACTTGGTCGTAGTAGCTGAAATCATTGACGGGAATCAGGTCGACGCCAGCCTCCTGCTGAAACTGCCAGTGCCTGGCCCGCAGATCGGCGGCCGTGCGCCGGACCTCGTCCAGATCCCGTTCGCCCTTCCAATAGCCTTCGATGGCCCGCTTGAGTTCGCGGTGCGCGCCGATGCGCGGGAATCCGGACACGGATGTAATCGCTGCCATGAAACCTCCCAGTTTCGTCCTGATGTCTTTGGTCAGCCTATCAGCGGCGGGGGGAGGCCGGTAATTGGTGCAAATAAGGTGTCGCCATAACCTGAATCGATAACGAGAAGACGGCAGGCACGGGACTGATGCTCGCTAAGCCTGCCCGCAGAAGGTTGCCTCTAGCTTGTTCTGCCGGTCAGCCCTCCAGGTCTTGGGGGCCCAGAATGCCAAGCAAACGGGCCTGGTGGGTTCCCCAGTCGTTCAAGGGCCGCTCGGAGCCCAGCAGGACCATAGTAGCCGGTGGCAGCCCAAGATTGAGCAGGTCCAAAAGGTCAGGATCGGAGTTGTCCTCGGCCAGCCACTGTGAGCAGATAGACATGGTGGGCTCATGACCTAGGATCAGGACCCGGTGGTCACGGTCCTCGGCCTGCGCCAACTGGTCGAAGACCGCCTGCATGCCGGATTCATAGAGAGATTCCCGGTAATCGACACGGGGCCGGTCGCCCAGAGGTTTCAGCATGCCATCCAGGGTCTGACGGGCCCGGGGCGCACCCGAACAGATGATGCGGTCTGGCACCAGACCCAAAGCAGTCAATCCACGGCCCATGATCCGGGCCTGTTTCTGGCCACGGTCGGTCAGCTTGCGGCTGCGGTCGCCCTGTGACCCCTGGCGTTCGGTCTTGGCATGACGCATGAGCATAAGGGTTCGGCTGCACCGCCGCAGATCCTCAGCCTTCATACCCTTTCGTAAACCCATTCATGCTTCCTTTCCCGACGATCTCATCAGTCGCCCTTACCATTATGACAAAGCCCAGAGGATACGCCGACCCTGCGCGATCAGTCTTCCTGATCCTCCCTGCCTTGCAGAGTGCGCACCTGATGGTCCAGGTCACGCAGCACCTTGCGCAGTTTGCGATCGGAGACACGGCGCAGCTCCAGATCCGCCAACTCGCGCCCCTGACCGAAGCCACTGCTCTCGGTGGGCGGCCGGCCCTGATCCACGTCAGTCTGGTAGTCCTTGGTAGCCCGGATATGCTTGCGCAGAGCCTGCTGACCGGGAGCCATGGCCCTGCTGGTCAACAAGAAGCCGGTGTGCCCGATCATCTCGTGCTCGGGTCGGACCGCCAGACCGTCGGCCTTCCAGGAACGCTCCAGGCTCTCCATGATCTCGGGCTCGGTCCATCGGCCATCGGCGCGCAGGGCCTCGGCCAGTCGGCTGAGCTGGGTGGTGGTGGTCACGTAGGCGGTCAGCACGCCGCCGGGAGCCATGACACGGTAGGCCTGATCCAGGCGGTTCCAGGGGTCCAGCATGTCCAGAACAATACGGTCGAATTCGTCCTCGGGCAGGTCGGCCGCAACTGTGTCGAAGTCGCCAGTGCGCAGGTCCCACTGGGCAGGGCGCCGCCCAAAGAAGACAGTGGCATTGCCCACGGCTACCCGGGCGAACTCCTCCCGCCGCTCGATGCTGGTCAGCTTCCCCTCCGCGCCAATGGCATCCAACAAGCCCAGGCTCATGGCCCCTGAGCCGGCCCCCGACTCCAAGACCCTCATGCCCGGAAGGATGTCGCCCAGGAGGATGACCCTGGCCACATCCTTGGGGTACATGATCTGGGCGCCGCGAGGCATTGAGAGGATATAGTCCTCCAGCCGGGGGCGCATGACGGTGAAGGCCCAGCCTCCGATGCTTCGCGAAGACTTCCATGGCTTGGCCCTGTCAGACGCCTCTGTATCTGTGTCGTCATTCGGCTTGTGACGCATCTGCCGCCACTCGTCAGCCGAAATTGTGACGACCACGGATCCCTCGGGCAGGCCAATCATGGCCTCGTGCGGCAGAAGACCATGGTCGGTCTGGGTCAGGCCGCCAGGTTCCAGCATCACCGTCAGCTTGCGGCCGCGCCGGTCGGTCAGCTGGACACGCTCCCCTACACTCAGCGGACCGTTTCTAAGGCTCATGCCCCCTCAGTCCTCCTCGCCCTTGGTGAACTGGGAGTTGTAGAGGGAGGCATAGGCGCCGCCACGCTCCAGAAGCTGGTCGTGGGTGCCCTGCTCGACCACCGAGCCGTGGTTGACCACCAGGATCAGGTCGGCGTCGCGGATGGTGGACAGCCTATGCGCGATGACGAAGGAGGTCCTGCCCTTGCGCAGGGTGTTCATGGCCTGCTGGACCAGCAGCTCAGTTCTGGTGTCCACTGAGGATGTGGCCTCGTCCAGGATCAGGATGTCCGGATCGGACAGAAAGGCCCGGCAGATGGTCATCAGCTGGCGTTCGCCCTGGCTGAGCTCGCTGCTGTCCTCGTTGAGAACGGTGTCATAACCTTGGGGCAGCTTGCGGATGAACTCGTCCACGTGGGTGGCCTTGGCGCCCTCGATCATGGTCTGCTCAGGGATGGTCTGCCCCTCGCCCAATCCGTAGAGCAGGTTGTCGCGAACAGTGCCGTCGAAGAGCCAGGTGTCCTGCAGGACCATGCCGAAGTGGCTGCGCAGGTCTTGGCGCGTCACTCTGGAGGTGTCCACGCCGTCGATGGTGATGCGCCCGCCCTGAATCTCGTAGAAGCGCATGAGCAGGTTGACCAGGGTGGTCTTGCCCGCCCCAGTCGGCCCGACGATGGCGATGGTCTGCCCAGGCTTGGCTTCGATGGACAGGTCCTTGATCAGCGGCTCAGCCGGATCGTAAGAGAAGCGGACGTGGTCGAAGCGGACATGGCCCTCGACCTTGCCTCCGGTCTCCTGGCCCAGATGGTCGGGATGCTCGATGTCCGGCATCTCCTCGGCCTCGTCCAGGAAGTCGAAGACCCTGCGGCAGGAGGCCAGGGAAGATTGGAGCATGGTGCCCATGGAGGCCAGCTGGCCGATGGGCTGGGAGGCCTGACGGGTGTACTGGGTGAAGGCCTGCAGGCCGCCCAGGCTCATGCTTCCGTTGAGCACGTGCACGCCGCCGACGATGACTACGATCACGAAGCTCAAGTTGCCGAAGAAGGTCGACATAGGCGTGACCAGAGCCGAGAAGAAGGACGCCTTGAAGCTGGCCTGGTAGAGCTCCTGGTTGCGCTCCTCGAACTCCTCCTCCGCCTTGCGTTGGTGGCCGAAGGCCCGGACCACCATGTGGCCGGAGAACATCTCCTCCACGTGGCTGTTTACCTGGCCGGTGCGAATCCACTGCCTGGTGAACTGCGGCTGGGTTTTCTTGAGGATGATGCCCGCGCACAGGGCCATGACCGGGATGATGATGAAGGCGATCAGGGTCAGCAGGGGCGAGATGGTCAGCATCATGATGAAGGCGCCGATGATGGAAAAGACCGAAAAGAGCAGCTCGCCCAGAATCTGCTGCAGGGTGCCCGAGATGTTGTCGATGTCGTTGGTGGTCCGGCTCATGACCTCGCCGCGCGGGGTCCGGTCGAAGTACTGCAGGGGCAGCCGGTCCAGCTTGTCCTCGATCTGCCTGCGCATGGTGTAGACCGCGTCGGAGACCAGCCGGGTCATCAAAAAGTTCTGCACCAGCCTGACCAAGATGGAAATCAGGTAGATGCCGATGACAAACATGAGGATGGTGCCAAAGCGCCCCCAATCGATGCCCACGCCCACCTGGACGTTCATGGAGTCGATCATCCGGGCGAACTTGTCCTGGCCGCGGGACTGCAGGTAGGCGACCACAGCCTGCTTGGGGGTGCCGGGCTTGGCGCCCATCTTGACCAGCATGGAACCCAGCAGTCCCTCGAAGAGGACGTTGGTGGCCTCGCCCATGACCTTGGGTCCGATGACTATCATGGCCACGGCGGTCATGCCGGCGAGGACCATGACAATGACCCTCCAGGGGCTGACCAGCAGGTAACGGACCAGTCGGCCCACGGTGTGACGGTGTGCACCCACAGCTTGCGAGCCTGTATTTACGCTCAAGTTCTTAGCCATCTACTCGGCCCTCCCCTCGTCAATGCTGAGCTCTTCCACGTCGGGACCCTGCCCGCCCTGGGACTGGACGATCTCCTGATAGGTTGGGCAGTCCTCCATGAGCTGGTCGTGGGTGCCCCGGCCCACGATGCGGCCTCGGGCCAGGACCAGAATCTGGTCAGCCTGGCGGATGGATGCCGCCCTCTGGGCCACGACGATCTGGGTGGCCTCGCGGGTGACCGGCACCAAGGCCTCATGCAGGGCGCGGTCGGTGGTCATGTCCAGTGCGGAGAAGGAGTCGTCGAAGGTGTAGATGAGGGGGTTGCGCAGGATGGCCCTGGCCATGCAGAGCCGCTGCTTCTGCCCGCCAGAGAAGTTGGTGCCGCCCTCAGCCACACGAGCGTCCAGGCCCTCAGGGATCTCACGAACGAAGTCCTCGGCCTGGGCGATGCGCAGGGCCTGCCAGATGCGGTCGTCGTCGGCATCAGGGTCCCCGTAGTGCATGTTGTCACGGATGGTGCCGGTGAAGAGGGTGGCCTTCTGCGGGACCGGCCCAAAGATCAGGGCCAGCCGGTCGGGATCGTACTCGCGCACGTCATGGCCATCCACCAGGACCTGGCCGTCGGTGACGTCGAACATGCGGTTGGCCAGTCGGATGATGGTGGACTTACCGGATCCGGTGGCCCCGATGAGGGCCGTCGTGGTGCCCGGCCGGGCGGTGAAGGAAATGTCCGAAAGGACCGGGTCCTGGGCGCCCGGGTAGCTGAAGTCCACGTGCTTGAACTCCAACAGTCCCTGGGGGTGCTCATTGCGGTAGGGGTGCTCGGGAGCGGTGATCTCGCTGGTGGCCTCCAGGACCTCATTGATCCTTCGGGCGGCCACAGCAGCCCTGGGCAGCATGACCGACATCATGGCGGCCATCATCAGGCCAGACAGGATGATCATCAGGTACTGGATGAATGCCTGCAGGGCGCCGATCTGCATGGCTCCGGAGTCGATGCGGCGGCCGCCGAACCACATGATGGCCACGTTGGACATGTTCAGCAGGAACCACATGAGCGGCACCATCATGCTCATCAGCCGGCCGGTGGAGATCAGGACGCCGTAGACGTCGCGGTTGGCCCTGTCGAAGCGGGCGGCCTCGGTCTTCTCGCGGACGAAGGCGCGGATGACGCGCACGCCGGAGATCTGCTCGCGGACCAGGCGGTTGACCGAGTCCAGCATGTTCTGCAGGCGGGTGAACAGGGGTCCCATCCTGCCCATGAGCACCAGGGCCACCAGGAGGACCAGGGGGACGATGACCGCCAGGGACCAGGTCAGGGGGCCGTCCTGGCGCAGGGCCAGAATCAGGCCGCCGATCAGCATGACCGGGGCCTGCAGAATGATCATCAGAGTCTGCATGGTGGTCATCTGCATCTGCTGGACGTCGTTGGTGGTGCGGGTGATCAGGGAACCTGCCGAAAAGCGCTCGATCTCGTTGAGGCTGAAGCCCTCCACCGAGGCGAACAGGTCCCTGCGCAGCTCGTAGCCCATCCTCATGGCCAGCCGGGTGGCGCAGTAGACGGCGACCACGTTGGCCACGATCTGGATGGCGGTGATGCCCATCATCTGCCAGCCGATCCGGTAGATGGCATTCTGGTCGCCTACGGCCACGCCCTTGTCGATGATGTCTGCCTGCAGGTTGGGCAGGTAGAGGTTCAAGGCCGTCTGCGCCACCTGAAAGAGCACCAGAACGGCCACCTGGAGCCAGTAAGGCCGCAGGTAGCGAGTCCATATCTTGATCACGTCAACATCCTTCACGCTTACAGGTCTGCCGCGGTCCCCGGCAGACAAACCACCACAGTCTATACCCATGCCCTGGGGAACGAATTTGCTATTCCTTGAGCTGATAGGGGCGTGTCAGAACGGGTCCGCAGGCAGTAACGTTCAGACGGCGAAGGCACCCCAGCGTCCGCCGCGGTGAACCACGGTCAGATCCAGACCGAAGAGCTCGCTCAGGCGCGGACCGGTCAGTCCACCCTCCAAGGGTCCCTGATAGACGATGGTGCCCGGATCCGGATCGCCGGTGTCTTCGGTGTCGGCAGGGCGCCGACCCATCATGGCTATCCGATCGAAACCCGGAGGAATCTCCTCAAGCCGGTGGGTGACCAGGATGACCGTGCGGTCCTTGTCCTCGCGGCCGATGTCGCTCAAGGCCCTGAGCACCAGCTCCCGGCCGCCTAGGTCCAGCCCGGTGGTCGGCTCGTCCAAGATAAGCAAATCAGGATTGGCCATCAGCGCCCGGCAAATCAGCACCCGGCCGCGCTCCCCCTCAGAGAGCCGGTACATGCGCTTGCCCTTGAGGTAGGCGATGCCGAACCGGTCCATGAGGGCCAGGGTGGCCTCCTCCTGATCGGGCGTAAAGGTCTCCTTCCAACGTCCCGTGGTGTCGCTGAAGGCAGTCAGCACCACGTCGTAGGGATCCTCCTGGGGGCTGATGGTCTTGGCCAGGCCGGCCGAGGCCAGCCCTATCCGATGCCGGTAGGAGAAGATGTTCACCTTGCCCAACCGGTTGCCCAGGATGTCCACACTGCCGCTGCTGGGGAAACCCCGGGTGCTCATCATGGCCACCAAGGTTGATTTGCCCACGCCATTGGGCCCGAAGAGCACCCACTTCTGCCCTTGTCCCACCTCAAGGTCGACATCGTCCAGTATGACCCGGCCCTGACGGCGGAATCCTACGTGGTGCATGAGCACGGCCTGTTTTTCAGCCACGCTTTCGCCCATGGTCACAGGGCCGTTCCATAGGAGTCCAGGCGGGGATTGTCTCGGTTGCCTCCCACCAGGAAGAGCCCCAGCACGCCCAGGCAGAAGACCGCCGCTATGGCGATGGTGGCCCAGATGGGAACATGGGGCAGCCACATGCAGACCAGGAAGGCCAAGCCTGAACAGATGATCAGGGCCCAGACCAGGATTCGCAGCCACTGACGCACGCCGCTGGGAGCCTTCAGCAGACGAGGGTTGCGGTCGTTGGGGTCCACGGAGTCCTTCTGCAACAGGTCGTCGGTGTGCCCGGCAGGCTTCCACTCGGCGCCCTGGCCCGCCTCAAGCCGACGGGAGCGCTCCTGCAAGGCCCGTTCATCCATCACTCCGGCCCTGCCCTTGGCCGTCATCCTCCTGTCGTCGCTGCCGCCACGGCGGCTCCGCTTGGCCTGCGCCCTACGTTCAGCGCGGTTGGTCATATCCCACTGCCTCCATCCCTTCGATCGGCACCATACCTTTTCATATTAGCGTGGGCGCCGGTCGGCCGCAGGTAGGGTCATGGCGCGCTCATCGGCTCGTATGGGGGCAGGCAGTTCGGTGGCACCGGTCAGATATCGGTCCACGGCAGCCGCACAGGAACGGCCCTCCGCCAAGGCCCAAACCACCAGGGACTGGCCACGCCCGGCATCACCGCAGACAAAAATGCCGTCACGGTCAGTGGCGTAGTCGGCATCACGGGCCACGTTGCCGTGAGCGTCCAGGCCTACGCCGGTCTGTCCGGTCAGGGCGGCCGTCTCCGGATGGGCAAAGCCAACGCTGATCAGAACCAAGTCGGCAGGCAGGACGCGTTCGGTATCGGGATGAGGGATGATTCGGTCCTGATCGTCACGACTGACGTCGACCACGCGAACGCCACGCACCCGTCCCTCACGGTTCCGGTCGAAGCCGGTGGGGACACTGGTCTGGTCCAGATTGATCCGGTCATCGGAACTGTCGCCCAGGTATTCCAGGCTGTCCACTGAGTACTCATAGCGGCCGCCTTCCTCCATGGAGGAGGTGGGGTTGTAGAGCCGGGCGTAGGTCGGCCAAGGCCGGTTGTCGGGTCTGGAAGGTGGCTCCCGGGGTCGGATCTGCAGGACGGTGACCGACTTGGCGCCTTGACGCAGGGCCGTGCCCAGGCAGTCCGACCCGGTGTCGCCGCCACCGATGATGATGACGTCCTTGCCGGCTGCATCGATGTCGTTGATGGGCTCGCGGCCCATGAGTTTGCGGGTGGGGTTGGGCAGGAAGTCCATGGCGTAGTGGATGCCCTTGAGCTCCCGTCCGGGCAGATCCACCCGCCGGGGTTCGGTGGAACCAATGGCCACCACCAAGGCGTCATAGCGGGCCCGCAGCTGATCCCAGCCCAGGTCTTGGCCGATTTCGATGCTAGTGCGGAATCGAGTCCCCTCGGCCTCCATCTGCTCCAGCCGACGGTCCAGCAGGGACTTCTCCAGCTTAAAGGCAGGAATGCCGTAGCGCAGCAGCCCGCCAATGGCATCGGCGCGCTCGTAGACCACGACCGTGTGCCCGGCCCGGGTCAGCTGCTGGGCACAGGCCAGCCCTGCGGGGCCCGACCCGACCACAGCCACAGTCATATCGGTCAGCCTCTGAGGCGGTCGGGGCTTGACCAGGCCCAGGGACCAGGCCTGGTCGATGATGGTCTGCTCGTCCAGTTTGATGGTGGTGGCCGGCTGGTGGATGGAGAGCACGCAGGAGGATTCGCAGGGAGCCGGGCAGATCCGTCCCGTGAACTCCGGGAAGTTGTTGGTCAGGCTGAGCCGCTCGTAGGCTTCCTCCCAGCGTCCTCGGGACAGCAGGTCGTTGAACTCGGGGATCAGGTTGCCCAGGGGACAGCCGGTCATGCAGAAGGGGGTGCCGCAGTCCATGCAGCGGGCGGCCTGCTCGGCGGTCCAGGGACCTGGACCAGTGGTCTGGTGCACGTCCCGCCAGTCCTTCAGGCGTTCAGCCACTGGGCGTTCGGCGAGCTCGTGCCGGGTGCGTACCTTGAGGAATCCCTTGGGGTCGACCATATCAGTGCGCTCCTTCCATGACCTGGGCGTAGGTGGCGTCCCAGACGCCGGGCGCGTTGAAGTCCACCTGCTCGCGCTCGGCCTCTTCCATGGCCTTCTTCATGGCCAGATAACGGCGGGGAACCAGATGGGTGAACCGAGCCAGCGCGCTTGGCCAGTCCTCCATCAGGGCGGCCGCAGCCTTTGATCCGGTCAGCCGGACATGCTCGGCGACGAGATCTCTGAGCATGGCCGCCTGGTCCCGGTCGGGCTCCAGGGCCAGCAGGGAGCCGTCATTCCAGGCTTCAGGATTGAGCCGTGAGGCATCCATATCCAGCAGGTAGACATCCCCTCCCGAGAAGCCAGCGCCGAAGTTGCGTCCAGTGGAACCCAGAACCACTACCAGGCCGCCGGTCATATACTCGCAGCCGTGGTCGCCCAGGCCCTCGACCACGAAGCGGCCGCCCCCGTTGCGCACGGCAAAGCGCTCCCCGGCCCGTCCAGCTACGAACATATCGCCTGAGGTGGCACCGAATCCTGCCACATTGCCGCAGATGACGGTTTGGTGCGGATCGAAGCGAACTCCCTGGGCAGCGTGGAGGACCAGACGACCGCCGGACAGGCCCTTGCCTGCATAGTCGTTAGCCTCGCCGATCACCCGGATGGTCTCGCCACGGGGGATGAAGGCGCCCAGGGACTGTCCGGCAGAACCTGTCAGCGTGATGTCCACGGTGTTCCGCGGCAGGCCGGCTGCCCCGTATTTGCGAGTGATCCTATAGCCCAGCATGGTGCCCACGCTCCGGTTGACGTTGCGCACGGTTCCCTTGACGGCCACCGGCCGACCCTCATCCAAGGCGTCGACGGCCTGATTGATCAAGTCCACATCCAGGGACTTGTCCAGTTCGTGATCCTGAGCCTGGGTGTGATGCAGCACAGTGCCTGGGGTGGGGCCCGGCTTGCGCAGGATGGCGTCCAGGTTGATGCCCTGGCTTTTCCAGGCGTGCACAGAGGTGTCCCGGCGCAGGCACTCCACGTGGCCGACCGCCTCCTCCAGGCTGGTGAAGCCCAGGGATGCCAGGATCTCCCGCACTTGGCGGGCCATGAACATAAAGAAGTTGACCAGGTCCTCGGGCCGACCGGTGAAGCGCGAACGCAGCTCCGGATCCTGGGTGGCAATGCCCTGGGGGCAGGTGTTCTTGTGACAGGCCCTCATCATGACGCAACCCTCCACCTGCAGCGCCGTGGTGGCGAAGCCGAACTCCTCGGCCCCCAGCAGCGCTGCTATGACCACATCGCGGCCGGTCTTGAGCTCACCGTCGCACTGGACCACGATCCGCGAGCGCAGGTCGTTCATGACCAGGGTCTGCTGGGTCTCGGCCAGGCCCAGCTCCCAGGGGGTTCCCGCGTGCTTGATGGCATTGAGGGGCGCCGCTCCCGTGCCGCCGTCCTGGCCGGAGATGAGGACCACGTCGGCATGGCACTTGGCCACGCCTGCGGCCACGGTTCCCACCCCGTGCTCGGAGACCAGCTTGACATGGATGCGGGCTCGAGGGTTGGCCATCTTCAGGTCGTGGATGAGCTGCTTGAGGTCCTCGATGGAGTAGATGTCATGGTGGGGAGGAGGCGAGATGAGCTCGACCCCGGGTGTGGAGCGCCTGACCTGGGCTATCCAGGGCGGGACCTTGGCGCCGGGAAGGTGTCCGCCTTCACCCGGCTTGGCTCCCTGGGCCAGCTTGATCTGCAAGTCGGCGGCCGAGACCAGGTAGTCGCTGGTCACCCCGAACCGAGCCGAGGCCACCTGCTTGATGCGGCTGGTCCTGGCAGGGTCTGCAATCCGGTCCGGAGACTCGCCGCCCTCGCCCGAGTTGGACCTGGCCCCCAGCCGATTCATGGCCAGGGCCATGGTCTCATGAGCCTCCTGGGAAATGGACCCATAGCTCATGGCGCCGGTGGAGAAGCGGGTGACGATGGACTCGGCGGGCTCCACCTGGTCCAGGGGTATGGGTGCCCTGCCGGAGTGCAGCTCCATGAGGCCACGCAGGGTCATGCCCCGCTTGGCCGCCGCGTTCACATGGTCGGTGTAGGCCCTGAAGAGCCCGTAGTCCCCGCGCTTGGTGGACTGCTGGAGCAGAAAGATGGATTCGGGGTCGTTCAGATGGTCCTCGCCGGTGCGCCGCCAGTGGTAGTTGCCGCCTGTCTCCAGATCATGCCCGGATCCGGCGGTCCACTCGATGGGGTAGGCCACCCGGTGGCGCTGGGCCACCTCGGCAGCTATCTCATCCAGGCCTATGCCGCCCACCAGGGAGGTGGTGCCGGTGAACCAGCGGTCAATGACCTCACGGCTCAGCCCGACGGCCTCGAAGAGCTGGGAGCCACGGTAGGACATAATGGTGCTCACGCCCATCTTGCTCATGATTTTCAGGACCCCGGTGCTCAGGGCCCTGACCAGGTTGGCAGAGGCCTTTTTGGCGTCCACATGCAGGTCGCCGCTGTTGGCCAGGTTCTCCACGGACTCCAGGGCCAGGTAGGGGTTGACGCAGGCGGCGCCGTAAGCGATCAGCAGGGCCACATGGTGGACCTCGCGCACATCGCCGGCCTCCACTGCCAAAGAGACCTGCGTGCGGGTATGCTGACGAAGCAGATGGTGCTGGACTGCCCCAGTCAGCAGCAGGGAGGGTATGGGTCCCCAGATGTGGTTGGAGTCCCTGTCTGACAGGACAAGCACATTGCAGCCCTCCTCGATGGCCTGGTCCACCTCCCTTTCGATGGCTTCCAGACGCTCCTCGAGGGCCTTGCCGCCTCCGGCCACTTGGTAGAGGCCGCGGATCAGACGGGGGCGGAAACGGCCTTCCAGGACTGGCGCCCGGTCCAGGCGCTTGATCTGTGCCATCTGCACGGAGTCCACCACAGGCAGGTCGACGTGGATTTTCCAGGCGTGCTCGGGGGTGTCCTCCAAAAGGTTGGGCTCAGGGCCGATGGCTGAGGCGATGCTGGTCACCAGCTCCTCGCGCTCCCAGTCCAGAGGCGGGTTGGTGACCTGGGCGAATTTCTGGGTGAAGTAGTCGAAGAGCAAGCGGGACCGGCATGAGAGCACGGCGATGGGCGCGTCATTGCCCATGGACCCGATGGGCTCGCCGCCGCTTTCGGCCATGGGCCCCAGCAGCATGGTCAGGTCCTCCCGGGTGTAGCCGAAAGCCTGCTGCCTGCGGTGAACCGAGATGCGCGAGTAATTGACATGCTCGCGCTCGGGAAGGTCGTCCAGACGGACAGTCCGCTCGGAAACCCACTTCCTGTAGGGGTGCAGACCGGCCAGCTGGTGTTTGATCTCATTGTCGGGCACTATCCGGCCCTCTTTGGTGTCCGCCAGGAACATGTGTCCCGGCTCCAGCCTGCCCTTGACGACGATGGATCCCTGGGGCGTATCCTCCAGGACGCCGGCCTCCGAGGCCAGGACCAGGTGGCCGTCCTCGGTCAGCTGCCAGCGGCCCGGACGCAGGCCATTGCGGTCCAGCTGGGCGCCCACCAGGGTTCCGTCGGTGAAGACGATGGCCGCCGGTCCGTCCCAGGGCTCAATCAGTGTGTCGTTGTACTGGTAGAAGGCCTTCAGGTCCGGGTCCATGTCCGGATCCTGCTGCCAGGCCGGAGGCATCATCATGGAGACTGCATGGGGCAGGGACCGTCCGGCCAGGTGAAGCAGCTCCAGGGTCTCGTCGAAGGTGCCCGAGTCTGAGGCGCCAGGCGTATTGACCGGCAGCAGCTGGGCCATGTCGCCCAAGAGCTCCGAGCTCAGCTTTCCCTCGCGGGCCGACATCCAGTTGCGGTTGCCCTGGATGGTGTTGATCTCCCCGTTGTGGGCGATCATCCGGAAGGGCTGGGCCAGGGGCCAGGAGGGGAAGGTGTTGGTGGAGAAGCGGGAGTGGACGATGGCCAGGCGGGCCTTCATGGCCGGATCGCTCAAGTCGGGGAAGAAGCCCTGCAGCTGCTTGGCGGTCAGCATGCCTTTGTAGGTGATGGTCCGGCAAGACAGGGAGGCGAAGTAGACGCCCAGCTCGTGCTCGGCACGCTTGCGGACCCGGTACCCCAGCCGCTCCAGGTCCAGTCCTCCTCGGCCCTGAGGGCCGGCGTCGCACATGATGGGCATAAGGAATCGCGGCATGGAGGCCAGAGCCTGCAGACCCAGTCCGCCCGGGTCGGAGGGCACTGCCCGCCAGGCCAGGACACGCAGTCCCTCCTGGCCTGCAATCGATGCGATGGCCTCCTCCTGGCTGGCAGCCTGTGCCGGATCCCTGTCCAGAAAGGCCATGCCCGCCAGATAGCGGCCGGCTTCAGGCAGATCCTGGTAGACACGGGTGCGCATGAACTCGTCAGGCATGGAGAGCATGATGCCGGCCCCATCGCCGGTGTTGGGCTCGGCTCCCACGGCCCCTCTGTGGTCCAGGTTGACCAGGACGCGGATGCCCTGCTCAACAATCAGTCTTTCGTCCTGTCGGTTGAGGGTGGCCACCATGCCGAAACCGCAGGCATCGTGTTCCGTATCAGGGTCATAGAGCCCTTGCGGGCCGTGGACATGCAGATCGAGGGGGGCCGTGAATGACACCGCAATCACCTCATTCGTGGGACGCGGGCGGGGCCGGCATGCTCCACCCTTGAAGAGCCTGGTCATTGGTGAATAAACACAATAATGCATTCACAGGTGACATCCGTGTAACGTTCCGCAGCGTCTAACGAATTCCTACTGCCTCCAGGACCTGATCGATGACCAGATCATTGAGCAGGCGGCCCCGGCGGGTCACCTGGATCCTGTCGCTCACGGGATGCAGGAGTCCCTGGTTGACCAAAACCTTAAGAATCTTCGGGTCGGCCGGACGACCCGCCTGTCTGGTCAGCCGATCCATTCCTAGGCCTTCAGGCAGGCGCAGGGCCAGCATGACCGTTTCCTCCAGGTCCTGCCTCCAGCCCAGAAGCTCGGCATCCTGCCAGGGCACTTGTCCGGCATCCATGGCGGCTGCCCAGTCCCTGGGGTGGGCGATGTCCCAGGAGCGAATAGCCCGGGCACGCCGCTCCTCCAGGCCGGGCTCCGGCGAAAGCCACCAGTGTGCCATGGAAAGGGCCTCTTGCGCTGTTGACGTTCCTGTGGCTCTGAACCCGGGCGAAACGGAGGGCATGGGCTCCTGCTCCCGGGTTGCTTCCACCGGTGCCATGCCCGTGACCTGGCCTTCCAGAGCACGATAGTGGGAGTGAGCGCCGGGCCCGATGCCAGCCCAGTCCACGTTGTGCCAGTAGCCCAGGTTGTGGCGGCTCTCCTGGCCGGGGCGGGCCCAGTTGGAGATCTCGTACCAGTCAAGGCCTGCCTGGGAGAGCATGTCGTCGGCCATCTCGTACTTGGCCGCCTCGTCATCGTCATCGGGGGCGGGCAGTTGGCCCCGGCGCACAGCACGACCCATCTTGGTGGTGGGTTCCAGGGTCAGGGCATAGGCGGAGACATGGTCCACGCCCAGGTCCAGGGCAGCCTGCAGGCTGGTCCGCCAATCCTCAAGCCGCTCCCCCGGCGTCCCGTAGATCAGATCCACGCTGGCCCTGAGACCCAAATCCCTGGCGGCGGCTACATCGGTGGCCACATTGGCCGGGGTATGAGTGCGGTCCAGGGTGGCCAGGACGCTGGGCACTGCTGACTGCATACCAAAGGAGACCCGGTTGATGCCCCCCTGGAGCAGCTGCTCCAGGTAGGCCCGATCCACGGTGTCAGGGTTGGCCTCGGTGGTGATTTCGGCCCCCGGGGTCAACCCCCAGAGGTCGGCCACGGACTCGACCATGCGCACCAGATCCTGGGCAGGCAGAATGGTGGGCGTTCCGCCGCCGAAGAAGATGGTGGACACGGGCGGCTCTATCAGGCCCCGGGAAGTCTGCCAGGCGCGGACCATGCGCATCTCCTGAATGGCCAGGTCGGCGTAGTGCTCGCGGCTGGCGCCCCCGCCCAGGTCCCGGGCCGTGTAGGTGTTGAAGTCACAGTATCCGCAGCGGCGCATGCAGAAGGGCACATGGATGTAGACTTGGTAGGATCCCACCCGTTCAGCCCTCCTTCTTGGCGGCAGCCCGGATCTTGTCCTTGGTGTCCCGATCCTGGGCCTGGCCCGTGCTCAGGGCGGCGATGAAGGCCTCCTGGGGCACTTCGACATGTCCCAGCATCTTCATGCGCTTCTTGCCGGCCTTCTGCTTCTCGAGCAGCTTGCGCTTGCGGGTGATGTCGCCCCCGTAGCACTTGGCCAGCACGTCCTTGCGCAGGGCGCTGATGGTCTCGCGAGCGATAATCCGCGACCCTATGGCCGCTTGGATGGGGATCTCGAACTGCTGACGCGGAATCAGCTTGCGCAGTTTCTTGGTCATCATCACCCCGTAGGCGTAGGCCTTGTCCTTGTGGACGATGGCCGAGAAGGCATCGATCTTCTCCCCCTGGATGAGGATATCCACCTTGACCAGGTCGGCGGACTGAGTGCCGTCGGGCTGGTAGTCCAGGCTGGCGTAGCCCTTGGTCCGGCTCTTCAGCTGGTCGAAGAAGTCGAAGACGATCTCGGCCAGGGGCATACGGTAGTGCATCTCGACGCGCTCAGGGCTCAGGTACTCCATGGTTCCCATCTGCCCGCGATGGTCCTGGCAGAGCTCCATGACCGGTCCGATGAACTCCTTAGGAGTGATGATGTCGGCGCTGACCACGGGCTCCAGAATCTGGCGAACCTTGCCATCGGGGAACTCGCTGGGGTTGGTCACCGTGTGCTCGCTGCCGTCCTCCATAGTCACCTGGTAGGTGACGTTGGGGGCCGTGGCGATCAGATCCATGCCGAACTCCCTGCTCAGGCGCTCGGTGACGATCTCCATGTGCAGAAGCCCCAGGAAGCCGCAGCGGAAGCCGAAGCCAAGGGCCACAGAGGTCTCCGGCTCGTAGACCAGGGCGGCATCGTTGAGCTTGAGCTTGTCCAGGGCGTCGCGCAGCTCGGGGAACTGGGCGTTGTCGATGGGGAAGAGCCCGGAATAAACCATGGGCTGGGGGTCCTGATAGCCAGGCAAGGGCTCCTTGGCCGGGTTGGACTCGGTGGTGACGGTGTCGCCCACCTTGGACTGGCTGACGTCCTTGACGCCTGTGATCACGTAGCCGACCTCCCCGGCCCCCAGGGCCTTCGTGGGGGTCATATCGGGGCTGATCACGCCCAGTTCGATGGGGTCGTGCACGGTCCCCCGGCCCATCATGCGGATCTTCTGACGCTCCTTGAGTTCGCCGTCCACCATTCTTATGTAGGTGACGATTCCCCGGTAGGAGTCGTAGACCGAGTCGAAGATGAGGGCGCGGGCTGGGGCCTTGGGATCCCCTTTGGGGGCCGGCACCTGGTCCACGATCCGATCCACCAGCTCGCGGATCCCCTGGCCGGTTTTGCCGGACACCCGGAGCACCTCGTCCGTGGAGCAGCCGATCAGATTGGCGATCTCCTCGGCGTGCTTGTCCGGCTCGGCCGAAGGCAGGTCGATCTTGTTGAGGACGGGGATGATGGTCAGGTCATCCTCCAGGGCCATATACAGGTTGGAGAGGGTCTGCGCCTCGATGCCCTGGGTGGCGTCCACCAGCAGAACCGCGCCCTCGCAGGCCTCCAGTGCCCGGGAGACCTCGTAGGTGAAGTCCACATGGCCAGGGGTGTCAATCATGCCCAGGGTGTATTCGACGCCATCCTTGACCCAGGGCAGGCGAACGGCCTGGGACTTGATGGTGATGCCGCGCTCCTGTTCGATGTCCATCCTGTCCAGGAACCGATCGTGCATCTCGCGCTTGGGCACAATCCCGCTCAGCTGCAGGATCCGGTCGGCCACCGTGGATTTGCCGTGATCGATGTGGGCGATGATGCAGAAGTTGCGGATCAGCGATTGGTCGGTGAATCCTGGTTGGTTCTTGGCTTCCTGCACCGGTCTGCTCTCCTCACGTACGTCTGGTCTAACGATTCTAGACGATGCCCTGGGCCGAAGCGCCCGCTCCAAAAGGATTCTTCTCGCGGTCAGGTGCTAGTATGGTGGTTTGTCTGTACAGATACATTCATCGTTTGGAGCAACATTGGCAAACATCAAGTCGCAGAAGAAGCGGGTCATTACCAACGAAAAGGCGCACCTGCGCAACAAGGAGGTCAAGAGCGCGATCAAGACCTCCGTGCGTTCCGTGCGCAAGGCCGTGGATGCCGGTGACAAGGAGGCCGCTCAGGCTGCCTACCAGGTGGCCGCCCGCCGTCTGGACAAGGCCGCCGGCAAGGGTGTAATCCACCGCAATCAGGCCGCCAACCGCAAGTCCGGTCTGGCCAACGCCGTCAACGCCCTCTGAAGCGCCCCACAAGGGCCGGTGATCCAAGCGCTTGGATCACCGGCCCTTTTTGACGCCCGGCTCCCCTTTTGAATTCTCGTTGGCATCCTCGTCGTCGTGCTGGATGGTGACGCTGATGTCCGACCGGCCGCGCATCAGATGCCGGATGGCCCTGGTCAGCTGGGCATCGTTGAGCAGCAGCCGGGCCGAGCGCCGGTCCATTGCCCCAGGCACCAGGATGTCGAATTTTACCGAGATGATGCGCAGGACGACCACCAGGGCCACGATGGCCAGGTCCAGAGCCATGTCGACCCGGACCGGATATAGCCCATGCTGCCGGGCGCGCGCGGAGGCCAGGGTCAGCAAGCAGCCGATCAGGGAAGGCAGCGCGTACCAGTGCTGGTCCTGGATGACTGCAGGCACCTGGTTGAGAAGGATGTCCCGAAGGAGCCCCCCGACCAGGGCCGTGGCCATGCCCATGAAGATGGCTGTCATGCCGCCGGTTCCGCACATCAGTGCCTTGGCGGTCCCGTTGACGGCGAAGGATCCCAGCGCCATGGCATCGGTGACCAGCATGGACCAGGTCATCCTGCTGATCTCGGGATGGGCGACAGCCACCACCAGGCCTGATGCCAGGGTGACGATGACCGAGCCCTTGTCGGTGATGCCGCTGGGGGGCACCTGGCCCAGCAGGACATCACGGACCACTCCGCCGCCCAGAGCGCTGATCCATGAAACCAAAAGGATGGCGATGATGTCGTAACCCTTGCGCACGGCAGCCAGACCGCCCGAAAGCCCGCAGCTGAAGATGCCCAGGTACTCGATGACCATGAAGATGAGGTTCCCCTCCAAGGCCGTCTTCATCCCGCGCTTCTCCTCCCGGAATCGTCCCGCACTCAAGTCTGTCTATAGATTAGCCAACCCCACAGCTGAACAGGCCGATGATGTGCGCAAGGCCACAAAGATAACGGAAGGCGGCGCAGGGCGAAATGTCGCCCTGCGCCGCCTTCCTCTTAAGACCTGCCAGGCAGGCATGGGTTCAGCGTTCAGCAGACCTTCCACATCCAGTCGTGCGGATCCTCGATCTCGCCCAGCTGGATGCCCAGGAGCTCGTTGCGCAAGTCCATGGTGACCTCGCCCGAGCCTCCGTCGGCCACCTGAACGTCGAAGTTCTCGGACTTGAAGCGCCCGATCGGGGTGATGATGGCAGCAGTCCCGCAGGCGAACACCTCGGTGACCTCGCCCGAGCGGATGTCATCCAGCAGGGTGTCCAGACGGATCATGGTTTCCGTCACTTCCCTGCCGTTGTCCTGTGCCAGAGCGATCAGGGAGTTGCGAGTGACGCCGGGCAGAATGGTTCCGGTCAGGCTGGGGGTCTCCAGGTGTCCGTCCTTGTGGACGGTGAACATGTTCATGCCGCCCAGCTCCTCCAGGTAGGTCTTGGTGGCCGCATCGACGAAGCAGACCTGCTCGCAGCCGTGCTCGGCACCGCGGTTCTCACCCAGCAGGGAGGCCGCATAGTTGCCGCCGCACTTGGCAAAACCTGTGCCGCCGGGGCCGGTGCGGAACCACTTGTCCTCCACCCAGATGCTGACCGGCTTGACACCGCCGGCGAAGTATGGTCCCGAGGGCGAGGCGATGACGCAATAGTCCACCGCATGCGGAGCGCGCACGCCCAGGAAGGGCTCGGAGGCGAACATATAGGGGCGCATATAGAGCGTGTACTCGCGCCGCTTGGGCACCCAGTCTGCGTCACGGCGGACCAGGGCCGCGACCGATCCTAGGAAGTCATTGGGCTCGAGCGGAGGCAGGGCCAGGCGCTTGGCTGAGTTGTAGAAGCGCTGGGCGTTGGCATCGGGCCGAAAGAGCCAGATAGAACCATCGTCGTGGTAGTAGGCCTTGAGCCCCTCGAAGGCCTCCTGGGCATAGTGAAGCACCGAGGCACCTGGATCAAGGCTCAGCGGCCCGTAGGGCTCAACCCTGCGATCCTTCCAGCCGTCATTCGAGGTCCATCCCATGTGGGCCATGTTGTCTGAGAAAAGCTGGCCGAAGGCGGGCTTGTCAATCAGCCGGGCACGTTCCTCGTCAGAGGCTGGATGATCGTTGGGAATGACCTGGAAAGCGTCCGCCAACTCATTGAGTGCCTTCGGGTCGTGATGTGATTGCTCTGCCATTATCTACCACTTCTTCTTGCTGCTGTATCTGGTTGCTCGGGTGCGATGCTTATGGCGATGCCCGGTACCCGAACTATCGCATAGGCAGACCCAAACCTGTCCGGCGCATTTCGCATAGTGACCGTCTCAGACAAAAAGGCCGCAGGATCGTGATGATCCCACGGCCTTATAGAACGGAACTCTGGGTTCACTCGCCCTGGGCGTCGGCCTCCGGAGCAGCTTCCGCATCGGCCTGTTCGGTCTCCTCGGAGGGGGTCTCCAGGCTCTCCTCCTTGGGGATCTCGACTGAGACGATGGAATCCTCCATATCGTCGATGACCAGCTCGGAGCCCTCGGGCAGCTTGACGTCCTTTGCCAGGATCTTGTCGCCCTCGGACAGGCCCTCCACGCTGATGTCGATGCGCTCGGGCAGGTTGGACACGTCAGCCCTGACCTGCAGGTTCTGGGTGTCGACCAGCGCCACGGCGGCGCCCTTGGTCTCGCCGCTGACGAAGACAGGCACCTCCACGGTGACCTTCTCGCCGGCGCGGACCTCATAGAAGTCGATGTGCTCCACCTGGCGCTTGACCGGGTTGCGCTGCACGTCCTTGACCACGGCCGTCTTGGTCTGTCCGCCGAAGCTGATGGAGAAGAGGGCGTTGGCGCGACGCAGGGCCAGAGTGGTCTCGCGCATGGGCAGCTTGATGTAGTCGGGCTGGGCGCCGCCGGCGTAGATGGTGGCGGGAATCTGCTGGGCCACGCGCATGCGGCGTGCCGCTCCCTTGCCGAATTTGTCGCGGACTTCGCCATCGAGCTTAATTGTGTTAGCCATGCTGGCTTCCTTCCTTGAGTGGTTCCTCAAGACCGACCTGGGCCGGTCCTGGCGCATCGCCGCGTCGGATTCCGGACCGCCCATAAGGAAAGGCCGCCGATGATCCAGCCGAGTCGATAACGGAGGCCATGAATCCTCCCTCGCCAAAGCAACATGTGTACTTTAGCACCCAGCCTGCCCTTTTCCAAGTAGGCGGCTATTCTGGACATATCCCGCGATTATTGAAGGAGACAACGTGTCGTTACTAGCATCGGCCAAATCTTTTATGGCACACCAAGTGGGTCATGGGGAGGGACCGACTGGCGAGGAGAATGGGGATCCGTCACAGGCCTCCCCCCGGGCCGCCGAGGAGTCACTCGCCCTGCCCAACACGCATTTCTGGTCGGCCGACTACGCCACCACCACGCGCATGGATCCAGCCTCGGGGCTGCTTTCGGCCACCACCGCCGGCATGGGACCGGTGCCAGACGACATGACTGTCTATGACATCTACGCCGACCGGGCCCGCCGCACCCCCGACCAGCCGGTTCTGCACTTCGTAGAGAACGGCAGCTGGACCTACCGGACCGGCCGTGAGATCCTGCATGACATCAGAACCACCGCCAAGGGCTTCTTGCACTATGGGCTGAAGAAGGGCGATGCCGTGGCCTTCATGTGCAGGACCAGCTACGAGTGGGACATCGTGGATGCCGCAGTCCTGTCCATCGGCGGGGTCATTGCCACCATCTACGACACCGATTCGGCCGAGCAGATTCGATTCATCGTCAACAACTCCGACGCCAGGCTGCTGGTGGTGCAGACCACAGAGATGCGCGCCAAGGCCGAGGGGGCCGACAAGGACTGCCCTACCCTGGAGCGGATCGCCTGTCTGGAGTCCGGGGCCCTGCAGGAGCTGCAGGCCTACGGGGAGTCGGTCAGCGACACCGAGCTTGACGAGCGGATCAACTCCATCCACAAGACTGACCTCTGCTCCATCGTCTACACCTCGGGTTCCACGGCGGCGCCCAAGGGCGTGGAGATGACCCATGAGCATTACTGCCAACTGGCCAGAAACCTGAACGCCTTCATCCCCAATCTGACCCTTGACCCGGATGGATCCATCCTGCTTTTCCTGCCCCAGGCACACACCTTCGCTCGGGCCATCAGCTACGGGGTCGTCTACGGAACCATGCACGTGTACATATCCTCTGGACTGGCAACCCTGCTGTCCGACCTGCAGGAGTCCAAGCCTACAGTCATTATCGGCGTGCCCAGGGTTTTCGAGAAGGTCTACAACGCCGCCTCCCAGAAGGCCGGGCACGGTATCAAGGGCAGAATCTTTAACGGAGCTGCTCGGGCGGCACGCACCTATATGGAGGACATCTCTCGCCAGGGCTGGCCAACCAGGCGAAGCGCCCTGCGGAGAGCCCTCTACGACCCGCTGGTCTACTCTTCCCTGCGCCAAGTCATGGGCGGACGGGCCAAGTGGATCGTCTCCGGAGGCGCTCCTCTGGACCCGGAGCTGCTGGGGTTCTTCCGCGGCTCCAATGTCCCGGTCTATGAGGGCTACGGCCTGACTGAGACCACTGCGCCCTGCGCCTTCAACCCTCTGGGCACCCCCTACCACAGGGGCTCGGTGGGCATCCCCTTCCCGGGATTCACCATCCGCATCGCCTCGGACGGCGAGGTGCAGATCAAGGGCGTCTGCGTATTCCACAGCTACCACAAGAACGAGGAGGCCACCCGCGATTCCTTCACTGGGGACGGCTGGTACGCCACAGGCGACTTGGGGCGGCTCTCCCGAGACGGGTTCCTCTTCCTGACCGGGCGCAAGAAGGACCTGATCATCACGGCCGGAGGCAAGAACGTCTCACCCAGGCCCATTGAGGAGGTCATCGAACGTTCCGAGATCGTCTCCCAGGCTCTGGTTCTGGGCGACAAGCGCCCCTTCATTTCTGCCCTGGTCACCCTGAACGAGTCCGCCCTGCGGCCCTGGCTGGCATCCAAGGGGCTGGATCGCAACATGTCCCTGCAGGAGGCGGCACAGAACGCCGTGGTACGGGCCGAAGTCCAGGAGTATGTGGACCGGGCCAATGAGGGCGTCTCACGGGCCGAATCGGTGCGCAAATTCATCATTCTGCCCGAGGAGTTCACCCAGGACAACGGGCTGATGACACCATCCATGAAGGTGATCCGGCCCAAGGTCATCGAGCGCTATGCCGACCTGCTGAACACCCGGATGTACACGGCCAAGCGCACCCCGGCACCCCGCCGCTGAGCATGATCAGAACCCCAGGCGATCCAGCTGCCTGGGGTCGGTCTGCCAGTTGCGGGCCACCTTGACGTGCAGATCCAACCGGACCTTGCGACCCATGGTCCGGTTGACGGCAGTACGCAGCTTTTTCTTCACCCGCACCAGATGCTCGGCCCCACGCCCGATGACGATGGGCTTCTGGGAGTCGCGCTCTACATAAATGCCGATCTGAACTGTGTCGCGTCCGCCCTCCGGATCCGGTTCGATGGACTCCACACGGACGGCCAGGGAATGGGGTAGCTCGTCGTTGAGCTCTTCCAGGTAGGCTCCGCGAACCATCTCGGCGATCATATCTTCTGGACGCTCCTCGGTCAGCTGGTCGTCAGGGTAGAGCTGGGGGCCCTCGGGCATGGCATCAATCAAAACCTGTGCCACCTCGTCCACGTTGTCAGCCTCCATGGCACTGACCGGAACGATCTGAGAGAAGTCTGCAAAGGCGCCAATCTCCAGAAGCTTGTCCACCAGCTGGCTCTTGCCCAGTTGGTCGATCTTGGTCACTATGGCGATCAGGGGCTTTCGCCAGATCCACTTGCCGTCCTTGTCCTTGCGGGCGAAGTCGGACCGCAGCCGGCTGAGAATGCGACGGTCGCCAGGGCCTATGGCTTGGTCGGCAGGCAACAAAAAAGCAATGGCGTCCACGTCCGACAGGGAGGCCTCCACCACGTCGTTGAGCCGCTGGCCCAGCAGGGTGCGCGGACGGTGAATGCCCGGGGTATCCACCAAGACCACCTGGGCCTCAGGGCGGGTCATAATCCCTCGAATAGCCTTGCGGGTGGTCTCCGGCCGGGAGGAGGCGATGGCGATGGGCCTGCCTACCAGGGCGTTCATGAGCGTGGACTTGCCCACATTGGGTCGGCCTACTACTGCCACAAACCCCGATCGGTGGACCGGCGCCTTGGCATCACTGTGTTCTTCCTTGGTCATGAATTCTCCTGACTGCCCTGCCCGGGTTGATCCCCGTCGGCCTGTTGGTCTTCTTGCCCTACACCGTCCTCCAGGGCGATGCTGGATCCGTTGGCTGGCTCGACCACGATGGTGGCGATCTTCTTGCGGCGACCCACGGCTTCTCCTGCGGTCAGCCTGATTCCTCGGGTCACTGCCGATGAGCCTGAGACTGGCACGGAGCCCAGCAACTTGGTCAGCAGGCCATAGACCGTATCCACATCGTCCTCGTCGATGGTGATCTCGTAGAGCTCCTCCAGGTCGGCAATGGGCGTGCGGACCGGCAACTGCCAGGTGTGTGGGCCGATCTGCTTGGGCTCATCGTGCTGGACCTGGTCATGCTCGTCCTCCAGCTCCCCCACGATCTGCTCGATGGCGTCCTCAATGGTGACCAGGCCGGCGATGCCCCCGTATTCGTCCACGACCACAGCCAGGTGGTGGCGGGAGCGCTGCATGTAGTGGAAGAGGTCGTCCACCGGCTTGGATTCAGGCACCAGGACGGGCCGACGGATGATGGAGGCGATCGATCTGTCGCCCTTACGGCTAAAGGCCAGGGCGCGGACCACATCCTTCAAGTAGACGATGCCGACCAGGTCATCCACGTCGTCGCCAATGGCAGGAATGCGGGAGAATCCCGACCGGGAGAAGAGCTTCAGGGCCGAATCCAAAGTGGCATCCTTGGAGATGCAGATCATATCGGTGCGAGGAACCATGATCTCCCGGGTAAGCGTAGTCGACAGGGTCAGCACGTTCTTCAGCATCTCGGAGATCTCCGGATCGAAGGCGCCGGCCTCCACCAGCTGGTCGACCATGGCACGGCCCTGTTCGATCTGGATCTTCTCCAGTTCCTCGTCGTCGGAAAGGTCGCCACGATGGTTTTTGCGGGAACGGGCCTCAGCCTGCCGCCGACGCTTGAAAGGCGTCAGAAGAACGGCCAGCCCGACCAGACGCACGTGCTTGAGCAGCGTTTCCATAGGCTGGCGGGAGCGGCCATGCGGACCCAGAGTGACGGAGACGGCGGCCACCAGGATGGCCATGACCACTCCACACAGCAGCTGCTCCCAGAGGGACAGGCCGCCAAGAGCAGCCATGCTGGCCACCAGGACGCCGACCATGATGTCGCAGATGATGCGGAAAAAGGCACAGGCGCTTCCGGTCACCTGCCGTTGGGAGATCAGACTCTGGGCCCGATGAATACGGTCGATTCGCTTCATCCTAGAGAACTGGCTGAGTTCCTGATCGGTCTGCAAGCCCAAGATCAAATTGTTGAGACTGGATCGGGTCACCCGGTTGAGTGCACCCTGGGCCTCGGCAAGCGCCAGAGAGAGCACGACCAGGGCGATTACGGCCAAAGCCATGATCACCAGGGCGGCGATGGTCCGCTCACTCATGGGATTTGCCTCCCTGATGGGCTTCACGGCCGTACCGCTCATAGATCTCCAGAGCATTGGTGGCCCCGGCCGGCAGCGCGGCATCCGTGATGGGCCCCTGGCGCAGGGCCAAAAAGGTCAACAGGAGTTGGCGCTGCAATCCAAACATCTGCGCCTCCTGCTCCCTGCTGACGTGGTCATACCCCAGCAGATGCAGGGTACCGTGGACGGCCAGCAACAGCATCTCCTCCATGGTGGAATGGCCGGCTGCCAAGGCCTGCTGCGCCGCCACCCAGGGGCAGATGACGATATCGCCCAGGATTCCCTCCTGCCGATGGTTTTCATCGCCGGGGCGCAGCTCGTCCATGGGAAAGCTCATGACATCGGTAGGACCGTCCAGGTTCATCCAGCGCTCATGCAGCACCGCCATGGGCTCGGGATCGTTGAAGATGATGGTCATGTCGGACTGGGTGCTCACCCGCATCTGATCCAGTACCCACACCCCCAAGTCGGAGAAGGTCTTGGCATCGATCAGCCATTGGGTCTCGTTGGTCACTTCTACGCTCATGCCTGCTCCCGTCCCCGGTTGCTGGCTTGATCGGCGCGGTCGTAGGCCCGGACAATCTGCCCAACCAGTCGATTGCGCACAACATCGGCCGCCTGCAGGTGTACGAAGGCAATATCGTTGATGCCGTGCAGCACCTGTTCTATAGTGGCCAAACCAGATGCGGGCCCGCCCAGATCCACCTGGGTGACGTCGCCGGTGATGACCATCTTGGTGTTGAATCCAAGACGGGTCAGGAACATCTTCATCTGCCTGCGGGTGGTGTTTTGCGCTTCGTCCAGGATCACAAAGGCATCGTTCAGGGTACGCCCGCGCATGTAGGCCAACGGGGCAACCTCAATGGTCTCATCAGCCAGAAGCCGATGGAGCCGCGAGGTGCCCAGCATGTCAGCCAGGGCATCGTAGAGGGGCCGCAGATAGGGGTCTACCTTCTCATTGAGGGTGCCAGGCAGGAAGCCCAGGCTCTCCCCCGCCTCCACGGCAGGCCTGGTCAGAATGATGCGCCCGATGCGCCCGGCCCGGAATTCCTGCACAGCCTTGGCCACCGCCAGATAGGTCTTGCCGGTGCCGGCCGGGCCGATGCCGAAAGTGATGGTATGCGTTTCAATGGCGGCCACATAAGCAGACTGACCAGCAGTCTTGGGCCTGATCGGACCCTTGGAGGCCTGGGTCAGAGGGCGGCGACGAACTGCAGCGGGGGCCGCCTGGCGGAGTTGGCCGATGCCGTCCAGTGTGTTGTCCCCCTCGGACTCTGCAATGGCTGTCTCCTGATAATTGCGGCCTATAATGTTAATTGTCCGCCCTTCTGGTGGGGAGTAATCAGCTGCGTCGGCCGTCCCCAAGCGGCGATGGTCCAGTATTCGCCCCACCTGATCGGCATCCACTGGGACCTGGTCGGCTGTCTGCATGAGTTCGGTCAGCAGGTCCCGTATTTGAGCCGCCTGAACGTCCCCCTGCCGGTCCTGAGCCTGCAGCATGATCCGGTTGCCACGAACCAGGATGGACACTGCCGGGAAGGCGCGCTCAATCCTGTCGATGACTGCATCCTCCGGCCCCAGCACCTGAACCGGGTCGATCCCCTCCGGAATCTCCAGGGTTCGCGTAGTTACCGCCACGGATTCCCTTCCTGCACGATGACGATGGTGAACACGGGCATCACTCGGGCAACACCTGTCCGGTCAGGACGTGTGCGTGGACATGGAAGACTGATTGGCCGGCATCCTCCCCCGTGTTGAAAATCAGCCGGTAGGCTCCATGATAGTCCTGATCGGCGATCTGCTGCGCCACCTGGACGATGTGGGCCAGAGTGTCGGGATCAGCCTTGGCCAGGTCGGCCACCGACGCATAGTGGTGACGCGGGACGATCAGGACATGGACGGCGGCCTTGGGGTTGGCATCCTTGAAAGCGTAGACGGTCTCATCCTCATAGACCTTTTCGCTGGGGACCTCCCCTGCCACGATTCTGCAGAAAATGCAGTCCTCCTGTCGATCGTCATCGCTCATGACCACTCCTTGCTTCCTTACTGTTTGCCGAAATTGCTGTTTTTGGTGTTTTCGCTGTTTTCCATCTTATTGTCGAGGTTGTATATTGCGTGCGACTTCATGCGCTGGGCTCAGGGGCCTCTGACTGCCAGCGACCCAGCATGTCCGCCAGCAGGGTCAGGGCCACAGGTCCAGCCAGTGCAGCCCGAAGGATGTTGTCCCCCAACCGGACTGCCAGGGCCCCCTCCCTCATCATGGTCTGGACCTCCTGATCGGCAATTCCGCCTTCAGGACCCACAACCACGGCGACCGACGAGCTCTTTGGCAGCTTGTCTACGCGTTTGCGGACCGCATCCCAACCAAGGTCGGCGTCCTGGTGCAGCACCAGGACCAGGCCTCCCTCATCGGTGGCCTTCCGACACCAGGCGGCCAGACCACGGCTGTCCACCTTGCCCAGCAGCCGAGGACGGTAGGCCCTCCGGCTCTGCTCAGTGGCTGCTTCCAAGACGGCCTGCCAGTGCCGGTCGTTGCGGCCTGGCCTCCATTTGGCTATGGACCGATCAGCCTGCCAGGGCATCACTTTATCCACGCCGATCTGGGTGGCCATATCTATGGCTTGCTCGTCCCTGCCGCCCTTAGCCAGGGCCTGGACCAGAATCAGTTCTTTCTCGGGAGACGCCTGCCGGCCCACAGCGGTGACCTCCACCAGGCCGGTTGAGGCATCTCTGACCAGGGCGCTGATGCGCAGTCCGCTCCCGTCTGATAAATCCAGCTGGTCCCCGTTCTTCAGCCTCATGGAACCCAAGGCATGGCGACAAACGTGCTCGGGCAGGGTCAGACGCCAGCCAGCATGGAGCTCATCGCTGGCCAGTGGGGAATCATCGTGGTCGGGATCCAGCAGGAAGAGGGGTGCAGTCATGATGTTAGGCTACAGCCCGCCGCCGAAAAAGCACTCTCCGTGGCGACACGCTCCCCCAATCGCTCAGTGCGTGATTCCGCCCAAGATGCTATGATTATTTCCGTTGCAATTACGCACCTGTCCGGGTGGCGGAATGGTAGACGCGCTAGCTTGAGGTGCTAGTGCCTATATATATACAGGCGTACGGGTTCAACTCCCGTTCCGGACACTCGATTCCAGGTCGTTGGAGGCTACAGGGATCTCCATCCTGCTCACATATTCATCGAAGTCGTTGGACTCGTATTCGCCGATGAGGCAGAACTCCAGGGGATCTCCGTCCACACGGTAGCCCATGGTCTTTAGATCTTCGAGCATCTTGCCATGGATTTGTCTGCAGCGAGCAAAACTGCCCACAAAGGTGCAGGAGGCATAGGTGCCGGCTGGCAGATCATAATCACCGCTGAACCCTGGATCGGGGCAGTAGAGCAGGATGGCCTTGGGCGGGAACCAGCCCTTGACCGGACGTGAAGCATCCACTTGATAACAGGTCAGCGTATTGAGGATCTGCAGCGTCTCGTGGTGCAGTGCCGTGTAGTGGGCGAATGCGAAGGGTATCCTGTCGTAGCCGATCATGTGGTCCGCCACCAGGGCGCAGTGACGCAAGGGACGGTGGACGATTACGGTCCGTGCCGGGGATATGGAAGTCATGGCATGCGTATACTTCTGCAGGCTGCTCAAGAGGCCACGCTTGATGGAGGCCAAATACCGCATCTGGCTGTCAACACGTTCCACCTCCTCGTCAATCAGCGAGAGGGTGGCATCGAAGGTGCGATTTTTCAAGTAATGTCCTATGCGGTCCAGGCTGAAATCCAGCTTCCGAAGGGCCTGTATGACGTTGAGCCGAGCAAAGTCGTCCGGCCCATAAAGTCGATAACCGTTGACCGGATTGCGTCGGGGCACCACCAGCCCGATCTGCTCGTAGTAATACAGGGTCTCAGTGGTGATGTCGTACAAGCGTGCCGTCTGACGGATGGTGTAGCCCTCCTCGATCAGGCTCTCTGTGTCATCTACCTCGGCTTCCATGGCTGCCTCCTGCACGGGTCTGGTCCGACCCTAGGGTTTTTCCATACTCCCCTCCCCCTGCATCTTTATGGACGTAATCCATCGTATCAGCCTGAAATCCTCGTTCTGTCAGTGTTTTGCCCCCTATATGAATCTTCAGACCCAAAGCTGCACACTGCCCTTCCACCCGATTTGACCTTCGACTGACACCAGGCCATAGGGTGACATTTATCCAGGGTCGACGGGGACACAGCCGCCGACCGATCATTACTTCCTGGAAAGGAAAATCATGCCAACTGTCACCACAGAATTTGGCACCTACCATGGCATCACCACCTCTCAGGGGACTGTCGCCTACCTGGGCATCCCCTACGCCAAACCTCCCGTGGGCGCACGCCGCTGGAAGGCCCCGGAGCATCTGGATCCCGAGCACCGCGACTACGACTGCACTCACTTCGGGGATTCCGCCCTGCAAAAATACGACCCGGTCATGTATGCCTCACGCCGCCAGCAGAGCGAGGACTGCCTGACCCTGAACGTCTGGGTCGGCCATGAGGGCGCCCAAAGGCTGCCCGTCATGGTCTTCATCCACGGCGGCGCATACGTCGAGGGCGGTTCGTCCGACCCCATGTACGACGGAAGCAACTTCACCAAGCGCAACGATGTCGTCTATGTCACCATCAACTACCGGGTCAACCTCTTCGGGTACATGAACCTGGCCGGATTGCCTGGGGGCGACGAATACCGGCAGTCAGGCTATCTGGGACTCATGGACCAGGTCGCCGCCCTGCAGTGGATTCAGGAGAACATCGCCGCTTTCGGCGGAGATCCTGACCGGGTCACCCTCTTTGGCGAATCATGCGGTTCAGGCTCCACTATGCTGCTGACCGTCGCTCCAGCTGCCAAGGGGCTCTTCCAAAGAGCCATCGGCGAATCCGGCCCCATCCAGCTCTACAACACCCCGGAATCCACGGCTCCCTACGCACGCGAGTTCATGGAGATGATGGGTTGCAAGACTGCCCAGGAGCTGGCGGCCCTGCCTGTCGGCGACATCATGATGAAGTTCACCGGAGAGTTCTTTACCAAGCACATCCATGAGATCTCGCTGATCTTCGCTCCCACCACCGATGGCGACTACCTTCCGGCCAAGCCCCTACAGGCATTCAAGGACGGTGCCGCAAAGGACGTAGAGATCATGCTGGGCTGCAACGCCGACGAGTTTGCCTACTGGAAGCTCTACTTCAAGGACTTTGGCAACGAAATGCCTGACTTCTGGCACCACCAGGCTATCTTCCACTTTGATGGCAAGTTGGACTCCGAACACTACGAGAAGCTCTGGGAGCAGGCCCACCCAGGAGAAGATCCCGCCGAGCGCTACTTGGAGTACGCCAACCAGATCGGCTTCAGGGTTGGCACCAACCTCATGTGCGAGTACCAGTCCAAGTACAGCACCGTCTACCAGTACCTGTTCACCTACGCCTCCAAGATCCCCGGAATGGGATCATGCCATGCCATTGAACTGCCCTTCGTGCTGCATAACACCCAACGGCCTGACCTGCCCGAGACCTTGACCGGCGAGGTGCCGCCCATGCATCTGTCGGACGAGATGAACGACGCCTGGTGCTCCTTCGCCGCCACCGGCCATCCTGTCAGCGGCGTAGGCGATGCCTGGAAGCCCTACAGCATCGACCATCCAGACACCATGGTCATCGACGAAAACGGCTGGAACCTGCGCCGGGACGTCAACAAGGAGAACATCGATCTGCTCCGTCCGGCATTCGAGGAGTGCCTGTTGGATGGAGACCGTCACTAAGCTGCCTGTTCCACGTAAACCGTGGAGGGAGAGAACATGAACACTCGAAAATCATCCAATTACCGCTGGGTCATCGCGGCCGTGGTCTGCCTGATCGGCATCCTGTCCAACTACATGCAGTACCAGATATCCGCTCTGGCGGTCTACCTGATGCCCATGCTGCACATCGACCAAGCCGGATTCTCGACGCTGCTGCTCATGCCCATGCTGACTGCAGTATTTCTCAGCATCCCCATGGGCACCATCGGTGACCGTGTTGGCCCCAAGAAGGTAGTCCTGACCGGTCTGGCCATAGCCGTGGTCGGCGCCTACATCAGGACCTTCGGCCTCAACTTCCCGCTGCAGATGCTCTCAATGTTCCTGCTGGGGGCCGGCATTGCGGCTTTGAACGCCAATCTGGTCAAGATCCTCAGCGTCTGGTTCGGCGATCAGACGCAGATTGCCATGGGATTCTTCTATGGATCGGCCGGCATCGGGGTCATTCTGGCCCAAATGGTTGCTCCCCGGTTCTCGGTGCGCAACTCCTATCTGAGCGCAGCTATCATCCTGACGGTGGCAAGCCTGCTCTGGGTCTTTCTGATTCGTGACGCTCCTGAAGGAGTGCATCTGCCACCAGCCACCGATTCTCCGCTCAAGTACTTTAACGTCGCAGCACGGAGCCGCAATGTCTGGCTGATCGCCCTCTGCTACGGCTGCTCCATGGCTGCATCTACCGCCTTCGCTGGATTCATTCCCCAAACGCTGATCAACAACAACGGCTTCAACAAGACATCAGCCGGTCTTGTCGCCTCAGCAGCGGCCCTGGGCTCCATCGCAGGATCCATCGTCGGGCCCATGATCAGCTCTCGTCTTGGCAAGTGGAAGGGTTACCTCTTCGCCACCATTCTGGTGGGTACGGCACTCATGGTCTACTTCTGGGCAGTGGTGCTGATGCTGAAGAAGGCCCCTGTTGTGGGTTTGCTCTGCTGCATCATGTTCATTTCAGGCGCCTTTGGTGCCATAAACGGCCCCATCGTCCAGGCCATGCCCTTCGCCCTGCCTGAGATTCGCGGCAAGTATGCCGGAAGCGCCGGTGGTCTGGTCAGCACTGTTGGTCTTCTCTGCGCCTTCCTGCTGCCTATCATCATCTCCTCGATCAGCAAGGGCAACTACGTGCTCAACCTGGGGCTGGAAAGCATGATCTTCCTGCTCTCCGATGTCTTCGTCCTGCTGCTGCCGGAGCTTGGCCCTCAGGGCGACATCGCAAAGCGCATTGCTGCCGCCGATAGTCAGGCTGCACAAGAGAGGCAGTGATAGCTTACCTGGGCTGAATTTCAACTGCCTTAGGCGACGCGACCGGATGTTTTCGGTTGCGCCGCCTATGCTGTTCTCAGGACCGGGAAAAGGAGCTGCAGGCGTGCTCAAGGTGAGAATCGACTCCATAGACGATGAAAGAATCGAGGCATACACCAGGCTGACCGAGCCGCAGCTGCGCAATCGTCTGGAGCCTGCCAGGGGCCTGTTCATCGCCGAGTCCCCCAAGGTCATCGCCCGCGCCCTGGATGCCGGGGTTGAGCCTATCTCCTTCCTGGTGGAAGAGACCTGGCTGGAGGGGATGCATTCCATGTTCGACCAGGTGGACGCTGCCTTCGGGCCCAACGTTCCCGTCTACGTAGCCAGCCCCGCACAGCTCAAGACCATCACCGGCTACCGGCTGCATCGGGGCGCGCTGGCGGCCATGAGACGCTGGCCGCTGCCCACAGTCGAGCATATCTGCCGCTCGGCAAGACGGGTGGCCGTCATGGAGAACATTGTTGATCACACCAACATCGGCGCCCTGATGCGTTCTGCGGCGGCCCTGCAGGTAGATGCGGTCCTGGTCACCCCCTCCTGCTCTGATCCCCTTTACCGCAGGGCCGCGAGAGTCTCCATGGGCACGGTCTTTCAGGTTCCCTGGACAAGGATTGGTGGCGACGACGTCCACGCCTGGCCCGACCAGGGCATGCGCCAACTGCACGATTTGGGCTTCACCACTGCAGCCATGGCCCTGAACCGGGATGCCATCAGCCTGGATGATCTGGCCGAGCGTCTAAGACCCGGGCCCGATCAAATCGATCGTCTGGCCCTGATATTCGGCACAGAAGGCGACGGGCTCAGCCACAGGACCATCGCCCGGGCGGACCTGACCGTGCGCATCCCCATGAGCCACGACGTGGACAGTCTGAACGTGGCTGCATCAAGCGCTGTGGCCTTCTACGCAACCAGACCCCAGCAGGCATGCTAGCCGAGCCTTGCCAGCTGACTAAGCCAGCCAACCAACTGAGCCCTCTGCTGCGTAGCGAATTCCTGCTGCCCTGAGTCTCTTCACTGCATGGCTTCGTACTTAATACCGGACAATCTTTGGCGTCAGCGATACTTGTCAGCAGTTAAGGTTCGAGCATCAGGCAACCAGGGAATGTCGGGCGGACATGGCGCAATCAGCTCTGCTGGGAGACGGCTTGCGAATCCTCATGGATGTAGTCGTCCGGGTCGATAGTTCCCCGCCAGCGACCGATGGCCTTGAGACCGTGATACATGGCCAGAGTAGCCACAGAGCCAATAGCGATGCCGTTGAAGCTGACTCCAGCCACTGCGAAGGTGAAGTCTGCGATGCCCACGATCATGACGACGGCGCCCACGGTCATGTTGACGGATTTGCCGAAGTCCACCTTGTTCTCAACCCAGATGCGGATGCCCAGCATGCCGATCATGCCGTAGAGCATGGTGGTGACCCCGCCCAGAACGCCGGTGGGAATGGTGTTGATGACGGCACCGAACTTGGGACAGAGGGAGAGCAGGAAGGCGAAGATGGCGGCGCACCAGTAGGCGGCTGTGGAATAGACCTTGGTGGCAGCCATGACGCCGATGTTCTCTGCGTAGGTGGTGGTGCCCGAGCCTCCTCCCAGCCCGGCCAGCGTAGTGCCCAGACCGTCGGCCATAAGGGCGGTTCCGATCTGATCGTCATAATCGCGCCCGGTCATCAGGGCCACAGACTTGACATGACCGATGTTCTCGGCCACCAGGACCAGCACCACAGGGATGAACATGGCCAAGACTGAAGGGTCGGCCTGAGGAGTGTGGAAGTGAGGCAGACCGAACCAGGCGGCCTTTTCCACAGCTGCGAAGTCGACCTGGCCCTGGGCGACCGCAAAGATGTAGCCGACGATGACGCCCAGAAGAATATTGAGACGGCCGATCAAGCCCTTGAAGAGCACGGCTATCAGCATGACGGCCACTAGGGTGACCAGGGCGGTCAGCGGGGCCGATTTGAAATTCTTCCAGGCCGAGGGGGCCAGATTGAAGCCGATGATGGCCACGATAGCGCCGTTGACCACCGGGGGCATGATCATATCGATCCATCGCGAGCCTGCGAAGTGGACAATCAGGCCAATCAGGAAGAGCAAGGCGCCGGTGACCATGATCCCGAAGGAGGCCACAGCAAGACCCTTGTGGGCGGTGGTCACTGCCAGGACCGGGGCGATGAAACCGAAAGAGCTGCCCAGGTAGGAGGGCAGACGGTTATGGTTGATAAGCAGGAAGAGGGCCGTAGACATGGCCGTGAAGAAGAGGGTAGTGGAGGGGTCGAATCCGGTCAGAATAGGGACTAGGAAAGTGGAACCGAACATGGCGATGACGTGCTGGGCACCGATCCCGGCCGTACGTGGCCATGTGAGTCGCTCATCCGGTTCTACTACCTCGCCCGGAGCCAATGTTTTCCCGTCGCCATGAAGTTTCCAGCCCATGGTCAATGCCATTTCACTGTGCTTTCTCTCATGCGCCGTGCCGGTCACGGCGGACCGGAATCATCAGTATAATCGCATGGAAGGACCTGAAACGACCTACCTGACAGATGGCCTCACTGATAGGTGGGCATGTTCTCGAAGTTGAAGCCGATGGCGGCCAGCTGCTCACGACCCTCAGGCGTGATCATGTCCAGGGTCCAACGCGGCGACCAGGTCCAGTCAATGCGGAACTCCTCGACCAGGCCCGCCAGGACACTAGCGCACTGGTCCTCAATCAGGTCTGTCAGCGGGCAGGCTGGCGTGGTCAGGGTCATGGTGATGATGGCCCTTCCCAGTTCGTCGATTTCTATGCCATAGACCAGTCCTAGGTCGACCACATCAATGCCCAGCTCGGGATCGATGACCTGGTGCAGGGCCTCCCTGACATCCTCGGCGGTGGCCCGGCCGATGTCGTCGACGGCCTTGAGAGGGATGGCCTCCTCAGCGGCGGCCTCAGCTTCAGCGGCATTCTGGTCAACTGTTTTCTCGCTATTGGTGACCTGCTCGCTAGCCGAAGTTTGGTCATTCGAGCCTTGGTCCGCTGACACACCTTCGGGGAAGACTTCAGGGGCAGTCTGGTCGGCGCGCTGATCGCCGGCCTTGGCCAAATCAGACTCCTTGTTCGCCTGACCATCGACCTGACGCATGGAACCTCCCTCGGCCGACTTCAGAACCGTTTCTGCGCCCAGGGGATTGCCAGCCAAGGCCTGTGCCGTGTCTGGATCGCTGATGGCCCTGCCCACCGAGGCCAGGATGGAGTCCTGGGGTTCGGGCACCAGATTCGTGTTGCCGCTCATGCCTGCTCCTCCTTCACAGCTTTGTCGCCCACCCGCCCAGCTGACAGGGCCTGGGCCACCGAGGCCTTCATGCCCTCCCAACCCAGGAGGGCGCACTTGATTCGCATGGGATACTTGGACACGCCCTGGAAGACCATGGCATCGCCAAGGGCATCTTGCGCCTTCTCATCCTCGATGCCAGCTCCGCGCGATTCCATAAGCTTGCGGAAGTCAGCAGCCAGGTCCATGGCATGGTCAACGGTCTGCCCCTGGACCAGATCCACCATGATGGACAGGCTGGCCTGGCTGATGGAGCAGCCTGAACCTTGCCAGACGATTCGCTGGATGAGGTCGGGGCCGCCCTGCTCGCCAGGCGCCACCTCCACATGAATGGTTGCCTGATCCCCGCATGTGGGATTGAACTGATGGGACTCGGCAGCCAGGCAGGCCTCGTGCTCCACCCTGATGGTCACGCCGTCGCCGTCAGAGTCTTCTCCCCCATCAGCCTGATCCCCTACACGCCCGTGAGGATCCCTTGCCGCGTCCAGGATCACCTCCTGGTACATCTGCTCCAGATCCTCGTCATCCATCCCGAAATCTGCCATGTCCTTAAACCTACCAGTATGTCTTAGCCAAAACCGTCGATGCGCTGCCGGTGAAGACCCTCATGCCACCCGGAAGAACCTGCGGACTCCGGAAACGGCATCCAGCAGGGCATCCGTGTCGGCCACAGTATTGTAAACACCGGTCGAGGCCCGGTTGGAGGCCATCAGACCGAAGTGTCGATGGACCGGCTGAGCGCAATGGTGTCCTACGCGGATGGCAATGCCGCGCGAATCCACATACTGGCCCACGTCGTGGGGATGGACCCCCTGCACGTCGAAGGCGACCGTGCCGATCCGGTCCTCTGGAGTGGTCGGCCCTAGGATACGTACCCCATCCAACTCCCCCACCCTCAACAGACCAATGGCGATGGCCTTCTCGTGTTCAGCCACGTTCTCCATGCCCAGATCCATCAGCCAATCGGCAGCTACGCCAGCGCCAATCATCTGTGCAACCGGCTGGGTGCCAGCCTCAAACCGGGCTGGCGGATCCATATAGCTGGCTGGACGGTCCAGATAGGCCAGCTCCACCATGGATCCGCCGAATGACGCCGGTGGCAGGGCCTCAAGCAGCTCTCGGCGGCCATAGAGGAAGCCCACGCCGGTGGGGCCATACATCTTATGCGCACTCCAGGCAGCGAAGTCCACGTCCATGGCGTGCAGATCGATAGGCAGGTGAGGCACCGACTGGCATACGTCCAGCACCACCAGGGCACCCACCTGATGGGCACGGCGGACAATGGGCTTGATGTCAGTAATGGCGCCGGTCACATTGCTGACATGGGTGACGGCGACCACCTTGGTCCGCTCGGTAATGACCTGGTCGGCGGTATCGGCCAGAACACGGCCATCCGGGTCCAGATCGAAACTCTTGAGGACTGCCCCGGTCCGGTAGCAGAGCTCCTGGAAGGGCAGGAGAACCGAGTGATGCTCGGCCTTGCTGACCACGACCTCATCCCCGGGCTTCAGGGCGAATCTACGTGCCGCCTTGCCTCCACGACCCAGGCTGGCATTGCCGAAGGCGGTGGCCAGCAGGTTCAGAGCAGCCGTGGCCCCGGCGGTGACGACAATCTCCTCGCCGCCCTCCTGGCCTTCTGCGCCGACCAAGGCGGCCACGCGTGAGCGTGCATGCTCGAAGGCCATGGTACTGCGGGCAGCCAGTTCGTGGGCGCCCCGGTGCACCCCGGCATTGTCCTTCAGGTAGAAATCCCGAACGGCATCGATGACCGCCAGGGGCTTCTGGGCAGTGGCAGCCGAGTCCAGATAAACCAAGGGGTGGCCATGCACCTGCTGGTCCAGAATCGGAAACTGCTGCCGAATGCTGTCATCAATGACCATTGCGGACCTCTTCTCTTATCCTCAGGCCAGGGCCGATTCGGAGTCGGCGCCCTCTGGCAGGTACTGGTCGTACCCGGTCTCCTCCAGGGTGTCGGCCAGCTCGGGACCGCCGGTCTTCACAAAGCGACCGTCGGCGAAAACGTGGACGATGTCAGGCTGGATATACTTGAGAATCCTGGTGTAATGGGTGACCATGAGCACGCCCATGCCGGTTTTCCCTTTGGCCCTGTTGACCCCTTCGGAGACGATGCGCAGAGCGTCCACGTCAAGCCCGGAGTCGGTTTCGTCCAGGATGGCGAACTTAGGTTTGAGGAGCTCCAGCTGCAGGACCTCGGCCCGCTTCTTCTCGCCGCCTGAGAAGCCTTCGTTTACCGAGCGCCGGGCGAACTTGGGATCCATGCGCAGCCGCTTCATGGCATCATTCAGATCCTTGGTCCACTGGCGGATGGCCGGGGCCTTGCCGTCGACCTCGGTCTTGGCAGTACGCAGGAAGTTGGTCATGGACACGCCAGGCACCTCTACCGGGTACTGCATGGCCAGGAAGAGCCCTGCCTTGGCCCGCTCGTCCGGGGTCATCTTGAGCAGATCCTGCCCATCCAGCAGGGCCTGGCCCGAATCCACCTCATACTTGGGATGGCCGGCCAATGTATAGGCCAGGGTGGACTTGCCCGACCCGTTGGGCCCCATGATGGCGTGGGTTTCACCGGAGTGGACGGTCAGCGTGGCCCCCTTGAGGATCTGCTTGCGACCCTCCTTGGTCTCCACTGAGACGTGCAGATCCTTGATTTCCAATGTGGACATGTCAGTTCTCCTCCAAAACGTGCTGCATCTCTTGATCCTCGCCGGCCGCCAGCCTGCGGTCGATGACCCCCATCAGGTGCCCGGAGACGCTGGGGACGTCAATCTCCTCCACCAGTTCTCCGAAGAAGCCTCGAACCACCAGCTTGCGGGCCTCCTGCTCGGGGATGCCGCGGGACTGCAGGTAGAAGAGCTCCTCGTCGTCGAAGCGCCCAACCGAACTGGCATGGCCTGCCCCGATGATGTCGCCGTTCTCGATCTCCAGGTTGGGCTCGGAATCCGCGATGGCCCCAGGGGTCAACACCAGATTCCGGTTGAGCTCGTAGGAGTCGGTTCCAGGCGCGGTGGGCTGAATGAGCGCATTACCCACCCAGGTGGTGTGCGCGCCGATTCCATCCAGGGCCCCCTTGTAGACCACGCGGGACTTGCAGTTGGGATGGTTGTGCACCACCATGGTCCTGTGCTCCATGTGCTGGCCGGGGTCGACGAAGTAGATACCCAACATGTTCAGGTCGCCCTGCTCGCCGCCGAAGTCCTGGTCCATGCGCAGCCGCACGACATCGCCGCCCAGGCTGACTACAGAGTGACGCAGGGAGGCCTCGGCTCCCAGGTGAATGCGATGGTTGCCTACATGCTTGCTGCCCTTGTCCCACTCCTGGATGAAGGTGGTCGACATCTGCGATTTGTCACCGATGTCGATTTCAACGCCCTCAGCCAGACGTGCCTGGCCCTGGTGCTCGACCACCAGATCGGCCTTGGTGCCCGCCTCTGCCTTGATGACCAAGTGGAAGGCATCCAACTCGGGGCCGCCGCCATTGACACGGACCAGCACGGGCTGATCCAAGGTGCCTCTGAGGTTGACCACAGTCGCCTGCTTGCCGCTCGCCCACTCCACGGCTGCCGCTCGGTCGCTGGGCTTGAGGACAGTGCCGCAGGGAGCCTGAGCCATGGGAATCTGGCTGAAGCTGACCTGATCTGCGGGAGGGACGGACCCGTCGATCATGGTGACCGAGACCCTGGTCAGACCGCTGGGCTTGAAGACAGCGAAGAACTCCTCCATTCGGTCGATGGGGGTGAACCGCCAGTCATCCTGCTTGCGGGTGGGCATGGGGAAGTCGTCAGGATTGAAGGAGCGGGGCTCCTTGTCGGCGCTGGACGGCATGGTTGCCGGGAAAGCGTATGGGTCCTTGGGATCCGCATGCGGAATGGTTATTTCGCTCTTCTGTGACATCAGCCTACCGAACCCTCCATCTGCAATTCGACCAAGCGGTTGAGCTCCAACGCGTACTCCATGGGCAGCTGCCGGGAGATAGGCTCCACAAACCCCCGCACGATCATGCCCATGGCTTCCTTCTCCTCCAGACCGCGGCTCATCAGGTAGAAGAGCTGGTCCTCGGAGACCTTGGAGACGGTGGCCTCGTGGGCCATGGACACGTCGTCCTCGCGAACGTCCACGTGCGGGTAGGTGTCCGACCGGGAGTAGTCGTCCACCAGCAGGGCGTCGCAGACCACCGAAGAAGAGGACTTCTCGGCACCCTTGATGATCTTGACCAGGCCCCGGTATGCGGCCCTTCCCCCGTTGCGGGAGATGGACTTGGAGACGATGGTTGAGGAGGTGTGGGGTGCCAGGTGAATCATCTTGGCGCCCGTGTCCTGGTATTGTCCCTGGCCGGCGAAGCCCAGGGAGAGGGTCTCGGCCTTGGCGTAGGGCTCGGCAAGGATGCAGGCCGGGTACTTCATGGTCGCCTTGGACCCGATGTTGCCGTCCACCCACTCCATGGTGCCGCCCTCGCGTACATAGGCACGCTGGGTGACCAGGTTGTAGACGTTGTTGGACCAGTTCTGGACCGTCGTGTAGCGCACACGGGCGTGAGGCTCGACCACGATTTCCACATTGGCCGCATGCAGGGAGTCGGTGGAGTAGATGGGGGCCGTGCAGCCCTCCACGTAATGGACGTAGGAACCCTCGTCGGCGATGATCAGCGTGCGCTCGAATTGGCCCATGTTGGGCGTGTTGATCCGGAAGTAGGCCTGCAGGGGGATGTCCACATGGACTCCCTTGGGCACGTAGACGAAGGAGCCACCCGACCAGGCCGCCGTGTTCAAGGCGGCGAACTTGTTGTCGTCCGGGGGAATGACCGTGGCAAAGTACTTGCGGAAGAGGTCCGGGTACTCTTTCAGGGCCGTATCCGTATCCAGGAAGATAACCCCCTGTTTGCGCAGGTCGTCACGGATGGAATTGTAGATGACCTCGGACTCGTACTGGGCGGCTACACCGGAGACCAGCCGCTTCTTCTCGGCCTCGGGGATGCCCAGCCGGTCGTAAGTAGTGCGGATGTCGTCGGGCAGTTCCTTCCAGTCCTTGGCCTGCTCCTTCAAGGGCTTGACGTAGTACTTGAAGTCGTCGGCATCGAACCCGCTTAAATCCACGCCCCACTTGGGCATGGGCTTGTCCATGAAAGCCCGATAGCCCTCGAGTCGCATCTGCAGCATCCAGTCAGGCTCGCCCTTGTCGGCCGAGATGGCCCGGACCACGTCCTCGTCGATGCCCTTGTGAGCGTTGCGACCGGCATCATCGGAGTCGTGCCAGCCATAGGTGTAGTCGCCGAACTCGGAGATGATCTGGTCGTCTTTTTTGATTTTTTCTTCATTGACGCGGGAGCGGTCGGCCACATATTGGCTCATTTCCACATCCCGCGATGTGTCTGTCCGCTGCGAGGTGCTGTCCACGAGCTGAGACCTCCTAACACACGCACGGCCACCATATGCGGCCGATCACACCTTTACAGGATAACCGTGGCACTGGTGAACCGCCAGACCCGGGCTTACGCTCTCTAAGGAATCCGACCCTTCCTTTCGGCGAAAGCGCCGATATGGACAATCGCCCGCTTCCCTATAAGAGGGAAACGGGCGATCTTACCGGAAGAGTCCAAAAGGAATTGACTTCAGGCCGCCTCCTGGCCTCCGTGCTCCAGGCTGGCCTTGACCAGGCCGGTGAAGAGAGGATGCGGCTTGGTGGGCCGGGACTTGAACTCCGGGTGGGCCTGGGTACCCACATAGAAGGGGTGCTGGTCCTGGGAGAGCTCCACGAACTCGGTCAGCTGCCCGTCCGGGCTGGTGCCTGAGATGTGCAGGCCGGCCTTGTCCAGCCGCTCCTTGTAGGCGACGTTGACCTCATAGCGGTGGCGGTGGCGTTCTGAGATCTCAGTGGAGCCATAGAGCCGGGCTACCAGGGAGTCGGGCTTGAGCACTGCCGGGTAGGCGCCCAGCCGCATGGTGTGGCCCATGTCGCCATGGCCGGCCACGATTTCCTTCTGCTCCTCCATGGTGGCGATGACCGGGTTCTCGCAGTCAGGCTCGAACTCCGAGGAGTTGGCATCCTCCAGCTCCAGGACGTGACGGGCGAATTCGATGACCATGGACTGCAGACCCAGACAGAGTCCCAAGGCGGGCAGGCCGGTCTCACGGGCGTAGCGCAAAGCGCCAATCTTGCCCTCGATGCCACGGATGCCGAAGCCTCCGGGAACCACGATGCCGTCAACGCCCTCCAGGGCCTTGCGGGCGCCATCCATGGTCTCGCAGGTGTCGGCTGCCACCAGCTTGACCTGGACCTGGGACCGATTGGCGAAGCCGCCGGCCTTCAGAGCTTCGATGACCGACAGGTAGGCGTCAGGCAGGTCGATGTACTTGCCCACGATGGCGACGGTCACCTTGGTACGGGGGTTGTGGACCCGGTCCAGCAGATCCTCCCACTCGTTCCAGTCGACGTCGTGGAAGGGCAGCCCCAGCTTGCGCACCACGTAGGTATCCAGACCCTCCTTATAGAGGATCTTGGGCACGTCATAGATGCTGGGCGCATCCACGCAGTTGACCACGCCCTCGGCATCCACGTCGCACATCAGGGAGATCTTGTCCTTGATGCCCTGGTTGAGCGGCCTGTCAGAGCGCAACACCAAGGCATCGGGGGCGATGCCCAGCTGGCGCAGGGCCATGACCGAGTGCTGGGTGGGCTTGGTCTTCAGCTCGTGGGCGGCTGCCACATAGGGCACCAGCGAGACATGAACGAACATGCAGTTGTCCGGACCGATGTCCCGACGAACCTCGCGAGCGGCCTCCATGAAGGGCTGGGACTCGATGTCGCCCACAGTCCCTCCGATCTCGGTGATGATTACATCCACATCGTCACTGGCCTGGGCCCGCATGCGGCTCTTGATTTCATTGGTCACATGGGGAATGACCTGGACGCACTGGCCCAGGTACTCCCCCGCCCGCTCTTTGCGCAGAACGGACTGGTAGATCTGGCCGGTAGTTACATTGGCCTTCTGGGAGAGGAAGACGTCGGTGAAACGCTCGTAATGGCCGATGTCCAGGTCGGTTTCGGCCCCATCCTCGGTCACATAGACCTCGCCGTGTTGGAAGGGGTTCATGGTCCCTGGATCGACGTTGATGTAGGGATCCAGCTTCTGTTGAAGAACGCGGATTCCACGGCTTCTCAGTAGACGACCCAGAGATGATGCGGTCAGTCCCTTGCCCAGCGAAGAGACCACGCCGCCGGTGACGAAAATGTGTTTGGTAATATGCCCTTGCGGATTTCCATGTTCTCTGACCATGGAACTTCAGCCTATCAGGCGGGAGCGACCAGAAACCGGCCAACACTCGAGGAGGACTGACTGATTCAAGGACGGCTCAAATGCAGGTGGTCGGCCAGGTAGCGGCCGGTCACCGAATCCGGGTTGCGAGCCACGGATTCCGGGTCCCCTTGGGCCACGATTCTTCCGCCTCGATCGCCGCCCCCCGGACCCATATCGACCACATAGTCGGCGTTGGCGATCATGTCCAGATCGTGTTCGATGAAGACCACCGTGGCCTCCTTGCTGACCAGGCGCTCCAGTACTCCGATCAGGACGCGCACATCCAAGGGATGCAGGCCTGTGGTGGGCTCATCGAGAACGAACATGGAGCCATTCTGCCTACGGCCCAACTCGTTGGACAGCTTCAGCCGCTGGGCCTCCCCTCCAGACAGGGAGGGGGTGTCCTCCCCCAGGGTCAGGTAGTCCAAGCCCAGGTCCTTCAATGTCTGCAAGCCTCGGCGGATGGCTGTGTACTCGCGGCCCTGTGCGAAGACCTCCAGGGCACGGCCCACCTCCATGGCTAGCAGATCGGGCAGACTCATCGGCTCCGCGTGGGCCGGCGTGGACAAACGGTAGTGCTCGGCCTCCGGACGGTATCGACGACCATGGCAGCTAGGGCAGGTGATGGGGATGTCAGGCAGGAACTGCACATCCAGGCTGATCTGCCCGGTCCCGTCACACTGGGGGCAGCGCAGGGATCCGGTGTTATAGGAGAATGCAGAGATGCCCAACTTGTCCTTTTTCGCCTGGTCAGTGGCCGCGAAGAGGCGACGCAGCCGGACCATCAGCCCCGAGTAAGTGGCCACCGTGGAGCGCACGTTGATGCCTATGGGCGAGGAGTCCACCAGCCGGACCCTGTCGATGCCCGCTGGTTCCAGGCTGTGTACATGCTTGGGCATGGGGTCGCCCTGAATGCGGGCCTGCAAAGCCGGGACCAGAGACTCCAGGATCATGGTTGTCTTTCCTGAGCCGGATACACCGGTCACTGCCGTCATGCACCCACGGGGAATGGCTAGAACGAGAGGGTGGACTGTGTGAATGGGTCCTGATTGCATACGGATCCACTCATTCTCTGCAGGCATGGGATGCCGGTCCCGTACCAGAACAGGCTCGCGTCCATCCAGAAAACCGGCAATACGCGAGTCCGGGTCTGCAGCGATCTGCTCAGGGGCTCCATGGGCCAAAATCCTGCCGCCGCGCTCCCCTGCTCCGGGACCCATTTCGATCAGATAGTCGGCTGATTGCAGAACCTTGACGTCGTGGTCGACGAAAACCACCGAATTGCCGTCGGCCAGCAGGTCGCGCATGACCCCTGTAAGCCCCTCCAGGTTGGCAGGATGCAGGCCGGTCGAGGGCTCGTCCAGCACATAGAGCACGCCAGTGGTCTCATTGCGCACAGCCCTGGCCAGCTGGGCCCGCTGCCGCTCCCCGGTAGACAGGGAGGCGCTGGAGCGGTCCAGGGTCAGGTAGCTCAGTCCCAACTGAATCAGTCGCCTGCCCATCTCATCCAGGGTCTTGCAGAGGGCCGACGCCATGGGCCGCATAGGTTCAGGCAGCGTGGGCGGCAGCTTCCGACCCCAGTCCAGCACCCGATCAAGAGGCCAGGAGGTGACCTCGGCTAGGTTGTCTCCGTTGATCTCGGGCAGACGCGCCCGCTGGTTGAGCCGGGTGCCCTTGCAGTCCGGGCAGGTCCGTTCGGTCAGGAACTTGGACACCTTGGCCAGGCGCTTGTCGTCGTTGGCTCTCTTGAGCTCCTCGGTCACGGTCAGCCGTGCGTTGCGGAAGGTGAAGTCCAGCTCATGGACACCCTTGATTGAAGTAATGGTGATGTGCTTCTTCTCGGCTGGCCCCTCGAAGACGATCTTTCGTTCCCGATCGGTCAGATCCCGCCAGGGCACGTCGGTGCGGACTCCGAACTCGCGCACGATGTCGGGCTGGACGTTGAAGCCGAAGGTCCGCCATGGCACCACGGCCCCTTGGTCGATGGTCAGGCTGCCATCGGGAACCAGGGTGGCGTCGTCCACCTCGCGCACGGTCCCGGTCCCTTGGCAGGCAGGGCAGGCCCCCAGGGAGTTGAAGGCCAGCTCCTCGGCGCTGGGAGGCTCCACCTTTGCACCACAAATAGGGCAGCTGATGGTCATCTCGGCTGCCACTGCCAGGGTGGGCTCCTGCCGATGGCCATTGGGGCAGACGTGGCTGGCCAGCCGGGAAAACATCAGCCTGAGCACGTTAAGCAGCTCGGTGGCAGTGCCGAAGGTGGAGCGCATGCCGCCCACGCCCGGGCGTTGACGCAGGGCCAATGCGGGGGGCAGGAAACGCACCGAGTCCACCTGAGGGCGCTGGGCCTGGGTCATCCGCCTCCTGGTGTAGGTGGACAGGGATTCCAGGTAGCGCCGTGAGCCCTCGGCATAGAGGACCCCCAGAGCCAGGGAGGACTTTCCGGAGCCCGAGACCCCGGCGATGCCCACCAGATGATTCAAAGGAACGTCGACATCCAGATTGCGCAGGTTGTGGACCCTGGCGCCGCGGACAAGGATGGCCTTGGGCGGTGCAGAGAGCTTCTTGCCGATCTCTCCGCTGTCTCTCATGCGCTCTCCTGCAGGTGAGCCACTGCCTCCAAGGCCAGCCGGTAGCCGTAGAAGCCCAGGCCGGTGATGGTGCCGGTGGCCACCGGCGAGATGACGCTGCGTCGGCGGAAGGCCTCCCGGGATGAAGGATTGGAAATATGAACCTCCATCAGTGGCAGCCCTGCCTGGGTGACCTGGACGGCGGCATCGGCAAGTCCATAGCTGTAGTGGGTAAAGGCCGCCGGGTTGAGTACCACCGCGCTGCCCTGGTCTACCGCCTGATGCATCCAACAGATGACCTGGCCCTCGTCGTCCGATTGCAGCACCTGAACATCCAGGCCCAGCTGCTGACCCCATTGTTCGCAGTCCCGGGTCAGTGTCTCCAGATCCTGACGACCGTAGACATCAGGGTCGCGCACACCCAGCCGACCCAGGTTGGGTCCGTTGACCACCAGAACCGTCTGCCTGCCCTTGTCGGCTTCCGCCATTTGTCATTCCTCCTTGCGTATGGCCTGGAAGGCCTCCTTGAGCGCCGAGACCGGCGGGTCGTCCAGGTGGGTGGGTTTGCCCAAACCATCAAGAATGATAAACCGCAACTTGTTGCCACGGGCCTTTTTGTCCCGATGCATAAGGGTCAGCACATGGTCGAAATCGCCACCATCCCACCAGGTTCTAAGGCCCAGGGAAGACAGAAGCTGCCGGTGGTAGTCGACCGCCTCCTGATCCAGATGGCCGGTGATCCTGGCCAACTCGGCCGCGAAGACCATGCCCACTGAGACGGCCTGACCATGCCGCCAGGTGAAGTGTTCGATCTTCTCGATGGCGTGGCCCAAGGTGTGGCCATAGTTGAGGAACTCCCGCAAGCCGGACTCTTTGAGATCCACTGAGACGTGCCGGGCCTTGACCTCCACGGTGCGTTCGATCAGATCCTGGACCACCGTGCCCAGCCACTGGTCAGACTCCTGTCCGTCGAAGGCTCGCAGGCAGTCAGCCCGCTCCTCCAGCTCACGCAGAATACCTCCGTCCATGATGAAACCGGACTTGGCCACTTCTCCCAGGCCCTCTACGAAGATCTCGTTGGGCAGGGTCCGCAGAGTCCGCAGATCAGCCAGGACGCCGGCAGGGGTGTAGAAGCTGCCGACCAGATTCTTGCCCTGCTCCATGTTGATGCCGGTCTTACCTCCGGTGGAGGCATCAACCATAGCCAGCAGGGAGGTGGGGCAGTTCACATAGCGGATGCCGCGCATCCAAGTAGCGGCGATAAACCCGGCCTGGTCTGTGGCCGCTCCCCCTCCCAATCCCACAACCGCGTCGGAACGGGTGAAGCCCTCGGTGGCCAAGCGCTCCCAGATACCCTGGCTGACCTGGATGGTCTTGCCTGCCTCCGCGTCCGGAATGGTCAAATCCACCACCTGATACCCGGCCTGGCGAAGCAGGGCCCGGGCATGGTCGGAATGACGCTGGACCGGCTGGGTGTGAATCAGGGCCACCCTCATGGTCTGGTCGCCAAGCAGCTCATGCAGTCGCCCGGTCACCCCGGTGCCGATCCTCACATCATAGGGATAGGGACCGCTGACGTGAACCACCCGCTCAGTCAAGGCATCGGCTAGCCGTCGGGCTAGGGCCCAGGGGGTGGTGTTCCTGGATTTGAGGGTGATGGTAGCCAGCCCCTGGTAGACGCTGCGACGCTCACGATAGAGAGCCATCCAGCGCTCCGATGCGCCGCCGCGAAGAAGGGGACGACGATCCGAGTGAGCCGCTCGGCTGATCCCCTCCTCAGGGTCGATCTGCAGGTAGACCACAGCACCGCCAGCCCGCCGATAGTCCTGCAGCGCCTGGAAGACCTCGATGCTCATGGGAGCACCGCCTCCCAGGGACAGGATGCCGCTGGGAAAATCCTTCAAGAGGCCCAGGACCGTCCTGGTCTCCATACCGCGGAAGACCTGCTCGCCCTGGCCGTCGAAGATCTCGCTGACCGACAGACCTGCTTCTTCCTCGACGCATTGGTCCGTATCCCGGAAGGGCACCTTGATCAGGGCGGCCGTCTCCCTGCCCAAACGGGTCTTGCCCGCACCGGGCATGCCGATGACGACGGCCTTGGGCATGCTGCTGCTTTCAATCATGCAAGACCGCCCCCTACCGCAGATGCTCGGGCCAGGACTGGAGGTAGGCCTGGGCGTTGCGCCGAACCTCCTCGAGCGAGTCGCCGCCGAACTTCTCCAAGGCGAATCGTGCCAGCGTCAGGTTCATCATGGCTTCGCCGATCACTGCGGCGGCAGGCACTGCAGTCACGTCGGAACGCTGATGGATAGCCTGGGCAGGCTGGCCGGTGGCCACATCCACCGTCCGCAGGGCTCGGGGCACCGAAGAGATAGGCTTCATGGCGGCCCTCACCCTGATGGGCTGGCCGTTGGATGTGCCACCCTCCAGGCCGCCCGCGTGGTTGCTGAGTCTGCGGATGGTGCCGTCAGGACCGGGCTCCATCTCGTCATGGGCCTGTGATCCGGGGCGATCAGCCTCGCTGAATCCATCACCGATCTCCACGCCCTTGATGGCCTGAATGCCCATGAAGGCGCTGGCCAAGGCTGCATCCAGACGCCGATCGTCCTCCGCATAAGTGCCCAGTCCTGCAGGCACGCCATAAGCGATGACCTCGAAGACCCCACCGGCGGTGTCGCCGTCCTTCTTGATCTGGTCGATCCTGGCCACCATCCGCTTCTCAGCGTCCTTGTCCAAGGTCCTGACCGGAGAGGCATCCAGGGCGGGTCCGTCTTCAGGGCCGGGCGTAGCCTCATGCCCCTCCAGCCCGACTCCGGCTATGGAGATGACGTGGGAAACGGTCCGTATGCCCAGGGCCTGCTGCAGGAAGTCGGCAGCCACCGATCCTAAGGCCACCCTGGAGGCGGTCTCCCTGGCAGATGAGCGCTCAAGGACTGGACGCGCATCCGTAAACCCGTACTTGCGCATGCCAGTCAGATCGGCATGGCCTGGCCTGGGCCTGGTCAGAGGGGCGTTGCGACCGGTCGCCGGGGGCTCCTGATCGGCAGGCAGCTCGTCCACGCTCATGATCCGCTCCCACTTGAGCCACTCCGTGTTGCCGATCTCGACGGCCACTGGTGAACCGAGCGTCCGTCCATGTCTGACTCCGGTCAGCAGTCGCACCTTGTCCTGCTCAAATCCCATCCTGGCCCCACGGCCATAGCCCAGCCGACGACGGGCCAAGGCCGATTCGATATCCTTGGTGGACACGGCGACACCGGCGGGCAGACCCTCCATCATGGCCACCAAGGCCTCTCCGTGGGATTCCCCTGCCGTCTGCCAGCGCAACATATTCAAGCTCCTCGTTTGTTCCTCGTTTGCCAGGTTAGGGCTACGTATGATTATCTTAGAAGATGGTCTACCTCATCCCAGCGCCGGGACTGCTGACCGCCCTCCTCCTGGCCCTGATAGACATCCGCTCCCGGCGAGTCCCACGTTTTCTGGTGCTCTTCGGGCTGGTGCTGCAGACCGTGACCCTGCTGGTCTTTTCCCTGATCAAGGGTCGTCCGATGCTACTGGCGCAGTGCCTGCTGCTGACTCTGGCATGTGCAGGACTTCAGCTCCTGCTGGCCCTGGTCCGACCCGGCGCCCTGGGACTGGGCGACGTGACGGCTACAGGTCTGGTCGCCCTGAGCCTGTCTGTCCTGGGATGGACGACCATTCTGGTCTGGTGGCTGATGATGGGCCTGCTGGGACTGGTTTCCCTGGCTCTGGTCTGGTTGACTCGGCGCCGCAGGTCGGCCAGAACGAACAACCCTCTCTCGCTGGCCTATGTCCCAGTCATCCTAGCCGCAGCGGTGATAGCTCTAGTCATTGAAGCCATCTAGGACTGGCGGTCTGCCGAATAATTGAGATCCTGAATTCCAGGGGGACAAGGCGCTACTTGCTCTGCTCGTTGTGCTGGGACTCCCAGGCCTTGTACTCCTTGACATCGCGGTTGAACTGATCTGGGTTGTCGCTGAACCTGGTCTCTCCCGTGTCCATGTTGACGGTCACGAAATAGAGCCAGTCGCCAGACTCAGGGTGCATGGCCGCCTGAATGGCCTCGTCTCCAGGGCTGCCGATGGGGCCTGGCGGCAGGCCCAGGTGGACCCTGGTGTTGTAGGGGTCGTTGGCATTCTTCAGCATGGCATCGGTCAGCTTCAAGGCAGAGACATTGTTGGAGTACGCCACGGTGCTGTCCATGCCCAAGGGCATTCCCTTGGCCAATCGGTTTTCAATGACCCGGGCCACCTTGCTGTAGTATTCCGACTTGTTGACCTCGGCCTCGGTGATGGAGGCCGTGTTGAGTATAGTCTGCCGATCCTGGCCCCCGGGCACGCCCAACTGGTCCAGGTGCTCGATCCGCTTGGAGACCAGGTTGCTCAGGATGGCCTTGGCCGATCCAGCCTTGCGCACATCGTACTCACCTGGCTGCAACCATCCCTCGAAGTTGCCCTGTGCCTCCTGGGGCAGGATGTCCTCGCCCTTGGCTTGGATCAAGGCGTCGAAATCTCCCTGTGGAACACCGGAAAGCTGGGCGGCCCGGGCAACCACATCGCGGACCCGTTCGCCCGCTCTCACCTGCAGGAAGCCTCCGGCCTTGCTTCGGTCGGTCAGAATGGCCACCACATCCGAGGCCTTCATTCGCAGACGCAGATCGAAGGTGCCCGGCAGGAGCCTGGATTCGGACTGGGTGCTGGTGATGGCGTGCAGGAAGGCGGCCGTGGACTTGACCACCCCGGCCTTGACCAGATTGGCACCCACCTGATCAGCCCCCTGGCCGCTCTCGACTGTGAACTCCAGGGGCTGTCCGCCAGGGCCTGGATAGTCGGGGGCTACCTCCTTGGTGGCTACGATCCGAGGGGCGCCATGGCGCAGCCCGCCCACCAGGATCACCACGCAGAAGGTGGCCAGCACAACAGCCAAGGCAATGAGGACGATCATGATCTGCTTGCGATGTTTGCGTCTTTCGCGCCGACGGCGCATTTCACGACGTGAACGAGGAGGACGCGGCGGCATAGCGGAAACCGGGGCCTGCCCGTCGGCAACCCATTGGACCTTGTCCTGGAAGAATTCCTGCATGTCGTCGGCCAATTAGCACTCCTTGTCGGCACGTTGGTCGTCCAGGGCCGACTGCAACAGCACAACAGCGGACTGCTGATCGACCACGGGACGATGTCTTCGCCCGTCCACGCGGGCATCATAAAGCTGACGGTGGGCGCTGACGGTCGTCAGTCGTTCGTCTCGCAATACTACACTGGGCAGCTGTCCAGGGGCAACGCCTGCGTATTGTGCAACCTCATGCAGGCGGCCGGTCAGGGCTCTCACCCAACGGGCCGCCTTTTTGGCGCTGCGACCAGCCTGGCCGCTCAGCAGCAGGGGGTGTCCGACTACGACCTTGGACACACATTTATCCATAATCAGGTCTTCCACCTGGTCCAAGGCCTGAAAATAGTCGCCCTGGACCTGGATGTTACCAGCGGGAAAGGCCAAGGACAACTCCGGGTCCGACAGGGCCAGACCCACCCTGGCTTCGCCAAGATCCACCCCCAGCCACACGCCTGTCTGTGATCCCACGGGAGAGCTCAGCCCTCTCGGACCTGATCGCTTAGGGCTTTCAAAGCCCGATCAATGGCTGAAGCATCCTGGCCGCCACCCTGGGCGAAGTCAGGCTTGCCACCACCGCCGCCTCCCAGGACCTTGGATGCCGTCCTGACCAGGTCGCCGGCCCTAAGACCACGGTCACGTGCAGCCTGATTGGTGGCTACAAAGATGACAGGCTTCTCATCCTCGCTGACACCGGCCAAAGCAACCACAACCGGGTATTCATCGCCCATGCGGGCCCGCAGGTCGGTTACCGTCTTGCGCAGGGCATCGACCGAGCCAAAATGCTCCATATTCCGAGAGGCGATCTTGACCTCGCCTGGGGCGTGCAGAGCATGGTTGGCCAGCTCTGGCACAGCCTGGGCCATCTGCTGCTCATAGGTTGCTGCCAGTCGGCGATCGGACTCCTTGAGCTTGGCCAGCAGGGCAGAGATCCTGGACTCAAGCTCGTCAGGGCGGGCGTTGAGCTTGTCTGAGAGCTGTGAGACCAGGGCGTGCTCACGGGCGTTGTACTCGTATGCCCCCTGACCCACTACGGCATCGACACGACGAACGCCGGTGCCCACCGAGGCCTCGGACATGATGGAGACCGCGCCGATCTTGCCCACGTGGTCCACATGGGTTCCCCCGCAGAGCTCACGACTCCAGCCGTCCTCGCCAATGGAGACCACACGGACCACGTCGCCATACTTCTCCCCGAACAGGTGCATGGCGCCCAGGGCGATGGCATCGTCGTACTTCATCTCCTGCGTGGTCACGGCCAGGTTGTCTCGCAGGCGGTCGTTGACGCGGGATTCCACTGCGTCCATGGCCTGGCGGCTGGGGGCCTGCGACCACTGGAAGTCGAAACGCAGCCTGTTGGGCGCATCCTCAGAACCGCGCTGCGTGGCCTGGGGACCCAGTTCCTCTCGCAAGGCCTTGTGGACCATGTGCGTTGCGGTGTGTGAGCGGGCGATGGCGCCACGGCGGTTCCGGTCGATGGTGGCCGTGACCTTGGCCTGCAGGGTCAGCGTCCCTTCGGTCAGCCGACAACGGTGGATGGTCAACCCCTTGATGGGCTTCTGCACGTCGTCCACTTCAAGGACGGCCCCATCGTCGGCCAGTATCTCACCCTGGTCGGCTAGCTGACCGCCGGCCTCGGCATAGAAGGGCGAGCGGTCCAGAATCACCTCAACCTGGGCAGGTGCCTTGACAGCCGGAACCGCTCCCTTACCCTCCTGGATGATGCCCAGGACGGTTGACCGGCTGGAAAAGTCAGTGTAGCCCAGGAAGACCTGAGGCTCGGCCAGACTCTTGCGCATATCGTCGTAGACGCTCAGGTCCACGTTGTGCCGCTTCTTCATAGCATCGGCGCGAGCCCTGGACTTCTGCTCGTTCATGAGCTTCCGGAACTCGTCCTGATCGACCTTGACTCCCTGTTCGGCAGCCATCTCCAGGGTCAGCTCGATGGGGAACCCATAAGTGTCGTGCAGAGTGAAGGCATCCTTGCCGGACACCTCAGGTTCGCCCTTCCCGCTTTTGGCCTTGTTGACGGCAGTATCCAGAAGGGTGGTTCCCTTGTCCAAGGTCCGGCGGAAGGACAGCTCCTCGCCATAGGCCGATTCGGACACATCAGAGAAGGTGTCGTTCAGCTCCGGATAGCTGGGGGCCATGGCCTCCTTGGAGACTGGGAAGAGCTGAGGCAGAACCTCCTGGTCCACGCCCAGCATCTTCATGGAGCGGATGGTCCGGCGCAGCAGACGACGCAGCACGTAGCCACGACCGACGTTGCTGGGGCGGACTCCGTCGCTCATGATCATCAGGGCCGAGCGGACGTGGTCGGCCACCACACGGAAGCGCACGTCATCCTGGGCGTCGTCGCCGTAGTGCCGACCAGACAGGCTCTCGGCCGCTTGGATGACAGGGTAGACCTCGTCGGTCTCATAGATGTTCTGCTTGCCCTGAAGCAGGTAGGCCAGACGCTCCAGTCCGGCACCGGTATCGATGTTCTTGTGCTCCAGCTCGCCCACGATGTGCAGGTCGGTCTTGGATCGGACATTGTCCACCTCGTAGTTTTCGAAGACCAGATCCCAGATCTCGATGTATCGGTTCTCGTCTGCCGAGGGGCCGCCCTCCTTGCCATAGGCAGGGCCGCGATCCACGTAGATCTCGGAGCACGGTCCGCCGGGGCCGGGGCCGCCGGTTGTCCAGAAGTTGTCCTCCATGCCCAGGATTTCCATGTGCTCTGGGTCGAAACCCTCGTTCTTCCACAGTGAACGAGCCTCGTCATCGTCGGTGTAGGTGGTGACCCAGATCGTTTCGGGGTCGAAGCCGTAGCCGCCCTGGTCCTGGGGCTTGGTCAGCAGATCCCAGGCATAGTGGATGGCCTCCTCCTTGAAGTAGTCACCGAAGGAAAAGTTGCCCAGCATCTGGAAGAAGGTGCCGTGACGGGTGGTCTTACCCACCTCATCAATGTCCAGGGTACGCACGCACTTCTGATTGCTGGCCATGCGGTTCTTGGGCGGGGTCTGCTCCCCCAGCAGGTAGGGAATGAAGGGAACCATGCCGGCGATGGTGAAGAGCGTGGTGGGATTGGGCGAAATCAAGGAGGCGGAGGGAACCACCAGATGATCCTTGCCCTGGAAATAATCGAGGAAACGCTTGGCGATTTCCGATGTGCGCATGCTGCTTCTGCTCCTTCAGACCCGGCAAACACCGAGGGGATTACGGGTTGTCTAAATGACTCGGTTGTACGGGGTGCGAACAGGTCGCCCTCACTCCGGACTCTTAGCTGAATATGGTGATTTTATACCGGCCAGGCGTGTCTGCCTTGGCCTGTCCGCCCCGGGCTCAGCCCTGGAAACGGTCCAGATAGCGGCGGTCCAGCTCGTCCTGCCGCTGGTGCATTGTCTGGGTGAACTGGCGCACCAGACCGGACAGGGTCCGTGAGGCTACCTGGTCCTGGTCCTCACCCAGCACGAATTCCCTCGCACGCTTCGGGGTATTGGCCCTCACATAGGCCTCTGCCTTGGTCACCAGGACCACGCCTGCCGTGACGCCCAGCCCCATCCAGAAGATCCGTTTGAACATCAGCGGGTCCCCCCCTCGTTCCCTTGACCGTCATTGGTCTTTTTTGCTGTGGAGGGATTGGATTCGGCGTTGCCGCGACCACCTGAAAGGAATGACGAGATCGTCTTGCGCAGGGCATAGAGGAAGGCTGCCACTTTGATGACCGGCTTGCCCAGCATTGATCCATACAGGTCGGTCAGGGCGCCGACGTTGCCTGCCGTGGTCGAGGCCGCTGCGGAGATGCGATTGACGTCGGTCAGGGTCTGGTTGAGCTGAGTGACCGTGCTGGCGGACTCGTCCAGGGTGGGCACCACATGGTCGCCCGCCTGCTTGATGGTCTGCGCCAACTGGTCGAAGAGCTTCCCTAGACGAATCAGGGGATAGATCAGAAACCCCGCCAGGATAGCGAAAGCAATGGCCGCTATCAGGCCGGCAATCTCTCCTACGCCCATCTGCTACCTCTCTTCCATTGGTACGATACTGGGGACAACGCTAGCACGCACCGTCTATCAGACTAGGCCACGACCGGCCGGTTGAAGCCGATTCAGCGGTTGAAGGACTGAACCTGCAGGGCGCGCTCAAAGGGGGCTTCCGTATCAAAGTCGAATATTGTGACGCTTCCGTTGCTCGGGCGGCAGCTGGTGTCGTAACGACCGCCGCCGAAGCGGTTGACCAGACTGAGCAGGGTGTTGCCGTGCGAGATCAGCAGAACGCGGTCGCCATCTTTCAGATGCGGATCGGCTGCAATCAAGGCGAATCCGCCGGCAATGCGCGTCCAGTACTCGCTGTCGGACTCCGCATCGCCAAAGGGGTCGGCCTCCTTGAGGAAGTCCCTGGTGGCGGCCAGACCGAACTGGTCCACAATCTGCTGGTAGGTTCCTGCTCCATGTGGCGCGCCTGCAGCCCACCAGGCCAAGGCCATGTCCTGCCCCTCGAAATAGCCATAGAACTGCTCGCGGAAGTGACTGTCGCTGACCGGCTCAGGCTTGTTCTCCGACTGGTTCTGGTCCAAGATTCTGCGGACTGTCTCCTGGGCGCGTGTAGTGTCCGAGCAGTAGGCGGCCGCAAAGCTCACTTTGCTCAATCTTTGGCCCGCACGATCAGCATCCTCGAGCCCCGATGAGGTCAAGGGCGAGTTGGACCAGCCCTGGAGACGGTTGTAACGGTTGAAATAAGTCTGTCCATGGCGGACAGCATACAGATGGAGCAACATGACCCCATTATCCCACGCGAATCCCAACAGGGGCGGCAGAACCTGACATGCAAAGAGCCCCGGACGAACCGGGGCCCCGAGATTTTTCGCGGTCAGCGAGCGTAGAACTCGACCACATACTGAATGTTGACCTGAACCGGGATCTCCTCCGGTTCAGGCTTGCGGACCAGGGTGGCCTTCAGGGAGGCCAGGTCCACGTCCAGGTAGCCGGGGACTGCAGGCAGCACGTCCCTATGGACGCCTTCTGCGGCGATCTGGAAGGGCACCATGGTCTGGCTCTTGGGCTTGACCTGAATGGTCTGACCGGGCTTGACCCTGTAGGAAGGACGGTCCACGATGTTGCCGTCGACCAGGATATGGCGGTGGACCACGTACTGACGAGCCTGGGCCGTGGTGCGTGCGATGCCGGCGCGCAGGACCAGGTTGTCCAGGCGGCACTCCAGCTCGCGAAGCATGGCTGCACCGGTCTGGCCGGACTCGTGGGTGCCCCGCTCGTAGGCGGCACGCAGCTGCTTCTCGGAGACGCCGTACTGGGCGCGCAGCCTCTGCTTCTCGCGCAGACGGACAGCGTAGTCGGACTCGGTGCGACGGCGGCTGCGGCCGTGTTCGCCTGGGCCATAGGGGCGCTTTTCGAACAGGCGCTGGGCCTTGGGGGTCAGGGCGATGCCCAGAGCGCGGGACAGGCGGACCTGGCGACGCGCACGCTGAATGTTAGTCATTGATGCAATCCTTACTTGCTTCTGTCGTTATCTGAACGAAGACGGCCGAAACCGTCGAGTCAGGCCTCTCCAATGCTTCACCGTGCCAAGCACGAACGACCTTGCGGCCGCCGACCCATTGATGGGCTGAGACTCCAGATAGATTTGCGCACAAATGCGCAAACCAAGTGTTCATTAAACCACATGTGCCCGACCTGGGGCAAAGAGTATGTTGTGATATATTCATACCAACGGTCGGTATGATATCGAGTCATGACAAGCAGACTCCCCCAACCAACCGACGATGACCTATCGTCATCGACCTGAAAGGAAGACGCCTATGGCCCGCAATGCTCACCCTGAACTGACGCAAGAGCGAATCATCAAAGCCGCTACCGAGCTCTTCACCCGCCAAGGCTACGACAAAACCAGCATGCAGGACATCATCAATGCAACAGGAGGCTTGAGCAAGGGAGCTGTTTACCATCACTACCAGTCCAAGGAAGACCTCTTCGACGCTGTGGCCAATAGATTGATGAACACTGTGAGCGAGACGACCAGCAAGGCCCATGCCCGGTCGAAGCAAGGCACGGCTTTGAAGCAGCTGCAGTCGCTCTTCTCTCCCGAGCGGGCGCGAAAGAGGCTGGAGGCCGCGGATCTGATGTTCCGCGAATTCAATCCAAAGGCCAATCCTAAGATGATCGGCATGGAATTCACCGCCTTGGTGGATGAGCGGGACGACTTTGTCGACCTGATCAAGCAGGGCAACCAGGACGGTTCAATGCATGTGGACCACGTCGAACAAACTGCAGAGATCTTCCGCCTGCTGGCTAATATGTGGCTCCTTCCCTTCTTTCGTAGGGGAACACAGGCGGAACTGCGCACCAGAGCCGCTTGCTTTTTCTCTATCCTGCAGGGCCTGGGCATCCCCCTGGAGGACCAAGGGTTCTCCGACCTGCTGGCCTCCTTCGGCACCGATGCCAAGGGGGGCGGCAAAGAAAAGACCGAAGGCGAGGGGAGCATATGAACCCGCTCGATCACAACCAAACCTCAGGCAAAGGGTTGCTGGCACCGTCGTTCGTTGCTCTTCTGACGACTGAGATTCTCTCCAATCTAGGGCAGACATGCTTGGTCTTCGCCCTTCCCCTTCATCTGCTCAACATCTCAGGATCGGCATCCCTCTATGGCATGGCATCCGCTCTGGCCGTCCTTCCATCCATATTCCTGACCCCCCTGGGCGGAGCTCTGGCTGACCGACTGCACAAGCAGTCCACCATGGCAGTGCTGGACATTCTGTCGGCATTGACCGGCTTCTTGTACATTCTGATCGGCCACAAAATCGACCCCGTTTTTTTGACCGTGGCCTGCATGATGCTGGTCAACGCCTATAGGGCCTGCTACAGCCCAACGGTGCAAGCAGCCCTTCACTGCCTGGTAGACAGAAAAGACCTGACCCGTGCATCAGCCCTGGTTTCCCAGGCGATCTCCCTCGTAGGAATGATCGGACCAGTGTTGGCCGGCATGGTCATGGGATTCTTTGGAATCATGCAAGCGGTCGGGATTGCCGCCTTGGTCTGTCTTATTTCTGCTGTCTGGATCAGGATCGCCGTCAGGATTCCCGAACCAGCACAGGGCTCCTCCCAAGGCCCAAGAGCACTGGTGAGCCATCTGGCCGCGGACACCAAAGCGGCTGCACAATTTCTGGTCAGGCATGGCAACCTCAAAGTGGTCATAGGACTCAGCCTGGCGGCCAACTTGATCTTTGCCTCCTACATCAACGTGGCCCTGCCCTATATGGTCACTCGCACGCTGGGCCTGAGCAATGCCATGCAGGGGCTGGCCGAAGGAATACTGGCCTGCGGAAGCCTGATTGGAGCCGTCTTGGTGTCCATCCGTCCAGCCTGGTTCAATCTGCAACGAATACCCATGCTGCTCTCGGCCAGCGCCCTGGTTCTCCTGCCCATTGCAGCAGGACTGCTTCTGCATTCGCCTGCTCATGTCCTCTTCGCACTGGTAACCGGATGCATAGCTCTGGCAGCGGGAATAGTGCAGACGGTCAGCATCACTTCCCTGTCCTATGAGCAGATTCATACCCCTGCAAGGCTGATAGGCAAGGTGATAGGGCTGACCAATAGTCTATGCATGTGTGCGATTCCGCTGGGACAAGCCGCCTTCGGCCCGCTGATCGACCACTGCCCCATGACCCTGATCATCGCTGGAGTGGTCATGGTGACACTGCTGACATGTCTGATCGCCAGGCTGGCCATGAAACCGGACGAATGACTGGCATGGCGTATGCCCTTTGAATGCCGCGCCAGCGCTTTTCGTCATTGACGGTCAAAGGACCATCGCTTAAAGGCTGACAGGTCTTACTTTGCTGAAGGCACTGTCTTGCAAATCTTCCGAGTGAAGGCCTTGCGGCGTCCAGGCGTATCAACCTTCGAGTCGATGCGGCCCAGAATGCTGGCCCCAGTAAATTTGATACCGCAGAATTTTAGGATGGAATACTTCCATCGGGTCACGGTGGAACCATGCATCTTGGAGACGAAGGCCGGCCCATGGCTGCTGCTGATGATTTGCGCCGTCTTGCCCTTGAGCAGTCCCTCCGATTTGAGACTGCTCCCATACCGGTAGGCAAATTGTGGCGTGAGTACCCTATCCAACCAGCCCTTGAGGATGGCTGGTTCACCTGCCCACCAAATGGGGAAGACAAAGACCAGATGATCGGCTCGGGCAACCATGCTTTGATAACGCTTAGGTGCTGATTCGTCCTCCATGTGCTTGGCATAGCCGTAACGAAGCACCGGGTCGAAGTCTTCTTGGCTGAGGTCGATCATCTCGACCGTGTGACCCTTACGCCGGGCAGTTAGTGCGTAAGCCTGGGCGTTGGCATGGCTAAAACTACCTTCATAGGGTGATCCTTGAATAACAAGTATGTTCATGTCATCTACTTCTTCAGTTGTACTGCATTTGGCTTTGGCGCTATCTAAAACTTCAGCTGGCTCTATTATTCAATAATAATTTTATATCCGGTAACTTACCGCGAGCAAAACCGTCGACAGATTGGACAGCGATGGGTCTGGCCTGAAGATTATATGAATGCAGGTAAGCTACCCGATCATACTAGGATCGGAGCCAGCAGGAGCGACCAGGGTGGCCCGGGTGCGTGTCAGGCGGGAGACCATGAGACCAACGCAGGAATAGGCCAGTGCGAACAAGGCAACCACAGTAAGCGGAAGACCCCAGGAGGCCAAATCTGCCGCACTTGTATCCACTATTGATTGGACAGCGGTGTTGTACCACCAGCCCGGAGTCAGTTTACCGATGGTCTGCATGACCGGAGGCAGGCTGCCGCCAGTACTTGACCCGGAGGTGAACATAACCACCAGGCCGAAGATGACGCCTACAGAGTTTATGAGCGAAGAGGAAGGATTGAACTGAGCAAGCATGAATCCGAAGGATGCCGCCGATACCGCGAATATCAGCATGGCGACAAAGCTCAGCAGCACCCTCCCCCAGCCCAGTGAAGCCAAGGACACCCCAGAAGCCGCCATACTGAAGGCAACGAGTGCCACATAGTAGGCCCAGGAGATGCCTGCCAGGATGAGGGCTGCCGTGAGCTCCTGTCCATTCAGACTGCTTGATCGCATTGGAGAGGCAAGCAGGCGCCGACGTCGGTCAGGCGAGCTGAACGCAGCGAAGAGCGTGGCGACGCTGACCGTCAGCGCTGTCATCAAGGGAAAGGCAGCCAGGCCAACTGTCGTAGCGAAGCCTTCCGACAGTGCTCTATTGTCGCCCTTTGGGCTGGCATGGATGCCCACATGTGGCTGGTTGTCGGCATAGTGGGCCACTGCATAGGCGGCAGCACCATTGAACACTGCCGACGAATGCAGCTCCATCGAGCCGTTTTGTCCTGGACCTGCAAGCACAGCAGAACGAAGAGCATCAAAATAGCTGTCCACCTGCAGTTGTGCCAGACTGCCGCGGCTGGAATTATAGGAGGCCGCCGTTTCAACTTTCGGGAAACTAAGCGTCTTACCGCCGCTGGGAGCTTGGGCAGCAGTGTCTTCAAGCGCCTCAAGGAAGCGTTGCCCATATCCGGCTGGGATGATAATGGTCAAATCGCTTTTACCGGATACATTTGCGTCCTGCAAAGCCTGTGGCCTATCTTCGACTGTCACCAGCTGGGCCGACTTGCCCAGATACTGCTCCAGACCCCGGCCCAGCTCGCAACCGACCTGGTCACCGCAATCCCTGTTGATGACGGCTACCTTCGCACGTGCGGGTTCGAAGCGCCCAACCGAGCTTGAGGCATTGGCACGCACCGCGGCCTGCATATTCGTGGAACCGATGACAATCATGACCAGGCTCATGCCCACCAGATACAGGAGGAGGTAGAACTTATGCGCCCAGATGACGCGCAGTGCTGTTTTACAAGTATTCATACCGTTGTTTCCTTAGGAGCAGACCACAGGCAGCCAGGAAGATGGCGGCCATAATGACCAGGATGCCGCAGGTGCGGGCGAAGGGTGCCAGGCTGTCGTAGTAGACGATGTCGTAGAAAAGGTTGGAGACCTGCTTGACGGGGTTGATCAGGTGCAGGACCGGAGCGCGTTCCTGTATGGCATTGTTGAGGTCCATAGCCAAGCTGCCATAGAGGCCGATAAAGGCACTCAGGGTGCAGTCGATGCCGACGACCAAACCAACCTTCGTTTCGATGGGGAGTTTGGGAATCGCACCCATCATAGAGCCGAAAGCGGTAGCCATAAAGGTGCCCACGGCGATGGCTATGAGTGCTATCGGGTCACGACCACCGATTTGCACGCCGCAGACTGTTCGGACGAAGATATAGGCGACTAGGAGGCTGACTGCGGAGAAGAGCCAGGAGGCCAGAAAGGCACCCGCTGCCTGCCGCCACTTGGGGCTGGGAGAACTGGCCCGTCGGGCTCCCAAGGCTGAAAGGTTGGGCTGAGTCCTGGCAATCATCTCAGCTGCGGTGCTGGCACCGATAAGACAGGCCATAGCGAGCACAGCGAAGAAGTAGGGCGCGGTCATCGAAGGGCGGATGTGCGTCAGGCGGATTTGCTTGGTGTAGGTCTGTCCGCCGGATCGCACCAGAATTTGAGTACCTGGTGAGGATTTGGTAGACCTTGCGGATTTTGCTTGGTTGAAGCTGCCCAGCGAAGCGGAGAGAATGGAGACCGCTATGCCTTCGGAAGCGGTTGAATCGGATTGGATGCTGGCTGCTTCACGGTCGCACAGGACCATGTTGACCAGACCGTCAGAGCCTGCGTACAGGTATCCGATGTCTTTCCGGCTATCCAGACGCGTGTCTGCTTCGGCCTTGGTAGCCACCGTCGTCGGGATAAGCAGCTGAGTGTCGTCGGACCCAGCCTTGGGTTTCTTCGATAGTGAGGAAACCAGCTCGTCAGCACCTGGGCTGGCTTTCCAGTTGCTGTCCGAGACTATGGCGAAATGCTGTGCCTCGGCAGTGTAGCCGTCTTGCAGGTTGCCTATGATGCCCAGCATCAGAGCGGCCAGAATGACCGGAAAGGCCAGGACCCAGAAAAGGGAGGAGGTGTTGCGTATCGAGGTCTTGATGTTGATCAGGAATGAGTTCCACATAGATATGTGCTCCTTACGGCAATTGAGCCTATGGACCGCGCTCAGTCACGCAGTTCCTTGCCGGTCAGCTCCAGGAAAACGTCGTTGAGGGATGGCGGACGGCTGGTCAGGTGGCCGTAGCTGGTCTGGGTGGATTCCAGGACCGTCAACACGTCCTGCAGGTTGTGCTCGCCCTGGCGGCAGCGGATGACCAGCTCCTTGCCGTCATAGTCGACAGATTGAGCCAGAGGCAGGGCGCGGATTTTGGCCAGTGTGGACTCCTGCAGGTCCAGAGTCTCGACGGTGACCTGCTCACCGGCCTGGACCATGCCCTTGAGTTCCTCAGCCGCGCCTAGGGCGATCTGACGGCCATGGTCCATAATCATGATCCGCGTACAGATCTGCTCCACCTCCTCCATGTAATGGCTGGTGTAAACCACGGTGGCCCCCTGGTCGTTCAGCCGTTCGATGCCCTCCAGGATGGCGTTTCGGCTCTGGGGATCAACGGCGACGGTGGGCTCATCGAAAAAGATGAGGTCGGGCTGGTGGGCGATGCCACAGGCGATGTTGAGCCTGCGCAGCAGGCCGCCCGACAGTTTGCCCGGGCGGAACTTGCGGAAATCGCCCAGCCCCACGAAGTCGATGGCCTGCTCGACCAGGTCCTTGCGGTCGGCCTTCTTGGGCACGTAGAGGGAGCAGAAATAGTCGATGTTCTCCTGAACGCTCAGTTCATTGAAGACGGCCACATTCTGTGGAACCACGCCGATATGACTTTTGAGATCGTAGGAGGTCGGGGTCATCTCCTGCCCGAATATGCGAACCGTTCCCGATTCAAAGCTGAGCAAGGCCAGGATGCAGTTGATGGCAGTTGACTTGCCTGAACCGTTAGGGCCGAGCAGTCCGAATACCTCGCCACGACCGACTTCCATGTCGAAGTGGTCCAAGGCCACCGTGTCACCGTAGCGCTTCACCAATGCGCTGACCTTCAAGGCCGGCTCTTGCTCATGTGAACTGTTCATGATTCCATCATCCCAGCTGCAGCTGGCCCAACACCGTGACAGTTGTCATCAAAATTGTAAATGCTCGAATCAGATTAATGACATCTGTCATGGGTGCTCCCGCCTGTGGATCGGCGCAGGAACGGGTAGTCCGCCAATTACTATTTAGGACAATAGAGCAACAGGGCGAGGAGACATTCATGGGCAGGATAGCTGGCTGGCTGGCCCTGGTTGGTCTGGGGGCCTTATGCGGATCATGGTATGGTTCAGGGGTTTCAGCAACCCTGATCGCTGGCCTCTTGGCCTCGGTAGCAGTAGGAGCCCTGTGTGAATGGACGTTGCCAGCGCCAGGTTCCATGTTGGGTGGTGCCCTGGTGTCGCTTTTGGCAACATTCATACCAGTCTGGCTTTTCTTTTTGCCAGCGCTGGCTTTCGAGGCGGGAGTTGGACTCGGAGCCATAGTCCCGACTGCCGGATCAGTCGGCATGAAAGACTCCCTGGCCAAGGACTCTAGGCTGCTCTTGGACTTGTTGCCGGCATTCTTCTGGCTGATACCTGCCATCACTGACCTCATACTGTTCAGAGGCTTCACCCAACGCTATGCGCTGCTGGCTTTGTTGACATCAGCACTGGCGCAAGGCGGCGGTCTGGCATGTGCGCGCTTGGCGGAGGCTAAGGAGCGTGTATGGCAGATTGAAGACACCGAGCGCTACCAGATTCGCCAACTGCGCGGCCGCATCAACGACCTGGACGAGGAGAGGGCCCAGGCGACCCGGATGGCACACTTATCCGAGCGGACCCGAATCGCCCGAGACATTCACGACAATGTGGGACACCAGCTCACCCGTGCCATCGTGCAGATCCAGGCTGGCCGCGTGGTGGCTCAAAGCAAGGGTGATCAGAGTGCCGAGCAGCTACTGGACAGTGTCGGCAAGACCTTGGACGAGGCCATGACCACAATTCGTCGTTCCGTGCATGACTTGGAGGATGAGGGCACTGACTTCGCATCCCAGATGCAGGAAGCCAGCTCCGAAGCTTCGACGGGGCAGCTGCAGGTCGATCTGAACAATGGCATTGAGGCAGCGCCTGCACCAGTGTGCCGTTGCTTGGCCACCATTGTTCGCGAGGCCCTTTCCAATACGGTCCGCCATTCTTCAGCCAAGTCAGCGCAGGTTATCCTGCGCGACCTCCCAGCCTTCTGGCAGATGGTGGTGCAGGACGACGGCGGGATTCAGCAATCGCAGCCTGACAGCTCGCACTTAAAGAAGCCAGAGCTCCATCGCGGCATGGGGCTGGCCGATATGGAGGCCAGGGCCAGGGCCTTGGGCGGCACGGCCAACAGCGGCCCCAACCAGCAAGGATGGAAGGTCTTCGTATCCTTGCCTAAGGAGCCTTGGTTCGACCACACCCCAGCCGAGCATGAAGAGGGTAGGAAGGTAATGGCATGAAAGTCGCTATCGCTGATGATGATCCGATCGTCTGCTCATCCCTGTCAACGATTTTGACGGCAACCGGTACTGCAGATGTGCTCTGGACTGCCGGTGACGGCCAGTCAGCCCTCGAGAGTTTTCAGGCAGCTGGAGGAAAGCCAGACGTTCTGTTGCTTGATGTGCAGATGCCTGGCATGGATGGTCTGGAGGCGGCGGAACGCATCATCGCCATGGATTCGGCTGCCCGTGTGCTCTTTCTAACCACCTTTGCAGACAAGGAATATATTTCACGCGCCCTGGCCTTGGGCGCCAAGGGGTATGTGATCAAGCAGGACGTGGCTTCAGTGGTGCCGGCTCTGCAAGCCGTCATGGCGGGACAGACGGTTCTTGGAGCTGAGGCCGTGGCTAATCTGTCACTAGGCAATAAGGACAAACAGTCGCAAAAGAATCCGGCTGAGCCTGTTCCCCGGCGCTTCCAAACACTGACCGACCGCGAACGCGAAATCGTCGCTCTGGTGGCCGGCGGCCTCGACAACCAAGCCATCGCCAGGCGGCTCTGCCTCAGCGAGGGCACTGTCCGCAATCACATCTCAGCCATCCTGGCCAAGACCAACCTGGCCAACCGCACCCAGTTAGCCGTGGAATGGCTGTCCTCGCAAGAGTCATAAGTGTATAGTTTCGGCGGTCTCGTCCCTGGACAGGCTCCGAGTCTCGATCGTTCAGAGTTTTTCTATCGGTGCCAAGCGCAGCATCAGCCTCTTGGTTCCCTCGGAACCGAAGTCCACGGTCAAGACCGAGTTGTGCCCCTTGTCCTGAATATCGACCACCTTGCCCAGGCCATACTGATCGTGGGCCACCCTGTCGCCCAAAGAGAAGTCCTGAATGGACAGGCCATTCGACTTGGGCTGGCCCGAGGCCCTGCCAGTGTGTGCGGATGACGATGAGCTTGCTGTGCTGTGCCTGGTCGTAACTCTTCCGCTTCTGGAAGAGGAGCTACGAGAGCCATATCCGGATGATCTGAACGACCGCTGCGAGGAGGTCCGCGAGCGCCCATGCACATTGTGGGAAGAGCCAAAACCGGAGCCGGAGCCGAACCCGCCGAATGAACGATGACCGAATGCACGGCTATCGCTTTCATCCTCGAAGCCGCCGAATTCGTCCTCGTCGTCACCAAGGTCCCAGCCTGCGCGCATCCGCTCATTGCCTGCCTGCCGACGCTTCCAGTCAATCAGCTCGTCAGGGATGTCGTCCAGGAACTGGCTGGGCAGCATCTCATTGACCTGCCCCCACTGTGAGCGGACGGCCGCCCGCGTCAGGTAAAGACGTCTCTTGGCACGGGTCACGCCCACATAGGCCAGCCGACGCTCTTCCTGCATCTCGTCGGCATCCTCGAGGCAACGGGAGTGAGGGAAGGTTCCCTGCTCCATGCCAGTCAGAAAGACCACCGGGTACTCCAGGCCCTTGGCCGTGTGCAGGGTCATCAGGGTCACTTTGCCTGAGTCGTCGCCCAAGCCTGGCAGCTGGTCTGAATCGGCCACCAGTGCCGTGGTCTCCAGGAAGCCCGCCAGCGTAGCGTCAGGAGTCTTCTGCTCGAACTCGGCAGCCACAGACTGCAGCTGGCCAAGGTTCTCCAGCCGAGAGGCATCCTGCGGGTCAACGGACTTGCGAAGCTCGTCCAACATGCCGGACTCCTCCAGGATCTTCTCAACAATCTGCGATGGCTTGGCATCGTGCTCAGAGGCAAAGTCGGTCAGGGAGCTGATCAGATCCCTGAAGGTCTTCATCCGCTTGACCATCAGCGTGGAAGCTCCGGGCACTTCCTCAATATGCTGCACCCCCTCCCAGAAGGAGACCTGATGCAGATCCGCATAGGAGGTCGCCGCCGCCTCGGCACGTGCGGCCAGGCCCCGCTTGGGCACGTTGAGTATCCGACGCATGTTCACGTCGTCCTGGGGATTGGCGATGGCGTGCAGGTAGGCCAGGGCGTCCTTGATCTCCTTGCGCTCGTAGAAGCGGGTCCCGCCCACCAATTGATAAGGCAGACCGGCGTTGATCAGCCCCTCCTCCAGAGCGCGGGACTGGGCGTTGGCCCGGTACATGATGGCCATGTCGGAGTAGGGAATGCCCTCCTCGCTGCGCAGTCTGGCGATCTCGGTGGCGATCCAGGCGGCCTCCTGCTGGGCGTTGTCGGCTGCGTAGCCCACGATGGGCTCCCCCTTGCCCAGGGCGGTCCAGAGCTTCTTGGGCTTGCGGCCTTCATTTTTGACAATGATGGCATTGGCTGCATCCAGAATGGTCTGGGTGGAACGGTAGTTCTGCTCCAGGAGGATGGTCCGGGCCCCAGGGAAGTCCTTCTCAAAGTCCCTGATGTTGCTGATATCGGCCCCTCGGAAGGCATAGATGGACTGATCCGAATCACCCACCACGGTGATCCAGGCCTGGTCCTGCTTGCCTGCATCGGCACCGGCAAGCTCGCGCATGAGCACATACTGGGCATGGTTGGTGTCCTGGTACTCGTCCACCAGCACGTAGCGGAAGCGATGGTGGTAATACTGGGCCACCATCGGGGATTGCTGGAGCAGCTGGACGGTGCGCACAATCAAATCGTCGAAATCGACGGCGTTGGCCTGAGCCAGCCGATGCTCGTACTCGGCGTAGATCACGGAGTAGAGCTCCTCCTCGTTGCCGAAGCGGGCGGTAATCTGCTGGCCGCGCTGCCCGGGCCGGTAGTCGGGGGCATACTCCTGCAGCTGCGTGCGCCAATCCTGCAGGTTGTTCTTGTAGTCGGATATGTGGCTCAAAATGTTTCTGGGCGTGTAACGCTTCAGATCGATGTTGAGGTCCTTGCCAATCAGTTTGATCAGGCGCTCGGAATCGGCCGTGTCGTAGATGGTGAAGCCCGATCGCAGACCGATCTCCTTGCCATCCCTCCTCAGAATGCGCACGCAGGCCGAGTGGAATGTGGACACCCACATGCGGTCGGCCACGGGTCCGATCAGTCGACGCAGACGCTCGCGCATCTCGGAAGCTGCCTTGTTGGTGAAGGTGATGGCCAAGATCTGGCTGGGCCAGGCGCCGAACTGGCTGAGAATCCAGGCGATCCTGCGGGTCAGCACTCGGGTCTTGCCAGAGCCTGCGCCTGCCCCGATCAGCAGGGCCGGCCCCTGGTATTGAACAGCCTCGGCCTGCTGATCGTTGAGCCCCTTGAGCAGCTCCTTGGCGCTGCGCTGGATCAAGTCCGGTTCCTCGTTCACAAGCCACCTCTTGCCATCTGGTCTCGGTCACCGTCACAGGCCGGATGGCGCACACCCGGCAACCAACTATTTCTACCACAAAGCGGTGTCATCGACCTCGGCTCAGGGGTCAGCCAGCAGATATAAAAATCCCGTCCGCTTTCGACGGGGAAAGCGAACGGGGGTAAATCGGGGAAGTCAGATGACCCAGTCAGTTGCGCATTTGGTCCTTGGCGTTGTTGGCGGCCTCAGTGGCGCCCTGCTCAGCCTTTGCCTTGCCCACCTTGACATCGGCCTTGGCCTGGTCCATCTTGTCCGAAGCGGCGTCCTTGGCATCGGATGCCTTGTCCTGGGCAGCGTCCTTGGCGTCGCCCATCTTGTCGGCAACGGCGTCCTTGGCATCGGATGCCTTGTCCATAACGGTGTCCTTTACATCGCCTGCGACGTCGGAAATCTTCTCGCCGGCAGACTTCATGGCATCCTTTGCATCATCCAGAATCCCCATATGGTCCTCCTTAGGTCCTTTAACGCATCGCGACGATGCGCGACCAATGCGGTCAATTTTCACTGTAACAGTCAGGACCTTGAATCCGCGGATTGACGGGCTGACACGCCAGGAAGACACTCCAATCCGCTGGAGGTGAAACCTGGCGGATCAGGGCGGCCTGACCACAGTCCCAGAACCGGGTTATCTTGGTGTCTATCCGCCGGGACCACAGGGGCCCCGCATTCATGACGACAAGGACGATGACATGCAGGAACTCGAGGAGCGAATCCGCCGCCAAGGCACGGTCAAGCCTGGCAATGTACTCAAGGTGGACGCCTTCCTCAACCATCAGTGCGACGTGCGGCTCTTTGACCACATGGGCGCTGAATGGGCCCGCCTATTCGCTGGTCACAGGATCGACAAGATTCTGACCATTGAGGCATCCGGCATCGGCATCGCCTGCCTGGCCGCCCGCCACTTCGGCGACGTGCCGGTGGTCTTCGCCAAGAAGACCCAGTCCATCAACCTTGACGGCGACCAGTACACGGCCCGCATCTACTCCTTCACCAAGCAGCGCGAGTACCCCGTCATTGTGGCCAAGCGCTTCCTTACGGAGGGCGAGCATGTGCTGATCCTTGATGACTTCCTGGCCAAGGGCAACGCCCTGCACGGTCTGATCGACATCTGCCATGATGCCAAGGTCGTCGTTGAAGGCATCGGCATCGCCGTGGAGAAAGGCTTCCAGGAGGGCGGCCGTACCCTGCGCAAAGAGGGCTACAACCTCAAGTCCCTGGCCATTGTGGAAAACATGGACCCGGACCAGGGCACCATCACCTTTGCGCACAATCCCGCCTGAGCAGGCCGGCGCCCGGTCCGGGTCGCGAAAACATAGCGTCAGTCCACCTGATGCTCGCTGGTGCCGCCCTCCAGAATGGTCTTGACGTCATTCAGGGAGATGTTGACCATGGCGTTCACGGCGGCATCGGTGTAGAAGCCGATGTGGGGTGAAACCTCCACATTAGGCATGGCCTTGAGGGTCTCCAAGGCCTGGTTGCCGACCCTGGCTCCACTCAGGTCCTTTTCGAAGATGCCAGCCTCCCCCTCGATGGTATCGATGGCTGCACCGGCGATGGACTTGGTCTGCAGGGCCTCAATCAGCGCCGGGGTGTCCACAATGGGGCCGCGGGCGGCGTTGACCAGGAAAGCCGAGGGCTTCATGGCATCCAGGGCCTGCGCGTTGATCAGATGGTGGGTGGTCTCGTCCAGCGGCGTATGGACGGTGACGATGTCGGCCCGCTTCAAAAGGGTGGGCAGATCCACATAATCAAGAGTGTCTGCCAGCTCTGGGCGGTGAACCGGGTCGTTGGCGATGACGGCGGAACCCAGGGCCCGGAAAATCCTGGCAACGGCCGATCCGATCTTGCCTGCTCCAATGATCCCCACGGTCAGGTTGTGGATCTCGTGGGCCTGAAGCCCAGCCCAAGTATAGTCGTCCTTGGCCTCGCGAGCGCTGGCCTCCCCCAAATGCCGGACCAGACGCATGACCTGGGCCAGGACCAGTTCGGAGACCGACCGGGGCGAGTAGGCAGGCACGTTGGTGACGACTAGTCCATTCTCCCGGGCGGCCTGCAGGTTGACGATGTCATAGCCCGTAATCCGCAGGGTCAGCTGCTTGATGCCATAGTCCTTGAGCCGCTGGTAGAGCTCGGGCTCGGGCAGGGCCGCGTGCTGCTGGATGACGATGCCGTCGTATCCCTTGATCATGTCCACGGTCTTCATCCCCAGATCGTGGTCGGTAGTATCCACCTGAATGTCATTGGCTTGCGCCCAGGCCCGAATGGCCTCCTGCTCGTCGGGGCGTACTGAATACATAAGAATGCTGGTCATTGTTCCTGTCCTTGGTAACTGCCTTCGTCGATTGTTGCTCGATGATGATTGTCGAATGAATCGCCAGAGGGATCAGCCGCGATTTTGGCGCATATAGTCGCCGATCCGCTCCACTGCGGTATGCAGGTCCTCCATGGAGGCCGCATAGGAGATGCGGACGTAGCCTTCCCCACCGGGCCCGAAGCTTGCTCCGGGGATTACCGCCACCTTGGCCTTTCGAGCCAGGTCGTAGACGAAGCTCCAGCTGTCGCGCATGCCCTCGGGCAGCTGGGCGAAGATGTAGAAGGCACCCTTGGGATCGATCACGCCCAGACCGACCTCGGGCAGGGCCTTGGCCAGATAGTCCCGCCGCTTGCGGTAGGCCTCGCGCATCGGATCCGTGTCATTCATGCCCTTAGTCAGAGCCTCCTGGGCGGCATACTGGGCGTTGGTGGTCACCGAAGTGATGGTGAACTCGTTGACCTTGCTGATTTGGTCAATGACGTCGGCTGGGCCAGCGGCGATGCCGACCCGCCATCCTGTCATGGCATGGGACTTGGAAACCCCGCCAAGCACGACCGTCTGCTCGGGCAGGATGGCGCCCATGGATACATGGGTGTCCTGGTAGGTCAGCTCGGCGTAGATCTCATCGCTGAGCACGAAGAAGCCGTGCTTGCGCGCCACCTGGGCCAGAGCCTCCAGATTTTCACGGGCATAGGTCACGCCGGTGGGGTTGGTCGGATAATTGAGCACCAGGGCCTTGACCGGACCATCGCTGTTTTCGACGGCGGCCTCCAGCTTGTCCGGCTTGAGAATGAAGCCGTCATCGGATGTGTCGACAAAGACGGTCTTGGCGCCGCTCAGCTGGGCGATGGGAATATAGAGAGGAAAGATGGGCGTGGGCAGAATGACCGTGTCGCCCGGGTTGATCATGGCGGTGAGGCCCGAGAAGATGCCCCCGGTGGCCCCGGCCGTGATCACTATCTGACTGTCAGGGTCGTAATCCAGCCCGTACTTGGCCTGGAGGTAGTCGGCTGCCGCCTTACGCAGACTGGGCATACCGCGACTCTCGGTGTAATGACTGTGGTTGTCTTGGATGGCCTGGATGCCCGCCTGCTTCACGTGCTCGGGGGTGAAGAAGTCAGGCTCACCCAGGGTCAGCTTCACAATGCCGTCTATTCCGGCGATCTCCTTGTTGAACTCGAGAATGTCGCTCGGCGCCAGAGCTTTGACCCTGGCATTCATATGCTCCGCCAATGTCATTGGCTTGTCCTTTCCCATGCGGTTACTACAACCATTGTCGCTGGTGCTGCCCTACCGACTATGCGGTGACGATGCACGGGAAATGCTGTCGACGACTGCAGGGCCGGTGGGTTCCGATCCGTGCAACCGTTCCTACAAGGCACGCGGCGTCACAGATCGAATCCGTGCCACCAATAGGTAAATCGTGTGCCCTGCATGCTGAAACCTCCTGCGGAATCTACAATCAGCATTACTGCTCAGTGTACAGCGAAGCTTAGGCAAGCTTATATACCCGACCATTATTTGACCAAGCGCTCGTGCGAGAGTGTGCAGCACAATTCCCCCGATTGCCCCGGCTCTCTCATTCCTCAAGCAGCCGCATGGCAGCCTGCGAATCCGTGATAAGCACGTTGGCATAACCGCCTTGAAGAGCCGCCCGCATGGACGCTATCTTGGAAGGCCCTCCCGCCACCAATATGGAGCAGGGCTTCTTGCGCAGCCGATGAAGTCGTATTCCCACCGTTCTTGCGTCAATATTGTCATCCGCAATGGAGCCATCGGCAGCTATGAATCGTGAAAGCACATCGCCGACGGCCTTATGCTGGAGCATGGTGATCTCTTTACGGGAAAGATACCCTAGCTTGAAGAGCATGGCATCGTCCCGAACGGTTCCGCAGGTGAACACGGCGATATCGGTCCGGTCCCCCTGACGAACGATCGCGTTTATGAAACGGTCCTTGAGTACAATGTCCCTAGTCAATGCATTGTCGAAGATGACCGGCAAGGGCAGCACTGTTGTTGTGGTGCCGAAGGCCATGCCGAATTTCAGAGCGATATCCGCGGCATAGTTGTTGAAATCGGATGCGGAGACGCTCCCCTTCAGCTGCACCACCGACACATCCTTGTGCTCATTCGGCCGCAGATGATCGGCTACGGCCTTGAGGGTCCTTCCCCAGCTGATGCCCAACCGGTCGTGGTCTCCGACAATCTCGGCCAAGTAATCTGCTGTAACCGCGCCCAGTTTATCCCTGATGACATCTTCATCACCGGTCGAGTCATATGTCAGCCTGACCTCGCGCAGTCCGAATGCCACTTTGAGTCTTCTGGCCAAGGATTCCAGATCAGTCTGCGGGTCCGCGATGAGCACGCGGACAAGCCCCTCCTGCCTAGCGAATGCCAGGAGACGCGAAACCGTAGGACGGGAAACATTCAGTCTGCGGGCGATGGCGCTCTGGCCTAAGCCCTCCTCGTAATACCAGTGGCAGACTGTGACAGCTTGATTTCTATGCTGTTCATCTTTGACCATAAAACCTTCTCCTCTCCTGCTCATGTGGAACCAAGATGCAAAAGAGCTTCACGGCTTGTCGGCAATTGAGCATTAATTTCTGAACATATGTTCATTTTAGCATTTCACTTCTGTTCATTCACTGTTACGGTTAGGCCAACAAGGAGGCAACAACATGCAGATCAATCGCCTCATCGATCACACCCTGCTCAAACCAGACGCAACGCTCGCGCAAATCGACCAGGTCATCGACGAAGCCCTGAACAACCATTTCTATTCAGTCATGGTCAATCCCCACTGGGTTTCCCACGTCCATGAAAGGGTAAGGGGGTCGGATGTCCTGACTGCCTGCGTCGTCGGCTTCCCCCTCGGCGCCAACACCACTGCTATCAAGGTCGCCGAAAGCCGGGAAGCCGTCGCAGATGGAGCCGATGAACTGGATATGGTGATCAACATCGGTGAAATGGCAGGCGGACGGGAAGACCTGGTTGCCAATGACATTCGTGCGGTTGTCGAGGCAGTCCATCAGGCAGGAAAGGTGATCAAGGTCATCATTGAGACTGCCCTGCTTAGCGATGAACAGATTGCTCGGGCCAGCATGCTGGTGGCTGATGCAGGCGCCGATTTCGTCAAAACATCCACCGGATTCGCCAGCCGTGGCGCCAGTGTGCACGACATAGAAGTCATCAAACAAGCAGTCAATGGAAGAATCCACATCAAGGCAGCCGGCGGCATCCACACTCGGCAAGAGGCTGAAGCCCTGATCGACGCAGGCGCTGAACGGCTGGGCACTAGCTCCAGCATGGCCATCATCGGCAAAGCCTGACTTCGGCATCCGGGGGCGCGCCCCCGGGCCGACTCTTATATTCTCGGTGAACGCAATGCGGCGTCCCCGAATGCAAACCCAAGGAGGGGTTCATGCAATCACCGACCTTTCATCTGTTCAAACTCCACGCGCAGGAATTGGATGACGGTTACCTGGACAGGACGCCTATGCTCCAGTACATCCTGCTCTCCTGCCTGTTCCCCCTTTGGGGTGCGGCCGCCAGTCTCAATGACATACTCATCACCCAGTTCAAAACCATTTTCACCCTTTCCAATGTCGCCAGCGCCTTTGTGCAGACGGCCTTCTATCTTGGCTACTTTCTGATAGCCATACCGGCTTCGTTCATCATCAAGAAGACCTCATACAAGGTCGCCATCATGATCGGCCTTTCGCTGTACACCATCGGATGCTCGATCTTCTTCCCCGCCTCGCGCATGGCCACCTATGGCTTCTTCCTGATCGCCCTGTTCGCCTTGGCCTGCGGATTGAGCTTCCTGGAGACCTCGGCCAACACCTTCAGCTCACTGATGGGCCCGAAGAAGTATTCCACCCTGCGGCTGAACATCTCTGAAACCTTTTACCCGTTGGGTGCCATAGCCGGCATACTGCTGGGCAAATATCTGATCTTCGGTGCCGGCCAAAGCCTGGAAAGGCAGATGAAGGGACTTCACGGACAGGCCCGCATCGCCTTCGGCGAGCGCGCCCTTCAGCATACGCTGCTGCCTTACAAATACATCATCTTCGTCCTCTTGGTCGCCCTGGTGCTTTTCGCACTGACGCAATTCCCCTCAGGCAAGCCCAAGGTGGATCCGACCAAACAGCAGCCTCAGGCGCGCATCGGCGAGACACTGGTCTATCTTGCGCATAACCGCCGCTTCCTTTGGGGCATTTTCACCGAGTTCATGTATGTGGGCATGCAGACGGCCGTGTGGTCCTTCACCATCAGGTTGGCCATGGAACTCAATTCCTCGATCAACGAACGCTCGGCATCGACCTTCATGGTCTACAGCTACGCCGCCTTCTTCATAGGCAAGGTCATTGCCAACTTCATGATGAAGTCCATGCACCCCGCCCGGGTCCTGCAGTGGTTCTCGGCATTCGGACTGGCCGCTCTGGTCTACATCCTCCTGGTGCGCAACATGAGCGCCGTCTATGCGGCCATTATCGTCTCGGGCCTGTTCGGACCCTGCTGGGCCACCATCTACTCCCAGACCTTGGATACGGTGACCGACAAACGCCACACGGAAACAGCGGGAGCCATCATCGTCATGTCCATTGTGGGCGGGGCCTTCATTCCAGTAGCGCAAGGATTCGTCGCGGACATCTCGAACATGTCCCTGTCCTTCCTGGTCGATGTGATCTGCTTCGCGGTCGTCTGCGTTTATTCCACAGCAAAGATGCGTGCCTTCAAGGCTGAAGGAGCTCGAGAAAACCAATGAAAGGAAAACCAATCATGCAACAACTTCATCTCAATCATGACATGTTCGGCCCGGCCGAATTCACCCTCTATGAGGACGATGCTTTCAAAGCCGTCACCTTCCACCTACCCATCAGGAGTTGAAGCGGTCCGCATGGAGAACTCGCGCGGCCAGCTTACCGTCCTGCCCTACATGGGCCTGATCATCTGGGATGCTGTCTTCGACTCCACCAGCCTGAAGATGAAGGACATGTTCTCGCAGCCCCTGCCCGGCACCGCCATAGCTGATACCTACGGCTGCTTCCAGTTCACATCGGGACTCCTGGGCGGAGGAACACCAGCCCCGGAGGACGACTATCAGCTTCACGGCGAGGCTCCGACCAGCCGTATGGACAGCGCCTGGCTGGGATTCGAAGAAGGAACCATGTCAATACATGGGCAATTCGAATATGTCAAAGGGTTCGGCGACCACTACCTGAGCCGGCCGTCCGTGACATTGCATACAGATTCCGGACTCTTCGACATCGGCCTGGAGGTCACCAACCTCTCCAACTACCAGACCATGCCTCTGCAGTACATGTGCCATATGAACTACGCATACGTGCATGACGGGCATATGGAGCAGAACGTGCCTGACGAGGCTTTCCGTCTGCGCCAGACCGTTCCCGCCCACGTGCATCCCACCCCGCAATGGCTGGCCTACAACGAAGAACTCAAAGCAAGCGGCGAGCTGATCAATGACCTGAACGACGAGAGCCACTACGATCCTGAGATCGTCTTCTTCTCCCAGAACCTGACCCACTTTACGGATATGGCCGAGTTCCGGCTCCATCTGAATGCCGAGCACAACTTCCTGACGCGGTTCAGCACGGAGCAATTCCCCATCGTCACCCGCTGGATCCTGTACAACGCCGACCAGCAGGTGGCGGCCTTCGCTTTGCCCGGCACCAGCACGCCCGAGGGCCGTGCCGCCGCTGAGAAGGCAGGCACCCTGATCCATCTGAAGCCTCAGGAAACACGTTCCTTCCTGGTAACCACCGGTCTGGAAAGGTAAAGAACAATATGGCTGACATCACTGTCATCGGTTCCAATATGTACGAGCTGACCACCTTTGTCGATCGCATGCCGGTGGAAGGAGAGACTGTAGAAGCTCCTGAATTCGAGATGGGATTCGGCGGCAAGGGGGCCAACCAGGCCATTGCCGCCGCCCGCTTGGGTTCACAGGTCAACTTCATCACCATGGTCGGCAAGGACGAGTTCGGCAGACAACAGCTGGAAAACTATCGCAGCAACGGCATTAGCTCCGAGGGGATCGGCATCGCTGATGGGAGCAGCGGCGTGGCGCCTATCTTTGTGGACACCAGCGGCGACAATCGGATCCTGATCGTCAAAGGCGCCAACAAGCAGCTGACCCCTGCCGCCTTGGACAGTAAAAAAGACCTGATCAAGGGGTCGAAAATGGTCGTTCTCCAACAGGAGATCGCCCTGGAGACCAACTACCATGCGATTGAACTGGCAGAGGATTACGGCGTGCCTATCCTGCTGAACCCTGCGCCAGCCAATGATGATCTGAACATCAACTATGTCTCCAGAGTGGCCTTCTTTGCACCAAATGAGACCGAACTGGCCACACTCACCGGAATGCCCACAGGGACACTGGACGAGGTCAAAGCCGCAGCGCGAGACTTGGTAAGGCGTGGGATAGGCAACCTGATTGTCACCATGGGCGGCAAGGGCGCCCTATGGATCAGCGCCGACCAGGAGCTGCTGGTGCCTGCGGTCACGGTTGAAGCCGTGGACACTACTGGCGCCGGCGATGCTTTCATCGGCTCGTTTGCCCACTACTACACGCAGGGCGAGGATGTGCCAACAGCTCTGGGCCACGCCAACAGATACGCTGCAATCAGCGTCACACGCCGCGGCACTCAAAAGGCTTATCCAACAACCGCCGAGCTTAACAACCTACTGTTGGAAAGAGTACAGATATAAGGTCTTCGCTATGGTCGCATTGCCAGACGTAGACGGATAGACCGCCCTCGTCTGGCTTTTTATGTCCTTACTGCGAAATGCTGTCATATACTGTGCCTCAAAAAAGCAGGAGCTACGATTCACAGACACTAGCCAGAAGGGGTAATAAATATGACCAATCAAGTAGCGCTGGTCACTGGGGCCACCAGCGGCATCGGATATGAAACCGTTCGAATGCTCGCCGACCATGGATACCGGGTGTATGCGGCAGGACGACGTGTCCAACGACTGAAGCCGCTGGGCGACAAAGGGGTGACAGCCGTGCAGATGGACCTGACCGATTCTGCCTCCATCGAGAAGGCCGTCGCACGAATCCCGCAAAAGGAGAGGCGGGTGGATCTGTTGGTCAACAACGCCGGTTACGGGTCCTATGGCCCAGTCGAGCAGGTCTCCATCGAAGAGGTGCGTCGACAATTCGAGGTAAACCTCTTCGGCCTTGCCAGATTGACCCAGTTGGTGCTGCCCGCCATGCGCCGAGCCAGACGCGGCCGGATCGTCAACACCTCATCCATGGCAGGCCGAATGGTCACCTATATGGGTGCCTGGTACCATGCCACAAAGTACGCCCTTGAAGCCTTCAGCGATGCCCTGCGCATGGAAATGCTTCCCTTCGGCATCGACGTGGTCCTTGTCGAGCCTGGGGCCATCGCCACCAACTGGGGCACAATCGCCGCCGACCACCTCCAGACGGTCACCCGCAGGAGCGCCTATCAAAAGTCAGGATTCCGAGCTGCTAACGGACTGCGCAAACTGTACTCCAGCAGGCATTTAACCCAGCCATCGGTTATTGCCAAGGCCATCGTCCGTGCCTCGACAGTACGCCATCCCCGTCCACGCTACCTACTGGGCTTCGGCGCCAAACCTCTGGTCGCCCTTCATGCCCTATTGCCAACCCGGGCCTGGGACTACCTGATGGTCCATGCCAAGGACCTGTAGATGGTAAACAAGATATTAGAACAATGCTCCTGAGCAGCCGAATGCTTTCAAAGGGTTTGGATTCGAAGAAACCAAGACTCGCCAAGTCCTGCAGAGTGAAACAGACAGCCGGCAAGGGATGCTGTCGCACAGGAACAGCATAGTTACAACGGAATCCCTTGCTGACTGTCAGGATTCTAAATCCTCAAACCTCCAGCGCCCGGGCTCCTAGGAGTGCCTGCTCGGCCGCCATAGGTACGCGTCCTAATCCATCCAGACCGACATTGAGCAAGTAGTTGATGCCGTACTTGTTCAGATGGGCCTTGTAATCATGAATGGTCTGCGGACTCTTCCAGTTCTGGTCATGATAGGAAAATCCCCAGGAATCGTTGATGGTCCCGGCGGTCTCATAGAGGCCGAGCTTGGAGGGCTTGAATCCTTCGATCGAGTTGTAGTCGACATCCCCGTCCGAGGTTGCCTTCTCGCTGGCATCCGAATCTTCGGGAATCTCGTTGTCCCCCAGAGAGACGTAGTCGTAACGACCGTTGCCCAGTCTGGAATTGATCAGGCAGTCGGGCTGCAGGCGCTTGACCGTATCGTAGATGGTCTGGCTCTGCTCGTCGCTGAGGGTCATTGGTACGTCAAACCAGGCTACCGATATTTCCCCGTAGTTGCTCATGATCTCTTCGATCTGCGGCATGATCTTGTGCTCGAATGCCCGGTCGTAGTTCTTCTCCCCCGTGAAGTCCCAGCTGTTGTCCCAGGTGGTGCCTGCGGTCTCAATATCGTTCGAGAGGTATCCGCCGCCATCCGGTTCATGCCAGTCCAGGTCCTGCGAATAGTAGAGGCCAAAACGCAGTCCGGCCTTGCGGCAGGCCAAGGACAGCTCGCCGATCACATCCCGGTGGAATGGCGTCGCGTCATAGACGTTGTAGGGATCCACCAGCGACCGGTACATGGCGAAGCCGTCATGATGCTTTGTAGTGACGACCAGATACTGCATGCCGCAGCGCTTGGCCAGATCCACTATGGCTTCCGCGTCGAAATAGATCGGGTTGAAGGCCTGCGTGAGGCGTTCGTACTCCTTGTTGGGAATTTGGAGCTTGGATTGGATCCACTCCGCATAGTTGCTTGACGACTTCCCTTGGTATTCCCCTCCCAGGAGGGAATAGAGACCCCAGTGAATCATCATGCCGTACTTGGCTTGCTTGAACCATTCCACGGTATCGATCATTATTTACCTCTGTTTCTGCTGATTGACACGAACTGCTGTGACAGCCCTCAGATGGTCAGCTTGTCTTTCTTGACGACGAAGGCATCGTAAAGGGCCAGGATCACGTAGCAGACTCCTGCACACATAATCATGAAGCCTGGGTCTTTCTTGCCAAGCACCCCGCCCAGAGCCTGGAAGAAGTAAGGAGCCACCAAAGAGCCGACGTTGATGCCGATCAGGATGATCGAAGTGGTCAGGTTCATAGAGCCCTTGGGCGAATAGGCAACCATGCGGGCAGTCAGAGCCGGATTGATGATGCCGTTGCAGAACCCTGCCACCAGGACCAGGACCAGCAAGAGCGGAATGGAGTTGGTGAAAGGCATGGCGATCATAACCACTGCCGTCAGCACCTCGAAGATGAAGACAGTGTATCGTCCGCACCACTTGGCAAGTTGTTCGAAGGCGATACCTGAGATGATCGAACAGAGCACCAGGAAGCCGAAAATCCTGGTGGCATCGGCGGCAGAACCTATGCCGGACTCAACCATGTGGCTGGCCAGCTTCAGAGAGATGGCCGAATAGAAGAGACATACGAAGAGGAAGAGGATGGCCAGCTGGATAACGCCGCCGTTGGTGGACGGCTTGATAGAGGTGTCTTCTTCAACCTCCTTGCCGTCCTCCACGATGACGCGGTCAAGCCTCTTGGGGACGAAGAGGGAGACAAGGACAATGGGCACAATCAGGAAGAGGAACACCAGATAAGTGGCGTGCCATGAGATATTGATCAGGAATCCTGCGATGAAGAGCATGATCGAATCGCCGATAGCGCCGACGGAGTTCCTCCAGCCCAGAAGCCTGTTCCTGATTTTCTCGGGGAAGACATCGGTGATGTAGGAGACGCTCAGGGGGGTGAAAATGCCCATGCCCACGCCGAACATGGCCCTCGACAGGAAAATGGCCGGATAGTTATAGAAGAAGGCGGGGATGATTCCGAAAACCAAGGAGACAATGAGCCCCAAAAGGACCGTGTACTTCTTGCCCAGCTTGTTGGATATGAGGCCGCTGACCACAGTTCCCAGCAGGACGCCTCCCGTAGGGATGACAACCAATAGCTCGACGTTGGCCTCTGAAATGTTGGAAAAGTATTGCTTCATCAGCGGGATGGTCCCTGAGACGGCATTAGAAACCGACATCAGGAACGATATGGACAAGATGCCCAACATCAAAATCGGTGAACTGGTGTTCACCTGTTTCTCTTTTGACTCCACGAAAGTCCCTTCCTCGGAACTGTCATCGCATCCGCATTCGCGATGGCGAGCAATGATTGACTCATGTACTGCAAACAACTAGATTCCATGGACCGTCTTGATCCCGAACTATTTCAAGAGAAATAGTTTGTTAATAGTATATATCAAATTGGAAACTGTACATGCCGAAGTTGTTACGTCATCCAGAATTGGTGGGATCTGCTGTCCAGCGATCACTGGGAAAAATGCAGCAACCCGGCCTTTAATGTCGACCTTTTGATATGTAGGGACACGCTAATGCCTTTTAAAACGATCAAAAGCACCGACATGACATCCGGAAACAAGAAGTGACTTTGGCAATTATCATTACAGAGGAAACAGGACAGAGGACATGATTGCTGTCTGCACGCGAGCAAGGCCGGCCCGCAGCCGATGGCCTGTCCGCTCAGGGCGCGGCCTGTCAGCTTGATCACCCGTCGATCGGCTGAATCCGGCTGCATCGGCCTTCCGGTCAAGGGCAGTCAACGACCATATCAACAGAAAGAGCCAAGGAAATGAATGATTCATCCCCGCAGCAATCCAGCCAAAATCAATCCACCTGGGCATCCATCGCTACCTGGCGGATGGCCTATGAAGGTATGGTCAAGTCCAGTTCCGGTCTTGAAGAGGGTGGCCAGGCAGGCGACGCTGTCGAGACGTTGATTCAAGAGGTCGAAGCCAACCCCGATTACACTTCCGTCGGTTATGGCGCCTTGCCCAACCGGGAAGGCGAAATGGAGATGGATGCCGCTTTCATGGATGGAAACAACATGGCTTTGGGCGCTGTAGCTGGCATCCAGTATGCACTGCACCCCATATCAGTGGCCAGACGGTTGAGTCGACGCCATACCAGCAGCTTTCTAGTCGGACAAGGCGCTACTCGCTACGCCCAGATCAGCGGGTTCGAAATGCGCAACATGCTGACGGACAGGGCCAGAAGACGTTGGAAGTTGGAATCCGCAAAGGCCACAAGACCAGAGTCTGCCGGCCCCTATCGAGGCCACGATACGGTCGGGGCCATCTGCTTGGACTTGCAGGGGTCGATGGCTGCTGGCACATCAACATCGGGGCTCTTTATGAAGGAACCAGGCAGAGTAGGCGATTCACCCCTGCCCGGCTCGGGCTTCTACGTGGACAGCGCTGTCGGAGGGGCGGCCGCCACCGGACTGGGAGAAGACATCATGAAAGGATGCCTCTCCTATCGGATCGTCGCCCTGATGGGAAGAGGATTGACCCCGCAGGAAGCCTGCGATTCTGCAGTCTACAAATTTGACAGCCTCCTGAGGAAACGCTACGGCAAGGTCGGCGAGATCTCCCTGATCGCTCTCAACACAAGAGGGGAATGGGGGGTCGCCACCAACGTGGAATTCACCTTCTGCACAGCCAGGAAAGGCGAGCAGACACGCATACTCATGGCTAATCCGGACGGCAAGAGCGGAACACGAATCGATCCAGTCGCCAAGGACTGGTTGCAGTAATATGAGCGCTCATTGAAGGCGCCCATCAAATGAGCAGTTGCAGCACCTGAGTTCTTCTATGAACTTTCGACATTTAGGGCCGACAAGTCATATGACCTCACTGTCTTCGACATATCGCCGTATGACTTGTCGGCCCAGATACTTACTCCCACTCGATGGTTGCCGGAGGCTTCGAGGTGCAGTCCAGGACCACACGATTGATTCCCGGGCACTCGTTGGTAATGCGTGTGGAGATGGTGGCCAGCACGTCGTAGGGCAGACGTGTCCAGTCAGCAGTCATGGCGTCCTCGGAGGAGACCGGACGCAGCACAATCGGCGAGCCATAGGTACGCTCGTCGCCCTGCACCCCTACTGAATGCACATTGGCCAGAAGCACCACCGGGCACTGCCAGATCTGTCGATCCAGCCCAGCCTTGGACAGCTCCTCGCGGACGATGGCGTCGGCCTCGCGCAGGGTCTCCAAGCGTTCCTGGGTAATCTCCCCGATGATGCGGATGCCTAGACCAGGGCCCGGGAAGGGCTGGCGCCAGACGATCTGATCGGGCAGGCCCAGTTCGGTGCCGATGGCCCGGACCTCGTCCTTGAAGAGGGTGCGCAGGGGCTCGATCAGCTGGAACTTGACATCCTTGGGCAGACCACCCACGTTGTGATGGGACTTGATATTGGCCGCTCCATCTCCACCGCCAGACTCGACAACGTCGGGGTAGAGCGTGCCCTGCACCAGGAACTTGACTTCCTTGCCGGTCTTGCCCGCCTCTTTAACCACCTGCCGCTGGGCCCTTTCAAAGGTGCGGATGAACTTCTCCCCGATGATCTTGCGCTTGCGCTCGGGTTCGGAAACGCCCTTGAGGGCGGTCAAGAAGTCCTGTGAAGCATCCACAGCGATTAGCTTGATGCCAGTGGCGGCTACGAAATCATGCCTGACCTGCTCGGCCTCCCCCTTGCGCAGCAGACCATGATCCACAAAGACGCAAGTCAGCTGATCGCCGACGGCCCTGTGGACCAGAGCGGCCGCCACGGCTGAATCGACTCCGCCTGACAGGCCGCAGATAACCTGGTCGTCACCCACTGTGCGACGAATCTTCTCCACCTGCTGCTCGATGATGCCCGAAGCGTTCCAGTACGACGGAAGTCCAGCGCACTGATGCAGGAAGCGGTCGATCAAGTCCTGCCCCAGAGGAGTGTTGGTCACTTCGGGATGCCACTGGACCCCGTACAGCCCCCGGGATGGATCCTGCATGGCCGCCACAGGAGCACCCTCGGTATGCGCCAGAACCTCAAAGCCTTCAGGCGCACGGTTGACGGCGACGCCATGGCTCATCCACACATCCTGCCGTGCGGGTGAATCCTGCAGTATTCCCCTGGCGCTGTCGATGAAGGCCTCGGTCTTGCCGTACTCCCCCAAGGCCGCCTTGTCCACTTCACCGCCCAGCTCATGTGCCATGACCTGGAAGCCGTAGCAGATGCCCAGCACAGGCACCCCTGCCTCAAAAATCCTCTTATTTATGGTAGGCGCCCCGTCCACGTAGACGGAGGCAGGCCCACCGGAGAGGATGACCGCCTTGGGATCCTTGGCCAGCATCTGCTCCAGGCTCATCGAATGGGGCACCAGCTCGGAGTAGACCCCCGCCTCCCTGACTCGACGAGCGATCAGCTGGGCGTACTGCGCACCGAAATCGACCACCAGGACGGGACCCTGTGCCATAAGACTCCTTATATATATTATGTATGCTGTATCTGCCATGGATGTCCGGGAGCGACGAGTTAACGCCCGCGGGCAAGTCCAGTATGGTTGCAGTTTTCGACAATGCTACCGCCATTGAGCCCTGATCGGCACCCCCGGCGAAAACTTCTGTCTGCAAGCAGACAATTCCCTCGCATTTTCTCACAAGAGCGAACACACACTGCAAGAAAACGTTCAGAAAAGTCTGCTCGTTCACGTACCATGTAGGCATTGGGTACGAACCCGACGGATGCCTGAAATGACACCGCACGAGCCCGTAACCGAAGTAAATAAACAATCGCACTAAAGTGCAGGAGTACACATGACGAATCCTGTTATCGGCACCCCTTGGGCGAAGCTGGAGACCCCAATCGCCGAGGAGACCCTCGAGGCCGTCGACAAGTATTGGCGAGCGGCCAACTATCTTTCCATCGGACAGATTTATCTTCGCAGCAACCCCCTGATGAAGGAGCCCTTCACTCGGGAGGACGTCAAGCATCGTCTGGTCGGCCACTGGGGCACCACCCCCGGCCTGAACTTCCTGCTGGGCCATATCAACCGTCTGATCGCCGACCATCAGCAGAACACCGTTATCATCATGGGCCCCGGCCACGGCGGCCCTGCCGGTACCTCGCAGTCCTACCTGGATGGCACTTACAGCGAGTACTACCCCAAGATCACCAACGATGAGGCTGGCCTGCAGAAGTTCTTCCGCCAGTTCTCCTACCCGGGCGGCATCCCCTCCCACTTCGCGCCTGAAACCCCCGGATCCATTCACGAGGGTGGCGAGCTGGGCTATGCACTCTCCCACGCCTACGGCGCAATCATGAACAACCCCAGCCTCTTCGTGCCCTGCATCGTGGGCGACGGCGAGGCCGAGACCGGCCCTCTGGCCACCGGCTGGCAGTCCAACAAGCTGGTCAACCCCCGCACTGACGGCATCGTCCTGCCTATCCTGCACCTGAACGGCTACAAGATCGCCAACCCGACCATCCTCTCGCGCATCTCCGACGAGGAGCTGCATGAGTACTTCCACGGCTTGGGTTATGAGCCCTTCGAGTTCGTCGCAGGCTTCGACGATGAGGATCATCTGTCCATCCACCGTCGCTTCGCCGACATGCTGGAGACCGTCTTCGACAAGATCTGCGACATCAAGGCCCGGGCCGAAACCGACGACATGACCCGTCCCTTCTACCCCATGATTATCTTCCGCACGCCTAAGGGCTGGACCTGCCCCAAGTTCATCGACGGCAAGAAGACCGAGGGATCCTGGCGTGCCCACCAGGTGCCGCTGACCTCCGCCCGCGACACCGATGCCCACTTCCAGGTCCTCAAGAACTGGCTGGCTTCCTACAAGCCCAAGGAGCTCTTCGACGAGAAGGGCGCCCTGCGCCCCGAGGTCACCAGCTTCATGCCCAAGGGCGACCTGCGCATCGGCGAGAACCCCAACGCCAATGGCGGGCGTCTGCTCAAGCCGCTGGAGCTGCCTGACATCCACGACTACGAGATCGACGTCAAGAAGCACGGACATGGCTGGGGCGCCACCGAGGCCACCCGTGTCCTGGGCTACTACACCCGCGACGTGCTAGCCAAGAACCCCACCGACTTCCGCATCTTCGGGCCCGATGAGACGGCTTCCAACCGTCTGGCTGCCGCTTATGAGGTGACCAATAAGCAGTGGGATGCCGACTACCTTTCGGAGCTGACCGACGAGCACATGGCCCACACCGGCCAGGTCATCGAGCAGCTCTCCGAGCACCAGATGGAAGGCTTCCTGGAGGGCTACCTGCTGACCGGACGCCATGGCATCTGGAGTTCCTACGAGTCCTTCGTGCACGTCATCGACTCCATGATCAACCAGCATGCCAAGTGGCTGGAGGCCACAGTCCGCGAGATTCCGTGGCGCAAGCCCATCGCCGGCCTGAACCTCCTGGTCACTTCGCACGTCTGGCGTCAGGACCACAACGGGTTCTCACACCAGGATCCCGGCTTCGTCGACATCCTGCTGAACAAGAACTTCAACAACGATCATGTAGTCAACATCTACTTCCCCGCTGATGCCAACATGCTGCTGAATGTGGGCGAGCGGTGCTACAAGTCGACCAACTGCATCAACGCCATCTTCGCCGGCAAGCAGCCCGCCGCCACCTACCAGAGCGTGGACGAGGCCGCCGCCGAGCTGGAGAAGGGGGCCGCCCGCTGGGATTGGGCCTCCAACGCCGAGGATGCCGAGGATGCCGATGTCGTCATCGCCACTGCGGGCGACATCCCCACCCAGGAGGCCCTGGCCGCCGACGATATGCTGCAGAAGCTGGGCCTCAAGGTCCAGTTCGTCAACGTGGTCGACCTGCTGAAGATCCAGGATGCCGAAGAGAACGATCAGGCCCTGTCCGACGAGGAGTTCACCGAGCTCTTCAGCAAGGACAAGCCGGTCCTGTTCGCCTTCCACGCCTACCCCGGCTCCATCTACCGCCTGATCCACGGACGCCCCAACCACGACAACTTCTCCGTGCACGGTTACGAGGAGCAGGGCTCCACCACCACGCCGTTCGACATGGTGCGTGTCAACAACATGGACCGCTGGTGCCTGGCCGCCTCCGCCCTAAAGCTGGTGGATGCCGGCAAGTATGCCGACCAGATCGACAAGTGGACCAAGTTCCGCGATGAGGCTTTCCAGTTCGCCGTGGACAAGGGCTACGACCACCCCGATTACACCGACTGGGTCTGGCCCGATGCCAACCGCGCCGGCCAGGAGACCATCTCCGCCACCGCCGCGACCGCCGGAGACAACGAGTGATACTGCCGACCAGTTCTGTGGGCTGATCCTTCGATCCGGCCGTCGACAGGAATTCGAAATCCCCACCACTTTCATGTGGTGGGGATTTTTTCATATGCTGAACCTGTCCACATGGTCAATCGAGAGCAGCGCTCATCATCTGAGTCGATGGACACCCCATGGGAATTGACGGCTTCTCTGCCTGCGAGCCGGTAAAAACCATTCCATGGAAATCATAAAGCCCCCCTCCTGGAAAATTCTGGCAAGCCCGTCTACCCTGCCCCTCTTCTGCCAAGAATAGGAATTGATTGCCGTGGTCGTCCGGCACCAGGCATGCCGCTGGACGGAACGTGATCCTCGGCAATCGACTATCGCGAAGCGATTCCAAGCAATGACGCCAGGGAGGGCATTCATGAAAGCAAGCACCAAACTCATAGGCATGGACAACCATGGTGATTATCTGGATCTGATCACCAACGGGGCCAGATTCAGAATCTACCTGCTGGACCAGAACATCATCCGCATACGAAGCACCTTTGACGACGAGTTCAGACCCGAGCTCTCTTATGCCTTGGTCAAGACCGCCTGGGAGGACGGCACCGACCAGCTTATGGCCGATGAGCGCCAGCGCGTTGAACCCATCCGAATAAAGGTGATGGACGGGCCGGGCGCAGTCAAGACAATCACCAATGGTCGATACACCCTGACCATCACCGCAGAGCCCTTTGCTTTCACCATCAGAGACTGGAAAGGCAGGGTCCTCCACCAAGACCTGCCAGGCAGGGCCTTCGTCGAAGACAGCACAGGCCGCCCGATCCATTATTCCAGCATGGGCGACCATGACCACTTCTACGGGTTCGGCGAAAAATCCGGCGACCTCGACAAGCGCCGCCGCCGAATGCGGATGCATAACACGGATTCCCTGGGGTGGGATGCCACCCGGAGCGACCCCCTCTACAAGATGATCCCCTTCTACATCGACTTCAACGAGTATACCGGCCTGGCCTACGGCCTCTTCTACAACAACAGCGCCGACTCGGTCTTCGACATGGATGCCGAGCATAGCAATTACTGGCTTCGATACAGCTACTTCCAGGCGGAAGCCGGCGATATCGACCTCTTCTTCATCGGAGGACCCACTATTGCAGATGTCGTTCATCATTACACGGACCTGACTGGGAAGACCGCAATGATGCCCCTATCTTCCCTGGGATACATGGGATCGACCATGTTCTACACCGAACTCGACAAGGATTGTGACAAGGCCGTCGAAGATTTCATCGACACTTGCCGTCAGAACGATATACCCTGCGATGGGTTCTTCCTCTCCTCTGGATATACGAGCGGATCAGAGGGAAAGCGCTACGTCTTCACCTGGAACAAAAACCGCTTCCCCGACCCCAAGGGATTCGTAGATCATCTGAAGGAAAAGGGCGCACTCCTGGCACCCAATATCAAGCCCGGCATGCTGACCACACACCCATACACCGAGCGGATGGAGCAGGAGGAAGCCTTTGTCAAAACGCCTGACGGCGGAGGTTGGCAGGAAGACCGCTTCTGGGGCGGACCGGCCCACTTCGTTGACTTCACCAGCCCTGCCGGACGCCAAGCCTGGGCCAAGGAGATGCAAGAGCATCTGCTCACCCTGGGAATAACCAGCATCTGGAACGACAACAACGAGTATGAAATCAACGAGGACCAGGCCATGGTCGATGCCGAAGGCCAGCACCTTCCCATCAGCATGGTAAAGCCGATCATGTCGACCATGATGGCCAAGACGGCCCAGGAGGCCGTCAAGAGGTACGCCCCAGGAGCCCGACCCTACGTAATCAACCGAGCCGGTTTCGCAGGCATCCAGCGCTATGCCCAGACTTGGGCGGGAGACAATGGTACATCCTGGACCAATCTCAAGTACAACGTGCCGACCATCCTGGGCATGGGCCTGTCCGGAGTGGCCAATCAGGGATGCGACATCGGCGGCTTCGATGGCCCGGCCCCAGACCCCGAGCTCTTTGTACGATGGGTTCAGAACGGCATCTTCCAACCCCGCTTCTCGATCCACTCCTGCAACACGGACAACACGGTCACCGAGCCCTGGATGTATCCTGCCTACACCAAGTACATCAGCAAGGCCATACAGCTCAGGTACAGCCTCGTCCCATATTTCTATGCCCTCCTTCACCAGGCTTCAGTGGACGGATCGCCCATCATGAGACCGCTGGTATACGAGTTCCAAAACGATCCCCGAACCTGCCAGGAGAGCTTCGAGTTCATGTTGGGGCCCTCCCTCCTGGTAGCCAACGTCTTGGACAGGGGCGTGGACCGTATCCAGGTCTATCTGCCCAAGGGTGCCGAATGGTTCGACCTGACTGCCAACCGATACATTCCGGGTGGCAGCGAAATCACAGTCCCCGTCGACCTAGGCAGCATTCCGCTCTTCCTGCGCGTCGGAAGCATCATACCCACCTGTCAAGGTCTGGCCAACCTCCACCTGGACCCCATCAACCATCTGGAGATCCTCATCGAACCCAATCGGAAAGCTTGCTTCGACCTCTATGAGGATGACGGGCTTTCCATGGATTACCTCAAGGGTGCCTACCGCCAGACCAGGATCAGCGCTCGCCCCGACGAACAGGGCGTGACCCTGGATCTGGAGAGCACCGGCGACTTCACAACCAGGGTCGAACGGATGACCCTGGCCGTGCTCTCCAGGACCATGGCCCCACTTGGGGTTGAGCTGGATGGCAGACCCCTGGATCGATATCTGAACATGGATCGCTTCCGCAGCGCCGCCAGCGGCTGGTTCTTTGACGGCCAGACCTGTCGTGCCTTGGTCAGGTTCCCCAACCCTGAAGGCGACCACCACCAGGTCAGGCTGGGTTTCACGGCCAAGGACCTTATCTCCATCTGAGCATGGCAACCGAGATTAGAGGAAAATATATGGATTCACACAAGACAGAGTCATCGGAGCAGGCCCTTAAAGCCTCTGATGGCGAAATCAACGTCAAGGGTTTCAACCTGGCCCGCTGGGTCATCGGCTACCTGGCCTTCTGGATCATCATGTCCATTGGCTTCGCCATGGTCAGCCAGGTTCTGCTCCCGCAGCGCATCAAGGACATGGGAGCCTCAAACCCTACTGCCGTTCTAGGAACGATGACCTCAATCGGCTCCATCGTGGCTCTGGTGGCCAACATCGTCGTCGGCGCCCTGTCCGACTTGACCAAGTCCAGGTTCGGACGCCGTTCGCCCTGGCTCTTCTGGGGGGCCTGGTTCACCCTGGCCTTCTACCTGCTGATGGGCAATATCGGCATCATCACCGGCCTGGTGATCACGCTCTGGCTGTCCAAGCTCAGCTTCAACATGATGAACTCCCCCATCTACTCAACCGTTTCCGACAGGGTCCCCAAACGGTATCGGGGAACGATCTCATCCGCCATCGGCTTCGGCAACACCCTAGGCCTGGCCATCGGCGCCTGGGCAGGAGCCAGATTCATCGAGAGCGTGCGGCTGGGCTTCACCATCGCCGCCATCTGCATGTTCATCTCAGCCATGCTTTTCCTGATCATCATCCCCAAGGAACCCAGCAACAAGCAGGAAGAGACCGTTAACACCGGGCAGAGCGCCTGGAAGCACATCGTCTACTCCTTCACCCCGCCCATGCACGCTCCTGATTTCTGGAAAGCCTTCTGCTGCCGGACCCTGCTCCTCCTGGCTATCCAGATGCTCTCAGGCTACTGGCTCTATATTTGTCAGGACTACATCGGTTTGCCCAAGGCATCAGCCGCTAAGGTCGTTTCCACCATCGCCATCTTCCAGATGGTGGCTTCCATCGTAGCCATGTTTGTCGGGCCCTTATCCGACCGCATCCACCGCCGCAAGCCCATGGTGGTTTTGTCGGCCGTGCTGGCAATCATCGGATTCGTGTTCCCCCTGGCCTTGCACAACATCACCGGCATCTACATCGCCTCCGTCTTCGTGGCACTGGGACAGGGGATCTTCATGGCCATCGACCAGGCCCTGAATGTGGATGTCCTGCCCAGCAAGGAGAACGCCGGAAAGGATCTGGGCTTCATCAACGCGGCGACGACAGCTGGCCAGTCCGCCGGCATGGCCTTGACGTCCATCATTGTGTCGACGACAGGGACCTATACGTATATCTTCCCGATCGCCATCGTGATGTCCATCCTCTCCGCTCTCTTCGTACTCTCGATCCGCTCGGTCAAGTGAGCCAGGAGGCAAGCGGCAGGGTCTAGGCCTTGATATGGCTGGGGGCCCTGCTTGTGCTCGCCCGTTCTATCAATACGGTGGAGACGCTGCTTGCCGCCGAGCAATGATCTGCAAGGTGAAGAATCTCGTTGATGAGCATTTGGGCAGCCTGATAGCCCATTTCGGCATGAGGGATCTGAATGGTGGTCAGGGATGGTGCCATGAACCGACCGATCGGATTATCGTCAATGCCCACCACCGAAACCTTGCCAGGCACCGCAATTCCGCGTTCATGCAGAAACCGTATAAAACTAATGGCGATGTCGTCATTGAAAGCCAGTACGGCATCCGTCGGGCGTGTTATGAACGAATCATAAACTCCGGCTCTGTTTTCGTCACAGGGGTATGCGCATGGGAGCACTTTAAATTCAAGGCCTTGCCCTCGGGCGGATTTAGCAGCGGCACGCAGCCTGACGACGTTCTGCCAGGAGTTCTCAGGGCCCTGCATATAGGATAAGGAACGGCATCCATTCATTCGCAGACTTCTTACCGCCTGATCGATGCTGGCCGACTCGTCCACCCAGATCGAAGCGATCCCCGGCACCACTCTGTTGAGCACGACAATTGGCTTATAGGCCGCGAAATGGCGGATCTGGGCATCTGAAAGCCTGGAGGAACCAAGGATGAGTCCATCTACATGGCCGAGAGCGCCTCTGATGGTACCGGCTTCCTGCGCTACGCTTTCCTGTGTATCTAGTACAAACAGACCGAACTTGTGCAAATGGCAGGATGCCTCTATTCCCCTGGCAATCCTGGCCGAGACGATGTTCTCCAGATCAGTCACCACCGCAGCCAAGAACCCCTGGAGGCGGCTGACAGCCGGGGCATCCACAATCTGCTGATTGTAGCCCAGCCGTTTTGCTGTTTCCACCACATGGTTTCTGGTCTTCAGCGCCACCCTACCAGGCCGGGAGAAGACCCTGGATGCGGTTGACAGGGAAACGCCTGCCGACTGGGCAACCTGTGTCAAGGTCACATCGGTCAACTCTTCCCTCGTTCCCTCCTTTGGAAGAGTCCCAGTACCGATGCGACGCATATACCAAATATAGGAATTCCACCTCATGTCCTCTTGGGCATTTCACTCAGTTGCATCGATCCTTGCAAACGCATGATTGCTGACTTCCAGACCCTGGTCTGGCTGCGCAGGCATCGCAGGTGTTGCATCAGACACCTATACTGGTAAAGGTTGTGAACGAAGCAGTCACACGAGACATATGAACAGGAGAGGCACAGTGAGCCCTGCAAGCATCACCATCATCAGTCCGGAGGCGGCCAAGGGCCGCAATGTCGTGGCCTACGGTCTGACCAAGGCCCTTTCAGCCCGAATGAAGACAGCCATCCTACGTCCGGTGGCCTGCCGCAAGGAGATGCTGACTGATACCCTTATCGCTGCCAGCAGCTCCCCTGAGCTGAGCGCTGAGATCTGCCGCGGCACCTGCCCGTGCAAGGCCACCCAGGACGCGAGCCAAACCCGCGCGGATGCCCTGGTCATCCATGATCGAGTTGTCGCCCAGACCAGACCCGATATGCTCCTGGTCGTGGGCAGCGACCACTCAAAGGTCTTCGACCCGGAAATCATGGGCCTGAACGCTGACATCGCTGCCGATCTGCGCTCCCCCGTCCTCCTTGTAGTGTGCACCATCGGCCGTGAGCCCAGGCAGGTCATGAAGACCGTCCAGGCCTGCCGCAGGACCGTCGAGGCCAGTGGCACCGCCCTTGCCGGTGTGTTCGTCTCCGGTTGCGAAGACGGTCAGAAAGGGCCCTTGCAGGAAGCCTTTGGGAATTACGATCGCCCTGTATGGACAGTTTCCAAGATTGACTTCGATGCCGACCCCGCTGCCAAGCAGGTTCATGAAGAGGCCTACCGGGCCTTCATCAAGGATGTCGACTTGGACCAGGTGCTCAAGGCTGTAGAGGAGTCGAAGCCCCAAGTGACCACCCCGGCGGCCTTCCAGAACGACCTTCTGGCACGCGCCAAGAGCAGCAAGAAGACCATTGTTCTGCCCGAAGGCGGCGAGGACCGCATCATCAAGGCTGCCGACTATCTCTTGGCACGCGACATTGTCGACCTGATCATCGTAGGCGACAAGCAGGCCATCCTGGCACGAGGCCAGGAACTGGGACTGAACAACCTCGGCAAGGCTGCCTTCCAATCCATGGACGATGAGAATGTCCTGAAGCCGATGACCGAACGACTCTGCGAACTTAGAGCCAAGAAAGGCATGACCCACGACCAGGCCCGCAAGCAGCTAACTGATGCCTCCTACTTCGGGACCATGCTGGTCGTCTTGGGCAAGGCTGACGGTCTGGTCTCCGGCTCCATCAACTCTACGGCCAACACAGTGCGTCCGGCCCTCCAGGTCATCAAGACCAGGCCCGATGCCTCCTTGGTTTCCGGAGCCTTCCTGATGTGTTTCCACGACCATGTGGCAGTCTTCGCCGACTGCGCCATCAACCTGAACCCCAATGCGGAACAGCTTGCCGACATCGCCATCCAGTCGGCCCAGACGGCAAAGTCCTTCGGAATCGACCCCAAGGTGGGCATGCTTTCTTATTCCACGCTAGGTTCTGGCAAGGGCCCTGATGTGGACTTGGTCGAGGAGGCCACTCGCCTGGCCAAGAAGAAGGCCCCTGACCTGCCCATAGTCGGTTCCATCCAGTTTGACGCAGCCTGGTCGCCCACCGTGGCGGCCGCCAAGGCCAAGGACGATCCGGTTGCAGGAAAAGTCAATGTCTTCGTCTTCCCCGACCTGAGCGCAGGCAACATTTGCTACAAGGCCGTCCAGCGCACTTCGGGCGCCCTGGCGATCGGGCCGGTACTGCAGGGGCTGAACCGGCCCGTCAACGACCTGTCCCGCGGTGCCTTGGTGGCGGACATCATCAACACAGTGGCGCTGACTGCCATCGAAGCTCAGCAGAACTGATCCATAGCCGATCCGTCACCACGGTCGTAGGGCCATGCATGAGAGGGCGCGATCCCCTGTGGATTGGGCCCTCTCATGCTGCTGCAGACGATCTGGTCCATCTGTAGGAAAAGCGCGGTTCCAAGCCTTTTGTAAGGGCCGATGAGTAATCTTGAAGACTGATTGAGGAGCGCAGGCTCTATACAAGCACATCAGGAGGATGCCCTAATGGCGAAAACCGTCCTAGTCATCAATTCGGGTTCAAGCTCGATCAAGTACCAGCTGGTCGATCTGGAGACCAGCCAGAGCCTGGCCTCGGGTCTGGTCGAGAAGATCGGCGAGCCCACCGACGGCCATTACAAGCACGAGGTCAACGGCGAGAAGCATGAGCTCGAAGAGCCCATCCACGACCATGAGACCGGACTCAAGCGCGTCCTGGGCTTCTTCAAGGAGTATGGTCCCGATCTGGACAAGGCGGGGATCATCGCCGTCGGCCACAGGGTCGTCCAGGGCGGAGCCATTTTCCCCAAGCCCGCGCTGCTGACCAAGAAGACCCTGAGCCAGGTCAAGGATCTGGCCGTGCTGGCCCCCCTGCACAACGGCCCCGAGGCAGAGGGCGCCGAGGTCATGAGCCGACTGATGCCGCAGACCCCGCAGGTCTTCGTCTTCGACTCCTCCTTCTTCTTCGAACTGCCCAAGAAGGCCTCCACCTACGCCCTCAACAAGGACATCGCCAAGCAGTACCACATCCGTCGCTATGGCGCTCACGGAACCAGCCATCATTATGTGGGCCAGCTGGTTCCCGGCCTGCTGGGCAAGCCTGCAGAAGGCCTGCGCCAGATCGTCCTGCACATCGGCAACGGAGCCTCCGCTTCGGCGCAGGTCTCCGGGCATCCTGTTGAGACCTCCATGGGCCTGACTCCCCTGGAGGGCCTGGTCATGGGCGGTCGCACTGGCGACATCGACCCCGCCGTTGTCTTCCACCTGATCCGCAATGCCCACATGAGCGTGGACGAACTGGACACTCTCTTCAATAAGCGCTCCGGCATGACCGGCCTGACCGGTTACGGCGACATGCGCGAGGTCCACCGGCTGATTGCCGAGGGCGACGAGGATGCCAAACTGGCCCTGGACATCTACATCCACCGCATTGTCGGCTACATCGGCAACTACACGGCCCAGATGGGTGGCCTGGATGCCATCACCTTCACAGCTGGCGTGGGCGAAAACGATGAAATCGTGCGCCGCCGGGTTATCGAGCAGCTGGAGCCCTTCGGCGTGAAGCTGGACCAGGAGAAGAACGACCAGCGTTCCAAGGAGGCGCGGATCATTTCGACCCCCGACAGCACGGTCGCCGTCTGCGTCATCCCCACCAACGAGGAGCTCTCCATCGCCCGCCAGGCCGAGGTCGTCGCCAGCCAGGGCGATGCCTACGGCAACAAGTTTCAGGCCTGACCGCTGACCTGACCTGTCCTCTCAATCTGATTCTTGGTCGGTCAAATGATGGATGATTGAGATCCGGGTTTTGCCTTAAGCACCAAGAAGGCCGGTGACCACAACAATGTGCATGTGGTCACCGGCCTTCTTGTATATGTCAGTCGCCCAGAGCCTCCAGGGCCTCCTTGTGCAGAAGACCGTTGCTGGCAAGGCCATTGCCACCCCAGGGACCCGGGTTGCCTGCCAAGTCAGTGAAGCTGCCCCCTGCTTCGGTCACGATGGGAACCAGCGCGCCCATGTCATAGAGGTCCAGTTCCGGCTCGGCCGCCAGGTCGATGGCACCCTGGGCCAATAGCATGTACTGCCAGAAGTCGCCGAATCCACGCAGCCGCCAAATCCGATCAGTCAGGTCGAGAAGCCGATCCTGGCGGCCTATGGCCTTCCAGCCGGTCAGTGATGACAAGGACATGGAGGCGTCTTCCATCCGGTCCACTTTTGATACGTGGATGGCCTCGGGAGATCCACCCTGACGTGCCATATAGGCCCCCTGCCCCTGTGCGGCGTACCAGCGAGTGCCCAACATGGGGGCCGATACTGCACCGACCATCATCTGATGGTCTGCCTCCAAGCCGATCAGGGTCGCCCATACCGGGACCCCGCGCACATAGTTCTTGGTCCCGTCAATCGGATCGATGATCCACCGTCTGCCGTTGGATTTCTGCTTTCCCAGCTCCTCGGCATAAATGGTATCGTTCGGCCTGGCTCGGGCTAAAACGCGACGAATCACCGCCTCCGCCTCTTTGTCAGCCTGAGTGACCGGGGTGTTGTCCGCCTTGCGTTCCACCTGGAGATCCGGCGACTTGAAGTAGCCCATGGTGACCTGATCCGCCTGATCGGCCATGGCGATGGCCAGATCCAAATCCTCCTGCCAGGTCTGCCTTTCAGCCCCAGCATTCATAACACGGCTCCTTTCGCTCAAATCGCTGTGGCTCAACCTTGGCCCTCGCCCTCCAGCATCCGCTTCCACATACCCGGGAAGTCAGGCATGGTCTTGGCCGTGGTGCCGATGTCGCGCACTCGGATGCCAGGTATCTTGAGCCCAATCATGGCGGCAAACGTAGCCATGCGATGGTCAGCATAGGTCTCCATGACAGCCCCGTGCATACGCTGAACAGGCACGGGCTCAATGGCCAGCCCATCGACAAGTTCGCTGGCTTGTCCGCCTATTCTGGTGATTTCCGTGGCTAGTGCCTTCAGCCGGTTGGTCTCATGACCGCGCAGGTGACCGATGCCGTGCAGGCGGCTGGGTCCATCGGCAAAAACCAGGATAGCCGCAAGAGAGGGCACTATCTCGCCCGCCAGGGAAAGGTCGAAATCACCGAGTCCATGAATCGCTTCCTCGCCCATCACCTTGCAGGTGGTACTGTCCTGCCCGTCGGGAGCCATCTCTACCCGCGCGCCCATAGTCTCCAGATATCCGGGAAGCAACCCACCTGGCTGGGTGGTATGGTCTGGCCAGTTGGGCACACTGACTTGCCCGCCTCCTATCAGAGCCGCTCCCAGGAAGGGGGCCGCATTCGACAGATCGGGCTCCACCTGTACCTGATCGGGCAGCTGTGTCCCAGCAGATCCTCTGCCTTCAACGCTCCACCTGCAACGGTCAGGGTTGGCCTGGACCTGGACTCCGGCCTGACGCAGGTCCTCCACGGTCATAGCAATGTGTGGAAGACTGGGAAGATGCTGGCCGGAGTGGATGATGGTCATGGTGCCATCAGCCCTGGCAGCCAGGAGCAGGAGACCGGAAATAAACTGCGAGGACGCCGAAGAGTCTATGGCCACTTCCATGCCCGCCAAGCGATCCGGCGGCGTGAGTACAAAGGGCAGGAAGCCCTCATGGCCCAGGTACTCGATCCTGGCTCCCAGCTGGGTTAGCCCGTCCAGCAGGGGCCTCATGGGGCGGCGATACGCCTGTTTGTCCCCGTCAAAGCGGGTGGGACCATCAGCCAGCATGGCCAGGCCCGGCACGAACCTCATGACAGTTCCTGCCAGCCCGCAGTCCACCCGAGCGCCACCGCGGAAACATCCGCCTGCCGGTGGAACGACCGTCACATTCGTAGGGTCGTCCGAATCAACCCGACAGTCCACACCGAGGGCCTCCAGGGTCCGAATCATCAGGTCCGTATCACGCGACCTGAGCAGACCGGTCAGTCTGACGGTGCGGCTTCCCAGGGCTGCCAGAATCAGATATCTGTTCGAGAGGGACTTGCTTCCCGGTATGGTCACCGTTGCGTCCAAGGGGCCACCCGTCTGCGGCGCCGCCCATGTCTCTTCCACTGTCATGGTCACCATGGTAACCGCAGGCGCAGAGCTGTTCCCTTCCCCTGCTCACCCCTGCAGGATCGGCTGGGACCCGACCCTGTGCTATATTGATACATTGTGCCCGTACAGTGATATCTATGGGCGCCGGGCTATAGCGCAGCTTGGTAGCGCGCCTGCTTTGGGTGCAGGATGTCGCCGGTTCAAATCCGGCTAGCCCGACTTTGCATTTGTCCATGACGGGAGTAGGGTCCCTGGCGTTCATACACAGCAATCCCACAAAGAAAATCACGAGAGCCAGAAGACCTGTCAGACTCGCATCAATGGACATGGTGATGGCGATGCCGACCAGATTGCCCAGCGTCAGAAAGATCATCTGCCCCAGAGGCGCCCCGATCATCATGAGCACCACTCCCATAGTCGCGACCAGGTGGTCCTCGTTCACCGCACTGATGAGCATGGTCATAAATGGCGGGTTGATTGTGCCGAGGAGATCGTTGATGGCCAGGAGCGGAATAAAGGGCAGGGCAGGAATGCGTAACCAGACTAGGTTGACCCCTACCACGGAAGCTGCGGCCATGACGCCGGTCAGCAGGTGGGCCAAGGACAGCCGCCGGGGTTCAAGCGAACCCACAGGGCAGTCGACCAGCAACATGACGGCGAGGGTCATGGCCGCTCGCCCGCTCGTGCGGCCAATGGCCAGGAACAGGCCTCTCAGCGCCAAAGCTGAGGCCGCCTCCGCCAGCCCTCCGAGGATGCAGGGTCATAGCCTGCTCTTTTTTAGTTCCAGTTTCAGCAGCTTCTTCATATAGGCCCTCCATAGCCTTGATCAGGGTTCGCTCGGTGGCCTCCTGACCCTTATTAACGAGCTCGGCACGCTGGCCTGCAGGCTGACCCTGGCGTCCGCAACGACCATCAAACGGTTAGCAGTGCGCAGCACCTCGTAGAGGAAGCGGCTTGAGCAGCCAGGCTTCACAGGCTGTCTCGCAGCTTTCCGATGGCTGCAGGGTCCAGTCCGTTGAGAGGTTCGTTCAGCAGGTAAAGGGTCATCATGTATCTGGCCAAGATCAGCCCCTGCCTCATGCCTATGGAATAATTGCGATGCCCTTCTGGATCCTTCGGCGTGCCCATGCGGTGCTTCTCTCCCCATCGGTGCATCAATGCCTGATAAGAGGCTATCTTGCCACTGGTATGTTTTGCCTATCTGCTCATAGCTCTTGCCGACTTGACCTCAACCTTCTGCAAACGACGGATAGCCTCATGCTGGATGGCCACCACAGCCTTGGCATCGGCGATTCCAGCCGCACAGAGCTCCTGCCAGGAGACCCAGGCCGACTGGATATGCTCGCCTGGGTCAAAGTCGGTGGATCCCTGATGCCAGCGACGCAGATGTAGGATCATGATGTGTCCGAGCTCGTCGCTCATGCCCAAGGATGAGTAGACATCGGGAGCGGCATCGATCCAGCCGTCCTCCGGATCCAAGTGGCTTTCAGAGCCCTGAGCACCCTCGGACCCGGGCATCAGACCAGTCTCCTCGCGAAGCTCGCGCAGGACGGCCTTGACCGGGCTCTCCCCTGGGTCGATGAAGCCGGCTGGCAGGCCGAATACGTAGCCCTGGGCGCCCACCCGGTACTCGCGGGTCAACAGATAGGCATCGGCAGCGCAGTCGTGCACCAGCATGACCACGCAGGGGGCATGGCGGATGAGCTGTCTGTCGATGGTCTCCTTGGAACCGTCACGCCGGAACATGGCCACCTGCTGCTGGTCAATAACGAATATCGGGCCGCGGAAGACCTCCCTGTCATCCATCAGCTCGGGGGCGCGGGTCATGTCAATGCCCTTGGGCCCCTGTCCATCCCGGTCCGCCAGTCTGGCAGCCAAACGTGCCTGCAGGGCCTGTGCTTTATCGCTCATGCAATCACTCTTCCTCAACCGTCAACCCTCAGCAGTCAGCGCACCACCATGGTCCAGGGATCGGTGACCTTGCATGAGACCTCCACCTGCGGACGAACACCGGTAGCCGTCTCCAGAGCCCTGGCAATGTCTCCCCTGGCGTAGCGGAACCAGAGACTCTCGATGGCCGAGTGCGGGGTGTTGATCAGCATGGGCCTGGGCTGATTGGGCCGATCGGCCAGCCGAGCCTCATAGAGGGCCTGCTGGTAGGCGTCCGTGGCAGGATGATGGCGCAGATCGCTGGTGATATATACATCGGCTCCCGTGGACCGAACCAGGTCGAATTCGGAATCCCCCGAGCCGGGCAGCAAGGCGACCGTTGAGACCATGGCCTCGGACAGACCGACCGCCTGAAGACCCAGAGCCGTCCTGGGCAAGAGGTCTGCCACTGCATGGACCAAATCCTCAAATGGCGTGGGCCCCGGAAGTCGGCCCCAACGACCCAGGCCCACCTGGATCCCCTGATCGGCGTGCAGATCACGTTTTGAGACCGGCTGAGGGGCCAGCGGTCTCGCCTCCTGCAGATCCAGGGCATCGGCAGCCGCATGGGCCACGCCACGGTAGGCGGCATCGGCATTGGTATGCCCCACCCAAAGCCCGCAACGGCCCTCAATAAGTCTGGTTACCATATCCCCGCGGAAGTCCAGGCCGGAAACCTGGTGAACCGACCTGAAGAAGAGCGGATGGTGGGTGATCAGCAGGTCGGCTCTGTGGTCCAGAGCCTCCTGTATCACATCGAGCCGAGGGTCCACAGCGCACCAGATCCGTCTGACTGGCCAGGACGGGTCCCCCGCCACCAAACCTGGATGGTCCCAGTCCTCCGCGTAGTCCAGAGGATAGAGCCTCTCCAGCAGATCCACCACCTTGCCCAGAGGCACCGAAGGCCTCTGAACCTCATCCTGTTCATCAGGCATGTCGATCCCTCCTCGGATCCTACCAGGCCCAGGCCACCCCATATCAGGTTAGTGAGCAGCCAGTTCCCAGTCCTGGCCGATGCCCGTGGACACGTCCAGGGGCACGGCCAATTCAACGGCATGTTCCATGGAATCCTTGACCAGCTTGGTGGCCTTGCCGGTCTCGCCGGGAGCTATCTCCACCAGCAGTTCATCGTGGATCTGCAGCGAGATGCGGCTCTTGAGCCCCTGGTCGGACAAAGCACGGCTGGCCTTGATCATGGCAATCTTCATGATGTCGGCGGCCGACCCCTGGATGGGCGCGTTCAGGGCGGCTCTTTCAGCGGCTTCTCGAATGGGACGCCGCTTGGATCGCAGCCCAGGGAAGTAGCGCCGCCGCCCGAACATGGTCTCGGTATAGCCCTTCTCCCGGGCATCGGCCACCAGGGATTCCAGGTACTCATGCACCTTGCCGAAAGTGGCGAAGTACTTGGCGCGCAATACGTCGGCAGCGGCCGGGCTGATCTTGAGCTGCTGGGCCAGGCCGTAGGTACTCAGTCCATAGGCCAGGCCGTAGCTCATGGCCTTCACATGGGAGCGCTGGTCCCCGGTAACCTCCTCCATGGGGATGTCGTAGACCAGACTGGCCACATACCGGTGGAAGTCGGCACCCGACTTGAAAGCGTCAATCAGCGCCTTGTCACCGGAAAGATGGGCCATGATCCGCAGCTCCACCTGGGAGTAGTCCGAGGAGAGCAGCGCCTCATACCCGCTGCCGGGCACGAAGGCCGAGCGGATCTCGCGGCCCCGGGCATCCCGGTTGGGAATGTTCTGCAGGTTGGGATCGACCGAGCTCAGCCGGCCAGTGGCAGCCACGGTCTGCTCGTAGGTGGTGTGCAGCCGCCCATCCCGGGGATTGACCGCCTCGCGCAGAGTCTGCACAATCTGCTTGAGCTTATTGGTCTCTCTGTGCTTGAGCAGCGCACCCAGGAAGTCATTGGCCCGCTCATTGTTGACCGACTTGATGTACAGGTCCTGCAGGACCGAAACATTGGTCGAATAGGATCCGGTCTTGGTCCTGTGGGTAGGCACCAGTCCCATGTCGTCAAAAAGCACCTTGCTCAGCTGCTTGGGGCTTTGCAGGTTGACACGGCTGCCAGCCTTATCCCAGGCGATTTCCTGAGCCTGGCGGGCCTCTGCGGCGAACCGGTCGTGCATCTCCTTCAGACGGGCATCGTCCACCTTAGCGCCCTCGGTCTCCATCTGCTCTAGGACTGCGGAGGTGGGCAGCTCTATGGTGCGCAGCAGGCCGTACTGGTGGCGCTCGTCCATCAGCCCCTGCAGACGCTCGGAGACCATCATGACATACTGTGCCTGGCGAAGAATCCGAGTCCCCCGCCTACGCTCATCCTCATCCTCTCGCCCGTCCAGGGCCAGGGCCCCCTGTGTGGCTTGAGGCTCCTCCTCTGCGGGGATGGCCAGGAAATGGGCGACAGCCTGTTCCAGATTGTCGGCATGGAAATCAGGCTCAGCCAGATAGCCTGCCAGCTTAGTGTCGAACAAGGGCAAGGACATGTGCAGCCCCTGGCTCTCCAAGAAGTGCAGATGCTCCTTGTAACCATGGACCACGCAGGTGCCGATCCGCTGGTCAATCAGCTCCTGTATAGCGGCACGCATGTCTTCGTCAATGTCTTCCGCCATGAGGACCAGACCGTGGCCGTCCATGGAGAGAATGGCCAGCTCTTCCAGGCCGTAGTCGCCGTGCTTGGCCCAGCCGATGGCGTGAAGAACCCAGTGCTCCTTCATGGCCTCGCTGCAACGCATGGCATCCTGATCGGAGTCGCCGATGTCCTTGACATTGTCCAAGGAATCAGCCATGGCCTTGACATGGTCCGCCGAGCGTCGGCAAAGGGTCTTATTCGGCAGATGCTTCTCGCACCATTCCCGCAGCTGGTCGGCGGATTCCGCCTTATCGCGCTTGGGCTGGGAGAACTCCTCCTGCTTGTCGCTGACATCGACCAGTGCCGAGGCCGGAGAGTAATCATAATCAGCAACCGTGTTGAATCCGCGCAGGATCTTCTTGCGGGTCTGCGGGCCGAACTGCAGCTGCTCGAAGATGGGCAGGACCTGATCCGTATGGATGGTGCCGAAACGCAGGTCCTCCACTTTCACGCCCAGATCCAAGTCGCGCACCAGGGCGTTGACCTTCCGGTTGAGCCGCACCTGGTCTGCGTTCTCCGCCAGGGACTGGCCCTTCTTGCCACCGATTTCGTCAGCGTGGTCCAGAATGGAATCCAGCGATCCGTACTTGTTGATCCACTTGGCGGCATAACCGTCACCGACGCCCGGTACGCCGGGGATGTTGTCGGCTCCTTCGCCGCGCATGGCGGCCAAATCCGGGTACTGCTCCGGGGTCACCTTGTAGCGGTCCATGATGGCCTGAGGCGTCATGTGCTTGAGGTTCTTGAAGTGGTGGCCCGGGTAGAGCACGGTGATGTCGTCGTCCACCAGCTGGAAGGCATCCCTGTCCCCGGACAGGACCAAGGTCTTGAATCCGGCCTGCTCCCCCATGGTGGCCAGCGTGCCGATGATGTCGTCGCCCTCATAGCCGGGCTTTTCGATATAGGTGATGCCCAGGCCTTTGAGCAGGTCCTGGATCAGGGGCAGCTGGCTCAGCAGCTCCTTGGGTGCGGCCTCACGGGTGCCTTTGTACTGGGGCAGCATCGCATTGCGGAAAGTACCCCCCTTGACGTCAAAGGCAACGCCCATATGAGTGGGCTTCTCCTTGGCCATGACATCCGCCAGCATGGTGGCAAATCCCCACACCGCGTTGGTGGGCTGCCCGGTCGAAGTGGTGAAACTCTCGACCGGAAGGGCATAGAAGGCCCGGAAGGCCAGCGAATGTCCATCGACGACCAGCAGAGTGCGGCCGTCCTTGTCCTGCTTCTTCGTCTGGTCTTCCATAAGAGGGCTAACGGTCGTTCTGGTTGGCCACGTTGTTGATGACCACGTCGGCCACCTCCTGCATGGTCAGCCTGCGGTCCATGGAGGTCTTCTGGATCCAGCGGAAGGCTTCAGACTCGGTCATCCCCATGCTCTCCATCAGCAGACCCTTGGCCCGGTCCACCCGCTTGCGGGCCTCAAAGCGGGCCTTCATGTCGGTGACCTCGTCCTTCAGGGCGTTTATCTGGTCAAAGCGGGAGATGGCCACCTCAAGGGCCGGCAGCAGCTTCTCAGGAGCGAAGGGCTTGACAACGTAGGCCATGGCTCCAGCATCAGCCGCCTTTTCGACCAGGTTCTGCTGGGAGAACGCCGTCAGCATAACCACCGGAGCCAGATTCTCCTTGCCGATCTCAGTGGCGGCGGTAATGCCGTCAGTGCCGGGCATCTTCACATCCATAACCACTACGTCGGGCCTCAGCTCACGGGTCAGATCAATGGCCTCCTGGCCGCTGGCCGCCTGGCCGACCACGTCATAGCCGGCATCCTCGAGAGCTTCGACGGTATCGAGCCTGATCAAAGCCTCATCCTCCGCCACAACCACGGTCCGCACTTCGGGGGAATCGCTGCGGTTCTTACTCTCTGAAGCCACTTTCAACCTCGTTTCCTGAAAGTCCACCCGAACTTCACCGTAAACCGATGAGGGACGGATGGGGTTCGCTTTATCGTGCCCCCGGTGAGACTCGAACTCACACTGCACGGATTTTGAGGCCGTTTCCTCTACCAATTGGGATACGGGGGCTTTTCATTACCACAGAGAATGTACCATACTTTGACGACGACGCAAGGCTATTCGTGTTGAATCTGCCTTAGAATGAAGACAGTTATGTACACAGGCACATCAGCAGTCGAAGGAGAGCATGATGACCACTCAAATCTATCGACGGTTCGATCCTTGGCGCACCTCCCCTGTCCAGGAGAAGGCCCGCAAGCAAATTATGGACAGCCACTATTTCAGCGTCGACAGGGTCACCTTTGAATCCAGCGACAATCAGATTTTCGATCGCAGCATCGTCAGCGAGAAGCATGGAGACACCATCGCCGTCCTGGCCATCACCGACGACGGAAGGATGCCACTGGTTGAGCAGTACCGTCTGCCCATCCACCGCTGGACTCTTGAGCTGCCAGCGGGACATCCGCTCAACGACAAGGAAGCTCCCATCGATGTAGCCACTAGACGACTGCGTGAGGAGGCCGGGTACAAGGCTGCCTCCCTTAACCAGTTCGCCAGGTTCATCAACACCCCCAGCTTCTCCACGCAGCACACCACCCTCTTCTATGCCCAGGGCCTGACCCCGGTCCAGCCGACTAGCCTGGCACCGGAGACCCCCCATCAGAATGTGCGACTCTTCACTGTTGATGAGGCCTACGACATGGTGATTGCAGGGACCATACTGGACGCCAAGACCACCATCGCCATCCTGCGGGCGAAGATCGGACTGTCCGATTTGCACTGAGGCAGGAACCACCGCATAGCGAACCGGCGGCCTCTCCCCTACCTGACAGGCGGGGGAAAGATCACCGGTTACTTGTTCTATCAGCGCCGAGTGAACCTGGCTGCCGCCTGCCTAGCCTGTTCAGTCGGCAGCCAGGCGGCGGGCCGGAGAATCATTCGTTGGCACCTACCGTGTGCACGTAGATGCAGTCGGTGTTTCCTGGCTCATACTCGCCCTGAGCGCTGCTGAGCACCACCAGGCAATCGCCGTCGGAGACCTTGCCCTCCTTCTTCAGGGTGGCATCCACGAAGGCCATGAGGCCTGCACGGTTGAAGTCGTGGTAGTCCTGTTCGCACATGAAGGCCTCGGTGCCCCAGCTCAGGGCCAGCCAATGATAGGTGTGCTCATTGGTGGTCAGCGCGTAGATGGGGGCAGCCGGACGCTCACGGGAGACGCGGTGCACGGTGTTGCCGGTCTGAGTGAAGGCCACGATGGCCTTGGCGTTGATCTTGTCAGCCAGGTCCACGGCAGCGGAGGAGACTGCACCGGAGTTGGACATATCCAGGTTGTGCATGGCCGGGATGCGGTCGAACCCATGGGTGGTGGCGTACTCGGAGATCCGGGCCATGGTGGAGACCGTAGTGTCAGGATAGTCACCCACGGCGGTCTCGTTGGAGGTCATAGTGGCGTCGGCGCCGTCCAGGACGGCGTTGGCGCAGTCTGAAGCCTCGGCGCGGCTGGGAATGGGCGAATGAACCATGGAGCCCAGGACCTCAGTGGCGACGATGACCGGCTTGGCATACTGACGGGCCAGCTCGATGCAACGCTTGGTCACCAGGGGGACCTGCTCGAAAGGCATCTCCACAGCCATATCGCCGCGGGCCACCATGATGCCGTCGAAGGCCTTCACGATCTCCTCCAGGTTCTCGACCGCCTGGGGCTTCTCGATCTTGGCCACGATGGGGATGCGACGACCCTCCTCATCCATAATTTCGTGAGCGCGGTCGATGTCGGTGGCGAAGCGGACGAATGACATGGCGATGATGTCGGCACCGGTGCGGATGCCCCAGCGCAGGTCCTCCTCGTCCTTGGGGGTCAGTGCCGGCAGGCTCACGGCCACGCCGGGCAGATTGATGCCCTTGTGGGAAGAGACCGGACCAGCTACGACCACCTTGGTATGAACCTGGTTGCCCTCAACCTTGGTGACCTCCAGACGGACCTTGCCGTCATCGATCAGGATGGGATCGCCGGGATGGCAATCCCCGGGCAGCCCCTTGAAGGTGGTGGAGGTCATGTGCTCGTCACCCTCGACATCGTCGGTGGTGATGGTGAACTCCTGGCCCTCCTTCAGGATGACCTTGTCTTCACCCTGCTCGTTCTTCTTGAACCAGCCGCAACGAATCTTGGGGCCCTGCAGATCGACCAAGGCCGCAACGTTGCGTCCAGTCTCCTTGCTGGCCTGACGCACGTTGTTGTAAACCTTCAGGTGATCTTCCGGGGTGCCGTGTGACCGGTTGAGCCTGGCCACATCCATGCCGGCCTTGACCAGCTTGGTGATGTTTTCCAGCGACTCCGAAGCCGGCCCGATGGTATCGACGATCTTGGCTTTGCGCATATGCTACCTGCCTGTTCTTTTTCTTGTTTACCGTTCTATTGTACAGACTCAGGCTGATAGGGACCAATAATTTCCGTTAGCGTTAACAACCCTTGTGGCTCAAGGCTTTACTTATTATTTCTCTCCCTGCGAGACTGCTTGAGAAGACTGATGGCGGCTTTTGAGCACTGAAGCCAAGGCCGCGATGCCTACGGCCAGGACGATGATCAGCAGGGATACCCAGGTAGGTATGTCCGGTACTGCTTCCAAGGGCTGCCCACCATTGATGAAAGGCAGCGTGTTGCCGTGTAGAGCCTCCATAATCAGCTTGACACCGATGAAAGCCAGGACCACAGCCAGCCCCAGGGGCAGATACTCCAGCTTGTCCAGCAGGGATCCCAACAGGAAGTAGAGCTGCTGAAGGCCCAGCAGGGCGAAGACATTGGAAGTGAAGACGATGAAGGGGTCCTTGGTCAGTCCAAAGATGGCCGGAATGGAGTCAAAGGCGAACATGACATCGGTGGTGCCGATGGCCAGGAAGACCACCAGCATGGGCGTGAAGCAGCGTTTGCCCTCAAAGGTGGTCCGCAGATGCTCACCGTCGTAATGACTGGTGATGGGAATGACCCGACGCAGGACCCTGATCAGCCCGTTCTCGTGGTACTCCTCCTGCTTGCCCCGGCTGGAGACCATGTTCCAGGCGGTATAGAGCAGGAAGAAGCCGAAGATGAAGAAGACCCAGGTAAAGCGGGTGATCAGCGCTGTCCCGGCCAGGATGAAGACGCCGCGCAGCAGCAGGGCGATGGCGATGCCGACGCTGAGCACATAGCGCTGAAGACGTAAAGGCACGGCGAAATTGCTCATAATAATGACGAAGACGAAAAGGTTGTCGATGCTGAGCGAGTACTCGGTCAGCCAGCCCGAGTAGAACTCGATAGCCGGCTTGGAACCGGCAACCTTCCAAATCAACGCCCCGAAAATCAGGGCCATGACCACGAAGAAGCCGATATGCCGCACGCATTCGCCAGTCGAAGGCACATGCGGCCGCCGCCCGATCACCAAAAGATCAACCACGAAGAAGATGGCCAGCACAACCAGGCTCACAACCATAAACGGCAGAGGTGTTTCGGACATATCACCAGACTCTAGCGGCAAGATACGACGTGCTCATCTCCCCCGCCCGTATGTCAGAACTCCTCACAGACGGCAGTCTGCAATCAGGGCTTGTGATGTCTTGTCCCACATCACAGTCCCACGACACAGTCGTGTAGGGACCACTGGCCGAAAGGCCAAACTTACTTTTTCGCCTCGGTCATCTGCCGCAGCTCTTTCTTCAGATCCTTGATCTCATCGCGCAGACGGGCTGCAAGCTCGAACTGCAGCTGTTGCGCAGCCGTGTGCATCTGGTCGCTCAGCTGACGGATCAGGTCGGCAAGGTCCTGAGCCGGCAGACCAGCCTGGAGAATCTCCTGATGCCGCTTGTCGGCCTCCTCCTTGTCGTAGAGGGGCACACCCAAATGGGAGTTGCCAGCCTTGTTGGCATTCCGGTAGCCACCCGCCAGCAGGGTCTGGGTGTCCACATCCTCCTTCGCCAGCATGTCATTGACGTCGCTGATCTTCTTGATCAGCGGCTTGGGGTCCACGCCGTGCTCCTTGTTGTAGGCAATCTGCTTGGCCCGGCGACGGTTGGTCTCGCTGATGGCCTTGTCCATGGAGTCGGTGACCTCGTCGGCATACATGATGACCTTGCCGGACACATTCCTGGCCGCACGGCCGATGGTCTGGATCAGTGAACGGTAGGAGCGAAGGAAGCCCTCCTTGTCCGCATCCAGAATAGCCACCAGGGAGACCTCGGGCAGGTCCAGCCCCTCACGCAGGAGGTTGATGCCCACAATGACGTCGATCTTGCCTTCGCGCAGCTCCCGCAGGAGCTCCACCCGCCGCAGGGTGTCCACGTCTGAGTGCAGATACTCCACCTTGATGTCTCGCTCCAGCAGGTAGTCGGTCAGGTCCTCGGCCATCTTCTTGGTCAGCGTGGTCACCAGGACCCGCTCGTGACGGGCCACTCGGGCCTTGATCTCGTCCAGGAGGTCGTCCACCTGGCCCTTGACAGGCCTCACCTCCACCTCGGGATCCAGCAGACCGGTGGGCCGGATGACCTGCTCCACCACCCCGTCGGACAGACCCATCTCATAGTCGCCCGGCGTTGCCGACAAGTAGACGGTCTGGCCAACCTTGTCCAGAAACTCAGGCCACTTCAGCGGACGGTTGTCCATGGCCGAAGGCAGCCGGAAGCCATGCTCGACCAGGGTCCGCTTGCGGCTGGCATCCCCCTCGTACATGGCTCCGATCTGGGGAACGGTCACATGGGATTCGTCGATGACCAGCAGGAAGTCATCAGGGAAGAAGTCCAGCAGAGTGTGGGGCGGCGTCCCGGGTTCGCGCCCGTCGAAGTGGCGGGAGTAGTTCTCGACCCCGGAACAGGTGCCGATCTGGGTGAGCATCTCCAGGTCGTAGGTGGTGCGCATGGTCAACCTCTGGGCCTCCAGCTCCTTGCCCTGCTTGCGCAGCTGGCCCACACGCCAGTCCAGCTCCTCCTTGATGGTCTTCAAGGCGCGCTCCATCCGCTCGGGACCTGCCACATAGTGGGAGGCGGGGAAGATGTGCACGGAGGTCTCGTGGGCAATCTCGTCGCCGGTCAGCGGGTGCAGGGTGGAGATGCGGTCTATCTCGTCGCCGAAGAACTCGATGCGGACGGCCAGCTCCTCATAGACGGGGATGATCTCGACCGTGTCGCCGCGCACGCGGAAGGTGCCTCGGGTGAAGGCGATGTCGTTGCGCTTGTACTGCATGTCCACGAACTTGCGCAACAGGTCGTCCCGGTTGATCCTGTCCCCCTCGTGCAGGAAGAGCATGCGCCCGGCGTACTCCTCGGGCGTGCCCAAGCCGTAGATGCAGGAGACGGTGGCCACCACCACGCAGTCGCGCCTGGTCAGCAGGTTGGCCGTGGCGGCGTGCCGGAGCCGCTCCACGTCGTCGTTGATGTTGGAGTCCTTCTCGATATAGGTATCCGTCTGAGGGATGTAGGCCTCAGGCTGGTAGTAGTCGTAGTAGGAGACGAAGTAGGAGACCGCATTGTCGGGCATCAGCTCGCGGAACTCGGCGCAGAGCTGGGCGGCCAGAGTCTTGTTGGGTTCCAGAATCAGGGTAGGCCGCTGCAGACGCTCAATCAGCCAGGCCGTGGTTGCGGTCTTGCCGGTGCCGGTGGCGCCCATGAGCACCACGTCGTTCTCGCCGTTCTCGATCCGCGTGGCCAGTTCCTCGATGGCCTCTGGCTGGTCGCCGGAGGGCTTATATGGAGACTTGACCACGAAGGGCTTGTCGGTCCGCTCAATATTGAACCCCATGAAACTCCCTTCCAGGATGCGTCATCCGCCTAAGGCCCCTCAGTCGCTGTGCGAGGACTCCTGGGCCAAGACCTGTAGCTCTTTGTATATTCTATCAACAAACTCGAACATTTGTTCGATAGGCTGGGACCCGTCAACAAGCAGATCGGCCTGAGCGCGTCGCGAACTGCTGCTGCTCTGGGAACCGATGCGCTCAACAGCCTGGCTTGGCGTCATATGCCGCTGATTCACCATACGCGCAATCCTCACCTGGCTTGGAGCCTCCACCACCAAGACTCTGTCGAAATGAAAGGGAATGGCCGAGCCCACTTCTGTCAGCAGGGGCACCTCATGGACCACCACCTCGGAGCCGTCCAGCCAGGGCTGCTCGGCCTTGGCGGCCAAGTCATAGACCAGCGGATGGATGATGTCGTCCAAGTCCCGGCGATCCCGGTCGGCTGTCGGCCCGCCGAAGACCCGTGCCGCCAAAGCCGACCTGTCCACTCCACCATGGCCGTCCCCGCATCCTAAACCGAACCTCTCCAGCACCGGCCTTACGCCGGGTCCGCCCGGAGCGATGACCTCGTGGGAGAGCCGATCGTAATCGATGACCCTGGCCCCGTCCTGAGCCAGCCGAGCCGCCACTGTGCTCTTGCCGGCCGCAATCCCGCCAGTCAATCCTACACGTATCATCCCGACCTCCCGCTTATACCTTATGGCAGCACATACAAATGGAGGGGCCCGACCGAGGCCGGACCCCTCCATTTACCGCTTAACGCTCACTTCTTTTCCTTGAGCAGCTGCTCGCGCAGGGCGGCCAGCTGGTCGTCGGAGGCCAAAGTGCCCTCGGAGCTGGACTCCGAGCTGTAGTTGGTGGTCTCCTCGGAGTTCTGATGGCGGGAGCGGGAACCGGCGGCAGGCGTCTGGGAGGACCGGCTGTCCTCGGCAGCCGAAGCCTCGGCGTTCTCCAGCTCCTTGGCCACGAAGGCCTTGTGCTGCTCCCAGAGGTCGTGGGCGGCCGCATACTGGGACTCCCACTCCTCCCGCTGCTTCTCGTAGCCGGCGATCCACTCGTTGCTCTCGGGGTCGAAGCCCTCGGGGTACTTGTAGTTGCCGTCCTCGTCGTACTCGGCAGGCATGCCATAGATGGCCGGGTCGAAGTCCTCGGAGGTCGGGTCGACAGAGTCGTCGGCCTGCTTGAGGGACAGGGAGATGCGGCGGCGATCCAAGTCGACGTCGATGACCTTGACGAAGATCTCCTCGCCCTGCTTGACCACGGTCTCGGGGTTCTCCACGTGGCGGTTGGCCAGCTCGGAGATGTGGACCAGGCCCTCGATGCCGTCCTCGACGGAGACGAAGACACCGAACTGCACGATCTTGGTGACCTTGCCCTTGACGATCTGCCCGGGCACGTGGGTTCGTGCGAAGCGCTGCCAAGGATCTTCCTGGGTGGCCTTAAGGGACAGCGAGATGCGCTCGCGGTCCATATCGACATCCAGCACCTCGACGGTGACCTTGTCGCCCACCTTGACGACCTCGCTGGGGTGGTCGATGTGCTTCCAAGAGAGCTCGGAGACGTGGATCAGGCCGTCCACGCCGCCCAGGTCGACGAAGGCGCCGAAGTTGACGATGGAGCTGACCGTACCCTCGCGGATCTGGCCCTTCTTGAGCTGGGCCATGAAGGTCTCGCGCACCTCGGACTGAGTCTCCTCCAGGTACTGGCGGCGGGAGAGGACCACGTTGTTGCGGTTCTTGTCCAGCTCCAGGATCTTGGCCTTGATCTTCTGCCCGATGTAGGGGGACAGGTCGCGCACGCGGCGCATCTCGACCAGGGATGCGGGCAGGAAGCCACGCAGGCCGATGTCGACGATGAGCCCGCCCTTGACGGCCTCGATGACGGTGCCCTCAACGACGCCGTCAGCCTCCTTGATCTTCTCGATGTCGCCCCAGGCGCGCTCGTACTGGGCACGCTTCTTGGACAGGATCAGGCGGCCTTCCTTGTCCTCCTTGGTGACGACCAAAGCCTCGATGGTGTCACCGACCTGGACCACATCGTCGGGATCGACATCCTTCTTGATGGAAAGCTCGCGGGAGGGAATCACGCCCTCGGTCTTGTAGCCGATGTCCAGCAGAACCTCGTCATGGTCGATCTTAACGACCGTCCCCTCGACCAGATCCCCATCGTCGAAGTTCTTGATGGTGGAATCGACTGCCTTGATGAAGTCTTCCTCGGACCCGATGTCATTGACCGCGACCTGGGGGACTTCCTTCTTGTTCTCTGCCATTAATTAAATTGTTTCTTGTATAGTTGGTGGATATTTTTCCGTATTGAGTTATGTGTTCCCGCCGGCAGGCGCGAACATTTTCCATGATAGGAGACACCACGGTCATTGTCGCCGGGAGACCTCGGGCGTGTCGCAGGCAGGGATCCCGGCGGCCCGCTCAGCGGATTCGACCACATTGGCCAGAAGCATGGCCCGGGTCATGGGCCCCACCCCGCCGGGATTGGGCGTGTAGGCGGCTGCAGGCAGCCTGGCTGCCGGATCGATGTCGCCCCTGACCCGCCAGCGCCCCTCCTGCTGATCCCAGATCCGGGAGACGCCTACATCCACCAGGACGGCACCCTGGCGAACCTGGTCGGGGCCAACTAGCCCGGCTTGTCCTACGGCTGCGATGATCACGTCAGCCCTGCGCAAATGGGCGTCAATATCCCCGGTGCGGGTATGGCAGAGGGTCACGGTGGCATCAACCCCGCGGTTGGTCAGGAGCAGCCCGACGGTGCGGCCCACGGTCAATCCTCGGCCCAACACGCAGACCTCCTTGCCGGCCATGTCAATCCCGTAATGGTCCAGCAGATACAGGATCCCCCGCGGGGTGCAGGGCAGGGGGGTCCTCACCCGGCCGTCGGTATGCAGGACCAGCTGGCCCAAGTTGTATGGATGCATGCCGTCGGCGTCCTTGACTGGATCGATGCGATCGATGATTTCAGCGGGATCCACGCCCTTGGGCAGTGGCAGCTGGACGATGTAGCCGGTGCAGTCAGGATCCTGGTTGAGCTGATCCACCGCAGCAAGAATCCGCTCCTTGCCGGCCTCAGCGGGCAGATCAATCCTGATCGACCTGATGCCCACCTGATTGCAGTCCCGGTGCTTGCCCTCCACGTATTTAAGCGAGCCAGGGTCCTCCCCCACCAGGATGGTCCCCAGGCCGGGAGTGCGTCCCATGGCCGCCAACTTCGCCACGCGAGCGCGCAGGTCCTGCTTGAGTTCCGCAGCCGCCGCCTTTCCGTCCAGTTTCACTGCAGTCAAAACATCTCCATCATCCAAGCGGGCGCAAACCCTTGTCGAAATCGTATGAGCCAGCCTAGCGCAGATTCTTCCCCGACCGGAACCGCCGTCCAAGAGCCGGTTCGGAAAAACTCGACTACTGAAGTTGCGCGCTGTCCCCTCCCCAACGATAATGAGAATCATACTCAATAAGAGCAGAACCACTGACTGAAACCACTGCCGAGAGGGATGCCATGGATAAGGACAGGGATGGAACATCCACGCAGGCCTGCATCATCTTCGACCATGCTGCCATCCGGCGATCCGGACGGCTGATCTGGTCGGAGGGGACCTTCGCTATACCCTCGGGAACAGTGACCGCCATCGTGGGCACCAACGGCACCGGCAAGACCAGTATGATGCAGGCCGAGCTTGGTCTGCTCCCCTTGGATGCAGGCAGTCTGCAAGTCCTGGGGCAGACAGCCGGACAAGCCAACAACCGCATTGGCTACGTGCCTCAGAGCTACACCTCTGATATCGACTCCAACCTGACGGCCGAGCAGTCCGTCCTGCTGGGGCTGACCGGCACCCGCTTCGGCATTCACCCCGTTACCCGGCAGGACCGCGAGCGCGCCAGAAAGGCCATGCGCTTCGTCGGCGTGGAGGACCGGGCCCACCTGCGCCTGTCCCAGCTCTCCGGCGGCCTGCGCCAGCGGGTGGCCATCGCCCAGGCCCTGGTCTGCGATCCTGATCTGCTCATGCTGGACGAGCCCCTGGCCAATCTGGACCTGGCCGGGCAGCGCGCCACCGTCCACCTGCTGGCACAGCTCAACAGCCGTCTGGGCATGACCATCCAGGTGGTGGCCCATGACCTGAACATGCTGCTTCCTGTGCTGACCGGGGCGGTCTACCTGCTGGACGGGCACCCCCACTACGCCCGCATGGACGACGTACTGGACTCGGACCTGCTTACCCACCTCTACGGCACCAAGGTGGAGGTGGTCACCACTCCCCAGGGGGACATGTTCGTGGCCCCCGATATGGACGAGCCGATCGGACCCGTCCACAGTCGCTATCAACCCAGCCAGGTGGCCCGCCTGCACGGGGCGGACCGGGAAAGGACCTCATGACCACACCAGTCTTCGACCCCCATTGGATGGAGATCCTCGCCGCCCCCTTCATGCGCGACGCCATGGTGGCTGGCCTGTGCATCGCCGTAGCCGCCGGAGCCATGGGTTACTTCACCATCGCCAGACACTCCACCTTCGCCGCCCATGCCCTGGCCCACATCGGCCTGCCCGGCGCCACGGGGGCCGTCCTGCTGGGGCTGCCGGTCTCTGCCGGAATGGGCCTGTTCGCCCTGGGCGGGGCACTGGTCATCGGCGCCCTGGGCAAGCGGGCCTCCCAGCGGGAGATCGCCACGGGCACGGTTTTGGCCTTCGCCACCGGCCTAGGGCTCTTTTTCGCCAGGATGTCCAGCTCGGCCTCCCAGCAGATGCAGGCCATCCTCTTCGGATCCATCCTGACCATCACCCGAGGGCAGGTCGTCGGCTTCATAATCTTCGACGCAATCCTGCTGATCCTTCTGGCCCTGATCTACCGGCCCTTGCTTTTCAGCTCCCTGGATGAGCAGGTGGCCCAGGCCCGCGGCGTGCCCATCGGGCTGATGAACCTGACCTTCATGGCCATCATGGCCGGGGTCATCACCATCGCCGTACCTGCAGTGGGAACCCTGCTCATCTTCGCCCTGGTCGTCACCCCGGCGGCCACGGCCAACATTCTGGTAGCCTCTCCCCTGCGGGCCATGCTCCTGTCAGGATTGATCTGCCTGGCTTCCATCTGGGGAGGCCTGGTTATTTCGGCCATGGTGCCTGCTCCACCCAGCTTCATCATCGTGACCCTGTCCACCCTCTTCTGGGCTCTGGCCAAGGGATGGGCGGCCTTGCGCGCCTGATGCCGGTCAGTCCACCAGAGCGGTGGCCATGACGGCGATACCCTCGTCGTGACCGGTAAAGCCCATGCCATCAGTGGTGGTGGCGGTCAGCCGAACCGGAGCCCCGACAGCCTGACTCATGGCCTGCTGGGCCAGGCGACGACGGGAGGCAATTCTTGGGCGCTGGCCGACTATGACCAGGGAGGCGTTGAGCAGCCTGCGATCGTGTCCATGCAGGCAGCCCATGGTCTTCTCCAGCATGGCTGCCCCATGCATGCCCACACCAGGGGACTGCGATCCCAGGCCGAACAGGGTGCCGATGTCGCCCAGATCGGCGGCTGACAAGATGGCATCAATCAGGGCATGGGCGGCCGCATCGCCGTCAGAATCGCCCAGCAGGCCAGGGGTTCCGTCATTCCAGGACAGGCAGGCCAGCCAGAGGGGACGCCCGCCAGTCAGGTCGAAGCGGTGGGCATCAAAGCCCAGTCCAACGCTTGGATGGCCCATGACCGGATCCGGCCTCAGCGCTTGCCCTTGGTCTTGGTCTTGCCCTTGGTCTTGGCGGCCTCCTGAGCCACCCGTGCCAGGGTCTTGGAAGCCGGCTCCTTGGGGGACTTGGTATGGTGCTTGTCGTCGCCGGGCATGGGCTCCGCATAGCCCAGGTTGACATCCAGCAGACGCTGGGCCTCGTCCTCGCCCAGTTTCTCGGACAAGGCGATCTCGGAGGTCAGGATCTTCCGGGCCTTGATCAGCATCCGCTTCTCGCCCGCCGACAGCCCGTGCTCGTCCACGTCGCGCTGGGAGAGGTCGCGCACCACCTCGGCGATCTTGTTGACCTCGCCGGTGGCGATCTTCTCCACATTCAGCTTGTAGCGGCGGGACCAGTTCATCTCCTTCTCCTCGACCACCGGAGTGCGCAGGATCTCGAAGACCTTAGCCACCGCCTTGGCGTCGACGATGTCCCTGACGCCCACCTTGGCCGCGTTCTCGACGGGGACGTTGATGACCAGCCCGTCAGAGGAGAGCACGGACAGCTGCAGGTACTTGCGAGTGACGCCCTTGACAGTCCGTTCGGTGATGGCATCCACCCTGGCGGCCCCATGACGCGGATAGACGACCATGTCACCGACCTTGTAACCCATATATCCTCCAGAACGAGTCGATAAAATACCATATAATAATGTCATTGCGCATGGACTTGCCGACGGGGCTCAAATACGACGCGGTTCTCTGCGAGCACACTTCCCCTGGAGGCTCTGAAGACTATTCTGGAAGAAATGACGGTGGTGGAACGAATGCCGGCAAGGCTCCACCCCGCATGACGAGCATCGTTTTGCGGATCAGCGATCGAAAACAGAGGTAGGCATGATCAAAAACAAAAGCCGCTACACTACACCCAACACCATCCTGGTGGTTGAGGACGAACCCACCCTGGCCACCGCCATCGCCCAGCGCATCACCGCCGAAGGGTGGACGGCCCGGGTGGCCTCGGATGGCGCCAGCGCCGTGCAGGCCGCATCCCAGATCAAACCCGACCTGGTCATCATGGACATCATGTTGCCCGTCATGGACGGACTGGAGGCCACCAAGCGGATCGTGGCCGAGCGGCCGGTGCCGGTGCTGATTCTGACCGCCAGGGACGACGAGGCCGACAAGGTGACCGGTCTAGGCGCCGGGGCCGACGACTACATGACCAAGCCCTTCTCCATGCGCGAGCTGATCGCCCGTTGCAAGGCCCTTCTGCGTCGGGTGGAACGGGCCAAGGTCATCGCCAAGAACTCCGAGAACGAGAAGGTGCTGGACTTCGGATCCCTGGTCATCGACCCAGCCCAGCGCATCGTGACCCTGCGCGGAGAACAAATCCACCTGACCCCCACCGAATTCGACCTGCTGGCCACACTGGCCCGTCGGCCCAAGTCCGTGCTCACCCGCGAGAAGCTGCTGGAGGAGGTCTGGGACTGGGTGGATGCCTCGGGCACCAGAACGGTGGACTCCCACGTCAAGGCCCTGCGCCACAAACTGGGTTCGCAGATGATCCGCACCGTGCACGGTGTGGGCTACGCCTTCGAGCCGCCCGAGGATCAGGAACAGGGACAGCGGTAGCGGCCGCGGATGCACGCCATGAGCAAGGACGGCAGAAGCCGGCGCAAGGGGCCCAGTCTGAGTGCGCGGGTGGACCGCGAACGGCCCATCGGAACCTTCGCCTCACTGAAGGTGGAGCTGAGCGTCCTGATCATCATCTCCACAGCCATCGCCTTCGTCATGGCCTGGTTCCTGCTGAAGATGGGCTGGAGCGGCTGGATTGCCATGCCGCTGACCTTGGTTGTGGCCCTGGGGATCACCTACTTCTTCTCTCGGGGGCTCACCGCTCCCCTGCGGCAGATGCGGGATGCGGCCGAGGCCATGGCCGACGGGGACTATACGGTCCGGGTCCATGCCACGACGACCAGCCATGACGAGGTGGGGCTCCTGGCCCAGTCCTTCAACGAGATGGCCGAGGAGCTCCAGCATGCCGACCAGATGCGCCGGGACATGGTGGCCAATGTCAGCCACGAGCTGCGCACCCCCGTCTCGGCCCTGCAGGCCATGGTGGAAAACATGGCGGACGGGGTGACCGAGCCCACGCCAGCCAACCTGGAGGGGATACTGGAGCAGACCCACCGGCTGTCCGACCTGATCGCCTTCCTGCTGGACCTGTCGAGGATGGAGGCCGGGGCGGCCAGCCTGCAGATCGAGGACTTCGACTTCGGCGACTTCATCGACGAGACCCTCCAACCTCTGGCCGTAGCCGACGCCGGGCACGCCCACGACATCCAAGTTGATCTGGAGAAGGGCCTGAGAATGGAGGGCGACCAGGACCGGCTGCGCCAGCTCTTCACCAATGTCATCAGCAATGCCCTGAAGCACTCGGCCGATGGCACCACGGTGCTGATCCAGGCCCACGAGGACCGGCAGCAGGAGGCCATAGTCACCAATGTGGTCAACTTCGGCTCGCAGATACCCCCTGAGGCCCGCACCGACATCTTCCGGCGCTTCGTCAAGGGCAAGGCCGGGCCTGGCACGGAGTCTGGCGGCACCGGGCTGGGGCTGTCCATCGCCCGCTGGGCGGCCCAGCTGCATGGGGGTCAGGTGCAGGTGGTGGACGATCCGCGCGGGGCGGACTTCGAGATCACCCTGCCCAGATATCACCGCGACCCCGACGAGGACGAGGGGGCCGGGAACCGCTCCGGCGGGCCCGACGCGCCGCATTGACGAGGAGGCCCACCTCGGCTCATAATGAAATCGAACATTTGTTCGAATGCCATCGAGTTCGAGGTGTGCCATGGTCGCTACCATTCATGGGTCGCCAGATGCGGCCCCTGCTCCCCTGCGGGAGTGCCGGGTCGATGCCCTGAGCCTCTTCCGGGAACACCCCAGCCCTGTCCCCCAGGCCTTGGAGGCTGTCCACGCCGGCTTCCCCTCAGTAGCCCAGGACTACTTCAGCGGCGACTTCAGCTTCGACCAGAACGTCATCGTTCACCCCGACTCCACCTTCATCATCCATGTGGCCGGCGATTCCATGACCGGCGCCGGCATCTTCGATGGGGACCTGCTGGTGGTCGACCGGTCCCTGGAGCCGCGCGAGGGGGACATTGTCATCGCCATCCTGGACGACGAACTGCTGGTCAAGCGGCTGGCCAGGCGCAGGGGACGGACCATGCTGCGGGCCGAAAACCCCGCCTACCCCGACTTCATGCCCCAGGAGGGCGAGGAACTGGTCATCTGGGGGGTGGTCATTGGCAACTACCACTGGCAGCGGGTGGACACCAGAAGCGGGTCACGGAACGGCTCTCCCCTGCCTCAGGTCACCTATCCCGGACATACTCCGCGCGGACCCGGACGCACGGAAAGTCGAGACCGGAAGCCCGTCTATCCCTCCACGGGCTGGGGGTCGGCATGAGCGCACAGCGACCGGCCGATCCTGCACCCGGGACCGCTCTGACCAGTCAGGTGGTCCTGGCCGACGCCAACTCTTTCTTTGCCTCCTGCGAGGCCGTCTTCGACCCCTCCCTGGCTGACCGCCCTGTGGTCGTGCTGTCCAACAACGACGGCTGCGTGGTGGCCCGCAACCGCCCGGCCAAGGCCCTAGGCATCACCAACGGCACACCCTGGTTCACCATTCGTGAACGGGCCCTGCAGGACGGGGTGGTGGCCCGCAGCTCCAACTATGAGCTCTACGCCAGCCTCTCCAGGCGCATGATGGCCATCATGACCCATTTTCTGCCCAACCAGGAGGTCTACTCCATCGACGAATGCTTCATGGACAGCATCTGGAGTGACAAGCGCACCGTCGAAATCTGCCGGGAGCTGCGCGCCGCGGTCCTGCGGTCGACCGGCATTCCCGTCAGCGTGGGTGTGGCGCCCACCAAGACCTTGGCCAAGGTAGCCAACCACTGGGCCAAGGACCGTCCCTCGACTGAGGGAATCACCCTCTGGAGCCAGGTGGAGGCCCAGTATGGCGACCAGGCTCTGGCATCGGTGCCCGTCGACCAGGTCTGGGGGGTGGGCCGACGTCTGACCGGCAGGCTCATGGGCATGGGCATCACCACTGCCCTGGATCTGCGCGATGCCGATCCCTCGCTGATCCGTCACCGGTTCTCCGTCATGCTGCAGCGCACCGTGCTGGAATTGAGGGGACGGCCCTGCATCGAACCCGAGGCGAATGCCGCCAGGGGCGTGCGCACCGATCAGATTCTGTGCTCGCGCATGTTCTCCCACCCCGTCGAGGGCTACGCCACCCTGGCCCAGGCGTTGAGCATCTACGCCCAAAAGGCCTGCCGCCGTCTGCGTCGGCAGCACGGCCTGTGCGGCAGGGTGCGGGTCTTCTGCTCCACCAGCCCCTATGCGCCCCAGCAGTTCTGCGCAGCCAGCCGGACCGTCGTCCTGGAGGACCCCAGCGACGATCCCCTGGTCATCGCCGGCGCAGCCAGCCGGGCGCTCAAGGGCCGGGTGGATCCGCACGCCCGCTGGATCCGCGCCGGGGTAGTTCTGCTGGACCTGACCGATGCCGGCCACTTCCACACTCTGGAAGGCTTGGAAGCAGCCTGGGACACCCATGGTCTGGGGGATGTCCTGGAAGATGCCACCCGTCGTTTCGGCCCCTTCCGGGTAGGCATAGGCTACGGAGGCATCCGCGGCCAGGGCCGGGGCGACGAGGACACAGGGGCCGACTGGGCCATGAACCGGGGCATGCTCTCCCCTCGGTCCACCACCCGCTGGGACGAGATGGCCGTGGCCCAAGCCCGCTAGACATCCCCATGGCCTGGAGGGACGGCCGCCAGAGCCAAGGCAGCCAGGGGCAGAGCGCCTGCGGTCTCCAGGGCACGAGCGCACTGGCGGATTGTGGATCCCGTGGTGATGATGTCGTCCACCACCAGGACAGGATGACCGTCCAGCCGCGAGGGATCCGCAACCGCGATCCGGCCCGTCAGCCGACGTGAACGGCTCCGGCGGCCGCCCGCCTGGACAGACCTGGTTTTTACGGAGTTCATGATCAGCGCCGGTTCCACCCGGACGTCCATGCCCTGCCGCTGCAGGGCCTGGACCAGAGACAAAAGGATCGGCTGCAGATGAGCCCTCCCCCGTCTTCGCAAGGAGGCGGCCGAGGAGGGAGCGGAAACCACCAGGATCGCCTTCGCAGGCTTGGACCGAAGCAGAGGATCGATCAGCCTGGACAGGGCCGGAGCAAGATCGGCCAGAGCCTGGCCCAAGGGTCCATCCAAGGGTCGGTTGTCATGGTCCTTCCAGGCCAGAATGATCCGCCGTACGGGTCCACGATATGGAGCACAGGCTAGGGCCTGGCCTAGGGCATAGGCGGGCGCAGGCACCGACAGGGGTCGGAAGAGCAGGGATCTGCAAGTGGGACAGAGCAGGAGATCAGGGCGGTCACAGCCGGCGCAGGCTCGAGGAGCCAGCAGGCCCATGGCCGAGCCCGCCAAGGCCGAGGCCACAGCACAAACGGCCTGTCGGAGTCGGCCGGATGGCAATGAATGGTTGCGCATATCGTCTAGCCAACCCTCAGACATTGAGAATAGGCAAGCAGAAGAAAGCCATGTGCATGAACAGGCTATCTGTTCACAGAATCACTGTTCACAGACTCGTCTGCGGACAGGTTCAGCAGGTTCAAGCCAGGTCAGCCTCCAGAACCCGGATCAAGTCCAGGGCATCGGCAGGATTGTGCACACGCAGAGCCATGGCCCCGGCCAGAGCCGCCGGATAGTCGTTGCCGTCCGGATCCATCCGGTCACCCACGAAGGCGATCTGGCCGACATCCACGCCCAGTATCTTGGCCAGGGAGGTCATGGCATAGGCCTTGTCGATGCCCTTGGCTGAGATGTCCACGCTGGTAGAGCCGCCGGAGCGCACCTGCAGGTGGGGCAGGTCGGCGGCCACGGCCCGGGCCAGGGCATCCTTGCGGCTGTTGTCCGGATCCCAGGCCTCCTTGGCTGCCACGGGGGCCTGCTGACCCAGGGCCGAGAAGGTTATCTGACTGCCACGATCCTCGATGCGCGGCCCCCAGACCTGCTCCTCCCAGTCGCCCAGCTGCTTGGCCCTTCGCTCCAGACTGGCCCCGGCGGCCTGCCGGTCCTGGGCGCTCAGGTCGTGGGCGTAGATGCAATTCCAGCTTCCGTCCTGCCAGCGGTAGTAGCGGGTGCCGCTGGTGGGCATCAGATGCAGCTGGTCGAAACGGGTGTCGTCGGGCAGGGCATCCAGCACTTGGTCGCGAAACTGGCTGAACCGTCCGCCCGAGACGATAGCCACGGGCCGGAGCTGGGTCAGGGCGGCGAAATGGACGGCCATGGTCTGGTCCATGCGGGTCTTGGACGGCGCCAGGGTATTGTCCAGATCAAAGGCCAGCACCCGGGCCCGTGCGCAGATGGAACTTATGTCTTGGCTGCCCCACCAGGCCACGCTCACCGCACCGTCCTCCGCCATGATTGCTCCCATCCGCTTGTCGATCATCGCTCCATGCTACAAGACACCCTGAATCGAAACCGCCACCGAGTTGAGGGGCTATGGTGAGTGTCATGATCAACGATCAGCCGCCTTGGTCCCGCAGCGTCTATCGGGACAGTCATGGCCGGGGGACTCGTCGACCCACCTTCGGCACCCGTCTGCCCCGCTATCGCACCAGATGCGGTATCTTCGACGATCTGACCGCAGCCCAGATCCGGCGGCTGGGCGCCGGCTGGCCCCAGCTGGTCAAGCCTGTCCAATTCGCCGTCGAGGATGTGCCGCCCTCCGACCCCACCCCCTGGGAGGACAGGTCGGACCTGTTCTCACGCGGTTTCCCGGCGGGCCGCGGCATTCCCGCCAGGATCGTCCTGTACCGGATGCCCATCCAGAGCAAAACCCGAGACCGCACCGAGCTGGAACTGATCATCCGCGACGAGCTGGTCTTGCAGCTGGCTGACCTTTACGGGCGCGACCCCGAGGAGATCGACCCCATGTGGGGACGCTGAAGGCCTAATCTCAGGGCAGGGCAGTTGGGTCGGGGCCGGAACGGATCACGGTGGTGGTGGGCATGAGCCCGTCAGGAGCCATGACCGCCAGGCCGGCCAGACCAGCCTGGTTGACTGCGTCCACACTCAGGCGGGCGTTCCAGATCAGCCGGGATGAGCCATGCCCAGAGTCCTCGTTCATCCGCACAGCGGCCACCTGGTCGCCCAGATCATGGATTGAAAGCTCATTGGCCCGGCCCGCTTCTACAGTCAGCGAGCGCCCTCCCAATTTGTTGCCCTTCTCGTCGAATCCAACCAGTTCAGCCTTGATCGGATTCGCCGATGGGTTGACCAAGGTCAGCACGGCCTGGGCTGGCTGGGATATGGCCAGCGCCGAGGAGGCGGCAGCAGTCCCTGCAGGAATCAGAGCCAGATCCGACTGCGACTGGTCCTGACTGCCCTGGTCGGTCACCTGCAGGACCGCGCGAACAGGCCGGTCGGCATGCACCTGCAGAGCCAGCTTGCCATCGGGCACGCCACCCAGGTCCACCGCCGTGGCCTGAGAGCCCTGCAGATCCACCCGCCGCAGGGATTGCTGACCGCCTTCATCCACCCAGGACAGTTCCACCGCCGTGGCATGGGAACCTTGCAGCAGCAGGGTGGCCTGGTCTGCACCTCGCAGGCCGGGAATGACCAGATCACGGCCGGGAGCCGCCAGGGCAGTCACCTGATCCGAGCCGCGCGGATCGAGTCCAGACATGACATTGACGGAGACCGACATGGCCACCGGGGCCTGGGAGCTGCGGGCCCGGACATAGATGGCCTGCTGGCCAGGAGCCGCCGCAGACAGGTCATATGAAGCATGGCCGCCAGGTGCCACGGTAATGGTTTTTCCTGTTTCAAGTGACAGATGGCCCGAGGAGTGCGAACCCTGGACCTCAAGGCTGATTACCGTGGCCTTGGATGACGGGTTGTAGGCCACCAGCCGCTGGGTGATCCCTCTGCTGGTGGCGGGCAGCAGGAAGTCCGCATTCATGGCGGCCCGTGGGCAGGCCAGCGCCTGGATCCCCCGCAGATCGCCCTTGGTGGCCCAAGAGACCATGCCGACAGCAGCCCCCGTGCCCGGCTGGGACTTGAGCATCCGAGAGTCGAAAGCAGTAGCCGAAGCGCCAGGGTCTAGCGAGGCGGCCATGGCCTTCTGCCCGTCCAAGAGATCGGGATCAGTCACCATGGTGCGTTGCCCGCCCCCCATTGGAGTCAGGCTGGAACTACCGATGGACCCGAAAGCTGCAGCTGTGACACGGGAGCTCAGATCGCCCTCCGATGCCTTGAACTGGTCATCGCCTACCTTGTCCTCGTCCTCTACCGCCATGCGAGCCGGGCAGTAGGCCGCCACCTCCCGCTGGCTGACCCGGCTGGCCATGACTGTCGAGCCCCTGGCTCCATCGGCCAAGGAGGCCGGAAGCGTCCAGATCAACAGAGCGGCAATCAGGACCGCCACCGAGGGCGCCGTGACCAGAGCGGCCACCAGGGATCCTTTGCTTCGTGCACTCATAGTTGCTCCCTTCCGAAGCAGCTCGGACGCGGCAGAGCCACCAGGCAGTATCCCAGCAGGATCAAGCACAGGGCCCACAGCCAGACCCTCCTCCAGGTGCTGGCCTCTGCCCGACGGACCCCGGTCATATCAACGCCCGTGTCCTCGCCGGACTGTGAACTCAAACGGAAATAGGTTCCCTGGGCGTTGGCCACAACCTGCTGGGCGCCGTCACTGGCCGTGATGTTGGAAACCAGGTCATCGTTGGGCGTGGACCCCAAGCCCGCTGCCCCGGAACGGTCGACAGGCACATAGATCCCCCCGAAGCCCAGGTCGGTCACAGCGGCTACCGCCTTGGAGTCAGCATTGGCCATCAGAGCCGCCACCGAATGCGAGAGGACGTCCTCGCCGGTCATCTGCCCGCCGTCCACCCGCTGGGCACGCAGAGCAGGCGAGGCATCGATCAGCTCTCCGCGTGAGGTGTGCAGACCGCTGTAGGCCACGCGGCCATGGGAGGGCGAGGTCAGCACCAGCACCCGATGGGATGGATCCTTGTCCAGGTAGTCCACCGCCACAGCCGGAAGCTGCCGGCCGTCAGCGGACAGGGGCCCGCCGACAGGCGCCGCCAAACCGGCCACCGCCACGCCCGCAGTTACCAAGCCCAGGACCAGGCCCAGCAGGAGCCTCAAAACCCGTCCGCCATCATCGACCGAAACTGTTGATGTTGGGAAGGACTGCGCAGGAGGCAAGGGCGGGCGATCCGCATTGCCGTCAGAGGCCTGATCATGCCCAGGAGCCAGGGGCGAGAAAGGACGGACTGCCCTGCCAGCCAGAAGGCCCAGACAGGTCAGCAGCCCCATAAAGGCCATCATCATGCCAGGCAGGACCGAACCAGCCACTGGGCCGGTCTGGTCCAGACCAGTGCAAACCGCCTGCGAAACCAGCGCCAGAACCAGGCCCAGCAGGACCGTGATCCAAAGAATCCTGGCCGCCTTGAGCGCCCGAGGCACAACCAGGGCAATAAAAGCCAGTAGGGCCACCGTCAGCAAACAGCAGGCCAGCGCGGCCGGACGCCAGAGTTCAGGTCGCCACCTGATGGGCCATAGGGCTGAAACATCCAGGCCCAGCAGGCGGGTCAGCAGTTCCCCCAAGCTTCCGGTTCTGGGTCGGCCGGTCAGGTCAGCCGAAGGAATCATCAGGTCAGAGAACAACTGCCTCCAAAGCCCTTGACTGGCATGATGCAGGGAGTTGACCAAGGTGGGCGCCAGGGCCAGCACCGAAGGCAGGGGCATCAGCAGCAGCATGATCCGGTGGGAGGACACCAGGCAGATCGCCACAATGAAGAGCGGAATCATGGCCAGCATGAGCTGGGGTTCGGCTGCCAGGACCGGCAGGAAGCAGATGGAGGCCAGAGCCGCCTGCTGCACCGAGGCCTTGGGGCGCACGGGGGCCTCGGTCTGATACAGCCCCACAGCCTTGGAAACGAAGGCAAAGGCGGCAGGCATAAAGGCCATGACCGTCAGCATGGGCAGCTGCAGACCATCGACCATGCCCAGGGCGAATGCCAGGCAAGCCCAGAGCAGCCCCAGCAGGACGCGGATTGGATTGGATCTGGTGACCACGCCGGCCAGGGCCCAGAAGGACAGAGCGGCCAGTCCCGTCTCCGTCAAGAGCATAAGGGCCATGGCCTGAGCCATATGACCGCCGGTCAGCAGAGCGAAAGGCAGGAGGACCAGAAGGAAGGGGGCAGGAACTGCGGGCTGCCCCACACCCCCCGCCCAGGACCATGAGGTGGTGGCTGCCGCCAGCAGACTGGACCAGTCGGCTCCTGACGAAGGCAGAGAGGGCGCGTGGACGGCCCCTCCCGAAAAGATGGCACGACAGAGGGGCCAGTGGGTAGCCACCAGGGCCACCAAGACCGCTATGGTCATCCCTGAAGCCCAGGCTAGGCGACGTAGGAACTGCTTGCGCAGATGAGCCAATGCCAGATGGCTGAGCATGGGATGCTCCTGCTGGTCGTGGAAGGCCTGCCTGCGCTGCCGCCACTGCCGGATCTGCTGACCGTTGGCCTGAAGAACATCCAATCGACGGGGACTGCCATGGCAGGCGGAAGTCAGGCGGCGACGCATGGTCAGCAACGCTGCAGGACGGGCCAGGATCCGCCAGGGTGCGCACAGACGGCAGAGGGCCCTGTAGGGCCGCTTGCCGATAAGATCCAGGGCCATGAACCACAGTGCCGCCAGGATCCGCCAGAGCCAGACCAACAGCCACCAAGGCAGGGCAAAATCGGTCAGCAGGTAACGCTCCCGAGCCAGCATGGGGCCCATAGAAGCATCCAAGCGGTGGTCGGGCTGCACCGGCCGTCCACTCCTATCGCGCAATCCGCTCACCCGGGCGCTGGCATGGGCCATCCGAGCGCTGGGCACCACCACCACCCGTCCTCCTGACAGGCAGATGCGGCGGCAGAGATCGTCGGCTTGGCCGAAAGTGCCAGCCCAGGAGCCTGGTCCGCCCAGGTCCTTGATAGTCTGCATGGGCACCAGGACGCCGGCCAGGCTCACCGCAAAGACATCCTGGCGCGCGTCATACTGCTCCTGGTCGGGCTCACTGTCCACTACCAGGCTCACTGTTCGGTGATGGTAGGCATACCGACCCACGTCCCGCAGTCCCTCGCCCTGCCAGTCATACTGCTTGGCGCCCAGCAGGGAGGCAGTGGGATTGCTGTGCCAGGTGTCCACCAGCTTGTCCAGGCAATGATCATCCAGGGGACGGCAGTCGTCATGCAGAAGCCAAAGAGCGCGGATCCGACCAGGCAGACGGGCATAGCCAAGCGCCTTGTTCACGGCATCGCCGAATGAGGAGGCGCCTCGGGCGCGAACCACCTGCACCTCCACCCGCGCTGGCCCGTCCACCGGGAACTGCGCATAGAGAGGCTCCACAGTGGATCCCGAACAGTCCGCGATGATCAGAAGGCGTGGCAAGAGGCTCTGTCGCAAGAGGGCGCGCAGGGTGTCAGGCAAGTAGGTCAGGTCATGCTCGACAGTGATCACCGCCGCCACTGCATCCTCTACTTGAGGGCTGGCGGCGGACGAACATTCGTTCATGACTGCAGAGAGGACCTGCCGAACATCCTGGGCTTGAGGCGCGACGAAACTCATGCGTTCCAGTCTACGCAATCCAGGTCACCGGATGCCTCGCTCGGGCAACTGGGCGATTCAGGCCTGACGCTGCGCGCGCATCCTCTTCTTGTAGCGGCGGCGCTCCCGTTCGCTCATGCCGCCCCAGATGCCAAAGCGCTCGTCGTGCTCGACCGCCCAGTCCAGGCACTGCTTTCGGACGGTGCAGTCGGCGCAGACCCGTTTGGCCTCCTGGGTGGAGCCTCCCTTGCCCGGGAAGAATGCTTCCGGGTCGGTCTGTGCACAAAGCGCCTCGCTTCGCCAGGATGGTCCGATGTTGACCTCGAACCATTGCATCAACGGCGTCAGCCTGTTTTTAGTTGTACTGCTGTATCGAGTGTCTACAAAACCACTCATAGCGACCCCCCAGTCCCTAGTGTGTTTACACACTTTTATTACAGCTGCTGCTGGGGTCTTTTGTCAACCCCCAGATGACTGCAAGCGCAACTGAGCAACACTTTGAGGGATTTGTATCGCCCAAGAGGAGCTGCGGATGGGGGTCAGACTATACTGTGATTGGTTCAAGCACGCGTCACCGCCATCCTGGTTCTTTCCGCCGGAATGGCCCCTATAGCGACAGCCGATGAGGAAGGCATACCATTGACGTCCCCAACCAGAAAGATGGGTCTGCCCAACATCAAGGCGGGCAGGAACGGCAAGCCCCAGCACAGCGACGGGTTCCGCAGCAGCCACTCCCTGCGCACGGGCATCTGCCTGGCCCTCACCTTCGTTCTTTGCTTCCTGGCCTCGACGGTGGCAGCCTTCTGGACAGACATCAACGGGCACATGCACGTGCTCGAGCCCATCAACCTGACCCAAGCCCACAAGGCCCCGGAAGACATCTATAAGGGCAAAACCCTGAATGTCCTGGTGCTGGGCCAGGACACCCGTGACGGTAAGGGCAATTCGGACGTTGGCGGCAGCGGGGACGGCCTGGAGGAAAACCACCAGTCTGACACGGCCATGGTGGTCCAGATCGCCGCCGATCGCTCCTATGTGAACGTGGTCTCCATCCCCAGGGACTCCATCGTGAACGCCCCGGCCTGCGTCACCAGCAAAGGCGAAACCATCCCGGCCCGCCGCCAGGTCATGTTCAACTCCATCTTCGCTGAGGGCTACAACCAAGGCGGCGATGCGAATTCGGCCGCCAGCTGCACCCTGGCTGCGGTCCGCTCCTTGACCGGCCTGGACATCCAGCAGTTCGTGGTGGCCGACTTCAATGGATTCAAATCCATCATCGATGCCCTGGGCGGGGTCGACGTATGCATCCCCAAGGACACCAAGGACAGCTACACAGGCATTGACCTAAAGCGCGGTCTGCACCATCTGGACGGGACCCAGGCAACCGAGTACGCCCGCATGCGCCATGGCACCGGTGCCGACGGATCGGACATCATGCGCACCACCCGCCAGCAGTACCTGATCAAGAGCCTGGTCAACGAGGCCAAGACCGTCGATATTTATTCAGACCTGCCCAAGGCCTACCGTCTGGCCACCACTTCCATGTCAACCCTGCAGCTGAGCGAGGGTCTGGGCAGCTTCCAGACCCTGCTGGGCCTGGGTAATTCGCTCAAACACATAGACGCCACGCACATCTACGCTCGGACCATACCGGTCAAGGAATGGTCCCAGGACCGGTACCGTGTTGTATGGACCGAGCAGGCCGAAACCATTTGGCACCTGCTGCGCCAGGACAAGCCATTGACCCAGGCCAATGAAGAAGCCGAGGCGGCTTCCTTGTCGAGCGCCTCCTCGTCGGATACATCCTCGTCGGAAAATCAGATCCAAGGCATCCAAAGGGCGCAGGGCAAGGCTGAAACCCGGAGCAGGAGCTCTGAAACAGAGTCCTCCACCCAGACTCCCTCTGCATCTGCCAATACTCTGCCCGATCCGGATCCGCGTACGGGACTGATTACCATGCCCGATAAGACCCTGATTGATCCGAGCACAGGCGGGATCGTCGACCCGAATGACGGGACCATTAAGGACGCGAACACCGGACAGTACATCGGCATGGCTGACCGCTACCTGTTCGCCACAGTCTGTGCGGTTCCAGCACAGAGATAGCCGATTAACTCACGTGGGTCGTTCAGGCATGCTATTGCTTGCCTAGTCGGTCTAAATTATGGAGGTTGAAGGCATGCGGACTGGTTCAGGCCAAGGCGGACAAGAGCAGGAGCCACCAAGCTTCATGCCCTCCAGGCCTCGTCGTCTTGAAACTGCTCCTAGCGCTCCCGCCACCTCAGCCAGGCACAGCCGCAGACAGCAGGAACCTCCCAGCTTCTCGCCCTCCTCCTGGACCAACACGCCCCGAACAGTCAGACGCACCAGCGGCTCTTCACGAACCACGCCCAGGCCAGCGGCCCAGGCAGCTCCCAGCGGAAACAGCTGGGGCAACGGCGGCGGTCGAGGCAATCGGGGCATGCGGTCCAGCACTGCTCTGGCACATAAGCATCCAGTACGCAAGTTCGTAGGCACACTGCTCCTGGTCATCCTGCTGGCCCTGGTCCTACTGGCGGGCGGCGGATGGTTTTGGATCAATGCCAGGCTCAACCGCGAGCAAATGCTGACGGACGCCCCAGGCTCTGGAGCCACTACCTGGCTGCTACTGGGGTCGGACCAGCGTGACGGCTCCCCAGGGGCCGGCCAGGACACCAGCATCACCGGTTTCCGGACCGACACCATCCTGGTGCTGACCAAACCCCGGCACGGAGCTGCTTCCCTGATTTCCGTCCCCCGTGACTCCCTGGCCAAAGAGGACGGGAGGTACATGAAGATCAACGCCGTGGCCTACACCTCGGGCTACCGATCCCTGACCAGTCAGATTGAGGGCATCACCGGCCATAAGGTCGACCATGTGGCCCTGATCCGCTTCGGAGGCCTCAGCAAGGTAGTCGATGCCATGGGGGGCGTCAATCTCTGCTATGACGCCGATGTCAACGACCCCAGATCAGGCATGGTCTGGTCCAAGGGCTGCCATCAGGCCGATGGCGGCATGGCCCTGGCCTTCACCCGAATGCGCTACTCGGATCCCAGGGGTGACTTCGGACGTGCCGAGCGGCAGCGTCAAGCCATCTCAGCCATCACCTCCAAGGCTCTGCAGCCTGCAGTCCTGCTCAATCCAGTCACGGCCGGCAAGGTCCTTTCGGCGGGCCTGGATTCCCTGGTGGTGGATGAGCAAGCCAACGCCATAGACCTGGTGCGCATGATCCTGGCCTTCCGCAGCGCCAGCGGCCCAAAGGGAGTCACCGGAAGTCTGTATTGGACCAATCCCAACTACTTCCCCAACAGGCGAGTCGGCTCCACCGTTCTGCTGGATCAGGCCCGCAACACCGAACTGTTCGACCAGCTGGTCCAGGGCAGTCACGACCCGGGCACCGTCGGCGGCAACTGACGGCACCATCCGGCAGGCGCCGTCCACATTCGACCACATGCCAGGTTCGCCCTGGCATTCAGGCACCGGTCCTTTCATGCTGGAGGCATGACCAAGGCCCACTCGTTAGCATCTGCGCTCCATTCACCGGCGGCCGGCCAAGAGACCTCTAACGAGGTCGAGAGCGACCATCCGCGCTCTGCTAGCAAGAGCAGAGTCCAGCTCATTCTGACCCTAATTGCCCAAACGGCTCCGGCCCTGGCCCAGGCGGGCATGATCTGGTATGTGGTCGGCCAGGGCCGCTGGATGCTGCTCCTCCTTTTGCTGCCCAGCCTGACCGGCACCCTGGCCATGGTGCTTTTGAGCCTGCTGCGAGCATATCGTCAACCACTGCTTGCTCCCCGTGGCCGCGCGCAACTGGAGTACGGCACAGCATCGGAACGTGCATCACCGTCGGGAACGGCAGAGAACCAGATCCGGCAAGACATGGCTCAACTGGTCTCCGGCCCGGGCCCTCAGCTGGAGTCCCGACTGTTAGGATCAAGGACTCCGGGAGCACATTGTCTGCTCTGGCAGAGCATCGTCCATGCCTGGCTTGCCGCATCAGGTCCTACAGCGCCGGCAGTCATCGGCATCCGCCCTGATTGCCGTCCGCTGGTCATCGACCTGCCGCGTGACGGACCTCACGCCCTGGTGGCAGGCACCACCGGATCAGGCAAATCGGTCTTTCTGCAGACCTGGTGTCTGGCCCTGGCCGTCAGCCAGCCGCCGGACCGGCTCAACCTGGTCCTGCTGGACTTCAAGGGCGGTGCCGGGTTCGGCCTGCTGGCCCGACTGCCGCACACCGTGGGCTGCGTGACCAATCTGGATCTGGACCGGGCCGTGCGCGCGCTGAACGGCCTTCAGCGGGAGCTGGAACGCCGCCAGCGCCTGGTTGCCGGAGCCGGGGTCGAGGACACTGCCCTTATGTCCGATCCGCCGGCGCGCCTAGTGGTGGTCATCGACGAGTTCCAGGCCCTGCGCCAACTCCTGCCTGACTATCTGGACAGGCTGACCTCTCTGGCCTCCCAGGGCAGGTCCCTGGGCATGAACCTGGTGACCTGCACCCAGCAGACCATGGGGCAGGTCAGCGCCCAGATGCGAGCCAACATGAACCTGGGCATCTGCCTGCGAGTGCGGGACCCCCTGCAGTCCAGGGAGCTGCTGGGCTCCTCCTGCGCGACGGCGATCGACCCTGCCCATCCTGGTCTGGGTTTTCTGGAGCAGGGTCGGGGCCCGCAAGCCTTCCGCACCTGCCCAGCGTCTGATCCGCAGGCCCTGGTGGAACAGGTCATCAAGGCCGGCCGCTTCTGCGGCAGCCGACCGCCAGCGCCGCTCTTCTCCCCTCCCCTGCCAGAGCACGATCCGGCCTGCGGAAAGATCGTCTGGCAGTCGGAACGGCCTCTGATACCCTTGGGGCGCACCGACGACGGGGTCCTGCTCCATCTCTATCGCCTGCCGCTCAAAGGCCATACGGCTCTGATCGGAACCCGAGGCCGTGGCAAGAGCACCCTGCTGGTCCTGCTGGCTCGTTCCCTACTCGCCCTGATGCAGCCGGGAGCTCGACCAGAACCCAACTTCGACCTGCGCATCACGCGCCGGACAGGCCACGGCTACAGCAGCCGGGACTTCCCAGGCCCGGTGCCAACACCGCCTAGAGGTCGTCACAATGGCAGACGAGGATTGGTCTGGATCCTTGACGATGCCCAGGACCTGCTGGATCCGCTCTGTCAGGATCCTCTGGCCACTCTCCTGCAGGAGGCTCTGGAGCAGGAGGGAACCACACTGGTTCTGGCCGTGGAGACGGCCAGCGCCCTGCGCAGACCTGAGCGTTTCAGCCGTCGTCTGGTGTTCCCCTGTGGCGAACGAGGGGCCGACCTGGCTGCTGGCATCCCCGCCGATCAGCTGGCCACCCTATCCTCCCGGGCCAGCGCCATTCCTGGACGGTGTCTGGTCCTGGAGGCAGGTCTCGCCATTCCGCTACAGGTGTTCTCTTTAGCCGTAAAACAAACGGACCCTTGAAAAAAGTCACCCATCGTGCTTATCTTGCATAAGGTAATGATAAAACATTGATAAAAACTTCTTGGAGGCTTAGGTAGATGAGTAATGCGTTTGATTGGCGCGCTAAGGCTGCTTGCCGTGACAAGGACCCTGAGCTGTTCTTCCCCGTCGGCAACACAGGTGCAGCCTATCAGCAGATCGAGGAGGCCAAGGCCGTGTGCCGGACCTGCAAGGTCATTGACGCCTGTCTGAAGTGCGCGTTGGACACGAATCAGGATTACGGCGTCTGGGGCGGACTGAGCGAGGACGAACGCAGGGCTCTGAAGCGCCGGGCCATGCGTGCGCGCAGGTCCCAGGCCATGCAGATGCAGTCCTGAATCCTTCCCGATTGCGCCAAACAGCAGAGGGGCGATGGCTTGACGCCATCGCCCCTTTCTTTTTCTGAAAAGCACCCTTCGTTAGCAGGTCTCCGGGCTTACAAGGTGCTCGTCTCACACGTCCTGGGCCACGCGCAGCTTGATGTTGATGACCACTCGGGTGCCGCCATCCCGACGGGGCTCCCACTTGACCGTGCCGCCGAAGTCGTTGGTGACAAAGGTGTTGATGATCTGCGTGCCCAGACCGGACCCGGTGGAACGAGCCCGGCCCTGATCCGATTCCGTGCTGTAGCCGTTGCCGTCATCCTCGACCACCACATTGAGGTTGTTGCCGCCCCGGCCCACCGATATGGTGATATGCCCCTCGTCACGGCCCTCGAAACCATGCTCGACCGCGTTGTTGACCAGCTCTGTCAGCACCAGGGACAGGGGCGTGGCATCCTGGGCAGGCATCATCCCGAACTTGCCCACGTAGGAGATGGTGATGTGCTGGTCGCTGGTGGTGGCCAGGTCCACGCTCATCTTCAGCAGGTTGGCGATCACCTTGTCGAAGTCGACAATCTCGTCAGCAGTCTGGCTGAGGCCCTCGTGGACCACGGCGATGGTCTGGACGCGGCGCTGGGCCTCCTCCAGCTCTTTGCGGACCTCATCGGACTTGGTGCGTCGGGCCTGCAGCCGCAGCAGGGCCGACACAGCCTGGAGGTTGTTCTTGACCCGGTGATGAATCTCGGAGATGGTGGCATCCTTGGTCTGCAGCTCCTTCTCCCTACGGCGCAGCTCGGTCACGTCCCGGCAGAGCACGATAGCGCCCGTCCTGCCCTGCTTGCCGTACAGCGGCAGGGAACGCATGGAGACGGCCGATCCGTTGGCGTCCAGCTCCGAATCCACGGCCGCCTTGCCTGACAGTACCAGCGGCAGGGAGTCGGGCAGGGGATCGTTCTCCTTGAGCAGGGAGGTGCCGATCTCGCTCAGGTACTGGCCGATCATGGTCTCCACCGATCCCAGCCTGCGGAAGCAGCTGATGGCGTTGGGCGATGCGTAACGCACCACGCCGCTTGGCGTCAGCACAAAGAAGCCGTCGGCCACTCTGGCGTTGTGCCGCTGGTTGAGCACCGAATCCGCGTAGGGGAACTCGCCTCGGGTGATCATCTCGAAGAGCTCCTTGCCCGCGTTGATGCTCTCGCTCTCGTAGCGGCCGTTGGACTCGCGGGTGGCCATGTTGGTCTCACGCACCACCAGGCCCAGGGTTTTGCCCTGGTGACGGATAGGAGCGTAAACGTCGCATACTGTGGCGCGGCCGATGGTGCGCAGCTTGGTGGACCGCAGCACCCCCTTGGACCGCATGGCGGCCTCCAGCTCCTCACGTTGGTCCGCCGGGAAGGGTTCCCCCACCACATCCTCGGTGCGCAGGGACATGACCGTAGAGGGCCGGCACTGCTCGGCCACGGTGAACTCCTCCTCGCCCGTGCGCAGCAGGAGCAGCAGGTCGGCAAAGCTCAGATCGGCGATGACCTGCCAGTCGGCCACCAGGTGGTGGAGCCACTCGCGGTCCTCCTCATTGCAGTCGTCGCATGATGCCAGAATCTCGGAAAAATCAGCCATGCACTCCATCATACAAAGGGCCCTCGGAAGCAGACAGGCGGGTCATGCCAAGGGCGATGGTGACATGCGCGTCCAATGCATAGGTCTGGGGTAGGGTGGTTCACGGATGTTTCGCCCCGACAACCGGACACGACAGGCCCGGACCAGTCAAGGGGCCAAGGGAGGGCCATGGCAACCAGGACCAACGAGGACGACAGACCGCCCGAGGATCAGGGGGTCGATCCCGAACTCGAACGCCGCCGCCAGCAGCGCCGCCAGGAGCTGACCTACCTGCGTCGGGATGCGGAAGTGGCTCACGAGGCCCATCTGCAGGCCAGGGCAGACGCAGTGCGCGCCAAGGCCAAGGCCAAGGCTGCGAGGATCATGGCAAAAGCCGAGATCAAGGCCTCACGGATCGAGGGAATCCCCGACATGGAGATCGAGCGCAAGGTCCGTCTGGATGTGCACGGTCGCCCCAAGCCCCTGCTGCGCGGCTGGATCCACGCTGTGGCCGCCCCCCTGGCCCTGGCTGCCGGCATCGTACTGATCTGCCTGGCCCACGGCACTGGCCTCAAGCTGGCATGTGCAGTCTTCATGGTCGCCTCGCTGGCCCTCTTCGGCAACTCGGCTCTCTACCATCTGGGTGACTGGACCCCGGGGACCACGGACGTGCTGCGCCGCCTGGACCACGTCAACATCTTCCTGCTCATCGCCGGCACCTACACGCCTATTTCCTTCGCACTGGAACCCTTCTGGCGGCGGGTCATCATCCTGGGCATGTGGGGGGCCAGCCTGGTGGCCATGATTGTCCACGTCTTCTGGATCGATGCTCCCCGCTGGCTCTACACCCTGGTCTACGTGGTTTTCGGAGTCTCGGGGGTGGGCTTCCTGAAGCTCTTCTGGGACTCCCCCATGGCCGGTCCGCCTGTCGTTTGGCTGATTGTGGCGGGTGGCTTGGCCTACATTCTGGGTGCGATTGTCTACGGCCTGCGCCGGCCGGACCCTTGGCCCCGGGTATTCGGCTTCCATGAGATCTTCCACTGCGGCACGGTCATCGGCTACGCCTGCCACATCGTGGCCATCTACCTGGTGGTCTGCAACCTGCGCTGAGCAAGCTCGCCAGTCCGACTGCCTTACGAATCAAGCAGCTGCTTATAGATGAAGCCGCCCCCGTCGATCGTGGCGGGGAGCGGCTTCATTCAAGCCGGGCTGGGACGGTGAGGGGTCGTCCCGCTACTTGAGGGGCTGGGCATCCTTGACGGTGACCGAAATGTCCTTGCCATTGGGAGCCTTGTAGGTCACAGTCTGCCCCTTCTTGGCGCCCATCAGGGCCGCGCCGATAGGCGACTCGGGGCTGATGACGTCATATTCGGTGGCCACGGTCAGATCCCTGGAGCCCAGCACATAGACCATTTCGTTGCCGGCCATGGTCAGGGTCACCAGGGAGCCGTTGCCCACCGTGCCCGCCTTGGGGGCCTTGAGGATCTTGGCGTTGCGAAGCTTGACGATCAGCTCGTTGATCCGCCCCTCATTCTTGCCCTGCTCCTCGCGGGCAGCCTGATAGCCGCCGTTCTCGCTCAGATCGCCCTCGGCCCGAGCCGCCGCAATGCGTTCGGTGATCTCGTCGCGGTACTCGCCCTGACGATGGTCAAGCTCCTCCTTCAACTTGTCGTAAGCGGCCTGTGTCAGCAGAATCGTCTTTTCCTCAGCCATGTGATTCCTCCTTATTTGATGCACTTGTCTCGTGGCCCGACCTGGACTGCAAAGTCAAGAGTATGAAAAAGGCGCCGGCCCTCACCGGCGCCTGGAGACCCTTGTCTACCGTGTCGATATGATGTCGATCACGAAGACTAGAGTATCGTTGCCGCCGATGCCCGCCTGGGGCATCCCCTGACGACCATATCCGTACTCCGGCGGAATGGAGACCACCAACCTGGACCCCACGTTATGACCGGGCACCGTCTGGTCCCAGCCACGAATGACCTGCCCGACGCCGATGCCGAAGCTGGCCGGCTGATGACGCTGAAAGCTCGAGTCGAAGACCTGGTCCGAACCCCAAACGACGCCGTGATAGTTGACGGTGACAGTATCGCCCTTGTGGACGACAGGCCCATCCCCCTCGACCAGTTCCACGGCGCGTAGCCCGCTGGGCGCAGGACCATGGAAGGTTATGGTCGGCGTGGCGCCGAATTCGGCGTTCACCTCGGGCATGGATCGGTCACTCATGACAACTCCTTTGGTTTTCTTGCGTACCAGAGTATCGGTTCGTCGGCCGGGTGACAAGTTGCAACACTGCCGTCCAAGCCGACGAGGCCTTGGTGCCCCGGGTGGGAATCGAACCCACAAGCCGTTGAAGGCGGCGGATTTTAAGTCCGATGCGTATACCATTTCGCCACCGGGGCCGTAACCCATAGCGCCTTATTATATCATTCGCGCAGGAGGGTCCGACCGTAGTCCAGGACCAGGCCATCCAAGAGGCCGTGCTCGCTGGCCACATAGGTTCCAGAAGCCAGTGCACTCGGGCTGGCCTCGCCTAGTCGCTCCAGCAGACGGCTCCAGATCAGGGCGCCGCCGCCGATCACATCCACACGCCCGGGATGGATGGCTTTGAGCTCCCGACGCTCCTGACGGCTCATGTTCAGCACCTGGTTGTCAACCCTGCGGGCCGCATCGACCGAAATGGACTGGCCATCGACGGCATGGCGATCGTATACCGGGCATCCCAGGGCCAGGGCGCTCATGGTGGTGACCGTGCCGGAGACCCCGATCACACTGCCTACCCTGGCTACAGGGACCTGGCCGAAGGCCCGGTCGATCCAGCAGTCGACATCCTCAAGCGCCTGGTTGATCTGCTCCTGGGTGGGCGGATCGTCCAGCAGATGGCGCTCGGTCATCCGAACGGATCCGATGTTCATGGAGTAGGAGGCTCTGACTTGGTCAACAGGCAGATCTCTCCCATCCCCGCCCAGGACCAGCTCGGTGGAGCCACCACCCAGATCGACCACCAAGTAGGGTGCAGGAGGCATGTCGGCGCCGACCCGCCGCTCCAGAACGCTGACCGCGCCCAGAAAACTTAGCGAGGCCTCCTGGGGGCCGCTGATAACCTCGGGCATAACTCCCAATATGGAACGCACCCCTTCCTCGAAACTTTCGCGGTTATCGACATCCCTGGTGGCTGACGTGGCCACAAAGCGCAGGCCATCCACCGGGTGCTCCTGCAGCTGCTGGGCGAAGATCCGACATGCCTCAAAGGTGCGCTCCAGGGCCTGGTCAGCGAAACGGCGGTTACGGTCCACGCCCTCCCCCAGCCGGATGACCCGCATCAGCCTGGGAGCCACCGGATGGAGCCCCTGCCGGTCCACCTGGGCTATCAGCAGACGTATAGAGTTGGTGCCGCAGTCCACGCCCGCCACTGTCACCTGATCCATGGAAGCCCCTTTCATTGGTTTCCCTGCCAGTTCTCTTGCCCGGATGTCTCAGTCCAAGGCTGCGCACACCGGCAGACCTGCGGGTCGAATGCCTGACGCACCAGCCCCAGGACCCGGTCGCCCAGGGGATTGACCCCTGAACCCATAACCAGAGACTGGGCGGTCAGAGCATGCAGACACTTGACCCGCTTGGGCATGCCACCGGCCGAGACTCCGGCGATGTGCCCCTCGTCGTCGCCCAGCAGCTTGGCCAATGCAGAGCGGAAGACCAGATAGAGCTCGTGGGCCCTATGGTAGGCACTGGCCAGATCCGGATCCGAACCCAGCTCGGCATTCCAGTCGGCCATGACGCCGTCAGCCTCCAGCCGGGAGACGGCCTTGACGGCCTCGGGGCTGGTCAGATAGCAGGTGGTCGGAAAGGGTGTGCCATCTTCCAGCTGGGGCCGAGTGACCACAGCCAGCGGATTCCCACAGACGCAACGGGCACCCACAGCCACCATGCCCCGCGGGTAGCGGCCGAGCTGGCTGTTCACGACGGCTATCTGATCCGGTGTGGCCGGGGTCGCCAGAAGCTCCTGGACGCGATTGCTGACCGCCACCAGGTCCCGGTCAGTAACCAGGTTGGAGAGTCTAGGCTCGGTCCGGAGCTTGACTGCGGCTCGAGATTCCACTGCTGCCTGGGGCCTTTCCTGGGCCTTGATCACGCTGTCCTCATCTTTCCTGATTGTTCCCTGCTGTTGAGTTCATTAACAGTTGGCACGACGAAATCCCAACCTTCGGAGTTCACTGCCCTCCCCCGTCCTCGGATGAGGAGGAGCCCTCAGAGCCACCTGGACTGCTTGAACCAGACGGACTAGCAGATTCGTTCGGGCTGGTTCCGTCGGCATGTTGCTGGCCTGTGCTCCCCTTGCTCCCATTGGCAGCCGAGTTCTGGTCGGCCTTGGCAAAGGAGTACGCCATCTCCTGATACCAGGGCAGAGAATTCTTCCTCGGGGCCCGAACTCCCCTGCTTCCGGCCTGGTCCTTGTCCTTGCCTCCAGTGACTGCCTCCGGGTGCAGGACCCGGATAGCCTCCTCGTCGGGGAAGACGAATCCCAGACGGTCACGGGCCTGGGCAGTCACATAGGCCTTGTCGCCCCAGCGTCGGATTTGGTTCTCCAGGTCACGCTTGTGCTCGACAAGCTGGGCCTGCTGGTTGCGCAGGCCGTTGAGCTCGGAAAGATTGATGGCATAGGCATGGAAGGTGGAGACCAGCTGGATCAGTCCCAGGGCCACGATGATGATCGCCACAAAGAAGGTGATGGGTCCCGACGACCGCCTGCTCGTCCGCCGGTCGCCGCTGCCACGTTTGTTCTTGGCCATACCCATAAAAATACCCGCGGCAGCCGACGCGGACCGCCACGGGTGAAAGACTCTACAGTCGCGTCAAAACCTGCAAGAGGTCCGGCCCGACTGGCAAGGCCTTACTTAGTGTACTTCTTGCAGGCCTTGAAGGCGCTGTATCCGGCGTACTCAGCGGTGGAACCAAGCTCCTCCTCGATCTCCAGCAGCCGGTTGTACTTGGCGATGCGCTCGCCACGGGCCGGAGCACCGGTCTTGATCTGGCGGGTGTTCTTGGCCACAGCCAGGTCTGCAATGGTGGTGTCAGAGGTCTCGCCGGAACGGTGGGAAACCATGGAGGTGAACCCGTTTGCAGTGGCCAGCTCGATGGCGTCCAGGGTCTCGGTCACGGTGCCGATCTGGTTGAGCTTGACCAGCAGGGAGTTGGCGGCCTTCAGGTCGATGCCCTTCTGCAGCCTCTTAGGGTTGGTCACCAGCAGATCATCGCCCACGAACTGCAGGCGGTCGCCCATGGCGGCGGTGATCTTCTGCCAGGCGCCCCAGTCCTCCTCAGCGAAGGGATCCTCGATGGAGACCAGCGGGTACTTCTCGACCAGACCCTGGTAGTAGTCCAGCATGTAGTCGGCGTCGCGGTCCTCGCCGTCGAAGTGGTACTTGTCAGTGTCCTTGTTGTAGAACTCCGAGGAGGCCACGTCCAGGCAGAGGCCGATCTGCTTGCCGGGCTCATAGCCGGCAGCCTGAATGGCGTCGACAATGTACTTCAAGGAGTCCTCGTTGGACTTCATCTTGGGGGCAAAGCCGCCCTCGTCGCCCAGGCCGGTCTCGTGTCCGTCCTTCTTCAGGATGCCTTTGAGGGTGTGGTAGACCTCGACGCCGGCGCGCAGGGCCTCCCGGTAGGATTCGAAGCCGTAGGGGGAGATCATGTACTCCTGGATGTCCGTGGCGAAGTCAGCGTGGGCGCCGCCGTTCATGATGTTCATGTTGGGCACAGGCAGAATATGGCCGTTGGTGCCGCCCAAGTAACGATAAAGAGGCAGCTCGGCGGACTCGGCAGCCGCATAAAGCGCAGCCAATGAGACGCCCAGAATGGCGTTGGCGCCCAGCTTGCCCTTGTTGGGGGTGCCGTCCAGATCAATCATGGTCTCGTCCAGAGCGCGCTGATCGGTGGCGTCCATACCGATGACATTGGGAGCGATGGTCTCATTGACCGCCTTGACGGCATCCAGGACACCTTTGCCCTGATAACGCTTCTTGTCGCCATCCCGACGCTCCCAGGCCTCGGCCTCGCCGGTGGAAGCGCCGGAGGGAACCAGACCGCGCCCCTCGGCGCCGTCCTCGGTCTGCAGAACGACCTCGACGGTTGGGTTGCCACGGGAATCAAGAATTTCGCGCGCGAACACGCTTTCAATTGCTGCCACAACTGCTCCTTCAATAAGTTGTTGTGATGTCTCTTACAGGATACTAGTTTTGTTGGACCGGTGCGTTGCACGTCGGCGTTCCCTGATCCGAGGACTTGGGCAGCCCCCAGGCCAGGTCGTCCAGAAGGGTGTCCACCCAGGCGGTCATGGCCGCCGAATCCATGGGGCCCGAACCCAGCGACCCCGCAAATGGCGCGGGAACCATCAGTGTCTGCGTCACCGGTCGATACTGGCTGCCCTTGTAGATGCGGGCAATCCTGGCCTGGAGGGAGTCGGGCATGGCCACAGGCCTGATCCGCACTCTGGGGCCCTGGGAGGCGATCTCCGCTATGCCCGTCGAACGAGCCTTGGCCCGAAGCCGGGCCACAGCGAAAAGGGTGTCGAACTGGGCCGGCGGACGCCCATACCGATCGGTCAGTTCCTCGTGCAGGTCGCGCAGATCCTGCTCGTTGCGGGCCGAGGCCAGCTTGCGGTAGGCCTCAAGACGCAACTTGTCCGAGTCTATGTAGTCCACTGGAATGGAGGCCTCCAGGGGCAGGTCGATGCTGACTGTGACAGGTTCGGTCCGTCCGGGTTCCTTGTACTCCTCCACCGCCTCGGAGACCATACGCACGTAAAGGTCGAAGCCGACCCCTTCGATGTGGCCGGACTGCTCGTCTCCCAGCAGGTTGCCGGTGCCGCGCAGCTCCAGGTCCTTCATGGCCACGTCGTAGCCGGAACCCAGCGCCGTGTTCTGGGCGATGGTGGCTAGCCGGTCGTGGGCGGTCTGGGTCATGGGCCTGCTGGGGTCATAGAGGAAGTAGGCGTAAGCCCGTTCCCGACCTCGTCCCACCCGGCCCCGCAGCTGGTGAAGCTGGGAGAGCCCGAAACGGTCGGCCCGGTCCACGATCAGCGTGTTGGCGTTGGGAATATCCAGGCCGGTCTCGACGATGGTGGTGCAGACCAGCACATCGATGTCCCGGTGCCAGAAGTCGCGGATGACCCCGTCCAGCTGCTTCTCCCCCATCTTGCCGTGGGCCACGCCCACCTTGGCCTCGGGGACCAGGGTCTGCACCTTGGCCGAGACCTTGCCGATGTCCTCGACCCGGTTGTGTATGTAGAAGATCTGTCCCCCGCGCAGGAGTTCGCGGCGAATGGCTGCGGTCACCTGGGCGTCCTCGTAGGCACCCACATAGGTAAGCACCGGCAGACGGTCCTCGGGGGGCGTAGCAAGGGTGGACATCTCCCGGATGCCGGTCACCGCCATCTCCAGGGTGCGAGGGATTGGCGTAGCCGACAGGGACAGGACGTCCACATTGGTCCGCATAGCCTTGAGGGTCTCCTTGGCCTCCACGCCGAAGCGCTGCTCCTCGTCCACGATCATCAGACCCAGATCCTTGAAGCGGATGCGGGGGTTGAGCAGCTTGTGGGTGCCGATGACTACGTCCACGGCCCCACTGGCCAGGCCCTCCATGGTGGCCTGGTTCTCCTTGGCGGTCTGGAAGCGGCTCATGGCGGCCACGTCCACCGGGAAGCCCTCGAAGCGCTCGGTGAAGGTCTGGTAGTGCTGCTGAACCAGCAGGGTCGTGGGCACCAGAACCACCACCTGCTTGCCATCCTGAACAGCCTTGAAGGCGGCACGAATGGCTACCTCGGTCTTGCCGAAGCCCACATCCCCGCAGATCAGGCGGTCCATGGGCACTGGCTTCTCCATGTCAGCCTTGACATCGTCGATAGCGGTCAGCTGGTCGGGCGTCTCCTGGTAGGGGAAGGCATCCTCCAGCTCCTTCTGCCAGGGGGTGTCAGGACTGAAGGCGAAGCCCTTGGTGCGCTGGCGGGCCGAGTAGAGCTTGACCAGGCCCTGGGCGATCTTGTGAACATGCTTGCGGGCCTTGGCCTTGGTGGCCGACCAGTCGGATCCGCCCAGCTTGTTGAGCCTGGGAACCTCGGCGCCGATGTACCGGCTGACCTGATCCAACTGGTCGGCCGGCACGAAGAGCTTGTCTGGCGGGGCGTTGCGCTTGGAGGGTGCGTACTCCAGGACCAGATATTCCCGGCTGCCCTTGCTGGGGCCTACGCCCACGCTGCGCTGTCGCATGCCCAGGAAGCGGCCGATGCCGTGCTGATCGTGGACCACGTAGTCGCCGGGCTTGAGCTCATCCAGGTCGATGGCCTTGCGCCGGCGGTTGGAGGTCTTGCTGCCGGCGGCCACACTGGTGCGCCCCGTCAGGTCGCGCTCGGTCAGCAGGGCCAGATGGGCGGACTGGTCCACGAAACCGTCCACAGCCAGGGAGCGGTGGTACTCCAAGCCGGTGATGCCTGTGGTCTGCACGGCCCGACGCAGACGACTCAGCGTCCCCTGGGCCGGAGCGGTGACCACGACCCGGTCGCCTCGTTCCAACAGGGAGGCGATGCCTGAGGCGGCCCGATCCTCGTCTCCGCGGTACTGGTCCGGTGCCAGGGCATCCAGACGCTCAGCCCCTTCCTGGTCCGGATCCACCGACAGGTCGGTCAGCTTCCAGACCTCCCCCTTGCGGTATTCCAGGGATGAGATGACCTCGTCGTAGTCCAGGAAGCTGGCACTGTCGAAGCTGATGGGCGCGCCCGAGCCCTGCCCGGAGGCTGCCACATGCCAGCTGGCGGCCAGGAACTCGTTGGCGGTCTTGACCAGGTCCTGGGCGGAGCGGGCCAGCAGCTGTGGTTCCGACAGCAGAACCAGAGCGTCCTCGGGCAGCATGGACCCTACCGGCACCAGATCGTCGACCAGGGCAGGCAGGAGGGATTCCATGCCCTCTACCGGAATGGCCTGGGCGATCGACTCCAGCATGTCGTCGGCGTTGGGGATGCTCCCGATCAGGGAGCGGGCACGGGTTCGGACCTGGTCAGTCAGCTGCAGCTCGCGGCAAGGCGGCGCCCAGATCCGGTCCAGCTCTGGGCCGTAGGTGCGCTGGTCGGAGGCGTGGAAGCTGCGGATAGTGTCCACCTCGTCTCCGAAGAACTCGATGCGCACCGGATGGGCCATAGTGGGGACGAAAACATCCAGAATGCCGCCTCGGACGGCGAACTGGCCGCGCTCCATGACCAGATCCACACGGGTGTAAGCGTTGCGGACCAGAGCTTCGACTGCCTGGTCCAAAGGCATGTCCTGGCCGCGCAGGAAGACCAGGGGCTCGACATCCTGCAGACCCTTGACCACCGGCTGCAGGAGGGAGCGCACAGGCATGACCAGGATGCGGATGGGGCCGAAATCAGGGTCATCCTCTACCGGGTGGACCAGCCGCCTGAAGACGGCCATCCGCGAGGCCACGGTGTCTGCCCGGGGTGAGAGCCGCTCGTGAGGCAGGGTCTCCCAGGAGCGCAGCAGGGCCACATCACGCGGGTCGCCCTCATACCAGGAGCGGATGGCGCCGGTCATCTCCTGGGCGTCACGCTCGGAGGGGACCACCAGGACGACCGGGCCACGTCCGGCCGCTGCGGCGACCAGGGCTGGTCTGATCCCCTGGGGAGCCTGGACCATGAGGGAGGTGTCGGTGTCAGCCGCAGGCTCGGAGTCTCCATGGACCAATCTATTGAAGGAAGCATCCGCCTGCAAAGCGTCCAGGAGGGGACGCAGGGACCCGTTCAGCGATTCCTGGGGCTCCGCATTCTTGCTGGCCTCCTGCCCTGTCTGGGTATGCTCATCGAGCATTGAACTGCTCCTGAGCCTGGCTGAGGCCCTTGCTGATCACGGTTTCCGCGGCATCCGCGCCGTCGGCCAGGAACTCGGGCAGACGCTTGCGCTGATCGCCGACAAAGGTGCCCAGAACCCAGTCCACAGTGCGGCGGTGGGCATCGGGACCTCTCCGGGCATGCCCTACGCCCATGCGGACCCGGGCGTAGGCATTGCTGCCCAGGGAGCGGTCTATGGAACGGATGCCGTTGTGCCCACCAGAGGACCCGCCAGTCTTGACCTTGATCCGGCCGAATTCCAAGTCCATATCGTCATGGATGACCACGACCCGGCCAACTGGTATGTGGTAATAAGAGCAAATAGAGGCCAGGGCATCGCCGGAGTCGTTCATGAAGGTCAATGGCTTGGCCAGAAAGAAGGGTATGCGCCGTCCGTCAAGATCCAGGGTGCCCCTGCCCAGCTGGGCCAGACCCTTGTGGCCGCGCAGGTTGACCGACCATCGTTCAGCCAGCAGATCAGCGCACATGAAGCCCATGTTGTGCCTGGTGCCCTTATACTCGTCACCCGGGTTGCCCAGTCCGGCTATCAGCCAGAAATCGGATGCCATGTAGGTGATACCTCCTGCTCTCAAACGGGACGGTGAGATTCTACACAGTCTCCCCGACCCCGTCTCGCTCAAGGGACAGGCTCCAGTAGGAGACGTCATGCAGGACGAACCGGTCCCAGGCTGCCTGGGGCAGGAGGCCGAAGCAACTGAACCCAAACCGGTGCAGCAGGGCATTGGAGGCCGAATTGTCATCGAAAATGATGGCCACAGCCAGACGCATGCCCTCCTGCTGGGCGCGCTCCAGCAGGGAATGGACCATCAGAGCTCCCAGGCCCCGTCCACGGCTGTCGCGATCCACGTAGTATCTCAGCTCACAGGTCTCCTGGTAGCCGGGCCGATCGTAATAGGCCGACAGGGAGCCGAAAGCCAGCACCTTATCCTCCTGCTCCAGGACCAAGGCAGGATGGCCGTGGTCTGGATCATGGGCCAGTAACCATTCCAGACGCTGGTCCAGGTTGACCGGGGCCGTATCCGCAGTGGAGCCGCCATCCATGACCGCCTGGTTATAGATGGCGGTGACCGCCTCCAGGTCCCCGCGACGGCAGAACCGGATGCGCGGGGTGACGCTCACTTGTTGCCGCCCTCCTGGTCGGAGGCCTCCTTGAGGGCTTCGCGCAGGCGGTTCTGCGCCTCGCCGTAGGCACTGAAGTCACCCTTCTTTAGGGCGGCATCGCCGTCGCTCATGGCCTGGTTGGCCTTGTCCAAGGCCTGTTTTAGGGCCTGTCCTGCTGTGGCCGATGCCCCGCCAGACCCGTCGGTCTTGTCCGGGGCCTTGCCGGATTGCTCGCTCTGGTCAGCATCGGAATTGGTCCGTCCCGTGTTGTCGGCATCACCGGCCGATGCACCCGAGTTGCCCTGGAAGGTCTTGTCGAGGGCCGCATCCAAGGTGGCTGAGGAAGAGACCTTGTCTCCGAATGCTACCAAAACCCGCTTGAGCAGGGGGAAGCTGGTGGCGCCACTGGACTGGACGTAGACCGGCTGGATGTAGATCAGCCCGCCGCCTATGGGCAGGGTCAGCAAGTTGCCGCGTTTGACCTTGGTAGATCCGGACTGGAGCAGGTTGAGCTCAGTCGAGACCGCAGCATCCGAGTTGAAGTTGTTCTGGGCCTGCCCAGGGCCTGGCACATTGGAATTCTTGGGCAGCTCCATCAGCCGGATGGTCCCGTAGTCCGGGCCTATCACCCCCTTGGTCGACCCGGCGTCGGAGTCCACAGACAGAAATCCAGTCAGGATCTCCCTGGTGGAGGTGCCGGCGGGAATGAAGGTGGAGGTCAGCGAGAAGGCGGGCTTGTCAGTCCCCGGGGTCTGCAGGGTCAGATAGTAGGGAGGCTGCTTGATCCCGGCCTTCTGCTCCTTGCTGGTGCCGGTCGGATCCACGGGGGTCTGCCAGAAGTCTTCGCCAGAGAAGAACTGGCTGGCTGAGTTGACGTGGTACTGGGACAGGAGCTGGCGCTGCACCTTGAACAGACTCTCTGGGTAGCGCATGTGGCTCATCAGGTCACCCGAGATGGACGAGAGCGGCTTGAATTGGCCGGGGAAGACCTTCTGCCAGGCCTTGAGCACCGGATCCTTGGCATCCCAGGCATACAGATCCACCGAGCCGTCGTAGGCATCGACCGTAGCCTTGACGGAGTTGCGGATATAGTTGGCCTTCTGGGAGCCCAGGCCCTTGACGGCCTCGGAGCTCAGGGTGGTCGTGTCCTGGGTGATGGGACCCAGGTCCACCTTTTGGGAATAGGGGTATGCGTCAGAGGTGGTATAGCCGTCAACGATCCACTTGACCCTGCCATCTACCACAGCCGGATATACGCGTCCATCAAGAGTCAGATAGGGGGCGATCTGGGCCACGCGCTCCTTGGGCGAGCGATTGTAGAGGATCTGCGAGTCGGGGGTGACGCGGTCAGAGAAGAGGATCTGGTCGGATCCAAAGCGGATGGCGTAAAGGACCCGGGCCAGGAAGTTGCCCACCGAGGGGCCGCCGTTGCCCTTGAAGGTGTTGGTGGCTCCCTTGGAGCCGGTGGGATAGTCGAATTCCCAGCCTGACGAGCCCTGGGGCGCGCCTACGATGGAATACTCGGGCGCGTTGGGCGAGAAGTAGATACGCGGCTCGTAGTGCTGGCTGTCAGTCAGCTTGCCCTTGGTCGGAATGTCCTGTTCGAAGAATTCGGGCTGTCCGTCCGGGGTGACCTTGTTGCCATAGGCCGCCACGATGCCGTAGCCGTGGGTGAAGACCGTGTGGTCGTTGACCCAGTTGCGGTTGTCGTTGCCCTCTAGGTCCAGCTCGCGAGCGCCGATGACCGTGTCCTGGCTGACACCGTCGATATCGTACTTGTCGACGGCCAGGGTGTCCTCAAAAGTGTAGTACTGCTTGGACTGCTGCAGCTGCCGGAAGGTGGGCGAAACCACCTGGGGATCCAGCAGACGAATCTGTGCAGTGGTCTCCGCATCCCGGGAAAGGGCGCCCGACTGGACCTCGGTGGTGGCGTCATAGGACTCGGTCTTGAGCCTGTCCAACCCATAGGCCTTGGTGGTGGCAGTGATGTTGCGCTGAATGTAGGCGGACTCCATCTCCTGGGCGTTGGGGCTGACCCGGAAGCGCTGGACCAGTGCCGGCCAGAAAACAGTCAGAAGCAGGGACAGAACGAGGGTGACGGCCACAGCCAGAGCGGGAATCCGCCACTGCTTGACGGCCGAACCCAGCGAACCTGCATGGGCACGGCCGGGCTCCAGGGTGGGCGACCTCAGAATCCAGACAGCCAAAAATATGCCCAGCATGGCTACGACCACGGCCATGATCAGAGTCACTGGGATGGCCGCTTTGACCGAGGTGTAGGATGCGCCGGTGATCCGATCGCCCTCCTCAGTCAGCCTGCCAAAGATACCCAGAGCCATATCGCCGGCCCAGACTAACATGAACAGGACCAGCCAGACGGCTGCCTGTCTGCGTGCGGGACGAGTCATCTCCAGAATGCCCCGACCATGCACGGGCATGGTCAAGCGAATGCCGCCCATGAGGAAGTTGGTGACCAGGCTGAAGACCGTTGCCGCCAGCAGCATCATCAGCAGGGAGGAGACCAGCAACTGCAGGCCGGGCAGGATGAAGACATAGAAGCCATTGTCCAGACCGAACTGGGGGTCGCGCACCCCGAAGGACTGGGCGTTGAAAAGCAGGAGCACCTGCTTCCAGTCGGCGTTGAACTGGAAACCGAAGAAGAAGCCGACAACCAGGGAGACCACCACGGCCACCTTGAGCGCCGTGCGTGAGGAGACTCCCTTGCCTACCTCGATCAGATCGCCCTTGACTCTGATGGTGGAACCGTCGGGCGAATCAGGACGGCTGCGTATGGCCAGAATGGCCGAGACCAGGGTCACCGCAGCCAGCAGCAGGGCGTAGGCCAGCCACAGGCCCACCTTGATGCCCAGCTGGGTCCAGACGATCTGCGCGGCCCCCAGCTGAGAGAACCACATGACGTCAGTGATGAAGCGGCTGAGCCCGAACAGGAGCAGGAGGACAACCAAGACGACGGCCACAACCACGGCCAGGATCCGCGAGCCCCGGGAAGGTCCGTTGTTGCCCTTCCTGCGGGAAGTCAGCCGGGGCTCACCTGGTCCTGGGAAGCGGAAGCGGGGCGTGCTACCGCCCCCTTGGCCGGGACCCTCCCCATCGGTTTGCACGTGCAGGATGACCGGGTCGTCTTCGTTGCGACGCCGGCCTGGTCCGCCTGGACCGCCCTCCGGGTCGAACATGGAACCGAAGAAATCGAAGAATGACATGTACCTACCCTACATGAGACGGCGGTCTTGAATGGCTTTCCGGTAGACCTCCTCCACCTGATCGGCCACCGTGGTCACGTCGTAGCGGTTCAGGAGCGCCAGCTGGTCATGGCGTACATTCCGCCTCCAGGAGGGGTCCCCCAGAGCCTGGGCAACTCGCCGGGCCAGCAGTTCGGGGGTGTTGGGCGAGTCGACAGTCACCAGAGCCCGCTCATCGCCCATCAGGGTGGACCGGTAGCCGGGATTGTCCCCGGCCAGCACCGGAGCCGTGCCCGAGGCAATGGCCTCCAGCAGGACGATGCCGAAGGATTCGCCCCCGGTGGAGGGAAAGACGGTCAGATCGGAGGAGGCCAGCAGGGCGGGCTTATCCTTCTCATCCACAAAGCCCGGGAAGGCCACCGGGGTGCGCAGAGCGGCAGCCTTTCGACGGCAGTTTTCAAGCAGCGGACCCTTGCCGGCCATGGTCACATGCAGACCTTCGGGCAGGATGCCGATCCGCTCCCCCGCCTGGAGGGCTGAAATCAGGATCCCTGCCCCCTTGCGGGCCACGAACCGTCCCAGAAAGACCAGATGAGGCCCCTGGCCGTGCAGGCGTGCCACCTCCTGGTCGCCAGCGGCTTGACGGGCCCGGCGCAGGGCAGCCACGTCCACGGGGTTGGCCACCACCCTGCTGGGCACGCCGGCGGTCTGCCGGGCATAGCCAGCCGCCACAGGCGAGACCGCTATGACCCTGTTGATACGCCTATGGGTCCTGCGGTTGATCAACCCCAGCAGCCGGCCGCCCAGCAGCTGCAGGTTCCCCGTGGGGGCGATGTGGTAGGTGGCTACCAGGGCCGTTGCCGGATCTGCGGCCCGGATGACCCGACCGGCAAGGAAGGGGCTGTAGGGGGCCTGGACGTGCAGCAGGTCGAAGTGCCCGGCCTCCAGGACCCGGCGGATGGGCGCCTTGGGAGCTGGCAGCGGTATGCGCATCCTGTTGCCGTTGAAGGAGACCATGACGTTGCGGGAGAGGGAGTGGATTCCGTCAACCGGCGGATGGGAGGTCTGCCCGACCAGATACTGGACCCTATGGCCCCGCCTGCCCAGTTCCCGTCCCAGGGTCAGAATGTGCTGCTGGACCCCGTCAAGCACATCCAGGGTGTCATCGAAGACGAATCCGATGCTGAGCGTCACTGAGTGTCCTGATCCGCTCCGGACTCGGTCCCTGCGGCCAACTGACGACCCTTCAGGGCCAGGGCCACCAGGTGCCGGTCGGCCGCCTCGCGCGCCTGCTGTTCATCGTTGCCCGAATCCAGATTGTCTACATAGATGGTCTCCACCTGGGCTACCTGGCAGTACTTGAGGAAGGTCTGCCGGCGCAGCTGGTTGTCCAGGGCCTCACCGATGCCGCTGGACTGGTACCATTTCTTTTCCCCGCCGGTCAGCATGATCAGCTCCACCCGACGTCCGGCCAAGGCTCCGGGGGTTCCATCAACGTTATAGGCGAAGCCCCGGCAGATGACCCGATCGATGAAGCCTTTCATGATGGCCGGCATGCTGTACCAGTAGACAGGGAAGACCAGGGCCAGCACGTCCGCATCCTTGACGCGTTCCTGCATGGCCTGAACATCCTCGGGCATAGGGCCCAGGCCCAGGTAGTGGGTCCTGTCCTCCATGCCGAAGACGGGATTGAACCCCTCGGCGCAAAGGTCGATCAACTCGGTGCGAGCCCCGCCCTCGGCCGCCCCGTCCAGCAGGGCATTGCCCGCCGCATCGGTCAGACTCTTGGGTTCGGGGTTGGCCGTGACTGCCACGATCTTCATAGGGATTCGCTCCTTACATTTCAGTTCGTGCCTGCACTGACTGCGTGCAAGCCCATGCCATTGTCAGCCCCGGCAAGGACGACAACGCTGGTTTGGCAAATGCTTGACACTGCTCTTGGGGCCATCTATGTTATTGGGTGGTCGGTAGGTGAAGCTACCGCATGGACAAGGCATGCTGCCGCAAAGTGGTGGAGACACCCCGCGCAGGTCAACAGTCCCCGTCGAATCAAGGCAGGGACTAATGCAGGGCCAAATACCATGCGAAGCCGAAGCTTGAACGATGACAATGGTCGGCTCATGGCCGATCGCCACGCCGTCTTCGAGGTTGCCGACAGGGATGTTCCGCACCTTGGAGGGAGGCCATCGTGAATGCTGTCGCACTGCCAGGAATGCTCCGTTCTCCACTGAACGACGACCGCAACCAGGCATCGCGCTCCACCCGTATATGGACAGGCCTGGCCGTAGCCATAGGCGCGTTGGTCCTGCTTGGGGCCTTGGCCTATCTGCTGCCCGCCCTGGGTGCCCCCATCGGTCCTGCAGGCATACCCTCGCACGTCTCCACCGACCCGGTCAACCTGCCCTACTACGCGCTGCGGTCCCTCTTCCGCATGTTCGCGGCTCTGATCATCTCCCTGGTCTTCGCCTTCCTCTATGGACTGGCAGCCGCACGCTCCCGCCGCCTGGGCGCCGTGCTCATCCCCCTGCTGGACATCCTGCAGTCGGTGCCCGTCCTGGGCTTCCTGTCGGCCACCATCTCAATCTGGCTGGTCCTCTTCCCCGGGTCCATCATGGGCGTGGAGGCGGCCTCCATCTTCGCCATCTTCACCAGCCAGGCCTGGAACATGGCCTTCTCCTTCTATAACTCCCTAACCAGCGAACCCGCCGACCTGGACGAAGCGGTGAGGCTGATGCGCCTGACCCGCTGGCAGCGCTTCTGGAAGCTGGACGTGCCCAACGCCATGATCCCCATGCTCTGGAACTGCATGATGAGCATGGGCGGCGGCTGGTTCTTCCTGACCGCATCCGAGATGATCTCGGTCAACAAGAGGACCCTGGCCCTGCCCGGCATCGGCTCCTTCGTGGAGGAGGCCACCGCCGAGCAGGACCTGGGCAAGGTGGGGCTGGCCATCCTGACCATGATCGTGGTGGTCTTATTGATTGACTTCCTGCTCTGGAAGCCGCTGACCGCCTGGGCCGAGAAGTTCCGCTACACCAGCAGCCAGTCAAGCGAGCCCCGGCACAGCCTGGTACTGACGGTCATCCGTCTGTCCGGGGTCAAGGACCTCTTGGGTCTGGTGGGCCATCCCCTGACTGACTTGCTGGACCGGATCACCCGCCCCATGGGCCGAACCGGGGCGCGTTGGAGCCGGAGCGGCGGACGCAAGCATGCAGGCAACCTGTTCTGGTGGGCCTGCCTGGCCTCGATTGGCCTGTGGGGACTCTGGCAACTGGACCGTCTGGTCATCCGCCCTCTGGGCCTGGGCGAGGTCGGGCACGTCTTCCAGCTGGGTCTGCTGACCTTCCTGCGAGTGCTGATCCTGATGGTGGCCTGCACGATCGTATGGGTCCCGATAGGCGCTCTGATCGGCATGAATCCGCGCATCTCCCGCTACCTGCAGCCCCTGGTGCAGATCCTGGCCTCCTTCCCGGCCAACTTCATCTTCCCCTTCGTCACCATGATCTTCATCATCTGGCGAATCGACATCAACTGGGGCAGCATCCTGCTCATGGCCCTGGGCACCCAGTGGTACATCCTCTTCAATGTCATCGCCGGGGCCTCGGCCATCCCCGACGACCTGCTGGAGATGTCGCGCAGCCTGGGCCAGAACCGCTGGCAACGATGGAAGACCCTGATCCTGCCGGCCCTGTTCGGCTCCTGGTGCACCGGCGGCATTACAGCGGCCGGCGGAGCCTGGAATGCCTCCATCGTCTCCGAGGTGGTCTCCTACGGCAAGACCGCACTGACGGCCCGGGGCCTTGGAGCCTACATCGCCCAGGTGACCGCCACTGGAGACACCCCCCGCATCATCCTGGGGGTGGCCGTCATGAGCATCTTCGTGGTCCTGGCCGACCGGTTCTTCTGGTCTCCCCTGCAATCACTGGCACAACGGCGCTATTCCCTGACATGAGAAGTCTGAGAGGTTCGACAATGACCAAGATCAATTCCAACGGGATCATCACGGCCGAGCACGTGACCAAGACCTACCAGTCCGACAAGGGCGCGGAACTGACTGTCCTCGACAACATCGACTTCACCCTGCACGAGGGCGAGGTGGTGGCCATCCTGGGCCGCTCAGGCGCCGGCAAATCCACCTTGCTGCGCATCCTGGCCGGCCTGGTCCCGGCCAGCAAGGGCAGCGTCGAATACCGGGGCAGGCAGCTGGACGGGCCCAACCCCGGCGTGGCTCTGGTCTTCCAGAGCTTCGCCCTGATGCCCTGGCTGACCGTCAAGAACAACGTTGAGCTGGGTCTGCAGGCCCGGGGGGTGCCCAGGAAAAAGCGCGAGAGCCTTTCCCTGGCCGCCATCGACGCCATCGGCCTGGACGGCTTCGAAAGCGCCTACCCCAAGGAGCTTTCCGGTGGCATGCGACAGCGCGTGGGCATCGCCCGGGCCCTGGTCCTCAAGCCAGACGCCCTCTTCATGGATGAGCCCTTCTCGGCCCTGGACGTGCTGACAGCCGAGAATCTGCGGCAGGAGGTCCTCAAGGTCTGGTCGGAGGAGGCAGGCAGCGTCAAGTCGGTGCTGATCGTCACCCATAACATCGAGGAGGCTGTAGAGATGGCCGACCGGGTTCTGGTCCTGGACTCGCATCCCGGCCGGGTCATCGCAGACGTGCCCATCCATCTGGACAGGCCTCGGGACAAGCAGTCCGATCTCTTCCAGTCCTGCGTGGACTACCTCTATTCCATCCTGACCGGCCGGCGCGACAGCAAGGACATCCGCCGTCGTCTGCAGACCAAGGTGCGCAACCGTCAGGCCGTGCGGGACTCGGTACGGGACGAGGACATCACTGAACGCAACCTGCCCGATGCCACACCCGGCGGCCTGGCCGGCCTGGCCGACGTCATGGTCAACCAGCCCAACGGCATGGACCTGGCCGACCTGGCCGCCAAGCTCTCCTTCGAGGTGGACGACCTCTTCCCGCTGATCGATGCCGGACTCATGCTGGGCATCTTCCAGGCCGACAACGGGCACGTCAGCCTGACCGACCAGGGCCGAGCCTGGAACGACGCGGACATCCTGGAGAGCAAGGAGATGTTTTCCCGAATGCTGATGGCTCATGTTCCGCTGATCCGCATCATCGACCGGGCCCTGAAGAACAGCGACGACAAGAGCCTGCACGGCTCCCTGATTCTGGACCTGCTGAGAGCCCACCACTCGGACAAGGAGGCCGTCCAGCAGTTCGACACGGCCATAACCTGGGGTCGATACGGGGAACTCTTTGACTACGATGCCGACGACGACCGGCTGACCCTGGACCCGGAGAACCACACCGAGTGAGCAGTCACGACAGCTGTGGCGGCTGCGGTCCCCTTGTTCTCCTAAAATGAGCCTCGGGCGATGGAACCCGCCCGGGGCTAGAGCCCCGAACTGCAAACTGCTGATAGTTCCTGCACCATGATTCGACGCCCCCGTCTGCGGGCCGGGTGCAGGCGCATGCCGTTCAGCCCCACCCTGCGGACGTTGATCCGTCGGGAACCGAGGCTTTCAATGACCAAACCCCCTACTGGACCTGATATGGCCACAACCTTGGCGGTGATGCTGGGCGGAGCACTGGGCACCGGCTGCCGGTACGCCTTGAGCCTCCTGCCGGGCCAGAGCGGCCCACTGCATCCGGGAACCCTCCTGGCCAATCTGATCGCCTGCGCAGGCTATGCCCTGCTGACCGCCTTCCTGGCCGGGCTGCCAAGAAGCGCACATGCACGCCGAAGGCAGCTGGCCAACAAGGGCCTGGGCATGGGTCTGTGCGGAGGCCTGTCGACCATGTCCACCCTCTCGCTGGAACTGGTCCAGGGCCTGTCGGGCGGTCAAGCTCAGGCATCGGTTGCCTACCTGCTGGTCTCCTTTGCCGGTGGCCTCCTGGTTTCCTGGGCCATGGCCGCGCTGGGAGCGCAACTCGCTGCACACATCCAGGCAGGTGGGCGATGACCATTACATTTACATTGCTGATCTGCCTGTGCGGCGGCCTGGGGGCCACACTGCGCTACCTGCTGGACACCCTGGTCAAGGCCCGCTGGAAGGTGGATCTGCCCCTGTCAACCATGATCATCAACCTGCTGGCCGGATTGGCTGCAGGGCTGGTGGCCGCCCTTGCCGCCTTCCACGGACTGCCTGCCTGGGGGCGGCTGCTGCTGGCCACAGGACTGCTGGGCGGCTTCTCCACTTTCTCGACAGCAGTCAACGAAGTGTTGGCCCTGGCTGGGCAGAGGCGACATCTGGAAGCCCTGGGCTATTTAGCGGCATCGATCTTCCTGCCGCCTCTGTTGACGGCCCTGGGCTTCCTGCTGGCCGGACCAGGCATGTAGCAGACCCAGCCAGCAAGAAAGGTGTTCGAGAATCAGGTACGAGCCGGCTCGGGACGACCCTGGGCGGAGTCGGCAGCAATCCCCAGCCGGTCGTCATGCCGACGCCACCAGGCGGACAGCACCGAACCGGAGATGTTGTGCCAGACGCTGAAGAAAGTGGACGGGATGGCCACAATCGGGTCGGCGGCGAAGGCCTGCAGGGCCAGGGTCGCGCCCAGTCCTGAATCCTGCATGCCCACCTCGAAGGTGATGGCCTTCTGCTGGGCGTAGCGGAACCCCTTCGGGTAGATGCGGTACATGAGCCGGCTGAAGAGGAAGCCCAGCCCGTACCCGCACAGGTTGTGGAGCATGACCACCGGCAGGACCAGGGCGGTGGCGGCGGTGAAGAGCTTGGCGTGGTTGACGGAGACGACCACGCCGATGATGACCAGGATGGCGATCTGCGAGACTGCCGGCAGAGCCACGGTCACCTTCTGCACCTTTTCCTTGAATAAGGCGTGGACGGCCAGGCCCAGGGCGATAGGGATCAGCACAACCTCAAGGGCGGTCAGGAAGAGCTGCTTGGTAGGGATGGCCACATACTGGCTGGCCAGCAGGTTCATCAGCATGGGGATCATGAAGGGCGCACACAAGGTGGAGAGCAGGCCTATTGACACGTCCAGGGCCACATCGCCGCGCGACAGATAGGACATGACGTTTGAGGAGGTCCCCGAGGGGCAGCAGCCCACCAGGATGACTCCCACCGCGATCATGCCGTCCAAGCGGAAGATGCGGCAGAGCAGCACGGCCAACAGGGGCATGATCAGGTAGTGGGCCACGGTGCCGACGATGACCATGAGCGGCATTTTGATGATTCGCTTGAAATCGTCCAGGCTCAGGGTCAGCCCCATACCGAAGAGGATAATGCTCAGGAAGTAGTTGGTGTAGCTGCGGGCCCAAATGCTCATCTGCGGGACGAAGAAATTCATGGCGGCCCAGGCTAGGACCACCAGGATGAACCACTTAGTCAACCAGTCACTGAACCGCTGCACCTTTTGCATTATTCCTGACCACTTCCTCTCGATAGCTCTCTCTGTGGTAGGGGCAAAGTTAGGAAACTCAAGGCGGGTACGCAGGTGAATGGCCACATTCTGGACGTGCTAAATTCACTTGACCAGGACGGACGTGCCGGTCGGCACGGATTGCATGATCCACAGGGCGTCGGGCACAGTCAGCCGGATGCAGCCATGGGAGCTGGGTCGGATGCCCAGCATGTCGGCCTCCTCCTTGATGTAGCTGCCACTGGAATCAGTGGGGACCGAGTGGAAGAGGAAGACCCCGTGGTTCAAAAAGCTGGTGTAATAGCGTGCACCCATCCCCTCGCTGGGGTTGTAGAAGTGGTCGCCGCGCTCGGCCTGGATGCGAAAGCTGCCCCTGGGCGTGGAGTCATCCATGCCCGTCGAGGCGTACATAGTGTAGAGCAGTTCAGACCCGTCGCGCACGTAGACCCGCTGGTCCTGAAGGCTGACCTCCAAGGAAAGGCTAGAGTGGGCTGCGGGATCCGGGTAATCGACCTGTTGCGAAGGCTTGAGCCAATCGACATGATGGGTAGAGGCGCCAGCGGGTTCTGGCTTCTGCCCCTCTGTCGCTGATGAAGAGGAGGAGGCAGATTCGCTGGGATGCTGCGCCTTGGGAAATTGTCTCTCCGAAACGGTGGATGCGCCAGAAGCGCTCGCACCTGCAGATCGTTCCGCATGGGCCGCATCCACCGGCTGGATCAGGTTGACGACCAGGACTGTCAGCAGCAGCGTCAGCAGGGCGGTTGTCACTACTACAGGAGTGCGGCGGACAGGGTCCAGCAGCCAACGGAGCGTGGCAAGCACACGCCGCTTAAAGCGGGTGCTGTCCGATCCCCAAGCAGCCATGCCCTTCCCCTTCATCGCCATTGAACGAGCCTGTATGCACAGTTCATTTTAGCGGCAGAAGGAGCCAGGACGGACTCAGACTTTCAGAACCTGCCTGGCCCAGTCCTCCAGCAAGTCGCAGACCAGGGCGGTCTGTTCAATCTGTACATTGTGGCCGGCCCGATCCAGCACCGAGTAGGAAACCCGGGGAAAGCGGCAGGCCAGGTCAAACTGATCCAGGTAGCCCACACAATCGTCCTGGCGGCCGCAGACGAAGAGCACAGGGGCTATGAATCCGGACCAGACCTGGTCGAAGTCCAGATCCAGCTGGTAGTGCCCCTCCATTCGAGCCACCGTGTCGGCATCGGCTGAACGAATGCCTGGCATGATGGTGCGTTGGTAGGCCTCAAGGTGCTCCCGGGACTCCACCACAGCCATCTGCCGGTAGGCATGCCTGGTGAACTCGTCCACATCAGCCAGGCCGTGGTCGTCCCGGTCCAACATCTGACGCGGGGGCAGGCGCCTGTGTGCAGTCACCGGGTCGACGACCGAGGAGAGCAGGGCCATCCCCCGGCAGCGGTCCAACCGACCGGCTGCGGCGTGGCGGCTGAGCAGCCCGCCCAGGGAGTTGCCGACCAGGCCGAAAGGGCCGCCGCCGCTGAAAATGTCCACCTGGTCATCCAGCCACCGGGCCAGACCGTCCAGATCGAGGATGGACGGGTCAGGCGGCGTACGGCCGAAGCCGGGTTGGTCCAGGTATATCCGCTCGAATCCGCCAACCCGCTCAAAGACGGGGTCCAGGTCGTCGAAGATGTGATGGTCAACACCGGACCCATGCACGAAGATCAGCGGCAGCCCCCGACCCCGGCGAATGGCGAACCCGGGCTTGACGCTCACTTCTTGGAACCGGAGGGTATGCCGGTCTTGAACTCCACGATGTCGCCGTCCTGCATGACGTAGTCCTTGCCCTCAAGGCGCATCTTGCCCTCCTCGCGCACCTTGGCGTAGGAGCCGTCGGCGGCCACGAAGTCGTCGTAGGAGACCACCTCGGCCTTGATGAAACCCTTCTCGAAGTCGGTGTGGATGACACCGGCAGCCTGTGGAGCGGTCCAGCCCTGGTGGATCTGCCAGGCGCGCACCTCCTTGACCCCGGCGGTCAGGAAGGTCTGCAGCCCAAGGATGTCGAAGCCCACCCGGGCCAGCTGGTCCAGGCCGGACTCCGTAAGCCCGGCATCGGTCAGCATCTCGCGGGCGTCGGCCTCGTCCAGCTCGGTCAGCTCGGACTCGAACTGGGCGTTGAGGAAGATGGCAGGCGCGGGAGCCACGGAGTCGGCCATCTGCTTCTTCATGTCCTCGTTCTGCAGCTCGTCGTCATCCACGTTGAAGACGTAGATGAAGGGCTTGGCGGTCATCAGATGCAGGTCGTAGAGCTCGTCCTTGTCGATGTCCCCGGCCTTGGCCGCCTGGTCGATGGTCCGGCCCTGGCCCAGAATCTCCTTGGCCTTGCGGACAGTGTCCAGGTAAGCGGGCTTGATCTTGCCCCCGCGCTGGTCCTTCTCCAGCTTGGGCAGAGCCTTATCGATGGTCTGCATGTCGGCCAGGATCAGTTCGGTGTTGATGGTGTCGATGTCGTCGGCCGGATCCACCTTGCCGTTGACGTGGACGATATCGTCGTCATTGAAGGCGCGTACCACCTCGCAGATGGCGTCGGCCTCGCGGATGTTGGCCAGGAATTGATTGCCGAGCCCCTCACCCTCCGAGGCCCCCTTGACGATGCCGGCGATGTCCACGAAGGTGACCGTGGCGGGTACGATCTTGTCCGTGTGGACCAGCTTGGCCAGGACGGGCAGCCGATCGTCGGGCAGGGGCACGATGCCGGTGTTAGGCTCGATGGTGGCAAAAGGGTAGTTCTCCGCCAGAACGTTGTTGCGGGTGAGGGCGTTGAAGAGTGTGGACTTGCCAACGTTGGGCAGCCCGACGATTCCTATGGTTAACGACATATCCACCAGTCTATTGCCCGGACTGCCCCGGCGTGGCGGACGAAAACCTTGCATCGTCAGCCGAGGCTCTAAAGCGGCCTTGCCGTGCACGAGGCCAGCGGACCCGCCAGCCCAATGCTTCGGCGCTGGGTCATGGCCGGCGGCTGCTATACCAGCGCAAGCACCCATAGGTCCTGGATCTATCAGCTGCCTTCGATCGCATCAATGGCATCGATGACGCTTCCCCGGAAACCGCTCTTCTCCAGAGCCGCGACACCTCGGATCGTACTGCCGCCAGGCGAGCAGACGGCATCCTTCATGGCGGCCGGGATGGTTCCGCTGGCCATATAAAGAGCACCGGTACCCTCGGCCATGCGTGCGGCGAGTTGATAGGCCACTGCCCGGGGCAGACCGTGTTTGACACCGGCATCCGCCAAAGCCTCCATGTACATGGCCGTGTAGGCCGGAGCACAGCCGGCGATGGCCGTGGCCACGGAGGTCAGATCCTGGCCGAGGCGCTCGATAAGGGCCACCTGCCCGAAGACCTGGTCGAAGAGCCGGCGCTGGTCATCAGTCAGGGTATCTTCATTCTGGGTGATCATGATCCCCTTCCCTACCGCGATTGGGGTGTTGGGGATGGAACAGATCAGATGGGTGCCTTGCTCAAGCAAGTCGGCGTAGTCGTCCATTTTGAAGCCTCCCACGATGGAGATGACCGCCCGATCCTCGTCCGCCAGCTCCTTGCGGATGGGCCCGCAGACCCTGGCCGTCTGACCAGGTTTAATGGCGAGGATAACCATATCCGCAGCCGAAGCCACCTCCTGGGCGGAATGCAGCGGGCGCACGCCCAGTTTTCGGGTATTCTCCACCAGCTTCCCATAATGGTTCGCGCAGGCCACGATACGGCCGCCGGGCAGAACCCCGGCGTCAACCAGCCCCTGGGCCATGGCCTGGGCCATGTTCCCGTATCCGATGAATCCGATTGTCAGTTCGTCTATAGCCACGTTCCCAGTCTACCCGTGCGATGCACGCTCAGAACAGGTGCTCCAGATCCCCCCTGCCCAAGGCCTCCCGGTAGAGGTGCGCGAATACCTGGTTGCCATGGAGCCCGTCATGCTCGAACTGGTTGGTCACCCAGGCATGGGAGCTGCCCACGCGTGACAGGGTATCCAACTGCATGCCGGAGTCAACGTACAGATCGTCGAAATAGACGGCTGCCTGGAGGGGCACGCTGTTGGAGGCCAGACGGTCCTGGTCGTAGAGCCTGCCCCAATGCCTGTCTTCCATGAGCAGATTCACTGCCGGGGCGAAAGGTTTCAAGGCCTGTTCCTGATCGAACATCCAGGGGAAGATGGCCTCCCCCGTGAAAAGCAGCGGCCTGGCGTCCGTTCGGAATTCAGGATGCCTGTCTCGTACACGCTGCCCTGCCCAGCGAATCGGGGCGCAATCCCCATCCGCATAGATGAACTCCTGAAGAGGCCAGTATAAGGGAGTCGTGGCCGTAGCGGCCCGGACCCCCTCGAGAAAGGCGTCGGAGAGAACCGGGGTTCCCCTGGTTGGCACGGCACCATCGCCTTCGAGGAATGCCGTGTCCAGGAGCCAATGCAGACGGGCCGCCCCGTTCTGCCTGCCCAGATCGGCCCCCAGGGTCTGGAAGCGTTCCACTGTCAGCGGATCCCCACCGGGCAGGGTCACATCACCTTGCGCCAACCGATCGGCTATGGCGGCCACACGGTCCCGGTCCTGCGGATAGTGCTCGTAGAATGATTCTGTTTTGGCTTTCATCCTGGGAAAGGTATGGGCATAGACCTCCGTCGGATCCACCGGGACATGGGGGATGCCGCCCGTGGTGAAAGAAGCGGCCAGCCCCTCGGGGAAAGCCGATAGATAAGCCAAGGTCAGAAAACCGCCGTAACTTTGCCCCAGGGTGACCCAGGACCTTGCGCCAAAGACGGTACGACGGAGATGCTCAACGTCCCGAACGATCGAGTCAGCCAGGAAATGCTTCAGATAGGCGGCCTGGTCGTGTGGATGAGCCAGCGCGCGCATGGTGTGCGAGTCGATGGCTGAAGACCGTCCTGTCCCCCGTTGATCCGGCAGGACGATCCTGAAATGTTTGATGGCCTCGGCGATCCAGCCGTCGCCGGTCGGGCCCAGAGGGCGCGGACCGGCGGATCCTGGGCCGCCCTGAAGGTAGACGAGAAGGGGAAGGTCGTCATGAATGTGCTCGGGGGCGCAGATGGTCCGGTAGAAGCAGGAGATGACCGGGTCGCCGGAATTCTTTTCGGATGTCCAGGAGCCAGGCTCCGCATGAGCCCAGTCTAGGGGCACGGGGATGGACCCCTCCTGCACGAACAGCCCTGACAGGTAGTATCCCTGGCTTGCCATATCGCCTCTTCTTTCCGCACTCGATATGTCGCCGCGCCTGACCATATAGGGCAGGGCATGCGGCCCCGGCATCGACATCATTGTCTCCATGCCGCTGGACGGCGATCATCCTCGAGACCTATGGAGACGGACAGCGGCGACCGATAGGCTGGATGGTATGGACATCTCCGGACATGGTTGGAGCAGGTTGCCGACCTGGATGCAGAACAATGTGCTGTTCACCGACACCCTTTTGGCCCTCTTGCTCTTTATCATGATTGTCGACTTCGGGACGACGGCAGGTCTCCTGGTCCCTCAATCCGACCAGTCCATTTACATCTGGAACTGCCTGCTCCTCCTGCCGGTCTGCATACGGAGGCGCTTGCCCAATCTGGCACCAGGACTATTCGTCCTGGTCAGCGCAGCCCAGCTGATCTTGGGGCCGGTCGTTACGGCTGCTGACATCGCGGCCCTTATTATGATGTACTCCGCAGTGGTATACGCGCCCAGGTCCTCCAATCGTGCCTATATCATCGCCGGGGTGCTCATGGTAGGTGCAGCAGCCACCGCCATGGCACTCCAACAGGCCTTCGGAATCTTTCCGGACAATGCTATTGCTGGCTATGACCGCAAGCCGATCCCGGCTTTCTATGCTTTTGCAAAACAGTTCGCCATTAGCTTCGTCTCCTACGGGTTGCTCCTGGCCCTGTCCGTCCTTCTGGCCTACTGGACCCGTGCCAGAGAGCGCTCCATCTCGATCATGCGCCAGCGCAACGAGGCTCTGTCCTTCAGAGCCCAGGAGCAGGGAAAACTGGCCGCCAGCGCCGAACGCGCCAGGATAGCCCGCGACATGCACGATGTGGTGGCCCACACCCTTTCCATCGTCATCATCCAGTCCGACGCAGGCAGATACGCCGCCGCCAACAACCCCGACATGGCCATGCAAACCATGATCACCATCCGGGACGAGGGCACACGAGCCCTGAATGAATTAAGTTCCCTATTCGGCACCATCGGGCAAGAGGGGGAGGCTGAGGGCCCCTCGCCACCGCTGCCGGAGCATTCGTCAGGTGACTTGTCGCAATGTCGTCCGGACCATTCGCCACGGCCGGCATCGTGCAGGTCAGAAGAGACGCGGAATTCAATGGTCTGTTGTAATAGTCCGGAAGCCCCTGTGACGAAACCGGTCGACGATTATCGGATGATGGAGTCGATGATTGCCCAGGCCGGACGTCTCTCAGAGGGGGCCGTGTTCGACCACAGGGTCCTGGGGGAACCACGCCCCGATCTTCTTGACCCGCGTCGGACCATGGTCTCCTACCGCGTAATGCAGGAGGCCTTGAGCAATGTGCGCAAACATGCCGGCCCCGGTGCCCAGGTCCGTATCCGGGAGGAATGGAATGGGGAGGGGCTGGTGTTGATCATTGAAGACCAGGCCAACCCTGACACCCGTCCGAAGACGATGATGGAATCCGTCCACATCGGGTATGGGCTGAGGGGGATGCAGGAACGGCTTGTCGCCATCGGGGGGGAACTGGAGGCCCGACCACTGCCGCCCGCCGGATTCCGGGTCAGGGCCACGATTCCCTTCCGATCAGGCAGTACGTATCCAGCAAGGTCGACGACCGCAAGCACGGCAGGGGCCGAACCCGTCCGACCGGATGCAGGCATGCATACAGGCAGCGGGAAGGGGCACAGGAAGAGTTTCCGGGCAGCCGTCGCGCAGACGGAGATTCCGAAGAACCGCAGCCACGACGAAAAGGAACGGCCGGGCGGCAGGATAAGGTACCAGCCCAATAAAGTGGAACGGATATCCGCATGGATACAGGGGCACTACCTCCTTGCAGACACCTTTCTGATGCTCCTGCTTCTGGCGAACTTCGGCGCTGGCGCCCTGGAGATTCCCGGCTTTGAGCCCATCACCGGAACCACACCGTCCAATTCCGTCATCGTTCTGCTGAACCTGAGCGTCCTCGCCCCCCTGATCGTACGGCGCCGCTTCCCCGAGCTGAGCGCTGTCCTGGTGGCCTTGAACTGTGCCATTCAGGTCTTCCTCTCTTCGATCCTCCCCGCTGCTGATGTCTGTGTGATTATTTCCATATACTCAGCCATGACTTATGGAGGCAGCAGGACGCGACGGTGGATCCCCATCGCGGTTCTGTCCGAATTCCTTCTCCTGGGCCTGAGGATCGTTTCGATCAGCTGGGGGGCATCCAGCATCCTCGACTTTCTGCTCGGCGAAATACAGGGCTCGTCCCCTCCGAAGACCAATCCCATGCTTCGGGACGCCATCAGCACCATGATCGTGGCGGCAACGCTCTGCCTCATCGCCATGCTGACGGCTCTGTGGCGGCGTTACAAGGGATCGAGTCTGCTTCTTCTGGAGGAACGGGAAAAGGCCCTGAACCAGGGCCTGGAGGAAAGCCGCATGCTTGCCGCCAACAAGGAACGGGAGCGAATCGGCACCAGCATGCAGGCGGAGGTAGCGTCCACCCTGAACACCGTCATCGACAGGACAAACTCGGCAATCGATCTGCTGGAAGAAGCCAAACGCCAGGGTGTGACCCCTGCCCCCGATTCAGTGATAGAGGCCTTCGCAGGAATCGGCAGGCAGGGACGCCTGGCCCTGGCAAGGATGCGTGAGCTCCTTGCGGTTCTTCACCAGAGCAGCACGACGGATGCTGGAGCAGCCGGCCGCACGGAGGGCCCGTCCCTGAAACCGGCCTCTCCACTGCCCTCCGGTATGATCAGTGGAAATAGGGCATATACGAGGTCGGATACCCGGAACCTCACCTGACCCCCATTGAAACCGAGGCAGCATGCAGCATAACGCAGATACCATCAAGGTTGTCATCGCTGATGATCAGGAACTTGTACGGGCAGGATTCGCCCTGGTAATCGGCACGCAGGACGACATGACAGTGGTCGGCCAGGCCGCCGATGGAGACGAGGCCGTGAACCTGGCCAGCGAACTCGATCCCGACGTGGTGCTGATGGACGTCCGCATGCCCGGAATGGACGGGCTGGAGGCCACACGCCGGATCAGCGACCTCTCACCTGGCCGAGCCACGACACATGTGATCATTCTGACCACCTTCGACCTGGATGAATATGTCATGTCAGCCATCAGGGCGGGGGCCTCGGGTTTTCTTCTCAAGGACACCGAACCCGAGACACTCCTTTCATCCATCCGCACCGTCTATCAGGGGAACGCCATTATCGCCCCCTCGGCAACCAAGCGCCTGATCAGGCAGATGGCGCTGGTCGGACATCAGAATGATGAGGATCCTACAGGGATGGCATCGGATATGACCCGGCATCCCTCGACACGCAACGCCTCTCCCCGGATCCGGGAGGGCACATCCGGCGAAGAGGCCGCAGCCTACAATGACCCTGAGATTGACCTGCTGACTGAACGGGAGCTGGAGGTCCTGGTTGAAATCGCCCACGGCCTCAGCAACCAAGAGATAGGCGACAAGCTCTTCATCTCCCTCCCAACCGTCAAGACCCATGTGGCTCACATCCTGCAGAAAATCAATGCCCGTGATCGAGTCCAGGCCGTAGTCTTCGCCTATGAGAACAGACTGGTATAAAAAATGCCGACTCGCCATGCCGTTTCTGACAGACCGATTTGCGGTATCGTTACCGCACTGATATAAATAGTGGTTGTCATGGTCACACCGACGCAATGGTGCGGCCGTGGGGCCGATGCATCCAGGGTGTCGGCTGCCGGTCAGATCGACGAAAGGCAATGATGACGTACGCGACGATTCGGGACGTGGCCGAACGTGCCGGAGTCTCCGTATCGACGGTATCCCGGGCGCTGAACGATTCAGGGCGAATCTCGGAACAGACCCGTGAACGGGTCAACCAGGTCATCAAGGAACTCCGCTATGTTCCGGACTCCAGAGCCCGGTCCATGCACTTTCCCCATTCCCGCGCCATCGGCCTGCTCATACCCGACATCAGGAATTCCTATTTCGCCGACCTGGCCTATCGGATCCAGGGTGAACTCCTGGCACACGGATTCCAGACCCTGATCTGCACCTCCACCCAAGGCGATTCGCATGAAAACAAGGTCCAGGTCCGCAATCTTCTGGGGCAACATATCGATGGAGCCATCATCGTGCCGGATTCACGCTCTTCTCAGATCCTGGATGAGCTGACCCGCAGGGGACTTCCTCTGGTCTACGTGGACCGGCCCAATGGCAGCAGAAGGCATCAAGATGGCGAAAAGGCAGTCCCTTCGATCGACTCCGACCCCCTGCCCGGCCTCAATGCAGCCTTAGAGGATCTGGCCCGGCATGGCCACCGGCGAATCGCCATGGTTTCTGGGCCGTTGAAAGAGTCCGGCATCTTCCAAGAGCGCGAGGATGTGTTCGACCGCTTGCTGAACGGCATGAATGGGCTCTGCGACCCTACTCAGAACGGCGACCGAAGCGGGATCGGCCGGGCCGGCGAAGGCACCTTCGTCCCGGAAATGCTGGACCGCTGGAGAGCCCTGAAGGTTAGTGCGGCCGTCTTCGGCTCCTCGCAAGATGCCATCCGGGCCATCAAGACATGCCAATCCCGGGGCATCAGCATCGGCAGCGACTTCTCCATAGTCACCTTCGATGATCTGCCGGTTTTCAGAATCCTGACACCCGCCGTCGCCACGATTTCCCAGCAGATTGATTCCATGGGGACCTGTTGCGTCCAGATGCTCCTTGACCTGATGGCCGGCTCCAGGATCGACTCGGTCCGGCTGAAGACCCGGTATCTCCACCGGGCCTCGGTGGGCTGGCCCCCGGGGCGCACAGGCCAGGGCCCCTGAACCAGATGATCTGGTCGACAAATTGTTATCAACGAATGGAGAAACATGATTCAAGACATGGTGGCTGCGCCGGACCAGGTGCTTCAGGGATTGGATACCATCAGTGGATCCATTTCGGTGGTCGGGTCCATGAATGCGGACTATACGGTTACCACCGACCGCCTGCCTAAACCTGGTGAAACCATCAACGGAGGCCCCCTGCAAATCCTCCCCGGCGGCAAGTCCGCCAACCAGGCGGCCGCAGCCGCGCGGATCGGGGCCCACGTTCAACTCTTCGGCGCCGTCGGATCCGACCCCAACGCCGATTTCCTTCTGGGTCAACTTGGTAACGCTGGGGTCGACGTCTCCCAGGTGATGACCGTACCCGGCCCGAGCGGAACCACGGTCATCACCGTGGACGCCCATGGGGAGAACACCATCGTTTACTCCCCCGGGTCCAATGCCAGGGTTGACGTGGACTACGCCCGTCGATCCCGGAAGGCGCTGACCTCGGCCAAGGTCTTGGGGCTCTGTCTGGAAAGCCCCATCGAAACCGTGACCGAGACCGCCAGGATGGCCCATGAGTCCGGCATGACCGTCCTCCTCAACGATTCCCCCTTCCGGGCCGACCTTCCTGCTGACCTGATAGCCTACTCCGATCTGATCCTGGTCAACGAACATGAGATGGCTCAGCTTCTGGGAATCGATGAGCCCGAGGATGGGGACTGGATCGGGGCCGACTGGGACCGCATCAACACCACCATGCAGGAATTCGGCTTCCGCAGGGCCATCGTGACCCTGGGCGGTGAGGGTTCCATGGTCCTCGATCAGGACGGGAATTACCGAATCCACGCAGTCAAGGTGGATGCCGTTGACACCACCGGATGCGGTGATGCCTTCATGGGGACCGTCCTCGCCGGACTCTCCTCGGGAATGGCCTTGGTTCATGCAGCCCAGCTGGCCTCCTATGTCTCGGCCTACGCGGCCACTGGACGGGGAGCGCAAGCCTCCTATGGGTCGGCCGAGCAGATCAGGTGCCGTTTCGCCTGATTATCCGCCATCCCACCCCTCCTTGCTACGTCTGGGCTGCATGAGGGTGACAGACGTGTTCAGTCCAGACATCAACCAGGGGCCGCCGGCATCGCAACCGGTGGCCCCTGGTTATGCTCATCGCTTCCCTAGTCTTCAGCGAGCGCCACGACCGGCGGCATTCGATTGGCCCTTCTGGCGGGAAGAACACTGGCCAGGACCGCGGCCAGAAAAGCAACCACAAGTATCACCGCGTCTGCGGACCAGGGAATCGGCAAGGCGACCCTCCCGTCGGAGGCAAAGACCTCATAGGACCCGATCCAACCAAAAAGAAGACCGAGGACCACACCGACCACGGTGGAGCCGAGGGCTATCAGTCCTGATTCAACGGCCAGCGACCACCTGATCTGCTTGCGGGTCATTCCGATGGCCCGCAAGGTGGCGGACTCTCGTCTGCGCTCCAGGACTGAGAGCGACAGGGTGTTGGTCACACCGATCAGTGCAATGACCACGGCTACGGCCAGCAGGGCCACCATGATCATGAGCAGGGTGTCGACTCTCTGGTCCCATTGCTGCTTTTCAGCCAGACCCCCCTGGACGGAAACCGCCGAATACCTAGCGAGGGCATCTTGGATCTCATCCATCAGCACAGAGACAGTCGGGGATCCTTTCGTCCTGGCCCAGATCTGGGTAGCATAAGGATGAAGGCCTTCCAGCGAAGCAGGGTCGGCCAGGCCGTAGAAGCGGCTCGCATCAATCCCTTTGAAGGAGGCATAGGCACCGGTAAAGGAACGTGCCGATGAAGGCTGCCGCTGTCCTTGTGAAGCTGAGCCCTCATCCGTGTCATTCTGAACCGGAGCAAGCATAGCCAGGCCCAGCTGCCCACCGTTGCGGAAACCCTTGCTGGCTTCCATCAGACTGGCCGGAAGCAGCACGGTTCCCTGTCCTTTCAGATCCCTGCCGACCTTGGTGTTCAAAACGCCATCAATCCTCCGGCCGTCCAGGGCGAAGATGGTCATTCCCGCGCCTTGTTCGCCACCGGATTCGATGGTGGCTGCATACTGCGGCACGAGTTCGGCATCAGCAACACCGTCAATATGACGGATGGCATCCAGTGCCTTGGCATCCAATCCATCGGCGCTGATCTGAACATCAACCGAATACTGCTGGTCAAGAATGCCGGCCATGGTTAGCTTGGCGCTGGCCGCACCTGTCGCCAGGGTGGAGACCAGGGTCACCCCTATCAGCAAGGCTGCCCCCGTCGCCGCCACCCGGGAACGATTCCGGGAGATATTAGCCACGGCAATAGCCGATGAAGGTCCAATCCGTGCCACTAGAGACCCTATTCCCCGCAGAAGCAAAGGGATCCAGCGGTTGGCACTGAGCAGAATGCCAATGGATGCCAGTACGATGCCAAGTACCGCTAGCCCTAGGACCGTCTCCGCACCGTCACCGGAAGCTTTGCTCGTATGCCCGGTTGCGTTCAGCCTGACCTGCCAGAGGGACCAGACCGTAATGATCGCACCGGTCAGGATCAGGACCAGGCTGACTATCAGGCGCGCTTTGCCAGCACCGACGTTCTTTAGCAGATCTGACGGTCGCAGAGCCTCTAGGGGGCTTACTTTGGTAGCCGCCCGCGAAGCCCCCAGCGATGCCAGGACCGTGACGATGGCGCCAAAGATCAGGGGCACCAGAATAACGGGAGGGGTCAGGCTCAATTGGAAATGAAGCGAATTCATATGGAACTTGGCTGCCTCCAGGAAAACCATGATTCCTATAGCCGCACCGATGCCAATCAGGGAGGACAGGATGCCGAGAACAGCCGATCGAATCAGCACGCTGCCCTGAATCTGACCCCTTTTGGCACCGACGATTCTCAGGAGGGCCAATTGACGACGTTGCCGGGCGACCATGACCTGGAAGGTGTTGGCGATGACTGTAGCGGCCACGAACATAGCCAGAATCCCAAAGGTCAGGAGGAAGGTGGTCATGAAGTTCTGCTGACCACCAAGAGCGTTCTTGAGGAGACCCTCTTCCAGGGTGCTTCGATCTTTCAGAGCATAGCCGGAGGGCATGGATTTGCGTAGGGAGGCCAGACTGCCGTTGAGTTCATCTCCCTGCCCACTCACGACCAGGTAAATGTTATTGGCAATCAGGTTTCCCATGCCGCCCAGGCCGGCATCGGCCATCAGGGCATCACTGGTCCTGGGCGTCAACACGATGGCACCGCCCCAGTTGTCATACATGCCGCCCTGGTCCGCGCTGATCCCCGACACGGTCATCGATCTCGATACCAGTTTGCCGGACACTCCGCCCGAATTGGAACTTCCATCAGTCTCCGAGCCAGGCAGTTCGTCAAGCATGCTGGCAGACAGATTCAGATTCACCCTGTCGCCGGGCGCGAGTTTGAGCCTTGAGGCGGTCGGCCTCGGCAGAACTACCTGGTCATCGGCCGCTGGCCAGGACCCTTGGGCCAATGCAACCGGCATCAGATCGGCATCGGCCGAAGGGATGGCCACCACCTCGTCGGCCTTGGTCGTAGCGACGCGGACGTCCACAAAGAAATTGGCGTCTGACCGCACGGCACGAACTCCTGGGACCGCTGCCAGTTCATTGGTTTTGAAGTCTTTCACCGTCATCTGACCCATCCGGTCATCGTCCTTGGGGATGATGGCGTAGTTGGCCTGGGCGGCATCGGATGAGACCATGCGCCGCATGGAGATGTCCATGGTGTTGCCGAAGAGGAAGGTCATGGCGATAAACAGCGTGCCGATGACAATGGCGATGCCAGCGGGGACCATCATGCCCAGGTCGCTCCGCATCATCTTTCTGGTGATCTGCCACATATCCGTGCCACCCCCTCAACTGTTAGCCACTGGGGCTGCCAGCTCGGCGGAAGCCCCCGTTGCCTCGGAGAGGAGGGTGTTCATGGCGTCCACAGTGGGCCTGTCCTGGTCGGCAACGATCCGCCCGTCAGCAAAGACCAAAGCCCTGTCGGCGAAGGAGGCGGCAAAGGCATCGTGGGTGACCATGATGACGGTCTGCCCCAGCTCTCGGACCGAGTCACGCAGGAAACTGAGCACCTCGGTCGAGGAAACCGTGTCCAGGTTTCCCGTGGGCTCGTCAGCGAAGACAATGGAAGGCTTGGCGATCAGGGCCCGGGCGATGGCCACCCGCTGCTGCTGGCCGCCCGAAAGCTCGCTGGGCCGGTGGCTCAGCCTCCCCTCCAGACCCAGAGTCCCGACCAGCAGATCCAACCAGGCAGTGTCCGGCTTGGCCCCGTCCAGGATCAGGGGCATAAGAATGTTCTGCCTGGCAGTGAACATAGGCAAAAGATTGAAGCTCTGGAAGATGAAACCCAGGCAGCGGCGCCTCAGGAGGGTCAGCTGATCGTCATCGAGTGCAGCCAGGTCAACCGCTCCCTGCCCCCCATCATGACGACCGGCCCTCCCCTCCTCTACCCCGGCGGCATCGGCACCGTTCAGGTAGACGTGCCCGGAGGTTACGGTATCCAAGCCTGCCAGCGCGTGCATCAGGGTGGATTTGCCCGATCCGGACGGGCCCATGATGGCCGTGAACCTACCCCGTTCGAACCCGACATCAACACCCCGCAAGGCATGCACCAGGCTCTCCCCGCTCCCATAATCCTTAGTCAGACCCAGAGCCTGAACGGCCATCTGGGCAGTCTGTGCTCGATCATTCCTACCGTCTGCCGATGGGGCGAATGCCGCTTGTGTCCGTGTGCCATGCATCATAGTCCAACCTCACCAGGAACAGGGACCATCCCTGTATTCCTGGTGCCAACGCTATCGGCTGCAAGGCGGCACCGTCATCATACGCAGGATTGAATCTCGACATGATCCGGGATTCCGCATCATCCCAAAGAATGAGCGAGCCATATATGCGGGGGGGGGGGGCTGATGGAACGCTGCAAGGTTCCGCCAGGCACCCTATGCCGGTCGAAACCGGCATAGTCCAAGTCCGGCACGGGCTTCACAGCGTAAACCGGCCCGGAACAAAAGCGCGCCGCCTACCCAGCCAGGCCGGATTTTCGCAATGCCTGGAAGGCGCCCTTGAGGTCATCCAGAATGTCCTCGATATTCTCCGTGCCAACGGAAAGCCTGATGGTGCCAGGGTGGATGGCCTGATCCTCCAGCTCCTCCGGCGTCTCCTGGGAGTGGGTGGTCGATGCCGGATGAATGGCCAGCGACTTCACGTCAGCCACGTTGGCCAGGAGGGAGAAGAGATGCAGGTTGTCGATGAAGACCCTGGCCGCATCCTTGCCGCCCTTCAGATCGAAAGTGAAGATGGAGCCAGCCCCATTGGGGAAGTAGCGCTTGTAGAGCTCGTGGTCGGGACGCCCCTCGATGGCCGGATGGCTGACCGACTCCACCTCCGGCACAGTCTGCAGGTAATCCACTACCTTCAAGGCATTCTCAACATGGCGCTCAACCCTCAGCGAGAGCGTCTCGGTCCCCTGCAGGAGCAGGAAAGCTGCAAAGGGGGAGATCACGGCGCCAGTGTCGCGCAGGAGGATGGCGCGAATGCGGGTGACGAAGGCAGAAGTACCCAAATCCTGGTAGAAACGCAGACCATGGTAGCTGGGATCAGGCTCGGTCAAGGTCGGGAACCTGCCAGGCACTGCCGCCCAGTCAAACCGGCCGCCTTCCACGACCACCCCACCCAGAGTGGTGCCATGGCCGCCGATGAACTTGGTGGCCGATTCCACGACGACATCCGCACCGTGCTCCAGCGGACGGAACAGGTAAGGAGTAGCGAAAGTGTTGTCGACGATCACCGGCAGGTTGTGGTCATGGGCGATCTTGGAGATGGCCTCGAAGTCAGGCAGGTCGGCGTTGGGGTTGCCGAATGTCTCAAAGAAGACCAGCTTGGTGTTCTCCTGGATGGCCGACTCGAAGTTGGACGGGTCCGAAGGATCCACGAAGGTGGTTTCGACGCCATCGCGGGGCAGGGTGTGTTTGAGTAGGTTAAAGGTGCCGCCGTAGATGTTTTTGGAGGACACGATATGGTCCCCGGCCTGGGTGATGTTCCTGAAAGCATACTCCACGGCTGCGGCTCCCGAGGCCACGGCCAAACCGGCAGTGCCGTTCTCCAGGGCGGCGATCCTGTCCTCAAAGACCCCCTGGGTGGAGTTGGTTAGACGGCCGTAGATGTTGCCCGGGTCCTTCAGCGCAAACCGGGCCTCGGCGTGGTCGAAGTCGTGGAAGACATAGCTGGTGGTGGCGTAGATCGGCACGGCCCGGGAATCGGTGGCGGGGTCGGCCTGCTCCTGGCCTACATGGAGCTGAAGCGTCTCGAAATGGTACTTGTGCGGGTTCTGGTCGGTCATGTAGATTCCTATCTGTTAGTGACGTACATTCTCGTCCAAGTTCTTGATGCGACCATAAGCGGCACAAGCCCACCTGTTCAAGCCAGAATAGACTTTTCGATATCGCCCTTTTTTATAACAGCTTCCAAAAGGTTGAAAGCGGGCCTTTTGCATCTCGACATTCCACACGCGACGGTACTCGTTCAGCCCGTCCGCTGTAGAGTCAAGTAAGCGACGGAGAAGACTTCGCTGCGAACAGCCTCAGCAGGCATGAAGGAGTTCAAGAGATGGCCGGACAGACAGACGATCAGAACAGACTCTACCAGCGCGAAAACAAGTACATTCCCCGTATCGCCGCCGTGCATGACATGTGCGGGTATGGCAAGTGCTCGCTGACGGCCGCCATTCCCATTCTTTCGGCAGCCGGATGCGATGTCTGCCCGGTGCCCACGGCCTTGTTCAGCGCGCACACCATGTTCAAGGACTACACCTTCCATGACACCACCGAGATGCTGCCGGGATACCTGGATGCCTGGCAGAAGGAAGGCGTCGACCTGGACGGGATCTACAGCGGATTCCTCGGCAGCGCCGAACAGGTTGACATTATTCAGCGTATGTATAGGCAATATCCCAAGGCCCTGCGGCTGGTCGACCCGGTCATGGGCGACGGCGGATCCATGTATCCCACCTACACCGAAGAGATGTGCCGGGCCGTGACCCATCTTGTCGAGGGGGCCGACCTGCTCATGCCCAACCTGACCGAGGTCAGCCTGCTGACCGGCATCGACTACGAAGGCCAGGACCTTGACGACGCCCAGGTTGGTGAGCGTTTGTGCCGTCTGCTGGACATGGGCGCGAAAAACGTCATTATCAAAGGCATCGACCGTAAGGACGGCAAGCTGCGCAACTTCGTGGCCTCTGCAGATCATGGCGGAGTCAGCGAGCGCACCGAGCTGGTCCACGACAAGCTGCCCTTCATGATTCACGGAACCGGCGACGCCTTCGCCTCCAGCCTCTGCGGGGCGCTCTTTGCGGGACAGGGCCTGGCCGATGCCGCCCGAATCGCCGGCGAATTCGTCCGCTCTGCCATGCAGCACACACGCAATCAGCCCGACTATCAGCAGCGCGGGGTCAGCTTTGAGCTGGATCTGGGGCAGATGACCGCTCTGATGCAGAAGCAGTAAGCCCAAGGTCGGTGTAAATGGCCTAAGAGTCTCGGCATTTGTCAAGAGCGGAGGATCAAGGTGGATGAATGGAACCCAAACCGCCTCGATCGCCGCATTCTTGCCCGCCAAACATGTGGTCGACATGGTGACAAATCAGTCATAGGGATAAGTTGAGCACCCCAGACCGGAAGGTATTGCCAGCAAATTCGCCGGCGGTGCCTTCCGGTCTCCGCTATTTCTTTGTCTCTGGTTCATTTAGCTGGCTGCTGTCCTGCCCTCCTTCGCTTATTTGCTTTTCTTCGTGTCATTCGTTTCTGTTTCAGTTCTTCTTACCTCTGCCGCCTCTGCCTGATGCGGAGATGAATGCAGTAGATACAGGGTCAGCATCGTGGGTCCACTCATTCATCCACTTCCGTGCGTGCGCAGGTTCGTTCGACCACATGCCTGGTTCGACTAGTCGCCGACTTCCTCCCAGTGGTCTCCTAGAAACATGGACACACAAGCACTGACTAGACCAAGCAATCTCCGCACAGTTCCCAGCGACAAGGGTGACAGAACTGAAGCCCACGTTATGGTCACAGACCCATTGACCATACAGCCTATAAGCGCTCTGCCCGATTCCATAAGGTCCTCCGACAATCCAGAAAACATACGGCCTGGGAGAACGAGGTTAAGTACGAGCAACGATGAATCCATCGACATAGAGCTGGCAGATATTGAACGACAGATCAGAGTCAGTGGCATAAACAGCCGAGAGCTCGGACGTTTGGGCGAGGACTACGCCTGCCAGTGGCTGTGGCAACGAAACTGGAAAATTCTAGCCCGCAATTGGAGAAGCAGGTTCGGCGAGCTGGACATCATCGCCCTGGATCCCGAGGCGACTCTGGTCTTTGTAGAGGTCAAGACCAGGCGCACCGGTCGGTTCGGATCCCCAGAACAGGCTGTCGGTCCACGCAAGCAGACCCACCTGCGTCGCGCAGCAGTCCAATGGCTGATCAGCCACGACCGAGATCCCAGCGCACGGCATCGCGGCACACGTTTCGATGTCATCAGCCTGTCAGTCAAGTCCGGCACTAGCAGAAGAATGCATTCCGAGGATCCCTATCCCCCGGCTTCCTGTCAGGCATCCGCCGAGGCCACCAGAGGATCAAATCATTCGGGAAGTGGCGGGTGGAATCCAGGATCAGTCTTCCTCAGACACACCAGGGAGGCCTTCTGATGCGACTTGGATCCGCTGAATCCGTGGGACTGATAGGCCTCAAGGCCTTTCTCATCCACGTGCAGTCCTTCATCTCCCCAGGTCTGCCCTATTTCTCCATTATCGGTCTGCCGGATGCCTCCTTGTCAGAGTCACGGGAACGGGTCAAATCCGCTTGCTCGGCCTGCGGATTCCGATGGCCGCAAACCAGGGTCACCGTCAACATGTCCCCTGCTTCAAAGCCCAAACATGGCTCCTCACACGATCTGGCCATCGCGACCAGCGTTCTGGAAGCTGGCGGAGCGCTGCCGATGGAAGGCCTGGACCAAACGGTCATCCTGGGCGAGCTCAACCTGGACGGCACGATTCTGCCCATTAACGGTCTGCTGCCTATTCTGACACAGGCCAGAGCTCAAGGAATCACGCGATTCTTCGTCCCCGCAGACAACCTTGACGAGGCCCGTCTGGTTCCCGATATTGAGGTCGTGGGACTGCGCCACCTGGGCCAGCTCATCCAGGCCCTGGGCGGGCGAAGCAGGATTACCATCCCCGAAGCAGACACTCTCGAGGACTCTGACAAACCAACCGCCATAGCGAGTGCGCATGCCAGTAACTCAGATCATGAAGTCAACTCCCCCGCCAACGCCGACCACTCTCCGCCCAAGCCCGACATGGCTGACGTGATCGGCCAGGAAGAGACCAAATGGGCCATGATGGTGGCCGCAGCCGGCGGTCATCACATGCTCATGGTCGGCCCCCCGGGAACCGGCAAGAGCATGCTTGCAGAACGGCTACCCAGCATCATGCCCGCCCTGGATGCCGTCCAACAGCTGGAGGTGGCCTCCATCCGATCCCTGTGCGGCACGCTGAGCCAGTATGGGATCACCGATGTGCCGCCTTTCGAGGCCCCTCATCATACGATCTCCATGGCAGCCATGGTTGGAGGCGGCGCCGGACTGGCCACCCCAGGCGCCATCACCCGCGCCCATCGCGGAGTCCTCTTCATGGACGAGGCACCGGAGTTCTCTGCAAGGGTGATCCAATCTCTGCGCGAGCCCCTGGAGATTGGGCGAATCTTTCTGTCCCGGGCCAAGGGCAGTACAACCTTCCCGGCTCGGTTCCAGCTGGTCATGGCCGCCAACCCCTGCCCCTGCGGATACGGTTACGGCACGGGCGAGCGCTGCACCTGCACGCCCCGGGAACGCCTCCGCTACTGGAACAGGCTGTCAGGGCCCATCATGGATCGTATCGACATCCAGACCACAGTCCCTCCTGTGACCGACCCGGGTTTCGATGACCACCGTCCACGCCAGCACAGCGCTCAGATTCGCCAGCGTGTGACCCGCGCCCGGCAGGCAGCAAAAGAGCGTTTCCACAAGGAAGGCTGGGCCTGCAACGCCCAAATCAGCGGCGAATGGCTGCGCCAGAACACATCAGCCAAGGCCCGTTCGGTCGTGGATCAAGCCCTGTGCAAGCAGCGGATCAGCCTGCGAGGGGCCGACCGGACCATGCGCCTGGCGTGGACTCTGGCGGACCTGGACGGGCGGTCCAGCCCCGGTGCCGACGATGTGACCACCAGCATCCTGCTCAGGACAAGGGCTGTCTGAGATGCCCCAACCCTTGATGAAGAACATGCCTGACGGCCAACCGCAACCGATGACCATGGTCAAAAGCGACTGGCTTGCCAGAGCTGCGCTGACCCTGGCAACAGATGGCCCCGATGCCTTCATGATCGCCTGTCTGTTGGGCTCGGACCAGGCGGCCGACCTGTGCCGAAACCTGATCGAGTTGGGAGCGCCGAACCAGTCGGACTGCGACGACTCTCATGATGCTGCTCGCGTCAGTCTGGACGAACGGTTTCTGAAGGGGACGGCTCGATGGGGACGACAAACGAGCCCTGAGGACCTCACCCGGTTCCACAAGATCAGCAACTCCTGGCGAAGACGCCTGACCCCCTTGCTGGCCATGGACACCGACCAGGTGCGGACCATGATGACTGGTGGAGGTCAATTCTGGGTGATGACCCCAGGCGACCCCTGCTGGCCTGGCCAGGTGGATGACCTGGCACGCCGCTCCGATTGGGCCCCTCCCCTCTGCCTGTGGGGACGAGGCAATCCTGAAGCATTGATCTGCTGTGACCTTCCCTTGGCCGTGGTCGGGTCCAGAGCCTGCGACGAGTATGGCCGGTCCATCGCCCATCAAATCGCCAGAAAGGCTGCCAGCGAAGGCCACTTGGTTATCTCAGGCGGAGCCATGGGCACGGATGCCGCCGCCCACTGGGGAGCCCTGGCTGCTGCCGGCGGACGCACAGTAGCCGTTTTTGCCGGAGGCTTGCTGCATATGGGACCCAAACGCAACAGCCGTCTGTTCCAGAACATTGAGGCAGATGGCGGCGCGTTGATCAGCGAGCTGCCGCCTGGCACCATTCCCGAAGCGCGTCGGTTCCTGCTGCGCAACCGGATCATCGCCGCGCTGGCCTCCGACATTGTGGTAGCACAGGCCCGTCACCGATCCGGGGCTCTGAACACAGCCAACTGGGGCGTGGAATTAGGCCGTCGCGTACTGGCTGCACCCGGCAGAATCGACCAGCCGGAAAACACTGGCTGCAATCGGCTCATCCATGAGGGCAAGGCGGAGCTGCTCCTGTCGGCATCCGACATCCAAGACATCTGCCATCCCGCCCATGCGCCTATCCTCCCTGACAAGTCTGTCCAACAAGGAACTGGCGTTTCGGTCAGAACCATCGAAAATCATGAGCACCAAGCAGGTAGACAGCCCACACAGCACATACTGCGGCTTGACTCCGATCATCCGATCCAAACCATCCACGGCAGTCAACCGTTCCCGATCACACTCAGACAACCCCGGATAGACAGAGGTGGGCTTTCGGCCCGCTCTCAGCGCAAAGAGCCTTCAACCCCGCCATCAGATCCAGGTAGGGACCGTGAAAGTGAAAAAACCGACGACAATTGTCTAACCAAGGAAGAGGCAACCGTGCTGAAAACTATCCGAACCTGTCAGCGTCGGAAAGGCCCGCCAATGACTGGACAGCTTCTCGCTGAGCTGGCCAATCAAAGACATGAGCTCTCAGTCAGGCATCTGATGCAACTGCTGGGGTCCCTGGAGATTCGTGGTCTGATCAATCTGCAGGGCGGATGCGTCGTAGCAGAAGACCCGAAGAATCAGACCTTCCAGCGACAGCGATCCAGATCAACCACCCAGCCGTCTGCACCAGCCGATTCATCGCTACTGGGAGGAACAAAATGAACACCCTCATCCTCTAGCAGCTGACGCTGACGTTCCGGACCGCCAAAGGCGAATCCCGGGGCCAGAGAACCATCGCGGAAGACCACGCGATGACAGGGAATCACACCAGGTTCGGGATTGTCATGAAGTGCATAACCCACGAACCTGGCATTGCGCGGATGGCCAGTCAGGGAGGCGACCTGGCCATAGGTGGCCACCTTGCCGTAGGGGATCCGCCTAACGACCTGATAAACCTGCTGAGAGAAAGGAAGCTCGGTCATAAGATCTATTCTGCCCGCGCAAGCAGACATGGACTGGAAGGGACGCCACTATCAACGGGTCGTGACAGTATCAATGGTATGAATCCACAGAAGGTAAGAAACCGCTATGATGCCGTCATCGTCGGAGCCGGAGCAGCCGGGTTGTCAACGGCTCTGGGACTGTACAGAGCTCTTGAGAACGACGGAAACAGGAACGACTCGTCTCCAAAGATCCTGGTCGTCTCCAAGCTGCAGCCCCTGCGCTCTCACACTGGCTCAGCAGAGGGCGGCATCGCTGCCAGTCTCGGCAACCAAGAAAAAGACGACTGGCATTGGCACTACTATGACACCATCAAGGGCAGCGACTGGCTGGCTGACCAGGATACTGTGCGGATTCTGGCCGAGCAGGCCCCGGGTATCGTCATCGAGCTGGAGCATGACGGTGTGGCCTTCTCGAGGACTGAAGACGGGCACATCGCCCAGAGGAAGTTCGGCGGCCATACCGCTGATTATGGCGGCCATCCAGTCAGGAGAGCAGCCTATGCAGCCGACCGCATCGGCCACCAGATCCTGCACGCCCTCTGGCAGCAGTGCCTGCGTCAGGGAGTCGAGTTCGCCGAGGAATGGTACGTGACCGATCTGGTTGTTGATCCGTCCACTGATGAGGAACCCGGCGGCCATGCCCAAGGACTGATTGTCCTTGACACCCACGCCGGCAAGCTGCAGGCCATCCAAGCCGATAATATCGTCCTGTGCACGGGCGGGGCCGGCCGACTCTTCCATACGACCTCCAACTCCTGGGATCTGACCGGCGATGGCATGGCGCTGGCTCTTCAGGCCGGTCTGCAACTGGAGGATGTGGAGTTCATCCAATTCCATCCCACCGGCCTGGGACACACTGGCATCCTGCTGTCGGAGGCTTCCCGCGCAGAAGGCGGCGTGCTCAGGAACAGCCAGGGACGGGCCTTCATGCAGCACTACGCGCCGGGACACGGCGACCTGGCCGCCAGAGATGTGGTCAGCCGTTCCATCATGGCCGAGATCGATGCAGGGCGGGGAGTGGCTGATCCATCGGACCCGGACGGGCCTCATGATTGTGTTTGGCTGGATATGACCAGCATTGACAGCCAGCGCATGACCGCCCTGCTCCCCCAGGTAACCGAGACCATTCATCGATACGCCCATCTGGATCCCACTGTGGACTTGGTTCCAGTCAGACCCACAGCCCACTACACCATGGGCGGCATTCCCATCACGGATCGTGGCCGCGTCTATCGCTGGCAAGATGGACACCGTCGAATCATCGGCGGGCTGTTCGCCGCCGGGGAGTGCTCCTGTGTCAGCGTTCACGGGGCCAACCGACTGGGAGGCAACTCCCTGCTGGATGCCTGCCTCTTCGGTACCAGAACAGGACAGACCATCGCTGCCGCCATGTCTAATGCCAACGAGTCAAGCGATATGACCGACACATCTTCGCTCGTACAAGCCCTGCAAAGGCGTCAGGCCTTCATTGACAAGTTGCTGGCTGGCGCAGCCGAGCCCTCGGAACCAGCATTGACCGACAACCAAGGCAAGGAATCCGACCCCGGTGACAAGGCCGGCCTGGACAACCCTTACGCACTGATGGGCCGACTGGGACGGCTGATGGAGGAGGCCGTTGCCGTCCGATGCGATCGGAGCAGCATTGAAAAAGGTTTGCGCGGCCTGGATCAACTGAATGCCGATGCCAAACAGCTGCATGCGCACAGTGGCACAGCAGTGCTCAACCAGGAGGTGACTGCCATCATGGAGGTGGGCAACCTGCTGACCTTGGCTCGGGCCGTCCTGAACGCCAGTCTGCAGCGTCAGGAATCCCGTGGCGCGCTGTACCGGAGCGATTATCCGCAGCGCAACGACGAACACTATCTGGCTCACACTATGATCGATGCCAAGGAAGATGTCTCCTGGCAGCCTGTTCATATCGTCGACATGCCTCCCAGGGGCCGCAGCTACTGATGGACCCTGATTATGGACTCTGGGCCCAATCTGTTCAGACAGACATCGGGCCGACACCTATCCAGGTCAGTCAGCGATTAGGATGGAATTCGCGCATATCAGTGGGCATCGGGCCGTATCCCAAGCAAGGACAGGAGCAACTGTGACATCACAGTCCACGGAATCAGACGGATCCAAGGCATCCGCATTGGACAGCGATCCCCGTCCGGTAACTTTCCGAATAGCCCGGTTTACCCCACGACCTCAATCAGAGCGTCCGGCGCGAATCAATCCCTTTGCCAAAAGCAATCCTTTCGCCGCAGCGGGCAGTCGACGGGCTCGAGGTCGCCGTTGGACGCAGGAGTACACAATTCGCATTGCCCCACAGCGTACCGTTCTGGATGCCCTTCTGCAGATCAAACGAGAGGCGGATCCTACGCTGAACTTCCGGTACTCCTGTGGGCATGGCATGTGCGGGTCGGATGCCGTGCTCATCAACGGACGTCCGGACCTGCTCTGCGCAGCCACCATCGCCGACTGCCTGTCTGCATCCAAGACCATGCTGAACGCATACGCCTCACCCGGCGTGGCTGCTGGAAATCCACAGATCCAACAGCCTCCAGTCTTCCGTCGCACTGGTACGGCAGCCGCCGTAACTGGCGTATCCTCGTCGGCTGCGCATTCGAATTCGGACACAGAACCCAGCGCTACAAATCATTCGGAAGCCTCAGGCCCTACAGACCCCTCAGTCCCTATAGAGGCTACAGGCCTTACAAAAACTCCAGACTATGCAGAAACCTCAGTTGTAGAGATTCGTCCGCTTCCCGGCTTTACCCCACTCAGAGACCTGATAGTGGACACCGATGCCATGTTTGAACAGATTCGACGTTTCAAGCCTTATCTGCTCCATGATGATCCCTCTGCCGATAGCGGCCAGAATCATCAAGAATCTGATCAACGACAAACCCATGATTCTCAGCTAGACCCGTTAGCCAAGGCAAAAGCAGCCAACGCAGAACCAGCGTCTGAATACAAGCAAACTCCGGAAGAGCTGGCCCGGTATGAGCTGCTCAGCACCTGCATCGCCTGCGGACTCTGCCAGGGCGCCTGCCCTATTTATGCGGGCGGTGAGGCCTTCGCCGGCCCGGCGGCCATGATCGCAGCGGCTCGATTCATCAACGATTCCCGCGACGGTCATCGGCAGGAACGTCTTGAGGCCATTGACCAAGTGGACGGGATCCAGGCATGCCAGTCCATACGAGCCTGCACCCGACCTTGCCCCAGAGGCATCGACGTGGGCGAAGAGATGTGGAAGCTGGTCGAAGCTGTCAAGGAGTAGCCAGCCTCATGCCCACAGAAGGCGGCAAGAGCTGGCGACAGGCTTGTGCCCTCTAGTCGTTACCATGGTTAGCATGGACAAAACCTCGTACAACAACATCGCCAGAGGATGGGAATTCGCCGAGGCAAGCGCTCTGAACGTCGAATCCGACAAGTTGCAGACCTTGCGAGACAAGGCTTCGGAGGCCGGATTCGCCCAGTGTTCCCGGTCTCAAGGCGCCTTTCTGCAGTTCTTGGCCGGCCGAAACGCTCCGGCATCCATCATCCTGGTGGGCAACGGCTCCGTGGTTGAAGCCCTGCGCCTGATGACGGGCCTGCACGGGCATGGCCAGTTCACCGCCGTCGACTCCACGGCCCAGGGCACTTCCCTGGTCAAAAAAATATTCTCGGGCATGGAGAAAGCCCACCCAGGCATGAGGCTGCGGGCGGTCAACGCGGCTGCCAGGACCTACTTCCCCAGGCTCAACCCCAGCGACTACGACCTTATCGTCGTCTCAGGCAATGGGGACAATTATCAGCAGGTCATGGACCAGGCTCCGCGCCTGCTCAAGGAACGGGGACAGCTGATTTTCACTGATGCCTTCGACCTGCTGGAGGACCCCGACAAGGGCGGTGTGCTCAACCCGGCCAACAGGTCCGCCAAAACGACCGCCTTACGGACCATCATGGAGGCCATGAGCAAAGACAATGCTTGGGAATCCTGCCTGCTGCCCATCGGCACGGGCATGATCATGGCCACCCGCGCCCGCTGACTACTACCCGACTGCTTATTCAGACACGGTGACGAAGGATGGCCTGGACAGCCTCATCAGGATCATCAGTGCGGATGACCAGATCAGGGTCCAGCTCAGAAATCATCCCCCTCTGCTTCAGAGTGTCCGAGATCCAGTCGAAGAGTCCCCGCCAATAGGCCCTGTCGAAGAGGACGATGGGCATACTGGGCGCCTTATGGGTTTGGACCAGGGTCAGCACCTCGAACATTTCGTCCAGGGTGCCGAACCCGCCAGGACAGACGATGATGCCCGAGGAGTATTTCATGAACATCATCTTGCGTACGAAGAAGTAGCGGAAGGTGATGCCCAGATTCACCCAGCGGTTCAGCCCCTGCTCCATAGGCAATTCGATGCCCAGGCCGACGGACTTGCCGCCAACCTCCGCCGCGCCCTTGTTGGCCGCTTCCATGATGCCAGGCCCTCCCCCGGTAATGACCGCCATACCGGCCTTGGCCAGGTCGCCGCCCATCTTTCGTGCAGCAGCATAAGCGGGATCATCCCTGCCGGTCCGGGCTGATCCAAAGATCGCAGCCGCCGGCCCCAGCTCAGCCAGCGCGCCGAACCCATCGATGAACTCAGCCTGGATGCGCAGCACCCGCCAGGGATCCATATGCAACCAGTCCGTATCACCGCCCGATGAGAGCAAACCAGCGTTGGCGTCCGCCTCAGGAATCATGGGCCCGCGCATGATTACCGGACCGCTGTGGTAAGTCCTGCCCAGGTCCGGGCCCTCATCGTCATTGTGATTGTCAACCATATCCGCCATATACGCATTCCTTCATCGGGCCCCAATACCATGGACCCGTTCAATCCTCTTCCGGCTCTCATGATAGCGTCCCCGCCGTCCAGCCATCGGCCAGGCTAGCATGAATAGGGTGTGCAAAGCGCACACACATGAACAAGGGAGTTGACAATGGCACGACTGGACGGCAAGGTGGCCATCATTACCGGAGGAGCCAAGGGTTTTGGCCTGTCCACTGCACAGCTTTTCGTGCAAGAGGGAGCCAAGGTGGTCATCACCGATCTGGATGAGCAAGGTGGTCAGCTGGCCATAGACACCATAGGCAGGGACAACGCAGCTTTTGTCGCTCAAGACGTTGCCAAGGAGAATAGCTGGGGTCCTGTATTCAGCACTGCACGCAACCAGTTTGGCGAAGCCGATATTCTGGTCAACAATGCAGGCATTCTCTTCTTTGATGATGCAGAGCACATTGAAATGGACGAGTGGCATAAAATTCTATCGGTGGATTTGGACGGGGTCATGCTAGGCGTCAAATATGCCATAGCGTGCATGAAGGAGCACGGCGGCTCCATTATTAATATGTGTTCCATTGCGGGCTTGATCGGCATAGCCAATCTGTACGCTTACAACGCCGCCAAAGGAGCAGTGCGGCTGCTGACCAAGTCGGCTGCTCTCTATTGCGCTCAGCAGGGATACCCAATCCGAATAAACTCGATTCATCCCGGCTACGCCCACACCCCCATGGTTGACGCCTATCCGCAGATGCGCGACGACCTCGAAAAGCTGCACCCCATGGGTCGCTTGGGTTCAGCCAGGGAAATCGCCAACATGGCCCTCTATCTGGCCAGTGATGAGTCCTCCTTCTCTACCGGATCCGAATTCGTCGTTGATGGCGGCTACACAGCACAATGACACGAACACTAGGCTTCAGATCTGAGCCGCGGCCGCCCATGGCATTATGCAGCACTGGGCGGCCGTGGGACCCTCATCATGAAGCACGGTAACTACATCCATTTAGACTTTTAGAGGGAATTCTCTTCGGCCATATGATATTGATTACCTGCCAAGCATGAGCGCCACTGGCAGTCTTGAAACACCATCGACAAGAACTGGGAGCAGCAGGACGCTATTTTTTTCACCGAGTTCTTGCAGCGGAGCTCCCTGTCACTGAGGCATCGAGCAATCCGCCACGCCCAAGGCACCTCGTATTGCTGAGATACTTGCCACCGCCATCGCCAAGGGACGCTGGCGGCCTGCAACGAGCATCACCCTGGCAGATATGCATCAACACTTCTCTTTTCCCTGGACTACTGCGAGAGGAACAGCGCAAAAATTGCACCCTATGCAGCCTGTTGATGTTGCAAACCAGATAGGGTCGTGGCCAATAACCTTGATCAATGGAATTGATCAGACATCCAAAGTCATGCGTTGGAAACCACAAGCCTCTCATCGCAAGGAACAGCTGCTTTACTAACCGAGCTGCGCTTGGCAGGCGAACCGATAGCTCCCAAGGATGCCGGTTGCAATCTGACGGTCTGCGTTATCTACAGCAGAATGAACGGGATGCGCCAAGAGTCGGGGCGTTTCACTCTTGAAAGCTCCGAAGGCCTATCATGTTTCTGCTTCTTCAGTGGCGGCATCGCGTAACCACCTGGGGCAACAAGATGACGGCAGTCCTCTCCATAGCAGCGAAAATGAGCGACAACACCATATGGCAGGGATCCAAGAACGCAAAAACTTACAACCTTCTTCAAGAATCTCTCCACCTTCCCTCAGTCTCACATGGAAAACCAGCCGTGAAGTTCGGCATACGCACGCCCAGCACCAAACGGAGCAACGAGGGGCCGAATGTGGACTGGTACATAGGGCCATAGAGATGTTCACGCACGTGAACAGCAGGCATATCCGAGCCAATCCGAGCGTCTGGCTTTGGTTGGCCTGGCCCGGCAGTGGCCTGGCCTGGGGACTATACACGGCCACTGGAAAGACAGCCTGATTATGGGCTCAAACAGGAGCGCCATCGGCACGCTAGCAGAGTGAAGCACACGGTTCACGATCCTGCTGCACCTGCCCAATGGCCATGACGCGAACCAGATACAGGAATCCACCGTCGCCAAGGTGCGGACCCTGCCCAAACTCCTGCTCAACACCCTGGTCTGGGGCCAAGGGGCCGAGATGGCCCCGAATGGGAAGATCGCCATGGGCAGGCCGGACATGTGGGTCGGCTTCTGCGACTCCCACAGCCCCTGGCAGTACAGCACCAATGAGAACACCAACGGGCTACCAAGCCAGTACCCCCTCCCCCAAAACGAAGCAGCCTGTCCGGCTACGCAAGGCCGACCTGGACACCATGGACGAGGAGCTTGGGCGACAGACCCAGCGAGACAACCCTCGAACTGCTCACCACCAACCAACATGAACCCAGGCAACCACACAAACGTTGCAACCACCAATAGAACCCGAACTTCCAACAATCACTATGCGCAAGGTGGCGATGTTGGGAATATATACGCAGAGAGGACCGAAGCTTAGTTGGCTTCGACCCTCTCTGGATGCATTGTCTCACGGGACTCCTAAGGCCAAGAGCTCAGCGGAAGTGGACTGGCTATTGTAGAAGTCAGCGTAAAAACCGGCCCGCTTGTGCGGTTCGTCGTGGGCACCGCGCTCGATAATCTGACCGTGTTCCATGAACATACTAAGGTCGGTATCGCGAATCGTAAAGAGCCGGTGAACAATCACGACGAAGGTGCAAGTCCTCGCTCAAGCATCCATGACATTCGGAATCAGCTCCCCAGTGCGGGTATCGATGGAAGAAGTAGCCTGGTCTAGAATCAGGACGGGATGCGGCGGTGGGAGCAAATCCCTGGCAGTCAGCGCGATGGACCTAAATCTAAAATCAAATCCGTAGAAGCGCATAAGAAGATTGACCATCGCACTATTGTCAGCACCAATGTCCCCATCAGAGACGCCTTCCGTCTCAACTGAACCCGCGACAGCGAAGTCCTTAATCATTTTGCAAACATCTTACATATAGGAGAAGCTTACATTAGATAAGGCTACCTTTTGTAAAACAGAGGAATCAAGTACAATGAACTAACACAATAAGACTATGTTTCGTTATTCCTACAGCCCTCTTGCATTGCTTGTTCAAGTGGTAAGTATTTAAAAAGATTGGAGCATCGTGAGACACGTGAAATGTAATGTAATTGTATTCGGTACAGCAGTTATTTTTGTAGCTTTAAGTCCTTTTACAGCAAACGCAACCGAACCACCTCCAAATCAAAGCTACGACGAAAAAGCGATAAGTAGTTTGACAACTAAATCGGAATTGCCTGTAGAACCACTGAGATCCACTAGTGGAACGTATGAGGCTGAAGCCGGACTGGTTGCTGTTTCTATACCCAAGGATCCACAAAAGCCTGTTGTCATATCTAAACAAAATGAATCTAGCGCAGCTTTCATCAAGACCTCAACAAGTAGTATAGATATGAAGCAGTATGTTGAAAACAGCACCGTCGTTAATCAAGGCATGAATATGTCTATTGGATCGCAGGCTATAGATGGCGGAATACAACAAATTGCTTATATAAAAAAAAAGATGTTGATTCTCACATACTTTCAGTAAATTACGCTACACAAGGTTCAACACATTTAGCATATGCTAGGGATGCTAAGGGAAGAACTGACGGTAGTGTAGCCCTATTCAAAGACACCGCCGAAAATGAACCATCACTATTTATGCCTTTTCCATCTGTCAAGGATACAAATGGGAAGTCACTAAGTTCTCATTACAAAATTGAAGGGCGTAATCTGGTTCAAGTAATTGACAGGACAGCTGACATTCAATTTCCAATTGTTTCAACATACGCTTCTATAGTAACTTTCTTTAGTTCAAATAACTGGATATACCGGTCTCCGATGTGGTCTTTATCCTCAGTTCCTAATGGATGGTTCCGAGTTGCAGGCGGTTTAAACGGCGTTGCGGAAGAAATCGTCAATCGGCAAGCCTGGAATGCCATTTATGCGCAGCACCATGCCAATAGCCACTGGAGGGACAGAAATGTGAATGGTATGTTCAACCAGTATGAATGCCATTTCCATTGTGCTTTTTGGAAATCAGCTTTCAATCTCGAACCCAATAGGCCTAATCCTGGTTTTAATACTTATTTAACAAAAATGTGTAATCCGTAGCATTTTGCCGGCGTTTGCGCTGGAGGGTTATTTGATGTCCCTCTACCGTACCTATTATCTGGCCTTTGCCACGTTTTACTAGCTGGCTTTAGCTTATGCCCATGGAGGGAGATACCTATGAAAGTGCTTGCGATTAGCATGAATGCTCTAAGCCTGCTTGGCCTAGCTCTCACAGTCTATATGCAAATGAAAGCCGGAATCTATAGCGACGAGCATGCTGACCTTTACACCCAGTTCAATCAATCACAGTCGAGTCTTTTGTGGATTTGTATCTTGCTTTTCTTCATTCTTCTCATACTTTCACTCTCAACGCTGATCTACTTCTCAGGGCAAGCAAAAAGAAAGGCCCTTCGATGAAGAGAAGTCGGCTTTGCCGTATTGCCCTCGGACCAGACTATAAGACAGAAGAATATAAGCTTTTATGTCTGCTCACTAACCGACGAAGAGTCACACTGGAGCCCCCGTCCATCGGCTGCATTTAGCAGGTTCTAGGGATTGTGGCAACACTTGTCTGACTGGGTAAAAAACACACGGGCGAGCCCTGGCGCAACATACGCCCCGGGATCCACAGGCGCGAGAAACCGAATGTGGTTTGGTACCGTAGGGCCCATAGAGATATACCCACGCATGTGGATGGCGGGTATCTGAGCCAGGCCGAGCGCCTGGCTCAGGCTGGCCTGGCAAAAGGTCTGTTCTTGCGGGTTGTACCCGACCACTGGAAAGGCGGCCCGATTATGGGCTCAAACAACAGGAGCGTCATCGACACCACGGCGGAGCACAGCACACGATTCATAATCCTGCTGCACCTGCCCGCAGGCCTTATGCACACCGCGCAGCCCGTCAGTGACGAACACGCCGGCTGCTCGTTATGGAAAAAGAGGGCCATGTAACCCGCTTGCTCTCCGGCGGAACCTCTGCTAGCACATCGGGTTCGGGCCATATGTTTTAGCTACAGTCGATGTTTGTGAAAGGCCCTTGTACCGTGAGCTACGTTCCACTGGACCCTGTTCAATCTGGTCCACGTAACCCGATCAAACAGAGCAGGCAAGCCATAATTACCGATCCGTCCGTTAATAACTCATAGATACAACTACTGTCACAAAGCCAAACCCGCATCATAAACAACAAATTCAGCTTCTATGAGCCAAATAAACGCCATCTGAGTCTTGACACCCTACATATATACAAACTACCTATCGGAATATTCTCACCTCGAAAATCATACAGAACTTGTCAGATTCGGATATTCTGACTGATCACTTCCGCCACTTCGCCGGTGCGGTTAGGCCATAGGTCATAGGTCATAGGTCATAGGTCAGTATGGGTGTCCAGAGTCTCTGCGATCAAGGCGTGGCCCAAAACGGCCTACAGGGTCTTCACGTCCGCACCGGCCTTGATGGCCAGGGAGGCGTAAGTGTGACGCAGAGAGCGGATGACCGCCCTCGATATCCCGATGCCCTCATCCTGCAAGGCCGGGGTCCACACCCGGTTCCTCCAGTTCGCGGTGTTCTGCCTTCATCCCCATGGTCCGCGCAGTAGAAACTCCTTCGGGCTATCTCCTTAAGCAGTGTTTTGACCCTGGGCAGCAACTGACTGGGTATCGGCACGAACATGGTTCCGTTGCCCTTCGACAGGGTCTCACCGTAAGATAGTTGACATCGACCAACTGAGCGCACAGGACACTAATCCGGTTCCGGCTCAGATCCACGTCCCCGCACCGCAGGGCCAGGGCCTCGCCGATGGGCAGCCCGTGTCCGCGAGCAGGTAAACGACTATGGTGTTGGCCACGTCCATCTGCTCCGCGATGGTTTTGATCTCCTGCGGGGCCAAGTATATCCGCCGTTGGACGACTCGGTTGTACAGCACTTTGGCCTTGTCCACGGCCATGGGGTTAATCTCCAGCCATCGGTTCTCCACCGCCGCATCCAGGAGCCCAGAACATTCCTGCCCGCAGAGCGGATCGAGGACGCTGACAGTAGGAAGCCGGAGTCCCATTTGCCGGCATAGGGCGCCGTCCCCTCCGCCAGTTCGACATACCAGTGCCGGATCCTCACGGTGGTGATGTCCTTCAGCGCGTCCTCCCTCCGTTTGGGCAGGACCCAGTAGCGCAGCTCAAGCCGGTACCGTCCTTCGGCCGAGCCCTTGACCGTACCCGTCAGCCCCTGCTGCCACAGGTCAGCCACCCCGCTCAACGGCCTGCAGGAGTCCCTGGGGTCCGTGTACCGGTTCGAGCGTATCCCATCCTCAATCTCGGCCATGAACGCCTCGGCGTCGGCCCGGTAGCGGAAGAGCCTACACCGGCCCGTGCCGTCAATCTTCCAGCGCACCTCCCAGCGCGCTCCTTTGCTGGAGTCCTTCGACCTGAAGTCATCGGGCACCTACGCCTTCCCCAGCTCGCCGGCATACATCGCCAATGATCGCTTCACTTTCCCGCAATGCCCGCCCGCCGTCGTGATCTGGGCGGACTTCAACCACTTGTCCTGTATCCATGCTGCTGGCACCGGCCGAGGCGGCCGAAATCCTGGCGCGATCCGGTCAGCACCCTGAAACGCATGGAGGACGCAGAAAACTAGGCTTCCGTATGTGCATATAGGGCGCCTAGTCAAATACCGGCCCGAGGATATGACAGCCTTATCAGCCACAACACGGTACAGCCGAATTGAGATTGAGAAGGAGACCGTGCACATATGATGCACCCGAAATGTGTCCGATTCCGAAAACAAGAATGGTCCCGAGGCCGTAAAGCCTTGGAACCATTGCCTTCTTGTGCGCCAGACAGGATTCGAACCTGCAACCTGCTGATCCGTAGTCAGCTGCTCTAATCCGTTGGGCTACTGGCGCATGTCATCTTGACGAGGAACTCGTTTTGACAACTCATTTATATTACCGCAATTGTGGATTCTGTCCAGTCTGGTGTGTCGCACGGGAAGCGGGAAGCCACAGGCTTTAGACCGACCGTGACCAAGAGAGCCAGAGCAGATATTCCACGTTGCCATGAGCTCCGGTTATGGGAGATGGCATGGTAGCGCGGACAACGAATCCTTGCTCACGTGCACAGGCCAAGACGCGATCCAACGCCTCTTGTCTGCGGTCCTCGTCCGTCACAATGCCATGATGACCCAGCAGACTACGTCCGACCTCGAACTGGGGCTTGACCAGCAACAAGCAGTTGGCAGCAGGCGCCAGCAACCCAGGCAGGACAGGAACGACGTAGGTCAGCGAAATAAATGACACATCGGAAACAACATATTCAGGGCGATACGGCAGGTCCCCCGGACGGACTTCGCGTATGTTGACACCGCTCATGTCAATCACCCTAGGATCAGCGGCAATCCGTTCCAGCAACTGTCCGTGGCCCACATCAAGGGCGATAACACGTCTCGCACCATGTCTGAGCAGAACGTCAGTGAAACCGCCTGTAGAAGCGCCGATATCGAGACAGAGCCTGTCTCGCGGACCGGGCATCCCCTGCGCCGCAAAAGTCGTCAGGGCACCCTCCAGCTTCAGCGCACCACGGGAAGCATAGTCATCGCCCGGGTCCAGAAGAATCACATCACCTGGCTGGACGCCTTGAGAAGGCCTTGATGCCAGATGATCGTTGACTGTAACCCGGCCCTGGCGAATGAGCGCCTGGGCCCTGGCACGCGAATCCGTGAGTCCCTGTGCAGGTAGGACGCGGTCAAGCCGGTCGCGGGTGCGAACAACGGTTCTACGGCGACCGGCCCCAGGGCTGACGACCGCGTCCTCATCGTTCATTTGCCCTCCTGATTCAGGTCCTGCTGAAGCCCGGCCAGCACCTTGCCGAGCATCTCGACCTGCTGGGCATCGTCCAGATCGTCCAATTTCGCCAAATAGGGGAAACGCTCCAAGAGAGGGGCCATGGCTTGCTTATCCAGCGGCTCTCCGGGTGCTGACGCAGTCGGATTCTCGTCTTCTGTCTGTGAGGACCGTCCAGAATGCTCAGACTCTACAGGCTGCCCGGTCTGGCTGGACTGCTCAGGTAGCACGCAGCGATTGGATCCTTGGGATGATCCACTCGCTCCGCGCTGTCCGGACCCGGCCTCTTCTGACATAGCTGCTATGCCCCTATGACGAAGGCAGGCAGATCCAGCGAATCCATGTCTCCGCCACGATCCTGATACTCCCAGAGTGCGCAGGCGCAGGATCGCACGGCATCCAAGTCAGACAGGGGGTCGCTCCCGTCCTCAAGAGCTCGCAGAGTGACATGCCCGTCATCATCCACCTTTGCGGTTTGGTCGCCGCAGTGCCAGGTCTGGTCAGCCTCCTTTTCAGGCTGCGGTTGCGGCGCGGCCAGGCTGCGCAGGTCTTCAGCCAGATAGGTCGGCCGCCACTGGGCCGGTGCAGTCAGAATGGCGGGTGTCCGGGCCACGCCCGTCAAGACAACCATAGAGTCATATCCGCCCCGGTTGGCTGCCTCAATGTCGGTATCCAAACGATCGCCCACAGGCAGGCATTGATCAACGCCCAAAATTTTTTCCTGGCTGTCGGCCAACAGCTGCCGTGCCTCGTCGTACATGGCCGATTCCGGCTTGCCGGCTGAGTCCTCCGGCTGCTTGCCAGTAGCCAGGATCACGGGTTGAAGCATGGCTCCATTGCCAGGCGCCATGCCTCCTTCGCGGGGCAGAGTCTGATCCTTGTTAGTAGTGAAGTACCGTGCACCGTTTTCGATGGCAAAAGCGGCCTGGGCCAGGTCCTGCCAGCTCAGTTCGGGATACCAAGCCTGGATGACGGCCTCTGGCTGGTCTGTGGCCTTGTCGACGGGCACCATCCCGTTGATGTGGATCTGATCGCGTAGATGATCGGATCCGATGACCAGCACCTTGGCGCCCTTCTGCAGGTGTCGGCGCAGCATTCGTGCGGCGACTACGGCGGAAGTAATCACCTGTCCATCATCCAAGGTCAGACCGAACCCGCGCAGCTGATCGGCCACCACATGAGGGAACCGGGATGCGTTGTTGGTGGTGTAAGCCATGCGCATGCCCAGCAATTGAGCGCGATCGATGCCCTCGGGCGCATGTTCGACAGGGTCAGCGCCCCGGTAGACCACCCCGTCCAGGTCCAGCAGAGCCAGGCGGTAGGTCTTTGCCGGAGCGTCATCAGTTCCTTTGAGGAAGATGGTCACGATTCAGCCCTGTCTTCTTCAGACATACCGGACTCATTGACCTGCTCATCCTTGGCCTGTTCATTTTGATCATTGATAGCGTCTGTCTCGGATCCTGCACTCGGGACAGCCGTCTCACCGTCGTCGGCAGTCGATTCATCGGCAACAGCCATGTCAGCTTCGCTACTGTTCTGGTCGATTTGAGAACCATCATCCGAAGTTTCTGCATCAAGGCGAGAAGACTCCCCCCTGGATTGCTCCACAGCATCCGACGATTCCTGCATTCCGGATTCCTGCATTTCAGATGAACTAGCAGTGTCGGATATATCGGCTGAATCAGTCGAGTCGGTTGAGCCATCTGCGTCACTTATGCCAGCTGAGTCAGCTGAATCGTTCAAAGCTACTGATTCGTGGGATTCCTTAGCCATGCTGTCATCAGCACCCTGATCGGATGCATCAGTGGCATCAGACTCAGCATATTCAGTCTCACCCTCATCCGAGTCATCCTCACCGCCGTCCGGGTCGATGGAGAGATCCTCCATCATGGCCGGATCCAGGTGCTCCAGGTCATAGTCAATCAGGATTTCCTCGGACTGTCCATCCTTTTGCCCATCCTCGCCTTCATCCTCGTCGGCATACTCAGCTTCCAGCCGATCCAGCAAGGGTTCCAGCTCCAAAGCCTCCTGGCCACGACCAGCCTGGTCAAGAAAGTTCTGTTCGGCTTGGACGGCACGCATCCGATAGTCGCCGCTGAGCCCACGGGCCTTGACCAGGGCCTGAACCGTCTCGATGGCCTTGTCCCACAGGCCCAAATCGCCCAGGGCTCCGGCATAGACCAAGAACATCTCCGCCTTGGACTCGCCCTGCAGCTGGCTGCCCTCGTCGGAGGTAGCCTCCTCAATGGCCTTGCGGGGATTGCCCAGACCACGTTCACAGTCGGCGATGAAGGGCAAGTAATCCGGGTAGCCGTTCATACGGTGCGCAGTGCGGAACTCCTTGAGGGCCAGTTTGTAGTCGCCCTGACGGTAGGCCACCAAGGCCAGCGTCTCCCGGGCAAGATCAATCCGCGAGGCCTGCCGAGCAGCCCACTTGGCGTGAGCCAGGGCCCCCTGGGGATCGGTCTCCTCCAGTGCGTAGGCGGCCAGGATGTGCAGACCGATGTTCTCCGCGTGTTCCTTGCTCAGCCCACGCAGGCGCAGGCGATCATCCTTGGAGAGCATGGACCATTCCAGGCCCTTGGGCATCTTGGGCTCGCCAGGCCGACGATCCGTGTAGGGGTTCTGCGAGGGATAGGAGATGGTCCCGTCAGAATTGCGGCGACCGCGGTCATAGCCATTCTGACGGTCACGCTGATAGGCCCCGCGGCGGTCGTCATAGCGATGGTCATCACGAGGGCGATCATCACGACCATGCTGGCCCTGGTACCTGTCGCCATGGGAACGGTCGCTCCGATAACCGCCTTGACGATGATCATCGCGGGAACGGTTACCATAGGCGCGGTTGCCGTAGGGACGGTCCCCATGCGAACGGTCCTGACGCGGGCGGTCATCACGGGAACGGTTCTTCCATGGGCGATCACCGCCAGACCGCTCATCCTGCCGACGGTCAAACCTCCGGTCATCACCCCAATGGCCATCGCCGCGGAAGCCCCGGCCACGATCACGATCGCGACCGTGCCGCTGGTAGCCGCGACCGGAACGGCGATCGCCATACCCCGACCGACCACGGTCGTTATCATGGCCATGATGCCCGTATCCGCCATTCCCGTTGGTATGGAAATCACGACGTGGACGATTACCATCCTGCCGACGGCTGTGGCGGTCATCACGCCTGTCGAAATGGCGATCTTGGTCGGAATCCCTGCGGAAGCCGCCGTGACCATCCTGACGATCATGCCTGTATTCACGATGGTCACGCTCGAACCGGTCGTGCCCGCGCCCACGGAAGGACCGCTGACCATTCCTATTCTCGGAACGACGCTCTTCGCCACCCTCGCTGTCATGGCTGTGGAAGTTGCCGGAACGGTAACCTCCCGAACGATAGCCTCCGGAGCGGTATCCGCCCGAGTGCGACCCGCCCTTGTGGAAACCCGAAGAGCGGCGGCCGCCCGACCGGAAGCCGCCTGGGCGCGAACCGCCCCGACCCCGTCCGCGATCGCCCCGGGAATGATTGTGTTCTTCTGCCATCAGTGTCCTTAATTCCTGCGTTCCTACTTGCCGGCCCGAAGCTCAAGCGCGCCCAGGGCCTTCTTTCCTCTGCGAACCAGGGCGAAGCGCCCATGCAGAAAGTCCTTGTTCTCCAAAACTTGATCCGGATCCTCGACCCGCTGGTTATTCAGGTAGAAGCCGCCCGAGGCCACGGTCTTACGCGCCTCGGAGACCGAGCGGAAGAGCCCGGCCGCAACCCCTGCCTCAACCAGACGCTGGCCCTCGCTGGCTTCGGGCAGGGCACGTCCGCCATGACCATCATCGACCTTGAGACCGTCCAGCGCGGAATCCAGCACATCCTCGTCCAGCTCCTCCAGGGTCTTGCCACGACCGAACAGGGCGCCCGAGGCATCAATGGCCCCTTGGGCGGCATGCTCGCCGTGCACATAGGCGGTCACCTGCCAGGCCAGGACCTTCTGGGCCTCGCGAGCACCCGGATCCTGAACTGTCCGCTCTTCCAGACGTTCGATCTCGGCCTTGGGCAGGAAGGTGAAGGTCTTCAGCAGCTTGACCACCTGGTCGTCAGGCTGGTTGAACCAGAACTGGTAGAAGCGGTAGGGGCTGAACATGGTGGAATCCAGCCAGACCGCGTTGCCCTCGGACTTGCCGAACTTCTTGCCCTGGGAGTCAGTGATCAATGGGCTGGTCATGACATTGACGGATGCATTGCGCACCTTGCGAATCAGGTCCAGACCGCTGGTCAGGTTCCCCCACTGGTCGCTGCCGCCCAGCTGCAGACTGCATCCGTAGCGGTCGAAGAGCTCCAGGAAGTCGTTGCCCTGAAGCACCTGGTAGCTGAACTCGGTAAAGGAGATGCCCTCGTCAGAGTCCAGACGGCGGGCCACTGTGTCCTTGGCCAGCATGGTGCCCATGCGGAAGTTCTTGCCCACGTCACGCAGAAAGTCGATGGTGCTCATGGACCCGGTCCACTCGTAGTTATTGACGAACCGGACCGGATTGTCTCCCTCGGTATCCAGGAAACGCCCGATCTGGCCACGCAGACGCTCGGTCCACTCGGCCACGGTCTGCTTGGGATTCAGAGTGCGCTCACCCGACTGCCGAGGGTCGCCAATAAGCCCGGTGGCCCCGCCCACAACGGCTATGGGATGCAGACCGGCCGCCTGCAGGTGACGCATGTTGAGCAGCTGGACCAGATTGCCCACGTGCAGTGAGGGAGCAGTGGGGTCAAACCCGCAATAATAGGTCACCGAGGGGTCGGCCAGCACCTTCCTGAGCTCGGACTCGTCCGTGCACTGGGCAATGAGACCGCGCCACTTGAGTTCGTCGAAAAGCGAGTCGAAACCCGCCTGCCTGAAATCGGTGACTTGCGACATGAGAGGCTACTCCCTATCGGATATTTAGATGAATGTACGCTAAACCCCACTATTCTTGCAGCAGATACCGACACGGCAGGACCCTGGACCGCCGTAGACAAGACCGTACCAAGATGGAATTCCCCGGGAATGAAGCCGGACTGATTATTCATTTCGAACCAGCCGCTGTTGATTGACTACTGACTGCTAAACCAGCAGAAACCCCTCAGCGTAATCGCTGCGTTCAGGTCAGGAATGCGCAGTCACGGACAACTGATCAATTAAGTCTTGGGGAATGTGGCCGACTACGCAGGCAGCCATGCGTCTGTACCCCTGCACCCCTGGATGAAAGTGATCAATGCCCCAGAAGTCGGATCGGTCGGTGCCGACGTCGTCGCGGGTGGCATCCACGAAGGGTACCGAGGCCTCTTGACAGACCTGACGGCTGATCTGCGTCTGCCGGGCTATCCGACGCTCCACCTCGGCCCTGAGCGCCCGGCCCAGGGCAGGATCCCGATAAAGTTGACCGGAGCTCAGGACCAGCACCTGGCGACCCTTGTTTTTGGCTAGCTCAATGCTGGCAGCCAAGTCATCCCGCCACTGCTCACCGGTGCGGTTGGCCATGATGTCGTTGGAACCTGCACACAGGACCAGCAGATCAGGATGTTCCTGCAGAGCAGGCAGGAACCGGTAGCGCACCCTGCGGATGGTGGCCCCCAGCCGACCCAGAGTCGACCAGGATATCGGACGTCCCAGCCGGGTGGCCAGACAGGCGGCTATGTCAGGGACGAAGCCCTGGCTCTGGTCCTGCACTCCACAGCCAACTGCCATGGAGTCGCCCACCACCAGCATGGACAATGGATCCAAGTCGCGTCCTTGCTCCGGAGGCGAGCACAGCCCCTGGCGGGAACCGGGCGGCTCCTTGGCCAGAGTGATGTGCTGCTTGGCCCACCAAGCCTGGACCAGTGCCACCGGATTCATGATCGCCGCCGCCTTTCGCTCTTTGCCGTCCCCCCCCCCTGAGGAATTGCCGTTGGACATTCTAGCGCAGCCACCGGTCTGGCAGAGACCAGAGAGCTCACCTGGGGGGACGGTAGGCAGGCCCGTCAGACTGCGAGTCAGCGAAGGTCTTCAGCCCCTTCAGCGCACGTGCAGCCTGGTCCATCTGCTCCTTTACCCTCTCTGGTGCGGTGCCTCCCTGTCCCTGGCGAGCACGCACGGCCCCATCAGCGGTCAGGACGGAGCGAACCTCTGGAGCCCGGTCAACGGGCACCCAGTCAGCGAATACCCTGACAAAATCGTCATTTTCCAGGTCAGCCAGCTCGCATCCGCGCCCCTCGGCCAGCTTGACGCAAGCCCCGGAGAGTTCGTGGGCATGCCTGAAAGGCACCCCTTGCCGGACCAGCCACTCGGCCAGGTCGGTGGCCAGGGCGAAGCCTGTAGGGGCCTGCTCCTCTAGGCGATCCCTGTTGAAGGTCAGGGTGGCGACCATGCCGGCAAAGGCGGGCAGCAGGACCTCCAGAGTGTCCACCTGGTCGAAGACCGCCTCCTTGTCCTCTTGCAGGTCGCGTGCATAGGCGGTCGGCAACCCCTTGAGGGTGGTCAACAGGCCAGCCAGATCCCCGACAAGTCGACCGGCCTTGCCACGAGCCAGCTCGGCCACATCAGGATTCTTCTTCTGAGGCATGATGGAGGAACCGGTCGAATAGCCGTCGTCCAAGCGGACGAAGGCGAACTCCTGGGTGTTCCAGATGATGATCTCTTCGGCCAGCCTGGACAGATCCACGCCGATCATGGCTGCGACAAAGGCAAACTCGGCCACCGCATCCCTGGCGGCAGTCCCGTCGATGGAGTTGGCACAGACACGGCTAAAGCCCAGATCCCGGGCAACTGGCAGAGGATCCAACCCCAGGGTGGTGCCGGCGAGCGCGCCAGAACCATATGGACTGGCATCGGCACGTTGGTCCCAGTCCCTCAGGCGTTCCAGGTCACGGATCAGAGGCCAGACATGGGCCATGAGCTGGTGGGCCAGCAGGACGGGCTGGGCGTGCTGCATGTGTGTGCGGCCAGGCATGACCGTGGTCCCCGCCCCCCGAGCCTGCTCCATCAGAGCCTGGGCCGTGCTGAGCAGGTCCTTGGCCAACACCCGGGCATGACGTCGCAGCCAGATCCGAATCAGGGTGGCGATCTGATCGTTGCGCGAGCGCCCGGCCCGCAGCTTGCCGCCCAGCTGGTCCCCTGCTATGTCGATCAGGCCACGCTCCAGAGCCGTGGCCTCGTCCTCATCGCCGGGTTCAGGGACGAAGGCGCCGGAATCCACCTGGTCCTGGAGCTCATCCAGGGCCTGCTCCATGTGTGCCAGCTCGCTATCATCCAGCAGTCCTGCACGGTTGAGGGCCCGGGCGTGGGCCCGGGATCCAGCCAAGTCGTCGTCGGCCAGCCGCCAGTCGAACTGGGTGGAGCGGCTGAGCTCGACCAGGGCTGGCGAGGGCCCACCGCTGAAGCGCCCGCCCCAGAGGGCCATAGGCTTATCGCCGGTGCTCACTGCTCTTGCCTGTCCTGTGCAATGCCGTTGCCGAAACGCATATCGCGTGCAGCTGCCACCTTGTCGGCCAGGCCATAGATGGCAATGAACCCGTTGGAGGCGTTCTGGTCGAAGCTGTCGCCGGACTCGTAGGTGGCCAGGCTGTAGTCGTAGAGGGAGCTGTCGGAGTGCCGACCAGTGACCACGGCCCGTCCCCCGTGCATGACCATGCGGATGCGGCCGGAGACATAGCGCTGAGTCTCCTCGATGAATGCGTTCAGGGAGCGGACGGCCGGCGAGTACCATTGGGCATCGTAAACCAGCTCGCCCCAGCGCTTGTCAATGTCGCGCTTGATCCGGTGCTGTTCGCGCTCCAGGCAGCAATTCTCCAGCTCCTGGTGGGCGGTGATCAAGGCCACGGCCCCCGGAGCCTCATAGAGCTCACGGGACTTGATGCCCACCAGCCTGTCCTCAATCAGATCCACACGTCCGATCCCCTGGGCGCCGGCTCGGCGGTTCATCTCCTCGATGGCCTCCAGAGGGGTGACAGCCCTGCCGTCGATGCGCACGGGAATGCCCTGCTGGAAGTCGATGGTCACCTCATCCTCGACCGGCGGGAAGGCCGGGTCATCGGTGTAGGAGTAGACATCTTTGGTAGGCCCGTTCCAGGGATCCTCCAGGTAGCCGGTCTCGATGGCCCGTCCCCAAACATTCTGGTCGATGGAATAGGGGCTCTCCTCGGTCTGCTCGATGGGCAGGCGATGCTCCTTGGCGTAGGCGATCTCCACATCGCGCATCAATCCCAGGTCGCGGACGGGGCTGATGGCCTTCAGCGAAGGGTCAATGGACATAATGGAAACCTCGAAACGGACCTGGTCGTTGCCCTTGCCGGTGCAGCCGTGGGCTATGGTGTCGGCACCGTACTGGTGGGCCGCCTGGACCAGATGCTTGGTGATCAGCGGCCTGGAGATGGCCGAGACCAGCGGATAGACGCCCTCGTACATGGCATTGGCCTTGAGCGCCAGCATGCAATAGTCCCTGGCAAACTCGTCCCGGGCATCCACCACGACGGACTCAACGGCCCCGCAGTCCAGGGCCCGCTGGCGGATGGTCTGCAGACGCTCACCGCCCTGGCCCACATCCAGGGAGACGGCCACCACATCCTTGCCGGTGCGCTCCTTGAGGTAGGGAATGGACACCGAAGTGTCCAAGCCGCCTGAGTAGGCCAGCACGATGCGATTGTTTTCGGTCATGGCGATCCTCTTTCCTTGTATTTTCACACTTGCAGATAGTCAGTTCGTGCCATCTGCGATCATCGCGCCCTGGCATCTTCCTGGCCAGAGACAATGGTCATAAGCCAGTCGGCCCGGGATGATGCCGCCTCATCGTCCGCGGCGATGATCAGAATCGTGTCGTCCCCGGCTATGGTGCCCAGGATGCCCTTGATGGGCTGGCGGTCCAGGGCGGAAGCCGCATACTGGGCGGCACCGGCCGGGGTTCTGACCACGAGCAGATTCCGGGCCCGGGCCACCGAGGTGATCAGCCCGGTCAGAATCTTGGCCAGGTAGGCATCGGTCTTGTTCTCCCCCTCAACCTCAGGCCCCTCGGCGGCAGCGGCCTCCATGGCCTGCTGATCGGTGGTGGCGGGAATCCAGTAGGCCATGCTCCCGTCTGCATACCGCAGCTTGGTTGCATGCAGGTCGTCCAAGTCACGGCTCAGCGTGGCCTGGGTCACCTCAATGCCCTGTTCAGCCAAGAGGGCCGACAGCTGCTGCTGGGAATTGACCCGATGTCGGTTCAGGGCCTGACGGATGGCATCCAACCGGGCCACCTTGGTCGTCGGACGCATCAGCACACCCCCTGCAGGAGGGATTCGTCGCCCCGGGAGCGGGCCACCAGCCAGGTCATCAGTGCCTTCTGGGCATGCAACCGGTTTTCTGCTTCGTCCCTGACCACGGACTGGAGGCCATCAATGACCTCGGCCGTCACCTCCCGGCCCCTGTAGGCGGGCAGGCAGTGCTGGAAGAGGGCATCCGGGCGGGCATGGGCCATGAGTTGGGCGTTGACCTGATATGGCAGGAAGGGATGGGAGCGAATATCGTACTGGTCCTCCTCGCCCATGGAGACCCAGGTGTCGGTAAAGACGCAGTCAGCATCTTCCACGGCCTGAACCGGATCCGTAGTGATCAGAATTGATCCTCCGTTTTCAGCGGCCAGAGTCCGCGCCTGGTCCACCAGACCCGGATCGGGCAGGAAGCCGTAAGGGCCGGCTATCCGCACGTTCATGCCGGCCACTGCTCCGCCCAGCAGATAGGAGTTCGCCATGTTGTTGGCGGCGTCGCCCAGGTAGGCGATGGTCTTACCAGCCAGGGCGTCGACCCCGCCCCGGTGCTGAGCCAGGGTCAGGAAGTCAGCCAGGACCTGGCAGGGATGGAAGGAATCGGTCAGCGCGTTGATGACGGGCACAGTGGCATGGGCAGCCATGGTCTCCACCCGATCCTGGCCAAAGGTGCGCCAGACTATGGTGGATGTCATTCGCGTCATCACGTCGGCTGTATCCGCAACGGGCTCGCCACGGCCAAGCTGCGAGCTAGAGCTGTCGATGACCATGGGATAGCCCCCCAGCTGGGCCACGCCTACGCAGAAGCTGGTTCTGGTGCGCGTGCTGGGCTTGTCGAAGATGACGGCCACGGCTTGAGGCCCCTGGAAAGGCCTGGACAAATAGGGATTGGCCCTGAAAGCCATGCCCAGTCGAAGCACCTCCAGCTGCTCCTCGTGGTTGAGGTCGTCGTCACGCAACATGTGCCGCAAACCGCTGTTCATCTGTGTCTCCCCTTATGGCGTCATCGCGAATGTCTCTAAATCACCGATCATTTTGCGGCGAATCCATGTCCCCGAGACGGGTCGGGATCTTAGAGAGAATGCCGACAGCCAGGTCGATCTGATCGGCCTGGATGATCAGAGGCGGCGCCAGACGCAGGGCATCAGGGGCTACGGGATTGACTATCAGCCCGTGGTCCAGGCACCAGGCGGCCACCTTGCTGGCGCATGGAGAACTCAGCTGGACGGCATCCAGCAGACCTCTGCCTCTGACCTGGGTGAAGAGGGGGTTGCCGCAGGCGGCTATGCCGTCGCGCAGCCTCTCCCCCATTTGCTCTGCCCGTTCCAGCAGACTCTCCTGCTGGATGGTCTCCAGAGTGGTCAGCGCCAGGGCCGATCCCAAGGGATTGCCACCGAAGGTGGAACCGTGCGTGCCAGGGGTCAGCAGACCAGAAGGCCCAGAGCCGAAGGTAATCATCCCGCCCATGGGGAAGCCGCCGGCCACCCCCTTGGCGAAGGTGAGCACATCGGGGCAGGCGCCGCCGGACAGGCTCTGATCCTGGAAGGCGAACCAGTGGCCGGTTCTGCCCATGCCGGTCTGCACCTCGTCCAGAATCATCAGTGCACCATGCCGACTGCAGAGCTCACGCACTTTTTGCACATAGTCGGGCTCCAGCGGCAACACGCCAGCTTCACCCTGGATGAGCTCCAGAATGACGGCGGCCACTGGCTGGTCGGAGGCCTCCTCTCCAGAGAAGGCCTCTTCCAGGGCTTCGTGGTCGCCGGACGGCAGGAAGGCCATCCCCGGCACCAGGGGCTGGAAGGGCTCACGGATGGCAGGCTTCCAAGTCAGGCTCAGCGAGCCCATGCTGCGACCGTGAAAACTGTGCGTCAGAGCCAGGATCCGCCCGGGATGGCCGCCCATGCGGGTGCCATGCAACCGGGCCAGCTTGATGGCCGCCTCATTGGCCTCGGTTCCAGAGTTGCAGAAGAAGACGCGTGAACCATGCGGAGCCTGGGCCAGCTCCAGCAGCCGCTCGGCCAGCTGAATCTGAGGCCGGGAGGCGAAGAAGTTACTGATGTGGGCCATCCTGCCGGCCTGCTCGGCCAGGGCCTTGTTCCAGGCAGGATGGGCATAGCCCAGGGCGTTGACCGCGATCCCTGCCAGCATGTCCAGATAACGATTGCCGTCTATGTCCCATATCCATGCGCCTTGGCCGTGGTCCATGACCCTGCTGGGCCTTCCAAAGACCTGCATGTGGACATGGTCATAGCGATCGGCCCATTGGCGACTCTGGGGACCCTCAACCGTCTCGGCTGGCTCCGTGATGTTGGCGCAATGTTGATCAGCCTTATTCATGGCTCCTCCTCATGACCATTTCATGGCCCGGCACAACGACGGTGCCGATCCCGTTTTGGGTGAAGATTTCGGTGAGCATGGAGTGCGGCTGTCGCCCATCGATGATGTGGGCCTGGCTGACCCCGGCGCGCACAGCCTGCAGGCAGGCCTCCATTTTGGGACGCATCCCTGCCTTCATATCTCCAAGCAGACCGTCCAAACGATCCACGCCAATGCTGGAGACCAGGGAATCGGTCTGAGGCCAGTTGGCATAGAGTCCCTCTACATCTGTGAGGATGACCAGCTTTCTGGCGCCCAAGGCCGCAGCCAGGGCAGAGGCGGCCGCGTCGGCATTCACGTTGAGCACCTGGGTGGCATCCTGCTCGTCCGGGGCCACCGAAGAGACCACAGGAATCCGCCCGGTATCAATCAAATCCTCGACGGCCGAAGCATCCACAGCCACAACTTCGCCCACCAGGCCCAAGTCCACCGGGTGGCCGTCTACCATACCGGTACGACGGGCAGCGCTGAACAGGCCTGCATCCTCTCCTGACAGACCAACGGCCATGGGACCATGAGCATTGATGGCACCGACCAAATCCCTGCCCACCTGACCAGTCAGGACCATACGGACCACCTTCATGATTTCCGGCGTGGTCACCCGAAGACCACCGCGGAATACCGAGGGGATGCCCAGGGCCTGAAGCATGTCAGAGATCTGGGGGCCTCCCCCATGGACAACCACCGGGTGCATGCCAACCTGCCGCAGGAAGACCATGTCCTGAGCAAAGCACTGGCGCAGGTGGTCATCAACCATGGCATGGCCGCCGTATTTGACCACGATCCGCTGACCTGCGAATTCCTCCAGCCAGGGCAGGGCCTCGATCAGCACTTGGGCTTTGCTGACATCGTCCAAGAACCGTTCCGCTTCTGCCTCCTGCTCGCCGTCTGCCATCCTTTTCCCTTTCCTCATTGCCGCTTCTGCCTCCGGTGCCTCACGCTCGTGCGCACACGCCGGATCAGGTGTGGTAGTCGGCGTTGATGGTCACATATTCGTGGGTCAAATCATCAGTCCAAACCGCGGCCTGGCGATCGCCTTGGCCAAGATCAATATCGATATGGACCTCAGAAACATGCAGGTCGACCAGGGAGGGGTCCTGGCCGGGACGGCCTCCTTGGCAGACTTTGACTCCATTGAAGCTGACATCCACACGGTCCGGGTCATAGGCCGCCGTCGAAGCCGGCACAGTGCCCAGGGATGCCACCACGCGACCCCAGTTGGGATCCTCGCCAGCCACGGCACACTTGAGCAGAGTGGAGCCGGAGACAGCCCGTGCACAGGCCAGGGCCGCGTCCTCGCTCTCGGCGCCGTCCACCTGGATACGGATACGGTGGCGGCTGCCCTCGCCGTCGGCCACAATGCGGCGGGACAGCTCACCGCAGGCTTGGCTGAGCAACTCCTGAAACTGATTGGGATCAGGCCGAACGCCAGAAGCGCCTGAGGCCATGAGCAGGACCGTGTCATTGGTGGACATGCAACCGTCCACATCAATCCGGTTGAAGCTGAGCCGGCAGGCTTCAGACAAAGCGCGGAGGGCCTGTTCAGGCTCCACAATGGCATCTGTGGTGATCAGACAGATCATGGTGGCCAGCTGCGGGGCGATCATCCCTGAGCCCTTGACCATGCCGCCCAGCCGCCAGCCGGACCCGTCCAGGGCCACGGTCTTGGTACAGGTGTCGGTGGTCAATATGGCCTTGGCTGCCGCTTCGCCAGCCTCCTGGCTGGTCGACAGCTCCTGGGCCGCCTGGTCGATGCCGGCCAGTATGGGATCCAGGTGCAGCAGGTGGCCGATAATCCCTGTGGAACAGACGGCAACCTGTTCGGCTGGCAGGCCCAGATTCTCGCCTGTTCGCTCAGCCATGGCCTTGGCCTGGTCCAGGCCCTCGGAACCCGTGCAGGCGTTGGCATTGCCCGAGTTGATGACCACGGCTCCTGCCCGACCCTCTTCCAAAATCTTGCTGGTCCAGATGACCGGAGCGGCCCGGAAACGGTTGGGGGTGAAGACGCCTACAGCAGTGTCCATGGGCCCCTTGTTGACAACCAAGGCCAAGTTGCGGCGGCGTGAGCCTCCCGGACGATGGGCGATGGCGGTGCCTGTCTGGAAGCCCGCAGCGTAGGTGATGCTCATGGTGCCACTCCTATGGTTGTCAGACCGGTTTCCTCGGGCAGCCCCAAGGCCAGGTTGACGGCCTGAAGGGACTGGCCGGCGGTGCCCCGGGTCAGGTTGTCGATGGCTGCGAAAGCATAGAGACGGTCGGCGCGCTCATCTGTGAGAACCTGGATCTGGGCCAGGTTCGAACCGTACACGTCAGCCGTGGAGGGGAGCCTGCCTTGGGGCAGCAGATCAACGAACGGCTCCTTGGCGTAGATCTTTTCCCAGACGGCACGAATGCCCTCCGTGCCTAAGGCACGTCCACGCGCATTCAGCTTGGCCGAAACCACGGCAAGGATCCCGCGTGACATGGGAACCAGGATGGGGGTCAGCCCCAAGCGAATCGGTTGATGATCTCCAACCAGATCCGGATTGGAAGCTTCAGCCTTGCGCAGGTTCTGCAGGATCTCGGGGATGTGCCGGTGGGTGCCGCCGACCGAATAGGGATGGGCTGAGTTGATGGCCTGGGCTGCGAGCAAGTCCATCCTGCTGCTGGAGCGACCGGCACCCGAGTAGGCCACAGCAAGGTCGGCCACCAGGTCATCGGTCTGCACCAATCCGGCGGCCAGGGCCGGCTGGAAAGCCAGGGTGACTGCGGTTACGTTGCAACCCGGACCAGCTATGCGGCGGGCATGCTTGAGCAGTTCACGCTGACGAACGCCTTCAGCCGTCATCAGCTCCGGCATTCCGTAGGTCCAGGGAGAGAAAAAGTGTCCGCCGTAGTAGTCCTGCCAGTCGGCTGGATCGTCCAGCCGATGGTCGGCACCTAAATCGACCAGCATGGATTTCGGATCCAGCTGCTCTGCCAGAGGACCAGAGGCGCCATGGGGCAGAGCCAGCACCACCAGATCATGACCAGCCAGGGTCTTGGGATCCGTGGCCTGGATCTTTAGCGAGGCCAGCGAATTCGGAAGATTGGGCGAGAACTCCCCCAGCAGTCGACCCGCTGAACCGCGCCCAGTGACCGTGCATACCCGGAAGGCGGGGTGAGCGGCCATGAGTCGGATCATTTCCGAACCGGCATACCCGGAGGCTCCCACCACGGCCACTGTATATTGGTGCATGAACGCTCCTTCCACCGGGCACTATCATAAATAGTCATGCGATAAAATGCATAATTATGCAATCCGGCGTGTCGTTATGCTTTCCTCCGCGCAAAGGGGTCGTAACCGGACTCACGGTTGCGGATGTATTCCATCTGGGCGCTGACCTTGTCCGCAGCCTCGGGCCCGCAAGTGTCTTCAACATAGTCCAAGGCCATATCGATGCCAGCCGAGATGCCCGAAGAGGTGCGGAACTTTCCATCGACCACCCAACGGGCCTCTTTGATCCAATCCACTCTCTCACCCGTGCCGACTACCCAGTCAAAAGCCAGATCGTTGGAAGTAGTCCGTCGGCCATCCAGAGCCCCGGCAGCAGCCAGCAGAGCCGAACCCGTGCAGACCGTCAGCACCTGTGAAGACTGCGCAGCCAGCCTCCGCAGACTGCTTAGCCAGCGGCCATCCCCAACCAGGGCGCGCGTACCGGATCCGCCGGGTATAAGCAGAACCCCCCTGGGATCGATCTCCTCTGGCCCCAGGGCCTCGACCCTGGCGCCGCCCTCGCTGACTGTCGCGCCAGGGCCATCCAGGGAAAATATCCGCACGCCGACAGCATCTGTATGGGTGAAAACATCAAAGGGCCCGAAGACATCCAATGGTTCGAATCCATCGAATACAACAACATTGACATCCCGTACCATTCGAATGAATCTCTCCCCACTGGCAGGCATGAATACTCATTGACGCCAATGCTCACTTCCAAGAAGTGGCATCACCGCTTCAACCAATGGTACCGCCAGGCCTATAACCGTCAGGTCCTTCCTGGCGCTCTTTCACAGCTTCTTGCTCATAGCCCGCAGGTCATGAACCTGCACAAGTGCCGAAACATCTGCCGACGCTGGCGACACCCGTACCTTGAGAGTTCAGGCGCTGACGCCGTCTCCGCCAGAGCCGCCGCCACCCGTTGAGGGCGACGGCATCATCTGCTGGTAGAAGTCATTCAGGGAAATGCCGTTGGCCAACAGCCAGATCCAGGCCAGGGTGAAGAGCAGATTGATGATCAGGGCAGCCATGGCCAGCCCATAGCCCTTCATATGCAGGCGACGCGTCCGATACATGGAAATGCCGCCGAGCAGAGCTGGAATCACAGGCATGGGGAGGAACAGCGCCATGAAGAAGGCAATGATGGCGCAGGGATCCCAGTGGCCATAGACCGGATTTTGGGAGGGATCGTTCAAATCGGGCATACCCTGGGCAGGCCATCTTGGCGTGCCGGGACGGGCCTGAGAACTCCCAGGATTCCCGCTGCGTCCGGGGGCCTGCTGCCCCATAGGTCTGTTGGCGGGGTTGCCTCGGAACGAATCTGATTCCTTGGCCTTGGGTTCAGGGTCTGGGCGACCGTATACATACGGATTCCATCCTGGATAACGATCGGCGCGCGCGCCGTACAAGGGCTGGTCGCCCCCTTCATGATCCTGGCGATCAGGTCCACCGGCTGTGCCCTGTCCTTGAGAATCCGTCATATCCCTCGGTCCCCTTGATGCCGGGTCAGGCGCGCAGTACGGCGCCCAGACCCGCAGTCTTGTCAACGATGGCCTGGCGCAGGGATTCGCTGTCCTCGGACGTCAAAGTACGGTCCGGGGCGCGGAAAGTGACTGCGAAGGCCAGCGATTTCGCATGCTCACCGATCTGATCTCCAGTGAAAACGTCGAACAGCTCGATGGATTCAAGACTAGACCCAGCCGCTTCTCTGATGGCGGAAGTCAGGTCGGCGGCCGAGACCGTGTCCGGCACGGTGAAAGCCAGATCCTGACGGACCGGCGGGAAGGTCGAGACCGGCTTGGCCTGCAGGGGAGTGTAATCCAGATGGTCCAGCACCATGTCCAGACTCAGCTCGAAGGCGGCCGAGTGGACAGGGAAGCCCAGAGCCTGATCGACCCGAGGATGCAGCTCACCCACCATGCCAACAAGCGAGCCGTCGTTAAGGACCAGCCTGGCGGTACGTCCCGGATGCCACTGGCCGGGTACCTGCCCGGCCGGGGGCTGATCCAGGCGATAATGTGCCCCCAGCCTGTCCAGGACCCGACGAGCCGATTCGACTGCATCTGTCCAGTCCACATCCCTGCTGTCCTTGAGCCAGCCGTCCTCCTGGGCACGGCCGGTCAGCAGGGCCGCCACATGCAACCGCTGTTCCGGCAGACCCTGGTCCAGGCGGGCCAGATCCTCGTCGCTGGGCCGCACGCCGCCCGGAAGGGTGGGCACCGCAGGAGCCTCGGGGTCGCGGCGGAAGACATAGCCGATCTCGAAGAGGCGCACATCCGTGTTGCCGCGTCGCAGGTTGCGCTCCACGGTGTTGGCCAGCGGCAGCAGTAGGCTCTGCCTTAGATAGGGCCTGTCAGCGGCCATGGGGTTGGCCAGCTCCACGCTGTTGACATGGGCCCCGTCAAGGTCCATGCCGAAGGCCTTGAAATCATTGTCGCCGACGAACGGGTAGTCCAGAACCTCGGTCAGCCCATATTCGGCCAGGGTGTCGGCCACCCAACGGCGACGCTGCTGGCGATCGGTCAGGCCAACCGCCCCGGACACCTTGGGTGATGGCACGGTGACAGGGATGCGGTCGTAGCCCACCAAGCGGGCCACTTCCTCGACCAGATCGCAGCTCTCGCCCAGGTCGGGCCTCCAGGTTGGCGGAGTCACCGACAGCCGGTCTTGAGGATCGCCCTGGACCGTGCAGCCAATGTCGCGCAGAATGGCCACGATGCGTTGGGGCTCCACCTCCAGACCGGTCAGACGGGCCACCTCGCTGACGGCAAAGTCGATGACCGGCATGGGCTTGGTCTGGTCCATATCCAGCGGAGCATCCAGATCCCGGCCACCGGCAAGGCGATGCAACAGGTCGGCAGCCATGGCTGCAGCGGCCGGCTGCATCTGCGGATCAACCCCGCGCTCAAAGCGCTTGGAGGCCTCCGAAGGCAGCTTGTGGCGACGGGCGGTTCGGGCAATGGTCACTTGGTCGAAGTGGGCGGACTCGATCAGGATGTTCCGTGTCTTATCCGTCACCTCCCCATATAGACCGCCCATGACTCCGGCCAATCCCAGGATGCGGGATCCTTCTTGTCCCTCGGGCGAGTCGGTGATGAGCAGATCTTCGATGCTGAGCTCGCGGTCCTTGCCATCCAGAGTGGTCAGGTGCTCACCCTGCCTGGCCCTGCGGACGACGATGGGCCCACTGAGCTTATCCAGGTCGTAGGCGTGCAGAGGCTGGCCCAGATCCAACATGACGTAGTTGGTGATGTCCACCGGCAAGCTGATGGAACGCGTGCCGGCTCGAACCAGCCGACGGCGCATCCAACTGGGAGTCGCCGCCTTGGGGTCGCATCCGGTCAGGGCACGCAGATAATACCGGTCGCAACCGGGCTGACCATGAATGGGGTTGTCATCCTCAATACGCACGGCCAGTGGAGCCTGATCCTCCTGGGCTGCGGGGGCCGGCACGGTCTTGTTAAGCTCGATCACCGGATCCGTGTACTCAGCGCCCGTAGAGTGGTGGTATTCCCGGGCAACTCCCCGATAGGAGAAGGCGTAACCCCGGTCGGGGGTGATATTAATTTCCAGGACAGGCCTGTTCATATGCAACAGGGCCATGGCATCGTCCCCTGGCTTGAGCTGCTCGTACTGCTCGGGGGTGAACCCGTAGTTTCGCAGCAGGATGATGCCCTGATGGTCCGAACCCAGCCCCAGCTCGCGCTCTGAAGCGCACATGCCGTCAGAGATATGGCCATAGGTCTTGCGCGGTTCGATGTGGAAGTCTCCAGGCAGGACAGCCCCCGGCAGGGTCACCACCACCTTCTCGCCCGCAGCCATGTTGGGTGCCCCGCAAACGATGCCCCGGGGCACCTTGCGGCCATGTTCATCCACGGCGTTGTACTGCTCGCCTACATCCACATGGCACCAGTTGATGGTCTTGCCGTTCTTCTGAGGCTCAGGCTCGGCATCCACCACATAGCCGACCACGATGGGGCCGGTCACCGTAGACTGGTGGATGTCCTCTTCCTCCAGACCGACCCGGACCAGGTCCTTGGCCAGCTGTTCATAGGTCAGATCCTCAGGGACCTGCACATGCTCCTTGAGCCAGTCGATATCTACCATTGGCATCTGACGGTCACTCCCCCATCTCGAACTGCTGGCTGAACCGCACGTCGCCTTCGACCAGGTCGTGCATGTCATTGATGTCGTGACGCAGGAGCAGGGTACGCTCCATGCCCACACCGAAGGCGAAGCCTGAGTAGCGCTGCGGGTCCAAGCCGGCCGACCTCAGAACGTTGGGGTTGACCATGCCGCAGCCTCCCCATTCGATCCATCCGGGGCCACCCTTCTTGTCTGGGAACCAGAGGTCCATCTCGGCGCTGGGCTCGGTGAAGGGGAAGTATGAGGGCCGCAGTCTGGTCCGGGCCTCGGGACCGAACATGGCCACAGCGAGCTTGTCCAGGGTCCCCTTGAGGTCGGCCATGGTCAAATGCTCGTCGACGGCGATGGCCTCACACTGGTGGAAAACCGGGGTGTGGGTGGCATCCAGCTCGTCGGTGCGAAAGACCCTGCCCGTGCAGGCCACGTAGAGCGGCACACCACGGGTTATCAAAGAGCGGGCCTGATCGGGTGAGGTATGGGTGCGCATGACCATGTTGGACCCGACGAAACCGGCGGCATCCCTGGCCTGGCTGCCCTGGACGTAGAAGGTGTCCTGCATCTGACGGGCAGGATGGTCCGGGCCGAAGTTGAGGGCATCGAAGTTGTACCACTCGGCTTCCAACTCGGGACCCTGGGCGATGCTCCAACCCATGGAGACGAAGAAATCCTCTACATCCTCCATGAGCTTGGACAGTGGATGCCGAGCGCCCTGGGGACGGCGGTTGACCGGCAGGGTCATATCCACCTGCTCGGCAGCCAGGCGGCGGGACTCCTCCTCCTGGCGCAGCTGCCTCTCCTTGAGCCCGTAGGCACGGCCGAAATCAGCCTTGAGCTTGCCCACCAGGCGGCCAGCGGTTTTCTTCTGACCTGCCGGCAGGGATCCGATGAGCCGGCCGGCCCCGGCCAGGGCTGAACCTGTCCCCGCATACCTGGCCTTAATCGCCTGAAGCCCCTCCAGATCGGAGGCCTCGCGAATCCTGCCGATGCCCTCGTTGACCTCGTCGGTCATCGCCGCGGGGTCGAATTCTACCTGTGCCACCATGGACCTTTCCACTGTTGCCAATGCCGTGTCCGGGCCGCAAATCAGCGGAAATCCCGGTCGTTGACGCCTTCACATTCTTTCAATACGACTCGACATGGCCATGGCATAGAGCAGCACCGCCGCCGAGGTAGCCAGATTGAGCGATTCAGCCCGCCCATATATAGGGATGCGGACGATCTGATCCATGGCCTGCAGCAGCTCATTGGGCAACCCGCGCGCCTCATTTCCGAAGAGCAGGGCCATGGGCTGACCCGCCGAGTCTGACTTGGCCATGGTGCCGCCCGCCATCAATTCAGTGAGGGAGCGGACGGGTTTGTCCGGTGTGCCATAGACATCGGCCGCCACCATGGCCCGGCCCTGCCGTCTGCACAGGGCCAGGAAGTCATCGGTGCCCATGGTCATCAGGGGTATGTGAAAGGCCGATCCGGCTGTGGATCGAATGACCTTGGGATTGGTAGTTTCTACGCACTGGTCCACAAGGATGACCGCCCTGCAACCGGCAGCATCGGCGGTGCGGATGACGGTTCCAGCGTTGCCTGGATCACGAATCTGCCAGAAGGCTGCCACCAGGTCGGGCCCCTCCCCCGTCCGGCTCAGGGAATTGTCAAGGTCCGTCGGCTGGGCCAGGAATCCGTCCGTGCGCGCCTGGGCCAGAATTCCCTGGGTATTGCCGCTGATGGCACGCATGACCCGAGCGGAGACGAAGTGTCCGTAGCAGTCGGGCAGCTCCCTGGCCTGCTCCAGGATGGCGCCTACGGTCTCGTTGAGCGGCCGCGGATGACCGCCCTGAGCTGCAGGAGAGGACTCATCCGCCTGAATATAGAGGTCAGTCAGCAGGTCGGGACGCCAGCGAATCGCCTCGCGCACGCTCTGCGGCCCCTCTATCAGGAAGCGGCTATGACGCTGCCGGGCACGCCGATCCTGCAGTTCAGCCAAGCGGCGAATTCGTTGGGCACGGGGATTGTCAAGAAGGGAGTCATCAAAGGGCATGGGCACAACTCTAGCCCTGGCCAGTGAAAGCACGGCAGTCGGAGCCTGATGGGCCTATGTCTGTGGGAAAGTTCACTGAAAGAAAAGCCCTTACCCCTTGTGCTCGCCGGACAAGGGGCTAGGGTGAAAGAACCGGTCGGGTCGGCCACGTCCGTCGTTGGTATGGCGCAGACCGACCATCGCCCATCTGGCTTGGCCAGAATCATTGTGAGGAGACGATATGCCCGTATACACACTTCCCGATCTGCCCTACGACTACTCGGCGCTGGAGCCGTACGTGTCCGGCAAGATCATGGAGCTGCACCATGACAAGCACCATCAGGCTTATGTGAACGGTGCCAACAAGGCCCTGGAGCAGATCCACGACGCGGCCGAGTCCGGCGACGTTGCTCAGTCCAACCTGCTGGAGAAGAACCTGGCCTTCAACCTGGCCGGACACAAGAACCACTCCATCTTCTGGAAGAACATGGCCCCGGCAGATGGCCAGGAGCCCACTGGCGAGCTCAAGGCCGCCATCGAGGACCAGTTCGGGTCCTTCCAGGGCTTCCAGACCTACTTCGAGTCCATGTGCGCAGGCATCCAGGGCTCCGGCTGGGCCGTCCTGGCCTGGGATACCCTGGGCGAGCGCCTGGTCACCCTGCAGATGTACGACCACCAGGGCAACCTGCCCGTCACCATCTTCCCGTTGGTCCTGCTGGACCTCTGGGAGCACGCCTACTATTTGGAGTACCTGAACGACCGGGCCAGCTATGTCAAGGCTTGGTGGCACATCGTCAATTGGGAGGACGCCTCCAAGCGCTTCGACGAGGTGCGCAACATCAACACAACACTGGCCAGGTAAGAGGCCGGCGCTTCCAACCACAGGCGGACCCCGGTCCTTTCCTCTCTGCGGGAGGTGGAAGGACCCGGGGTCCCTCCATATCTGGGTCTGCTGCGTAAAAACCCTGATGGTCAGTTGCCGAAGAAGGCAATGGAGCCGGTCAGCGCAGCCACGGTCAAGGAAATGGCAGGCACAGCCAAGCAGATAAGCAGGAAGCCCACATCACATGGTCTGACCCGGGAGACCCGGGCATGGGTGCGTGGTGTGCTGCCGCCGAAGCCCCTGGCCTCCATGGCCGTGGCCAAGGTCGTCGAACGCCTGATGGACAGGACCAGCAGTGCGAAGGCTTGTGGCATAAAGGCCTTGAAGCGGTTCTCATCGCCCAGTCCACGGCTGCGGCGCGAGGCGGTCAGAGCCGACCAATCATCTTTGAGAACAGTGAAGAGCCGCATGCCGGCCAGCCCCCCGTAGACGAAGCGATCAGGCAAGTGGAGCACCTGGCTAAAGGCATCTGCCAGGTCGGTGGCGTCTATTCCCAGTACGGTGATGATGGCGGGGATCCCGATGGCCAGGATTCGCAGAGCAGTGGCCAGGGCCAAGTCAAGCGAGCGCTGAGTAATGTGGATCATCCCCCACTGCCAGAAGGTGGCGCCGCCGCTCTTGCCATAGAGGATGATCGCCAGGGCCGAACCTGGCGCCCCCAGGAAGATGGGCCAGGTGGATCTGACCACACGCAGGGGCGTGAAGCCTGCAGTACCCAGCAGCAGGAACTCCAGGATCAGGGCCGTCGTGGCCGAGACCGGGTCCAGGCTGATCAGCAGGGGCAGAGCCGCCAGAAAGGCCCCCATCAGACGGAAGGCAGGATTGATGGAGGCTATGTATGGCGACCGGCTGGCCGGCTTGACCGGTTCGTCCCGATGATCCATGGGCGTGACGGTCAACTTGGCCGCAATGGTCTTCTGATAAGTCTGCGATGATCCCACTGCAGGCCAGACGGCCTTCTGGGCTCCCGGAGGCATCATCTCCACAAGGCGGGCATCCAGGGCCTGAACCAGTTCCCGGTCGTGGGTGACTAGGATGATGCAGGCTCCCTGGTCGCGCATGTCTGCAATCAGCTGAGCCATGCTGACCCAGGTGTTCCTGTCCTGACCGAAGGTGGGCTCGTCAAGAATCAGCACCTGGGGTGCAGCGGCAAGGGCTGAGGCCACAGTGAGCCGCCGCTTTTCGCCGCCCGAGAGCGTGTAAGGGTTGGCACGCGCGTACTGCCTCAGCCTGAATCGGCCCAACAGTTCCTGGGCGCGGGCCTGAGCCCCGTCCTCGCTCATGCCGGTGCGGAGGGGGGCCAGTTTGACCTCATCCAGTACCGTGCCCCGGGCGAACTGATGTTCGGGATTCTGAAAAACATAGGCGATACGCGCCGCCAGCTGGGATGAGGTCCATCGAATGGGCTCGGGCTCAGCAGGCATCTGCCCCTGGGGTCCCCGAAGCAGGCGATCCTGGGCAAGGACCGAACCGGCCACCGGCTTCAGCAGGCCAGCCAGGGTCATGGCCAGCGTGGACTTGCCGGCCCCGTTGGCCCCGACCAGGGCGGTGATCTGTCCGGCCCTGAATTCCAGATCGATATGCTCGGCCACTGCCTTCCCCTGACGGCCCACCGCCAGATCCTGGGCGGTCAGTAGGACGGGATGGCCATCCTGGCCGGGGCCAGATTGCCCTGACCGGGTCCGGACCCGTCCAAGTTCGGGGAGCGAATCCCTGGCGCTCCTGTAGGCTTCGGGAACCCAGATGCCCAGGGAGGCCAGGTCCAGCCCAGGATCAGTGAAGACCTCCTGGGGGCTGCCGTCTGCCATGATCACAGTCTTGCGATAGACCGCAGCACCCGATCCGACGGTATTGTCTTCAACTTCGCCCAGCCCAAGCACGATGATCCGGTCGATCATATCCATCCAAGGCCCTGCCCGGTGCTCGACCAGAACCATGGTGGAGCCTTGCCGGTCCAGGACCCTCCTGACGGCATCGACAATCTGCTCGACACCGACCGGATCCAGGTTGGCCGTGGGCTCGTCCAACAGGAGCAGCCCAGGCTGCATGGCCAGAGCACCCGCCAGGGCCAGACGCTGCATCTGCCCTCCGCTCAGATGCATGGTGGACCGGGTCAGCTGCAGGTCAGCCAAACCCACCTCGGCCATGGCCTTTCGCACCCGTGGCCAAATCTCCTCGCGGGGCAGCCCCATGTTCTCAGGTCCGAAGGCCACATTGTCGCCCAGCCGCTGAAAGATGGCCTGAGCATCCGGATCCTGCAGGACCAGGCCCACACGCCCCCGGCTGGAGACAGCGGGATTGCCGTCAATCAGGACCTGGCCCTGGGTCACTCCGCCCTCATCGTCCTCAACCTGGTCCTGGCCGCTCTGCGGGACATGATCGCCCAGCAACCCGGCCACACCCTCGAGGATGGTCGATTTGCCAATGCCGGAAGCTCCCAGCAGCAGCACGCGCTGACCTGCAGGAATGCTCAGGGACAGATCCCTGACGGCGAAGTGGTTACGGTAGGCATGCCGATAACCCCAGCCGCGCAGTTCCAAAGCTGCTGGTCGGTAGGGATTGTCCTGGATGCTCTGGTCCACGCCCGGACCTCTACTTCCCGGCCGCGCGGATATCGCGGCCGGAGGCGAAGCGGTCCAGGGCCCCGGTTGCGGCGATGGCCTTGTAGAGGTACCAGACCAGCACTCCGGCGATCAGCGCGCCGGAAATCAGGGTGGCTATCAGATAAATCACCCCATAGGGGCCGGTCAGGTTGATGGCCTGCAGGTGCGTGCAGAAGGAGTACAGCCAGCAGCCGAAACCAGCGGCAGCGCCCGACAGTGCCACCGTGGACATGTTCCAACGCCGGTAACGCAGCAGCATGAAGACCAGCTCAGCCATGAAGCCCTGAAGCAGACCGATCAGTATGGTCTCCACAGGCACCCAAAGGCTGCCCAGCAGCGACTCCAGGATGGCGGCGACCAGCTCGGCATAGACGGCTGCACCTGGCTTGCGTACGATGACCGATGCCAAGGGCCCGGCGAATAGGTAGAGGCCGTTGAGAATACCGCCCAGACCAGGCACAACCCCGTCCAGGAAGGACCAGGGAATGGTAGTCACCATGGCGACCACCCAGTAGATGACGGCGGAAGCCACCCCGATGACCGAGGCAACAGCGATATCCACCACCCTCCACCGTCTGGAGGGGATCCGGACTTGGGAGGGAGTCCCGTCAGACTCCGGCTCCGGTCCGGAAACAGTATTGTTCATGAAATGACCATCAGTCATGATCTTGTGCCTTTCCTCGGGGCGCCCCCTATGAGCGCCATCCCGTTCAGGCACGGGTCCAGTGACATCCGTGCGCCGGCATTACCCGGTAAACGTTCGTCCGGTTGAGGCTGAGCCTCCTCTCAGCCGCACGCCCTTGAGCATACGGCCCCCGTGTCACTTGGCATTCTAGAACATACGATGGTCAAGGGAATCCAGCAGGAGGGCCTCGGTGATGATGTTGTCGACCAGCCCCTGCAGGGAAATGGACTCGTTCGGACTGTGCGCGTTGGACTGGGGATCCTCAGGGCCGGTCACCAGGACCTGGGCCTCAGGGAAGAGCCGCTTGAGCTCGGGGATGAAGGGGATGGATCCGCCCTCGCCCTTGTTGACCGGGTCACGCCCGAAGGCCTGCCGCATGGACTCCTCAGCCTGCCGAACCACCGGGCTGTCGGCATCCATGGCCCATCCCATGCCCATGTCGCTGGGGGCGACCTCTACCCTGGCCCCATGAGGGGCATGAGCAATCAAAAAATCGGCCAGGGCCTGCGCGGCCTGCTCAGGCCGCTGGGTGGGCGCGGTACGCAGCGAAATGCGGAAGCGGGTCTTGTCGGCCAACACGTTGAAGGAGCCTTTTACTGGATGGGCATCGAAGCCGATCACCGCCGCCGCCGGCTTGGTCCAGAGCCTGGAGGCCAGGGAGTCGGTTCCGGCCAGTCGGTAGGAGTCCACAACACCGGCATCCGCACGCAGCTGGGCCTGGTCCAGGTCACGCTGCAGACCGCCGATGGGCTGTCCGCCCTCCAGGCCGGGCACCGCCAGCTGACCCTGGTCGTCATACATGGAGGCAATCAGCATGGCAGCCAGGGTATTGGCATCTAGGATAGGCCCGCCGAACTGCCCGGAGTGGACTGGATGCTCCAGAACTGTGACCGTGACATCCAGGTCTGCATTCCCCCGCAGAGATGTGGTCAGGCTTGGAGTGTCTGCCGACCAGTTGCCCGAATCGGCCACGATGATCAGATCCGAGGCGAAGTCATCCCGATGAGCCTGGAGGAACGGAATAAAGCTGCGCGAGCCCATCTCCTCCTCCCCCTCGATGAAGACCTTGACATTGACGCGCAGGTCCTTGTCCAAGGCATGCAGAGCACCCGAGTGGATGGCAATGCCACCGCCGTCGTCGGCTGATCCGCGTCCGTAGAGCCGCCCCTCCTTTTCCACGCCGGTAAAGGGGTCAGTGGACCACTGGGAGGAATCGGGCACCGGCTGCACATCATGATGGGCATAGAGCAGGACGGTCGGGGCCTTATCGTCCACCTGCCGGGATCCGATGACCTCAAAGGCGCCCGGAGTCCCGTCAGGGTTGGTGGCCTGAACTACGCGGGCATCCACACCCACCTGCCTAAGCTGTCCGGCCACATAGTCGGCCGAGCGCCGCATGTGATCCCCGGTGATTCCCTTGGCTGAAACCGAAGCCAAAGCGATCTTGCCCTTGAGCAGATCGACGATCCGGCTCCTATCGTCTTGCACACGGGTACGGATCGTCTCCAGGCCCAGTTCCGCCATCACTACCTCCTATAATTGCTTGTGAATCAGTGCTTGCGAGTCTAGGCGTCACCGTAACCTGTTCGCATGACATGGAACCCCTTCTCACGCAAGGATCGACGGGACAAAGAGGCGGAGGCGGACCAGACGGCCTCCGCTGAAGAGGTACGGGGCAAGGGACGCCCTACACCCAAGCGCAAGCAGGCCGAGGCCAGGAACCTGCGCCCGCTGGTCCCCAAGGACCGCAAGGCCTCGCGCAAGGCTGCCAAGGCCCGGATCCGAGCCCGTGAGGATGCTCAGTACGAGGCCATGAGGACCGGCGATATCAACCACATGCCCAAATCGGAGCGCCTGCCTTGGAGAATCTACATCCGCGACTATGTGGATGCCCGCTTCAATCTGCTGGAATGGATCTTCCCGGCCATCATTCTTATGTTCGTGGCCACCCTGATGGGCATGTTCGTGGGTCCGCAGCATTATGCTGCCTTCACCATGGTGGTGACCGTCCTTCTCTATGGCTACCTGATCGTGGCCCTGATCGACACCTGGCTGATGTGGCGCAAGCTCAAGGGCCTGCTGATCGGCAAGTTCGGCGAACGCTCGGTGGCCAAGGGTTCACGATCGGCCTCCTACGCCTGGCAACGGGCCATGATGGTCCGGCGCTGGCGGGTTCCCAAGCCTAAGCAGAGCAAGCGGGGGCACTGGCCCGACTGACGAGCAATCGTCCTTGCCCGCCGGCCGGCGGGTCGGTTAACCCGCCCGGTGCCCCTAGGGTTCCGGGCGGTCTCCGTATTCACTCCGCATTATGCCAATGGTCTTCATTCTCCCAGCCGGTACGGCTAGCATGTGTTGTTATGCAGCAATCGATCAACCAACCCGCTACAAAGTCTCTTGACCCATGGGATGCCGACAGCCGCCAGTACGACACCATCATCATCGGATCCGGCCCAGGCGGCTATGCCACGGCCCTTCGCACGGCAGAGCTGGGCGGACGTGTGGCCTTGGTTGAGCAGGACCCTGTTGTTGGCGGCGTCTGCCTGAACCGCGGATGCATCCCTACCAAGGCCCTGCTGACAGCCACCCAGGTTCTGGAACAGGCTAGCCTTGGGGCAGCCATGGGGATCAATATCGAGTCGGCCAACATCGATTATCAGAAGCTTCAGGACTATCAGGACCGGATGGTCGATGCCATGACCGGCGGTCTGTCAAACCTGCTCAAGCAGCGTGGCATCACCGTGGTGCACGGCCACGGCACCATTGTCGGTGACGGCCTGGTGGAGGTGGCCGCTGCTGACGGCAATCGAACCCGTCTGACTACCTGCGACACGATCCTGGCCACTGGGTCTCATGCCAGAGCCCTGGAAGAACTCCCTTTCGATGATCTTGTCATCGACACCGACCGGGCTCTAGCACTCAAGCCCTTCCCCCACCGGGCGCTGATTATCGGTTCAGGTGCGGTGGCCCTGGAATTCGCCACTATCTGGAACCAAGCCGGCTGCCAGGTGACCCTGATGATCAGACATGACCGGGTGCTCTCCCACTGGGGTCGGCGAACAGGCCAGATCATGACTCGGGAGCTGGAGCGTCAGGGGATTCAGATCATCACCCATGCCCGCTGCTCGGGAGGGCACCGTCTGCCCGCAGACGGGGGCATTCAGGTCGACTACCAGCCGTCCGACGACAAGGGCCATGCGGGAGCGATCGAGACTGATCTGGTACTGGTGGCCATCGGCAGAGATCCCAATACCAACCCCAAGCATATGAAAGAGCTGGGCATCGACCTGGACGAGCATGGCCAGGTTCTGACTGACTCCCAGGGGCGCACCAGCCGTGACCGTGTCTGGGCCCTGGGTGACATCACCCCAGGTCACCATCTGGCCCACAGGGCCTTCCAGCAGGGCATAACCCTGGCCGATGCCGCCTCTGGCCTGGATCCTGAACCCGTCAACGAGGCCACCATTCCCCGCGTGGTCTTCTCCTCCCCCCAGGCAGCAGCTGTGGGCTTCAGCCGCCAGGAGGCCGAGGAGGATCCATCGCTGAACCAGGTCAAGGAGACCATCTACCCCATGATGGCCAACTCGCGCATGCGCATGAGCGGCCTGCAGGGCACCCTCAGCCTGATCACAGCCTGCCAAGCCACTGATCTGGAGAAGCAGATGGTGGTCGGTCTGGAGGTGGTCTCCCCCCAGGCATCCGAGAACATCGCTGAAGCCCAGCAGCTGGTGGGCAACCAGATCCCCTTGCACCGGGCGGCCGGGCTCATTCACCCACATCCCACGTTCTCCGAAGCCATTGGAGAGGCCCTGCTTAAGGCTGATGGCAGACCTCTGAATATGCGGTAGGCATGCGGTAGACTGGTCAACCAGCGAACGTTTCCAAGTGAGGATGGCATGGCTACAGAGGACACCAAGGGCAAAAAAGCAAAAAAGAAGACCAGCACGATCAGCCAGATCGTCAAGATCTACCGATTCACTTACGAAGAGGACAAGGCCCTTCCCTGGCTGCTGGCCGCGGCCATTCTGGTGCCCACACTGATAGCAGTGGTGATCTGCCTGCTGGTTCACTTTGGCTGGCTGTCCTGGATTCTTACCGTGCTCCTGGGCATCATGGTCGGCCTGCTTCTGGCCACCATGACCCTGACAAGGCGCTCTGACCGGGTAGGCTACGCTAAGATGGAGGGCCGTCCTGGCGCTGCCGCCGCCGTGCTGAGCAGCATCTCCAAGGCAGGCTTCTCCTTCCCCCAGGAACCCGTCTGGATTGATGCCAAGACCAAGGATGCCGTCTGGAGGGGCACCGGCCGCACCGGGGTCTATCTGATAGCCGAGGGCGACTACAACCGCGTCAACAAGGCCATGAACCGCGAGGAGGAGAAGATCCGCCGCATCACCCGCGGGTCCGCCATCCCGATCTACCGGATCAGCGTGGGTCACGGCCCCGACCAGGTTCCGCTGAACAAGCTCCAGCGCACCGTGGTCAAAAAGAAGATCAAGCTGACCGCCACCGAGCTGGAGACCCTGAACGACAGGCTGGTCACCCTGCAAAAGCGGCAGAATGCACTGGGAATGCCCAAGGGCATTGATCCGACCAAGATACGCGTCAGTCGCAAGGCCATGCGTGGGCGCTGACTGTTGCGAAGGTCCCGGCATCTCCTCCAAGGAGGCGCTGGGACCTTCGCATGAAACACCCCTGTAACCTCAACGGCGCATTGCCGAAAAACCGGTCCCCTAGACTGGATGTTACGGTTTTCAGGAAAGGAGCAGTTCAGTGAAAGAACTGAAATCAAAGGCCGATTGCGAAGCTCTGATCAACCAGGAGGGCGTGGAATATGTCTCAGTCAGGTTCACGGACCTGATCGGGGTACAACAGCACTTCACCGTGCCCGCCAGTGAATTCCTGAAAGACGCTTTCACTGACGGCATGGCCTTCGACGGCTCCTCCGTCCAAGGATTCCAAGCCATCAACGAATCCGATATGAAGCTGATTCCAGACCCTGAAACAGCCTATCTGGATCCATTCCGCCGCCACCGCACTTTGAACGTGGCATTCTCCATCGTGGACCCGGTGACCGACGAGCCATACTCGCGCGACCCCCGGCAGATCGCCTCCAAGGCTGAGGCCTATCTTCGCTCCACCGGCATCGCCGACACGGCATCCTTTGCTCCTGAGGCTGAGTTCTTCATCTTCGACAAGGTCCGCTTCGAGAACAGCATGCAGCGCTCCTTCTACGAGGTCGACTCCATCGAGGCCCCTTGGAACTCGGGCGTGGATGTCGAGGAAGACGGCTCCGACAACATCGGTTTCAAGAACCGGGTCAAGAGGGGCTACTTCCCCGTGCCGCCCATCGATCACTACCAGGATCTGCGCGACGACATGGTGGCCAACCTGCAGAAGGTGGGCCTGATCCTGGAACGCTCCCATCACGAGGTGGGCGGCGCCGGCCAGCAGGAGATCAACTATCGCTTCAACACCCTGCTGCACGCTGGCGACGACCTGATGAAGTACAAGTACGTGGTTCACGAAACCGCTGCCCTGGCCGGCAAGGCGGCCACCTTCATGCCCAAGCCCATCGCCGGTGACAACGGGACTGGCATGCACTGCCATCAGTCCCTCTGGAAGGATGGCAAGCCCCTCTTCTATGACGAGAATGGCTATGGCGGACTCTCCGACATCGCCCGCTGGTACGTGGGCGGCCTGATCGAGCATGCCTCGTCCGTTCTGGCCTTCACCAACCCCTCCACCAACTCCTACAAGCGGCTGGTGCCCGGCTACGAGGCCCCGGTCAACCTGGTCTACTCGGCGCGAAACCGTTCGGCGGCCATCCGCATCCCTCTGGCCGGCACCTCGCCGGCTGCCAAGCGGATCGAGTTCCGCGCCCCCGACCCCTCCTGCAACCCCTTCCTGGCCTTCTCGGCCCAGCTGATGGCAGGGCTGGACGGCATCCTCAACCACACCGAGCCTCCGGCCCCGATCGACAAGGACCTCTATGAGCTGCCTCCGGAGGAGCATGCCCAGATCAAGCAGGTACCCGGCTCCCTGGAGGAGGCGCTGAATGCCTTGGAGGAGGACCATGACTTCCTCAGCGAGGGCGATGTCTTCACCGACGACCTGATCCAGACCTGGCTGGACTTGAAGCGCGGCGAGTTGGACCAGACCCGTCTGGCCCCCACCCCTCTGGAGTACGAGCTCTACTTCCACATCTGAGTTCTCATGCCGACTAAGGCTGGCTGACCAGCCAGGTCGCATAGGGCCTGATCCTTCCTGCTGAAAGGTCAGGCCTGTTTGTATTATCACGACCATCGGCATCCGCCAATTGATGGCAACACGCCAGCTCCGGCCCTCCGGCAGCGGTCAGGCCAGAATGAAAGGCAGGTATGAAAAACGGATCCGATGGAGGTGTAGACCGATGCGCTGGCTGCGTGAGTTCATGGAGTTGCCCGTATATCTGCGAGCCATGCTCATCGTGGACCTCATGTGCAACTTCGGCATCGGCCTGGTCATGCCCATCGAGCTGCTCTTTGCCACCCATTCCCTGGGCGCCACCATGAGCGAGGCCGCCCTCCTGGTAACTATCAGCTCGGTGGGATCCCTTATTTCCAATCCCATCATCGGATGGGTCTCTGATCGCCGCTCCTCCTGGCTGGCCATGCATACGGCCATGATCTTTTCGGTCATCGGCCCCCTGATCTTCACCGTGGCCCACGACTACCGGGCAGCAGTGGCGGGAGCCTTCGTCTCGGGCCTGGGGATGGGTATGCAGACCTCCTGGGCAAGCATTCTGACGCAGATCTCCACCCGGGAGCAACACCGGATCGTCTACGGAATAAACCAAGCCGAGCTCAACCTGGGCATCGGCCTTGGAGCGGCCGTGGGCGGACTGCTGGCCGCCGGCGGCCAGGACTTCCTTTACCGCATTGGCTTCGGCGGCAGGGCTCTGGGATTCGTCCTGCTCAGCCTGTCCCTGTTGGTCATCGAACGCCACTGGCAGCTGCGTCGGCTGACGGCTGAACTCAAGGCCAAGGCAGAGCGGGAGGCCGTCCAGGAATCCGCAGGGGCCACGGGCGCTCTGCAGGCTAAGCAGTCGGACAACAAAGAAAGCATGGCCATCAACGGCACCTTCGGAGGGCGAACCAGCTCACTGACCAGGGTGCTGGCCTCCATGGCCCTGCTGACCCTAGGCACCTTCTTCATGGACCTTTTCGGCTACTCTCAGTTTGACGCCGGTCTGGTCACCACCCTGATTTCGGATCCGCACATCCCCCGCTGGTCCCTTTCGGTGGTGGACGTGGTCAACACTTTCTCAGTGGTCATCATGAATATCGTGCTGCTGCCCCGGCTCAAGAACGCCAACCACGTGCGCCTGCTGCGCACCGTGCCGGTCTTCTGGGCTGCGGCCTGGGTGATCATCGTCCTTGGCCTGCGCCTGGATTCCACCCCCGGCGCCCTGAGCATAGCCTCCCTGGGCATCACCATTTTCGGACTGGGCGAGGTCATGATGGGCATCTCCCAGCCGGTGGTGGCCGCCGAGCTGGCCGGGCCATCATTTAGCGGACGCATGTTCGGCCTGCTCAACACAGCTGCCTCCCTGGGCTACATCGTAGGACCCATGTTCGCCTCCTACATCCTGGCCGGACATGAGGTCATCCCCTTCCTGGCCATGTGTGCCATTGGCCTGGTCGTGCTGGCAGTGCCCTGGTTCCTGGCCATCCCATCGCGGCAGATCACCAGCCAGAAGAGCCCGGCCGCCATCTAATCTCAGGCAAGGCACGACGCCGGGCAAAACTTCGGAAGGGGCAGATTCGAAAGGCGTCCAAGAAGGCAGATCCGCAGTTGCCAGTCCTCATTTAAAGTCAGTCTTCGCCGGCAGCCCGACGGGCATCGCCAGGCTCCGAACCCGCCATCAAGGTCTTGGCCAGGTCCACAAACCGTTTGGTCAGCGGAGAGTCATCCAGGGATCCATCCGGTCTGAGTACAGCCGGTCGCCCGGACTCTCCAGACTCGCGCAGGTCGGTCTGCAGGGGCAGCTGCTCCAGCAGGGGCACCTGATATCCCAGGTCACGGGTCAGCTGGTCGGCCACACGCTGGCCGCCTCCCTGACCGAAGATGCGAAGCCGTTCGCCATTGTGCTCGTACCAGGACATGTTTTCGATCACACCCTGGACTTTAGTGGGCAGCTGCAGGGCCACCAGACCTGAGCGAACAGCCACCTGCGAGGCCGATGGCTGGGGGGTGGTGACCACGATCAGCCGGCTGTTGGGCAGGGCCTGGGCCACGGACAGGGCCATGTCTCCGGTGCCTGGGGCCAGATCCAGCAGAAGCACATCGGGGTCGCCCCACCAGACATCAGAGAGGAACTGTTCCAGCGAGCGCTGCAGGCGCGGACCCCTCCAGAGGATGGCCCGGTCCGACCCGGCGAACATGCCGATGGAGATCAGCTTGACCCCCCAGGCGGTGACCGGCATCAACATGCCATGCAGATTGGTAGGCCGATTGCGCACGCCGAAGAGCCCAGGCAGGGAGAATCCGTAGATGTCCGCGTCAATGGCGGCCGTGTCATAGCCCAGGGCAGCCAAGGTGGCAGCAAGATTGACGGTCACCGAGGACTTGCCCACGCCGCCCTTGCCCGAGGCGATGGCAAAGATGCGGGTGCCCACGCCAGGCTTGGAAAAGGGATTGCTGCGCCGGGCCGCCTTGAGGTCGGCTACCAGGTTGTCCAGCTTCTCCCGGCTCATCGAGGAGACATCGATATGCGGGCGCAGCCGGGCTCGCGGATATGAGGTCACGGTTCCATTGATCTGGTTGGTAATAGTGGTCGACAATGGGCATCCCTTGATGGTCAGCTCCACCCGCACGGTCACCTCGTAGTCGGCTTGGGCATCCCTGGCTGGCTCGACAATGATGTCGGTGATCATGCCCAGATCAGTAATGGATCGGCCCAGTTCCGGATCAATGACCCGACTGAGCCGCTCATAGACCTCCCCCTTGATTCTTCGAGGCAGTTCCTCTAGATTCCGGGTCCTTTCCTTGCCATGCTCTGCTTGTTCCATGCCGTCACCATATCGCGCCCAGCCATCCGCTGCCAGGGCGCGGCTGGTCGGATATTGCGAATGTCACAATCAGCCTTGTGCTGGGTTGGGATCGCCGGTATCAAGCAAGCGATGGAAGCCCGCCTCGTCCAGGATCGGCAGGCCCAGACTCTCAGCCTTGTCGGCCTTGGAGCCCGGGTTGGCACCCACAACCACATAGGTGGTCCTTTTACTGACGGATCCGGAGGCCTTGCCGCCGCGCTCCACGATGGCCTCCTTGGCAGAGTCCCTGGAGAAGTCCTCCAGGCTGCCGGTGACCACCACGGTCATGCCTTTCAGGGTCTGCGGCTTGGTGCTGCGTTCGACGTGAGCACCCACCCCGGCGGCCTGCCAGGAATCCAGGATGCGCCCGCGCCAGTCGTTGGGCTGTCGGGCGCCCTGGAACCAGTCGTGGATGGAGTGCGCGATCTCGGGGCCCACGCCGTCCAGCTCGGACAAGTCCTCCACGCTGGCCTCCTCCACCGCCTCGAGAGACGGGAAGCGGGTGGCTATGGCCCGGGCCGAGGTCGGTCCCAGGTGCCGGATGGATAGGGCCACCAGAACCCTCCACAGGTCGGCATGCCTGGCCTTGTCGATCTCTTCGAGCATCTGCAGGGTGTTCCTGGAGGGTTGGGCATCAGCACTGCCCAGTGCAGCCTCCTGAGCCTGGGTCTCATGGCTGTTCATGGCCCGTTCGCCGTGGCCTGCCTGATCGCCCTTGGGCAGGTTGTAGAAGGCAGGCACACGGTACCACAGGCCGCTGCCGCCAGTCCGGCGCTTGATCGCAGCTCGTCCCTGCCGACCTTCGACTTCCGCCTGCTCCATCAGGGGGACCTCGCGCCAGACATAAACCTGGCGCAGATCCTCCGCCTTCAGGTCGAAGAGGCCTGCCTCGCTGGTCAGGACAGAATCCTGCCGAGGCGGAAGCTTCAGATCCGGATCCGGCTGGTAGGGGGCTGCCTGGCCGCCTTGGTCAACCAGAACCTCACGCAGGCCAGGAGCATAGACCTCAACGGAATCGGGCCGGTTCTCATCGGGATTGGTCAAGGCTATGGCGCTCTGCTCCCCCAGATGTTCGATATCCAGGGCTTTGCGCGAAGCCATGTGGATGATCCGCTCGGTCAGCTGGGCCGGGCAGGACTCCACATTGGGGCAGCGGATGTCCACATCGCCCTCCTTGGCCGGAGCCAGACGGGCGCCACAGCTGGGGCAGATCTCGGGCATGACGAAGGGTCTCAGGTCCTTCTCGCGCCCCTTCCTGGCCTCGACGACCGGTCCGACCAGCTCGGGAATCACATCGCCCGCCTTGCGGACCACGACCGTGTCCCCGATCAGAATGCCCTTGCGCTTGACCTCGGAAGCGTTGTGGAGGGTGGTCCTGGAGACCGTGGAACCGGCCACGGTGACCGGGGTGAGAACCGCCACCGGGGTAATCCGCCCGGTTCGGCCCACCTGGACGGTGATGTCCAGAAGCCGGGTATTGACCTCCTCCGGAGGGTACTTGTAGGCCACGGCCCAGCGGGGGGCACGGGAGGTGGCGCCCAGCCTGCGCTGAAGATCCCGGTCCTGCAGCTTGACCACGATGCCGTCCAAGGCGTGCTCGATGTCGTTGCGGTGCTGGCCGTAATAGTCGATCATGTCCAGGATCTGGTCGAAGGACGTGACGACCCGGTTGTGGGGGGAGACCGGAATCCCCCACTGCTTATAGAGGTCGTAGGCCTGGGACTGGTCGATGACCTCGTCATGAGTCCCCTTGGGATGGGCTGGCCCCCACCTCAGAGAGCCAAGGCCATGGGCGTAGAAGCTCAGACGGCGGCTGGCAGTGATGCGCGGATCCTTCTGCCTCAGGGATCCGGCGGCGGCGTTGCGGGGGTTGGCGAAGGGCGCCTTGCCCTCCTGCTCCTGTTGCTCGTTCAAGGCGTTGAAGTCGTCGAACCGCATGAAGACCTCGCCGCGGACCTCCACGAATTCGGGGATGTCGCGGGCCGGCCCGGACAGGTTCTGCGGAATGCTCGAAATGGTCCTGACGTTGAGGGTAATGTCCTCACCGGTCACCCCGTCCCCCCTGGTCAGGCCCTGCTCCAGGACCCCGTTGCGGTAGAGGAGGTTGAGGGCCAGGCCGTCGATCTTGACCTCGCTGGTCATGGGCAGGGCCTCGTCCTGCGGCCAGTCGAGCTCGCTGCGCAGCCCGTCATACCACTGGCGTAGCTCGGCGACGCTGAAGACGTCATCCAGGCTGAGCATCTGGGAGGGGTGGCGGACGGAGGCGAAGTCGTTGGAGAAAGTCCCTCCGACCCGGTGCGTCGGCGACTGGGGAGTGTCCAGGCTGGGGAAGCGGGACTCCAGCTCCTGCAGGCAGCGCATCCTGGCGTCATAGGCCGCGTCGGAGGAGACCGGCGCATTGTCTATATAGTAGGCGACCTGGTCGGACTCCACCCAGGCGGCCAGCCTGGACCAGAGGCGCTGGGCCTGCTGGGCTCCCAAGGATTCAAAGTCCAGCTCCCCCAGTCGCATGGCATCAGCATCGTCTGGTTGAAGAGAGGCTATCCATCGGTCAGTGCCCGGCCTGGGCCTGGAATCGGCATTCCCGCCCTCGTCACTGGATTGCTGGATATCTTCCCGAGCTGTTTTGTCATGCATTGAGCGACCTCATGAACTGTGCCTGTACCACATCAACACCTTCATTATCGTCGTCGTTCATCCTTGCGGCCGCCATTGACAATGTTCGGGCCGGGACGAAGAGCCCGCCGTCCACACAGATGCGTGCTGCCTGGCGAACTATCGAAGCCACCTCGGTGTGAGGCCAGACCGGCAGACCGTGTTCAGCCAGCACCCGGCGTGCCTGCCTGTGATCTTCGGGCAGGACCACGCATTGGGAGCGGGCCCTGGCCTGCAGCTCAGACAGTTCGTTCTTGAGGGCTGGTATCCGGTCGGGACTGATGTGCTCGCTCATCAGGTAGGCCGCTGCAGCTACGTCGAATTCGTCGCGCATCCATGAGGCATAAGCAAGGCGGTAGTAGGCGAAGGAGGCATCGTCCCGGTCCAGGGCCACCCGCAAGGCGTTCAGTGTGGCAGCCCGGGCCGAATCCCAGTCCTCGCGGTTGGCCAGCATGACCGCCAGCTTCAGGTGGGAGAGCGGGTAGGCGGGCGCATAGGCCACCATGGCGTTCAGATGCTTGAGGGCTGCCTGGTCCTCCTTGAGCTGTGCCAGCAAGTCGGCTATTTCCAGGTGGGCGTAGAAGAGGTTGTCAGGGATGAGCAGGGTCCGCTCCCCCGGTGTAGCGAAGAGGCGGTTATAGACCACCCGCTCGGCATAGGAATTGAAGTAGCGGGGCACCTGGCCCTCGGCCGCAAAGACGGCATCCAGATGGGCGATAGCGTCTTGCTCAACCTGTATGCCCTGGGCTGCGCCGCCGGAGAAGAGCAGATCGCGGGCCCTGACGCGCACCTTGTCCAGCTGGGAGGACAAGGAGAAGTCAAAGTCGGGAACAGGGGTGCCGTCGATCATGGCGCTGGCGACCTGTGGGGCCAGCTGTTCCAGCTCCGGGTCGCCAATACTCTGGATGATGCTTGTAGCCTCCTGGGCCTTGGCTGCTGATGTCATGGTCCGGTTTGAAGCCAGCTGGTGGAAGCCGCCTACAGCCCTCTGCAGCAGGTCGGCCCGTTGGATTGAAAGGTCCACGGCCTTATGCGCGCCCAGGGCTTTGGCGGACTTGTCGGCAAAGGTCACCTCGGAAAACTCGGGCTCCTCCTGGCTGCCATGCGGGCTGAAGCGGTCATCGCGCATGTCGAAGACAGCCTCAGTGGGCTTGAGCCCGCCTTGAGAATCCACCTGCATGGCCGCATCGAAGAAGCGGTAGATGGCACATGGATCCTTCAGACCCTGCGAACGGATGCGGGAGAGGAAGAGTTCCCTGCTGAAGACCACCGAGACCAGGTTTCGAATGGTCGGATTGCTCTGCAAGGCGCTGAGCGGATTCTGGGATCCGTCGTCAGTCTGATCAGCAGAGGCGTCTTCGCCCGAGACATCGTCGTTCGTTGTATCATCGGCGGTCGACTCATCCGAATCGGACCCATTGGCTGATGACGGCGCTGCAAAGGCGGCAGAGTCAAGGTCCACGCCCTGCATAAGATCCTTGAACTCTCGGTCCACGGATTCCTTTTCGCCCTGATCCTCGGCCTTGTCCTCTTCACTTCCCTCTTGTTGCTCAGGAGCCATCCGGGAGGCAATGGGCTTGGCGGGATCGCCATGCACATCGCCATCCTTGGGATCAGCCTTGGACCCAGTGGGGGCCACCTCGCCGGAACGCATGCGCTCAAAAGCCTCCAGGGCCTGTCCCATCATGGTCCTGATGGCCGAGTTTTGCTGGTCGACTGCCTCTTCCAGACCGATGGAGTCAATCTGAAGGCTGACCTCGCGCACGGACGGATCCACCCCAAAGGCCAGGGCAGCCATCATCAGCCCGACGCGCAGGTTGTAGTCAGCGCTCATGGCGGAACGCTCACCGTCGTTCAGATCCCGCCAGGCCCTTGACTGGTCCTCATAACGGCTGGAGGGCATCATGGTGCGTCCTGCCGCGGTGAAGGCCAGGGCCACCTGTCCTTGGGCGAGGTTTGACCTGAACTCTACATCGAAACGGAAGGGCAGCCGGAGGGATCGCACCAGCATGGACAGCGTCTGCCGGTAAACCCACTCGGATCGCACCGGCTCCTGGCCCTGGCCGTCCGCTCGCACCGGCAGAGCCTGGGGAGCTTGTTGTCGGACCATGACGGCGGTGGCCGCAGCCTTATCAACCATGGCGTTGATAGCAGTCCGCCCGTCGTCCTCCAGGGGGTCGAAACGAATAGGATAGTCCCCCGGGCGCATCAGGGCGACAATGGCAGGATCATCCAAAAGGGCCTGGTCCAGCCGGGTTGCCTGGACACGGTTGACCGAGTCCTCAGTGGGCAGCGTTCCCAGCCGGGCATTGCGCTCCAGCCAGGCGCTGACAGCGGCAAACCTGTTGAGATTACCCTCGATGCGCAGGGCCGCCAGAGCGGCAGTGAACTCCAGACCGTTGTCCCAGCTCAGGAAGTAAGCCCCTGAATAAGAGGAGGCATACAGATGCAGGGGCTCGGCCCCATGAACGGCCTCAAGACCCGAGACGGGCGAGAGTGCCCCAGCCTCACGCATCAGGTCGGCGAACAGATCCTCCAAGCCGGAGACCCGCTGCCCGTGGGAGCGCGCCTGGATCATGTCGCCCACGCTGCGTCGGATGGCTCCCATGGGCGCCTCCCGGTTGAGCCGGTAGAAGATGTTACCCGAGCCGAACCCAGTGAAGGTTCCCTGGATGCGCGGCAGCAGGCAGGCGGCGAAGAAGGCAATGGCTACGGCATCCCGGTACTCCAGGTCCTGGCGCATCTCAGGAGGCAGGAGTGGACGCAGCTGCTCAAGTGAATAGCGGCCATCGGCTCGCAGCCAGGAGGCCAGCCAACGCATGTGGCCAGCATCGTCTCTGCCTGCTACAGCACCCTGCAGGGCGCGGACCGGCCCCGAATCCTGACCTGGATCACGGCCCAGCCGACGACCGTCGGCCAGGGTCACCTCCTCTTCCCGGCCCAGCAAGAAGGCAGGCTCCATGTTCTGCAAGTCCATCCGGCTCTGCTCGCCGATGAAAACCCGGCCATGATCGTCGGACAGAGCGATCTGAGCAAAGTGACGACGATCGGTGAAGACTCCCAGCGCGAAGCCGCGGCCGGGCGCATCTGGCCACTGGACCCAGCCCAGCGTCAGTCCCTCGGGCACGCCCTGCAAGCGGGGGAAGAGCCGACGCTTGACAGCGACACCTAAAATACGGCTGTGGGAGGCCAGAAAATCGCGCATCTGACGATCATCAGGATGACGCCCCGTCCGGTTGATCAGATTGACCATGTCGGCCGCCGAAGAATTCAGGGGATGATCTCCGCGACCCCCTGTGGTCGGCCGAGAGGAGCCTGCCAGTCCCTCCAGTGCGGAAAGAATGGAACGGCCCAGGCCGGACAGATCCCCGAACCCTCGGGACTTCTTCGCGTTCTTGGACATACTTTCGATTGTCCCAATCCAGCCCGACATGTCGCCGTTAGAATAAAACCGTGATGATTCTGCCAGTCCTGCGACGCCCCACCCCGGCCAAGGGCACGACCATCCGCCTCCTGGCAGCACTTGTCGTTGTGCTTGTCCTCGAACTGGGAGCATTCAACCTGGCTCATTGGCAGTCGCTGGCGGCTTCCTCCTCAAACTCTTCGGCAAGGACTACGGACAGCACTCAGTCCCGACCGGACCGGCTGGGACCAGGGCTGTCCACACTGCCGGGCGGAAGACTAAAGGTCACCGATCCATCCAGGGCCTGGATGGACGTCCCTGTCGCCGATGGACAGGCATCCTTCGTTCAGGCCCATCTGGCAGAAGACATCAAGGGTCCATCCCTGTCGCAGATCCATGTACGTCTTGACCTGCGCCTGGCCGGCGACAGGGGTTGGATCCAGGGCACCCGAGGACTGATCTGCCCCGGTCAGACCCGCAGCCACTATCTGCGCGTCAGAGGGAATCCCAGCGGCGCCCGGATCCAGGCCATGCGCCTATGGATACAGGAGCCCATCGGGTCCAGGCTGCAGCTGAGCGGAATGACCCCGGCAAAGGTGGTCCCCCTGGACCTCAACCCGGCGCGGATACTGATGCTGGCCTGTTTTGCGGCGCTGATCCTGGGCTACCTGCCCGGCTCGGTCCTCTGGCGGACCCGGCTGGATACAAGCTCAGCGAGTCAGCATCTGGCCCTGGCCATGATTCTGGCTCCGCTGGCAGCCTGGTCCTGCTGGAACATCCAGCACGATCTGTCCACCTTCACTCCCATGGCCTATCACCAGCCGAACGCCTACGTATACGACTTCAACCAGTACGACCACGTAGCCCAGGCCCTGCTGCATGGACGCCCCTGGCTGGATCTGGGCCAGGCGCCAGGTCTGGCCCAGGCAGCCAACCCCTTCGACATAGCCACCCGTAACGCGCTGCTGGCCCAGGACCAGCAACCCATATATTGGGACTACGTCTACCGGGGCGGCCACTGGTATTCCTACTTCGGTGTCCTGCCAGTGCTGCTGCTCTTCCTGCCCTACCGAGTGATAACCAGCCTGGTGCATCCAGGCGGCTATGCCCTGCCCACCAGTTCGGCTGCGGCCCTGCTGGTCGCGACGGCCACCGTCATGACGGCCCTAGCTACCATCCGCCTGCTGGCCCGCTGGTTCCCACGGGTCAATCTGGCCGTGGTCGGCATGGCCCTTATAACCATGCTGGGAGGATCCGGCATGGTCTACCTCTGGTGCCGCCGCAACTTCTATACGATCCCTTTCGATGCCTCCCTGCTGGCGGTCATGACCGGGCTCTGGCTCTGGATGGGGGCCAGACGGGTTCAGCGACAGGCTGCAAACGCCGGTGAGCGTTCGGGGCGTGGATCAACACGGATGTGGACCGTGGAGGACGGGGACCAACCCTGGCATCTGTCCAAATCTCGGCTCTTTCTGGGATCGCTGTCAGTGGCCGCCACCCTGGGCTGTCGGCCCACCTTCCTCGCTGCCGGCCTGCTGGCGCTGCCCCTGTTTGTCAAGGAGATAAGGGCAGTCGTCAAGGCCCTGTTCACGCGTGGACGCCATCCGGCTGGCATGTCCCGGAGGCGGGCACTGTCCCTGCTGGCCTGCTGCCTCTTGCCGGTCCTCCTGGTCGCCGCCCCTCTGCTCTGGTACAACCGTTGGCGCTTCGGGTCCCTGCTGGATTTCGGCAACCGGTATCAGATGACCGTCCTGGACCTGACCAACTACCATCCCGGCATCCAGGGCCTGCTTCAGATCTTTGGCTACTACCTGCTGCAGCCTTTGACCACCCTGCCGGTCTTCCCCTACTTGCAATTCTCCCCCGCTCCCATGCGGGTCTGGCACTTCACCGAGCCTGGCCTGGGCGGGCTCCTGGTCACCACCCCGTCACTCGCGCTGGCCCTTGCTCTTCTTGCTCTGCCCCGGGTGCGAAAAGAGCTACAGCGTCGGGGATGGATGCCCGCCTTGGTCTTGGCCCTGGCTCTGGCAGCCCTGGTCATGGCTGCAGACTCCTATCTGGGTGGATTTTCGGTGCGCTACACCATTGATTTCGCCTGGTTGGTCTGCCTGGTCGCTGTTGTGGCCATGGCCGCCGCATCCTCGACATATGAAGACGGCCGCCCCGCAGCGGAAGCGGCCGTCATGAGCCTGCTGACACTGGGGTGCCTGGCTGGTCTGGTCCTGGCCTTGGTCAACGCCATAGTCCTGCTGGAGCACTTCGACCCCAGTCAGGCCATGAACGTAGCCGTCTGGTTCCTAGCACCCTGAGCCCAGCCGACCACGGTATCAGGAGTCCAGACCCTGCTGCTTGAGGGCCTGGTGATACCGGTCGACCATGTCGGCCACGATGCCATTGCCATCACCGCCCGACAGGGTGATCACCGAGGCCAGGGGCATGGTGTCAAAGAGCTGGGCCGTATTGGGATCGTCGGGCAGAGGTATGCCATCCTGCTCGATACGATCGCGCAGGATGGGCCCGCCGATCGAATTCTCGCGCCACTCCGCCATGGTCGATTCAGCATTCAACGGAATAAAGCGGCCGTCGCCATCCACCTGCAGGTCCTGCTCCGCAACCAGATCGCGACTGGAGGTGCCCACTTGGATGCGGTAAGTGCCCGCCTCCACATGCCAGCCATCCATGACCGTTGACCAGTAGGCGAAGTCGCGCTCAGTCAGGTCCATGCTCACTCGGCTGGACTGTCCGGCTTTCAGGAAGACCTTGGTGAAGGCCTTGAGCTCATGGCTGGGCCGATTCACCCGGCTGGAGCAGGGGGCCACATAGACCTGCACGGTCTGAGCGCCATCCGCCTGCGAGGTGTTGGTCACGGTCACCTCCACCCGAGCCGAGTTGGCTCCGGTCTTGGTCACCGCAATCCGTTCCAGTGCAAAGTCGGCATAGGACAGCCCGAATCCGAAGGGGAAGGCCACCGGTCGCTGGAAAGTATCGTAGTAGCGGTACCCCACGTAGACGCCCTCGCCATAGCGGGAGTGACCCTCCTCGCCAGGGAAGGAGGTAATGGTGGGGTTGTCCTCCAGCCGGACCGGAATGGTTTCAGGCAGATGACCCGAGGGGTTAGCGGCACCGGTCAGCACATCCACCACGGCGCGTCCGCCCTCCTGGCCCAGCAACCAGGTTTCCAGCAGACCCTTGGTATTGTCCATCCAATCGGCAACCGTCACCACTGCTCCGTTGGAAAGGACGGCAACCACCCGGTCGTTGACCTCGGACACGGCCCTGAGCAGAGCCACTTGCTTGTCGGGAAGATCCATACTGGTGCGGTCGAAGCCCTCGGACTCGGCGTATTCAGGCAATCCCAGGAAGAGCACCACGGTGTCGGCTCCGCGCGCTACCTCAAGCGCCTGCTGGGTCAGAGCAGGATCCTGTTCCTTCTCGTCCAACGTGAACCCGGGAGCAAAGTCCACATTTATGCCAGCCTCTTTGAAGCCACCCAGGACCGAGGAGACCTCGGTGGGTGTGATGTGCGAGGAGCCTCCGCCCTGGTAGCGCGGAGTCCGGGCGAACTCACCGATGACGGCGATCTTCTCCTTCGGGTCAAGGGGCAGGATCCGGTCCTCGTTGCGCAAGAGGACGATGGACTCCTGGGCCGCTCGACGAGCCATGTTGTTGTGTTCCTGGACGTCGTAGCGATAATCCTGTCGGGACATGGCCGGACGGGCCTTTTCGATCAGGTCCAGGACCCCCTGGGCCATGCGGTCCAGCTGTTCCTTGTCCAGCTTGCCAACCTGTACGGCCTGGACTACCTGGTCGTCAGTGCGGGAAGGCGGCATCTCCAGGTTGAGCCCGGCCTGCAAGGCATTGACCCTGTTGTGGACGGCACCCCAGTCGGACATGACCATGCCCTGGTAGCCCCACTCACCGCGCAGAACGTCCGTCAGCAGCCAGCGGTTCTCTGAGCTGAAGACCCCGTTGAGCTTGTTGTAGGCGCACATGATGGTCCATGGCTTGGCATTCCTGACCACATATTCGAAGGCCGACAGATAGATCTCGCGCAGGGTGCGCATGTCCACGTCAGAGCTGACCCTGAGCCGGTCTGTTTCCTGGTTGTTGGCTGCAAAGTGCTTCAGAGAGGTTCCCACCCCCTTGGACTGGACCCCTTCGACCAAACCTGCGGCTTCATGCCCGGCCAGCACAGGATCCTCCGAGTAAAACTCGAAATTACGACCGCCCAGCGGGCTGCGCTTGATATTGATACCGGGTCCCAGGATTACGGCCACCTTCTCCTGGACGCACTCCTCGCCCATGGCCTGGCCCACCTGGTAGGTCAGATCAGGGTTCCAGGAGGAGGCCAGTCCCGCTGTCGGGGGGAAGCAGGTGGCCGGGACCGATCCGTAGACGTCGGAGCCAGTGGCCTTGCGCAGGCCATAGGGACCGTCGGTGATCATATAGCCTTCATAGCCCTTGTCGGTCAGTCCCTGCAGGTGCCAGGAGTCGGATCCCGAGGTCAGCGAGGCCTCCTCTTGCAGTTCCAAATCCTTGGCTTTGGTACGCGATTCTTCTGTCATGTCTTTTTTCCTTTCGGGTTTGATCGGCCGGGCCGCTGCTCAGCACAGGTCCGGATTACAGGTTTTCAGACTCACTTGACCTTGCGAATCATCATGATGAATACGGTTCCCACCAGCAGGCAGGCGATGGCGACCGGGAAGATCATCCTGTAGCCGTCGAAGAGTCCAATGACCAGCGTGGTGCACCCGGGAGCGATCACCTGACCGATCGTATTGGCCAGGTTGAGGATGCCCAGATCCTTGCCTGCCTCCTTGGCGTTCGGCAGCACATCGACGTTCAGCGCCTGATCGACTGACATGTAGCAGCCATTACCGATTCCAGCCAGGGCGGCATAAATGTACATACCCGTTGCAGTTGGCATCAGGAATGGGAAGAGTATGCCGATAGCGAGAATCAGACAGCTAGTGGCTACAATCACCTTTCTCCTGTGTAGAAAGTCCGAAAGCGGGCCCGAAACCACGGAAGCCAGGATGGTGGTCACCACCGAGATCAGGGCCATGATCTTGAGTGTGGATGCGGCCTGGGCATCGCTCAGGTGACAGTACTTTTGCAGTATGTAGAGCTGGTAGCCCTGGATCATGAAGCATCCGACGACGAAAGTGAACCTGCCCAGAAGCGCCAGGTAGAAGTCGCGGCAATTTTTGGTGGGCGGTATGAAGGACCGGCCGACATCTGCCCAGGTTCGTTCCACGACCGTGTTGGCAGCCGACTTCTCCCGGGGCCAGATCAACACAGTGAGGATACCAGAGAAGAGGAAGATGATCATGGCGACTACAAGGCCTGTATGGATGCTGGCTATGAAGGAGCTGCCGATGATGGTTCCCAGCTGCTGGCCGATGACCTGGCTGGCGCCATAGAGTGCCGAATAGGTTCCCCTGGTCGACTCAGGAATCCTGTCTGAAAGGACTGCCACGGCCGGGGCTATCAGGCAGTTGATGCCCACCTGCACAATGCACCAGCCGAGGATGATCATGGCGAGTGTATGGGACTGGATAACCAGCAGAAAACCAAGGGCGCCGATAATTCCGCCCAACACGATCCAAGGGGTGCGCTTGCCGACTCGGAACCTCGACATGTCTGAGAGAGCACCGAAAACAACGTTGGCCACTAAGGCGAACACGCAGCCGATCGAATTCATTGTCCCCAGAGCCGCTTCAGCGCTGACCCCATGCAGGGAATTGAAAATCTGCGGCAGGAGGACCCCGGATCCCATGGTAAAGGGCGCAGCCCAGAGCAGGGATACCAGGACGAAGCCAATGGCAAAGCGGACCTTCTCCGCATTGTTGAGCCTTCTGCCCGTGTCCGGAGCCAGGCTCGCGTCAATGCCCCGGTCCGCTGCGGCGCCTCCGGTCTCATCTGCGGAGGCCATGGCCTTGATGTCTTCCCCGACTCGAGCGCCAACCCCCTCAGCTGGATTTCTCCTCTGACCCTTATTTCCGTTCCCCATTATCGTCTTTCCTTCCTGTGCAACCCTGCAGTCAGTAGCTCATCATTGAGCCTAACCAATCTCCCCCTTCCATGATGAATGGTCACTTAGAACTTATTATCGGAGCAAACCAGCCAGCAAACGGGCCACAGTCACAGTATTTTTTCAATCGCTGACACGACTGAGTCAGCATTCCGCTGGAATTCCGAGACTTCAGGCAGGAGCGACAGGGCCAGATACCCATTCCCTGGCATGTCGAAAAAGTATCCAGGCTGGCCAGTCAGCCCGTAGGACCCGATCAAGCGAAGGATCAGCTCCTCCTCGTCGATGACCTGAGGGAAGCGAAGAAGAACGTTCCAGCCAGCCTCAGGCCTGAGCAGAGAGAGGCAGGACTCCTTTAGAACCAGTGTCTGTCTCAGGATTTCGAGGTTGCCCCTGACACGTTCACCCACTCGGCTGGTCTGGCCAGAAATATCCGAGAGCATGGCCTCCATATCCCTGGTGATCAGAAGACTCATGGGCAGGTAATCATCCGCAATCAGATCAAGATGGCGCTTGGCCTCGGCAACCTGGTCGGCCGGCCCGGAAACCTGGATCCAGCCCACCTTGGCATGGGGAGCTGCCAGGCTCTTCGAGAATCCGTCCAAGGCGAAGGTCAGCACCCGATCCTCACCAGCCAGCCGGGCACGACCCGGCAAGGGGTCCAGAGGGTAATCGAAGAAGACCTCATCCGCTATGATGGCCACCCCCTGCCGCTGGCAGAGTTCCAGCAGCGACCGGCGTTCTTCCGGATGAATGTAGGAACCCGTGGGATTGTTGGGGTTGATAAGGACCAAAGCGCGGATACAATCGCTCTCAGGTCCTTCCAGAGCCTGTCTGACCGTGGCCAGGTCAAGGACCCATGATCCGTCGTAGGCCAGGCGGTATGGAATTGTCCGGACACATTCCAGACCGGCGATGGATTCGATCAGGGGATATCCAGGCCTGGGCTCCAGAATGGCATCACCCGGATCGCAGAGAAGCTTCATCAGCCAGGAATAAGCCTGGGATGTCGAGGAGAGCAGGTAGAGGTCATCAGGATCGACCGCCGCACCGTCCACGCTCTGATTCGCTTCCTGACGCCTGGTCAGAAACTCAGCCAGGGCCTGGCGGGCCACACGAGGTCCTCTCGGTTCGGCCTCATAGACTTGGGGCAGGAACGACGGGGCCAGTCCGAAGCGGGTGGGGTTGGAATCATTCAGCCTGCCCAGCTTGAGCCCTTGGGAGCGTGCTCCTGACTCGGCCAGAGCAATGCGATTGGGGCGGTCAGACCCTGTACGGTGAGAAAAATGCACGATTCTTCAGCTCCTCATGCGATCCAGCAGTGGCCGGAACGCCCCAAACAGGTTGGTCGCAGAAAAGCCCTGCTTCACCCCAGACGCTTTTGCCGAAGGTCAGCCAGATAGGCGGCGCCGACAATGCCAGCCTGATTGCGCAGCTTGGCAGCCACGATGGGAGTCTTGATGTCAATGTGAGGCAGGAACTTCTCGCTCATCCGACTGACACCGCCGCCGACGACGAAGAAATCGGGATTGAAGTAGTGCTCAAGCAGTCGGTAGTATTTGGTCAGACGGTTGGCCCACTTCTTATAGCTCAGCTTCTTGCGGTCGCGCACCGAAGAGGCCGCGTACTTCTCTGCGTCCTTGCCGTCCAGCGTCAGGTGGCCCAACTCGCTGTTGGGGATCAGAACACCGTTGTAGATCAGAGCCGTGCCGATGCCGGTACCCAGCGTAGTGGCGATGACCAGACCCCTCTGTCCCTTGGCCGCCCCGTACTGTACCTCGGCAAGGCCGGCCGCATCTGCGTCGTTGACAACGCTGACGGGCCTGCCGCAGGCCTTGGAAAGGACCTCCTGAACATTGGTTCCCACCCAGGCTTGATCCAGGTTGGCCATGAAATCAAGCGGCTTGTCAGGCTTAACAGGTGCCGGAAAAGCGATGCCCACAGGTACGTCCGAGGAAACTTCGAAGCGGTCCAGGAGCTCTTTGACCACGACTCCTACAGCCTCCGGCGTCGAGTGCTCCGGGGTCAGAATTTTCTTGCGCGGCTCTGCAAAATCGCCGATCGTCAGGTCAACAGGGGCAGCCTTGATGCCGGATCCACCAATATCCACTCCAAAAGCCTGCGCTGTTTCAATCATTGCTGCTCCTTAGCTGATCAAAGATGAGGGTCCGAACCGGCACGGTAGCGATTGTACCCCAAGCCATGTCTCTGCAACCCTCGGCAGCGGCACAAGCCGGACCAAGCGCAGACCATTCCGCCGGCCTTGTGCAACTACATGCAGTGAAAAGAATTGGGTGGAATAATGAGGTTATGACCGAACATACACAGCTTATTGACGCAGTCAACGTGCGAATCACCACCAGAGAATACGATCCCAAGCCCATCGATCCCGAACTAGCCAGGCAGCTGGGCAGCACTCTGAACGCTCTGAACATGCTGAGCGGCCTGGACATGCAGCTGGTTCTGGGCAAACCCGACGCCTTCGCGGCCGACAACGCTTCCGGCCACCTGGCCAATGTGGCCAACTACCTTGCCCTAGTCGGACCCAAAGATGATCAGAAGAGCCTGGAAAAAGCCGGCTTTTATGGCGAGCGCATAGTTCTTGCCGCCACCTTATACGGACTGGGGACAGGATGGGTGTCGGGCAGCTGGGACCGCCAGGCGGCCGAGCGCCACTGCCGGATCACCCCCGGCCAGTCGCTCTATCTAGTGGTCACCATCGGCTATCCGGCCGACCAGGTCGGCTACGGCAACCAGGACTTCGACAAGCTTTGCCGACGTCAGAGCGAGCATCGAACCTCCAAGAGCTACGAGGAGCTGACTTCATCCATGAGCGCGCAGGATCGCCAAGATGCTCCGGAATGGTTCAAGGCCGGCGTGGCTGCCGCCGCCAAGGCTCCTTCAGCCATGAATGGGCAGCCAGTGCTATTCGCTTGGGACAAGGGCTCAGGCGATGCGATCGCCACATTGGACCCCTCGGTCGCCTATGGTTCCGCCGTTGATCTGGGCATAGCCAAAATGAACTTTCAGATCGGAGCCGGAGGCGGCACATGGACCTGGGGCGACAAAGGCCGCTTTATCAGGTCCTGACCATGGCTGTACCCCGTGATCAGGCAAGGGGGCCGTGTAGGGTGATGACCTATGGACAATGGAGCATCATCACAGTCAGCCACTGAACCGAGCACTGAAGCAGGTTCGACCACCCTTTACCTGACCCGACACGGCAGAACAACGGCCAATGTCATGCACCTGATGCAGGGCTGGTCCGATTTCCCCCTGACCAGGCAAGGCCGCGAGGATGTGCGCCAGTTCGGTCGGGGTCTGCGGCCCATTCGTTTCCGGGCAGCCTGGAGCGGCAATCTGAGCAGACAATATGAAACGGCCCGTCTGGCCCTCGACATATCCGGCAATGGGGACCTGCGCGTGGGCGTTGACCCTGACCTGCGCGAGGATAATTTCGGCAGTTTCGAGGGTCGGGACGAGCGTACCACTCTGGACCAGGTCTGCGCCGCCATGGGTTTCAAGGACTTCGCTACGGCCAAGGCGGCCTACGGCAGGAACATCTCCGTCCATATGCAGGACACCTTCCACCGGCTGGATGCCCAGGACGTCCTGTCTGCAGGACTGGAGGAACAGGATCGAGCTGAGGCCACGGCCCAGGTCCGCAGCAGAATGATCGCGGTGCTGACGCGCATCGCCCAGTCCGCAATCGAAGAGGGCGGCGGACCTGTCCTGGTGGTCTCCTCGGGCATGTGCCTGCAACAGTTCCTGGTGGCCATCGACGACCACTGCCCCATTCCCGGCATGGACAACACGGCAGTCACCAAGGTGATTTATGGGCATGACGGATTCCGCCTGGCGGGCCCGGTCGGCTCCATGGAGTACTTCCAGGCAGGAAGTCAAGAAAAGTAGCAGTCAGAGCTATTCAGTCGCGTTGTATTTCCCCGGTTGGTTGGCTCTTGAGGGATTCCATGGGCCTCCAGTCGGGATCATGCAGTATCTGGCGCGAATCCATCCATCCCTTCAGGATGGCAGGAATACCGGTCATGATGTGGCTGCGATCAACAGCCAGAAGGCGGATGATTTCCTTGAAAGCTGTAGCCAGCGTCCCTAGAGCAAAGGGCAGAGGCCGATAATCTCCATGAACCATGAAATACCTAGCCATGAAACCCCTGTTCCGCATGATGTGGTAACGGTTCATATCCGACGTGGAATTAAGCTGGCGCACTCCGGCGATGTTCCAATTGGCGATGTTGCGAGTCCGACGCATGACCACGTCGGAAACCACCACCGGCTGCGTGACCTTGGAAGCCAGGTATCCGTAAATAGTGTCATCCCAGTAGATGAAGAATCGCGGATCAGGCAGACCAATTTGCTCTACAACCTGCCGGGAGAAGAATCCGCCTTCAAAACACATGGTGTTCATAGGCCGACATCCTGATGGTCCAAAATCCCCTGGGGCGATCGGATCCGGAATGCCCAAGGCAGTCAGAAAATGATACTGCCAATAGAAGGGGCCGCCGTCGTAATCCAAGCGGGAACCCTGCACAACCTGATAACGATCGGTCCATTTAGCCAGCAGGTCGAGTCCTTCAGGTTCCACGGCAACGTCATCATCCATGACCCAAAACCATTTGGCGCCAAGCTCGTACGCCTTCCTTACACCGGCGGAGAAGCCTCCCGCGCCGCCGCCATTGTGGTCCTGCGGCAGATAAACTACACGATCCTGATTGCCGGAGCCGTCGATGATGGTCCTGCCCCAACGTCCTGTCACACGTTCAGAGAACTGCTCAACCATGGTTCGCGTTTCTGCCGAATTCTCGTTATCCACCACCACAATCCGCCATGGGGCCTGGGTGAGTTGGATAATTGAGTCGAACAGGCCTGCCAGTAATTCCTGACGCTTATAAGTTACGACGACCATGGCCGCCTTATTCAAGGTCTTTCCCATGCTCCTCATTCTGACACTGCCCCGCAACTTTGTATCTGGGTCATTATCGCCTTGTTCCTTTTCCCACAAGCTGCAGATGGTCGCCCATCCTTATCATGCTCCAGCGACCTCGCAGCATCGTGAACTATCGACAGCTTCATATTCGTTGTGCAGGCTGCAATAGCTGCATGGACTGCGGTTTTATTTCTTTCTTGGCTTGTCTGGAAATGCACCAGCGGCGAGAGGGAATTGACCATTCCAAAGAGCACAGCTATATTGAAATCATCAGTTTCAGGGAAGGTGAAAGTCCTTACTGGCGGTATCCGGCTGAATACCGGGAGCCCGCGACCCGTGCAAGCGGTGGATATCGGTCGAAGTCCGAAGCCAACGGTTACAGTCCGGATGGAAGAAACGAGGCCCTCTATGAGCATGCCCAATTCTCATACACACACCGTTGCAAACAAGGACACGCGGTTCAATGATATCCACTCCACAGGAGCGGGCGGTTCAGGACGCTGGTCTACCAAGCGGATCGCAGTCTACGCGCTCTTCGTAGCCCTGGCCATGGTTCTGAGCTTCTTCTCCTTCCCGATCTTTCCTGCGGCCCCCTGGCTCAAATACGACCCCTCGGGCATCGTCGTCCTGGTGTGTGGCTTCGCCTTCGGACCAGCGGCTGCCGCCATCATCTCCATCCTGGGATTCGTTCCTCACCTGTTCACCAACCCCTTCGGCGCTCTGATCTCGATGATCGTGGCCCTGGCCCTGAGCGTGCCGGCAGCCTTGATCTACCGCAGGTTGCACAGCCGTAAGGGAGCGGTCATCGGGATCGTCTCCGGCGCTATTCTGGGTGTGATCGCAGCCATCCTGTGCAACGTGGTAATCACACCCTTCTACGCACACATGTCCATGGCCAAGGTGGTCGCCATGATCGTGCCGATCCTCCTGCCCTTCAACCTGATGAAGTTCGCCATCCACGGCGTGGTCACCTTCCTGCTCTACAAGCCCATCTCCACACTGATCAACAAGTAGACCACGGCGGTTCGGAACGTCATGGCGGCATCCATGGACCAATCCCCAGTCCCGGATTCAGCGGATTCGAAGGCGACCGTCGCCCGGCTCAGCCAGGTCTCTTTCTCCTATGACGGAGGCCGGACCTGGGCCTTGGACCACCTGTCCATGGAAGTGCGTGCAGGCGAACATCTGTGCATCCTGGGAGCAAATGGTTCCGGCAAATCCACACTGGGAAGCATCCTCTCGGGTGCGACGGCACCTGACCACGGCCAGGTCGAGCTTATGGGCCGATCCGTCTGCTCCGATACGCCGGGTCAGGGCCGACAGATCGATACTGAGGCCTACCGACAGGCACGGCGGAGCATCGGCATGGTCTTTCAGAACCCCGAAGACCAGATCGTAACCACCGTTGCCCAGGACGATGTGGCTTTTGGACCCGAAAATCTGGGCATGCCCCGCCAAAAGATGCTTTCCTGCGTCCCAGCGGCCCTGAAGCAGGTAGATCTGCAGACGCGGATGAATGATAATCCCATCCGCATGTCTGGCGGGCAGCAGCAACGACTGGCCCTGGCCGGCAGCCTGGCCATGAATCCAGGCATGATGGTGCTGGACGAACCTGGCGCCATGCTCGACGCGGCCGGTCGACAGGAGATCCAATCAATTCTGCGTCGGCTGACGGCCCAGGGCACAGCTGTCGTCCACATCACCCACCTGCTCGAGCAGGCCAGGCATGCTGATCGGGTCCTCGTGCTTGACCATGGGCACATCCTGGCTTCAGGAAACCCGGTCCGGATCCTGGAAGGACAAAACCTGCCTGTCCTTGCCCGCGAAGATGCCCAGCAGGCAGGCAGCGAACCGGATCGGAATACATCAAGCCAGAGCGCGACGATACATGCGGATACGAAATCTATGGTCGGCGATCAGGCTGATACTATGGTCAAACTCTCGGGCGTCTCCTACAGCTTTCCCGATGCCGACGACCAAGCGCTCAGCCATGTGAGTCTGGAGTTGGCGGCAGGACAGACCCTGGCCATCATCGGGCGCAACGGATCCGGCAAGTCCACACTGGCCAGGCTCATCTGCGCCCTGGCCACTCCCGACAGCGGGTCCATCCAGGTGGCCGGCCTGCCCCTGGCCGGACCCGACCGGCCCAAGGCCAGGCATCTGCGGCGCCAGAATCTGAAGCTGCTGCGCCAACGAGTCGGCTATGTCATGCAATACCCCGAACATCAGCTTTTTGCGGATTCTGTTGCCCAGGACATCGCCTATGGTCCACACAACCTGGGCTACGGGCCCGAACAGGTGCAGCATCGGGTGGATGAAGCCATGAAGCTCCTGGGCATCAGTGATCTGGCCGACCGCTCCCCCTTCGACCTCTCGGGGGGCCAGCGGCGCCTGGTGGCCATCGCCGGAGTCGTGGCCTGCAGCCCGCAACTGCTGGTTTTGGACGAGGCCACTGCCAGTCTCGACCCCCAGGCCTGCGCACGCATCATGACACTGCTTCGAGTGCTCCATCGGCGCGGTGTCACCATCGTCATGAGCACGCACGCCGATCGTGAGACCCTGGGCCTGGCCGACCAGACCCTGCTCCTGGAGCATGGAGAAACACTGGCCTATGGGCCTGCTGCTGAAGTCGTGAAGCGCTATCATCAACTGCTGGCAACAGAAGCAGCGGAGAAGGAAACCAATCGCACTCAGACCGACCAGAAACCCCTGTCCTTGCTGGCAAGACTTGACCCGCGAGCCAAGCTGTCAACCTTCCTCCTAGCCATGTTCACCGCCTTCGCTATCTCCACGCCAAGGCAGCTTGTTCTGGCGCTGGTGGTCACTGTGGGTCTCTTTGCCGCCGCCCGGGCCCCACTGCGTTCCATCATGAACTCGGTCAAAGGCTTTCTGGCCCTCATGCTTCTGCTGGCTCTGTTCAATCTTTTGGTCACGCAAACCGGCCGGAAATTGGCTGCCTGGGGCCCATTCGTGCTGACCACTGGCGGCATCTGGGTGGCCGTACTCTATGCCTGCCGCTTTATGCTGATTATCTTTCTGGGAGCGCTCCTAGTGGAGACCACCACGCCGACGCAGATGACCGATGCCTGTGAATCCCTGCTGAGCCCACTGTCAAAGCTGGGCATACACACCAATGAGATTGCTCTGGTCCTTTCATTGGCCCTGCGTTTCATCCCCACCTTGGGACGTGAAGTTCAGGCCATCGTTGAGGCCCAGGCCGCCCGCGGCGGATCCATCGAGTCCGGCTCGCTCTCTCAACGCCTGCATGCAGCCATAGCCATCACAGTCCCCGTCTTCGCCGGAGCCCTGCGCCACGCTGATAACCTGAGCCGGGCATTGGACGCCCGGTGCTATGAGGGCAGCCGTCAAGAACGCACCCACTACCGATTGCTGCGACTGGGCAGGATGGACATCCTGTTCATCGCTCTTATGTCCCTCTACCTTCTGGCCCTGCTGCTGCATCCCCTGTTCTGAGAGTCAGGGCCGCGTCAAGCACTTAGTCCATGCCTGGCTTAAGTGCTCCATCCCGCAACCATCTGAGTCCTCGACTACTTAAGCAAACGAGCCGTTGTGAATGGAAGGCTGACCTGGGAACGCTGGGGTCAGTCGCTGTCAACTTCATCGCTGCCTCGAAGCTGATATAAGAAAACGATCGAGCCCTTCGACGGACTCGTAAGGCAAGGCGAATGCGGAGCTCACTCTGCCAACAGACACTATATATTTCAAGCGATGCTTCAAGAACGATATTGCAGAGATCAGCACCGATCCTCGGCAGCATCAAATAAGTGGGGCTGGAGCACTATCCAAGTGCTCCAGCCCCACTTCAGTCAGCCGCGTCAGGCATTAACCATGTATCTCAGTCACCAGCAGGCGAACTCTGGCCAGACTGCTCAGGACCCTGGCCATCCTGGCTCTGGCCGTCAGCCTCGCCTACTGGCGGAACATCAGCCTCGGAAGAACCGACCGAAGCTCCAACTAGTTCGGGCTTCTGGTCCTGTCCATCAGCGGAGCTGGCCGCATGCCTGGGTCCCTCAAAGGGCTTGCCGGTGAAGGTGAACTCGCCCAGGATGCCCTCGCCTTCGGCGTCAACCTGAACGGACTCATTGTCTGTAAGCTCACCCATGAGGATCTTCTCGGAGACGGCATCCTCAATGTCCCGCTGGATGACGCGGCGCAGAGGCCGGGCACCCAGAAGCGGATCGAAGCCCTTTTCGGCCAACAGGTCCTTGGCCTTGTCGGTCAGGTCCAGGGACATGTGACGCTCGAAGAGACGATCGTTGAGCTGGGTGATGTCCAGATCAACGATCTGACGAACCTGGGGTTCAGTCAGCTGCTGGAAGACGATGATGTCATCCAGGCGGTTCAGGAACTCGGGCCTGAACTGCTGCTTGAGCTCGCTGGTCACCTGGTCCTTCATCCGCTGATAGGAGGTCTCGGTGTTGCCGCTCACGTTGAAGCCGGTGTTGGCCGCCTTGGCGATGTCGCGGGTTCCCAGGTTGGTGGTCAGGATAATGATGGTGTTCTTGAAGTCCACCATACGACCCTGTCCATCAGTCAGATGACCGTCGTCCAGCACCTGCAGAAGGGTGTTGAAGATGTCCGGATGAGCCTTTTCGATCTCATCGAAAAGGACCACGGAGAACGGCTTGCGCCTGACCTTCTCAGTCAGCTCACCGCCCTCTTCGTATCCCACGTACCCTGGAGGTGCGCCGAAGAGACGAGAAGTGGAGTACTTCTCCGAGAACTCGGACATATCCACCCGGATCAGGGCATCCTCATCATCAAAGAGGAACTGGGCCAGTGCCTTGGCCAGCTCGGTCTTGCCCACGCCGGTGGGGCCAGCGAAGATGAAGGAACCTGCGGGACGCTTGGGATCCTTGAGACCCACTCGGGTGCGACGGATGGAGCGGGACAGGGCGGAGACAGCCTCATCCTGGCCGATAATCCGCTTGTGCAGCTCCTTCTCCATACCCAGGAGCTTCTTGGACTCGGCCTGAGTCAGCTTGAAGACCGGGATGCCGGTGGTCGAGGAGACCACCTCGGCGATTACATCCTCGTCGACAACCATCTTGACGTCGGACTCGCCCTCGTGCCAGGCCTGCTCCTTCTCCTTGCGCTCGGCCTCCAGCTTCTCCTGGCTGTCGCGCAGCTGAGCGGCCTTCTCGAAGTCTTGGTCCTTGATGGCCTGGTCCTTCTGAGCGGAGATACGATCCACCTTGGCGTCCAGCTCCTTGAGCTCCGGCGGTGCAGTCAGCCGCTTGATGCGCAGACGAGCGCCGGCCTCATCGATCAGGTCGATAGCCTTGTCAGGTAGGTTCCTGTCCTGAATATAGCGCGCAGAGAGCTCGGCCGCCGACTGCAGAGCCTTGTCAGTGATAGTGACGTGGTGATGATGCTCATAGCGGCCGCGCAGGCCCTTGAGGATCTCGATGGTCTGGGCGATAGTGGGCTCAGAAACCTGGATCGGCTGGAAACGCCGCTCCAGGGCTGCATCCTTTTCGATGTACTTGCGATACTCGTCGGTAGTGGTTGCTCCGATGGTCTGCAGTTCGCCGCGGGCCAGCAGAGGCTTGAGCATGTCAGAGGCTCCCAGAGCACCGTCAGCCGAACCTGCGCCGACGATGGTATGGATCTCATCAATGAAGAGAATGATGTCGCCACGGGTCTTGATCTCCTTGAGCACCTTCTTCAGGCGCTCCTCGAAGTCGCCCCGGTAGCGTGAACCGGCCACCATGGAGCCCAGATCCAGCGAGTAGACCTGCTTGCCCTTGAGGGTCTCGGGCACATCGCCTTCGTGGATCTTCTGCGCCAGACCCTCGACCACGGCGGTCTTACCTACACCGGGCTCTCCAATCAGCACAGGGTTGTTCTTGGTCCTCCTGGACAGAACGACCATGACCCGCTCAATCTCATTGGCTCGGCCGATGACCGGGTCCAGCTTGCCTTCAGCGGCTTCCTGGGTCAGGTTCCTGCCGAACTGGTCCAGGATGGCTGAACCGGTCTGTCCGCTCTTGTTGGAAACGCCACCGGCGTTGGCCAGATCGCCCTTGCCGGCATCGCCCCCCTCGTGGCTGCCGCGAATCATGTCAATAGTGGCGGTCCGCAGATCGCCCAGGTCCACGCCCATCTTGATCAGCACCTGGGTGCCGACACCTTCACCCTCGCGGATGAGTCCTAGCAGAATGTGCTCAGTGCCAATGTAAGAGTGTCCCAGCTGAAGCGCCTCACGCAACGACAGCTCCAGGACCTGACGGGCGTGCGGCGTAAATGGGATGTGCCCATTGGGAACCGCATTGCCCTTACCGATCATCTCCTCTACCTGTTTGCGGGTGGCATCCAGTTCCACGCCCTTGGAGGCCAGGGCCTTGGCGGCGACACCGTCACCTTCCCTGATCAGGCCCAGGAGGAGGTGCTCGGTGCCGATGTAATTGTGCTGCAGAGTGCGGGCCTCTTCCTGCGCCAGCACAATCACCCGCCGCGCACGGTCGGTAAACCGTTCGAACATACTTGTCCTTCCCTTTGATCCGTAATTCACTCTACAGATTTACGGTGACGTTTATTCTCGGCCCACCGGGGATTGCGCTCTGAACGCAACGAGGCCTTGGAATCAGTCCTCTGAGCCGTCTTCCGACTGCATCTGCTCCATGAGCTCCACCTCAGGGCGCTCCTCGCGAGGCTTCTGCCTGACCACATCAATATGAAGATCGTCATAGGCCGGCTGGGACTGGACCCAGAGATGGGACTCCTCCTGGGGCTCGATCTCGGAATGCTCCCCGCAGCCATGATCCAGGGAGACCACACGCCCATCGTCCGGGCTCCAGCGATTGGCACAGACGCCGAACATGGACCCCAGATCACCTGCCAGGGGAATCATGAAGCCGCAGGTCTCGCAGGCCTTGCCCTTGGCCGTTCGGGTCGACAGGGACTTGGGACCGTGCTGCCCCTCGTACCAGCGCTTGGCAGTGGCGGACCTGGCTTCGACGGTCATCAAGTGCCGACGAGTCAGAGCGAAGCGGTCGACGGCCTCGTCCAGGTCGTCGGAAGATGTCTGCGCACCGAAGGAAACCTGACCATCCGGTTCCTGCTCGCGAACGTCTTTTTCGTCACCTGAGCGGTCTGCCAGGCGGAAGACCGCACCGTCAGCATCAACCGGGGCGGATGCTTTCTGACCCTCTTCATTGTCCTCTGGGGTCTGCTGCACTTCAGAATTCTGAGGCTTAGCCTGCGCAGGCTTGTAGCCGGCCGTCAGTCTGGGGTCGTCGGGGTCGGTTCCCATGGCATCGGTCACGCTCAGATCCGAGGGCAGCAGGCGATCCTTCCAGGGAACCCAAGCCGGGGGCTGCAGGGCCGCATCGGTGGGCACCAGAGACGATTCATCCACAGTCCACGTACCGGCATCCTCATCACGGTAAAGGGTGACCGACCACTGCCAGCCCTCGTAGCCCTTGATAGCCGAGGCGAACCGGTAGTCCCAGACTCCATCCCCGATCAGGGTGCGGTCGACCAGCCCACCAACCTCATCGCTGTCGGCAGCCACGCTTAGAGCTACCCGCCTGGCCAGTTCCTCAGGATCCAGGTCCTCTTGAACCATCTATCACACCTTCATCATCAGTGGGACCGGATCAACCGATCCTCGTCGGATTCTTCTCGCCGTCCACTCAGTCCGGCACGTCAAAGTCATCGGCCACAGCCCTCAGGAGGGTAGCCAGCTTGGCGGATTCGGCCCGACCTGGATAGTGGTGCCGACGCAGGCCATTGCCAGCCGAATCCAGCAGCTTGATCAGATCCTCCACGATGGCAGCCATATCGTCCGGATCAGGTCGCTTGGCACGCAGAATGGAGGGGGTCGGCCCCACCAGCTTCAGATCCAGGGCCTGGGGGCCCTTGCGTCCCTCAGCCACCGAGAACTCCACCCGGGATCCTTTGCGTATGGTGGATACCCCAGCAGGCAGGGCTGACGATGGCAGGAAGACATCCCCACCCTGTTCATCCGTGATGAACCCGAACCCCCGCTTGGCGTCATACCACCGTACTCTCCCGCTGGGCATGCTCTGCCACTTCCTTACGTTGCTTCTTGAACAGGTATATACGAAATCAGTCTACCTGACCTGGACAGTCAGGACGACCCATCTTGTCATAGGCGTACGGGACGGTTGGCGGCAGGATTAGCCTGATCCTCAACGCCCCCCTGATCCCGCCTGACGCCCTGGGGTATGACGATGGTGAAGGTCAAGCCGCCCCCCGGGGTCTGCGAGGCGCAGATGAACCCCTGATGGGCCTTGACAATGGATTGCACAATGGCCAGACCCAACCCCGTGCCGCCCTTCTCCCGAGCCCTGGATGGGTCGGCAGTATAGAAGCGCTCGAAGAGCCTGGACCTGGATTCCTCCGGGACGCCCGGCCCGTGGTCGACCACGCGAATGACGGCATAGTCGGTGCCCACATGGCTGTTCTCTGCCACCTGGATCGCCTCAGTCAGTCGTCCCAGAGAGGATTCAGCGGCCTCCAACCTTGTCAGATCCGCTGGAGCGATGGTCGCCTTGACCAGGCCCAATCCCACTCGAACCGGCGAATCAGATGGGGTGTAGCGGTGGATATTGCCCACGATATTGGTAATCACCTGACGCAGACGACTAGGATCGCCAGTCACCTGCACCGGGGGCAAGGGGCCCTCCTGAATGTCCAGGCTGACAGATGGACCCAGGTGCCCGCCCACGGTGATTTTCTCCTTGCTGCGCCCTTTGAGGCCTGGCAGACCCTTGTTGGCTGCGACCGGGGCCTCCTGGGGGGCTGGCTGATCCTCGGTATGCAGGCATACCTTTCCTGTAGCCATTTGCCTGCCGGGGTCCAGTGCATGCAGGTCGTCCACCCCGTCTCGCACCAGTCCAGTCAAATCGACCGCCAGGGTCGGGTCGATTCCCCTGCCCTCATCCAGGCGGGCAAGCGAAAGCAGATCCGTGACCAGGACCGTCATCCTGGTGGAAGAGTCCTCGATGTGCTGAATGGACTTGTCAGCCCGCTCCAAAGCCCCTGGACAGTCGCGCTGCATCCTGTAAAGCTCTGCGTAGCCGTGGATGGCGGCCAGTGGGGTGCGCAGCTCATGGCTGGCATCTGAAACGAACTGTTTCATCTTCTCAGTGGTCTGGCGCTGCTCGTCGAAGGAATGCTCGATTCGCGTCAGCATGGCATTCAGGGATGCTGCCAGGGAACCCACCTCGGTATTCTCCGGGAAGCTGGGAATGCGTTGGGAAAGGTCGCCAGCCGCTATTTTTGCAGCAGTCTTCTCGATGCGTTTGAGGGGAACCAGGGTGGACTGGATCAGCAGGACCGAGATGACGCCGCCCAGAAGGACCACCACGACGGAGATGATCATGCAGAAAGCCGTCAGATCATGCACAGCTTCGTCCTGGTCACTCATGGACAGGCCGATGAAGAGCACGCCGCTGATTTCAGAATCGTCCAGTTCGTTATGCAGCTTCCACTGCATGGCCACCACCCGCCAAGGGGCCCGCGCTCGCTTCATGGTGTCCCGGTCGGGCGAGGCCTGCTGAGGGACGCGCACATAGGCCGGCACCGTGGTCGGCTGGCCCATGGGTATCGAGCCCATGCCGCCGTCGGCTGGCAGCCGTGGGCGGGAGATGACCCCGTTGACCTGCATGGGATTCAGATCGTCCGAAATGATGTGCAGATCGTTGTCTCGTATCTGCAGGAAGTAATCGGTTGGGCCCAGGCCGTTCTTGCTCAGATCCTCCTGGCGGAGAAGGGTGGCGTTGCGAATGCCCAGGTTGGCCTGGCGGATCAATTGCGAGTCTGTGCGTTTCATCAGATAGTCGTCGGCCATCTGGCAGATGGCTACAGAAACGCCCACCGTGCCCACGATGAGCAGGATGAGCATGCTGGCCACAAGTTTGGTGCTTAGGGGGATGGCAGCCAGAGGCGACCTAGGCATGGAGCGACCCCTCGGTTTGCTGGAGCCGGATGCCTTGCCGGAGCCCGAACCCATGAAGACCTTGGACCTGTCAGCCGCCCTCGGGTCGGGAGCGGCCGATGGTTCTGCCTTGAGGGTCGGATCCTGGGGACTAGTCGCCATCGCCGCCATCCGATGCATTCTGCCTGGGTGCCCGAATCATGTAGCCGATGCCCCGCTTGGTCTCGATCAGCGGGGTGACCTTGCGCTCACCACCGTGTCCGTCACTGACGGTGATGCCATCCACCTTCTTGCGCAGGTAGGAGATGTAGGATTCAACAATGGCCGCATCGCCGCCCCAGTCGTACTGCCAGACATGGTCCAGGATCTGGGCCTTGCTGAGCACACGACCCTCGTTGTCCATCAGGTAGCGCAGCAGCTTGTATTCGGTCGGACTCAGGTCGATGGGTCGGCCGGCCCTGGTGACGTCGTGGGAATCCTCGTTGATCTCCAGATCGCCCACGCGAATGATCGGATCGTCCTCCTGGTGCTCGCGGGTCCTGCGCAGTATGGCCTTGATCCTGGCCACAACCTCCTCCAGGCTAAAAGGCTTGGTCACGTAATCGTCGCCGCCCACAGTCAGCCCCATGACCTTGTCCTGAGTGTCATCCCTGGCGGTCAGGAAGAGCACCGGCGCATCGATTCCCTCCTGACGGATGCGTGAGGTGACCGTGAACCCATCGATGTCAGGCAGCATGACATCCAGGACAATCAGATCTGGCTGGATGCGCTCAATGACCTGAATGGCCTCGGAGCCGGATGCTGCGGTCTCGACAGCAAATCCCGCGAAGTGCAGGGATGCCACCAGCAGATCCCTGATGGACGGTTCGTCGTCAACCACGACCAGTTGTGCTTGCGTCGGTTTGCTCATGGCTTCAGCTTGCCGCCTCATTCTGGGTATTGTCTGAAAGTTCCCTGACCGTCTTTGCCGGTTTTGGCCCTTTCTTCGCTGAGCCGGACTTGCGATGATGAGCCCCAGTTCGGCTGCTGCGACGCCACCAGATCGCCACGGCCACGACCAGAATGACCAGGACCACAGCCGTCACCGAAAGAGCGACGATCATGATTCGGTGATGCCGTTGGTTTTGCTTCAGGGTCTCTACCTGAGTCATCATAGCCTTGGCCGAGCCTACCCAGTCAGGATTCCGGCCCTTGGTGACCGGCTCCAGAGCAGCCTGCGAGAGCTGATCCACACTGGATTGATCCCTGAGCCAGGCCTGCGAGTTGCTGGAGACCGCCACGACCAATTTGCCGTCCTGAGAGGCCACGGCCAGCATAACGGTGTCGTGGGCGGGCTTCATCGATTCGAGCACTCGGGATGCCCATGTCTCCGGCTTAACGCCCGCATAGAAATGCGGCAGGTAGAGCAGTCGGACCGATACTCCAGTTTGCTGTGCAGTCTCCTCGATTGCATCCTTGACGGAGCCTACATCAGAACCCAGCAGATTCTGCGGATCGGTGATCGTGTCGGTCATGGTCCCGGCCCCTGTCTGAGGTTCATCGGCAAAAGCCCTGGTCGGTCCAAGGATTCCGACCGTCAAAACCATCAAGAGCAGGAGGGCCAGAACCCGCTTCACGGCCGGAAGACTGAACGGACCCGCCTTGTGGAGGGGAGCTCGTTCGACCACATGGGTCTGCGCGCGGGGCGACTGCATGAACACTGTCATAGTGTCCACAGTAGCGGTTGACGGCGTCGGACTCCCCCACCATCACCGCCATTCACGGAAAGGACAACCATGACACGGTTCCAAGTTGATTCGGATCAGATACAGACAGCCTCCGGCGCAGTCAGCGGCTCGATAGGGGCCATCAGAGATGCCGTGGCGGGAATGTACACCAATCTGGACAATCTCCAAAGCGTCTGGCAGGGCTCGGCAGCCAGCCAATTCGCCACGGTGGCCCAGCAGTGGCGCGCCTCGCAGGCCCAGATGGAGCAGGCGCTTGAAGGAATCCAGGCAGCCCTGACCCAGGCCTCGGCGCTCTACGCGGACACTGAGGCCCAGGCCACCCGCCTCTTCGCCGGAGCCTGAATGCCTGGCTGAGATACATGCAGGCAGCTCGATGCTGTTCGACCAAGGCATATTCATTGCTTACCGAGTCCAGAGCCGACGATCATATGGAAAGGCCGAATATAACAGAGACAGGGGCCTGCGCACCATTATCCGGTGCGCAGGCCCCTGTCTCTGGCGATCACCCGGTTCAGCCAAAAGTCCGGCCGAACCTCAAGGGATCAGTAGCCCATATCACCCTGAGGCTGAGCGGCAGCAGGTGCCGGAGGCTCAGGCTTGTTGGCCACGACAGCCTCGGTGGTCAGGAAGAGCCCAGCGATGGAGGCAGCGTTCTGCAGGGCAGAACGGGTGACCTTGACGGGATCGGCCACGCCGGCCTCCAGCAGGTCCTGGTACTCGTTGTTGGCTGCGTTGAAGCCCTGGCCTGTAGGCAGTGAACGAACCTTGTTGATGACCACGTCACCGGAGACGCCACTGTTCTCGGCAATCTGCTTGATGGGGGCCTCAATGGCGCGGAAGACAATGGAGGCGCCGGTGGATTCGTCGCCGTCCAGCTTGACATCCTTCTCGGCCTTGGCAGCAGCCTGAACCAGGGCCACGCCACCTCCAGGCAGCAGACCCTCTTCGATGGCGGCCTTAGCGTTACGGACAGCATCCTCGATGCGGTGCTTGCGCTCCTTTGCCTCGACCTCGGTGGCTGCGCCGACCTTGATGACGGCCACGCCGCCGGCCAGCTTGGCCAGCCGCTCCTGCAGCTTCTCACGGTCGTAGTCAGAATCGGTGTTCTCAATCTCGGTACGAATCTGGCCCACGCGGGCGGATACCTCGTCCTTGGAACCGCCACCGGAGACGATGGTGGTCTCATCCTTGGAGACGATGACCTTCTTGGCAGTGCCCAGCACGCTCATGTCGATGGAGTCCAGCTTGAGGCCGAGCTCATCGGAGACAACCTGTGCGCCGGTCAGAATGGCCATATCCTGCAGCATGGCCTTGCGGCGATCGCCGAAACCGGGAGCCTTGACGGCGCAGGAGTTGAAGGTGCCGCGGATCTTGTTGAGGATCAGAGTGGGCAGCGCCTCGCCGTCCACATCCTCGGCCACGATCAGCAGGGGCTTGCCGGTCTTCATGACCAGCTCGGCGATGTGGACCACGTCCTGCTGGCTGGAGACCTTGCCCGAGGTCAGCAGAATGTAAGGATCATCCAGAACAGCGGTCTGGTCATCATTGTTGGTGACGAAGTAGGGAGCGATGTAGCCCTTGTCGAAACGCATGCCTTCGGTGAACTCCAGGTCCAGTCCAAAGCGGTTGTTGTCCTCGACGGTGACCACGCCGTCCTGGCCGACCTTGTCCAGAGCCTCGGCGATCTCATTGCCGATCTCGGGGTCGCCTGCAGAGATGGTGGCGGTGGCGGCAATCTGGTCCTTGGTCTCGACTTCCTTGGACTGAGCCACGAGCTCCTTGACGATGGCGTCGGCAGCCTTCTCGATGCCGCGGCGCAGGGCGATGGGGTTGGACCCGGCAGCCACGTTCTTCAGACCCTCATGCACCAGGGCCTGGGCCAGCACGGTGGCGGTGGTGGTGCCGTCTCCGGCGACGTCATCAGTCTTCTTAGCGACTTCCTTGACCAGCTCGGCGCCGATGCGTTCGTAAGGATCCTCCAGATCGATCTCCTTGGCGATGGAGACGCCATCATTGGTGATGGTCGGCGCGCCATAGGACTTGTCCAGCACGACATTGCGACCCTTGGGGCCCAGCGTGACCTTAACTGTGTCGGCCAGCTTGTCCAAGCCGGCAAGCATGCCCTGACGAGCTTCCTCGTCATACTCGATAATTTTTGCCATTGTTGCTTCCTCCGTCATGGCTTGAGGTTTCATGACCCACCGTCAGCGTGGAACGGAACCCGACCGTCAGCTGTCGCGTTATCACTCCCACACCTCGAGTGCTAATTCAGCAGATTAGCACTCGATGGGGCCGAGTGCCAACCCACGGGGAAAATACGCTGCAGGCTGTACGTCATATTTGCCCTGGCATATCGGTTGCGCCGACAGATAATCCACACCCTGCACGGTCCTGGCTCAGTATCTGGGTATAGGCGACGTGCCAAAAAAGCCATAAAAAAGGACCCCGGAATGACCGGGGTCCACCATGACGAATACAGAAGACGACAATCAGAGTTTGGTGACCTTGGTTGCCTGCAGACCCTTGGGGCCCTGCTCCACCTGATATTCGACCTTATCTCCCTCATCAAGGGTCTTAAAGCCATCGGACTGAATGGCCGAGTAGTGCACGAACACGTCCTCGCCGCCATCGTCGGGATTGATGAATCCGTAACCCTTGCCAGCGCTGAAGAATTTCACAGTGCCTTGTGCCATAACTAACTTCCTTAACATAGGTGCCGCGTCACAACAGATACGAGACTGACCGCATCTGCCTGGTCGGCAAGGTCAGTTTAGGCCTACTTATGGGGCAATTGCAAAACGCCGAGCCGAAATTCGCGATGTTTTGCCGTCATATTGCTTCCGCTGCCCGGTTGCCGAACCTCACTGCATGAGGATGGCTTCCACCGGAGTGGAGGCCACAGAGGACTGCTCCACCTGGGTGATGCCCATCAGCCTGGCAACCTCCTGAGCGGTGGCCTTGTCGGCCTCGTCACGGTAGCGGACCATGCTTACGCCAGGCAGGGAACCCTGGGGGTTGGACGCTGTGACCGCAGTATAACCGGCATTGACCAAAACTTGGCGCTTCTTGCCGGCATAGCCGGTGACCCTGGTTCCATTGATGACGGTGACCCGCGTGCCCCGGTTGACCACAGGAGCCGGGCTGCTGCTGGAAGCGCTTGCTGAAGGCGACTGGGAGGAAGGCTCGGAAGTTTGTTCCTGTGAGGCTTGATCGGTAGCGGTAGTGTTGCTTGAAGCCGAAGAGGAGGCTGAACGCTTCGGCAGATGGCTGCTGATGACCCTGGAGGCTTCAGTGTGCGTCTGCTGCCAGGGCAGGGAGCCGCTGACCGCAGCCCATACACCTAGACCGCACAGCACTGCCAAGACAACTACCAGCAGGTAGGGCAGAGCCCTGACCGACAGGGAACGAGGCCCGCGATGCACGCCGACCGGCCCCTTGGGAGGGTTGTCGAACGCATCATGAACCTGAGGGCGCGCCTGCGTCCCATTGTCGCGCGTGCTAGCCATGAACTCTCCTCTGCTCCACAGGATCCTGAACCATTATAAGTAATGCGTCACCGGGTCAACAATCAACTGACCATTCGACGTCCTCCGCCAACCTGGAATAACCAAGGCAGTCCTGACCAGCCCATATTGCCAAGCGATATAGTGACCTTATGAACAGCAGCCAGCCAATTGCCACAACCTCCCCTGAGCCGACGAACCGAACCGGTACCAACCCTCCGACCATAGCAGGAGGCCAGGGCCGAACCCAGCGCAAACCTTTGAGCGCTCTGGTGGACCCCGGCTGGGCCCGTGCTCTGGCACCCGTCGAGCCCAACATTCACCGAATGGGCGACTTCCTCAGATCCGAGCTGGCCCAGGGTCACCGCTATCTGCCTGCCAGCAAGAACATTCTGCGCGCCTTCACCATCCCCTTCGACTCCATCAAGGTCCTGATCGTGGGCCAGGATCCCTATCCGACTCCCGGCCATCCGGTGGGCCTGAGCTTCTGCGTGGACCCTGCAGTCAGCCCCATCCCCGGCTCCCTGCGCAATATCTACGCCGAGCTGAGCACCGACCTGGGCCTTCCCACGCCCTCCAACGGTGATCTGACACCTTGGACCAGGCGAGGGGTCATGCTGCTCAACCGCTGCCTGACTGTGCGGGTAGGCAAGCCGGCCAGCCACCGGAACAAGGGCTGGGAGGAGATAACCGACGCCGCCATACGAGCTCTGAACGACAGACGCGACCAGGAGGGCAAGGTTCGGCCCCTGGTGGCTATTCTTTGGGGAAGACAGGCGCAGAGCCTCGAGCCCCTGTTGACCAACGCTGCCATCATCAAATCCCCGCATCCCAGCCCCTTGTCGGCCCGGTACGGCTTCTTCGGCTCCCGTCCATTCTCCAAGGCCAACCAAGCGCTGGAGGCCATGGGCGCCGAGCCGGTGGACTGGTCGCTGACCTGAGCCCTGCTGGCTGAATCGTCAGGAAATGCCGTTACCATGTCTGCTATGGCATTATTCCCACCTCGACCCAGTCAGTCCCCATCTGTTCAACCCAGTCAGGATCGGCAGGTTCCTCCAATCAGCCAGGACGACCTGCAACGTTGCCGTCAGTTGGCCGACCGGATCCGGACCCGCTTTTCAAGGACTCTGGTAGGCCAGGAGAAACTGCGCGAGGCCCTGATCCTGACGCTGGTGGCCTCGGGACACATCCTGATCGAATCTGTGCCCGGCCTGGCCAAGACCACTGCCGCCCAGACCCTGGCCACCTCGGTCTCCGGCAGCTTCAAGCGGATCCAGTGCACGCCCGATCTGATGCCCTCGGATCTGGTAGGCACCCAGGTCTACGACTTCTCCACACAGCGCTTTTCAACACAGCTGGGCCCCATCCACGCCAACTTCGTCCTCCTGGACGAGATCAACCGCTCCAACGCCAAGACGCAGTCAGCCATGCTGGAGGCCATGGCCGAGGGTGCCACCACAATCGGCGGCGAGCGCATAGCCCTGCCCCGGCCCTTCATGGTGATCGCCACCCAGAACCCCATTGAGGAGGAGGGCACATACAACCTGCCCGAGGCCCAGATGGACCGGTTCATGCTCAAGGCCGTCATGACCTATCCTGATGCCGACCAGGAGACACGAATGCTGCAGATGCTGACCAGCCGCGGCACCGACATGCCCGGCAAGGACGATCAGGATGCGCTGACCATCCCCGATGTGGACTTCCTGAGGCAGAAGGCCCGGCAGGTTCACGTGGCGCAGCCCATCATGCGATATGCGGTCGATCTGGCAGCCACCAGCAGGGGGGCTGGATCGCGACCCATCCAAGGGCTGGCAGAGCAGGTCAGGCTGGGAGCCAGTCCGCGCGCCTCCATCGCCCTGGTGCGCATCGGCCAGGCCAGAGCCCTGCTGACAGGCAGGGATTACGTCATTCCCGAGGATTTGAAGGCCTGGGCCCATTCGGTGCTCCGCCATCGGATCCTGCTGACCTTCGAGGCCCAGGCCGACGGCGTCAGCAGCGACGACATCATTGACCAGATCGTCGATACGGTGCCGGTGCCATGAGCCGTCGACGCTCGGATCAGGACCCAGTCCGCAGGCGGATCGAGTCCTTGGACACCAGCCTGCGGCTTCCCACGGTGCGCAGGGCCCTGGGTCTGCTGGAGGGCGAGCACTCCTCTGGCCGTCGCGGCGGCGGGGACGAGCGAGCCGACCTACGCGCCTACGAGTTCGGCGACGAAACCCGCATGATCGACTGGCACGCCAGCGCTCGGATGGGCCGCCCCATGGTGGTGGAGCGCGAGCGGCTGGCCACCAGCAGGGTCTGGCTGCTGCTGGATGTCGGCCGCGAGATGTCGGGAACATGCCCTGACGGAGAGCAGGCCATCCAGGTGGCGGCCAACGCCCTGTGCATGTTCGCCTCCCTCTGCCTGCGCCGCAGCGATGAAGTGGATCTGGTCCTGGTCGATTCTTCCGCCATCCGCCGCATACCCTGCCAGGGCAGCTTCGCCCGATTCGAGCAGACCCTGGACCAGGCTCTGGAGTCACCGCTGGATCAGCCGCGCAACCTTGAAGCCCTGCTGGGCTACGCCGCCGGCATCCGGGACCGGCAGGCCATGCTGGTCATCGCCACCGACCAGTCGGCATTGAACGTTGACCTGATGCCGACCATCCGACGGTTGGCCGCCACCCACCCCTTGAACCTCATCGGAGTGGAGACCATGAATCCCCTGCGCCAGAAGCCGGCTATGGGCTCGGTAACTGATGCGCCCAGCGGACGGAAGGTCCCGGCCTTCCTGCGCACTGTGAACGGAACGCGGGCTGTGGACCTGCACAGACGCTACCAGATCGAGGTCTTCAGCCGGGAACTGTCCAGAGTCGGAGCCTCGCTGATCCGGGCCGACTCCAGCACAGCCATGTTCAACAGGTTCATCCACCTGCTTTCAGCCGGACGACCAGGCATCCCCATGCGACGGACGGTGATGGCGGCATGAGTGCTGTCGTCCTGATTCGCCTTGCATTCGGCCATAGTCGGATCAAGGTCATGCCCGCCATGACCCAGCCCACCTGGCTGCTGGCCCTGACGACGACCGCCATCATACTGACCCTGGCCCTGGCTGCTGCGGCCCTTCTCCTGCCCAAGTTCCGCCGTCAGCAGGAAGAGCGCCCAGCCCAAGCGGGCTCCGACTCCCGCGAAGTATGGCTTCAGCAAATCGATCGGGTGGTGGCCCAGCACGACAACGGCCATCTGGACCGCGACCAGGCCATGACGGCACTGGCCGCCATCGCTCGTGGATTTGCCTCTCGCTCCTGGAACAGCGACATGAAGTCCAAGACTTTGGCCGAAATCCAGGCCCAGCCCCGTACGCCGAATACACGGAAGGGCCTGGACCTGCTTCGACAGACCATAGACGCCCTCTACCCGCCTGAATTCGCCCTTCCCCGGGACAGCGCGGGAACCGACGCCACAGTGGCTCAGGCAGCCGACTGGGTACGGGATTTGATTGGACGGTGGCCGCGATGAGCATAGGCAATCTGTCCTGGAGGTGGCCCTGGCTGCCGGTTCTGGCGCTGGTTCTGGCCCTGGCATTCGGCCTGCTGGCCTACCGTAAGACCCGTCATGGCAAGTCGGATCATGAACCGGCAGCCCTGGTCTGGACCTTGAACAGCGACTTGGACACCGAGGAGGGCCATGAGGCCCTGCGACGCTGGCGGCGATTGAACCGTTGCGCCGCAATCCTGCTCTCTCTGGCTCTGCTGTTGGCTCTGAGCCTGGCCGCAAGGCCTGCCCGTGTCGATCGGACATTGGAGCAGGGGCATAACCGCGATATTGTCCTATGTCTGGATGTATCCGGTTCTACCCTGCCATACGATCGGCAGGTAATCGCCTCCTACCTTGACTTGGTCCGCAACTTCCGGGGCGAGCGCATGGCCCTGAGCATCTTTAACTCCACCTCGCGTACCGTCTTCCCCCTGACCGACGACTACGACATGATCACCGCAGAACTGAGCAAGGCGCGGCGGATCCTGGACGGGGTGCAGTCCCAGGACCGCATCGATGCCATGAGCGGACGGCAGTACCAGGACATCAGCGACTGGCTGGAGGGCACGCAGAACCGCCGGGACACCACTTCACTCATCGGCGACGGGCTGGTGGGCTGCGCTGCGCTCCTTCCGCAATTCGCTCCCAAGGACCAGAGCGGACGTGCGATGGTCGGCCAACGGTCCAGCTCACTAGTCCTGGCCACCGATAACGTGGTCTCCGGCAAACCCACGTACACCTTGGAGGAGGCGCTTAAGCTCACTTCGGCCGCAGGCATCGCAGTGGACGGGCTCTATTCGGGACCGGACCAGGGCACCGAGGATGAGAGCACCCGGCAGATGCATCGGCTGATCGAAGCCCATGGCGGTATCTTCCTGCGACGTCAGGATGGGAATTCCATCAATGCACTGGTCCGCCGGATAGAGCATCGCCACGGAGCCGACCCCCACCAGCAGGAGCAGTCCAGCCTGGTGGATGCACCCGGCTGGTGGACCCTGGCCCTGGCTCTAGCGCTGTCGGGATATCTGCTCCTGGCCTGGAGGCTGAAGCGATGAACATAATCAAGCCCCTGACCTTTGAGCCTGCCCTGGGCTGGGTTGTCGGCGGCCTTCTGGCCGGTCTGCTGCTGCTCCTGGCCCTTGCGCTGGTCATCCATGGACTGCGCAAGGACCAGGATACGGATGCCGATCACTGGGCCCTGACACGACGCACTGCCATGGTCCTGCTCCTGGCCCTCATGGTCCTGACCCCCAGCACGGTTAGCAAGACCACCAACAAAGCGGTCAACGCCACTGATGTCTTCATTGCGGTTGACGTGACCGGATCCATGGCGGTCAAGGATGCCGGATATGGCGATCAGGAAGGAATGAGCCGGCTGGAAGTGGCTCGGGCGGCCGTCCACGACCTGACTCGCATCTATCCCGATGCCTCCTTCTCGGCCTTGAGCTTCGGCGCCTCGACCAGCGTCGATCTGCCCCTGACACCCGACGTGCGGGCTGTGGATAGCTGGGCCAGGGGGCTGGCTGCAGAGCCCACATCCCGATCCTCCGGCTCCAGCCTGGATGCTCCGCTGGATCGCCTGAGCCTGGTTTTGAAGCAGACCAGGGATCGGCATCCCGATGACCGAATTCTGCTCTACCTGATCAGCGACGGCGAACAGACCGGACCTGATGAACGGCGATCCTTCAGCGTTCTCAGGGAGGGATTGGACGATGCCTTTGTGCTGGGAACCGGCTCAGCCAAGGGCGGCATGGTGCCTGTGAGCTCCGATGCAGGCGGAAGCGATGCCGACGGCTGGGTGACGGACCCCAAGACCGGGCAGCCAGGCATCTCCGCCATGGACCCGAAAACCCTCAAGGCCATGGCGGACGAGATGAGCGGCCACTACCAGGCCCTGGCCAAGGGAGCCACGGTACGCGAAGGGGCTGCTGCTGCGGCTTCCAAGCGCTACCGGGTGACCAAGGTCGACCAGGTCCGCCAGCATGTCACCCCGCTGGTCTGGCCGCTGGCTCTGGTGGAGCTGGTCCTGATCCTGATTGAAACGGGGCTCTGGATCCGCACTTCGAGGAGGCTGCTATGAGAAGGAAGTTCCAGCAGGGAGCAAGAAGCGGACGTCGCTTGCGAGTGCGTTTGATCTTGGCTGGCTTAGCCTTGGTTGCAGCCTTGGCAGGAGTTTGGGGCCTGATCAACGTCAGGGCCATCGCCATCTACAACGAGGGCACGCACACGTTGAGCGCCAACGTCCGACAGGCTCAAAACCCCCAGGCCGATCCGGCATCCATCAAGGCTTTGCAGGACCAGGCCGAGCATCTCTTCGCCCAGGTCGAACGGCCGGGGCCTCTGATTCTGCCACAGACCAGGCAGGCTGCCCAGGCCAACCGCGCCGCCAACGCTGCGCTGACCAGCCGCACGGAGCGTCTGTTCAAGAAGCAGAAGGCCGATAAGGCCCGGGACGGGCAGAACGGATCAGGCAAGGGCTCCTCCTCAGGGCTGACCAAGCGGCAGGAGGCCGAGGTGGAGGATCTGCTCAAACGCAGCCAACAGCAGAGCGAACCGTCCACCTCACCCACGCCAACGGGCAAGGCGAGCGACAACAAGGGTCAGGGGCGGAACGTCAAACCCTGGTGACCAGCCACACAGCCTTTCGTATGAGTCATCCAAACGAATTGTTTTCCAGCAGATCAATTCCCGCGCAGACGAGCGTCTCCCGGCTATCAGACCGGCAGAATTAGCGGCAGATCAGTCCACAGCAGGATGAATCGGACCTCATTCGACCACATGGCCCTTTGGGGGTCATTTCAGGATGATTACCATGTTGTAGTAGAGACATGTCTAGGTCATCCTCATCACTGCCCGTCCTGAGTCCTTTCCTGGACCAGCCATCCTATCTGGCTGATCCAGAGGCGGCCCAAACCTGCCCTTGTCATGGACGGGCAGCCTGCTGTCGTGCCATGCTGTCCGACATGGCACGACAGTCGCGAACCACTCTGGTCCATCTGAGTGAATTAGCCGACCAGGCTCTGAGGATCGACTGGCAAGGGCGGGCCGCTGAAGCCTATCGGGCCCAGGTGCGGGCCATGGATGCTCTCTGCCAGGATCAGCGTATCCAGGCAGGGCGCACCCTGAATCTGATCGATCAAGAGAGCCGACCATGAAGCGGACGATCACCGCTGCTCCCGATGCCAATGGCTATACGCGCACCGAGCTGGATCATCTGCTCGGCATGGCGGACCGGCTCAACCAGGCAGGTGGCGCTCTGGCCACCATGCAGTCCCAATGGGTTTTGACCAATCAGGCTATCCGCAGAGCCATGCCGGGACTGCCGGCCCTTCCTTGCGCCCGGGCTGCCGTGCCGCCGCCGGGCCACGCCCATCTGCCACTGGATCTGATGGTGTCCTTCTGCAGTGACCAGGCCCAGGACTGCGAAGACCTACGCACCCGCCTTCAGTCCGTAGCTGACAGGCTGACCAAGGCCTACGGGCTGTACTCGCAGGCTGAATCATTTATGGACCGGCTGATGAACTCCCTGATGTCCAAGGCCTTGACCGTCTTTCAGCGCATTGCCCCGTTCATGCTGGGATCCATCGGTTTGGGCCTGGGAATAGCCAAATTGACCGATCACCTGGACGCATCGCAATTCCAGGAATTGCTGGAAACCACTGCCAGCATCCAACAGCCCCTGCTGACCGCGGTCGCATCCAGCCTGTCCTCGGACCATCGCGATCCCATTGGCGGATTGGTCACCGGCCCCGGCCTGCTGATGCCTTTGATACTCGCTCATTTCCAGGGAGACCGAATCGCGATGGAACCTGTTCATCCGCAGAGCAAAGGACTGGGCGAGGCCCATGACATCGCCGGTGCTCTACACAACCTGGAGACTTTGGGATCCTGCCGGGACGGCATTCCATACGCCACAGTCGCCGTACAGCGTTATCGAAAGGCCGGCGGCAAAGACCACTGGCTGGTCTACATACCCGGCACCAGCTCCCATCTGGACTCCCCCATCGGATGGGCCCAGAACATCCAGCTCATGAGCGACAAGGCTTCAGTGCGCGACAGGGCGGCTTCTCTACGCTTAGTAGACCAAGCCATGCGGGATGCGGGAGTGCGTCCGGACGATCCGGTCAGCCTGGTGGGCCATTCCCAGGGTGGCATCGTGGCCGCCACCATGGCTTCGGATCTTTCGGACCGCTACAGTTTCGATCACATCGTGACCGTCGGCTCGCCCATCGCCCATCGCAAAATAGAGCCTGACACCTGGGTCACCAGCGTGGAGATGCGCGAAGAGCTGGTCTCCAGCCTTGATGGAGCCGACAACCCCTCCCGACCCAATCAGCTGACAGTCAGGGGAAAAGCGGGTGGACCTCCCCCTCCAGACGGGACACAGACCGGCCGGGCAGTGACCACCGCTGGACCCGGCAAGGAATCCACCCACGGTATGGCCTACCAGCAGGCGGCCTGGGCTGATGCCCGAGATCAGAACTCACCAGCAGTACGACGACAGGACGACCACTTCACCCATGCCATCGAGGGCGATCTGCAGGAGACCCTCTACTATCGCGGCAGGCTACGGCGATGAGCGGGACACGCGGGCCCCCAGGAGCGCCCATGCCGGTTCCCGCTGGTTGACCCGGTCGTCTAGGCTGGAGGCATGAACCTGAGCCGAATCACCCCAGTCATCCCCCTTAATCCCTTGGACGGACGTTACCGCAGACAGACCGTCGATCTGGTGGACTATCTGAGCGAACCTGCCTTGAACCGCGAGCGCATGCGGGTCGAGGTCGAATGGATGATCATGCTGGCAAACGGCTACCAGGGCAACGGCCAGCACCCGGTCTTGCCAGGCGTAGAACCTCTGACCGAGGTGGAACAGGCCTATCTACGAGCCATACCCGAGGATTTCGATGCCGACGGCATCACCGAACTGGCAGGCATCGAAGCGCAGACCCACCACGATGTCAAAGCCGTGGAATACTACATCGACCGCCGTCTGGAGACTGCAGCCACAGCACTTGGCTCCGAGTCCCAACTTCCAAGGCTGATGCCCATGGTCCACTTCGCCTGCACCAGCGAGGACATCAACAACCTAGCCTATGCCCGCTGCATCCGAGGCGGGGTCGAGCAGGTCTGGCTCCCCAAGGCCACCCGGATCGAGGAGCATCTGGCAACCATGGCGGAGCATTACCGGGATCTGCCCATGCTCGCCCTGACCCACGGCCAGCCGGCCACACCCACAACCCTGGGCAAGGAGATGGCGGTCTACGTCCACCGATTGCACCGGCAGCTGGACCGCATCCACAATCAGGACTACATGGGCAAGATGAATGGCGCCACTGGAACCTTTGGCGCCCATCTGGCCGCCCTGCCGCAGGTGGACTGGATTGATCTGACCCGGACCTTCGTCGTGCAACGGATGGGTCTGGTCTGGAACCCACTGACGACCCAGATCGAGTCACACGACTGGCAGGCCGAGCTCTTCAGCAACATCGCCCACCTAGGCCGGATCCTGCACAACCTGGCCGTGGATATTTGGATGTACATCTCCCGCGGCGTCTTCGCCCAAGAGCCCGTCAAAGGCGCGACAGGGTCCAGCACCATGCCCCACAAGGTCAACCCCATACGATTCGAGAACGCCGAAGCCAATCTGGAGATCTCAGGAGCCCTGCTGGACACCCTGGCCACCACCCTGACCGAAACCCGCTGGCAGCGGGACCTGACTGACTCCACCACCCAGCGCAACATTGGTTCGGCTCTGGGCTACAGCCTGCTGGCTCTGGACAACCTGGACGGCGGCCTGCAGACCATCCACCCCGACAAGGCACTGATGGCCCGCGAGCTGGACAGCAACTGGGAGGTCCTGGGCGAGCCCATACAGACGGCCATGCGGACCGCTGGACTGGCTGGACGCTCAGGCATGGATCATCCCTATGAGCAGGTCAAGGAGCTGATGCGGGGCAAGAGGATCGGCCGGGAGGATGTCGGACACTTCATCGATGGCCTCGACCTGGACCAGGACACGGCCAGTCGGCTCAAGGCCTTGACGCCGGCGACCTACACCGGCGCAGCCGAAACCTTGGTGGACTTCGATCGCGACTGACCATGACCCCGTCCCAGTCGACCATTACCCCCGAGGACACTGATTCCGCCGATCCCGTTAAGCCAGATAAGGTCGTCATCAGGGATACCCCGCCACAACGAGTCCACGACGCCGAGGACCTGCTTCGAGCCCTGGCGGCTCTGATCCTAGGGATCCTGGTCACCCTGGCAGCTGTCTATCTGAAGGGCATAGCAGCCGGGGTCGAGTCGGACATGCGTCAGGCCGGAAATGCCATGGACTGGCTCATGGACGTACCTACCGCCTTCCTTCAGCAGGCAGTGACCGTGACCGTGGTCCTGGCCGTGATTGTCCACCTGCTAATCAACAGAGAATGGATCCAGGCCATCACCGCCCCCCTAGCCATGTTCTTAGGGTTCGGGTTGGTCATGCTGACCTCCAACCTGATTCTGAAGGCGGGTAACCCGACCTTGATTGCCTCATTCAGCTCCCAGAACGCCATAGGGTCGCCCGTCCTTCTGCCCGACTTCTATGCCGGTCTGGCTGCCTTCCTGAGCGCAGCAGGACCCCGTCGCTTGCGCAGCTCGGTTAAATGGGGATGGAACGCTCTCTACATTGTGGCCGTCATCATGGTCGCCATATCCTCCAATTCGGCCAGCGGGGTTCTGGTCTCGCTGATCCTGGGACGGATCATGGGCATGGTTGTTCGATACCTGGCGGGCACGCAGAACAAGGGCGCCTGGGGACAGGGAGTGGTACAGGCCATAGCCTCCATCGGCATCCACGCCGCCAGCCTGGAACGTCAGGATCCGACTCTGGACGCCGATGGCCAGCCCCTGCCCGCCCTCGCCGACGACCTCATCGAGGCATCCCGCATCTACAGGGCCCGCGACAGGGATGGCCACACTTACACGGTGTCGGTCATGGACGGCCAGTTACACACTGTGGGCTATCTGATGCAGCTCTGGCAGTGGATCAAACTGTCCGGAGTGTCCATGCGCAGAGACAGGTCAGTCAGAAACTCCATGCAACATCACATGGCCATGTTGGCTGAATTGCGGGATCTCGGGCTGACTGCCCTGCACCCCTATGGCTTGGCGGAGAGCGCGGAATCCTCAATTCTGGTCTTGGAGGATGACGTCCACCTTCGGTCCCCGGAACCTGGGAGTCTGAACACGGACAGGGCCAAGCAGCTGATGGACTACCTTCGCCAGGCCAACGAGCGCGGCTTCACGCATCGCCGCATCCGCCCGGAGACCCTAGCCGTAGACCAGTCAGGCTCCCTGGTCATCGCCGGTTGGGAGAACGGCGACAGCGCCAGTTCCCAGGCCAACATCGCCCTGGACCGAATCCAGCTTCTCGCCCTTATTGCCACGATGATTGGTGTAGATCAGGCCATCGAGGCCGCCCGTGCCTCCTGGGGTGTCCAGACTCTGGCTGGACTGTCGCCCTTCTGCCAGATGGTAGCCATTCCCTCACAAACCCAGGCCCTGGCTGGTTGGGATCGGCAGATTCTAACCGACTTGCGCAAACAGCTGCGGGTCATGGCTCCACCTGAGTCGGTGGCAGAGACTGGCCAGGTGACCCTTTCCCGATTCAGTCTGCGCAGCTTCATGGCCCTTGCCCTTTTGGTGGTGGCTGTGGCGGTCATCATCACCCAGTTCAACCTGCCCCAGGTCATCAGCGCCGTCCGCAACGCCAACCCTTGGATGGCCGGACTCTCCTTCCTGCTGGGGTCGCTGTCCTGGGTGGGCTGCGCCATCACCCTGGGGGTCTTCATCGACCCGTCCAAGCGCGACTTCAAGGGCATTTTCCTATCCCAGGTCGCATCCTCGTTCACCTCGGTCTCTATGCCCGCCGGGGTGGGGCCGGCCTTCGTCAACCTGCAGTTCCTACGGCGGGACGGTTATGACAACACCATGGCCACAGCCATCATGAGCGCCGTTGTTGCCGTCCAGTTCGCGACCACTTTCTGCCTGCTGATCGTCATTGGCCTGTTCACCGGACGCAACACCCTATCCGGGATGATCCCCACCAACACCCTGGTCATCGTCATCGGAACGGTGGCCATTGTCGCAGCCCTGATCATGGCCGTGCCTTACACACGGCGACTGGTTATGGAACGGCTGATGCCCATCGTGACCTCCTACGCGCACCACCTTGTAGAGATTCTGACCCAGCCCAGGCAACTGGTGGTGGCCGTGCTTGGGGCTGTGCTGCAGTCAGCCGCCCTGGGCATGAGTTTCTGGGCCGCCCTAATGGCCTTCGGTTGTCGAACCAACGTCTTCGAGACCACCTTCGTCTTCCTCCTGGCCAACACTCTAGGCTCTGCTGTCCCCACCCCCGGTGGCCTGGGGGCCATAGAGGCGGTGCTTTTCTCTGCCTTCCGCCTGGCTGGCGTTCCCTCGGGCGTGGCCATCTCAGCGACTCTGGTCTTCCGGGTGGCCACCTACTGGCTGCGCATTCCTCTGGGAGCCCTCGCAATGCACTGGCTGAGCAACCACAACCGCATCTGAAGAGCCCTTTGGGCAGCCCCAATCCCGAGAACCTCAAAAAACGCTTGATGAAATGTCGGAAACCCCCGGAAAATGCGGTGTTTGAGCCAAATCTGCGGTAATATCATTCATTGACCGTTGGGTTTTCCCAAAATCAAGCAATGGGAGGCCCCCGAAAGAAGGATGTTCTATGGCATACAACAAGTCTGATCTCGTTTCGAAGATTGCGCAGAAGTCCAACCTGACCAAGGCTCAGGCGGAAGCTGCTGTCAACGCCTTCCAGGATGTCTTCGTCGAGGCCATGAAGTCCGGTGAGGGTCTGAAGCTGACCGGTCTGTTCTCGGCCGAGCGTGTCAAGCGTGCCGCCCGCACCGGACGCAACCCCCGCACCGGTGAGACTATCAAGATTCCGGCCAGCTATGGCGTGCGCATCTCAGCCGGCTCGCTGCTGAAGAAGGCCGTCACCAACAAGAAGTGAAACCAGCCTTTTTACAAGAGCCCCTGCATCCATCTACGGATGCCGGGGCTCTTCTTTTTATAGTGCGATCTTACGGATGATCAGCAGTGCAAACCGGTCTTAGGCACTTGGCTTTGTGACACCACTCAGAAAGTCCATCAGAGATTGGTATCGGGGTGGGCCCAAATGGTCGAAGGGGTCAGGCAGGGTCACCTCGACCCGGTGAGAACCGCCCAGGACCAGGTGGCTCCAGTCGCATAACCATGTGCGCGTTCCCCGGTCCGCCACACGGACAAAGTCGCCACGCAGACGGGCCCTGGTATCCTCTGGAGCTTGGTCCATAGCGCGCTGCACCTCGGAGTCGTCGACCGGCGAGCGCATGAGCCCATGCCTGACCAGACCGGGGAAGGATCTCCCCACGCTCAGGTCGTGATAGTCCAGGTCCAGCGCCTCTTCCAGATCCCGTCCGGCGCCTCGTTGGCTCAGGCCCTGGAGAAGGCGCAGCTTGGCAGCCCAGTCCACCCAGTCAGCCAGATCCTGCCAACGCCCAGCATCCAGAGCATCCAAGGCCGCCCTCCAAAGCTGCAGGACACGCAAAGCCTGTGACCGGTCGATGCCTATATCCTCCTGCTGGTCGATTAAGGCCTCGCATGCCAGCCAATAGGCATTTTGCAGGCCCAGAGCGCTGATGCCGCCAGCCTTCATGGAATCCTGCAGTTCCAGGGTGACCCGGCCGGTCCGATCTCGGCTGACGGCTCGGACGGCTGCACCGGGATCAGCCAGGGCCCAGTCAGCCAGGTCTGGCCGTCGGCCCTGGCGGCAGGCTTGCTCAATCAGGTTCAGGACCAGGTGGGTGCTGGTCATCTTGAACCAAGTGGCCAGCGGCGACCGGTTGGTATCGCCTACAATTACATGCAGACGCCGCCATCGTTCGGGATCAGCCAGAGGCTCGTCACGGGTGTTGACCATGGGACGGGCACGGGTGGTGGCCGAGGAGACCGCCTCATCCAGAAAATCGGCCCGCTGGCTGAGCTGGAACCCATCGGGACTCAGACGACCTGCCCCGGTGATCAGCTGCCGGGTGACCAAGAAGGGGACCAGGCAGGCGCCAACCATGTCCAAGGGGACTCGCCGGTCAAGCAGATAGTTTTCATGACAGCCGAAGGCATGCCCCTGGGCATCCACATTGTTGGCAAAGACGTGAACCTTCACGGGTCTGTCCAGATTCCCCGCCAAGAACCTCCCGGCGCGATCCGCAAGGGCGATCATGATCTGCTCCCCGGCCAGCACCTGTGTCAGGGCTGTCAGCGGGTCACGGGCTTCCGCAGTGGCATACTCCGGGTGGGAGCCCACATCCAGGTAGAGTCGGGCGCCATTGGACAGATAGATGTTGGTTGACCCATGCCTCTCAATGAGAGGGCGGAACATAGCCATGGCCACCCTGCCGGCGGCGTAGGGGGCACTGGCGCCGGTCAGGCTCAGTCCATACTCGGTCTCGATGCCGAATATTCTGTGAAAGTCCGAGTCAGCCCCCTGCCCTTCCGCCATGGATCACTGGCCGCCCTTCTGGACGAAGCCCCGCACATACTCCTTGGCGTTGGTCTCCAAGGTGGTCTCGATGTCATCCAGGACGGCATCCAGATCGGACCCTGCCATCTGGTTCTGCTCTCGTGCTCCAGTCTGCGGCAGATCCTCTTCCTGCTCCTGCTGCCGCCCAGCTGCCACGCGCCGTCCCTGCTGGTGGGATGCCTCAGCCATGTTCGCTCTCCTTCCCGGCGCGGATCAGCGCCCGCTCAGATACGTGTTCAAATCCTTGGCGATGAGTCCGTTGGTGGCCACCACGTCGTTGCTGCCCTCCCAGCGCACGTGTCCGCCGTCCCAGCGCCAGAGGGTGCCCTTGGCCTCCCGGACCACGACAGCCGCCGCAGAGACGGCAGGGATGTCCCAGGAGTGCAGGGCCGGTTCGAAGTAGGCGTCGTAGCTGCCGTCCGCCACCCGGCACAGGTCCAGCGAGACCGGACCGACGCGCTTGATGTCGGCAGGCTTGCCAGCCATGCGCGAGACGATCTGCAGGACCTTTTCGGACTCGTTGGGGAAGTAGGACATGCCGAAGCTGATCACTGATCCGGTCAGGGTGGCCATCGTGGAAGGTATGATCTTCTCTCGCTTGTCACCCACGATGGTCCGTCGGACCCTGATGGCACCCTGGCCTTTGGCGGCCAGATAGGTCAGGCCCAGGACCGGGGCATGCACGATGCCCAGGACAGGTGAAGCGTGGCCCTTCTCGTCCACGGCGAACAAGGAGATGGTCAGCGTCCATTCGGCCATGTTGCGCACATAGTTGACCGGACCGTCAATGTGGCCCAGGCACCAGTAGCGGCCGCCCGGACGACGGTTGCCGGCCTCCTCCTCCCAGAAGCCATCCATGGGGTCCAAGGCAGCGATCTTGGTCCGGCAATAGCGGATCAGGCGCGTGTCAATGCCCGGCGAGAACTGGGTACCCTGGCCGATGGTTGAGGTGGAGCGGGGATCGTGGGGATTGATCTGGTCCTGAAGGGCATGACGGCCGGCCTCCACAGCAATGGTGGCGACCTGCATGGCCAAATCGCGCAATTCCATACTTCTCTTCTCTTTTCAAACGGGTGGTCAAGGCATTGCGACCGTGGCCCACCGGTGGTCATTTGGTCGGATATCGGACTGTTTCTGCGCTATCAGCAGTATATGCCGCGGCCATCCCGGCAGGAAGACCGTGTGTGACTCAGCGGATCGGACAGATCCACAACTTTGGTCTCGGACTCTCCCTCCGGTCCCTGCCCCTCAAGAATGACACGACTCCAGGAAACAGCCCTGACCGCATCAGGACAACGGTGAAGCAGCTGGGAACGGCACCAGGCCCGAGTCTGCTCCGGCCCTTGGTCCATAGCCCTGACAACCTGGTCCGAGTTGGCCAGCCGCAGAACGGATCCACTGAGTCGCCAGGGCAGGTCGCGGCCAGGATCCACCCGTGCCCAGGCCAGATCCAGGGCCGCCAGACGGGGATCCGACCAGTCGGATATGAACCGTCGACGGCGCAGACGCTCCAAGAGCTGCCACTTGAGAAGCCATTCCAACCTGCCTGCCTGGTCATGCATGGCCAGACGGGCATCGTTGTCGCCCGAACGCACCAGAGCCAGATCCTCGAGCACCTGATCCCAGAGGTTTAGAACCCGGTCGTCGGCACAACCTGGCCGGTCGGCATCCCGTCTGGCCTGTCTGGTCGCATCCAGCAGTGCCTTTTGAATGGTCAGTGCATCGGCAAATCCTCCGTTTGCCAGGGCCAGAGGCTTGGTCAGAGTTACATCACGGGAAACCGTGTGCAGGGCCGACACCGGATCATCCAGCGTCCAGCGATCCAGCAGTTCATCGACCAGACTGGTCGAATCGCCCTCGGACTCCAAGAGCGTCAGCAGCAGATCGGTCGACCCCAGTTTGAGGACCAAGGGCGTATCCAACCGGTTGGCATCGCCCACAATCACATGGAGGCGGCGGCTGCCTGGCCCAGCATGGGACTCGTCCCGGGTATTGATAATAGGCCGCCCGAAGGTGGTCTGCAGTCCGATCCGGCTGGTCAGATAGTCAGCGCGCTGGCTGAGCTGGAAGCCGGCCTGCTCGCTCCTAGGCCCCAGACCCACTCTGCCCGAACCGGTATAGATCTGCCGGGTGACGAAATGAATGGTCATCAGGGCCGCCACCCTGGCGAAGGGCACCGCCCTGTCCATCAGATAGTTCTCATGGGATCCCCAGGCGGCACCCTTGCCATCCACATTGTTTTTATAGAGAGCCAGGCCTCCGGCCCTTTCTGCGGCCTGGGCCATCATCCGATCGCCCGCGCGATCCTGGACCAGTGCATCGAAGGCATTCGCCGTTTCCGCCGAGGCATACTCAGGATGGGCATGATCCACATAAATCCGAGCGCCATTGGGAGCTGCAACGTCGATCAGTCGGGCGCCAGGCGCATCGGTGAGCATGCTCGGAACGGCAGCGGAACGCGGCAGCCGACCTCCCCTTGCATCATTAACCGGGTCCTCACCCCCGTAGTCCCAGCGGATGTGCGCCAAGTCCGGCCGGGCAGCGGCCCTTACCAGGCGCAGGGCCAAAGTACGTGGATCAGCGCCGGGATCCTGTGGATCGGCAACGGCGTACTCCGTCTCGGTGCCCATAACCCGCCCGGCACTCATGACCGCTTCCTTGGCCCGTCTACAGGGTAAACCTCCTGGACCTGCCCTGGGCGGAGTCCGGCCAGATCGGCCCAGCGGTCCGGGTCCTGGCCGCGGAGCTCCTCCAGAGTGTCCTCATACTGCCCACGGACGGCCCTCATGCAGAGCCCGCGGCCAAGCCCCACCTGTCGACCCTGTTCGATGGAGGCCTTGACCGCCATGGTCTTGACCCGATCAACCAGGTTATGCAGCATGGCGCCGGAGACTACAGACTCCAGGTAGAGGGGCTGCCAGCGGCCCGTGGCATCCACGATCTTGCCCAGCAGGTGGTCATCATCCCGAGCGAAGAGTCCGTCGACCAGTATCTGAATCAGCTTCTCCGGCCCGGCGTCCTCCTCCATGGGCATGTCGGAGCCCAGATACTTGCCCAGGATGGCGGCCGACCTGATCCTGTCGGGCCGGTCGATGCGGATCTTGACATCCAGCCGACCAGGACGCAGAACCGCCGGGTCGATCATGTCAATGCGGTTGGAGGCACCGATAACCATGACCTGATCCAGGGACTCGACACCGTCCAGCTCGGTCAGGAACTGAGGGACGATGGTGGTTTCAACATCTGACGAGATGCCCGATCCTCGGGTTCGCAACAGGGAATCCATCTCGTCGATGAAGACCACCACCGGTCCACCCTGGCCTGCCAGGCTGCGGGCCCTGGCGAACAGGCGGCGGACCAGCCGCTCCGACTCGCCCACGAACTTGTTGAGCACCTCGGGGCCCTTGACCGACAGGAAGACCCCGTGGCCGTCGCTCTCCTGGGCCAGGGCACGGGCCAGGGCCTTGGCGATCATGGTCTTGCCATTGCCGGGCGGCCCGTAGAGCAGGACGCCCTTGGGGGCTTGAAGCCCGTAGCGGCGCATCAGATCGGCATGCTGGAAGGGCAGCTGGACTGCATCCCGGATGCGCTCGATCTGCCTGTCTAAACCGCCAATATCCGAGAAGTCCACATCAGGAGTTTCTTCCAAGAGCATGTCGGCCTGGTCCGACTCAGGCAGGACAGCCAGGGCCATTGAACAGCTTTCGTCCATGAGCAAGGCGCTGCCCGCCTCGATGGGCTGGTCCTGCAGAGAACCCGCACGAGCAGCGACGCTGGTCTGTCCGGAGGGGTCTTCCACCAGCAGGGCACCGGATCCCAAGGTCTCCCGCAGCGTACGGACCTGTCCGGTCACCGGCTGATCGCCCACACGCACCACCACCATATCGGCGTTGAGCAGAACCTCCTGGCCGGCCCGGATCCGCTCAGCGTGGATGTCTGGCGCCAGAGGCACCACCATCCGCCTGGAACCGTTCAGGATCAGCAGACGAGCCTGCTGCACCCCCTGGCTGTCATAGGCGACGGAATCCACACCCAAGGCCAGAGCGACGGTCAAGGGCGGTTGACCCAGCTGAGCCAACTGGCTCTTGGCCTTGGATAGTTCCTTGGCAGCCCTGGTCAGCGCCGCAGCCAAGGCCCGGTTGCGCCGATCCCCGGCCCGGTCCTGGTCATTTGCATCGTCTGATTGCTCAACATCATCGGACTGCATGGCTCCCTTTTCCCTCCTTCGTTCACCTCCAGAATCCGCGCATGGCCTGGACAGCCAGCGGGCGGAGGGGCTCAGCTGCAGCGGGCGCCGTCTTGCAACCGAGCGCCACGGGCCCAGTCCATAGCCTTCATGGCGCGCTTGCCAGCAGCCTTGACCATCTGCAGTTCCAAAGGCAGGGTCTTGGTGCCTACCCAGAGGTGACGACGGTCCATGGCCAGCCGACCCGGCTCCAGATGCGAGGGAAGACCGGGCTCATCTCCTCGGGCTGGCGCCGCCCTGAGCACGGTCAGCCCTGTCTGCTTATCCTGCTGGTCATCGCCCTGCCGATACAGACACCAAGCTCCCGGTTCCGGACTGCAGGCCCGGACCTGACGGTCCAAGGCAAAAACGGGCACATCGAAACGCATGTGGGCATCCTGGTGGGTGATCTTGGCGGCCACCTGGTAAGCGCCCTGCATCTGCTCCTTGGGTCGAATCCGACCTTCCGCAAGGGCCTCCAGGCTGGCAGCCAACAGGCGGGATCCATCCTCAGCCAGGCGATCCAGCAGCTCGCCCGAGGTTTCGTGCGGCCCGATCTCGACCGTGGACTGGGCCAGGATAGGGCCTTCATCCATGCCGGCCGTCAGCCGGAAGACCGTGGCGCCGGTAATGGTATCCCCGGCCCAGATGGCTCGTTGCACTGGAGCCGCACCCCGCCACTGCGGCAGCAGGGAAAAGTGCAGGTTGTACCAGCCACCCTCAAAGGCGTCCAGGACCGGCTGACGCAGAATCCGCCCGTAGGCCACTACAGCTGCGCAGCTGGCTCCTGTATCCTGCAGCCGCGCTGGAAAATCCGGATCGGATGGGTTGTTCTCAAGAACGGGAATCCCCAGCTTCAGAGCCTCAGCCTTGACTGGACTGGGCTGCAGATGCCTTCCGCGCCCCTGGGGAGCGTCGGGTCTGGTGAGCACGGCAGCAACCCGGAAATGCTCCTGATCGGCCATCAGCAATCTCAGAGATGGCAGGGCGACTTGAGGCGTGCCCGCAAACAGCAATGTCATGACCATATCGGCAATCTCCTTTTCATCCGACGGCTGTGGACCTCTGCACTTTCACTGCACCTGAGGGATATTCACCCCTGCATTGATCAGGGCGGTGCGCAGTCCGTAGGGGTCGCTGAATCGCAGGCTGCGGATGCCGGCCTTGTTGGCGCCGACTACATTCATACCTTTGTCATCCACAAAGAGGGTCCTGCCAGCCCGGATTCCGAACCGATCCAGGGCATAACGGTAAATGGCCGGGTCTGGCTTGCGCATATGGACGGGTCCGGAGACCACCACTCCGTCCAACCTATGCAGGAAGGAGTCGCCGTCCCAGGCGTAATGGAAGAGCTCAGCACCCCAGTTGGTCAACCCCCAGACGCCCAAGCCTGCCGCCTTCAGGTCCTCCACCAGCATGCGGGCACCAGGCACCGGGCCGGTCAGCGAATCGACAAAGTGGTCACAGTAGTAGGCGAACATAGCGTCCCAAGGGGACCCGCAGTTGTCGGCTACCCAGTCACGGGCCTGGGCGCAGGTGGCTCCACCGTCCATCATGTTGTTGGCCCGGTAGAAGCCGGAACGGCTGTCATCCAGCATGGCCTCAATGCTCCTGCGTCCGTATCGGGCCACCATGGCCATCTCGGGCTTCCAGCCGATCAGGACGTTGCCGAAGTCGAAGATGACCTGCTCGATGGGCTGACCCTGAACCTGTGCCGCCGCTTGCTCGGCCTGGATCACATCTGCCTCAACCCGGATCTCCCCTGGCCATCCCTTCATGACTCTCCGCCTTTCCTGAATCCGTCCATATGCGTCTCTGCCTGCGCCCCCTCATGAAACCACGCTGCATAGACCCCGTGCATAGACAGCGGAGCGGCAATCAGGTCAGGTCCTTGGGATCCATCCGGAAACGCAGCTCTCCTCGCCCGCGACCGGCCACGTACCTGGCCTGAGCCTGCTTGAGATCGTCAGCCAGCTTGTCCCGCCGGCTGGTGGGCACCCGAACCAAGGCTCGGACTCTATCCTGGGTTCCCTCCAAATAGCCAGCCTTTAATGTGGAGGGCGCGGGTATGGGCACAGGCCCAAGCAGGGCAGGAACAGGCTCGGTACCAGCATCTGTCGCAGCTTCCTGACCCGGCGTAATTCCGACGGCGTCCAGCATCCAAGTGACAGCCTCCCTTTCGCCCCAGATTGCAGCCATGCCGACCGCAGGTGGCATGGCTGTCAGCCGACGGTCCTGCAGATCGGCGGCGGCCAGCACCGGCCCCTGCCAGGTCATCAGCGCCTGGGCCAGCTGGGGATCGCACTCCCCCAGCAAGAGCACCTGACCTCCTTGGGCCCGGGAGCGACAGAAGGAGGCCACACGCATCCAGGCTCCCAGGGTGTCCATGCGCGCATCGACACCAGGGGCATACAGACTGGTCCAGGCGTCCAGAATGGCCACGGCACGGTATCCTCGCGACAGCCGGGGCAGATCCGAATCGCTGGTGTCCTTATTGTCGTCATCCACGCTCGAAGCGACCACCCTGGGCTCGGCACCTGGGGTGGCGATGACAAGACTGGGACGATCCTGTACACGCTCGACCACACCTCGGGGCTGGCTGGGCGAAGAGATGACGATGGGCACATTTCTGAAGAGCATGCGCAGCTCCTGGGCCGTCCCAGCGGCGCCTACCCTGACCACCTGAAGCCGTGAACCCCCACAATCCGGGCAAGACCAGTCCGTAGCTGCAGCCCCGCACCAGGCGCATCGTGGCGCGCCAGGCCGCCTTGCCCGCAGGGGCCCGGTGCAGCGCGGGCAACGAGCCTGATGGTGGCAACGAGCGCAACTCAGACTTTCGAAGATGCCGTCCTGCGGGATGGACAGCAGAACCGGACCACGCTCCAAAGCTTTGTTTATAACAGCGACGGCGGTATGAGGAACCCGAGCTCCCATGGTCGGGTCGGCCAGATGGCTCAGCTCCTCCCGGTTCAGCCAGCGGATCCAGGGCAGCAGGGCCGTCACCGCAGACCGGCCTATCGTCAAGGCGGTGCCTGGACCAGTCACACCAGAATCCGCCTCGGTGGACTCGGGCAGACTCTCCCAGTGGGAACGCACGCTTCTGGCACGGGCCATGGCCAGGAAGACGCCGCCGTGGGCACGCGCCCGCAACCTCAGCACTCCGCGGGCGTTGGCATAGGGCATCATCCCGTCGGCATACTGATAGCTGGCATCATCCATCAGGGCGAAGAGGGCAGGACCTTCCACCGGGGCGTACATGGCAGCCCGCAGCCCGATGGCGCAGCGGACCTGACCAGAGGCCAGCGCAAGGTAGGCTCTGTAGCGCTCGGCAGGAGCCATGCCGCTGTCCAGAACGGCGAAATCACCAGACCAGCCGCGGGCCTCCTGTTGGCCAGGACCTGCAACGACAGAAGGGCCAAAAGGATGCAACCCCAACTGCTGGAGGACTGCCGACAGGTGCGCCACCTGACGGGCGCCCGGCAGCACCATAACCGCTGCCCGTCCGGCCAGCAGGGCTTCTATCAGCACCCTGGCAGCCAGCAGTGCGGCCTGGTCCATACCGGGCAGAATGTCAGTCAGATAGGCAGCGAAAGCATCCTCTTCCAGCGACTGATCCAGTTTCTCCAACCCCTGGTAACCCGGATCAAGCCCCTGCTTCAGCTTCTGCTGCCGCTGGGCCAGCCTAGCCACCCAGACGGGGTCAGACGCCAAACGAGGCTGACCGGGAACCAGTTGCTGCTCCTTGTCGATGCGGGCTACGCGAGGGGGCAGGGCCAGCCGCAGAATGTTGGCCTCAGTGCCCCCATAAGCTCTGGCGATAGCAGTGATGTCCGCGCGCAGGGAAGATGAAATCAGGCTATGATCCAGCACCACCCGTTCCAGGTAGCGCAAGGAGGCACGGGGAACCTGGCTGTCTGCCACGCGCTCCCAGATGATGCCGTTGACCCTGCGCGCCCCGAACCGGACGCGAACCAGACATCCCAGCTGTGCATGATCGTCCTGGTCGACATCCACCAAGTAATCGAAGGTCCCGCCCAGGTGAGTCGCCTGCACGTCCAGCACCACCCGTGCCACAGGGAGTTCATCGGCCGGTCGGCGCGGAGGTTTCTTCCGACTGCTGCTCGACCGACGGCGCGGAGCAAGACCGTCCAGGGCGGGCTGACTGACGTCCTGCGAATCCATGGCTCCTCCCCTCGTTTTCACCATTGAGAGAGCCACGGCGGATTCCCCAGTCAATGACCCGGGAAACCCGCCGTGGCTCTTGATGAACAGCTACTACCTGGTCATGCCGATGGCGGCCTTGAGCTCGCCAACCTTGTCCACCTGCTCCCAAGTGAAATCGGGATCCTCCCGACCGAAGTGCCCATAGGCCGCGGTCTTGGCGTAAATGGGCCTCAACAGATCCAGCTCATCGATGATAGCTGCAGGCCGCAGATCGAAGACCACGCGCACAGCCTCCTGGATCTGCTCCCGGCTGACCCCCTGCTCGGTGCCATAGGTCTCCACGTTGACGCTGACCGGTTCGGCCACGCCAATGGCATAAGCCACCTGGACCTCGACCTTGTGCGCCAGTCCGGCGGCCACGATGTTCTTGGCTACCCAGCGCGCAGCGTAGGCCGCGGACCGGTCGACCTTGCTGGGATCCTTGCCAGAGAAAGCACCGCCTCCATGATGTGCCGCACCTCCGTAGGTGTCCACAATGATCTTGCGACCGGTCAGTCCTGCGTCAGCCGCAGGACCGCCAAGGACAAAGGAACCGGTCGGATTGACCAGCACACGGTAGCCCTGGTGCTCCACAGCCTGACCGCAGACACGATCCAGCACGGGCGTGATGACATGCTCCGTCAACTGCTCCTGCAGCCAGTCATGCCCAACCTCTGGATCGTGCTGGGTGGAGATGAGGACCGTATCCACCCGGCGGGGCCGGTCATCTTGATCGTATTCGATGGTGACCTGGGTCTTCCCATCGGGCCGCAGGTGGGGGATGATCCCCTCCTTGCGCACCTGAGCCAGCCGGAAGGCCAGCTGGTGGGACAGATAAATGGGCAGGGGCATGAGTGAATCAGTCTCATCGCAGGCGTACCCGAACATGACCCCCTGGTCGCCGGCCCCCTGGGACTGGTAACGCTCCTCGCGGGTGGCGGCGCTCTCCTGGCTGGCCGACAGCCGTTCCACACCCTGGTTGATTTCCTTGCTCTGCTCGCTCAGGGCAACAGTCACGCCGCAGGAATCCGCGTCCAGTCCAATTTCAGACGATGTGTAGCCGATCCTCCGCAGCACCGACCGGACCTGGGACTGGATGTCCGTGTAGCCCTGGGACGACACCTCTCCGAAAACGAAGAAGAGTCCAGTGGCCGCCGAGGTCTCCACAGCCACATGCGAGTGCGGATCCTGGGCGATCAGATCGTCCAGGATGGCATCGGAAATCTGGTCGCAAACCTTGTCTGGATGCCCCTCGGTCACCGATTCAGCCGAAATCAGCCGTCGCTCTGTCATTTCATTCACCTTTGTCTAGAAACCGTCACCGCTCGGGGACCTTGCACCGGGAGTCGAAGACTCAGTTGCCTTCGCTCAGATCGTCCTCGCCCAGGGTCTCCTCAAGCAGGCCCTCGTTGATTTCACGGAAGGCTATGGACAGAGGCTTCTCCTGGTTCTGGTACTCGACCAGCGGGCCGACGTTCTGCAGCAGGCCCTCATTGAGTTGCGTGAAATAGGAATTGATCTGACGGGCCCGCTTGGCTGCGAATATAGAGAGCGCATACTTCGAATCGGCGTGCTTCATGAGGTCGTCGATGGGAGGATTCGCAAATCCCTGCGGATGGGGCTCGGTACCGAATGCCATAAGATGTTTCTCCAATTCAACTGGATGAACCATTCATTCAATCTGTATAATTTTACCGCCCGGGCTCGATTTTATCCTGGGATGCTTCTCTGCCGGGAAAAGCAGTGCAAACAAGCCGGAAATTCCAACATGTGGTCATGTTCAAACCGTTGATGCCCGTGATCACTTGAATAAAACTATGCAGATGCGATCAGCCAAGTTGATGAAGGAACGAGAGTTCGCAGGCGCCCGTGCTCTCTATCGTGCCGCTGGCGTCAAGGGCGAAGACTTCGGTAAGCCCATCGTGGCCATCGCCAATTCCTTCTCTGAATTCGTACCCGGCCACGTCCATCTGAATAAGGTGGGGCGCCTGGTCTCCAAGGCTGTCAAGGAAGCGGGCGGTATCCCCCGCGAGTTCAACACCATCGCCGTAGACGACGGCATCGCCATGGGCCATACGGGCATGCTCTATTCCCTGCCCAGCCGTGACCTGATAGCGGACGCTGTGGAGTACTCGGTCAACGCCCACTGCGCTGATGCCCTGATCTGCATGTCCAACTGTGACAAGATCACCCCCGGCATGCTCATGGCAGCCCTGCGTCTGAACATTCCCACGGTCTTCGTCTCCGGCGGCCCCATGGAGGCTGGGCGTACAGTCATGCCCGATGGAACAGTCCATGAAAGCACCGATCTGATCGACGTCATGTATGCTTCGGCGGACGACAACATCGACGATGCAAGTCTGCTGGCACTGGAGAAGACGGTCTGCCCCACCTGCGGATCCTGCGCCGGCATGTTCACCGCCAACTCCATGAACTGCCTGACTGAGGCCATGGGGCTGGCCCTGCCCGGCAACGGCACCACCCTGGCCTCGCACACAGCTCGGAAGATGCTCTTCGAGCGAGCCGGCAAGCTGGTCGTCAAGATTGCCGACCGGTACTACCGGGATGACGACGACGCGGTCCTGCCACGGTCCATCGCCACCAAGAAGGCCTTCGAAAACGCCATGACCATGGATGTGGCCATGGGCGGGTCAACCAACACCGTCCTGCATATCCTTGCTGCCGCGCAGTCGGCGGATGTGGGTTTCACCCTGGACGACATCGAGCGCATCTCCCACACGGTTCCCTGCATCTGCAAGGCTTCTCCCTCCGGAGACTGGGAGATATCCGACGTCCACCGGGCCGGTGGCATCTGCGGCATCCTGGGCGAGCTGGACCGCGGCGGGGTCCTTCACCAGGATACGCATTCCATCGATTACCCGGACCTTGAGTCCAAGCTCAACGACTGGGACATCATGCGCCCCACCTGCTTGGACCAGGCCAAGGAGCTCTACCACGCAGCGCCCGGGCGCATCACCTCCCCCGAGCCCTTCAACCAGTCCAAGGAGTGGGAGGACCTGGACACCGACCGTGTCAACGGCGCCATCCACGACCTGGATCATCCTGCTGTCTCCGAAGGCGGCCTGGCCATACTTCGCGGCAATCTGGCCCCCGATGGCTGCGTTGTCAAGACCGCAGGCGTGCCCAAGGAAATCTGGAACTTCCGCGGACCGGCCCTGGTGGTCGAATCGCAGGAGCAGGCCGTGGAGGTCATCCTCAACGGCACTCTGCACAAGGGTCAGGCCCTGGTCATCCGTTACGAGGGACCCAAGGGTGGCCCTGGCATGCAGGAGATGCTCTACCCTACTTCATTCGTCAAGGGCAAGGGCATCGGCAAGGACGTGGCCCTGCTGACCGACGGCCGCTATTCAGGCGGCTCATCGGGCCTGGCAATCGGCCATATCGCTCCTGAAGCAGCCAACAAGGGCCCCATCGCTCTGATACGCAACGGCGACATGATCCGCATCGACATCCCCAACCGGCGTGTAGACGTTGAACTGAGCGATCAGGAACTCGCCCGGCGACGCGCAGAACTGGAGGCCGGCGAGGGATACATGGCTCACAGGGACCGCAAGGTCTCTCTGGCGCTGAAGGCCTACGCCGCCTTCGCCCGCTCGGCAGACAAGGGCGCCACCCGCGACCCGGATCTGATCAACCGACTGTCGGGTCTGGACCGATAGAGGCTGAGCCCAGCAGCAAGACTGACCATAACGCCCGGTCATCGAATCACCAATCGATGGCCGGGCATTCATTATAAAGAGATGCATCACTCAGACGAGTACGGTCGTCTTGGTAGGCACAGTTTCCGAAACTTCGGATGAAGACGGTTCCGCCTCCACAGTTTCTTCTAGATTGTCGACTCGGAATTTAAGCACCATAGTCAGGAGGAAGGCCACGAGCATACCTGCCAGGCAGGCGCCCGAGTAGACAACGAACCCATGACCGAAGAATATGGGCAAGGCAGCCAGACTGGGAAAGGCGAAAGCCGTGGCCTGTACGCCGGAAAGTCCTGCGATGACGCCGCCTATGCCCCCGCCGACGCAGACGGCCAAGAGTGGCCTCTTTCTGGGCAGATTGACTCCAAACATAGACGGTTCCGTGATACCGAATAGGGCCGAAACCGTAGCTGACAGACAGGTGGATTTGAATGCCTTGTCATGGCTCTTGAACATCACGGCCAGCGCAGCTCCTGCCTGCGCGAAGACCGCCGGACCCATCATGGCTAGAACGGTATCATGACCGCTGACGGCAATGTTGTTCATGGCTATGAGAATCAGACTCCAGTGGAATCCGAAAATGACCATGGGCTGGACAGTGGCCCCCAGCAAAAGTCCAGCAATGACCGGTGAGAGTGCGTACACCCATTCATAGCCAGCTGCCAGTCCGTCACCAATGATCTTGCCTATGGGACCAAAGGCAAAGAGGGTGAGGAACCCTATGACCAAGATGCAGACCAGAGGCGTCAGGAATCCCCTAATCACTTCGGGCAACACCCTATCCAGCCATCGTTCCAAATAGACCAAGACGCCAACGGCCAGAATGATGGGTATCACGCTGGAGGCATACTTGACACCCAGGATCGGAATGCCGAGAAACCTGATGGTCTTGCCGACCTCCTGTACCGCAACCAGATTGGGATAGAGCAGCATGCCGGCGATAACCACAGCGATGAATGGATCAGCACCGAACTTCTTGGCTGACGTGTAGGCCAAGAGCATGGGCAGGAAGGTAAACAAACTGGAGGCCATGGCATCCAGCACAAGATAGGTCTGGTCGCTGGTGCTCAGCACATGGGTCGTCGTCAGAATGACGAGGACACCTTTCATGATGCCGACGGTCGACAGCAGATTGACTATTGGAAGAAAGATGCCCGATATTCCATCAATGACGATATCAAAAAGTTCTTTGGCGGACCGCCCTTTCATAATACGCCGCCGAAATCGTTGACCAGAGCCGGCTCAGTGCTCTCCATCACTTCTCCGTTGGCACTCATCTGGGGATTCTTTCCGAAGTACTCCACTTCGTCGGCATCCTCCAGATAGCATTGGAGCGCTCCTACCAGATTCGCATCATTCTGGAATTTGCAGGCTGCCACCTCGGCACGTGAGACGTGATAGGGACAGGTGGCATAGAGTCGGTCCAGATTGCTTCGGATGGCTTCTATTAGAGCCGGCTGGGCCGATATACCACCGCCAATGGCAAAACGTTGAGGATCGCAAATGTTCTGAATGTTGTATATCTGTACCGCCACATCGTGCGCATAGGAATCAAGGCATTCCAAGGCCGTCTGGTCTTGCTCGTCGACCGCCTTGAAGAAGGCGACACCGTCTACATCCGAAAGATCAAGGTTCTTGCGCTCGGCATAGGTCTTGCACAAACCGGTGGCACTGCATTGGTTTCCCCACACGCCATCCTGGGTCGGTGGATCCTGGGAAGAAGTCATAATATAGCTGACCTCCCCGGCGGAAAAATGGCGTCCGGGGTAGAGCTGGTGATTGACGATGAAGCCACCACCGATCATTGTGCCGAGAATAATGACGAAGCCATCCTGCACATCCTGCAGGCTGCCGACTCGGGATTCGGCCATGGCTGCGCATTTGGCATCGTTCTGAATGACGATGCGCACAGGACAATTGCGGAAGAGAGCGTGCCTTATATAGAAGTCGTCGTTGTATCTCAAGGCACCGCCCATGGCGCAGTAGCCTTTTTTGCTGTCGATAATTCCGGGCATGGATATGGCGATCCCCTGCACACCCGGCTCTTGTTCGAACAACTGGGTCAGAGCCCCAATCAGTTCGTCACGCCCACGCTGAGGCGTAGGCATGGAGTTACGAGAAACGATTGAGGTGTCTTCCAGCATGTAGGCATATTTTATGGTGGTGCCACCAATGTCTACGGTAAGAATTTTCATGATGCATCCTTGCATAACGAACTTCGCATATCAGACAAGTACTTCGTATCATCCTCGCCCCGGTTATCCAACCATTCAGGAGGAGAATACTCAGACGGGGGCATGAATACCGCTAATGCCATGCCCCAGAAGAAAATGACCGCTCCACTCGGTCATCGCTAGCAGTCGGCCATGGTCCTTCCGGCACCAACCAAGCCTTGGAAGTCAGCGTTGAAGACTTCTACTGCAGCTGAGATCGCTTGGTTCTTCACGAGGCCATCGATTATGGACGAGCTAAGCGTAGCCGCTCCGATGCCGTACTGGGCCAGCTCCAGAACCTGCTGCGAATTCTTGAAGCTGGCGGCTAGGACCTCACAGTCAAGATCATTAGCACGGAAAATGTCATGAATGGTCTTGGCGGCCTGAACGCCGTTGTAGCCCATGTTGTCAATCCTGTTGATGTATGGGGCTGCATAGGAGGCTCCGGCCTTGGCGGCCAGAAAACCTTGCAGAGGCGTGTAAATAGCCGTCGCAGTCACCTTCACACCTTCGGCTACAAGGGTCTTCATAGCTTTGAATCCCTGGGGTACGCTGGGAACCTTGGGGAAGGTGTTGGGCCCGAGCTCTTCGACGATCCTGTGCGCATCAGCCACCATGCCGGCACTGTCGGTAGCGACCACCTGTGCATGCAGTTCCAAATCCGAACCAATGATGGAGCGTATCTCTTTCAGAACCTCGAAGGGAAGTCTGCCCGCTTTGGCCAGAATGCTGGGATTGGTGGTGACCCCGTCAATAGGGTAGATGTCAATCAGCCTTCTGATGGCTTGCGTATCGGCATCATCGATGATCAGTTTCATACTAGTGTCCTTCACTTATCTAGATGGACTTTGTTTATGTAGGGCCTGCCGGGAATGACTTCCCGGCAGGCTAAATGGTGTTCAGAACGTCTGCTCAGTCCGCTCGATGATGTCGTCCTGTGTAGCCTTGGATAGCACCGTAAAGAAGGCGCTGTATCCGGCTACCCTGACAATCAAGTCCCTGTGCTTGTCAGGGTGAGCCTGAGCATCCAGCAGGGTGTCGCGGGAGACCACGTTGTACTGCACGTGGTAACCGTGCAACTGGTCGAAGAAGGCGCGGGTGACCTGGGAGAGCTTTACCCGGTTCTCCGGCTTGGCCAGCACCTGCGGCGTCATCTTCTGGTTGAGCAGGACCCCGCCAGTAATGTCCTCAGTCGGCAGCTTGGACACTGATTTAAAGACAGCCGTAGGACCATGCTTGTCTGCCAAGTGAGAGGGACTGCAGCCTTCGGCCAATGGCTCGCCGTTCTTGCGGCCATCGGGGGTGGCCAGAGTCCCTGCACCCTGGGGAACGTTGGCTGAGATGGAGCTTGTGCCGGCGCTGTAGGTGCCGCCGATGGGACCACGGCCGTACCGTGTGTTGTGGTACTTCTTCATTTCGTCGATATACACGTCGTAGGCCTTGCGGATCAGGCTGTCGACGTAGTCGTCGTCGTTGCCGTACTTGGGAGCCCTCTGCATGAGTCGGCGAATACGCTCATTCTCCTCGCCTTCCCAGTTCTCCTGCATGGCCTGCCAAAGCCTGGCAGGTGTGACCTTGTGCTCCTCGAAGACCATCTTCTTCACGGCAGCCAAGGAATCGGCCAGGTTGGCTATACCCACCTGCAGGTCGGAGATGAAGTCATAGTGCGCTCCGCCCTCCTTCATATTCAGTCCACGCTCGATGCAATCATCGGTCAACGCGGAGCAGAGAATATCAGCGGTGTCATGTTCGAGAACCATGTCGCAGGTGGCGTCAATGATGACACACTGCCTGCACATCTCGCGAATGACCTTGTCCCAGCAGGCTTCGACCTGATCGAAACTGGTGAAGTTTTTAAAGTGACCGACCCCTTCGACTAGCTTGGTGCCGCTAGCCGGGTCCACGCCGTCATTCATGGCGATCAGCAGAGCCTTGGGGAAGTTGAGGAAGCTCATACCCGTGCATCGGTATCCCCACTTACCAGGAACAGCGGTCTCTACGCATCCTATGGCCGAATACTCGTAAGCATCCTCGCGGCTAACACCCTTGTCGATGAAGCTAGGGATGATGATCTCATCATCGTTGAAGGCCGGCATGCCGAAACCGCAACGAACCACCTCAATGCACTCTGACATGAAGTCATCGGGCAGGTTCTCGTGATAACGAACCGTGAGGTTGGGCTGTGTCAGATGGCTCTGAGCAACGGACTTGAGAATGAGCCAGCTCATGGGATTGGTGGCATCCTGGGGCTGACCGTTCACCAGCTTCTGGCCGCCCACTGTTACATTCTGATACAGGGGTGAACCAGCAGAGAATTGCGTGTGGCTCCATGGACGGATCTTGTTGATGGTGTAGGTCTTCAGCCAAAGGTTGGTCATCAGTTCGACAGCCTGGGGCTCATCAATGAGCCCGGCCTTCAGATCCTTCTCATAGAAGGGATCCAGGTATTGATCCATGCGCCCATAGGAGAGCGAGTGACCGTTGGATTCGATCTGCAGGGCCAGATGCACCAGCCAGACCGACTGAACGGCTTCACGCAGATTCCTGGCGGGCTCATAGGGCACGTGCTCCAAGGCTTCCGCCATTCCACGCAGCTCCTCGGCACGCTTGTCATTGCCCTCGTCAGCTGCCTGCCTGGCCTGCTTCAGCGCCAGCTCAGCGTAGCGGTGAGCAAAAGTCTTCATGGCGTCAATCACGATGATGATGGCCCTGTAGAAGTAGCTCTTGTGAATGTTCCGGTAATCGGTCAGATCGAGCTCATCCAGCTTTTCCTGAGCCCGACGGCTGAAGTCCTTGAGGCCATGGCTGAGAACGACAGCGTAGTTGACGGCGCAGTGTGCATCGCCAGAGGTGATGTTGCCCTCAGACTTGATGATTCCCAAATCATAAAAGAGCTTGGAGTGAGGAGGGAAGGCTGCCAGTCCACGATCCTGAAGCGTGTTATGCTCCCAGAAGGGTGCAATGGAACGCAGCCTCTCCTTGTTTTCTTCGGTGATGGTGAAGACGTCGCCGTCACGCTTGTCGAATTGGTCCAGCTCATCAATGACCCAGCCCATAGCATATTCGGGATAGATGGGTGCAGCTCGGTTGGCCGAGGCCTGATTGCCAGCAATGAGAGTTTCCGGCTCGATGTAAATAGACATCGATTCCAAAACCCGCTTGAGCATGATGGCTCTCTTTATGGCCAGCGGCTGATCCTGACATTTTTTATATACCTCAGTGGTGATCATCGCACGCTCGACGTCGACCTTCGGGGTCACCGAGAGGAGCTGATCACGGAAGGACTCCATCCGGGGTGTCAGCTTGCCGAAATGTTCTTCGTTCATTTTTCTTCCTTCCAGAACACCGCGATTCGGGTCTTTCTGTAAACCGCTAGATCCACACCACAGTGTGCTCCAAATCACATTTCACTAGAAAACTATCATACGTTAGTAATAAATGCAATTTTGAAACGTATATTTCTTTTATTCGTAAGAGACAAATAGATCATATGATACACAGGTATGGTTTGCACATTGATAATGGACACTGATGAATCTCATTCGGTCTTCGCTGCGCGACTCACAGCGAAGACCGTCAATCAGCCACTCGCGCAGGAAAGAAAGAAAAAGGTGAGCGGTGCAGTAGATGCCCAAGAAGGGCACTCAATACATGGTTTATACCGTCTCAGTAGATTCTCGTGTCAGACTGTCTCCAGATCGATGCCATGATCCAACAGCTGTTTCGATGCTTCTGCGGTAATGTTGTTATCGGTGATAACCATGGTGCTTTTTTGAGGAAGATTCAGCGAGACCGTGCTGCCATGGCCAAACTTCTCGCTCTCCGTAAGAATCACAATGCGCATGGCGTGCATGGCCATGTCACGGACAGCCTGAGCCCGCATCTGATCACGGTTGGCGAACCCGGTATCAGGGTCAAACCCATCAGCCCCGATGAACATCACATCCACCTGTATGCCAGTAAGACACAAGGGAACCATGGGACCCACCAGAACTTGGGCGCTGTGCTGATAGATACCGCCAATCAGAATAATCTGGCAGTTGCCGGCATCACCGGTATAGTGAGCCACGAAGGCACTGTTAGTGATGATGGTCAGGTCCTTTTTGGTACGCGCCAGCTCAACCGCCAGCAGAGCGCAGCAGCTGCCATTCTCCACGATGACCGTGCCGCCGTCAGGCACACAGGCGACAGCCCTACGCGCAATCCTCAGCTTCTACTCATAGTGACGAGCCAAGCGACCTTCGACATTGTCTGTGCTTTTGATGGCAGCATACCCATGCTCTCTGGTGATGAGACCACGACTCTCCAGCTCGTTCAAATATTTACGTACGGTCACCTGAGAGACGCCCATACCCTTGGCGATCTCGCTGACCTCCATTCGCTCTCTGTCGATGAGCATCTCAAGGATGCCGTTGGCACGATTGTCCACCTGAACCCGTCCTTAGTCGAGAGGTCACCCGCCCCGTCATGAACATTCTAGAATGCCGAGAGCCGTCGTGAAAGTCAAGCGAGCTTCAGAAGAAGGCGTGCACACCTTCCTGCTCATAGACCTGTCGGTAGTCTTCCAGATCTTCCTGATGAGTGTTGGGTACATTACTGTACTTGTAATCGTCGCGCTGCAGAAGATCATATTTGGACTCACCGAAATTATGGAAAGGCAGAAGCTGAACCCTATCCGCGCCCAGCTTCAGCAGGCGCAACGCCATCTGCCGGGCATCATTCATCTTATCGTTATAGTCAGGAATCACCGGGGTTCGAACCAGGACATCCTTGCCGCTATGCAGGGCGTAACTGGTGTTGCGCTCAATCAGACTCAGACCAACCCCAGTCCCCTCCTTATGAACCTGTTCGTCCCAATGTTTCATATCGATGAAGACGTGATCCAGGTGATCCAGGGCGCTTCTGAAGACTGATTCCGGTACATGTCCTGTGGTTTCGATGTTGGTGTCAATGCCCCGATCCTGCAAGGCCGACAGCAGGGCCACACAGAAGTGCCCCCACACCAAGGGTTCGCCGCCTGAAAGCGTTACCCCTCCACCGCTCTGACGATAGAAAGGCAGATCTTTCATACACTGATCGACAACTTCATCCAGATCGCGCGTCCTCCCAACCAGACTCAGTCCCTTGCACTCGCGTGTGGCCTCCAGAGCAGCGGAATCGTCATATCGCAGTGCATGCACGTCCACAGCTCTGCTCCGGTCGGTCTTGACGAATCCCGGGGACGCAGGCAGAGCATTGCAAGCAAAACACCCCGAACACGATTTGGGATCCCACTCGAATTGAGGCGTGCGGATCTGGCTCTCCGGGTTGGAGCACCAGCCGCACCTCATAGGACAACCCTTGAGGAAGACCACCGTACGGATGCCGGGCCCGTCATTCAAACTGAACTGCTGGATGTTAAATACAGTGGCGGATACCATGGTCGCCTCCATTGCGCAAGACCCGAACAACTATTCTTTCTTCTGAAGCAATCATACATTACATATGAAAGCAATACAAGTCATATTGATTCGCGGAAGAGACCTAATATTTAAAATTCGTATTCCTTGGCGATTACCTCCCAGAGCGCCTGGGCTGCTTTATCCACGCTGTCGTTGACTATGACCTGGTCGAACTGATCCTCGGAGGCCAGCTCCACCTTGGCGGTCTCCAGCCTGCGGGCACGCTGCTCTTCATTTTCGGTTCCCCTCATGTTCAGCCTGGTGACCAGGTCATGAAATGAGGGCGGCGCCAAGAAGACGTAGAACACTTCCAGGCCCAGCTCCCCCGCCCGTTGGCGGACACGGTGCGCCCCCTGCAGGTCGATCTCCAGAATCGTGGGCACCCCTGCTGCCAGATGGTCCAGGACCGGCTGCAACGGGGTGCCATAGTGGGACATGCCATGGACCAGGGCGGTTTCCAGAAAGTCCCCGGCGGCCTCCCTGCGGGCAAATTCCTGCTCATCCATGAACCAGTAAGTGACGCCGTCCTTCTCGCCCGGACGCGGCGCCCGGGTGGTGGCCGAGACGGAGACCCAGACCTCTGGGTGGGCATGACGCAGGGCCGCCTCCACAGTGCCCTTGCCTACGGCCGTGGGCCCTGTGAGCACGATCAGCCGGCCGCCAGTCTTCCCCGCCCCTCCGGTCTGCGCTTCCGAAGAGTCCTGTATCGACATGTCGGCACCGTTGATTGCTGACACGGCCACTTCCTTTCCTAAAGATCATCCTCCGGCATATCTGGACCGGAACATGGGTTAATCATATAGCCAGTACCTACCTGGCCTTCTCCAGCTCCAGCAGTCGGGCCGCGTGCTCCTGAATGCTCATGACCTCGTAGTCGTCTTTTTTGACCACGTCAATTGCCATCAGGGCGGCTGAGAATTCGGTGATGGTGGTGAACTGCGGCAGATCGGCAGCTATGGCGGCCACCCGGATCAGATAGCCGTCAGAACGGGAACCCCTGGAGCTGGGCGTGTTGAGAATCATGTCGATGGCCCCATCCTCAATAAGCTGAACAGGATTCCGGCCCATGTGCCTGACCCCATCCGAATCCGTGAAAGCCCGACGCTGCTCTTCGCCATCGCTAATCTTGTCGACAACGGCCACGTCGAAGCCGTACCGACGCAGGACGGAGGCTGTGCCACGAGTGGCACAGATGCTGAAGCCCTGCTCCAGCAGACGGGCCGCCAGCATGGGCAGCTGGCGCTTGTCCTCGTCATTGACCGACAGGAAGGCGACCCCACCGGTGGGCAATCCTCCTTGGTAGGCGGCCAGCTGGCTCTTGGCAAAAGCGTGGGGGAAGTCCCGATCGAAGCCCATGACCTCTCCGGTGGAACGCATCTCCGGGCCCAGCAGAATGTCCACAGTCCGGCCCACCGGAGTGCGGAAGCGCTTAAAGGGCAGGACGGACTCCTTGACCGCCACGGGCTGTCCGACACGGACCATGCCGCCGTCACCGACAGGCAGCAGCAGACCACTGGCCCGTTGTTGATCGATGGATTCCCCCACCATGATCCGCGCTGCAGCCTTGGCCAGTGCCGTACCCGTGGCCTTGGAGGCAAAGGGAACAGTCCGGGAGGCGCGGGGATTGGCCTCGATCACGTAGAGGGTGTTGGACATGAAGGCATATTGAACGTTGATCAGCCCCTGGACCCTGCAACCCTGGGCTATGGCCAGGGTGGCCTGGCGCAACCGATGGATCTGGTCGTCAGAGAGCGTGGAGGGCGGCAGGGTGCAGGCGGCATCGCCGGAGTGGACCCCGGCCTCCTCCACATGCTCCATGATCCCGCCGACGTAAAGCTCCTGCCCGTCATAGAGGGCATCCACGTCGATCTCTATGGCATCCTGAAGGAACTTGTCAATCAGCAGAGGCGAGGGCAGCCGTCCAGAGACCACCGTATCGGCCTTGGCCTCCTCCAGGGCCCGGTCCACGTAGGTGCCCAGCTGGTCATCGTCATAGACGATCTCCATGCCTCGGCCGCCCAGCACGTAGGAGGGCCTGACCAGAACCGGGTAGCCGATGGCATAGGCTGCCTCCTTGGCCTCATCGAGGGAAAGAGCGGTGCCGTACCGCGGTGCGTTCAAATGCTCCTTGGCGAGCACCTGGCCGAAAAGTTCACGGTTCTCGGCCAGGTCGATGGACTCGGGACTGGTTCCCAGGATGGGCACCCCGGCCGCCTTGAGCCTGGCCGCCAGGGACAGGGGCGTCTGACCGCCCAGCTGAACAATGACACCCTTGACCGGCCCCATGGCCTTCTCGGCCCGGTAGATCTCCAGAACGTCCTCGAAGGTCAGCGGTTCGAAATAGAGCCTGTCCGACATGTCGTAATCGGTGGAGACCGTCTCAGGGTTGCAGTTGACCATGATGGTGTCATAGTCCTTGCCCAGCTCCTGGACGGCATGCACGCAGGTGTAGTCGAACTCGACACCCTGGCCGATCCGGTTGGGTCCCGAGCCCAGGATGATGACCGCCTCGCGTTGACGGGGGCGCAGCTCGGACTCATCGGCGTAGCAGGAGTAGTAGTAGGGGGTGGCCGCATCGAACTCGGCTGCGCAAGTATCCACAGTCTTATAAACCGGGTGAAGACCGAAGGCCCAGCGCAGTTCTCTGACGACCGCCTCACCCTGGTCGCCCATGCCGCGCAGATGGGCGATTTGTAGGTCGCTTAGTCCTGATTGCTTGGCTCGGCGCAGCAGGTCCTCGTCCAGGACCTCGAACTGGCGCACCTGAAGGGCCAGCTCGTTGATCATGCTGATCTGCTCCAGGAACCAGGGGTCGATCCTGGTAGCCTGGTGGACCTGCTCCACGGTGGCTCCGGCCCAGAAAGCCCGTTGGATCTGCAGGTAGCGGTGCTCGGTGGGAGTGTGCATGGCCTTCAGCAGCTGGTCGGCCTCAGCCTGGTCGGGCCGGGGGCCATCCCAGGAGAAGGTCATGTGCCGCTTGTCGACGGAGCGCATAGCCTTGCCCAGGGATTCGCGGAAGTTGCCGGCCAGGGCCATGGCCTCGCCCACGGACTTCATCGAGGTGGTCAGGGTCGTGTCCGCCCCGGGGAACTTCTCGAAGGTGAAGCGCGGAATCTTGGTGACCACGTAGTCGATGGTCGGTTCGAAGGATGCGGGGGTTGAGCGGGTGATGTCGTTCTCGATTTCATCCAAGGTGTATCCCAGGGCCAGCTTGACCGCAATCTTGGCGATGGGAAAGCCTGTGGCCTTGGAAGCCAGAGCCGAGGACCGCGAAACACGCGGATTCATTTCGATGACGATGATCCGGCCGTTCTCGGGGTTGACGGCGAACTGGATATTGCAACCGCCCGTGTCCACCCCCACGCCGCGGATGATGGCGATGCCGATGTCGCGCATGCGCTGATACTCCCGGTCGGTCAGGGTGAAGACCGGAGCCACGGTGATGGAGTCGCCGGTGTGCACGCCGACCGGGTCCACATTCTCGATAGGGCAGACCACAACCACATTGTCCAAGCGGTCGCGCATGAGCTCCAGCTCATACTCCTTCCAACCCTCGATGCCCTCCTCCAGAAGAATCTCGTCGGTGGGCGAATAGTGGATGCCAGCACCGGCGATCCGCCGCAGCTCCTCGCGATCATGGGCGATGCCCGAGCCCAGGCCACCCATGGTGAAGGAAGGACGAACCACTAGGGGGTAGCCCAGTTCGGCAGCTACTGCCTCGGCCTCATCCAGGCTGTGAGCGATGCGGGACTTGGCCGACTCAGCGCCAGCCTGGTCCACTACCTGCTTGAAGAGCTCGCGGTCCTCTCCCCTGTCGATGGCCTCCAGCGAAGCGCCGATGAGCTCCACCCCGTAGCGCTCCAGCACGCCAGCCTTGCCCAGCTCCACGGCAGCGTTCAGAGCGGTCTGGCCGCCCAAGGTGGGCAATAGAGCATCCGGCCGCTCTTTGGCAATGATCCGCTCCAGGAAAGGCAGAGCGATGGGCTCGATGTAGGTGGCATCGGCCATCTCCGGGTCCGTCATGATGGTGGCGGGATTGGAGTTGACCAGGATGACGCGAATCCCCTCCTCGCGCAGCACCCGGCAGGCCTGGGTCCCCGAATAGTCGAATTCAGCTGCCTGTCCGATGACAATAGGCCCCGAGCCGATGACCATGACCGAATGGATGTCCTGTCGCTTAGGCATGCGCCTTCCCCTCCTTGGCGTCCTGCATCAAAGTGACGAACCTGTCAAACAGATAGGAGGCATCGTGCGGACCAGCCGCCGCCTCCGGATGGTATTGAACGGAGAAGGCCGGAATATCCAGACACTCCAGACCCTCGACCACTTCGTCGTTGAGATCGACATGAGAGACCCGGACACGACCATATCGGCCCTCACCATAGGGCGAGGGCACAGGGTCCCCCTTGGGAGCCTTGACTGCGAATCCGTGATTGTGGGCGGTGATCTCAACCTTGCCAGTGCTCAAATCCATTACCGGCTGATTGATGCCGCGATGGCCGAATTTGAGTTTGTAGGTTTCGAAGCCCAGGGCACGGCCCAGAAGCTGGTTGCCCAGGCAGATACCAAAGAAGGGCAGCTTTGCATCAAGCACCTGGCGCAGGAGGGCCACCTCCTGGTCGGCCGTAGAGGGGTCGCCGGGACCGTTGGAGAAAAAAACACCATCTGGATTGAGCGAGCGAATAGACTCCAAAGTGGTGCCCACGGGCAGCAGGTGGACCCGGCATCCGCGCTCGGCCAGCCGATGAGGAGTCATGGCCTTGATGCCCAAATCGACAGCAGCCACCGTGCAAAGCGGCTCTCTATCCAGGTATTTGCCACAGGGCTCCACCGTGTAAGCATGGTTGGTGCTAACCTCGCCGGTCAGGTGGGAGCCACCCATGGTCGGCGCCTGTCTGACTTGATCCAAGAGACTCTGAATGCTGGCATCGTCCAGGGCCGATCCAGAAAAAACACCGGCCCGCATGACGCCCGCTGAACGCAGGTGCCGCACGAGCCGGCGAGTGTCTATGCCGCTGATCCCGACGATGCCTTGATCTATCATCTCCCCTTGGAGACCGCCTGTAGCCCGCCAATTGCTAAAAGCAGGACTGGGTTCCCGGACCACATATCCGGCCACCCATATGCGTGACGACTCGCCGTCCTCCCCGTTGACACCGGTATTGCCGATGTGCGGAAATGTCTGGACCACAATCTGTCTATCATAGCTGGGATCGGTCAGGGTCTCCTGGTATCCGGTCATCCCTGTGGCGAATACGACCTCACCGATAGTGCTGCCCAGTGCCCCGAAGGCCTTTCCCTCATACACCTGGCCGTCCTCCAGCAGAAGGATGGCGGAATCGGAAAAACGACGATTGGAGATGGTGGCGTTGGTGTCCTTCAGGTTCACCGAACCCCCTTGTTTGCTGTGAATATTCGCACCCATATTAATGACCCCCATGGATCATGCCGAACGGATTGTTCAGAGAATGGTTGAGCAAAGCTTGCCGCAAGCCCAGCTGATCTCCCGGCTTGAATATGGCAAAAGGCCGACCCGATGCCCTTACAGCCAGCTGACATCGGTCGGCCTTTATCCGGATCATTGCTCAGTCGCCTGACGGGCGATCCGCATCCGGTGTCAGTTCTTCTGGCAGGGTCAGTTTGAGCTGGTCCAAGCTGGGGACCGACTGGTCGACCGCATGGTCAAGAACCTGGTTGGAATCACCTCTTTCCGGTGTAGCTGTTGCCGACTCCGACTCGTTGCCAGCATGGTCATCCTCAGAGGAGACCGGCTCGGTGGATGCGACCCCTGCTTTTGCCTTACCAGATTTATCATCCGAAGAATCCGCATCAGCCTCAGCATCAGCCAGGGCAGCGATCCGATCGGCTTGATCACGACGAGACTGATGCTCATCCTTCTCCTGCTCCAGGGCGCTCAGAAGCCCATGGATGAAGGAGGGGGCGTCAGCATCCGAGAGGGTCTTGGCCAGGGACAGGGCCTCATCGATGGCCACCTTGTCGGGAACGTCAGGGTTGTAGAGTATCTCCCAGGCGGCAATACGCAGAATGTTGCGGTCGATGGCGTGCATGCGGCTCAGCGGCCACCGGGTGGAATGGGTCTGCAGGGCCTCATCAATATCCCGACGATGCCCTGCCACACCCTCAACGAGGGTCACAGCATAGGCGGGCAGAGGTGTCTGCGCCCCCGGCCGAACCTTGCGCTCCTCCAGCAGGGAGAGGAAATCCTGGCTCTTCTCATCGGCCTCATACAGGGTGTTCAAGGCCCGCTTGCGGGCTGTAGAACGTGCCATGGATACGTGGTTTCCAGACTTGCTCAGTTCTCGCGGCCCAGGTAGGAACCGTCGCGGGTGTCCACCTTGACCTTCTCGCCCTCACCCACGAAGAGGGGCACCTGAATCTCTGCTCCGGTCTCCACAGTAGCGGGCTTGGTGCCGGCGTTGGAGCGGTTGCCCTGGACGCCGGGCTCGGTTGCGGTCACAGTCAGCACCACGGATGCAGGCAGTTCTACGGACAGCGGGTTGCCATCATGGAAGCTGATGATGCAGTCGGTGCCCTCAAGCAGGAAGCGCTCCTGATCGCCGATCAGGGTTTCGGGGATGTTGACTTGTTCGTAGGTGTTCATATCCATGAAGACGAAGGAGTCGCCATCCCGGTAGGAATACTGCATGGTCCTATTGTCGACGGTCTCGAAGTCCATCTTCATGCCCGCGTTGAAGGTGCGGTCCACGATCTTGCCCGAAAGGACGTCCTTGATGGTCGTGCGCACAAAGGCCGGCCCTTTGCCTGGCTTGACGTGCTGGAACTTAATGACGGTCCAAAGCTTGCCGTCCAGGTTGATGACCGATCCGTTCTTGATGTCGTTGGAAGTCTGTGCCATCTTGATACCACCTCATTCTTATGAACGTTCCTTCGGAGGGCTCCTGGCCATCTGCCGAAAGCACCGGGCCACACAGGATCCAGCCCGCTCGCGATAAATCCTCGCCTATTATGCCACGGCGCATGAACACCGGGGCTGGCCCGGCGGCGAGGCCTGCCGGATATGGGCGGGGCCCGGAATCACAGAAAGGATTCCGGGCCCCGTCATCGGATTGTGTCGATAAGCGACAGGCAATCCTACTCGATGACCTTGGTGACTCGGCCTGAGCCAACCGTGTGGCCGCCTTCACGAACAGCGAAGGTCAGGCCCTCTTCCATGGCGACGGGCTGGATCAGTTCGACAGAGAAGGTGGCGTGATCGCCGGGCTGAACCATCTCCACGCCTTCGGGCAGGGTGATGACGCCGGTGACGTCGGTGGTCCGGAAGTAGAACTGCGGACGGTAGTTGGAGAAGAACGGCGAGTGGCGTCCACCCTCGTCCTTGGTCAGCACGTAGACCTCGCCCTCGAACTTGTGGTGAGGGGTCACGGTGCCGGGAGCAGCCACAACCTGGCCGCGCTCAACGTCCTCACGGCCGATGCCGCGCAGCAGCAGGCCGGTGTTGTCGCCAGCCTCAGCCTCGTCCATCTGCTTGTGGAAGGTCTCGATGGAGGTGACGGTGGTGGACTGGGTCTCACGCAGACCGACGATCTCCACGTTGGTGTTCACGGGCAGCTTGCCACGCTCGACACGGCCGGTCACCACGGTGCCACGGCCGGAGATGGTGAAGACATCCTCAATGGGCATCAGGAAGGGCTTGTCCAGGTCGTGGACCGGGGTGGGGATGTAGTCGTCGACGGCATCCATGAGGTCCTTGATGGTCTGAACCCACTTGTCATGGTCAGGGGCATCGTCATGCAGGGCGCCATAGGCGGAGGTGCGGATGACAGGGCAGTCGCGATCGAAGCCGTTCTCGTCCAGCAGATCGCGGACTTCTTCCTCGACCAGCTCGATCAGCTCTTCGTCGTCGACCATGTCGCACTTGTTCAGGGCGACCAGGATCTTCGGCACGCCGACCTGGCGGGCCAGCAGCACGTGCTCGCGAGTCTGGGCCATGGGGCCGTCAGTGGCGGCGACCACCAGGATGGCGCCATCCATCTGAGCAGCGCCGGTGATCATGTTCTTGACGAAGTCGGCGTGTCCGGGGCAGTCCACGTGGGCGTAATGGCGCTTGGCAGTCTGGTACTCGATATGCGCGATGTTGATGGTGATGCCGCGCTCCTTCTCCTCAGGAGCAGCATCAATCTGAGCGAAATCGTACTCGGGGTTGACGTCCGGGTACTCCTCGTGCAGCACCTTGGAGATGGCCGCGGTCAGGGTGGTCTTGCCGTGATCGACGTGGCCGATGGTGCCAATGTTAACGTGCGGCTTGTTCCGCTCGTACTTTTCCTTTGCCATTGTGTTTTGTCCTCCTGGACGTCTCGTAGGTTGCCTGCACGAACCACGCACAGAGCACTCGCTACATATTACTGGGTTATCGGGTTCTTTGCCACTTTTGCCCTCCGCCCAGTCAGCGCTACAAGAGTGTAGCGCCGACTTGTGACAGAAGAGCCTTTTTGCGGCGGACCGCAGTAGCGGCGGACCGGACCGGCATTACTCGCCCCGCTGGGCCTTGATGATCTCGTCGCTGACGGCCTTGGGAACCTCAGCGTAGGAGTCCATCTGCATGGTGAACATGGCGCGCCCCTGGGTCTTGGACCTGAGGTCGCCAATATAGCCGAACATCTCCGACAGGGGCACCTTGGCGTCGATGACCTTGACACCGGTGGCGTCGGTCATGGACTGGATGGAGCCACGCCGGGAGTTGATGTCGCCCATGACGTCGCCCATGTACTCCTCGGGAGTACGGACCTCCACAGCCATAATAGGCTCGAGGATGACGGGCTTGGCCTTGGGAGCAGCCTCCTTGAAGCACATGGAGCCTGCAATCTTGAAGGCCATCTCCGAAGAGTCGACCTCGTGGATCTGGCCGTCGGTCAGGGTCGCCTTAACGCCCACGACCGGGAAGCCTGCCAGCACGCCGGACTCCATGGCCTCCTGCACACCAGCATCGACCGAGGGGATGAACTCCTTGGTGATGTGGCCGCCGGTGACCTTGTTCTCGAAGATGTAGGATTCGCCCTCAGAAGTATCCAAGGGCTCGAAGTTCATGAGCACCTTGGCGAACTGGCCGGAACCGCCGGTCTGCTTCTTGTGGGTGTATTCCTGGTTCATGACGGGCTTGCGGATGGTCTCGCGGTAGGCCACCTGGGGCTTGCCCACGTTGCACTCCACATGGAACTCGCGACGCATGCGGTCCACCAGGATGTCCAGCTGGAGCTCGCCCATGCCGGAGATCAGGGTCTGGCCGGACTCTTCGTCGGTCTTGACCTGGAAGGTGGGATCCTCCTCGGAGAGCTTCTGCAGGGCGATGCCCATCTTCTCCTGGTCGGCCTTGGTCTTAGGCTCCACGGCCACCTCGATCACAGGATCGGGGAAGGTCATGGATTCCAGCACCAGCGGCGCCTTTTCGTCGCACAGGGTATCACCAGTGGTGACGTTCTTGAGCCCGACGAAGGCGTAGATGTTGCCGGCGATGGCCTCATCGACCGGATTCTCCTTGTTGGAGTGCATCTGGAAGAGCTTGCCGACGCGCTCCTTCTTGTCCTTGGTGGAGTCCAGGACCGTCTCGCCCTGAGCCACCTTGCCGGAGTAGACGCGCACATAGATCAGCTTGCCGTAGAAGGGGTGGGTGGCCACCTTGAATGCAAGGGCTGAGAAAGGTTCGTCCACGGTGGGCTTGCGATCGATCTCGACGGACTCGTCGCCGATCTTGTAGCCCTTGATGGCCGGCACGTCCTCGGGGCTGGGCAGGTAGTCCACGACCGCGTCCAACATGGGCTGCACGCCCTTGTCCTTGAAAGCGGATCCGCAGAAGACCGGGAAGGCTGACTGCTCGATGGTCATCTTGCGCACAGCGGTGCGGATCTCCTGCTGGGAGATCTCTTCGCCGCCCAAGTACTTCTCAAGCAGGTCCTCGTCCGACTCGGCCACGGCCTCGAGTAGCTCGGTGTGGTACTGCTCGGCCTTGTCCTTGAGATCATCGGGGATGTCGATGGTCTCATACTTGGCGCCTAGGTCGGCCTCGTCCTTCCAGTAGTAGGCCACCATGCGAACCAGGTCGACCACGCCGTGGAAGTCGCTCTCAGCGCCGATGGGCAACTGCATGACCAGCGGCTTGACGCCCAACTTGTCCTTGATGGTGTCCACCGAGTAGTAGAAGTCGGCGCCCAGCTTGTCCATCTTGTTGATGAAGCAGATGCGGGGCACGCCATACTTGTCAGCCTGACGCCAGACGGTCTCGGACTGGGGCTCCACGCCCTCCTTGCCGTCGAACACCGCCACAGCTCCATCGAGCACGCGCAGGGAGCGCTCCACCTCGGCGGTGAAGTCCACGTGGCCGGGAGTGTCGATGATGTTGATCTGGTAGCGGTCCTCAGGATCGTGAGACTGACGGTTCCAGAAGGCCGTGATGGCGGCGGAGGTAATCGTGATGCCACGTTCCTTCTCCTGATCCATCCAGTCCATAGTGGAGGCGCCATCGTGGGTCTCGCCGATCTTGTAATTGACGCCGGTGTAGTAGAGGATACGCTCGGTCGTCGTTGTCTTGCCGGCATCGATGTGGGCCATGATGCCGATGTTGCGGACCTTGGTCAGGTCCGTGAGCACGTCTTGTGCCATAATTCCTTGTTCTCGCTCTCTTGGGATTACCAGCGATAGTGGGCGAACGCCTTGTTGGCCTCGGCCATCTTGTGGGTGTCCTCGCGGCGCTTGACCGCGGCACCCAGGCCGTTGGAGGCATCAAGGATCTCGTTGGCCAGCCGCTCCGACATGGTCTTCTCACGACGGGCGCGGCTGTAATCGGTCAGCCACCGCAACGAGAGCGTATTGGCGCGGTTCGGCTTGACCTCGACGGGGACCTGGTAGGTGGCGCCGCCGACACGACGGCTGCGGACCTCCAGGCTGGGACGAATGTTGTCCAAGGCGCGCTTGAGCACGGCCACAGGCTCCTGGTCGGTCTTCTCCTTGACCTGCTCCAGAGCGGTGTAGACGATGTTCTCGGCGATGGACTTTTTGCCGTCCAGCAGGATCTTGTTGATCAGCTGGGCCACCACGGTGGAACCGTAGATGGGATCGGGCAGGAGCTGGTGCTTTTTAGCTGGTCCTTTGCGTGACATGTGTTACTTGGCCTTCTTTGCTCCGTACAGGGAACGGCCCTGCTTGCGATCCTTGACTCCCTGGGTATCCAACGCACCGCGCACGATGTGGTAGCGCACGCCGGGCAGATCCTTGACACGTCCGCCGCGCACCAGCACGATGGAGTGCTCCTGCAGGTTGTGGCCCTCGCCGGGGATGTAGGCGGAAACCTCAATGCCGGAGCTCAGACGGACACGGGCAACCTTCCGCAGAGCCGAATTCGGCTTCTTGGGGGTGGTGGTGTAGACACGGGTGCATACGCCGCGACGCAGCGGGCTGCCCTTAAGCGCCAAAGTCTTCGACTTGCGAGGCTTGGCCTTGCGCCCTTTGCGGACGAGCTGTTCAATTGTTGGCAACTGACTCTCTCCGATTCCTTCGATGAACTTGTCTTCGTTTGCACTGCGAGACCGCCGCACCGCAGCCGCAGTCGCTCCCAAAAGGAGAGATTAGCCACTGTCCACCGGCCCGATGGCCCCTGATCCTCCTGCTGGGCATTGCTGCCTGCACTCTTCGGATCCGGGGATACCCCGACGAGCCCACCTGTAACATAAGGCGTGCTGTCGGCACACACGATGAAAAGTATATCATCGGGGCAGACATGTCCATGTCTTGCACTTGGAAGTATGCTCTAGGCTGTGCTCGCTGCAATGCCGCACTGAAACCGTTAATGGGAGATCCTTGCACATGCCTTATATTTACAGATACCTACAATGAGGTACCCGTCTATGGCAGATTCCTACTATACACATATAGGTATCGGAAAAACACATCTGGATCGGTAAATATAGTCACCAGAAACATCAATGCCAGCGTCCGGAAATGCTCTGACATTTGTGAATGGTCAGCGTCTACTTATCTTCCTTGTCAAGAGCCTGGCGGACGTAGTCACGCAGGATCAGGGCATGGTTGACGGCTGGGTCCTTGGCTGCATAAACCAGTGTTGTCCGATCATGTTCACGCGCGATGCTCAGCAGATCCTCCAGGGCGGGATTGTCATCCAGCTCAATGCAGTAGCGGCGTGCAAAGTCCTCGAAGCGGTCCGGATCATGGTGCCACCAGCGCCGCAGATCCGGACTGGGCGCAACATCCTTGAGCCAGCCGGACAGGGCTGCCCGCTCCTTGCTGACGCCGCGCGGCCAGAGCCTGTCGACCAGGATGCGGACCCCGTCCTCGTCAGCGGCCTGCTCGTATACGCGTTTAATATCCACCTGACCCATCATCCGCCTCCTGAAACCAGGGACCCGTATGATCCCCATGACTCCTTCGACCATGATATTGACTGAGTCTGCATTACGGAAGAGGCGGCGACAGCCATACCGGGGCGTAGGCTGATAAGTATGCTTACAGACGCAGAAAGGGTCAAGGCAGCCGGATCAAACGGCAGCAGACCGAGCCCTCGAGCCTGCAAATCAGCAAAACCGACCGGATCAGGGTCCAAGGGTCGACAGTGGCGTCGTTTATGGATACCCGACCAGATAGGCGGCTGGGCCATGGCCTTGATGCCGGGCCTGGCTGGGCTGCTGGTCGGAGGCCCAACCTGGAGGAGCCTGCTGCTCATGGTCGCTTGGGCTTTCTGCTACTGCTTTGAGTTCACGGGCTCGCGGTGGATGGTTTCGCACCGAGCTGCCAGATTCGCGCCACCGGCTTTGGGGTACGCTCTGCTCACGGCTGTGACCGGGCTGATCCTGTTGGTCGGCACCCCTGGGCTCCTGCGATGGGCCCCGTTCTACCTGGTGCTGGGCGTGCTGAACTTTGCCGCCGCCTGGATGCGCACGGAGCGCTCTTGGTGGAACGATGCCGTAGCCGTGATTGCAGCCTGCATGCTCTGTCTGATCGTCGTTTCCTTAGGGTCACGATTCCAGAAGCCGGAATCGGGTCTGACAGGTGCCAACGCCAGCTACTCTGGATGCCAACCGAATCCTGCAGTGAACTGCTTTGCCAGCGGATTCCTGCCAAGCGCCTCCCTGCCATCGATCGGAGTGGTCAGTGCAGCGGTCTTCGCTGTGACCCAGTTCGGGTCGGTCATCTTCGTCAAAACCATGATCCGCGAGCGTGGCAAGACCTGGTGCTACCTGCTTTCGCTGACTTGGAACCTGGCCCTCTGCCTGATCGGGGTCGCCATGGTGCACACCGCAGGATGGTGGCCTCTGCTGACCGGCCTGGTTTTGCTGGTGCGTGCGGCCCTGCTGCCTGCCATCTCCCGTCGGCGCCGCATTCCCATTTTGTATGTGGGCCTGGTTGAATGTGCAACCAGTCTGCTGGTCTTCATTCTGGTGGTCGCTCAGGCTGATGTGATGACCGCGTCTCTGACTAGTCTGCTTGGCGCATGATCGCAGGTTCGTCCACACATGTCACCCACGTCACCCACGGGTTCGGGCCTGTCTGGAATGACCAGTCCCGTGTGCTGATCCTTGGATCCATACCCAGCCCAAGTTCTCGCGAGGCTGGCTTCTACTACATGTTTCCGCGCAACCGCTTCTGGCCTGTACTGGCCGCACTCTTCGACCAGCCTGTTCCGGAGCCCGATCCGGCTGTCCGCGCTCGGTTCGCCCTCAATCACCGCATAGCGCTCTGGGATGTCGTTCAGGAATGCGACATCTGCGGCGCCTCCGATGCCTCCATCACCGGGGTGGTGCCGACCGACATCGCCGATCTGCTGGATGGTGCGCCGATCGGCACCATTTTCACTACAGGACGCAAGGCCGGTCAGCTTTACCGTCGCTACTGCCTGCAGAATCTGGAAGAGAAAGGGCATCGACCGACGATGATCAATCTGCCGTCCACCAGCCCTGCCAACGCCGCTATGAGTCTGGCTGATCTGATCAAGGCCTACCAGCCGGTAAGAAAAGCGCTCGACAACGAAGAGCCTAAAAGGCAAGACAATCGCATCGACTATGTCAAATAAACAAGTACCGACTATAGAAGCCCGAGATGTTAGGAATCTACCCAAGGATGAATTCGTCGTCCCTGGTCCAGAACGTGACGGCCTGGTGGAGGCTATTCTGGACGGGCGCAAAACTGCTACGACCAGTCTTATGGCAGAGTTCATCCATGATCATGAACCACTTCCCTCCTCCGGCCGACGAACAGTTTTAGTAGACTCAGATGAGCAACCGGTTGCCGTCCTCAGATATGCCTCGGTGAGCGTGACCCGACTGGGCGTGGTCGCGCTGCAGCATGTTCTGAACGAAGGAGAAGGCCATAAAAGTCTGGCGGAGTGGCGAGAGTCTCATGAGTCCTTCTGGACCTCAGAGAACATGCGACAGGCACTGGATGATCCCGACTTCGCCGCCGACGACAAGACCCTGGTGGTGCTGGAAACTTTTTACGTAGAGGCCGCGGTCGTGAATTGAATATGCATGAAATATGCCAAGACAAAACCTGGCTTTTATCGCATGGGTCACACCTCACCGGCGTGCCATGTCGTGCCATCGTGTATAGTTTCATCTGTTGCATTGATCCGCATCGCGGGTCGATTCACCATGGTGGCTATAGCTCAGTTGGTAGAGCACCTGATTGTGGTTCAGGAGGTCGCGCGTTCGAGCCGCGTTAGCCACCCCACCACAAACCCCTACTTTCCGACTGGTAAGTAGTAGTTTTATCATATGAGCAAAAATACTTTTCGAGGCATTTGTCCGGACCATTTGTATTTTATATATCAAAATTACATTGCTGTATATTGACTTTTAATTAGTATATACGATTTTCGGCCTGACTCTTTGCGGAACAAACCCGAACCTTTTCCTAAACATCCCTATAGTAAAAACTATATTAACTAAAAAATACCCCACGCTTCTGTATGAACTTTCAGAGGAACATCCAGCTATCACACAAGTGATGCTAAAAGGTTAAAAAGAGTGTCAACAATTAATTCTAGTCACTAGCTACAATCAAATCCTAAGCTTGGCTGATTACAAGTCAGCCATTCACCTAATTTCTATTACATTTGTTAAGATCAAGCCGTAGGCAGTAAGCACACAGATATTTGGCTGCGCGGTTATTCACCAAACTAGTAGCTTGTAAATATGATAGATAGCTCGCACATCAGTTTTTGCGTACATCTAAAATATCCATATTCACAGTTGTAGTGCAGCACTAAAAACAGTCAAACTGGCTAAGACAAAAGCATCTCGACTAGAGATAACTTCTTTCTCAAACTATACACAACAATACAGGTTGGGATAGAATCCTAGATATTTCCAGCCAAAGACAGCCTACCTTGATGCATTTTTAACAATAGAACATTATCATGATAGCTGACTGACAACCATCTTCATAGATGCTATGAGCTGTCTACATTTTAGCATAGACCCGCGCCGGTAACGTTCAAACGACGCGCGAGAGAGAAAGAAAGAGGATTCATCCCTTTATTATTCCCAACTCCAAAGTACATGAAGTTACCTTATATTGCCTGCCAATCTCCGATATAGTTAAAATAAAGTAGATAGTTGTTCATAATATCGATCGCGTTATAAAACTGGGGCAAACTTGTAGTTGTGTAAACCGACGGCAAGGAGGTTTAATGGTTGCTTATGCATTTAAAGATCCAGAAAGGACCCAGTCAATTACCGCAAAAGAGGCCTTAACTGCGAATCATCAGACCCGTTATTATTGCCCGAACCCTGCGTGCCGCGCAGAACTTTATATATGCCAGCGCAACGGCAATCATGACGGTTACTTTTCGGCCAATCGAAAAGGTCGTGGACATGATCAGCAATGCCCTTATAGTTCGTTCTACAATTTCGATTCTAAAGAATATAATGAAGCTGCATTTACATTTGATAAAGCGATCGAACAGATGCAGCGCGTATTGCTTCCCAGCGCAACGACACTGTTACCTACAGACCGGCATATTGTGAAGTTAGATAATCGATCAACGCAAAAAACTCCAAGGACCTTGAACGAAATATACAGTATGTGCAAGCAACTCCCGCCTTGTGAAACATATAACGGCTACTTAATAGGGGATATGCTTTTCGATAACCGCAGCGCGAAGATGCACATAAATGGGCCTTGTGGCCCCATGCTGGTTGAGGTCTTTAGGGACAAACATAGCCTTTTTTACTTCCCGACAGCACTAGAATTTCGCTTCAGAACGGCTTCTAATGATAGGTTACTTATATCTGTACCAGACCGGGGTGTTTTTACTCAACTTAAAAAATCAATTTTTAATAATAAAAATAGCATATTAGTACTCGCCGGCGTATGGACGTTTAACCGAACCAGTCAAAAATCGTCATCAAGAACGTCATGTTTAGTATTGCAGAGTAAAAAACAGTATATGTTTATAAATCATTGAATACAAGCATGCTAATTTGAACGAACACCCCTTCATTAAACAATTTTGAAAATTGCTATGAAAGAAGCAAAGAGCTATTCAGATTACCAACTACCTATCCGTGCTTGGTTGCTCTCGATAACTATTATTTACATAGTAATAGTTAATCTTGATGTCTACATCAGATTTAATCGATAAGGATTTGACGAACTAGAGAATGCAATTAGCCCAGAAAACGACTAATGAATAAACTGTAATAAGACAATATACTGACAATATTGTTATCCTTTGGAGAAATGCTACGGGTAGTATGCCACAACTTACGGAGCGCCGTAGAACGATGTAGGCAATATTATCTAAAGTGGGTCTTACTGTTTAAAAACAGCTAAGAACGAACAGCAACATTATCCTAAACCACAGCTCAATTCTTAAGACGGCGAGTTCTCCATTCGAAATTGGCGAAAAATGGAATAATCTGAAAATAGTAAACGCCGAAATCCTAACTGTCCTCTCTGATCCTCTGTATCGATAAGACCCACGGTGACTGCTATATCCGGTCTTATAAGACTGCAGCGAAAACCAGCGCAGAGGCTATATTCTCTGATAAAAATAGTACATAGTCTTTGATTTATAAACATAAATTAGCAAAAGTTATTCACAGTGCGGACGTGTGGCCTCCTCAGGCGTATCCACATCAAGAATGAGCGGCCCTCCCGTATCCATGGCCCTGATGTCATGCATATCGTCATCATCAAGACTGAAATCTGCAATATTGTGGTTCTCGCGAATCCGTTCCTCATGCACGGACTTCGGGATGGCGCATATCCCCTGCTGGGTCAGCCAGCGCAATACCACCTGGGCCGGGGTCTTGCCATAACGCTGGCCAATACGCCTGAGGACAGGATTGTCGAAAATGTCCTGACGGCCTTCAGCCAGAGGCGCCCAGGCCATTGGGGCAACCCCTTGCTCAGACATGACCTTTCGGAGTGCAATCTGCTGGGTGAAAGGATGCAGCTCAATCTGGTTGACCATGGGCGCAATTCGGCTGGAAAGAATCAAATCAATCAGCCGGTCAGGCAGGAAATTGCAGACCCCGATGGCACGGACCCGGCCTTGCTCGTACAGGTCTTCCATAGCCCTCCAAGACCCCTGATAATCGCCATAGGGCATATGGATGAGGTACAGATCCAGGTAGTCGGTCTGCAGGTTCATCAACGTCTTTTCAAAGGACTGCATCGTCCCCTCGTAACCATTTTGCTGAATCCAGACCTTTGAGGAGAGGCTCACTTCCTCTCGAGGAATGGCTGCTTCACTCAGAGCATCCCCTACTGCTCTCTCGTTGCCATAGCAAGCAGCAGTATCGATAAGGCGGTAGCCGTCATCGAGGGCCGACGCCACCCCACGTTTGCATTCACTCAAATCATCTATCTGGTAGATTCCGTATCCTAATATGGCCAGTTCGAAGCCATTGCTCAACTGCAGTTTTTGCATACTCTATCCCCTCCATGGTGATGTCCTCCTGCAATCTAACAAAGCATGGGAAGACAGTACAATACCTGCTGCATATGGCTACCCATTCATCTTCTGCATGAGTGGCGCACCAAACCTTCAGCCCCCCTGCCAGTGGTGCTACAGTATCTTGCGGAAGCTTCCCTTCCCCGGACGAGACGCGCCGTACCCGGATTGACGACGACGCTCATCAGGTCACTCGCGGAAGGATGTGGTTGGTTTGCTCACACTGGTTCAACTTATTGGATTTTTGTTGCTACTCATGGCCTTTGCTTCGAGGCAACTGCTAAGCCTGTCCAGCAGCAGTCGGGTCAACCTTGCTCTAAACCTTGTCGGCGCAAGCTTGCTGGCCGTCGATGCCCTGGCTAACCGGCAGTGGGCCTTTTTTGCCCTCGAATGCGGATGGGCCCTGGTTGCGCTATACGCCATCATTCGTTCCCACTTAAAAAGCAAGTCACTCACAACCAAGGATTGCAGCTCAGCGACAAGGCAGGGGCGGGGCATCTGCATCCAGCCCATAGAGGCGAACCTGGCCGTTTGCAAGGTTGCTGATTATACAGAGGTAGATCTGAACTCACCTTACGTTTTTACAGGACGAACCGACCAAGAGGCTTCATTGGTCTGTCCAGCCGAGATGGTTCCCAGCCAGACTCTGGAACGCAGCGACGGATGGCGGGCCTTACGCATTCAAGGCATTCTTGATTTTTCGCTAATCGGCATCCTGGCGCCGATTGCCACCATCCTGGCAGACAGGGGCATAGGCATTTTCGCTGTCTCGACCTACAACACGGACTATGTCCTTACCAAGGCCGAGGACTTCCCTGCCGCCCTGGATGCCCTTGACAAGTCAGGATATACAATCATCTGACTGATCACAGCAATAGCAGCGCTGTCCAAGAGTCAAAAGTTCAGATCATGACCGCCGATGCAGACCATGAATAAACAAACACCCTCCGTCGTTGAATTTATTGCAACGAATCCAGCGCTTTTGCAGGCCCCCTTCGTCTAACTCTCTGTGCTTCACCTGCACTTGGTCAATATCGAAATGATGCCGATCTAGCGCCGGTCAATGTCACTTTTACGAGAAAAGGACACATACACTGGCCTCAACGGAGGTTGCTTCCTGAAAATAGGCAGGCTGCCAGATGACCTGCCACAAGTGACGCGGAAGCACAAGCCTGGAGGATCAGATGAGCAACAATCGAAACGAACATGCAAATAAGAACCAAGGCAGGCATGAGGGCAACTCCTCACGGAGCGACAGCACACGTGAAAGTTCTCAGCAAACATCCATGAACGACAAGAACCGCATGCCAAAACCATTGGAAACTGCTAATGCCGGAAAAGAAAGCCAAACAGCAAATGCGCCCGAGGCGAAGCATGCATCAGAGCAAACAGGCGAGAAGGAAGGCAGGAACCCGTCCAACAAGGATTCTGATCATGGCGGACCTAAAACACTACATAAGCAGGAACAGACCCTAACCCCCGAGCGTGCACAGTCCGGACACGTAGACAGAGAGCATGATGGCCCCTCTCATGGCGACGAGCCGAGCCAAACCAATAAGACTTCCGAGAAGCCATCTCAGCTGACTAAGGAAAGCAAGCCAGCCAAACCGCCCAAGGCGAAAAACCATGATTCCTTCTATCTAGGCCTGGCCTCGGCAGTCTTGGTCGCAGCTCTGGGCCTCAGCCTGAGCACCATGCCGATCTTCTTCTCGTTGCCTCTTGCTGCCGTCTTATTCGGAATTGGCATCTGGCTCCTCTCCTATGCCAGCTTCAAGTCTCCCGGCAAGCCAGAGGAAGAGGGAACGGAGGCTGACAAGCATACCAGGACGGTCGTTGTGGCGACGGTCCTTCTGGTTCTACAGACCTTCATCATGGATGTGTTCATCTTCACCCGCATGGGAACGATCAACAAGCATCAGAACGCCATCGTCATAGCTTGGATCATCGCCAGCATGATTGAAACTCTGGCTGCCTTCGCCCTTATCTACCATCACGATCCATTGCATTCCAAATCCAAGGAACCGATTGCCGATGGGAACCACGACAAAGGGGCATGAGACAATAACGGAATTACTACAGTATCCACCTGAGTCCTATCCTCAACTTGGATACTGTGAACAATCGAAATGTGAGAGAATCTCAGAACAAGAGCCTATAAAGAAAACTGTCCGATAAAGGCAATCGGATCAAATCAGATCAACCATTCTAGAGAAGGGAATATCAGCCTTGGAGCAGGGCGCAGAACGAGACTGCTCCGCGGCTGATGTTCCCGCAGTCTGCTCCCTGATACGCCAAATTTCAGCATATGATGTCAAAGGTGACAAGATGGCCGGTTGTAGGCTCCAGTCGGGCAATCTGCCATATTCGATCGTCTGGAAATCGACTAGAATAAAGACGGATAGTTGCCCAACAGTAACGGACGAAACCTATATTCTATATCGAAATTATTCACACATCGTTGTGGAAGAAAAGGAAGGGTATGAGCGGACCAGAACAATCTCAGATAACTTTCGGGGTCCTGAATGAAACCAGCCATGATGAGTCGCGCGTGGCCTTGACGCCAGACATCGTGACCCGTCTGGCGAGGCAGGGCATCACCTGTCTGATGGAGTCATGCGCTGGAGTCCGAGCCGGCTTCAGGGACCAGGATTATCAGCGAGCAGGGGTTGCAGTCACCGACAGGAATACAGTCCTGTCCAAATCCCAAGTCCTGGGATTTGTCAACAGGCCAGACACATCCTTGCTGAGCCGGATACAAAACAAGACCTGGATCATCGGCATGCTGGGATCTTTCTCAGATCAGGATTACATCAAAGCCCTGGACGAGGCCGGACTGACGGGTATCGCCATGGAACGACTCCCCCGTCAGCTCAGCTCCGCTCAGTCCATGGATGAAATGACCTCGCAGAACTCAGTCATGGGATACAAGGCAGCTCTGGTGGCTGCCGATGCCTACGGATCCTTCTTCCCCATGATGACCACTGCAGCAGGAACCATCCGGCCAGCCAAGGTTCTGGTTCTGGGCGCCGGCATTGCAGGACTGCAAGCCATCGGAACCGCCAAACGTCTGGGAGCCGTAGTCACCGCCTACGATGTCAGACCCGCCTCCAGGCAGGAGGTGGAATCCCTAGGAGCCAAGTTCCTTGACCTGGGACTGGATTTCTCCAAAGGTCAGGGCGAGGGCGGCTATGCGCGCCAGCTGAACAGCCAGGAGCAGGCTCAGCAGCAGGCAGCGGTGGATGCCAAGGCGGCAGGTTTCGATGTGGTCATCACCACAGCCAAAGTCCCAGGAGGGAAGCCGCCCAGGCTCCTGAGTGCCAAGGGAGTAGCCAATCTACACCCCGGAGCCGTGGTGGTGGACTGCGCAGCCAGCGATCTTGGCGGCAACGTTGAGGGGTCGCAGGTAGGAACCACGACCACGCATGAGGGAGTCATCATGATAGGTGCGCCATACTTGGTCAGCGGTGTGGCCACGACGGCCTCCAGCCTTCTGGCCAGGAATGTGGCGGACGTGTTGGTTCATTTTGTCCGCAATGGAGCGCTGAGCATCAAGGCAGATGATGGAATAGATCAGGCGCTGGTCGTAACAGGAACAGCAGAGTCTGGCGCGCGCGGAAGCACAGACGCGGCAAGCAGTGAGAAGAAAGGCCATCAGCAATGAATTCCTTGGTCATAGCAATTACACTCTTTATCTTGGCTCTGCTGATCGGCGTTGAAGTGATCGGCAAGGTTCCGGCCACCCTTCATACGCCTCTGATGTCCGGAGCAAACTCAATCCATGGCATTGTGATCGTCGGCGTGGTCATCATTGCAGCGGAGGCGCACTCCCCGCTTTCCTACGTCCTCATTTTCCTGGCGGCCATACTTGGTGCCATGAATGTGGTGGGCGGCTATGTAGTGACGGACAGAATGCTGGAGATGTTCAAATCATCGAAATCCGACAAGGGAAAGAACAAAGACGACCAGAACCACCAGGCTTCGGCCGTCCCGGTAGCGAATGCTGAGGACGGGGGAGCCGACAAGTGAACACCCTCGACATCATCACCTGGTTCGTCTACCTCCTCTCCTCGGTCATGTTCGTCATGGGGCTGCACTGCATGAACTCCCCCAAAACGGCCCGCACAGGCAATAGGATTTCTGCAGCAGGCATGATCATCGCCGTAGCCATGGCCTTCATCCACCTGTTCGCCACCGATTTCGCCTCCTCCCTGGCCATCGTTCTGCTCGTGCTCGGCATCCTGATCGGGTCCGCAGCAGGGGTCTACTCGGCCAGGAAGGTCAAAATGACGGACATGCCTCAGCTGGTTTCCGTCTTCAACACGGTCGGCGGCGGCGCAGCAGCCCTGGTCGCCTTGAACGACATACTCACTTCCGAAGGTACCCCGACTCTGGTGGTGCTGATCACCGCCGGGCTCGGTGTGGTCATCGGTTCCGTCACCTTCACCGGTTCCCTGATAGCTGCCGGCAAGCTTCAGGGCGTCAGCCTGATCAAAAACCTGAAGCTGCCGGCCAAGGCTGTCTGGAATGTGCTCTTCGCCCTGCTGACGGTGCTCTGCCTGGTCATGCTCTGCCTGAATCCAGACAATCGAACCCCATGGGCCCTCCTCACGGCCATATTCGCCCTATGCTACGGACTGGTCTTCGTCATCCCCATCGGCGGCGCTGACATGCCCGTGGTCATTTCTGTTCTGAACGCCTGCACTGGCACAGCTGTGGCCATGAACGGCCTGGCCATCGACAACGTCGCCTTGATCGTGGCTGGCGCACTGGTCGGTGCCGCTGGAGCGACCCTGTCCGTCCTGATGGCACAGGCCATGAACAGGCCTCTCCTGAGCGTTCTAGCTGGAGGGTTTGGCGGTTCCTCTGTCAGCGCCAGCCAGGATCAGGGTGCCCAGGGGACTATGAAGGAGACCACACCCGACGATGTGGCTGTCCAGCTGGTCTACGCAGACAAGGTCATCTTTGTCCCCGGCTTTGGTCTGGCTCAGGCTCAAGCCCAACGCGAACTGGCCGACTTGGGCGAGCTGCTCAAGGGTCATGGCGTGGAGGTCTCTTACGCCATCCATCCGGTGGCTGGCCGCATGCCCGGACATATGAATGTCCTCTTGGCCGAGGCCAACGTCCCCTATGAGGAATTGATCGACCTCGACGACATCAATCCCCAGTTCCCATCAGCCAACGTCGCCTTGGTGGTTGGCGCCAATGACGTGACCAACCCCGCGGCCCGCCGACCAGGGACTGCAGTATCCGGCATGCCCATCCTGGACGTTGACAAGGCCCAGCATGTTGTCGTTCTCAAACGAGGTCGCGGCAAGGGCTATGCAGGCATCGAAAACGAGCTCTACTTCAATCCGAATACGCAGATGCTCTTCAACGATGCCAAGGTCAGCCTTCAGACGATCATTGCATCGGTCAAGGAACTTATCGCCTGAGCATCTGCTGGACGACCTGTCGCATATGCTGTAGTCAGAACCATGGCTCCAGATCGGCTTGGCTGATCCGGGGCCGATTATCGTCGAACAGGAAGGACCCACATGCTGTCATTCGTCAACGACTATTCCGAGGGCGCCCACCCCGCAGTCCTGCAACGGCTAATCGACACCAACATGGAGCACCTTCCCGGCTACGGCAAGGATCGGTACTGCTTTTCCGCCGTACAGAAGATCGCTCAAGCCTGTGACTGTCCCCAGGCCCAGGTTTATTTCATGGCCGGAGGGACTCAGACCAATCAGGTCGTCACCTCCTGCCTGCTGAAGTCCTACCAGGGGGTGGTCGCTGCGGATACTGGCCATGTCAACGTCCACGAGGCCGGTGCCATTGAAGCCATAGGCCACAAGGTCCTCACCATCCCCAGCAAACAGGGCAAAATTCGCGCAGGCGATCTTAACGCCTTCCTTGATGGCTTCTACGCCGACGGAAACCATGAGCAGATGGTCTTCCCCGGCATGGTTTACATCTCCCATCCCACCGAGTATGGGACCCTCTACACCCGCCAGGAGCTGGAAGATCTCTCGCAGACCTGTCGGAAATACAAGATCCCGCTCTACCTGGACGGGGCCAGGCTGGGATATGGACTAGTGGCTCCAGGAACCGATGTCGATCTGGCGGACATAGCCCGTCTTTGCGATGTCTTCTACATCGGAGGAACCAAGGTGGGCGCGCTCTGCGGCGAAGCGGTGATCTTCCCCAGGGGGAATGCTCCCGAACATTTTAGTACCATGATCAAAAGAAGGGGGGCCCTTCTGGCCAAGGGAAGGCTCCTAGGAGTGCAGTTCGACGCTCTTTTCACCGATGACCTCTACCTGCACATCAGTCGAAGCGCCATCCAGACAGCAGCGATGATCAAAGAAGCCCTGCGCAAGAAGGGGTATCAGATTGTTATGGATTCCCCAACCAACCAAACCTTCATCTGTCTGGACAATGAGCGCATGGAGGAGCTGTCCAAGCAGGTCGCCTTCGACTTCTGGGAACGCAGCGATGCAACCCACACCGTGATCCGACTGGCCACCTCCTGGGCGACGACAGTCGAGGACACCCAGGCTCTGATCAATCTGCTGTAAAAGCCGCTCAAGCTAAACCAAAGCAAACCAAGGCCATCCCGCCACCCCTTCCCTGCCGGTCATCCTTAGGGGGGAATACTCATATATACGTGAACTTTTTCATCCGCTCTGCAGACACGACCAATCCCACATTGTTGGACATATCACACTCTTTCGGGATGAGTGAAAGCTGGCGTTCAGCAGGATTTTTATTGCAACGATGCTGATGCGCACACTCCCCGCCCTGAGCATAGGAACGGAAATGCTTCAATGATGAAAGGGAGCTTATGAAAGCCATTATTTTCAAACAATTCAACACCTTCCCCACCCGCAAGGAAGTGCCGGAGCCGACCCCTGGGAGCGGCGGGGTTCTGCTCAAGGTTGCTGGGGCAGGTTGCTGCCATTCCGATGTATCCGTCGTCCAGGACTGCACGCCGGAAACCTGGAGCCGCACCAAACCGCCGATTATTCTGTGGCATGAGACCACCGGCTGGGTCGAAAAGGCGGTCCCCCGATGTCACGGGCTTTAAGAAGGGTGATCCGGATGCGGCCACTACCCTGAGTGCTTGGCCGGCCAAGAGAACTAATGCTCCAGCTCCGTAACCAATAAATCCCTGGCCTTGGGTCTGGGTCGCGACGGCGGCATGGCAGAATACATGACCGTCCTGGCCCGCAACCTGGTGCCGCTGGGCAATACGGATCTAATTGGCCCCCCCTAGCTAACGCTGCCCTGACCCCCTACCACGATCCGGGCTGCCATGCCTCATCTGAACGGCGGCGGAAAGCACGCTCTGGTCATTGGCCTGGGCGGACCGGCACAGATCGCCATTCAGATTCTTCACGCTTTGCCAACATGTATCGCAACAGCCAGATTGAGGCTGAGCTCGAAACCTATGCGCTGGACAACCCCCTCAATGCCCACCACAAGCTGGTCGACAACAAGCTCTCTGCCAGGGCTGTTGTAGTCCCGCACACCAAGACCTGATCTTCCCTAGCGCGTAGGTGAGAAAGCTGATCGCCTGTCGGTCGGATTCAAGCATGGTCAGATTTGTGTCCTGACACCATTTTCCGCCTGCCTGCACTTGATGGCCTGTCATGGTCTTTTCACAAGGACCATGACAGGCCATAGCATCCAACCGAGGGGATCAAACCCGCATTGTTTACAGTTCGTTCGATTGCGGAGCATCACTCAACAGCAAGTGGATCGAGAAAATACCGTTGGCGGATTCCAGCCTTATTGAACCGCCGAGCGAATCCACCAGGGAATCAACGATGCTCAGACCCAGACCTGTGCTTCTGATCTTGGTCCGTGATTGGTCCTCGGTCTGGAACCGTTCCATCAGCCTGTCTACATCGACGGCTCCGTCCCTGGTTTTGTTGCCGAAGTCCAGATGAATCCGCCCATCCTCGCCCTGGTGCAGGTCCACCCAGGCTGATTCCTCCGCATACTTGAGCCAGTTGCCAATCAGATTCTGGATTACCCGACTCATCATGGTCTGGTCCGTCGTTATTTCCACACCAGCTTGGATCCTGGGCTCCACCGTGACCGACTGTGCGGTCAAAGAATCGAAGGCGTTGAAGAGCTCCTGCTGAACCAGGGCCGACAGGTTCACCCTACTCAAATCCAGACTCACGCTCTTCTCTTGAATCAGATTGAAATCCATCAGGTAATGCAGATAGTGATCCACCGACTGCAGGTTGTTGAGAATCTTGTCCAGCTGCTCCTGGTCATCCGATTCCTCTTTGAGCAGTTGGGCGTATCCCCTAGCCACGGTCAGAGGGGTCTTGATGTCATGGGTCAGATTGGTCAGCATCTGTCGGACCTGTTTATTCTGCTCAGCCTGGGTGATCTGCAGCCGCTTGTTTTTGTTCAGAATGACGTTGATCCTATTCGCCAGAGTGCGGATGAGTCCGATATTGGCCCCAGTGGTTACCAAGGCATTGGAGTCCGCATGGTTGATGAAATCCAGATCACTGCTGATTCGTTTGAGGTCGACAATCAGCAGTATCAGTTTAATCGCCAATGCTAGGGCGACAAGACCCAGAACAAGTGCAACCACCTTCACGGATTCACCTCCGATGACCCCTTATTCGTCGTCCCGCTTTCCACCCAAATTCAGACCAGGCGAACGCCGATACCCCAGACCGACACGATGTAGCGCTGGCTTCCGGCGTATCTGTTCAGGCTGGTCCGCAAGGTGCTCAGGTGCACATTGAGAGTATTATCAGCATTGATGTATGGCTGGTTCCAAACCTGCCTGAAGAGGTCCTCTTTCTCGAAAACCCGATGCGGATGGTCCATCAGAAGCTCAAGGATGGCGAATTCTTTGCGAGCCAGATCGACCCTGTGCCCATCAACGCTGACCGTGTGCTCCATCCGGTCCAGCTCGATCCCCTCGAAACAAATCCTGGCGTCAGATTCACCTGCTGTATCCGCATCCGCTTTCAGTGCCACGGATTGGCGCAGCTGAACCCGGACGCGAGCGCGAAGCTCGTCGATGTCGAAAGGCTTGGTCACATAATCATTGGCGCCCTGCTCCAAGAGGCTGACGGTCCTGGTCTTATCCTGGATGGCCGTAAGGATGATGACCGGCACCGAAGACATGCGCCGAATGGCCTTGAGGACGCTGTCCCCGGTGATTACGGGGAGCATCAGATCCAGAAGGATCAGGTCGGGTTCCTCCTGCTGGAAGCGAGCTAAGGCCTGGGCGCCTGTGGTCGCCTGGACGATCCGATAGGTCTCGCCCAGCACATCCTTGAGCAGGGACTGGATGTCCTCCTGATCCTCCACGACCAGAATCGTCGGCATGCTTTCTTCCTTTCACGGGTCACACTCATGTTACTGAAGCCGTCTCACAATGCCAGTCTCGTCCAATCGGATTTATGTAATTCTTAATGATTTCTTTGCCAAGCACTTAAGAAAGGCATTTTAGATTCTCTAATAGCGACACAGAGAAAGGAACTCCATGGACGATACCATTCTGGATATTAGCCATGTCAGCAAACGGTTCGGCCGCTTCCAGGCACTAGAGGATCTCAGCCTTTCCATAAACAGGGGTGAGATCTACGGGTTGATCGGCGAGAACGGTGCTGGCAAAACCACCCTGATGCGTCTGATAACTGGACTCTCCCCCATGCAGAAGGGAACCATAAGGCTGATGGGGCGCACAATTGGCAAGAACAGGCGCATTCTGAGCAGAATAGGCTCAATCATTGAGGCTCCGGCCGCCTTCAAAAAACTGACCGTCAGCCAGAACATGAAACTGACAGCCATCCAGCACGGGCTGGCCGACGACAAGGCCATCTCCCAGGCCATCGACTTCGTTGGTCTGGGCGAGAAGGCCAAGACTCGGGCCGCTCACCTCTCTCTTGGTCAGCGTCAGCGCCTTGGGTTGGCCATGGCCATCCTCACCCGGCCCGATTTCCTGATCCTGGACGAGCCCATCAACGGCCTGGATCCGGCAGGAATCATCGAATTCAGGACACTTCTGGGAAAGCTCAATAAGGAGCGCCAGACGACCATTCTCATCTCCAGCCACATTCTGAGCGAACTCTACCTGGTCTCCTCCCGGTTCGGGTTCATCAGCCACGGCCGCCTGATCAAGGAGGTAGACAAGGACGAACTGGATCGGATCAATCAGAATGGACTGTTGATCGACGTGGACCAGAGCTCCAAAGCCGCCACGATCATGGATCGCCAGGGAATCGGCCCCTTTCAAGTCCTTGACGACCATCAGATTCTGATCAGGCAAGGGAATCTGGAACCGGGCCCCATCAACAGTCTTCTTGTTCAGAAAGGCATCCTGGTCAATCAAATCAGCCAGCAGAAGGGATCGTTAGAGGGATATTTCGCAGATCTGCTGAATAAGGACCCTCAAGAGTCGAGGAGGCAACAATGATTAACCAGATCAGGGCCGACTTTTATAGGCAGCGACACTCCATCGGCATGCTGCTTCTGCTGATTGCCACTGTGGCCCTCGGCATCGGGACCACCTGGAGCAAGAACACCGTGGGCATCAGCACGGGCGGGGAAGAATACGCTCATAAACTTTCGGAAATCCAAGGCCAGAGCTGGACCATCAGGACAGGCCTGCAAGCTGGTGTCGCCTCCGCCACGTCCCTGATCTACTTTTATATCGCAGTCTTCGTTATCGTCATTGGTTCGGAGTACAGCCAGCACACCCTGAAGAACACATTGACCTCGGGCATCTCGCGCATGCAATTCATCTTAGGCAAGTACGCGACCATCCTGATTGACATCATCCTCATGACCCTGTGCTACTTCATCGCCAACCTGCTGACCGGACTGGCCCTTGGAAGGAAGCCCGGAGTCGGCTGGGGCATCTTGTACAAGGATGTGGCCGTCATGACCCTATCGGTCAGCTTCTGCATCTCCGTCATCATCAGCCTGGGCATCGTCCTGTTGATCCTTACCCAATCCATAGTCATTCCAGCGGTAGTGATCGTGATATGGCCCGTGCTAATCGGCCTCATAGAGTTCACAGCGAAATGGAAATGGCTGCGATACTTCGACTTCGTCGGGTTCGGCCAACAGATTGTTCTGGCCACTCTGAAGGCAGATCAGGTTTGGATCTATGCCGGCGTATCCGTGGGCGTGGTCCTGGTGGCCATCGTCGGGTCGGCTCTGATCATATCCAAGAAGGAGATCTAAGCCAGATCAGGCTTGGCGACCTGCATGACCATCTTGGCAAAGGCTCTGACGGAAGCATCCAGGGAATAATGCTCTTTGGCATGTTCGGCGTAGCGTCTGGACCAGACCGCAAGTGCATCAGGATGGTCTATCCACCAGTCAACTTGCGCAGCCAGTGCCTGGGCCTTGCCGACCGGGAAGAGCGAGTGCTCAACCAGAGCGAAATGGCCGGCGGCGCTCAGGTCGGATTGTGCTATTACCGGGACTGCACCGCAGGCCATCCCCTCTAGGACGCTGACCGATTCCAGGTCCGCAATGGAGGGATGGACCAGTAGATCGGCCTGTCTGAGCAGATCAGGCATGGTCGTGTTGTGATGGAATCCAATCGAGACCTGCGTGCCGTTCAGCTGCCTGGCGGCCTCCGCCTTCAGGCGGCGCTCCATGGGACCTGTGCCAGCTATGGTCAGGCTGATTCTGCGTCTGTTCCTGCACAGGGCCAGAGCACGGATCAGAGTCAGATGGTCCTTTTCCCGGGCCAGCCTGCCAGAGGCCACGACTTGGATCAGCCGGTCGGGTCGCTGCCGCTCGTATCGGCCCCGCTCATATCGGTCACCGGGGTTGAACCTGGGCTGGTAGCCGTTGGATATGACATGCAGGTGGGCCTTGTACCCATGCGAGCGCAAGAGGTCAGCCGTCAGCTGGGTAGGAACGTGGATGTGCCTGACGTGATCGTAGAGCCAGAATCGAAAGAGCCGGTAGATGGCCGCATCCACCCCGGGCAGGTAGCGCAATGGACCAGCTGAATAGGTGATGTTCTCAGGCTGAATGTGAAACCCGGCAGTCACCGGTATGCCCATGGACCTGGCCTGTGCCAGGGCGGCACGGCCGAAGGCGAAGGGTTCGTAAATATGGACCAGATCCACACCGGCAAAGGCCCTTCGGAACAGTTCCGGATCAGCACGAGCGAAGCTCATCTGCTGTCTGGCCGCCACATGAGAGACTAGAGGAATTCGATGCACCCGCGCCGGATAGTCGGTCGAGCCTACCCCCACCAGACGGACCTGGTGCCCCAGCGCTTCCAGACCCTGGGCGTATTGGATGGCGGAGTTGGAGGTCCCATTGCCCCTGTTGCCGAAGGAATCCAGGACCAGGGCCAGCGTCAGGCGATCATGATCCCTCATCAACGTTCCCTCCGCTGTTCAACTGTTGCAGACTTGGGTCGGACCAGGACAGGGCGACCACCCGATTGTACCCACTATTAGTAGGAGAAGGCCGGGACGGCCGCCCCACGGTAGTAGCGGTTGATGGCATCAGCCACATAGCGACTATGGTAGGCGGAGACCAGAGCCTTGTAGTCGGGGTCATTTTTGTCAGCCTGTCTGGCCACGATGATGTTGACATAGGGATGATTGGCTGGCGATTTGAGATCGCCGGGCACCTGGTAGATGGCATCCTGGATCTTCATGCCAGCATCCAGGATGAAATTGGTGTTGGTGATTCCCGCCGCATAGTCGGGCAGGACCTTGACGATCCCCGGTGGATCGACCTGATCCAGGACCAGCCCGCGCGGGTTGTCTACGATATCTTCGGGAACCGGCGTGGTGGCCTTGGGGTCTCGCAGACCGATCAGCCCGGCGCTGGCAAGCACCTTCAGGGAGCGGCCCAAGTCGATAGGATCGCTGGGTATTGCCAAACGGTCACCATAGCCTATCTGGTCAACGCTCCGGTACTTCTTTGAGTAGAGGTTGAGGGGTGAGATGTAGGTGTCGCCAATGGCTGCGAACCGGTACCCGTGCTGCTTGGACTCCTGCTCCAGAAAGGCATAGTGCTGGAAGGCATTCAGGTCAATCTCCCCGTTGGACAGTGCCTGATTGGCGTAACGCCCATATTGAAAGGCGCGGAGCTTGATTTTTATGCCGGCCCGGCACTGGTCCAGTTGGTGCTGAACGGCCTTCCAGATCTCCTCATCAGCATCGCCCACCAGGCCGATGCTGATCTCCCGCTGGCCGCGATCGGGCTGGTTGACCCTGACATAGGCCACTCCCATCAGGACGGCGACCACCAGGATGACGACCGAGACAGCTGCCAGCTCTCGCTTGGCCCTGGTTCTTCTGGTGCTCATATCCGTCCTCCTTCATTTGTTGAACCTATCGCATCAGGAAACCTTGAAAGCCGGCAGGCAGGCGCCCTTGTAGACATGGACGATGGTGTCGGCCACGGGCTTGGAATGGTAGGCTCGCACCACTGCGGCGTAGGTGGGGTTATTCCGCTGATCCTTGGTGGTGACGATAATGTTGACGTAAGGCTTGTTGGCCGGGTTCTGGAGATCGTAGGGAACCTCGTGGATGGCATCATGCACACTGCGACCTGCATCGACCACGAAGTTGGCGTTGGTGACCCCGCCCGCATAGTCGGGCAGCAGGTTGAGGATGCCAGCCGGATCCACCTGCTCGATGCGCAGATGCTTGGGGTTGTCCACTACGTCCTCGGGCAACGGGTTGGTGGCCTTGGGGTCGCGCAGACCGATCAGCTTGGCGTCGGCCAGGACCTTCAAGGCCCGGCCCATATTGGTGGCGTTGTTGGGAATGGCCACCCGGTCGCCGTCTTGGAACTGCGAAGGCTTGGCATAGCGCTGCGAGTAGAGGTTCATGGGCGAGATGTAGGTATTGCCAAGCACAGCCAGCTGGTAGTGGTTGGTTTTCACATCGTCCTCCAGGTAGGCGTAATGCTGGGCGGCGTTGAAGTCCACCTCGCGGTTGGCTGTGGCCTGGTTGACATAGATGGCGTCCTGGAAAGGCTTGAGCTCGATCCTGATGCGTTCGCCCCGCCGATCCAGCTCTGCCTGGACAGCCTTCCAAATCTGATCGTCCGAACTGCCAATGACGCCGACCTTGACGACCTTGACATCGGCACCCACCTGGTTCAGACGGACATCGGTACCGACCACCAGCGCCAGCAGGAGGACGATGACCAGGCTGAGCGCCGCCAGCTGGACCTTGGCTCGGTTCTTTTTGCCGACGCGATTACGACCGACCACAATAATCTGACCTTTCCCGGGTTGCTCAGTGTTCGACGACCTCGGCCAGAAGCCGGCCGAACAGTTCGATCAGGGCGATGAAGATGACCAGCACAATGATGGTGGCGATGGTCACGTCGTTCATGGACCGCTGGTAGCCCAGACGGATGGCGAAGTCGCCCAACCCGCCACCGCCCACAATGCCCACGGTGGCAGTCTCGCCCACCAGGCTGACGATGGTAATGGTGGTCACCCGGATGATAGAGGGGATGCCCTCACGCAGGTAGACGTGCCAGATGATCTGCCAGGTGGTCATGCCCATGGACTCCGCCGCCTCGACATACCCAGGGTCCAAACCGGCCAGGGCCGACTCGATCTGCCGGGAGAAGAAAGGCGTGATGCCCACGACCAGCGGGAAAATTGCCCCTTTAGGCCCGATGGCCGTACCCATGAGCATTCTGGTCACCGGCACCAGGGCGGCCGCCAGAATAATGAAGGGAATGGAGCGGAAGAGGTCAATCAGCTTGTCCAGAATGGTGAACACCAGGCCGTTGTGACGGATGCCATCACGCCGGCTGATGATCAGCCCCACCCCGATGACCAGAGCCAGCAGGAAGGAGATCACCCCTGAGACGCCGACCATGACCAAGGTCTGAACCATGCTGCTGAAGAACTCAGGCAATCGGCTCATGACGTTGGGGAACCAGGTGGTGAGCAGGGACGTCATGATTTGAGGACCTCGATTCCGATGTTGCGCGAGCGCAGGTATCCCATGGCCCGACGGATATTTTCCGGTTCGCCGCCCATCCTGACCACCAGACCCCCCAGGGGTGCTCCCTCCACCACATCGATGTCGCCGAAGATGATGTTGACGTCCAGGTTGTAGCGACGGCTGATGGTGGAGACCAAAGCCTCGGAGACCTCCTTGGAGACATAGGACATGCGCATGAGGATCTGCCCGGGCTCCAGGGCCACCAGGGGCGAATCGGCGGCCATCAGATCCTTGACCTTTTCCAGGTTGGATGTGGTGGCCACGAAAGACTTGGTCAGCTGGGCCTTGGGATCTGCAAAGACGTCGAAGACCCGGCCCTGCTCCACAATGACGCCCTGATCGATGACTGCCACCCGGTTGCAGATCTGCCGGATAACCGACATCTCGTGGGTGATCATGACCACGGTGATGCCCAGCTGGTCGTGCAGATCACGGAGCAGCTGAAGAATGGAGCGCGTGGTGGTCGGATCCAGTGCGCTGGTGGCCTCATCGCTGAGCAGGATATCCGGCTCGTTGGCCAGTGCTCGGGCGATGGCCACGCGCTGCTGCTGGCCACCGGAGAGTTCGGCGGGATAGTGGTCGGCCAGCTCAGTCAGCCCTACCAATTCCAGAAGCTCGGACACCCGGGCCCGTCGAGATGCACGGTCGCGGCTGCTCCCCCGCAGAGGAAGGCCCACATTATCGGCCACCGTCCTGGATGGCATCAGGTTGAAGTGCTGGAAGATCATGCCCGTACGACGCCTCAAGTCCCTGAGCTCGGCCGGAGCCAGATACTTGACCTCGCGACCCCGGACCTTGACGCTGCCCGAGTCATAATCCTCCAGCCCGTTGATGCAGCGGACCAGGGTGGACTTGCCAGCCCCGCTCAGTCCGATGATGCCAAAAATATCTCCAGTCTCGACAGTCAGATCGATGTCGGCCAGTGCCGTCTTGTCTTCGTCGTCGTCGCTGTGATAGGTCTTGGTCAGGTGCTCCATCCGCACCGCCGGTATCCGCTCGCTCACGTTCCCGCCTTCCCTGGTCGACTGCCTGACATGGTAATCGTCCCGGCGGCCAGTGGACAAGAAGGCCTCTATAGATGTCGTTTATAGGCATGTATCGATAGTCGGTGACAGAATATGAGTATGCGCGCATCCGGTCAGCAGCGGATTATCAACACTATCGATCCAGGGAAGCGGTCGTTCGGCTCTCCTCTGGGGCCAAGACCCACACGAGTCCTTCTCCTAGGGGCCGGCGAACTCGGCCGCGAGATCGCCATGAGCCTGATGCGACTGGGGGCCTGGGTAGGTGCGGCGGACTCCTACCCTGGCGCACCGGCCACCCAGGTGGCCCATGTCGGCTACCAGGTGAGGATGAGTGACCCCCAGGCTCTTGAGGACCTGATCGAAATGGTCAAGCCCGATCTGATCGTGCCAGAAGTCGAGGCCATCGCCACTGACCGTCTGGCCGGCGCCGCAGCCCGTGGCATCCAGGTAGTGCCTGCCGCACCCCTGGCGGCCATGTGCATGGACCGCAGGGCCCTGCGCGTCTTCGCCCACGAGCAGGTAGGTCTGCCCACTACCCCCTATCAGTTCGCCAGCTCCCTCGAAGAGCTGGCCAGGGCGGCGGACCAGGTGGGCTACCCCTGCATGGTCAAACCTCTGATGAGCTCCTCCGGACACGGACAGACCCTGGTGCGAAGCAGGGAAGGTTTGTCTCAAGCCTGGAATTCGGCACTGACCCAGGGCCGGGCAGCCATCAGGCATCAGGGCGAGGCCGAGATCATTGTGGAGGCTCTGGCCCCCCTAGCGCATGAGCTGACCGTTCTGACCGTGGCTTCCTCCGCCGGCGTGGCCACCTGCACGCCCATCGGCCAGCGGCAGGAGAACGGCGACTACCGGCTCTCCTGGCAACCGGCGGAGCTGAATCCTGACATCTTGCAGCAGGCCCGGAGCATGGCCACCAGGCTGGTTCATGCCATGACCTCCCTGGCATGTCAAAGCGGGGAGACCGGGTGGGGGGTCTACGGAGTGGAGATTTTCGTTCTGCGCGATGGCTCGCTGCTCTTCAACGAGGTGGCCCCGCGCCCCCATGACACCGGCATGGTGACTATGATCTCCCAACGCCTGACCGAGTTCGACCTTCACGCCCGGGCCATCCTGGGCATTCCCGTCCATCAGGAGGATCTGGCCCTGAGTCTGCAGGAGGGCGCCTACGCGGTCAGCCGACCCATCCTGGTCAGGGGCCAGGGACCTGTCAGTTTCCAAGGTCTGCCGCAGGCCCTGGACCACCCAGGCACCGATCTGCGCATCTTCTCCAAACCAGAAGTGCTTGGTCTGCGCCGCATGGGCGTGGCCCTGGCCCAGGGTCCTGACCTGCAGACTGCCCAAGAACGGGCCGAAGCCGTGGCCGGCGATCTGAAACCTCAGGTGGGCTCGGAGATGTAACTCGGGCTTGCTATGGTGGTCATGTCCCAAGAAGTGCAGATGTTTCCAATTCGCAACAAACTCGAGGAAGGCGAACCGTGGAAAAGTTGGGGATGCGCTATCAAGGCAAGGCCAAAAAACTGTACGAAACGGATGATCCGAACATGCTCTGGGTTGAGTACACCGATCAGGCCACGGCGGGGAACGGAGCCAAGAAGGCCAATATCGAAGGCAAGGCCAGACTGAACAACAGGATCACCACGGTGATATTCTCCCTGCTGGCACGCCGGGGCATCCCCAGCCACTTCGTACGCAGCATCTCGGATACCGAACAACTCAATCGCCGGCTGGACATGTTCCCCTTGGAGGTCGTCATGCGCAACCGGGCCGCAGGCTCTTTCGCCCAGCGGTACGGGGTTGCGGAAGGCACCGCCTTGAAGCAGCCGGTGCTGGAGTTCTTCTACAAGTCCGATCCCCTGGATGATCCATTTATCAACCGGGATGACATTCTGGCCCTGGGGCTGGCTACCGAGCAGGACCTGGACATCGTCGCCGCAAAGACCAGGGAGATCAACGGGGCGCTGACCGACATCTTCCACGCCATCAACGTAGAGCTGGTGGATTTCAAGATCGAAATGGGCAAGACCGAATCGGGCATCATCCTTCTCGGCGACGAGATCACCCCCGACACCTGTCGGCTCTGGGCAATCGGCAATAATCAGAACGGCCAGGTCACCCACCTGGACAAGGACATCTTCCGCAGGGACCTGGGCAGCATCATTCCTGCTTATCAAACCATTTTGGATGGGCTGACCGAATTGGAGGAGCGCGAAAGCCAATCGAACGGCTGAATCGATCGACCCGGAAGCGAGCTTATCGCCTCCGGGTTTTTCATTGGTCCCTAACCAATCCATCACGAAAGGATCCATCGTGCTCTTCCGTGTCTATACCGAGAAAAAACTGGGCTTCGACCAGGCCGCCGAGAGGCTTGCCGAGCAGCTTCGCACCCTGCCGGGCGTGCAAGGGCTGACCGGCCTGCGCGTGATCAACCGTTACGATCTGGAGGGAATTGACGAAGACCTCTTCAAGCGCTGCCTGCCCACGGTCTTCGCCCAGCCCCAGACCGATCTGGTGACCACCCGGCTGAAGCAGGCCCTGCGCATGAAGGGCTACGCGGACATGCCGCCGCTGGACTCCTCTATGCTCTTCGCCGTAGCTCCCCTGCCCGGTCAGTTCGATCAGCGAGCCGACTCTGCAGCCCAGTGTGTTCAGCTGGTCGGCCAGGGCGCCCGCCCCCTGGTGGCCACGGCCACCGTCTACCTGCTCCAGGGCGATTTGAATGCCGAGCAGATCGAGGCCATCCGCAATTACCTGGTCAACCCGGTCGACTCGCGGTTGGTAGGTCTGGAGCAGCCCAAGACCCTGGCCATGCCGGATGAGGATCCGGATCCAGTGCCCGCATTGGACGGGTTCCGCGATCTGGATGATCCTGAACTTGAAGCGCTGATTGACAAGCTGGACCTGGCCATGGATCTGCCGGACGCCCGCTTCTGCCGGGACCACTACCGCCAAGAAAAGCGCGACCCCACCCTGACCGAGCTCAAGGTGATAGACACCTACTGGTCGGACCACTGCCGGCACACCACCTTCAATACCAGGCTGGAGCGGATCGAGGCGGACAACCCACGAGTACGGACCACGCTGGAACGATATCGGATAATCCGAGGAGAGCTGGGCCGTCAGAACCGACCTGAATGCCTGATGGACATGGCCACCATCGGAGCCAAGTACCTGCAGAAGCATGGCATCCTGAGCGACGTGGACCAGTCCGAAGAGGTCAACGCCTGCACTATCCGGACCAAGGTCGACGTGGATGGCCAGGATCAAGATTGGCTCTTCCTCTTCAAAAACGAGACCCATAACCATCCCACCGAGATCGAGCCCTTCGGCGGTGCCGCCACCTGCATCGGCGGAGCCATCCGTGATCCCCTGTCCGGAAGAGGCTACGTCTATCAGGCCATGAGAGTCAGTGGGGCGGCGGATCCTCGTCAGCCCCTGAATCAAACCCTGCCGGGCAAGCTGCCTCAGAGCCGGATCGTCCGTCAGGCTGCCGATGGCTACTCCTCCTATGGCAACCAGATAGGGCTGGCCACCGGGCAGGTTCGAGAAATCTATCACCCAGGCTATGCGGCCAAGCGGATGGAGGTGGGCGCTGTGGTGGCCGCCACCCCGGCCGACCACGTGATCCGTCGTCGGCCCGCACCCGGTGATCTGATCATTCTGGTGGGCGGCAGGACCGGCCGTGATGGGATCGGCGGCGCCACCGGAGCTTCCAAGTCCCAGAATGAAAAGAGCCTGGAACGTTGCGGAGCCGAGGTGCAGAAGGGAGATGCACCTGAGGAACGCAAACTCCAGCGCCTTTTCCGCCGCCCGGAGGCAGCCAGGCTGATTGAGCGCTGCAACGACTTTGGAGCCGGCGGTGTAGCCGTGGCCGTGGGCGAGCTGGCGGACGGGCTGAATGTGGACCTGGACCGGGTGCCGCTCAAGTACCAGGGGTTGGACGGGACCGAAATCGCCATTTCCGAGAGCCAGGAGCGCATGGCCGTGGCCCTGGCTGCAGAAGACGCGCCCGCCTTCATCAACTGCGCCCGGCAGGAGGACCTCGAGGCCACCGTCATCGCCGAAGTCACCGAGGAACCCCGGCTGCGGATGACCTGGCGATCAGAGACCATCGTGGACATCCCCCGGTCCTTCCTGGCCTCCAACGGCGCCCCTCATACGGCCGATGCCCAGGTGGCGGTTCCAGCTCCCTACCATGCCCCCTTTGAGGTCCAGGGCAGCCTGGACGCGCGCATGAGGTCCCTCCTTGCTGACATCAATGTCTGCTCCCAGCAGGGTTTGGCCGAGCAGTTCGACTCCACAATCGGCGCAGGCACCGTTCTCATGCCCTTCGGCGGAGCCCGACAGCTGACACCGGCCCAGGCCATGGTGGCCAAGCTGCCGGTGGATGGGCACACCACCACCGTCTCGGCCATGGCCTGGGGATTCAACCCCTGGATCAGCAGCCAGGACCCTTACACCGGTGCCTACCTGGCCGTGGTCGAGAGCCTGGGCAAGCTGGTGGCCTCTGGCTTCAGCCGTTCCCGGTCCCACCTGAGCCTGCAGGAGTACTACCCCAAGCCCGGCGACGACCCCCGGCGCTGGGGTCTGCCGGCAGCCGGCGTCCTGGGAGCTCTCCAGGCCCAGCTGGATCTTTCCGTGGGTGCCATAGGCGGCAAGGACTCCATGTCCGGCAGCTTCGAGGGCCTGGATGTGCCGCCCACCCTGATCAGCTTTGCTGTAGCCCTGGGACGAGCCAAGGATGCGGTCTCCCCCGAATTCAAGGCAACGGACCGTCAGATCTATCTCTTGGCGCCCGACTACCAGGAGGACGGATTGCTGCCCGATCCGGAGAGCCTGCGGACCGTCATGGACCAGGCGGAGGCGCTGATCAGCCAGGACCTGGTGGATGCCGCAGCCACTCCGGGCTACGGTTGCATCGCCCAGTCCCTGATGGAGATGTGCCTAGGCAACAGAATCGGGCTGGACCTGGCGTCAGACACTGCTTTATCGGCGCTCTTCCGCCCCGCCTATGGAAGCTTCATTCTGGAGGCCTCTGGTCCGGAGCCCCTGTTCATTCAGAATTCCCGCCTGCATTTGCACCTGCTAGGGCACACCTGCGAGGACTATCGCCTTCGCTGCGGCAGCGAGGATCTGGACCTGTCCGAGCTTGAGGAGATCCGTGCCGAAGGTTTGGAAACCATCTTCCCATACCGCGGCCAAGGCGATCCGGTGCCAACCATCGGCCGCAACGACCGTGAGCCCGGCAGGCCTGCAGCGCGCAGGACCAAGGGAACTTCCAAGACCGCCCGACCCAGGGTGGTCATGCCCGTCTTCCCCGGCACCAACTGCGAGTTCGACTCTGCGCGGGCCTTCCGGGATGCTGGAGCCCAGGTGGATACCGTGGTCATCCGCAACCTGAACGCCGAGGACGTAGCCGAGAGCTCCCGCCGCCTGGCCCAGGCCATCCGCAACAGCCAGATACTGATGCTGCCCGGAGGCTTCTCCGGCGGCGACGAACCCGACGGTTCGGCCAAACTGGTGGCATGCTTCCTGCGCTCGAACCAGGTTGCCGATGCCCTCCAGGAGCTTTTGCAGGACCGGGACGGGCTGATTCTGGGCGTCTGCAACGGATTCCAGGCGCTGATCAAGCTGGGCATGGTCCCCTATGGAAAAATCGTCACCGGCTCGCCTGAGGATCCCACCCTGGCTGTCAACGCCATCGGCCGTCATCAGAGCCGTCTGGTCCACACCCGGATCAGCTCCACACGCTCCCCCTGGCTGAGCGCCTGCCGGGTGGGCGATGTCCACACCATGCCCGTCAGCCACGGCGAAGGTCGATTCGTAGCCGAGCCTGGCCTCCTGCGCGCCCTGATCGACCGAGGACAGGTGGCCGCCCAGTATGTAGATGAGCAGGGCCGCCCCTCCATGGATCCGCTGGTCAACCCCAATGGATCCGACATGGCCGTCGAGGCCATCACCAGTCCGGACGGCCGGGTGCTAGGCAAGATGGGCCACACGGAACGCAGCGGCCCCGACCTGTATCTCAACGTGCCCGAAAACCGCACGCAGCCACTCTTCCAGTCGGGAGTGGACTACTTTGCCGCCTAGGGGAAAGGACATGGACCATGTCGTTGGAGCTTGAAGGCATCCACGAGGAGTGTGGGATTTTCGGGGTCTGGGGACACCCCGATGCCGCCCGGCTGACCTACTTCGGCCTGCACGCCCTGCAGCACCGCGGCCAGGAGGGTGCCGGCATCGTTTCCAACGACCAGGGGCACCTGATCGGAAGACGGGGCCTGGGCCTGCTCACTCAGATATTTCCGGACGAGTCCAGCCTGACGCCGCTGACCGGGGACAAGGCCATCGGCCATGTCCGCTACGCCACGACTGGTTCAGGATCCATCGAGAACATCCAGCCCTTCGTCTTCCGCTTCCATGACGGGGATATAGCACTGGCTCACAACGGCAACCTGACCAACTGCAACAGCCTCAAGGCGCAACTAGAGGATCAGGGGGCCATCTTCCATTCCAACTCCGACACCGAGGTGCTCATGCACCTGATCCGCCGCAGCCCCGAAAAGGACTTCATGGCGGCGCTCAAGCAGGCTCTGCGCCAAGTCCATGGCGGCTTCGCCTACCTGCTCATGACCGAGGACGCCATGATCGGAGCCATGGATCCCAACGGCTTCCGCCCCCTCTCCCTGGGCCGGCTGCCGGGAGGGGCCTACGTCCTGGCCTCCGAGACCTGCGCCCTGGACCTGGTCGGCGCCAGGCTGGTGCGGGACATCGGCCCCGGCGAAATCGTCCGTGTGGATGGTTCGGGCTACAGCATCGAACGCTATACCGATCAGACCTGCCTGTCCATCTGCTCCATGGAGTTCATCTACTTCGCCAGACCTGACTCCAATATTTATGGGGTCAACGTCCACTCGGCCCGCAAGAGGATGGGGGCCAGACTGGCCCGCGAGGCCCCGGTGGACGCCGACATGGTCATCGGGGTGCCCAACTCCTCCCTGTCCGCAGCCTCCGGCTATGCCGAGGCGGCCGGACTGCCCAACGAGATGGGGCTGATCAAGAACCAGTATGTGGCACGCACCTTCATCCAGCCCAGCCAGACCATGCGCGAACAGGGCGTCAGAATGAAGCTGGCCGCTGTGCGCGGCGTCGTAGCCGGCAAGCGGGTGGTGGTCATCGACGATTCCATCGTCCGGGGCACAACCTCGCGCAGAATCGTCCGCCTGCTCCGGGAGGCCGGGGCGAGCGAGGTGCATATGCGCATCGCCTCCCCGCCCCTGCGCTACCCCTGCTACTACGGCATTGACATCCAACGGACGTCCGAACTGATCGCCGCCAAGAGGTCCGTGGAGCAAATCAGGGAAGCCATTGAGGCCGATTCCCTGGCCTACCTGAGTCTGGACGGTCTGGTGGATTCCATCGGCCTGGGGCGTGATGCACCCTACCAGGGGCTCTGCGTGGCCTACTTCAACGGAGACTATCCCACGCGGCTTGACGACTACGAGCAGGGCTTCCTGGCCTCGTTGACCCAGGAGGACCGGGCCCGGCTGGAAGCGCCCAAGGGATCCTACGGGCTCGACATGCCCGCAAGGTCTAGGCAGGAAGCCAACCAATGAACACCAGCGAAGAGCAGGACAGACCGAGCAGAGAAAGGGGCATGCATGCCGAAGGCATATGAGCAGGCTGGAGTATCGGTTGAGGCCGGATACCAGCTGATTGACAGAATCCGCTCGTACACGGCCAGGACCCATAGGCCGGGCGCCGGTGACATTGGCGGCTTCGGCGGCGACTTCGACCTGTCTGCGCTCAATTACCGCCACCCGGTCCTGGTCTCAGGCACTGACGGCGTAGGCACCAAGCTGATAGTGGCCCGGGAAGCCGGCCGCCATGACACCATCGGCCAGGACTGCGTGGCCATGTGCGTCAATGACATCATCGCCCAGGGGGCCGAGCCTCTGATCTTTCTGGATTACATCGCCTGCGGACACAATGACCCGGCTCTGCTGGAGCAGGTGGTCAAGGGCGTGGCCGACGGCTGCGTCCAAGCCGGGGCCGCCCTGGTAGGCGGGGAGACCGCTGAGATGCCCGACATGTACCAGCCTGACGAGTACGACCTGGCCGGATTCACCGTGGGTGTGGTCGAACGGGAGTCCCTGGTTGACGGTTCGACCATCAAAGAGGGCGACCAGCTGATCGGCCTGCCCTCCTCGGGCGTCCACTCCAACGGATTCTCCCTGATTCGTCAGGTCTTACTGGACCAGGGGGGCATGAAGCTGGAGGATCGTCCCTATCAGCTTGGCGGAAGGTCCCTGGGAGAAGAACTGCTGACGCCCACCCGCATCTATGTCAAGGCCCTACGCCCGCTCTTCGCCTCCGGCCTGCTCAGAGGCGCGGCACACATCACCGGAGGCGGCTTCGTGGAGAAGGTGCCCCGGATTCTGCCAGAGGGTCTGGCCGCCAGCTTCAACCTTGAGGCCTGGAAGGTGCCGCCCATCTTCACGATGATTGAAGAAATGGGCAGGGTCGACCATTTGGAGATGTACAACATCTTCAACATGGGCATTGGGATGGTTCTGGTCGTTTCCCCTGATCAGCTGGACCAGGCACGCACAATCTTGGACGAGGAGCAGGAGCCCTACACCCTGATCGGACAGGTGACGGGCGCTCAAGACGGCCAGCAGGTCATCCTTAACGAAAACGGCCGTCAGCAATAGCGAGAGGAGCCCATCATGGCGGACAAGGTACTGGTCATCGGGTCAGGAGCCAGGGAACACGTTATCGCCACCACTCTGTTGTCCGGGGCAGGAGTGGATCGGGTCTGGTGCGCCCCGGGCAATCCGGGCATGGAGCCGGACGGCATCAGCCTGTTGCAAGAGGATTCCTCGCAACCTGAAAAACTGGTCGCTGCTATACACGAGCTGGGAATCGACTGGGTCTTCATTGGACCCGAGGCTCCTCTGACGGCTGGATTGGTTGACGAACTGCAGGCTGCCGGCATCCCCGCCTTTGGACCCGGCAAGGCTGCGGCCCGAATCGAAGGATCCAAGGGCTTTGCCAAGGACCTGATGCGCAGGCATGGAATCCCGACCGCTGATTATGCAGTCTTCCATGACCTTGAGTCGGCCAGGACCTATGTGCGCTCGCACGGCGCACCAGTGGTCATCAAGGCTGACGGGCTGGCATCCGGCAAGGGGGTGACGGTGGCGGCCGATCTTGACCAGGCCATGCAGGCCCTGGATGCCATCTTCATCGATCATAAGTTCGGACAGGCCGGAGCCCAGGTGGTCATCGAGAATCAGCTGGTGGGTCAGGAGTGCTCGCTCATGTGTTTCGTCCGGGGTGATCAGTTCTGGCCCATGCCACTGTCTCAGGACCACAAGCCCGCATATGACGGGGATCGGGGTCCCAACACCGGCGGCATGGGGGCCTACTCCCCTCTTCCGCAGTTCGGCCCGGAACTGACCCAAAAGGCCCTGGATACCATCGTCGCGCCCACCGTCCGTGCACTGGCGCAGGAAGGCAGTCCATTCACCGGTGTTCTGTACACGGGATTGATGGTCACTGACAAGGGCCCTGAAGTCATCGAATTCAATGCGCGACTGGGGGACCCGGAAACCGAAGTAGTGCTGCCTGCCTTGACCAGCGACCTGGGCACAGCCATCCGCACACTGCTGGAGGGCGGGGAGCCGCAATTCACCTGGGATGACTCCCACAACCGCTTAGGGGTGGTCCTGGCAGCACAGGGCTATCCCGGCAATCCCAAGACCGGGGTGCCCGTGCCCTTGATCGCTCCGGAGCAGAACCTCAGAGCCTACTACGCCGGAGTGTCTGGCTCGGCTTCAACCGGTCTGACATCCTCCTCGGGAAGGGCCGCCCTGGTCGTAGCCCAAGGCGACGACTTGGCCCAGGCAACCCGTCGGGTCTATGAACGTCTGGACGGCTTGTCGATGCCAGGCCTCTTCTATCGGCACGACATCGGCCACCGCGGCCTGGAAGCCTAATTGGCCGAGCTGGTAGAGTTCTCGCTGTCCTTATCCTGGCTTTGCTCCTTGGCCTGCTTGGCCTGACGATCCATTTCAGCCTTCTGCCGGGCGGCATCCGAACGGCGGGTGGGAGTGGCGTTGAAGCCGGTTCCCTGCAGGTAGCGTTTGCCTGCCATGATGTCGTACTGGATCAGTTTGTAGTCATTCAGGAGCTGCCGGGTGGCCCGGTCGAAGTCACGGGCGTTCATGGGCTGGCCCTGGGCATCCAGATAGTTGGTCTGCCCCGCAGGGATCCTGTTCCAGTCCTGGATCTGGTTGGCCACCGGAGGCTCAATGGCGCTGATCTTTTCGTGGAGCTCGGTCAGGAAGGCCGTGAAGGGCGAGACCTTGGCACCCATGTGCTCGGCCGCCTGGGCCTGGAAGAAGTTGGGCGAAGAATAGGCGCTGTTGCTGACCTGCGATCCCGAGGAGTCCGAGGCCTTGTTGGACCAGATGAAGTAGTCGGTCAGATGCAGGGCCAGGGAGTTGCGCTCGTCCCAGCTGGCCGTGCCATAGATGCCGGGCAGGTGGTCCCCGTAGAAGACCACGGTTACCGGCTTGCTCTGGGAATCCAGACTGTTCAGGTAATCAGCAGTGGCCTGATCGGTCAGACTGACCCCCTTGGCATAGGTGCGAATGGATTGCATCTCATCGTCGCCAAGAGGCATGTTGGGGTCGGAGGAGCTGACCGAGAAGCTGTTGTCGTCATACCAGTCGTTGTAGGGCATATGGTTCTGCATGGTGATGACCTCGACGAACTGGTTGCCCTTCTCGTCGCCCATCTGCTCCAGGGCGGAGTCGTAAGCGGAGCGATCACTCACATACTGGCTGCGGTCGATGCGGTCCTGGTGGGCTATCTGATCCGGGCCTGTCAGCGAGTAAAAGTGCGAGAAGCCGAACTTCTTGTAGTTCTCGGCCCTGGAGTACATAGAGGACTCATAGGGGTGGAAGGCCAGGGACTTGGATGGCGACCCCCAGGCCTGATTGACCGTGGGTATCCAATTCAGATGAGGGATGACCTGCTGGTAGGGGGAGGTCAGCGAGGGATCAAAGTTGGCCATGGACAGACCGGTCATGGCCTGGAACTCCAGATTGGCCGTACCCCCGCCGTAGCCGGAGGAGAGCATGAGCCCGCTGGTGGTACCCTCCTTGATGGATCTGATATGGGGCATGGGATCCTGGTTGAGCGCAACGCCCGGCACCCGCGTGGGATCCGAGAATGACTCGGAGAGAATGTAGACCAGGCTCGACTCATTCATATAGGATTTGCGGTCACGGTTGATGCGGTCCGCCGAAAGCTGGTAACGGTGTGCCAGAGACTGCATGGTGGCACGGCTGTAGCCAGCTGGCTGGTCCATGACCTTGGGTCGCAGCTGCCGGGAAAAGGACACGAAGACTCCGTTGCGCTGGGCATCATAGACCGAGTCCCACATGGAGGGCTTGTCGCCCATGAACTGCGAGAAGCGGTAGGCGAGGCTGCCGTAAGTGCCCACAGTGGACATGAAGAGCGCCACCACTAGGACGGGGACCAGGACACCTGCCGTACGCAGTCCAGCGCCTAGAGGCTTGTTGCCTGTGGCTATCGGGCGGCCACGACGGGCATCCATCCGTGTCGCCACCCAGCAGATCAATCCGAGAACAATCAAGGCAACGACCCCCAGCCCGATCATGATCAGGGACCGGGCCGGCAGGAAGGAGACTAGGTTGGCCGCATCGGCATGAAGGAAATCCAGATCAGAGGGCAGGACGGCCTCGTAGCGGGCGCGCACCTTGAAACGCTCGATGGTTGCAATGACCGCGCAGATGGCCAGGATCAACCCTGATGCCACCCAGAAGCGATTGGTCAAATAAGCCAGAGCCAGGTAGACCAGGCCTACAGCCAGCATATTGAGCAACAGGACGAACCGACGCTGGGTCCACATGGCCGAGATGAAGCCCCAGAAGCCGATCAGCGGGTTGGACAGCTCTACGCGAGAGCTGTTCAGGGAGACCCCCCACTGCAGGATGCCCACTGACAGGAAGTCAATCAGGATGAAGGCTAGGAGGTAGACCCACCCACGCACCTGAAGACGTCCGGTCATGTTCTGCATCCAGAATGTCCACCGGCCGGGCTGACGCTTACGATCCTTCACCGCTTGCTCCTGACTTTGGCGACTGGGCCCTGTGGGCCTTTACCGATACCTGTGCCATTGTTCCCATCAAGGACGACAAGGCCCGTGAAAACACCCCTTAGCGAACATGAAGAGCGAGCAGGCCATCAGGCCTTGGCGCCCGGCACCTGCTGGACCAGGGCGCTGATCCAGTCCTCCAGGTTCCCGTACTTCTCGGGGCGCTGCTCACTGACCTCGAAGACCGGCACATGCGCCTTCCGGGCCTCAGCGGCCAGCTCCTTGGAGGTTCGATTGACTTCCTGAACGTTGAGCACCAGCATGTCCAACTGCCCGGATGTCAGCAGATGGCGGAAGGCCACCAAGTCCTCGGGCGAGGGCTCGCTCTCGTTGGCGGCCGCCCGCAGGTACCCCTCGGGTGTCAGATCCTCCATGCCCAGATCATGACAGAGATAGTAGGCAGCCGATTCCGTGGCCGCATAGTGACGACCTTGGGTCTGCTTGCGCGCATCCGCAATCAGATCGTCCAGCCGGGTCTGCCGACCCTGCCAGTCCTGGTAGGCCTTGTCAAAATTGGCTTCGCGGCCTGGGCGTAACTGCCGGTATGCCTCATGCACGGCCTTGGCGGCTGCTCTCCTGCCCTGGGAGGAGAACCAGAGGTGGGGGTTGTCGCCAGTCTTGCGCCCCGATGCCTTGGATACGTCGACCAACTTGGCCCGTCCGGTTTCAGCGGCCTTGGCCGCCCAGTCATCGATGCCGGCCCCGTTGACTATGACCAGATCGGCACGGCTGATTCGGGCGATGTCGGCCGTTGTCGGCTCATAGTCATGGGCATCAGTAGAGGTGTTGCTCAGAATGGTGTCCACCCGGGCCTGGTCGCCGCCCAGGTCCTCGGCCAGGGACTGCCACTGATTGATGCTGGCCACCACCTGCAGAGGGCCGGATCCAGAAGCGGATGGGGTCGGTTCGCTTCTTCCGCAGCCTGTAAGACTGGTCAGCAGGGTCAGTCCGGCCAGGAGGGCGACGACCAGGGTGCGGGTCCGGCGAAGGCGTGGGCTGCTGGCATGCATGGATGAGGGTTCCTTCCTGGCGACGGTCTGCGGCCTCTTAACGACCCTAGAACCGTTACTGAGATTGATTATCAATAAATCTACCATAGAACAACCAATGGCCAGAAAGGTCGCCTATACAAATGGCAGCCACCCGCCTGGACAATCCCTATACTGAACTGCGGATACGTTTTATCTGGAAGGAATTGCATGGGTACATGGCTGGCAAAGATCCATCTGACCCAAGGATGGTTGCCCGTGACGCTGTTCACCCTGACGGCCCTGGCCCTGGTTCTGCTGGTGTTGACCGGACTGACCCATGGACGCTGGCGGACCCTGTTGAAACAGATCGCCATAGCAGTTGGCATAGGAGCCCTGGGATTGCTGGCCACATGGCTGGTCTCCGACGTCTTCATGCTCTTCGGAGTTTCCCTGGGCTGGATGGTCATCATCACCGTAGCCTTGGGCTTCCTGGCTGTGGGGTTCGCCGTATGCATCCTCATTACTGCACATGGATGGCGACGGCTTTTGGCAGCCCTGAGCGTCCTGCTCTGTCTGCTGTCCACCGGGTTGCGGGTGGATATCATCTATGGGGAGTTCACCACACTGGGATCCCTGTTCAGCGTCACCCTTTATCCTGACTATGGGAGCCACCAGGCAGCTAGACCGGCCATGAGTGTGGCCCAGTGGCGCGCCCGGGCCTCCCGGGGCGATCTGCCGGCCTATCCCCGCACCGGCCGCTCCTACAGCGTGCACATTCCCAATGACAGCTCCCGCTTCCTGGCCCGACCGGCCGATATTTACCTGCCGCCCGCTGCGTTGAGCAAAAAGCCTCCGGCCCTGCCTGTCTTCGTCCTACTGGCCGGCCAGCCTGGCAGCCCCGACCGGCTCTTCACCGCCGGATCCATCCCTGCCATGATGGATGTTTACGCCGCCAAACATGATGGACTGGCTCCAGTAGTGGTCTCTCCGGACCAGAACGGTTCCTCCTTCCACAACAGCCTGTGCGTAGATTCACCTGTCTATGGAAAGGCTGAAACCTATTTGAGCCGTGACGTGCCCGCCTGGATCCGGGCCAACCTGCCGGTCGACAGCAAACCCCAATTCTGGGCCATCGGAGGATTTTCCCAGGGCGGAACCTGTTCCACTCAGCTGGGAGCCCGGCATCCCAACATCTACGGGAACATGCTCCCAGCCGACGGGGAGCTGGAGCCGACCCAGGGTCGACAGGACCAGATGATCCACGACTACTTCGGCGGCGACCGAAAACGCTTCCTGGCACAGGTTCCTGCCAAAGCCATCATGGAGCGGGCGCCATCGAACCAGCGGCTATTCACTGCCGCTGGTTCCAACGACAAGGAGTCCCAACACAATATGATGGTCATCGCCAAGGCCGCCGACCAGGCAGGCATGAGTGTGGAGGCCGTCGTAACCCAAGGGTCGGGCCATGACTGGCACACGGTCAAGACCGCCTGGAAGCCCGGACTGGAATGGCTGGGCGAATCCATGGGTCTTGGACCAATGTCCCAACCAGTCCAGGACTTTCCGGATATTGTTGAGATGAACATCAGCTGAAGCGCCGATACAGCAGATCAATAAAGATCATCAGCAGAAAGAGCCGCCGCAATCATGCAGACAACGAATAAGGGATCCAGACTGATGGAACCTTCAGCCAAGAGCGTCTTGCTGACAGACTTGGCACGATGGGCCAGACGCCACGCCCTTGCACTGGCCTTCAGCTTCGGACTGATCCTGCTCAATCTGATCAGCTGGCTGCTGATCTGGCTGCTGCACATCCCTGGCAGAAACCGTCTAGGCATGCCTCTGTCCGATCTGATCATCCAAGAAGCGCACCGGCCCTTCCATGGACATGGCCAATTCCCTCTCCTGGTCCAGTTCGCACGCCTGTTGGTATCCCTTGTCATCACTCCTGGTCCCCTGGAACTCGTGATAGATGTGGCCTTGGTCCTGGTCATGCTGTGCATCGCCGAGACCCGGCTGGGACGCAGACGCACCGTGTTGGCCGCAGTCATCAGCGCCATAGGCGGCACGACGATCGGGTTGATTATCTGCACGCTGATCAATGCTCTCCAGGATCATTGGACCTGGTTCATCCGTGTGCCCATGTCGCTCAGCCCCATCATCCTGGTGGTCGGTGCCCTGATGGCCTCCATACCCTTCAGCGACTTTCTCTGGCGCCGCAGGATTGCCACCATCGGTTACACCGCCCTGATCCTGGTCGTGCTCTACACCGGCAACCCTGGCTACTACTGCGCCCTGGCGGCAGCCCTGATCGGGCATTTGACCGGACACCTCTGGCACGGACCGGTCAAGGATGCCAATCCGCATGGCCACAGCGGCTCCTACGAGACCCGCCACTTGCTGGGAGCCGTCTCCACAGTCCTGGCACTTGGCCCCCTGGTCACAGTCTCCTCTCGAATCCGCGCAGGCTTCTTCACCCCCTTAGGCACGTTCCTGGGCTCAAACAGAGGTGGAAGCGCCACACTGTCCCGTTGCCTTGCTGAAAACAACCAGGCCAGCTGCTATGCCCAGTACGGTCTGGTGGCCGGCCATGGCCCCAGTGGCGTCTCGTCCCTGATCATGCCCACCCTGGTCCTGCTGGTAGTGGCCTGGGGAATCTATCACGGCCGCCGAGTCGCAGCGGTCACCGGTCTGGTCTTGAATGCCCTGACCATCGTCCTGGCCCTGCTCTATTTCCTGGTTTTCCCACTGACAATCAGCGAAGGCCTGCCCCAGGCCATCCGTCACGGCGCCCTGCCCTCACTGCTGATCATCACCCTGCCACCGCTTATTTTCAGCTGGTTCCTGGTGCGCAACCTGGACATCTTCCTGGTGCGGACCAAGACTTCCCGTCTGCAACTGGGCTGGGCGGCCATCGTTCTGGCCTTCCTGGCCACCGCCATGGGTTATATGGCTTTCACCGCCATCAGTCCCGGCTCCTTCAGCCCCTGGCCCACCACGGGCAGAGCACTCTCCCAGCTGCCTGAGCTCTACCTGCCCAATGGAGTAGCTTCACGCTTCCTTCCGACCCTGGTGCCGCGCACCCCCACAGGCAGAATAGTCAGCCACGGGATAGGACTGATCTTCTGGCTGGTGGTCCTGGTGGTTCTGCTCTCCTGGATGCGCAGCTCGGTCATCCAGAACGGCAGCGAACGCCAGGAGGCTGACAGGCTGGTCGAGTACGGCGGCGAAAGCATGTCCTTCATGACCACCTGGGAGGGCAACAGCTACTGGTTCTCCCCTAGCGGCCGCTCTGGCATCGCCTACCGGCTTTTGCACGGCATAGCCCTGACCACCACTGGCCCATTCGGAGACCCTGACGAGTATGCGGATGATCTGGACGAATTCACACGCTTCTGCAACACCCACTCCTGGTCACCGGTCTTCTACAGCGTTCACAAGCCACAGCGCGATCTGCTTGTCTCCCGCGGCTGGTCCACCCTGACAGTCGGCTCGGAGATGGTGGTCACGCCCAGCCTTTGGCAGACCAAGGGCAGGAAGTGGCAGGATATTCGCACAGCCATCAACAAGGCCAGGCGCGACAAGATCACTGATGTGCTGACCACATTCAACGATGCCTCCTGGGATGTTCAGTCGCAGATCGTGGACATCTCCGAACAGTGGGCTGAGCTCAAGGCGCTGCCTGAGATGAAGTTCACCCTAGGTGGCCTGGATGAGCTGAGGGACCCGCGCATGGCCGTCCTCTACGCCGTGGACGGCCAGGGCAAGGTGTTGGCCGTGACCAGCTGGATGCCCACCTACCGCCAGGGCCAGGTGATCGGCTGGACCCTGGACTTCATGCGGCACCGGACCGATAGCCCCAATGGAATCATGGAGTTCCTGATAGCGCGAATGGCTGAACGTCTGCGCGACCAAGGCACAGCGGAATTCATGAGCCTATCGGCCGCTCCCCTGGCCGGCATGGACAGCACCGAAGACGATGATCAGGGCGAAGATCGGACCGCCTTCCTGCAGCACGCTCTTCATCTGGTGGCCGACCTGATGGAACCAGCCTATGGCTTCCGCTCGCTCTTCTTCTTCAAGAAGAAGTTCCAGCCCAGCGAGCACCCGGTCTATATCTGCTATCCCGATCCGGCTCAGCTCGCTCAGATCGGTCTGGCTGTAGTTCAGGCCTATCTGCCCAATCTCAAGGCTTCGCAGGCCTGGGATGCCATCAAGTCCATCATGCCCAAGGGCCGGGAGAATCACTGACGTCTGTCTGACCGGAACGGCCCCGACAGCTGCTGCACAGCCCGTAGACCTCCAGGGTGTGCGAGGAGACTGTAAAGCCGTATTCAGCCGCCATGGCCTTCAGCCAGCCATCGTCGGGCGGGCTGATTTCGATGGTCCTGCCGCAGCGTTCACAGACCAAATGGTGATGGTGCTTCCGCTGGGCCAAGCAGACTCGGTAGAGGCGGATGCCTCCATGCTCAATGCAGTCCAGGCTGCCGGACATATGCAGGAAACCCAGCTGACGATAGACCGTGGCCAAGCCGATTCGCTGGCCCGAATCGCGCAGAAGCCTGTGCAGCTCCTTGGCTGAGACGAAGTCGTTCTGGGCCTGAAGAACCTTCCAGATGGCGTTCTTCTGCCGCGTCCGGCGACCGACGGATGAGCCAGCGTTCATGATGAGACACACTCCTTGGGCTCCACCAAGCCTACATCCGGATTGCCGGGACAGATGTGAGGATTCGGTTCATTCCAGGTCGGACCAGCAGCCTGTGGCCTCCAGGTGGTGGGCTGTCTGCTCCGGATCGTCGGTCAGCACCGTCAGGTGCCCCATCTTGCGGTCAGTGCGCACTTCGGCCTTGCCGTAATCATGCAGGAACCATTCGGGGTGCTCACCCAGCAGCCCCCTTACTGGAGCCACATGCTGACCCAGAACGTTGACCATGACAGCCGGGCTGAGCAGGCGAGGATTGGGCAGGGGCCATCCGGCGATGCCCCGGACGTGGGCATCGAACTGGTCCATGGAGCATGCCTCAATGGTGTAATGACCGGAGTTATGGGGCCGTGGGGCCAACTCGTTGACCACCAGACCGCCGTCAGGCATCACGAAGAGTTCAAGGGCCAAAGTCCCCGATAGCTCGAAGCCGTCGGCGAGAGTCAAGGCCATGTCACGCGCCCGATTGGCCACCTCAGGCTCGACCTGGGCCGGCGCCAGAGTCATGTGCAGGATGTTGTGACGGTGCTCGTTACGCACCATGGGGAAGGTCACGTAATCCTTTCCGTTGCCTGAGACCAGTATGGAGGCCTCGAAGGCGAAGTCCACGAACCCCTCCAGCACGGAAGGCGGAAAATCTCGGCCCTTCATCCGCGCTTTCAGGGCCTGCAAATCCTCCTTTGTCTGCAGAACTGCCTGGCCATGGCCGTCATACCCACCAGTGCGAGTCTTGAGCACAGCGGGTATTCCCAGTTCTTTCAAGGCCGCGTCCAGCTGGTCAAGACTGTCAATCTGCCTCCAAGGGGCTGTATCGATACCATGGCGGTTGATGAAGGTCTTCTCGTGGACGCGGTCCTGGGTGACCCTGAGCAGATCGGTCCCCTGGGGAATGGCCACATGGTCCCTCACCTGATCCAGTGCGTCAGCATCCACATTCTCGAATTCGTAGGTGAGTACATCGCTGCGTTCGGCAAGCCGCTTGAGGGCATCAAGGTCGCCATAGTCGGCCGTCTCCTGAAAATCGGCTACTTGGGCCGCTGGAGCATCGGGCGTGGGATCCAGCACACCGATGCGGAATCCATGGTAGCGGGCGCTCAGGGCCATCATCCGTCCCAGCTGGCCGCCGCCCACGATTCCGATGACGGACCCCGGCTCCAAATGATCGATTTTCCCCCTGGTCTCCTCAGACAAGCTTGGCATTGGATGCCTCCACGGATCGGGCCAGCTCGGCACGGTAGTCGTCCAGGGCCTGAGCCAGTTCGGAATCGTTGATGGAGAGGATCGAAGCCGCCAGCAGGCCGGCATTGGTAGCCCCGGATGCCCCTATGGCCGTGGTTGCTACAGGAATTCCGGCAGGCATCTGCACGATGGACAGGAGTGAATCAACCCCGCTCAGTGCATGGGACTTTACTGGCACCCCGATGACCGGCAGTGTGGTCTGGGCCGCCACCATCCCAGGCAGATGGGCTGCTCCTCCGGCCCCGGCGATGATGACCCTTAAGCCCTGACTCCGGGCCTGATGCGCGAACTCCGCCATGCGCCCAGGTGTGCGATGGGCGGAGATAACCTCCTTGGTATAGACGATAGCGAACCGGTCAAGCACCTGACAGGCTTCCTTCATCGTCTCCCAGTCGCTTGATGATCCCATGATCACCGCCACGCATGCCCCTTCATGTGTATTGTCAGCCATCGGCCCTCCAATGTTCATGCATATTCGATACTACGCAAGGCCGGGGAGAAGCCGGCCAATCGTGACGGTCCTATGGATGTAAAGGCCGGGCCTGGTGAACATCGAGTTCTCAGAGGCTTCGGGCAGCCGACTTAGACCTAGAATCATCTGATTATTACCGAAACAGACAGGAGGGCTATGGGCAAGCTTCTGGACAGCATCGACTCCCCAAAGGATCTGAAGGTCCTCTCCCTGGAAGAGCTGAATCGTCTTGCCGATGAAATCCGTCAGCTGCTGATCCGCTACTGTCGGCGCCATGGCGGCCACCTGGGTTCCAACCTGGCCACCATCGAGCCCATCATCGCCCTGCACTATGTCTTCAATATGCCTCATGATCATCTGATCTTTGACGTCTCTCACCAGGCCTACACCCACAAGATTCTGACCGGTCGGCGGCAGGCCTACACGAACCCCGAGCATCAGAAGGATTTGTCCGGATTCACCTCGCCCAAAGAGAGCCCCTACGACGACTTCATGCTGGGGCACACCGGCACCTCTATAGGCCTGGCCTGCGGGATGGCCGCCCAGCGGGATGCGACCGGCGGCAGGGCCAACATCATCGCTTTCATCGGCGACGGCTCCCTGAGCAGCGGGCCAGCCTTCGAAGGGCTGGACTGGGCGGCTGAGCAGGGCGGCAACCTGATTATAGTGGTCAATGACAATGAGATGTCCATCGCCGAAAACCATGGGGGACTCTACAAGAGCCTGGCGGCCCTGCGTGCCAGCGGGGGGCGAAGCTCGGACAATCCCTTCCGAGCCCTGGGGCTGGACTACCGCTACCTTAAGGAAGGCAACCGGATCAAGGATCTGATCGAGGTGTTCCGCCAGGTCAAGGATGCCGATCATCCGGTGGTGGTCCATATCCACACCCGCAAAGGCCTTGGGCTGGGGCAGGGCAGCCAAGGGCAGATCGGCCTGGCTTCCATGAATGAGAGCATTGGCGAAAAAGCCCACATGACTCCCCTGCCTGATTTGCCTGCCGAGGGACCGGTCGAGGCCAACCATTGGCAGGATGGCTTGGACTCCCTGGGCCGTCTGCCCAACTCACGAAAAACCTATGGAAGAATGGCCATGCAGGCTTTGGAGGCCAGGTTCCCGAAGGAGCCGGGCCTGGTGGTCATCTCACCCGCAACGCCGCTGTCCAACGGCATCGATCCCGACTTCCGCCAGCGTGCCGGTAACCATTACCGGGACGTGGGCATCGCCGAATCACACGCGGTGGCCTATGCCGCCGGCATCGCCAAGGCCGGAGGTACGCCTGTCGTCGCCACCTCGGCCACTTTCTTCCAGAGGGCCTACGACCAGATCGAACAGGAGATGGCCTTGAATGGCAGCGCGGTGACACTGCTGGTTTTCTCCACCGGTGTAGCCAGAACCGATGCCACGCATTCAGGCGTGACCGACATGGTCATGATGCGAGGCATCCCAGGACTGACCTGTCTGGCTCCAACCAGCGGGGCCGAGTTCCTGAACATGCTGGCCTGGGCCACTGGCCCGGCTCGACAGCCGGCGGTCATCAGGGTGCCCGGCGAGCGCACGCTGGCAACGGAACGGGCAGGCAAGCCAATAGCGGCGGCAACCTTCGATCCCATGACCGGAGACCGGCCATGGGATCGTTATCGTATCCTGCGGCAAGGCAGGACAGTGGCCCTGCTGGCTCTCGGCGACGCCCTGCCCCTGGGGCGTGACCTGGCTGATTCTTTGGAAGAATCCCTAGGGCTGCAGCCCACACTGGTGGACCCACATCGCTATGACCGCTTGGATGAGCAGACCCTAGATGCCCTGGCCGACACCCACTCCCTGGTGGTCACCATCGAGGACGGTCAGTTGGACGGCGGCTGGGGCCAAGCTGTCGCTGCCTACTACGGGCCTAGTCAGGTTCGTACCCTGGCCTTCGGAGCGGCTAAGGAATTCAACGACCGGGTTCCCAAGGCCACCCTGTTGGAAAGGTATGGCATGACCGTTCCTGCAATGGCTCAAGCCATATCGAATGCCCTTGTCGACCAGGCTTCATAGATCTGACCCGCCGGTGGATCCAGGCGGGTACAATTGAAAGGGCTTGGCCCCGTAGCTCAGCTGGATAGAGCAACTGACTTCTAATCTGTAGGTCGAGAGTTCGAATCTCTCCGGGGTCACCAGCAATAGCCTTACTCCTTATTGAGGAGTAAGGCTATTCTATTAACTTGATTCAGCAGCAGAAAACCCTCATGTGTGACCCATAATTGGCAAAACAAGAATCAGCGGCGAGTCTTATATCTGCGCTCCAGGTCCCTTACTGTCTTCTCTGTGGCTCCATAACGGATAGCGGCCATGTCGGTCCTGATCTGCTGGTGGAGACCTGCGAGCCGCTTCCTCTCCTGCGGGCTGATGCCTGGCTGCCTCTCCTGGTCGATGATCTGGTCAAGCCGCTGGTGCAGGAGGATGGTCAAGCGCATTCGGCGATCCTCCGGGGCCGGCACATAGCCGGGGTGGTTGTCGGACATCTGGGAGACATCATCGGGACTGCACATGCCCTCGGATGACAGAGGCCTGCGCGCCTCCAGGATGGATCCCCCCGCCACCGTGTCCCACGCCTGCCGGAGCCATGCGCACACCAATCACACCCGCACCACGTCCGAGCCCAACCCCCAAGAACCGCTCATGCGGACACGGCGCTCAGTGGGGGGGGGGGGGGGGGAGCCCCGAACACGAGGGATCCAGGAATCAGGCGTCCCTCATATCCCACTGGTAGACCGTCGCCTCGGGGCGCGGGCCCATGTCCATCAGCTGCTGCGAGGTGTACATCGAACCCTTCGCGGACCCGTTCAACGCCACCCACCGGGAGGAAGCCACAACCTGCGACGATTCCGGCACACGGCTGCCCGCAGCGGGCACATCAGGCAGGCCGGAATTCGCCATCCAGTGGTAGGCATCACGCGGCAGCACCAGCGTATGAAGCGACGTTGCCCCCGCGAACATGTCCTCAGAATGGACATGCGTGTAAGGAGGATTCTCCTCCGGGAAGGCGCTGCTTAATGCCGAAAGGTCAAGAAAGGACAGGGATGAAGCCCCGTCGAACATATGCTCCAACCTCGTCTCACGAGAATAGTCTGTAAAGAAAAACATCGACTTTTGACCGTTGAATATGAAGTCGGTCAGGGACTTATCCCCCGCGAACATGTAATCCGCACACCTGAGTTCATCAAAGCTGGTATGGCTCATATTCACCGATACCAGGGCGGGATCATTGGCGAACATGTGCCCGATATACTTCACGGCGGAGTATTCACTATAGCTCATGTCCACGCTCACCAGCGAGGGGTCATCGGCGAACATGTACACCATGGAATCAAAACCGCTGTCGTAGGCGGCGATGTGATCGAGGTTGATGTATTTCAGGCTCCCGCAATCCCTGAACATATAAGCCGTCCCATGATTGCTGTACATGGTCCAGCCGCTCGTGTCCAGGTTGTCCAGCATGGCATCATGCTCGAACATGCGATTGGAATAAGAGAGAGGTTTCGTGTTCCAATGGCTGACATCCAGATACCGCAACGACGTGTCCCCCTTGAACATCCCAGATGCATTAGTCAGGCTTCCCACATCCCACCGGCCGACATCCAGGAAGGTCAGCATCGAGTCGTTCTCGAACATCCCAGACGTCGCATTTACAGCATCCTCGTCGTACTGCATATCGACCGGATCATCACCATAACCGCCATAGCCCGTTACTACGAGCTGGCTCGTATTCCAGTTGCCCACGTCCAGGCTCCTGAGCGACCGGCAGTTCTTGAACATCGCTGCCGCGTAAGTCACGTTGCTCATGTCCCAGTCGCCCACGTCGACGCTCTGCAAAGCCACGTCATCCTCGAACATCTGATACGTCGACGTGACCTTGCTGACATCAAGGTTGCCGCCGCCCTCGATCCTCAACAGCGAGGGAAGCCCAGCGAACAGCGAACTGCCATATGCGGCCGCCACGCCAGGGTCGATGCGGATCACGGACAGGCCCGACCCCTTGTCCGGCAGCATGTCAGCAACCGAATCCCCGGAGTACCAATCGCCCGGGGGTAAAGTCTGGCCTATGGTTCCGGCGTGCACGGTCAGCACCCGTTGACCGTTCTCCACCCGGTACTCCCAGGGGCTGGACCCCCACACGCCCGACGCCACCAGCCCGTCAGGCTCCGCCGACCGAGCAGCCGCAGGCGCCACAGGCTCCACCACCGGCCTGGCCGCCTTCGCAGCCGCAGCCAGCCGGGCCGGATCCTTCCTCGCCTTGGCCTCACGGACAGCACGGGCAGCCGCAGGCGGCAACGAGCCGCCGCCCCCATCCGCACGAGCCGGCGCCACCGGACCCAACGCCGCCAGCATCCCCACACAAGCCACAGCACCCACAGCAAAAGCCGGGAACCTTGTCAACAATCCCCTTCGAACACCAGACATATCCACCCCCACTAACAATCGACCCGCAGACACCGCGGCATCACATCGTTTTCACAATACCACCACAAGCCAGCCATACACGGACACCACACCGGGAATAATAAAAACGCCCCCATCCCAGTCTCCCGAAACAAGGGCGTCTTGCTGCATGTGAATGGTGCCTACTTGCCTGCCAGTCGTACGGGGTTGTAGGCGACGCCGAACCCGGCTGTGACGGCTCCCGCAGCCGTACTGATGAACCCGCCGATCCCGGGGCGGCCGAAGCACATGAAACCCAGCCCCACCACCGAGGCAAGAAGGCCAAGCACATAAACCCAAGTGCGCACCGCGTCAGAAAAGACCGGCGTATAGCCGGATTGGCCCAACGCATGCTCCGGCACAGGATCATCTGTCATGACTGTCCTCCTTTCAGAAGATTCCTTGGTTGAGCCGAGCCTGGAGGGCCCTGACGGTCGCAGGGCCGAAACTGCCGTCCTGCGCCACCCCCAGATGCGCCTGGATGGCGCGAATGGTGGCAGGCCCGAGCAGCCCGTCCCGGGCCAGCCCCAGCCTGGCCTGCACCGCACGGATCAGCTGGCTCCCATACCCCCCATACGTGCAGGAGACAAGGCTCGGCCAGGCATAAGCGCGCCCGTCAGGCTTCACCTGGCCGGAAACCACCCCGTCCACCCGGGTGCCCATGACCTGCTGCCACCGTCTGACCGTGGCCGGCCCGCAAGAGCCGTCCACCGCAATCCGGGGCACAACAGGATCCGGAGCCGGCCCAGGCTTGCCCGCAGGCAAGACGCGCGCCAAACGATCAATGCGCGCCAGGTCATACGCGCCAGGACAGGCCGCGTCGCATTGGGTTACACCCTGATATGCCAACAGCAGCGCCAATGGCTACCCTAACGCGGATCAGTCTCGGCAGACTTCAAACGCCTCAGGAGGACCACAGAATCCCTGTGGCCAAACCGCGTATACGCCTCAATCCAACGGCGCCAGCGGACCGGCCCAAATTCAGCCTTGGCAACTTCTGGCCCAGTATGTCAGCGGGCCGGGCATGTCTAACAAATCGAAGTCATGGCGGCCATCCTGACTTCTTCCTAGGCGGCTTCGGCATACACAACTGTCATCTGGGCAAGAAACGGACGTGGGGTTGCGCAGCTGCTGATCACCATCTTCGTTCTCTTCATCGGCCCTCTCACCTCTTCAATCTGGGCCATCGCTAAAGGTGCGCAGATTCTTGGCTCACATCCAGGCTCGCCTTGCCGCATGGACCGCAAAGGGCTCCAGCTGCAGGATTGAAAACGACAGACAATCAGCAGAGCACGGCGCAGATGTCGCTTGATTGCGTCATGACACCCGCAGGATGCCATGCGCGCCTTTTTCGGCCAGACTCATGACGTGGTTGACTATGGAGTAGTCGCCGGGCTGATCGACCTTGAGCTCTACAAAGCCGCCTTGAGCAGGCAGCAGGGGCAGGACCTGCGCTCCGGCCGATGAAGGACCGGCGGAATTCGCACCTGCGCTTCCGCCAATCAGGTAGCGGCCCTCAGTCCAGACCGTATCGAACTGGGTTCCCACGATATGGAAGGACAGCGGCTGGTTGGGGCCGGCATCCAGAACCCAGATGCGGACCCTTTGCCCCTTCTCCAGCTTGAGAGGGTGGGCGTCATATTGAAAGGCCCGACCGTTGAAAGTCATGATATCCGGGTTCATGGCCGCAACCTTTTCAGCATCGGCAGTCCCTCCATCGGACCCCAGATAGATCTCGGACTGGACCAGAACATATTCAGCAGCCACTGGCGGCAGGGTGCCGTCATCCACGACCAGGACCCCGTACATGCCGTTGGCTATATGGTTTGACATGGGGTCGCTGTTGCAGTGATACATCCAGATGCCAGCCCGACCAGCAGTGAAGGTGTACAGGAGCTCCTTGCCTGGCTCTATGTTGCGCATCATGGTCTGGGGAACGGCCGGGCCTGCATGAAAGTCAATGGAATGGCTCATGCTTCCCTTGTTTCTGATGGTTACTTCAAAGGTGTCTCCCACCCGGCCTCTGAGCACTGGACCTTGAGCCAGGGGCCGCGAACCCTTATCGCGTGGATCACTCGCATCGTCGAAGCTCCAGACCGTCCGCTCAATCCCTGCTGCCACCTGCTCCTTGCGCTCCTTGACGTCCAGCGCGTACTTTCTGATTCCAGCCTTCCCCTGATTGTCCAGCGGCGGAAGGGCGGCGTGGGCAGGGTCGCTCTTCTCTGCCTGCGACTTGAGCTTGGCGGCTGATGGGACATGGCTTAGGACTGCCTTCCCTGCGGAGGACTGACCTTGCTCGGCAACAGCTCCACCTTTTGTTCTGATCTTGAGCTCCATGCCCATCTGGCGGTGTCCTGCCAACGAGCACCAGCCCAGTGTGTCGCCCCCCAGGACCCCCACGTCGACCGAGGCGCTCTGGCCTACCGGAACTGACCCTGTGCTCTTGCCATTGGCAAAAACCAAGTCGTGCCGCTGATCTCCGGTGTTTTGAAAATCCACAACCAGCCGGTCGCCTGCCTTGACGGTGATGACATCCGGCACAAAAGCCATCCCCTTTACCTTGATTGAGGCTCTGCTGGTGTGACCCGTCGGCGGGACGCTCTTTGATGATCCCCCCTGGGCGACTACGGCGCTAGGTGCTGCCCCGACCGAGACGGCCAGCGTCGGCCGCAGGGCCATCAAAGCCACGGCGGCCACGAGGATCAGCACAGTAGCCGAGGTGGCAATCAGGTCCACCCTCAGTGCCAGGGTCCCCATCCGTTCGTTTTGCGAGCCCTCGGGCTGGCGCCGACGGTAGCGCTTGGATGCCAGGACCTGCTTGCCACGGGCAGCCAGGTACACCACAATCAGCATCATGGAGAGGATTCCCAGCACATTCAGCAAGTTCCCCGCCTTCCATAAGGGCGTGTAGAGCCGGATGGCTCCGAGGAGCCTGATCAGCAAACCAACCTGCATAAGCGCCCAGACACCCCAAAGGAGCGGATGGAAGGGCAGAGGCCTGCGGATGACCGAAGGAACAATCATGCAGACATGGGCGATGACCATGGTCATAATGAATCCCACAGCCAGCGCGTGCAGTGCCATGTCGCCCCAGTAAGTGCCGGAATCCACGGGTGCCGCCATCCAGATGAGGGCAGCCAGAAGTCCCCAGGCGTAGGCCGACAGCATGCAGGTGCCCATGAATCCTGGCAGGCCGCCGTGACGGAAGGTGCCCTTGGCCACATCATGACTGGCCATGACCAGGAGGAGCAGGCTCAGCGACAGCCCCAGAAGCGGATAGCCGACCGAAGGCGCCATGGCTTGAACCGGCAGGACCATGACGGTTAACAAACATAGACCCAGAATCCCCGATTCAAGACGGATATCCGAAAAGACCGCCCTGGCCAGCTCCACCCGCTCACCGACGATGGTCAGAACCAGAAAGAAGAGCCAGGTTGGAGCCAGAACCGAGGCGTCCAATCCTGCAACCCATCCAAAAGCTCCGACCAGCCCCACCAGGGATCCGAGAACCTGTATGAGCACCTCTGCGGAAGGCTGTCGATGCCAGATGGCCAAGTACATGGCTGTCAGAATCAACATGGATAAAGTCCATGGAATGCCGCCAAAAAGCTCCACCCTGACCCATGCCGGGGCAGCAGCGCGGCTTGATACTGTCAGCGACAGCAGGCAGAGCAGAGACCCCAGCAAGCCCAAGGCGGGAGCAAGAAATCCCCAGGAGGGCTTCTTGGATCCACCGCTGCGATAGGCCACCGCCCTCTCCAGACCAATGGCAGCGCCCAAAAACCCGTAGACCATGAGCCCGCCATGCAGATCTGCCAGGGGCACCCTGTCTGAGGGATGGATCAGATCCGCGCGGATCAGCGCTGCAACAAGGCCAAGCAGTGCAGCCAGGCCAGCGCCGATAAGGAGGACCATCCTGGATCTGGGCAAGGCCGTTCCGCCACCGGACTTGCGCATCTTCTGGTCGTTCTGCATTGGTCTGTCCGCCTTGTCCCAGGTTGATAATTAATTTGATAGTTATACAATTTAATCTATGAGTCAGGAAATTCAAGCCCGTAAACAATGGGACCAAGCCGGCAAGCGCAGAACCGGAGAGAAGATCCGCTCTGCAATCTTGGATTACCTGCATACGGCTGTCGAACATACTGGTACAGGTCTAACTGCACACCAGATCGGAGAAGCCTTCGGCATCCATCCGACGACCGCTCGTTTCCATCTTGAACATCTGGTCGAACAGGGCGAGGCGGTCCGCCAAAGAAACGGCAATGATGGTCAACCAGCCAGTCGAGGCAGACCAGCTGTCATCTACTCCCCCACATCCACCAACCACGCCCAGGAGGGTATGATCTCTTCGCTCTGCACGGCTCTGGAAACCACCTGCCCCGATATTGGCAGCAGGGGCAGGGCTGCACTGAAAGCAGGTCAGGTCTGGGGCCGTACTCTGGTCAGACGAAGCAGGGGAAATACAGAAAAGGGCGTGTCATCAAGCATGACTCAGGCCCTGTCGAGCACTCTGGCCACCCTGGGTTTTGCTCCGGCTACGGCAGAGCCGGGTTCAGCCAGCCTGTATCTGACCTCATGCCCCTTCTTGGACAGCGTCAACGCCCATCCCATTATCTGCACAATCCATCTGGGCATGGTCCAAGGAATCATGGAGGGCAGCTGCAAGGCGGCCAAGGTTAAAAAAGCCAGTGTGTCGCTGAAACCTCTGTCCTCGCCAAAGGGATGCTTCCTGAAAGTAGCGAAAGCGGACAGCCAATCAAAAAGGAGAGCAAAGCAATGACCTACGTAATCGCCCAGCCCTGCGTGGACGTCAAAGACAAGGCCTGCGTGGATGAGTGCCCGGTGGATTGCATCTACGAGGGCCCTAGGAATCTATACATCAATCCCAACGAATGCATCGACTGCGGTGCCTGTGAGCCAGTCTGCCCTGTGGAAGCGATCTTCTACGAAGAAGACCTGCCGGAGGAATGGACTTGGTTCAAGGATGCCTCTGAAGACTTCTTTGCCCAGGTCGGCGATGCAGGCGGCGCCCAGGCCCAGGGACCCTACGATCACGACCATCCAAAGGTCGCCGCGCTGCCACACCAGGATAATTTCGTCTGCATTCAGCCGGAATCACGCAGCCAGCGCGCGGTCTGGGTCCGCAAGGACCAAACGGAATGAAGGCCCGTTCAAGCCAAGACGATCACCTGGTCTTCCCTGACTTTTTGGACCGCCCTGTGGAGGAGGCAGCCCGGATGCTTCTGGGCTGCTTTATCATTCGCGATTATGAGTCGGAAGGTGAGCAGGCCAGGGTTCGGATCGTGGAAACCGAAGCCTACGATCAAAATGATCCGGCCAGCCACGCCTACCACGGGCGAACGGCCCGCAACGCTGCCCTCTTCGGCCCCAGCGGGCATATGTATGTCTACTTCACTTATGGAATGCACTATTGCATGAATATCTCCTGTCAGGAGGACGGGTTCGGCGCTGGGGTGCTGATTCGAGCCTGTCAGCCAACGCAGGGTCTGGACCTTCTGCGCAGCCATAGGCACGGCCGTCACTCGGACCGGGATTTGGCCAACGGGCCCGCCAAGCTCTGCCAGGCCTTGGACATCGACAAGCGCAACTATGGCCATGATCTCAGAAAACCACCCATCCGCCTGGCAATGGCGGGACTGGACCAGGACGAGACCATCACGGCAACACCGCGGATAGGCATATCGCACGCCAAAAAGACTCTACGGAGATTCGTCATCACCGGCAATCCCTACCTGTCGCGATGAGCGGGCGAAAACCTGCACTTCTGGCTTATACAGCCTAGAGGATAACTTATCGCTTGATGAAGCGGGACTCGACACAGCTCTGGAAGCGAACAAGCGAGAGCATGACAGCAGCCAACAGGGCAATGATCAGCATGCCTATGAAACTGCCTGTCACCGGATCCAGTCCAAACATTTTCGAGAAAGTCTTGAAGGCCCAGGTAGATGCCGTAAAACCGAGGCTGGTGGTGGCTGAAAAGACCCCCATAACCAGCGGATAGCGTCTGTCCGGAGTGAGGTTGGACAGGAGGAAGGGGCAGGTGGCCATATTGATTGCACTGCCCGACCCAATCAGAAATGCTGATAGACAGACTATCGGGAAGGAGCGGGTGGTCAGGAAGAGCAGGGCGCCCAGGACCATCAGAAGGAAGGCGAACGGAATGGTCCATTGTCGGCAAACCCGCTTGATGCCGTTGATGCTAAGACCAATCACGACCGAGGAACCCGTGTTGAACATCAGGGCCACCCCGGCTGCACTGGTGCCGCCCAAACTGTACTTGGCTATGTAAACCGCGAGTTTGTTGTACAAGACCGCGACCAGGAAAATGCTCAGAAAACCGATAAGAATGCAGGAAAGAGTGGCCCACCAGCATTGCACGCCCTTTTGTGAGGACGATGCCTCAGATCCTACCGCCTGTTCTGAATCCTCCTCGACGGCACCGACCCCGGGAACCATGAAGATGACCAAGACCAGGGCAGGCAGGGCTAGAAAATAGAGCCAATAGTTGTGCAGCCACCCTCCCTTGGCCAGAACACCGCCCAGGGCAAGGACCAGCATGGAAGAGCCATCCTGAACAGCCAAGACCAGCCCCATCAGCGCCGCCAACCGCTTCCCACGGAAGAACCTAGCCGACAGGCTGGGCAGGACAGTGGTGGCGATGCCCACGCCGAACCCGACGACCAAAGCGAACAAGAGCAGCTGGCCTACACTGCTGTGCACAAAAAGGGGCATCAAGCCGCCCAGCGCGACACACAGACAGCTGATGCAGCCAGCTGTTCTGAAACTCATTCTGGTCAAGAGGTGACCGAATAAAAGGGCGGAAACTATAGCAGCCGAAGAGCCGATAGAAACCACAGACTCAACGGTGGAAGGATCAGTGCGAGGAAAGGATGCCTGGATGGCCGCCACGGAGGGAGAAATGATGGAGTCAAACCGCGACATGATGGCCAAGGCCATGATTCCAACCAGAATTCCAAGATTCTGCCTGGACAATATCCCTGTGTCATTGGACTTAGACGCGCACGGGTCCGGTTCCACCGTCGCTGCCTCCCTCTCAATGTCAGCGGCACCATTCCTGGTTGATGGGGGTAGTCTACTCCAGCAGCAGGGCCATGCCAAGCAACACGACGAGGAAGAGCAGATTAAAAACGGTGTAGATTTTCAGGTACTCGCCTTTCTTGCCCGGATACTGCTTGACTACGGCCTTGTAGGAAATCAGCGAGGCCATCGAAGCGACCAAGGTTCCGAGCCCGCCCAGGTTGGTGCCAAGAATGATCGGGTGCCAGGCTGTCGAAAAACCTGAGACCAGAAGGGCTGTGGGCACATTGCTGATGACCTGGCTGCACAGGACCGAGGTAATCAGAGGATGGATATTGACCAGGCCGCTGACCAGGTTATAAAACTGGGGAATCCTCCTCGCATTGCCGATGAAAACGAAGAAAGCCACGAAAGTCAGCAGGAGTCCCCAATCTACATGCAGAAAGACCCCCCTATCGCAGATCAAGAAGGTCACCGCTACCACCAGGACCATAACCCATTGGGATATCAGTTTGGCCACGCCCAGCAGGCAGACAAGAAAGAGAAGGAGGTAGATGGCGATGCGCCAGCCGCTGGACTGCTGCATCTCTTTCACCTGAGGCTGTATCTCATCCTCCCTGGGCGCTAGTACGCTGCGGCGAATCTCCTGCGGATCCATGCCCTCGAACTTGTTAAGATGCCGATTCCTGAAGGCAAACCAGCAGCACAGGAAGAGCATCAGGGCAGCGACCAGGGCATAAGGCACCATAAGGAAGAGGAACTCACCAGTAGGCATCTCGGAGCGGGCCTTGAGATATAAGTTGTGGGCGTTGCCGATGGGCGTTAGCATGCTGCCCACATTGGCGCCCAACGTCATCAGGGTGACGATCAGCAGAGCATGGCTTTCCAAACCAGCCATGATGAGAACAGCAATGGCGAAGGGCACAAAGGTAACCAGGGCTACATCGTTCGTGATGAACATGCTGGAGAAGAAAGGCAGGGAAACCAGGACCAAAGCCAGGCCCCGCACCGAGCGGACACGACTCAGCAGGCCGGCGCCAATGGCATGGAAGACCCCGATACGCTGGAAGCCGCAGACCACCATCATCAGAGAACCCAGCTGGGTGAGGGTATTGACGTGGATGTAGCCCAGATACTGCCTGTCGGGAGGAATGAGGATGCAGGATATGAGAGCGATGACTGCCGCGACGACCAGAACGGTCTCGTTTTTCAGCAGCCCGATCACCCGATGTTGCATGGTCACCTCCGGCGAACGAATTCCTCACTTAGTTTACGCGCCTGACAGAGGCTTACAGGACCCCTCATGGCGCTATTTTCCGCTGCTGTGCCCACGGTCGGAAGACTCGCGAGCTACTGGCCGCTAGCCTGTTTGGCCCCGACTTTTGACCTTTGTCGGATAGGCATAGAGTCAGATGCTCATGAAACATGAATAGGGGTCCCGCGAATAGGTTGCATTCGCAGAACCCCTATCAGATGGCAATATTACTAGTCATCCATTCGTTCCGGATCTGGAATCAGGTAGGACAGGGCCAGGGCAATCAGCACCAGCACGCCGCCGCCGACCATGGCGGCAACATATCCATTGCGGGCTCCCCCGGACGCCGCCAGACCGTTCATGAATGCGTAAAGGACTGCATAGCTCAGGCCTGAGCCCAGGTTGAAAGCTCCGGCGTTGAGTCCCGGCAAATACCCGGTATTGTCCGCAGGAGACAGGACCACGCCCAACCCGTTGAGCATGATGTTGGCCGTCCCCGCATAGGAGACACCCAGGATTAGGGAAAGCACCACCAGACTCCAGATGCTGGGGACCAGACAGACGTAAATGCCGAAGACCAGTCCCAGCACGCTGACCAACTGACCCACCCTCAGAACCCTGAGGTAGCCGAAGCGCGATGCCAACATCCCGGCGACCGGGCCAAAGACCAGACCGACCAGGGCATAGGGGGTCAACGTCGCGAAGGAGACGATGCTGGCCTTCAAACCGACGCCGACCTCCCCATCCTGAGCCAGGGCCGGAACGATCCCGTTCATAATGGCGAAGACACCGACCATGGTGGTGAGAGTCGTCAGCAGAAGGCCCCAGGTGCGCCGTTGCCTCAAATAGGTGGTGGTGACCATGGGTGCCGACGTGGTGCTCTCAACTTTCCAGAAGATCATGAAGAAGACCGCAGCAACCAGAATCTCGACAACCACTAGGATCCAGCGCGCCTGGGCCAGCTTCTCGACCTCATTGATAGCCAGATATGCGGCCAGGAAGGCAATGCACAGGAAGACCACGCCGGTCCAGTCCATGCGGGGACGATTTTCTGCATAGCTCTCGCGGGCGAATAGGGTCACCAGGAGTACGGCGATCACGGCAATGGCCACCATAAACCAGAAGACCGATCGGAAGCCGAAAGTGCCAGCCAGCCAACCGCCTAGGATGGCATCCACGCCGCCGATGCCGCCATTGACCGCCGTGAGAACAGCCATGAGTTTGGCGTAGCGGGCTTCATCGGTCACCTCGGCGTGCAGCATGATCAGGGTCATGGGCACGACCGGACCGGCCACTCCCTGAATGACACGACCAATCATGAGCACCGTCACATTGGGCGCCAGAGCGGAGACCACGCATCCCAGCGCCGTCAGGCTCAACATGCCCAGCAACACCTTCTTGCGGCCGGCCAGATCGCCCAACCGAGGCAGGAAGAGGGAGAAGACCGCACAGGAGGTGAAGAACACCGTCTGGGTCAGACCGATGCTGGAGCTGCTGGCGTTGAGCTCGGTCCCCATGGTTGTCAGGGCCGGCGAGAGCATGGAGGCGTTGAGCTGGAAAGCGAAGACAGCGGCCATAAGGGCCGTCATCAGAGCGACGATTGAAGAACCTGAGCCGCCAGCGGTCGTGGCAGCAGGCTTGTCGGTCTGGGATGCAGCTGTGTTCGAAGTCTTCATCGATCTCATCCAATCGCAGTGATGGCCTTGACCACCAGGTCCCAGAATCCCTGGAAGTCCAGCTTGACAGCCACCTGGGTGTGGCAGTCTTCGGCAGAGGGCTCCGGGCCGCGCAGGTCGGCCACGGTCATCCCGCAAGTCAGATCCCCGCGCAGCTCCACATCAACCGGGCAACGACGGGTGCTCACAATAGAGGGGTCGATCAGATAGGCCACAGTGCAGGGATCATGCACCGGCGGATCCACGAAGTCCTGATTGTCCTGGTAGGACTTGCGGAAGAAGTCCATCAGCCCGCTGACGAAGTGGGCCAGATTGGTGCCGATGCCCTCGATGCGCTGCTGAACTTCCGGGGTACACAAGGCCTGATGGGTCAGATCCAGCCCTACCATGGTGACAGGCCAAGGCTCGTTGAAGACGATATGAGCGGCCTCGGGATCCACCTTGATGTTGAATTCAGCGACAGCGCTCCAATTGCCCACATGGCAGCCGCCGCCCATGAGCACAACCTCTTGGACGCGATCGACGATGCGGGGTTCCTTGCGGACAGCCATGGCGATGTTGGTCAGAGGTCCAGTGGGAACCAGAGTCACTGTGCCCGGCTCCTCGCGCATGATAGTCTCAATGATCCAATCGACTGCATGGCCAGGATCCAGGGGCCGGGTAGGTTCAGGCAGCTCGACGCCGTCCAGACCGGTCTGGCCATGGATGGAGGCGGCCACCTCCTGAGGACGCACCAACGGTCTATCGCATCCGGCATGGACCGGCACCTGGCGCGCATGAGCCTTTTCCAGCACAGCCCTCGCATTGTAGGTAACCTTGTCCAGACTCTGGTTGCCGCCAACCGTAGTCACTCCGATCAGATCGATCCGCGGATCGCCTACTGCCAGAAGGATAGCCACCGCATCGTCATGACCGGGATCACAGTCCAGGATGATCTTGCGCGTCGTCATATACTCGCCTGCACCTTTCTCATAAATATGCCCTGGGCCATAGCCCAAAACATAATACCGCTGATTGGCATTCAATCGATGCAGGCGCGTTAAGCTGGTCAGCCCCGGACCTGGGCGAACCCACCCACTGCCCAGGCCAGTCGATCCCGAAGCTCGGAATCCACTGCGAATAGCCCCAATCCGTGCACCCCTCGTTTGAGCAACACATTGAACTCATGCCGAAGATTGTCCACAGGATCCATATCCGGCTCCGACCGCTGATTAGTCGCCAATGTGTTGCAACTAAGCTTCGGTTCGAATTTGACCTTTCCATTCCTGTAGGTGACCGAGGGTCCGAGGATGACCCCCGCGTAGTTGAGGTCAAAACCCTGAATGGTGAATATGGAGCCCACCTCATTGATGGTGAAGGGCAACTCGGCCCATGCAATCCGATGATTTGCAGCAGAGTTTCCCTGAGCCTCATATAGTTCGTAATTCCAAGGCATTGCGAATTCGCCATCCCCGTCTTGACCGTCTTCGGCCCACACCCACTGGCCTGAGTCCTCTTGGCGTAATACAACCTGCCAGTGACGAGAGGAATCCTGTGGATCCGGGTGTTTCTTGCTGCTATAAGGCCAGTCATAGGTGGATAAGAGTCGGCAAAGGCCCAAAGAGCCCTTAACTCTTTGTTCCTGGTCCTTTTGACGAATGAACTTCCTCAAATCCTTTGGCGAATCAAAAACCTTGATCTCGTAAGGATGCTCCCAAGGATCCGGATGCAGTGGACCAATCACGCCATCCTTGGCTGTCATCCGATCCAACCATGCGCATGTTGCAGGGTCAGCCTGAATGCGCATCTGTCGACCCAAATGTACATGACTGACCTGGAAGGTATCCTCGCGTACATACTGACCATCCCGTGACTTTTCACGGATGAGCACGGGCCGGGAGAATGACTTGTCCTGTTCAGAACCCGTCAATCCCAGAAGCCGACTTTCCTGAGCATCGACGAACTGGGACCCACGCAACACTTGTTCCGGGTCGAAGACCACGATGGCTACTTTTGCCCGCCGCAAAATGTCGTAGAGCTGGTTGCTTCCGGAGTAGCTCTGCGATCCTTGTGTCAACAATAGGTGCGCCTCGTCAATCAGCACCACATCTGCCTGGGCGTCGACGCTATTCATGGGGTTCGCTGCCCTGCCTGTGGACCGGCCATTTCGATTGGTGTGCTTGCTGAACCGATTGATGAACTGGACAGCACCAACCACGCACTGGCCGCGTTTCTTTTGCAGTCCCAGCTTCAGAGCCATTTGGTTGTAGACATTAGCCTGTTCGGTCTGGTTGACAATGATGTAGGAACGCTGCCTGGCATTTGCCGAACGAGTATCGCCCTTTCCGCCCAAGTCACCATAGATGCCATAACTGGCACATATTTGATAAAAGAGATGGCTGAGCAAAACGGTCTTCCCTGTCCCTGACATGCCTTGAACGACAATAACTTGGGTATGGCCTTCATTGTTGATCTGAACCGGGCCTATCGATTCTGTCATCGAGTGGAAGCCCTCGTTACGGTTTTGAATAATGACCGACTCCAATACATGCAGAACAGCCTCTTCTGCTCGCCGTTGTTCGTCGGTGAGTTTGCGGAAAGGCGAAGCCTTAAACAGGGCAGAGTCCAGAATCGCCTTTTCTTCCGGGAACAGATCGGGCTCCATTTCATGCAGAGTCCGCCAAGCCTTGGAAAAGATGCTGTCGAATTCATCGCTGGTGTAATACCTGTCCTGAGCGTTAGTTCTACGGTTCATGACCAGCTTGACCGCGTCGACGCTCTGCATATACCCCATCAGCCGATTTTCCATATCCAGGGTCAGAGACTTATTAAAGTGGCGATCACCAATGATGTACTGGCAGACCCTGTCCTGATGATCGTGCATGAATCGCACTAAGCGTTCCCAATCCGTCCGAGTCCGTGGATCCAGCTCAATATGCTGCCTAGTTCGAGAACGGATGTCGTTGGTTTCTCCGACGTAAACCACATAAGGGGGCCCACCGCCTTGCTTTTTGCTGCTATCTCTTTCGTCGGCAGAGACGATATACACAGTGGGATAGCGTAGGAACAGCTCCTCAAGCAGCTTCCCCTCCAAATTACTGCCCTGACTGCCAACAGCTTTCGCCTGCTTGTACTCTGCAATGGCCTTGGAAAAATCCTCATCTCTATAATTGCCATAGGGCAGAGTCAACACCACAGGCTTCGGCGCACTTAACGAATCCATGGTTTTCACTATGTCACAAACCCACACCAATATGATGGCAGGATAGCCGGCTGATAGGCTCGAAATCATGATCAGCAAGGAAACAGAAACAGCAGTGATGGATTTTGTGCACGAGCGCGACTGGGATCAATTTCACACGCCCGCAAACCTAGCCAAATCCATCTGCATCGAAGCTGCCGAGCTCCTGGAATGCTATCAATGGGGGGATGATCCCAGGGACGGAGATGAAGGCCACGTGACCGACGAACTGGCTGACGTGCTCACCTATTGCATCCAGCTGGCGGATCGACTGGATCTGGACATGGACCGAATCATCATGGACAAACTGCAAAGGACGGCCGACAGATATCCGGTGGCCACTTCGCGCGGTTCCAGCCGAAAATACCGGCCCCTGCAGTAGGCGGATCGATTCAGCAAGTCTGCGTAGCCGGCGACCCCGATCGTCCGAGTCGCTCGACAATCAGAGCAGACAAATCATCCAAGGTTACTCCAACATAGCTATTCAAGGAAGCGAACTGGGGGCCTGATGAGGTGTCGACCGGGTTGGTGCCGGTATAGGCCACAGTAGTAGCTCCTGAGGCCACAGCCGAGGTGATGCCGGTCAGGGTATCCTCGAAAGCCAGGCAGAAGGCCATCAAATCAGGGCTGTTGATGCCCACCAGACTGGCCGCATGCAGATAGGGAGCAGGATCGGGCTTCTGCGCCAGCCCATCATCCCCGCAGACATAGTCGGCAAAAGCTCCCTCGGGTGCCTTAGCGACCACAGCCTGAGCCATGCGGCGTGGCGAAGTAGTGACCAGAATCGAGGGGATGCCGGCCTCAACCAGGTCTGTCAGGATGGCACGAACCCCTTCAATCCATGGCATGTGACGCTCCTCCATGGCGATTACTCCATCAATCAGCAGATCTGGGATCTGATCCTCAGGAAGGTCAAGACCACGCTCCCGCATCACCCTTGCCACTTTGGTCAGAGGCTTGCCGGAAACCTGCCACCCCATGTCGGCATTCCAGTCTCCTCCATGCTCACGCACTAGATCGACCTCCGCCTGATGCCAGTAAGGCTCTGAATCGATCAGGGTTCCGTCCATGTCCCAGAAGACTGCAAGCGGCCGGCTTCCCACAGCAGACCGGGCTTTATTATCCTTTTGATGCTCCATGTTCATGCATTCACCCTATCGGCATGGCTTGTCTTGAGAATGGCGCTGCTGCACATTACTTAGCATGAAGATCCGGCCATGGATCAGGCAGCAGCTCATCCAGACTCACATTGAGCACTTGAGCAACTGCCATTATGTTGATCAAACTGGGATTGGCTGGACTCCCGGGTCGCGACTGACCATGCTCCAACTGCTGATATGCGAACCGGGAAAGGTTGGCATTATAGGCGACGAACTCTTGACTGTAGCGCAAAGCCGTCCTTCTGCGTTGTATGTTCATGCCCATTATTACGGCGTATTCCGCCCATCCACTCGGTACTTGAGAATGTGCCACAGAGCCAAAATAGGTACAAGAAACAGGTTGTCATGCCTTACCGGTAATACTATATCAGTAAGGCATCACCGGTTATCTGACGGGGAACGATTACTGTGCTCTGTCTTGCACCAAACTAGGTCACTCGTAGGCGTTGCTGGTTTCAGCACCTACATACGCGATGAACAACGAGGATCATCAATGCAAGCAACAATCCTGGAAGACTACGCGAACAGCACAAAAAGGACGAATCTATGAAAAAAAAACCGCACTCATCCATAATTCAGCCATCGGCCTGACCATTTCCCTCATTCTCTGTCTGACGTGTGGACTTATGTCCAATCTGGCTCAAACCGATGGGGGGCACGTTACCAAGGAGACGCTGCAAATTGAATCGCCGTCAGGCCACCGATTGAGCATGGACATGCTCCAGCCGAAAACAGCTTCCCCCAAGCACCCGGCACCTGCCATTGTCTTTGCTCACGGCGGCAACACCAACAAGGAGAAAAGCGATGACTTCCAGATTGAGTGGGCCCGCAGAGGTTTCGTCGTGGTATCTTTCGACCTCTATGGCCATGGCGAATCTGAAATCCTCAATGACCAGGAATGGCTGGTGAACGGGCGCGGACTGTATGACACAGTGGAGTACCTCACCTCTCTCCCCTTTGTCGATGCTGATCGGATAGGGGTTTCAGGGCATTCAAGAGGCGGGAACACCATACACGAATCCATCCTGATCGATAACAAGCGCCGGCATCCACTGATCAAGACCGTGCTCTATGTCAGCCGAGACCCGGTCTATAGGGACAACGAGACGGCTGCTTTCGGATATGTGCCCGGCAAGACCAACGTCGTCGAAGCAGCCAGGAAGAACACCAACGGCAAGTATTTCAACTACTACCGTGAGCGCACCGTAGGAGTACTCGCCGGCAAATACGACGACTATTCTTTCAAGGAAAAAGATACGTCAACTGGCAAAATCAAGCCCAACCCACAGTACCTCAAATCAAATAACGCATGATCCTTCCTCAACTTCGGCATCACACCCACCGATCAGACCCCTGCAGGAATCAGCGGCCGGTGGTACCACAAGCAGATCAATGGCCATCAAGCTTCGCACATCATATACATGGAGAATGGGACGCATGGAACGGTGCTCTTCCTATCCCAACCCTGCACTGACGCTGTTCAATTCATGGTGCAGGCTTTCAACATGAAAACAGGCCTTGCCGACGGCGACCATATCTATCCTGTTAAAATGATCGGAGGGCTTCTTGGACTGATTGGCCTCATGCTCTTCATGGTCTATGGAACACTCTGTCTAGTCAGAACCAACCTCTTCAAAAAGGCCGGATCAGAGGAACCGGCACGCATGCGTCAAGCTGATGCCAATAAGGGAGGTTCAGTATGGCTTTGGGTCTGCCTGCTGTCAGCCACTGCCTTCTCAGTTACCAGTGCCTTGACATTGTTCGGGCTGAAAGTCGACAAGCATATCGGCAACTACTTTCGGCAAGGCATGCCCTTGTTCTACGGTGTTTGGGGCTGTCTGAATGCCGTATTCATGATTGGACTGACGATTCTGTGGTACCGCATGTATGCGCGAAGGAGGGGCATTAAAGTCTCGGATCTTGATCTGCCCATCAGTGGAGGAAGACTTTGGCAGACAATAAAGCTTGCACTGACAGTGAGTCTTCTGGCTATATTGCTGATCTTCACCTGCAAGTTCCTCTTCAACTCCGATTTCCGGTTCTGGTACTGGGCCGCCAGACCATTCACCGCCGACAAGATTCCTGAAATGCTCAAGCTACTGCCCTTCTTCCTTGTAGCCTACGGAACCACATCGGTCTTCATCAATAGCCTGAATTACTCCACCTCATTCGGGAGGAGCCCAGCAGCCAACATAGGTCTGCTGGCATTCTTCGACATGCTGCCGGCCCTGCTTATAGCAGTAACTGGATATGGGTATTTCTTCGCCACTGGAGTCAACGGTCTTTTTGGCAACAGCACACAGATACCGGACTGGATGCTGACACCCTTGGTTCCACTGGCCGTCATGCCTCTGGTGACCCGGGCGATCTACCGTCACACCAGAAATCCCTATCTGGGCGGCATCATTACCGCAATCATCGTCACGATAATGACCTGCATCAACTCGCAGATATCCTTCCCCGCCTGACAGGGAACCATTTAGCCCAAATCCTCCCCGTCCCTGTCCGGGAAAATCGACAAGGACGGGAAGATAGATTTAGCCGGCCGCCGGTTCACTCGGCGTTGCCGAAGACCTGGTTGCGCAATTCGTTGCGCTGGGTCTCGTACTGGGTGAGCTGACCAAGAAGGTTGAACTTCTCCTGACCGTCGGGCAACTGATTCATCCGGTGCCTGGCCGAAGCGATCAAACGCATGTAGGTGGCGTCCAACAGTCTTGCCAGCAGCTCGGAGGCGTACTGACGCTCCTCCGGGCTAGGCTGCTTCAGCTGGACATCCGTGTCCGCATCTTCGGAGCCCGCGCCCTGATCGTCCCCCTTATTGCCTTTCTCGGAACCTGGGCCTGAGCCTCGCTGCTTATCCTCCTGCTTATCCAAATTCAGCGGCAAGGGCATGACGGCTAGCTCATTGATGGCCGACTCCAGCATGGGCCCGCCCGCCTTGGTTAGATTATGCATCCACAGTCCCTGTGGCGTCTTCCTGTCGGGCAGTCCTCCGGCGGCCTGCACAGCCCGATAGAGCGAGCGGAAAATCGGAACCTCGAAACTGTCCGGACTGAGCTGGCCGAAGGCATCCGACCCGACCGCCCTGGGAATCTGAATGAGCACGCCCATGAACTGCTGCTCGCAGATGAAGACAGAATCATCGATGTGGTGGTAGCCCTGTCGAAGGGCATCCTCGCGCTGTATACTGCGGCGTCGCATGGCATCGTCACTGCCATGGCCCGCACGACCCTCCGATTCACCTGCACCACGGTGAGAAGTGCGGACCGCATAGGCATCCTGGTCCTTCACATGCAGCTTGCGACGTGCCCTGTTGACCTCCTGACGCAGCAGATCCAGATCCACGCCGATTCTTCTGGCGGTCTTGCGGGTATAGGCCCCCACCAGAGAGCGATCCCTGATCTGGGCCAGAATGGGCGCTACGGCCTTGACCGCCCCCATCTGCCCGGTGGTGTACTGGGTGTCGAACATGGCCACGGCAGTGTCGATGACAAAGTCGTACAGCGGTCGGGCATGCTCAACCAAGGATCGCACAGCCTCATCGCCGTACTGGATGCGCAGATCGCATGGATCCAGATTCTCCCGAGCCACCGCCACGAAGGTCTGCGTCAGAAAGCTCCCGTCAAGGCCGAAGGCATGCAGGGCGGCCTTCTGCCCGGCCGCATCCCCATCGAAGGTGAAGACCACTCGGGATCCCTGGACCGGCCCCACCAGCTGGATGGCCCCCAGGGCATCGTCGGAGATGAGCCGGCGGACGATCTTGGCATGGTCCTCGCCGAAGGCAGTGCCGCAGGTGGCTACAGCCGTATCGACGCCGGCAAGGTGGCAGGCCATGACGTCGGTGTAGCCTTCCACAATGACCACCTGCCGCTTTTTGACAATGGCGTCCTTGGCCAGATCGATGCCGTAGAGCACCTGGTTCTTGCGGTAGAGCTGGGTGTCCGGCGTGTTGATGTACTTGGCGCTGATGCCGTCGTCCTCGTAGAGCTTGCGAGCGCCGAAGCCCAAGGTGCGTCCCGTGGAATCCCTGATGGGCCAGGTGACCCTGCCCCGGAAGTAGTCGTAAACCCCACGTTGCCCCTGTCTGGCCAGCCCGGCGTCCAGCATTTCCTGCTGGGTGAAACCCTTGGTGGACAGATGGCGAACCAGGTTGTCCCATCCGCGTGGGGCGTACCCGCAGCCGAAGCGTGCGCTGTCAGCCTGGGAAAAGGTCCTGCCCGCCAAGAGCTTGCGCCCCGCCAGCGCCTCCTTGCTCATGATCTGCGAGACGAAGAAACGCTGAGCCTCCTCGTTGGCCTCCAGCAACCGGGAACGTTTGGACCCGCGACGCGTGTCCTGGCGGGAGTTTTCGTAATGCAGCTCGATCTGGTACTTGTCTGCCAGGATTTCGACGGCATCGCCGAACTCGACGTTCTCCTCCTGTTCCACGTAGGTGAAGACATCGCCGCCCAGGCCGCAGCCGAAGCAGTGCCAGACCCCCATGGAGGGACGCACTGAAAAGGAAGGGGACTTCTCGTCGTGGAAGGGGCACAAGCCCATGTAGGTGCCGGAACCGGAAGGCTTCAGGGTCACACTTTCAGATACGATCTCATACAGATCGGCCTTGGCCCTGACCTTCTCGATGTCTTCCTTCTTAATCATTCCGGACATGACATCCAGCCTACCGGCCCAGGGGGATGTGTCGCGCCTGGCATAAATGCCGCAGGCCTATGGGCAGACCAGGGAATGCAGGGCCAGCGCCGAACCGTCGGTCAGGGAGGCCACCTGGTCGATGGCCACCCGCAGACGCTCCGCATCCGAACCTGCCTGGCGCCAATCCTCCAGGAAGACATCCTCCAGGGCATCAGAAGGGGCTGGCGAATCGGCCATCATCACCTCAACCAGGTCGGTCACGATTTTCAGCTGCTCTGCGTGGAAGGGCTCCTTCTCGCGGGGAGCCATGACGAAGTAGACGGCAATCCCTTTCAAGGCCACAATCTCATAGGAGGTCCGGGAAGGAATGACCAGTCCCGCCGAGTACCTGGTCAGCGGACCATGGCCGTGGCGGCTTCGAGTGGCCGCCTCCACGGAGTCGGCAAAGCGGCCAATCAGATAGCTGGTGGTGTTCTTTAAAGTAGCCAGGGCCCGGCGTGAACCATCGAAGCCTGTCGGCAGCATGCCACGGACGGTCTCCAGGGCTCGGACCAACTGGTCGGCATCCCAGCGGTCGCCATACCAGGATTGGGCGGCCCGAACCACGCCATCGATGATTCGAGGCTCAGCCAGTCGTTCAGGTAGGAAGGAACCAACCACGATGGCATCCTCCACGTCGTGGACGCTGTAAGCGATGTCATCAGCCAGATCCATGACCTGGCATTCCATAGGCGTGCTGGCCCGCGGCGCCCCTTGCTTGAGCCAATGGAAGACCTCCTGATCGTCCGGATAGACGCAGAACTTGGCGGTCCTCTCCCCCTTAGGATGAGCCGAGGCCTCAGCCAGGGTCCAGGGGTATTTGACCGCAGCATCCAGAGCAGCCCTGGTCAGGTTAACCCCTGCTGAACGTCCGTCCGAGTGGAAGACCTTGGGCTCCAGTCTGGTCAGCAGACGGAGGGTCTGCGCATTGCCCTCAAATCCCCCTATATCCGAGGCCAGTGAGGACAGGGCACGTTCGCCGTTGTGGCCGAAGGGCGGATGACCCAGGTCATGGGCCAGACAGGCACAGTCCACCACGTCGGGGTCACAGCCCAGCATGGTCCCAATCTGCCGTCCGATCTGAGCCACCTCCAGGGTGTGGGTCAACCGCGTGCGGGCAAAGTCATCAGTGCCAGCGACCAGGATCTGCGTCTTGGCCCCCAACCGACGCAACGCCGAAGAATGGACCAGGCGCGCCCGATCACGTTCGAAGGGAGTCCTGCCGCTGGTCTTTGGAGGCTCTGGAGCCCACCGTTCCTGATCACGGGCGGAGTAGCCCTCGGCCAGCAGGCGGGATCCGCCCTCCTCGTCAGTGCCCATCAGGCGCGCCCGCTCAGTTCAGTCCAGATCGTCCACGACCACCACTTCAGTGGGCACATTGCCCGCCGTGGCCTTGGAATAGGGGCAAAGCTCCTGGGTGCGCTCCACCAGGCGGGTGGCCAGATCACGATCGACGCCGGGCAGGCAAACCTCGATCAGAGCCTTGATGCCAAAGGACTCGCCCTGGTCACCGAGGGAGATATGGGTGCGCACCCTGCTTTGGGCCAGCTTGGTGGCCGGCACGCGCAACTCCTTGCCGGCCAGTCCCATGGCTCCCTGGAAGCAGGCGCCCCAGCCGATGGCGAAGAGCTGCTCGGGGTTGGTGCCCTGGCCCTTGCCCCCCATGGCCTTGGGTGTGTCCAGGTCCAAGGAGAGATCGGGCTCGTGGCTGTCCGCATGGCCCTCACGGCCACCGGTGATGTCAGCTACAGCTGTGTACGATATATTGCTTGGTTCATTTCCTGTATATGTAGCCATAACCTCATCTCACCACTAATAATGCCCCTTGACAAGGCTCCAAGCCTATGTTCGACCTGTGATTGTGGTCTCAAAGTACAGATTCAGGGGCGATCAGGTGCAGGTCGGCAGGGTCGATCACCTCATGCACACCCAGATAGAGCCGCGGAATCCGGCTACGCAGGCAGGTGAAAATCTCATAGCTGATGGTGTCGGCGGCCCGGGCCCAGTCATCAGCGGTTGGCTCAGCCTGATCCTCCCCCCGACCTGGCCCGAAGAGAACAACGGTATCGCCCTCGTTCACTCCCAATTCGGAAGCCATGCCCCTGAGATCAAGAACGCACTGGTCCATACAGACCCTGCCAGCGACGCGAACCAACTTGGGTCCTTGACGAGTCATCAAACGGACGGGGCCGCCCAAGTGCTCCCGGCCCATAGCGCCCTCACGGTCGAAGCCCGAGGCAGACCGGTGAATTCCGTCGCCATATCCCAGAGGCAAGATGGCCGTGCTTGTCGGCTTCTCCGTCAAATAAGTGCGTCCGTAGGAGACGCCGTGGCCGGCCGGCATATCCTTGACGGTGCCCAGCTGAGCCTGGAGGGTCATTGCCGGGCGTAGGCCATAATCAGTCGAAACCCCCATGGAGGGATCCGGCTCGTATCCGTACAGGCCGATGCCAGGACGGGTCAGGTCATAACGTATCCCAGGACGGGTGAGTGTGGCGGCGGTGTTGGCCAGATGCCGGATTGCGGGCTTCATGCCGGCGGCCGCCATCCTGTCAGAGAACTCCTCAAAGAGGGCGATCTGCTCGCCAGTGGACGACACGAACTCGTCCACGGCAGGCATGTCGGCCACTGCCAGATGGCTGAAAAGCCCCACAGGCTCCAACAGACCCTGGGCGGCCAGGGTGGAGAGCTCGTGCAGGGCATCCCCGAAGGCTTCAGGAGTAAAGCCGTTGCGTCCGAAGCCGGTGTCCACCTTGATGTGGACACGGGCAGGCCTGCCAACCTGATCTGCAGCCTTAGCCACCATGTCCATGGTCTTCAGGGAACCGACGCCCAGGTCGATGGCAGCCTGAATCAGCTGACCGAAGGGGGCGCGGTCCCCGTTGAACATCCAGGACAGAATCCGGCAACGATCGGAGCCTATGCCTGCACGACGCAGACGCAGGGCCTCGCTGGGCTGGGCCGTGCCCAGCCAGGTGGCCCCGCCGGCCAAGGCCGCCAGGGCGGCGGGGATGAGCCCATGGCCGTAGGCATCGGCCTTGACCACGCCCATGACTGCAGCACCGGGGTTCGTGGAATGAACCAGTTTCACCAGGGTGACCATATTGGCCTTCAAGGTCCGCAAGTCCACGATGATCTGCCCAGGATAGGCCCGAAGAGCTTGCTCGTAATGTCTCTGGCCCTCGGGCCCGGAGAACCGCCATGCCGGTGCTGCATTCAAAGTCATGGCTCCATTGTGCGACGGCGCTGCGACGGTCTCAGACAGTGACCAAGCGCTTGGCCTCCCTTTCGCGCTCAGCCAGGTCAAGGGGGCGGCCGTGCCACTGATAGGCCACCCGCACGTTCTCGATCTCCTTGTTCTCAGGCATGATGATGTTGCCGCAGCGGGTGAAACCATGGGTCTCCAGGATGTGCTGCATGACATAGTTCTTCAGTCCCGTATCAGCCCGGATGTTCTCGTATCGGCGCATGCTCCAGTCAAGCAGGTCCCCGGCCGCGTGGCGCCCCAGTCCTGAGGCGGCCACCCGATGGATGGTGGTATAGGGGCGGTCGTCCAGCCAACTGCCATCGATGACCCGATAATCCGGCTCCGGATCATGGAAGAGGGCAAAGACGCCGACGATGCGCTCGTGGCTGCCCTTGTGCTCGTCCAGCTCAGGTTCAGGGTAGACGGGATCCTCAGGCATCTGATCCATGCCAGCTGCATCGTCAACCAAGAGCATGGTGTGGCCCCCGGCGATATCTTCGCGGATGCGTTCGGGCAGGGGGTACTTGTCCCCCCACTGACGGGGGTTGCCGGTCTCGGCCATCCGCTTCCTGGCGTAGGCGTAGACAGGCATGATCGCCTCAAAGTCGTCCATGGTGGCATGACGGATCCAACGTGCAGTTTCCATCGCGTACCTGCTCACTGTGGCTACCTCTTTCTCGACCGATGCGGGAGGGGCCAGGCCCGCCCCCGCGATTGCCGAAGTACGAGTGTATCCATCAGGAAGCTGCTACGAAGTGAGTACGCATTGAGCGAATCAGGGAATAGTTTGGGCTATTGCGCGCCTCTCATAAAAATCGGACCCTTTCTTTATCAGCTCCTTAACCAGACTTTCATGCTTCCCGTCTCCCGATTGGCCCAAGCATAGTAAGGAATCAACTTCATGTTTACAGATCGCTCATGCTTATCCGACAGGGGGATATAGAGAGGATCATCAGGGCTATCCTCGGAATCAAGCATGGCTGGTACGGTCAGCATGTCGACGCCGCCAAGCAGATCCTGGTGGAATTCAGATGTCACTTTCTGAGGATCAACAAGGACCCGGTACTGCCAAAGCTTCCCCGGGTTATCAGTCGACTCTGCGCAATAGACCAGAGGGCCCCGCATAAGCGCAACAGATCCGGCATCCGACGAAACCCGCGAGTTGGCTCTCATGAGCTTAACGGCCATATCCATTTCCAGGTGAACATGGCTCTTTTGGCCTGGAGCCAGATCCACATAAATGAATCCGCGCTCAAGCTCCGTCGATTCTTCGAATCCGTCATGGGTCATCTTGTACGAATCTGCCGTCCAACTGGGCACTCTGATCCCGAAACGAACTGGTCCGGAAGCATCCGCAGACAGTTCCAAGTCGTAGTCGACAAGTCCACTCCATGGGTAATTCGTGGACTCCACAACTTCAAGGCCATTGTCAAAGCCGGCCTGATTGGCGATGAACTGATGGCTGAGCACCGTGAAGTCATCAGGTCTTGCATAAATATATCTATCCACGGAGGCGATCAGTCTGGCGATGTTGGCGGGACAGCAGGCGCAGCCAAACCAGTCCACTCTATGTGCCAGAACGTGATGACGATCCGGATTGTCTATGCCCTCGGGATCGACTTGGAGGGGATTGACATAGAAGTACTGACGTCCATCCAGACTGATGCCTGCCAAGGCACCGTTGAAAAGCTCACGCTCGAGTATGTCGCCATATTCGCCATCGGCATCCAGCGCAAGCATTCTCTCGGCCAGCATGGTAGCTCCGACCGACGCACAAGTTTCCCCGTACATAGTGTCATTAGGCAGATCGTAATCGTAGGTGAGGGACTCACCGACGTGAGTGGATCCGACATTCCCGGTGATATACATGCGTTTGTCGACCAAGTTGCGCCACAGTCGGCGTACCGTGCGTTCCAAGTCTGCATCTTGGGTAATGGCAGCCAGGTGAGCCATGCCCGTACATAGATACATCAACCTCACTGCATGGCCATGAGCTGTTTGTTGCTGACGAACCGGGCGATCAGCCTGAAAGTACTCCAGAGGATAATCGGCCATATCCGGCGCAATTTGCTCACCTGGCGCGCTCTCTTGTTGCTTGGCGTAGAAACGTGGATCCTGCCCACGAATATTGATGAGATAGGCAGCCAATTGCTTATACCGCTCTTCACCAGTAGCCTCAAAGAGCTTGCAAAGGGCAAGCTCGATTTCAGGATGACCATCGGCTCCGTGGATTTTCCCCTCTTCGGGTCCAATATGCGAATCAATGCAATCAGCCATCCGACGAGCTATATCCAAGGCCTGCCTATTGCCGGTGACTTGGTAATACGCCAGTCCCGCTTCTATGTAGTGACCCATGCTGTAGGTTTCATGGGATTGCTGCAACTGCGAGAAGGGCCTGCGATCCGCCCAAGGACCCGTCCCGATCTGAAATGGTGTGACCAGGTACCCGTCTGGAGTCTGAGCCCTGGAAATAAGGTCCACGGTTCTGTCACAGACCGCTTGCAGGTGGGAATTTGGATGATACTCCAGCACATAGGCGGCTTCCTCCAGCCACTTGTAGAGATCGGAATCCTGAAAGACCATACCTTTGAATTCTCCAGCCTGCTCACCAGCGGCAATGCGCAGATTGCTGACAGCATGACTAAGTGGGTCAGAACCCTGATTGCCGGCTGGATCATCAGGCACATTTACATTGGCTTGATCATTGAGAACCTGCCACTGATAGGGCAAAACCACACGTGCAATCTGCTCCCGCCGATGTTGCCAAAAAGTTGATGTAATCCTAACTTGTGGTTCACTAGGCAGTGGCTTCCAGCGCAACTGTGTTTTTCTCATTCGTTCTCCTTCTGTCCACAATCGTCAACGCGGACCGTCAGCCCTTGACTGCGCCTGCCATGAATCCCTTGACGTAATACTTCTGAAGCGCCAGGAAGAGGATCGCTGCAGGCAGAAGCAAAACAACCACGCCGGCCTCTGTAGCTCCATAATCAATAACGCCCATGGTCTGCTGACGCATGTTGACCAAGGCCAAAGGCAGGGGGGCGTGCGAGGACCCGACAAGGTAGAGGGGAATCATGAAATTATTCCATGCTTCAAGGAAGGCCAGCAGCCCCACGGTCACCATGGAAGGTTTGACTACGGGCATCAGGATCTTGACCAGTGCCTGCAGGCTATTGCATCCGTCTACCATGGCGGCCTCCTCCATATCCTTGGGAATGGCATCAAAAGCTATCCGCATAATGAAGGTGCTCATGGGAAGTTGGAAAAGAGTCAGGACAAGGCCGACGCCAACCAGGGAATCGTTCAGACCGATGTCCTTGTACCAAACCATAAGCGGTATCAGCAGGGATGCATACGGCACCATGAGAATGGACAGCGTTACCATAAATCCCAGATCATGCCCTGGATATTCAAATCTGGAGAAGGAGTACCCAGCCATAGTGCAGACAATTACGGAAAGCACCACCGTAACCAGAGTGATTACCACCGAATTGGCCAAGTAGGTAGGCAACCCGTCCTGGTAGTGCAACAAGGTCAGATAATTGCCCGGTCCCCAGCCGTCCGTCTGGGCAGATCCTGTCTGCGGACTGAAGGAGCAGATGACCACCCATATCAGGGGAGCAATGAAGACCAGGGCCAACAGGGCCTGAAGAATCCTGCTTATGCAGCGTTTCCACAAGGGCGTAGTCATGATTCCCCTCACTTGGTATTGTCGCGCAGACCGCGCATTTGAATGGAATTGATGACGACCAGGGCCAGCAGCACAATCAGGGAGAGCGCTGCAGCCATGCCTAGGTCCTTCTTGGAGTCGAAGGCAAAGTTGTAAATGAGCTCGACTACGGTCATGGTCGCATTGTTCGGCCCACCCTTGGTCAGAATGAAAAACTGATCGAAAGCGAGAATGGACCCGGTTACACAGTAGACCAAGCACATAATGATGGTCGGCCGCATCAAAGGAAGGGTGATTGACTTGAAAATCCGCCAAGTACCCGCCCCATCCATGCGTGCAGCTTCGTAAAGATCACCCGGAATGGATTGCAGACCTATCATCATGAGCAGCATGTAGTACCCCGAGAACCGCCAGACAATGACAATAATGGTGGCCCAAAGGGCACTCTGCCCGGTGGCCAGCACAGAACCATTGGCATGCATGAGTCCCAGATGAGCCAGGATTTTCGTGACCGGTCCCACCTGAGGCGAATACAGGGCATAGAAGAGCAACGATGCTGAAGCCAGTCCAGTGGCGCTAGGCAGCAGGAAGCAGGTCCTAAGCACGTTGTTCCATGCACTGGACTCTTGCACAAGCAAGGCCAATCCCAGTCCGAGGACCAGGAGAATAACGGTTACTATGACGGTGTACTCCAACGTGAACCCGATGGCATGGCCAAGCAGCTCATTGTGCAGAACCTTGATGAAATTCGTCGGAAAATTCCAACCCCGGTTACCGCCCATCAAGGTCCAGCGAGAACCTGCCATGACGATCAGCAGGACGATGGGAACGACGAAAAGGACGATAATGAACAGCCAATCCGGGAGAGCATAAATCATCCCTCGGCGCATTCTTCTTCCGCCTACCATGCTTCGTCTTCGTGTTACTGCTTGCCCACTGCTGCCTGACATATTGCACCCCTTCGTTGGTCATACCGATCGTCGGCGATCGTCAGAGAGGCTCCTCCGCAACCTTTCTGACGAAACCGATGGATCCTTATTTACGGCCATTCACTCCTTGGACAGGACCTTGCTGACCGCCTGATTGTCGGCTTGCAAATTACCCTTGCCCCAGACGGCATTCTGTATCAGTAACTGCCAGGGCGACCCGGCGGCATTGAAGGCCTCGTTGAAGGCCGGAGACTTTGGGGTCTGACCATGGCCGTCGACAATGACAGAATTGATGGTCTGTACCCGCGGATCAGCATCGGTATAAGCGGTCTTCAGGGTACGGATGTTCGATGCGGTGTCACCCTTGTCAGCAAACACCTGCTTCTGGCTATCCGCTTGCATCAGCCAGGAAAGGAAGTTCCAAGCCTGAGCGACATGCTTGCTGTCCTTGGAGATTCCCATGGCATCCCCGCCAAGGAAAGTGGCGGTCTTGCCCTCCTCAGTGCCGGGTATAGGAGCCACGCCAACCTTGAATCCGCCCTTCTTCTCCGCTTCAATGACTGCGGTCACCGAAGTGTTGGGGTAGGGCATCACACCGACCTTTCCATTGGCGAATGGGGCTGTCCAAGTAGCGCCCGTCTCCTCCTTGGAGCCTGCTCCTAGGCCATTGGAGGTCTCAGCAAGCTGATGGTAAGCGTCCAGAGTGGCCTTCATAGAGGGGTTGTCCAGAGAAGCCTTGCTACCGTCGTCGTTCATCACTTCATGACCATCAGCCCACGAGGACGGGAAAAGATCAAATGCCAGCGCCCCGCCTGACTGACCAGCCAGATATGATCCTGAGACCCCGTCCTTGTTCAAACCGGCAATCTTCTTGGCCTGACTTGTGAATTCCTCTATGCTGGCTGGGCCTTTCTCCGGGTCCAGACCGGCCTGCTGGTAAAGGTCTTTGTTCCAGACCATGATCGAAACATCGGTGATGAAGGGCAGCGTGTATTTCTTGCCATCCACTGTTCCAGCCTTGATATGGCCCTGTTGAAGATCAGCCTTATTCGACAGGGCATCGATCTGCTTGGTGATGTCCTTGAAGATGCCCTCAGAAGCCCAATAGGGAATGCGGACTACATCACCCGCCAGAATATCCGGCAGCGAACCAGTCTGGGAGGCTCCGCCTACCTTGCCTTCCATATCGTCGTTGGGGATAATCTCCAACTTGACCTTGTTCTTGTGGGACTTGTTGTACACAGCGACCACGTTTTTTGCCTGCCGCTCCAGTGGCGATCTGGTCCACAAGGTGATTTGCTCCCCATCGTCCGTCCCCTTGGCCGGTATCTTGTCGGAAACCGCGCCGGGCTGCGATCCTCCTCCACATGCGGCCAATGGCAGGAGCATGGCGACAGCGGCTATGGCTGTCGTCGTACGTACGATGCTCTTCATCGAGATCATATCTGCTTCTTTCTCTACGTTCCCGCTCATCGTTGAGAGCTGGCTGCGGAAACTCCGCTTAGCATTCGACGAGTCTCATTTGAATCCAACCGAATGATCCACGCCAAAAGCCCTTTCATCATATGTGATATCAGCGAAAATGCAAAATCGCTTTCTCACAGTGTTGCAAACCTATTGATTATTCATAGATGAAGTATTTTCCTCTACTTTTTGTCGTCTATGCGAAAATGAAGGTTTTGAGTTTTCGCAACTGCCGAAATCCTCGCAAGACCGCACTAGCATATGGATTAACACACGATGCAATCAACTGCTCGGAAAATTCACGAACTGGAGTCGGACATGGAGAAGACAACACGGACTGTCAGGCTGTCGGATGTGGCACGAATGGCCCAGGTGTCGCTATCGACGGCTTCTAAAGCGCTTCATGACCAGCCCAGGGTGAGTCCAGCGACCAGAAAAAAGGTTCGGGCAGCGGCAGAACGTCTGCACTACAGTCCAAACAAGATGGCTCAATCGCTGGCCAGCGGCAAGAGCGGCATCATCGGTCTGGTCACCTCAGACCTGACCGGCCGTTTTTCAACCCCTATCCTGATTGGGGCCGAAAACGAGTTGCGCGCTGGCTCCGTATCTGTTTTGCTGGCGAACGCCCGAGGTGATGAAGCCTTGGAACGCAGCCATGTTGAAAAACTACTCTCGTTGAATGTGGACGGCCTGCTCATCGTGCAGAGGGAAACCAATCCCCGTTCCAGCCTGGGAAACGTAGGTGTCCCTTTGGTCTATGCATATGGACCGTCAACCAATCCCAATGATGCTTCTGTCACCTGCGACAATGTCGATGCCGGACGAATCGCAGTCAATTCGCTCATCTCCTGCGGACGCAACAAAATAGCCATCATTGGAGGCGACGAAACTTTTACAGCAGCCACAGATCGGACCAAGGGATCACTTGAGGCGCTGGCAGAATTCGGCCTTGAACCTGCTGGGCCAATCCGATACGGCCGTTGGAATGAGAATTGGGGACGCGCGGCTACCAGACTATTGCTTGACCAAGGCGTCGATTTTGATGCAGTCGTCTGTCAAAGTGACCAACTGGCAAGGGGCTGCATCGATGCACTGAAGCAGCAGGGGCTGTCGATTCCTGATGACGTGGCGGTGGTAGGCCACGACAACTGGGATGTGCTGGTCAACGCCTCCAGGCCTTCATTGACTAGCATCGACAACAACACCGAGCTGATTGGCCGCATTGCCGCTCGGCAGCTCATGGATGCCATCAAAGGACAGCCGCACCATGGGATTGACTATGTACCCTGCCGTCTGATTCAACGCGAGTCAACGGTACCCATGGATTAAAGCAAGATAGAGGCCCAGGCTGAGCTTTCATCTTCAGCCTGGGCCTCTTAGTCAGCGCTCAGACCAGCTTGCGCTCGTAAGGATCGGAGCTGATGCCAGCGGCCACAATGTCGCGGCTCCACTGCTTGGCCGAGAAGAGCGAATGGTCGCGGTAGTTGCCGCAGGAGGTGATCTCGGTGCCGGGCACGTCATCCCAGGTGGCCTTTTCGGCGATGAACTCCAAGGACTCCTTCAGAGCCTTGGCCACATCCTCGGTCGAATGACGGCCCCAGGCAAGCAGATGGAAGCCCGTACGGCAACCGAAGGGCGAGCAGTCGATGTAGCCGGGAATGCGCTCGCGCAGGAGCACGGCGATGGTGTGCTCAATGGTGTGCAGCCCGGCAGTTGGAATGGCGTTCTGGTTGGGCTGGACCAGGCGCAGATCATAGTTAGAGATGATGTCTCCCTGCGGGCCTTTCTCTTCGTCGATCAGACGAACGTAGGGCGCCTTGACCTTGGTGTGGTCCAGTTGGAAGCTCTCTACGATAGGTTTGTCAGCCATTGTAATTTCCTTTCCTGTCGGGCGCCCATACGAAAGGCAGCCGCGGTGAAGTCATGCATACCTCATGGTAGGCCGACCCGCCTATCAGACCCTGCCGTGCCCATGGCCATATTCACCCTCTTCCGGCCGAGAACTCGGAAATGACCCTCATGAACTGGGACCCATATTGCTCCAGTTTGTGCTGTCCCACCCCGTTGACGGTCAGGAAGGTCGCATCGTCGACGGGTCGAAGGCGGCACATATCGCGCAGCGCCTTGTCGGAGAAGACGATGTAGGGCGGCTTGCCGATCTCGCGGGCTATGCTGGTCCGCAGATCGCGCAGCTTCTGGAAGAGTTCCTCATCCTCTGGGCTGGCATCGCTTGCGCCGGCCTGATCGAGACCGTCATCGCCAACTGTCGAAGAAGACCCGCCGCCGAAGACCTTGCCTGAAATACTCGGGCGTTCCGTCCGCTTGATTTCGTAATGGAAGTCCGGTCTGACCGTCTGTACAGCCTTGGGTCCGAAGTGGACCATGGGCAGCCGCCCTTCGGTGATATGCAGATACCCGTCCGAGGCCATCTGGTTAAGCACGTCGCGAATTCGCGCCTCTGGAACCTGGGCCAGAGCGCCATAGCTGGGGCACCGATCCAGCCTTCGCTGAAGAAGGTCCTGCGAGCGCGAACCCCGGAGGATCTGAGCGATCTTGCCGGAGCCGAATCGCTGGTTCACATCATGCACGCACCTGCTGATGGCACGGGCCACATCGCTGACGTCGATGGTCGTGAAGGTGCTCAGACAGTTGGAACAGTTCTGGCAGCCGACGCTGCCCGTGTCGGGATGCCCTGCTGTGACGGATTTGCCCTTGTCGGCCTCGGCGGGCGAAAGACCTGCAGCAGCCTGGTCCACCTCCTCGCCGAAGTACCGCAGCATGTACTGGTGAAGGCAGCCGGTGGTTCGACAGTAGCCGATCATGACATTGAGCAGACGCCGGTGTTCGGCCCTGACCGCTTCAGTCTGTTCACCGGTCAGTCTGTCGTTGCCATTGTCCATGTCCAAGAGCCGCCTGCGGGTGACGATGTCGCTCTCGTTCCACAGCAGCGAGCATCGGGCGGGCTCGCCGTCGCGTCCCGCCCTGCCGGCCTCCTGGTAGTAGGCCTCGATACTCTCAGGCATATTGTGATGAACGACATAGCGCACGTTGGACTTGTCGATGCCCATGCCGAAAGCATTGGTGGCCACGACCACCTGCACCTTGTCGTCAACGAAGTCCCGTTGTGCCTGCACCCTGTCCTGGGTATCCATGCCAGCGTGGTAGCTGACAGCGCTGACACCGGCCTTGGTCAGATCATCGGCAAGGGCTTCGGTCTCCTTGCGGGTGGCGCAGTAGACGATGCCCGAATCGTCCTGATGCTTCAGGGCGTACTGAACCACCCAGCGATTCTTGTATTTGCTCTCCAGCTTGATCACGTCGAAGAAGAGGTTTGGCCTGTCGAATCCTGTCACCGCTACATAGGGGTCGTTCAAGCCCAGCATGTATACGATGTCGCGCCGAACCTTCTCGGTCGCCGTAGCAGTGAAGGCTGCCACCGTGGGCCGGTTAGGCAGGGATCTGATGAAATCGCCGATGCCCAGGTAGGCAGGGCGAAAGTCCTGACCCCACTGGGATACGCAGTGGGCCTCATCCACAGCCAGCAGGGAGATCCTCGTACGCTGGGCGAATTCCCTGAATCTGGGGGCATCCAGCCGCTCGGGAGCCACATAGAGGATCTTGCTGCGTCCCTGGGCAGCTTCCGCCAGGGCCAGGGACTGCTCATCCATAGCTTGGGTGGAATTGACGAACGAGGCCTGGATGCCGGCATCCTCCAGCCCGTCCACCTGGTCCTTCATCAGGGAAACCAAGGGGGAGATGACGATGGTCAACCCGTCCAGCAGGGTGGCAGGAATCTGATAGCAGATGGACTTGCCAGCCCCGGTCGGCATCACACCCAGGCAGTCCTGCCCATCCAGAATCGCCTTGACCAGATCTTCCTGACCCGGGCGAAAAGACTCATATCCGAAATACCGCTTCAGCGCCTGCCCTGCATCCTGGATGTCCACCATGATTCCCCAGTCTATTGCCACGGCAGGAGTCAAGCAGTGGGCGAACGACCATGTGGTCAATCGTGGGACATAGACGGAAACCTACAGGGTCGCGGCTGCCAGCAACTGTCTGGTATAGGACTGCTTGGGATGATTGAGGATTGCTTCCACCGGCCCCTCCTCCACCGCCTTTCCCTGGCTGAGCACCATGACCCTGTCTGCGATGTGCTGGACCACACCCAGATCATGGGAGATGATGATCATGGACATGCCATTTGACGGATCACTCTGCTGTTTGGACTGGGCCATGATGGATTGAAGGGTATGGAGAATCCCGACGCGTGCTGAGACATCGATGGCGCTCATGGGCTCATCGGCCAGGAGTATCCGGGGCTTCACGATCAGAGCCCGGGCTATGGCCGCCCGCTGGGCCTGGCCTCCGGACAGATCCGAAGGATAAGCCGTCATGATCCTGCCGGGGTCAAGCTGAACCTCCGACAAGACCTTGGCCACCTGATCAGCAGGGCCCGTCCTGTTCTGACGACGATGCCATAGGTGTCCACCCCCCCTGCGCCTGGCAGCCAGAAGAGGTTCGGCGACCGATCGGCCGATGGTCCACCGGGGGTCGAGAGAGGCGAAGGGATTCTGAAAGACCAGAGCAGAGTCTCGCGCAAGCGACTTGGCGGCCGGGGAACCGTGGAGAACCGATCTGCCCAAATATGCCACCTGCCCGGCATCAGCCCTCAACTGACCCAGGAGCAGACGGGAAAGCGTGGTTTTCCCTGAACCTGACTCCCCTATGATCGCCAGGCACTCCCCCGGCAGGAGGGAGACATCGATTCCGTCAACCGCAGCCTTTCGAACCATGCCGCTGCCGTTGGAGGCATAGGCCTTGGTCAGGCCCCTCCCGATCAGGATCGGATCGGCATGTGCACCGTCAGTCGCCATCATGCTTGTCTCCATCTGCGCTCAGCGTCAACTCTCTGGCCGCTCTCACCAAGGTCCTGCCCTGTGGACTGGATGGGCTGCGCAGAATGTTGCGAGTCTGCCCGCTTTCCACCACTCGGCCTGCGTCAAGTATGTAGCAGTAATCAGCAACCCGAGCCAGTACGGAGAAGTCATGGGTGATGAACAGCAAGGAGGCCCCGCTCTGGTCAACCAAGGAGACCAACAGATCCACGACCTGCCGCTGGGTGATGGCATCCAGGGCCGTGGTCGGCTCGTCCGCCAGGATCAGTCTGGGCTTGGTGACTAGGGCTGCAGCTATAGCCGCCCGCTGCTGCTGGCCTCCGGACAGCTCATGCGGATAGGAGCCAGCCAGTTCCACATCCAACCCGACCTGTTCCAATATTTCCATGACCCGTCTACGCCTTTCCTGGGCGCTCAGGCGGTAGTGGCGGCGAAGAGGGAGCTCCACCTGGCTGTAGACCTTCTTGACAGGGTTCAGGGCCATGGAAGGATTCTGAAAGATCATGCCCATCCGGGAACCGCGCAGGTCCGCCAGAGACTGGTCATCAGAGCCGAGAATCTGGAGCCCGTCCACCAGAATGGATCCAGACAGGGAGGCCATCAGTGGTGCTGTGCCCAGAACGCTGCGGGCGATCATCGACTTTCCGGAGCCTGAGGAGCCGATCAGGCCGACCCGTTGGCCGTCCCCCACCTTGAGGTCCACCTGGTCGAGAATGGTGCGGCCATTGATGGACAGACTCAGGCCGTCAATACTCAGCGACATGGCTGACCTCCCTCGCCGGCATGGATCTCACTTTCGATATGATGATCGGAGTCATCTGATTGCGCAGACGTTTCCTGGCGCTTCTCAGACCGGAGAGCGGACCAACCCGCGGCAGCCACGGCGGCCCTGAGACAGGGGTTGGAAACCGGATCAATGGCATCGCGCAGGGCATCACCGAACAGGTTCAGCGCCACCACCACCATGGTGACCACCAAGCCGGGCCAGAGCACGGTCAGCGGAAAGACATTAATGAACTTGACCGAGGCGGCCAGCGAATGACCCCAGGAGGGCAGGCCAGAGGGAACACCCATCCCCAGATAGGTCAACCCTGCCTCAGCTAGAACGGAGGTCCCCGCCGACATGGAGAGCTGCACACACAGGACCGGAATGATATTGGGCACCAGGTGGGTACAGAAGATTCTGAAGGACCCAACTCCACTGTGCCGGGCGGATTGCACGTAGTCCGACTCTTCCGCCAGGAGCGCCTGGGGCCGCACGATCCGGGCCAGGTTGAGTCCGTAGCCGAAACCACAGGCCACGACAACCACGGCAATGCTGGGTCCCAGGGGGACGGCCAGGACCAGAGCCAGCAGGACTGTGGGCAAGGAAATCAGGGCATCGATCAGCACCACGACCGTCTGCGATACTACAGAACGTCGAGAGACCATGGCCATGACCAGAAGGAGCCCCAATACGCCTGACAGGATGACCGTCAGAAGGCAGATGGCCAGGTTGGTGGCCGACCCCGCCATCAGCCAGGAGAGAATGTCTGCTCCGGTGCCGTCCGTTCCCAACAGATGGTCGCGGCTGGGAGCCTGCCAGATCCGGTACCCGTCAGTGTCCCAAATAGGAACCGGGGTCCAGAACCTGGAGACCAGGGAGACCAGGATCCAAATGGCCAGAACAATCAGCGAGTATCGCCCAGAGGGCTTGCGCCACATGCTGGCCAGTGCCAAACGCGTCCGCCCGAAAAATCCCAGTCGGCCGGGGAAAGCGGCCCTCGATCCCAGGCGGGGCCTGTCTGTATGCCCCCAGCCCATCAGTCAGCCACCTCCTTCCTGACCGCACCTCGAAAACGCGGATCGATCAGTCTATGGATAACGTCCACCAGCAGTCCCAGGAAGAGGAAGAAGGCCGCCAGAAGAAGCAGCTCGGACTGAACGGCCGGAAGATCCCGGTTGCCCACATCGGTGATCAGCATGGAGCCAAGCCCCGGCAGGGCGAACAGGTTCTCGCTGACCATGACCCCGGTGATCATCTCGGCCATGGTCAGCCCCACCACCGAGACCAACTGGGGAGAAGCCAGCCGCAGACCGATGCGCAGGGCGGCCTGGGTTCGGGTCATCCCGCAGGCCATGCCCATGTCCACATACCTCGAAGAGAGCATGTCGCCCAGAAGGGAACGAGTGTACCGCATGATGCCGGCGCCCACGATGATGCCGGTGGACAGGGCAGGCAGAATCAATGACGACAGGGCCTGCCCCGGACGAGCCCAGCCGAGAGCAGGAAAGCCCTGGGAGGGCAGCAGACCGATCAGGCCACTTCCCCTGGCGAAGAGCATGATCAACAGCAGTCCTGACCAGAGGGCCGGTACGGATCCGCCCACGATGGCTGCCATGTGGCTGAAAGACTGCATCCGTGGCGAGCGAGCCAGAGCGGCGGCGCAACCCAGGGGGACGCCCAGCAGCAGGGCCACGCCCAGCCCCAAAAGAATCAGAGGGAAGGTGATCTGGGCTCGTATGCCCACCTGGGAGGCAATGGAACGGTTGGTCAGAGTGGACTTGCCTAGGTCCCCTTTCAGAAAGTCGCTGATCCAATCCAGATACTGCCGTGAGTAGGAGCGGTCCAGGCCCATCTGCCGACGCAGCCTGTCGACACGCTCAGGTGGGGCATCCAGTCCGGCCATGACCGCGGCCACGTCACCGGGCAGGATGCGTAGGGCCAGGAAGATCAGCAGGGAGATGCCCATCAGCGCCAAGACGAAGAGCACCAGGCGCCGCATCAGGAATCTGACCATGGTCATCCCCGCCTATAAATCACGTCGGACAGGGGCATGAGGGACTGGTTCAGATCGACCGGGAAGCCCTCCAACCCCGTCCTCCAGGCCGTGGTCACCCGGTAGTTGAAGAGCCAGTCCGCCGCCGCATCGCTGCTGACAATCCGGGCGGCCTGGGCCAAGAGTCTGTCGGAGTCATCGGCGGAGGTCGTGGCCATGGCCTTCTGGTAGAGCTCCTGGACCTGACGATTGTCGTAGTTGTAGTAGTAGCCGGGGTTGGCCCACTGATGGAAGTCGTGGCTCTCGCCATGATCCACCAGGGACAGGTCGTAGTCCTTGTTGGCATGCACGTCCTGCAGCCAAACTGAAAACTCCACCACCCGCACATCCAGGTCGATGCCCACCTGACGCAGTTGCGAGCGCAGCTGATCGCCCAATTCGCTGCCGTAGGTGTTGGCATATGTCAGCCGCAGCTTAAGCGGGTGGTCGGGACCATACCCGGTCTGGGCCAGAAGCCTCCGCGCCTGCTCCGGATCGTGGGGGTAGAGCCCGGTCAGATCCCGATAGCCTGGATCCAGGGAGGGTATTGGACCGCCCAAGCCCCTGTCCGATCCGCCCCGGGATGCGATCAGCTGCCGATGATCAATGGCATGGCGGATGGCCTGACGCACCCGTGGATCGGATGTGGCGGCACCCTTGCCGTTCATGGCCAAGACGTACTTGTCGGTGTCGTCGCCCGCCTTGACCTGGAAGTCGGGATTGTTGCGGAATGGGCTGGCCAGGTTCTCGGTGACTGGAGCCAGCACCTGCACATCCCCGCTGCGCAGGGCGTTGACGGCGGCGTTGTCGTCATTGAGGTAGCGGATAACGATGGTTGGCGTCTTAGGCTTGTCGCTGCCCCAGTAATGCGGATCGGCCTTGAGGGTGACCGAATCGTTTGGACGGAAGTTTTCCAGGAGGTATGGACCGGAGCCCACGGCCTGGGTCTTCATGTCGTAATGGGCTCGCCGGTCAAAGACCAGACCAGCCCTGCCACTCAGCTGCCAGAGTAGATCCTGGTAGGGTCTGGACAGCGTCAGACGGACAGTCAGCGGATTCGTGGCATCAACGCTCTGGAAACCCTCCAGCATCTCGCTGCCCTGATAATGACCTGTCATGAGCCCGCGTATGGAGTCGACCACGTCCTGGGCCCGAAGAGCATGGCCATTGGAGAAGCGGATGCCCTCATGCAGATGGAAGGTGTAGATCAGCCCGCTTTCAGAGACATTCCAGGTCCTGGCCAGACCCGGGCGCACCCGGTTCCGGGAATCCCGTGACACCAGGCCCTGATAGACGTTGCCGATCAGAAGCTGATCCAGCGCCGTGCCCGACTGGCTGCGAATGTCCAGATTGGTGGGGGCCAGCTTGAGTCCAACCGTGACCGTTTCCGCCACGGTTCCGCCCTCGGCCTGACCAGCGGCTCCACGATGCCCGGTCCACAGGGAGAGGGCCAAGGCCAGGGCCAGCAGGAGACTGAGCAACTTCCAAGGCAGGCTGTTGCCACCTGACCTCATGGGCCTGATCCTGGCATTGAGTTCGGGATCAGTGCTGGGGCCTGACTCCTGTACCGCGCCTGTATCTGTTGCGGTCACACTGCTATGGGCATGCGCGCCGTCTCGATCTGCATTCATTGACGAATCCTTATGCTGCGGTTGACCGCCATTCTGGTCGATCACCGCCCACCAGCATACTCCCCGAAGCCACCACCCAGGCTTATGCGCTTAGGATGGGCTCGGAAAGCGCCACGCGCCCGGACGACGGCAGGGAGGAAAAGACATGCTGCTGGCCATCGACATCGGCAACACCAACATCGAGGTCGGATTCATGGAGGGCGACCAGGTCGCCGCCTCCTACAGGCTGACCACAAGAATTGACCACACAGCCGATGAGTTCGGGCTTCTGCTGGGGCAGCTCATGGCCTTGGCCGGCTACAGGACTGCGGATGTGCAGGACGCCATTATTTCTTCAGTGGCTCCTGCGGTCATGCATGCCGTCAGATCCTGCCTGATCCGCTTCTTTTCCATTGACCCAATGGTGGTGGGCCCCGGGGTGAAGACGGGCATGAACATCCGTCTGGACGACCCGCGTTCCCTGGGCGCCGACTGCCTGGCTGACTGTGTGGGCGCCTTCCACCGCTACGGAGGGCCGGTATTGGTCATCGACTTCGGCACGGCCACCACCTTCAACTATGTGGATGAAAGGGGCGCCATTCGCTCGGGCCTGATCGTACCGGGCATCCGTTCCGGGGCCCAGGCCCTTGCCGGTCAGACCGCCCAGCTGCCCCAGGTGGAGATCACCCGCCCTCAGACCATCATGGCCACGGACACCAGGACGGCCATGCAGGCCGGGCTCTACTACAACTTCCTTGGCGGTCTGGAGCGGATCATCCGCCAGTACCGCAGCGAGATAGGCCGGGACTTCCATGTGGTGGCCACGGGCGGCATGGGTCGTACATTCTCAGAGGACACTGACCTGATCGAGGACTACGATCCCGAGCTGATCTTCGCCGGTATGTACAGGATTCACCAGCTCAATGCCGATGGCCGACTACACGCTGCACAAGCGCGCCATTGACCTGCAGACTGGCCTGCTTGCCATCCCCGGCGATGCTGATCAGCGAGCCCACTAGAACCCGGCCTTCCAGCTGAACCCGCACCGGATGCCTGGTCCGATTGAACAGAAAGACGAAGCGCGTCCGATCATCCCTGCTGACTCGCTCAATTCTCAACAGATCGGCATCGCCTTGGGCCGACCTCATGTCAGCGACATCCAAGGCCTTCAACAGGGCAGGAAGGACCTTGGCCAGATTCTGGGCGTCCAGACGGCAGCCCAGGTAGGCGGCCTTGCCATGACCCCAGTCATGGACGGTCATGGCCGGCATGCCATCCAACCCCGTCCAGGGATCTGCCCGGTAGCTTGCCAGGACCTTGGTGCCCTTGTCCAGGCTGCCGATGACATCGGCCCAGTCGTGTGCGGTAACCCCGTCGGTCAGGTCCAGATGGTCCATCAGACCGGACGTGCCGGGAGCCATGGGCGCGAATTCCTCGACCGACAGACCCAACAGGTCCCGAAGCGGCCCCGGGTACCCGCCGGTCCAGACGCGGTCCTGCCCATCAGCGATACCGCTGCCCCATGTAACGATCAGCCGCCCTCCACTACGTACGTACTTGTGCAGCCGTTTGGAAAGATCGGCGTCAATCAGATAGAGGGCTGGCAGGACCACGAGCGGATACTCCTCCCAGGTGGCCCTGACCGGCAGGACATCAGGCCGGATGGCGTTGTCCAGGAACGCCCGGTACCAGACCGGAGGCTCCTGGCCATGCTCGACCCGGTCGCTGGGGGATGCCGCATGGGAGCTGGCCCATTGGCTTGCGTAGTCGAAGACCAGGGCCACCGGGGCCTTGACCAGCCTGCTGCCGGCCAGACCGGCCTGCGAGAGCCCCTGCAGGTCCCCTCCCAGCTGGCAGACGTCGTGGAAGACAGCCGTGCCCTCGCCTGCATGAGGCAACATGGCCGAGTGGAACTTTTCCGCACCGACCCGGGACTGCCTCCACTGGAAGTAGCAGATGGCATCAGCACCGAGTGCCAGGTGAGCCAAGGAGTCACGCTCCAGTTGTCCGGGCTCCTTGCGGGGGTTGACCGGCCGCCAGTTGACCGCCGATGTGGACTGCTCCATAAGCCACCAGGGACGTCGGCGGGCGATGGCATCCACCAGGCTGGAGGAGTAGGCCAGCTCCTCCAGATGATCCCTGCCCGGCGTCGCATAGTGATCGTTGGACACAAAGTCCACCTGGCCGCCCCAGTCATCGTAGTCCAGAGCGAATCCGCCGGCGCTGACCATGAAGTTGGTGGTCAGAGGAATGTCCGGGGTGATCTCAGCCAAGGTGTCACGCTCGGCCATGTAGAAATCCTTGAGAGCATCGGAGCTGAAGCGCTCGAAGTCCAGCATGCGTCCCGGATTCTGGAAATTCCCCTGGCCGATGAAACGCGGCGGCAGAATCTGCGAGAAGTCGCTCAGCCTCTGTGACCAGAAATCCGTGCCCCAGGCGCGGTTGACGGCCTCAATGTCCTTGTAACGGCTACGGCACCAACGCTGGAAGGCCCGCATGGCATCGTCGGAATAGTCGAAGCGATTATGGCAGCCATACTCATTGCCCACATGCCAGGCCACCAGATAGGGGTTGTCCCGATAGTGCTCGGCCATGGCTCGGCAGAGTTTCAAGGCGTAGGAACGGAAGACCGGCGAGGTAGGCCGCCAGTGCTGCCGAGCCCCAGGCCAAACCGTGTCGCCACGCTCGTCCCTGAGCAGAACCTCAGGATGGGCCTGGGTCAGCCACAGCGGCGGCGAAGCCGTGGCCGAGGCCAAGTTGACTCCGATGCCGGCCCGACCAAGCTTGTCAATGATCCGATCCAGCCAGTCAAAGTCGAACACACCCTGGGTGGGCTCTATGCGCGACCAGGAGAAGACCGCCAAGGCCACCACGTTGACCCCTGCCTTGGTCATCAGCCTAATGTCCTCATCCCATATATCCTCGGGCCACTGGTCGGGGTTGTAGTCGCATCCGTACCAGAGGGACTGCTGACCCTTGAGATGCTTGGGCCATCGATAGGCCCGCCTTGTCGGTTTGCTCATGGGTAGAACCTCCTGGTCCGTCTCGATTCTCGGACGGGGATGCCTGCCGCGTCCACGTCGTCCCGCGGCTCCGGGATCCCCTGACCATTATGTCCCACTAGGCTGACTGTTCTGACTCCTCATCAAGCATCCAAAGGAATAGAAGAGTTGAAAGCGCGATTAACCCCGGTGAAGGGGTCCGTGAATTCCAGGCGACGGGCCACCAATTGCAGCGGTCTGGAGAAGTCGTCATAGGCCCGGGTCTCGATTCTGGGGTAGAGATCGTCACCCACTATAGGCAGCCCCAGAGCATTCATGTGCACACGAAGCTGGTGGGTCTTGCCGGTTTCCGGGTAGAGGGTGTAGGTGGCCAAACATCCATGGCCCGCTGTCAGCTCGACCCGAGTAACGGCATTGACAGGCCCGCGCTCCTCCCAGGCCTGGAGAACCCCACGGCGCTTGATCACCCTGGAGCGGCGCTCTAGCGGAAAAATACAGGGTGGATTCAGGTATCGCACGGTACCAGTCTGCGGACGCGCTATAGGTCGTACCTGTGCCAGGCACTGGTAGACCTTGTGCACGCGATGCTTCTGGAAGAGCATCTGATAGGCCCGCCTGGCAGCAGGATCGCGTACCAGGACCAGCACGCCCGCAGTGGCCCTATCAAGCCTGTGGGCAGGGATGATGTCGGGCTCCCCGTAGAGTCGTCGCACTTTGATCAACACGGTGCCGGCATACCACATCCCCCTGGGCATGGTAGCCAGAAAGTGAGGCTTGTCGACCACGATGATGCGCCGGTCTTCATAGATGACTCTGGGTTCGAAGGGGATCTGCGGCTCCTCCAAGACCATCCTGTGCCCCCGCTGCCCGGACCCGACGACCACGGACAGCCTCTATTCCACCGTGACTGACTTGGCTAGATTGCGGGGCTTATCCACATCCAGACCCTTGAGTCGGGCCATGTCCAGGGCGAACAGTTGCAGGGGAACCACATCCACCAAGGGGCTGAGCAGGGTCGGACAGGGCGGCCGCCAAAAGACCACGTCAGCATAGCGGTCGGCATCCGGATCGCCCTCTTCGGCCACAACGATGGTGAAGGCACCCCGTGCCTTGACCTCCTCGATGGCCGAGATGACCTTGTCATGCAGCACATTGCGACCCCGGGCGCTGGGGACGATGACCACCACCGGCTCACCCGGCTCCACCAGGGCGATAGGCCCGTGCTTAAGCTCGCCGGCGGCAAACCCCTCGGTGAAGATGTAGGCGATTTCCTTGAGCTTGAGCGCCCCCTCCAGGGCCACCGGATAGCCCACATGCCGCCCCAAAAAGAGGAAGGAGCGAGCCTTGGACATGCGCTGAGCCGTCTGCCTGATGACCTCGGCCTGTCCGTCCAGCACTTTCTGGATCTTGGCTGGCATGGCCTTAAGATTGTCGATGGTCTGGTGAATCTCGTCTCGATACATGGTTCCCTTGACCTGGGCCAAGTAGAGCCCCAGCAAGTAGGCCGCCACGATCTGGGCCAGGAAGGCCTTGGTGGAGGCCACAGCCACTTCGGGGCCAGCGTGCGTGTAGAGCACGGCATCGGACTCCCTGGGGATGGTGGACCCCTGGGTGTTGCAAATGGCCAGAACCCGTGAACCCTGCTCCCGTGCATGCCGAAGCGCCATCAGCGTGTCCATGGTCTCCCCGGACTGTGAAATGGCCACGACCAGGGTGCGCGGGGTCAGAATGGGATCACGGTAGCGGAACTCATGGGCCAGCTCTACCTCCACCGGAATGCGGACCCAGTGCTCGATGGCATACTTGGCCACCAGTCCAGCATAGGAGGCCGTCCCGCAGGCCACGACGATGATCTTGTCGATCTGGCGGAAAACCTCCTCATCGATGTGGACCTCGTCCAAATCCAGGCCGCCCGACTCGTCGTACCGGCCCAGCAGAGTGTTGGAGACCGCTGCAGGGTCCTCGTGGATCTCCTTGTCCATGAAGGAATCCCATCCGCCCTTTTCGGCGGCTGAGGCATCCCAGTCGATGGTGTAACGGCGGGGATGCTCCACCGGGTGCCCTTGGAAGTCGGTGACCTTGACCTGGTCGGCGCTGATGCAGACGGCCTGATCCTGACCCAGCTCCATGGCCTGGCGGGTATAGGCCACAAAGGCGGCCACATCGGAGCCCAGGTAATTCTCTCCGTCTCCCAGACCGACCACCAGCGGCGAATCGTGCCGGATGCCCACCACCAGATCGGGCTGCCTCGAATCCACTGCCAAAATGGTGAAGGCTCCCTTGAGCATGCGGGCCAGCCGCCTGATGGCCTCGAAGATATCGGGCTGGCCGGTGGCATCGATAATCTCCTGGGCAATCTTGCCCAGGAGCTTGGCCGCTACCTCGGTGTCCGTGGAGGATACGAAAGTGTATCCCTCGGTCTCCAGGTCCAGCCGCAGCCTTGAGGCGTTCTCGATGATCCCGTTGTGAATCAGCGCGACCTTGCCGTCACGGCTGATGTGGGGATGGGCGTTGACATCGGTAGGTTCGCCATTGGTGGCCCAACGGGTGTGGCCGATGCCCACAGTGGCCTCAGGCATGGGCTTGGCCTTCAAATCGGCGACCAGATTACCCAAGCGCCCGGCCTTCTTGCGCACGGCTACCTGCGTCATCCGCGGGGCAGCCAGGGCTACTCCGGCCGAGTCATAACCTCGGTACTCCAAGCGTTCCAGACCCTTGAGACAGACTTCCAAGGGCCTGCCGCAGGCCGTCCGTACTGATCCCGCGTAACCGACGATTCCACACATGGGCCCCAGTCTAGCCACGGGAGTTCAGCCGCCGCGCGCCCAGAAAGCTTCTTGCCGGAATTTCTACAACCCGGCAGAGCCCGAGCCTAAAGCACGGTATGCAGGAATTCGGCGAACCTCTCCGTGCGTGGATGGTCGATGATGTCAGGGCCTCCCTGCTCCACCACGACTCCCTGGTCCATGAAGACGATCTGCTCGGCGACCTCGCGGGCGAAGCCCATCTCATGGGTGACCACCACCATGGTCATGCCCTGTTGGGCAACCTGCCTCATGACTCCTAAAACATCTCCCACCAGCTCCGGATCCAGGGCTGAGGTGGGCTCGTCGAAGAGCATGATGTCAGGATGCATGGCCAGGGCTCTCGCGATGGCCACACGCTGCTGCTGGCCACCGGAGAGCTGGGCGGGATAGTAGTCCATCCTGTCCTCAAGCCCTACACGTTCCAGCTGGGCCTGAGCCTCTTGGCGGGCATTGGCCTTGGGAACCCGGCCCACATGGACCGGCGCCTCCATGACGTTCTCCAAGGCTGTCATATGGGGAAAGAGATTGAAGCGCTGAAAGACCATGCCAATCTTGGAACGCTGTCTGGCAATGGCCTTGTCATCCAAGGTCTGCAGCACAGGGCCCTTGCCGGTATCGATCTTCCGGTATCCAGTCAGCTCGCCGTCCACATAGATTTCTCCAGCTGTGCGGGTCTCCAGCTGGTTGATCAGCCGCAGCAGTGTTGACTTGCCTGAGCCGGAAGGCCCCAGGACGGCCGTTACCGTGCCGGGCATGACCTCCAGGTTGATTCCCCGCAGCACATGCTGATCGCCGAATACCTTGTGCACATTCCTGATGACGATGGCCGGATCCTCGCCGCCTTGACCATCTTTCTTGGTCTGCCTGTCCTCGCCCATGATTCTCCTCCTGCACTCAGGCGTTTAGCCCGGCCATCATGACCTTGTTGACCTTGTCAGCATCCTGACGGGTCTGAAGGTCCTTGCCATCCTTGCCGTCCTTGGTCCCCGACCCGGTCAGGGGCCGCGAATCGAAGCCCTTGCCGTAGTGCTTCTCCAGCTGGGCCTGGATGACCATCAGGACGGAGGTGATGACCAGGTACCAGATGCAGGCCACGATCAGGAGCGGGATGGTCTTGTAGATGCGGTTGGCGATGGCATTGGTGGCGAACTGGAGCTCCAAGGTGAAAGGCACGGCAAGAGCCAGAGATGTTGTCTTGAGCATGCCGATAGTCTCATTGCCGGTAGGCGGCACGATGATGCGCATGGCCTGAGGCAGCACGATCCGCCGCATGATCATGGAGGGTGGCATGCCCAGGGCCTTGGCGGCCTCCTCCTGGCCTGGGTCCACAGCCTCGATGCCGGCACGAACGATTTCAGAAAGGTAGGCAGCCTCGTTAAGTCCCAGGCCCAGAACCGTGGCCACGGTGGCATTGAGCACAGTCTTGGTGTCGACGCTCCAGAACTCGGGCCCGAAGGGGATGCCGATGGCCAGCTTTGGTATCAGCACGGAAAGCAGGCCCCAGAAGACCAGCTGTGTATATACAGGGGTGCCGCGGAAGAACCAGATGAAGAACCAGCTGACCCACCGCAGAACCGGATTTGAAGACTTGCGCATGACAGCCAGGATGATGGCCAGGATTGTGGCCAGGACCATGGCGTAGACGGTCAGCAAGAGGGTCCACTTGATGCCGTCCAGGACGTGCTCATTGAAGAGGTACTTCCAGACAGTGGGCCAATCAAAGTTGGGGTTGGTCACCATGCCGTGGATCAGCATGGCCACGAAGATGGCCACGATGACGGCAGCCACAATCGGCCCCGGCTTGCGCACCGGCCTGGCATGTATTCTGCCGGGGATCTGAATCTGGTCCGTCCCCTTCTTGGTATGCATCTCCTGCTTCCTTCCACAACGCTGTACTGTTCAGGCCTGATCTATTGGCCGAACCGCCCGCTTAGGCGCGGGTCGCCCGATATGACACGACCCGCGCCCGGCCTTGCTCAGTCAGAGACCGCAGGGTTGATCTCAGCCTTTTCGACCGCACCGCTCTGGACGCCCCAGTTCTTGAGAATCTTGGCGTAGACGCCGTCGTCAATCAGCTTCTGAAGAGCCGCCTGCGTGGCCTCGGCCATGCCGCTGCCCTTCTTGAGAGCGGCACCTTGCAGGACGATATCAGCATCCTTGCCGAGCTTCTCCAGCCGTCCATCGGTCTGCTTTATGGCATACCCGGTCACTTGGGAGTCTGCGTAGAGGACGTCGATCTTGCCGTTGACCACTGCCGTGGCAGCGTCGGTCTGCTGCTTGTAGGACTGCACATCCACCGGCTTCTTGCCCTTGGCCTTGCACTCGGCCGAGATCTTGTCGGCTGCCTGCTGCTCTTCGATGGTCCCGGTCTGCACGCCGACCTTGACGCCGCAGATGTCGTCAGGATTGATCCTGGAGGGGTTGCCCTTCTTGACGGCAAAGGCCGTGCCCGCCTTGAAAGTGGTGACGAAGTCTACCGACTGCATCCGCTCTTTGGTGATGGTGAAGCTGGAGATGCCCGCGTCATACTTGTTGCCGATGGCCGGAATGATGGCGTCGAAGGAGGCGCTGACCATCTCCCCATCGAGCCCCATGACCTTGGCAATCGCGTTCGACAGGTCCACATCATAGCCAATGGGAGTCTTTCCATCCTCATTCATGAACTCGCCAGGCGCATATGAGGTCTCCATACCAACGGTCAGCTTGCCGTCCTTGGAAACCGACTCGGGCACCTTGGCCGCGATGGCCGGATCCTTCTTGATTCCGCTGACATCAAAAGCCGCTGGATGGGAGCTGGTGGTGGCCTTGCCCGAAGCACTGCTGGTGTCCGCCTCGTCGGTGGTTCCACAGGCTCCGATGGAAACCAGCAGGGTGATACTCAGAGCCGCCGCCAACACCGCCTTGATCTTGCCCATGTCTTCTCCTCTTCCGGACCGCCCCGAAGCGACCCCTCATTGCTCCTGATTGACATGCACTATTATGCACACATTTGTATTTTTATGCATGCAGATGAAGATTAAAGGTAGCCTACAGACTGCTTACCCGGGTATTTTTGGCTCAATAGCAGGCCAAAGACGCTATTGAACACTGCTGATTGCCCTCAGCTCCGGGCGTGTCGATACTGCATAGAGCATGAAGACTTCAACAGGCGGCTGTCGGCTTGCAGGAGAATTAGAAACATATCTGAGAGTTCAGCCACGCCGGTTGCGGTAGCGCATGGCCCTTTGGGCCTCGCGGCGGTCCTGCTCCTCCCGTAGAGACTGGCGCTTGTCATACTCGCGCTTTCCTCGGGCCACAGCAATCTCGACCTTGACCTTGCCATCCTTGAAATAAAGACTCAAAGGAACGATGGTGTAGCCCTTGGCCTGAATCCGCCGCTCCAAGCGAAGGATCTGCTGGGCGTGGAGGAGCAGCTTGCGCTTACGCTTGGGGGCATGGTTGTTCCAGGTGCCATTGAGGTATTCAGGGATATTGGCGTTCTCCAGCCAGACCTCGTGCCGCCGGTCAATGCTGACGAATGACTCCGCTAGGGAGGCACGCCCCTCGCGCAGAGACTTGACCTCAGTCCCGGTCAGCGCGATGCCGGCCTCGTACCGATCCTCAATCTGGTAATCATGACGGGCCCTGCGGTTCTGGGCGATCATCGACGTGCCGGTTTCCTTAGCCATAATATCCTCCTCCTGATCGCGCCAAGGAGGCTATCTGGCACTCCGGACAGCGATAATACCGTTCCAAGCGGCGAACCCGGCCCACACAAGCATCAGTAATGGATGTATTGGTAGTTGCCGGCCCCATAGACCGTTTCATAGGTAGGGAAGGAGGCGAAGCCGGTGCCCCCTTCGGAGATGAGCACCGATCCATCCGAATTGACCCGCTCGACCACAGCCACGTGGCCATAGCTCCAGTTGGCGTTCCAATGAGTGACCCGCTGGCCACGGGCGAAGACCATGACCGCACCGACATGAGGGGTGTTGTTGACTAAATAGCCCAGGCTACGTGCCGTGCCTGCCCAATCAGCACCATTGCCCATATAAGAGCCCACAGGCAGAGCCAGCTGCGAACGGCGTATATAGGCCCAAAGCGTGCACTGCCGCGCAGGATAGGCGCTGCCGCCCACTGAGTTGCCAGTCTTATGGCCATAGCAGAATCCAGAACCTGAGGGGCAACTGCCTGGTACTGCATAATTCATGCCGGAGGCGCCGCCACCTCCGTTGCCTCTACCATTATTACCACCGCCGCCATTGTTGCTGGGCGGGGTGGGCCGTGGAGCCGGTGACGGCCGGAAGCCACCACCGCCATTGCTGATCTGCTGGGCTCCTCCGGCATGCGGGTCGGCGCTGCCGCCCGGATTGCCTTTGTTCAGAGAGTCGATCATGGATTCGGTAGCCACGATATCTGCGGCTTCACGGGCCGACTGTGTGGTCAGGGCAGCCTTTTGACTTTCCAGCTGCTTGCGGGCTGCGGTCCCCTGGTCACGCAGGGCCTGCAGGTGGTCCTGCTTGGCCTGAGCCGCCGCTACAGCCTGCTGGGCTACCGCCTGCTGCTGATCAGCCTTGGCCTTCAGCGTGCTGATCTGCTCCTCGATGGCCTCCAGACGCTGCTTCCGGTTCATGGAGGAGTTGAGGGTGTTGGCCGCATCGTTGGCCGTATTTGCTTCGGACCTGGTTACAGCCGCATCGGACTGCATCTTGTCCACGAAGTCCTGAGTGCTTGAAGACTTAGTCACCACGTCCATGATCTGAGAAGTCTCAGACCCGTGAAAGCTCTTTCTGGCCATCTGAGCCACGCCAGCCTTGGCATCGTCATAATCGAGGCCGGTCTGACGTATCTTGGCCTCCAGGTCGGCACGATCCATGCGGGCAGCCTCCAGGCGGTCATTGGTGGCCTGTACCAGGCCATCGGCCTGCTCGGCCTGCTCCTGGGCATCGATGGCACTCTGCTGTGCAGCCGGAATCTGATTGGAAGTCAGATCATCCAGGCTCAATATCTGGTTGGCAAGCTGTGCACTGACACCAGCCAGCTTGCTCTTCAGGGCCGCGTGGCTCTGGACTTTCTGTTGGTAGCTGCTCCAGTCGGCACGCGCCGGTTCAGGCGCTACGGACAGTCCGAGGATTCCGCCGCCCAGCATCATGGCCAACGATCCGACGAGGCCGCAGATGGCCTCCCACCGTTTGGTACGATTCATGGTCAAATCCCTCACTATCAATATCCATGCTAGTCATCATTATGACAGAGATTGCACCCACGATCTGTTAGCCAGTCGCTGCAAATCAGGTCCGCAAATAACGCCGCAGGGAGATGGAGGATGCCAGCGCGGACAAGAGCATGGCCCCCAGAATCAAGGCTGGGGCCATGAGCAGAACCGTGGACTGGTCCACGTAGGGCATCCACTGGACCGTGCGAGCTAGCCAGTCGGTAATGAAGAGTTTGACGATAGCGCTCAGGGCTCCGACAGCCAGAAGCGAACCCAGCAGGGAGGCCACCACGCCCTCCAGAATGAACGGCAGCCGAATGGTCCAATTAGAGGCTCCCACCAGTCTCATGATCTCCGTCTCGTTTCGACGGGAAGCGGCGCTCATTCTGATGGTGGTGCCGGTCAGCAGAATGGCCACAATGACCATGACCACGGCCAGGACCAGAGTGACCGCCGTGGCTCTGTTGAGGATCTTGAAGACCGGGTCGAATATCTGACGCTGGTCGGAGACCTCCTCCACCCCATCACGCCCGGACAGCACCTCTGAGACCACCTGGTACTTGGTGGGATCCTTGAGCTTGAGCCGCAGGGAAGCCTGCATGTCTGCCGCGGTCATGGTCCTTCCCTCGTAGGTGCCGTCAGGGTACTGCTTGAGGAAGGTGTTCTTGAAGAAGTCTTCGCGGCTCTGGTAGGTGATCTTGGCCACGGAGTCATGCAGCTCGGTGTTAATAGTGTTCTCCAGCTTGACGATTTCGTCATTGGTGGGCGCCTTGCCGGTAGCGCATGAGGCCGCCTGACTAGTGCCGTCCGGGCAGAGCCAGACCACCACCTCCACCTGATCGTACCAGTCCCCCTTGGCCTTGCTGATCTGAGCCTGCATGAGGCCCGAGGCGCCTATGAACAGGAAGGAGATGAAGGTGACCAGCATGACCGAGAGGATCATGGACCCATTGCGGCGCAGATTGTCCCAAGTGCTGGAAAGGATGAACCGCAGTCTCATCGTGCCGCCTTCTTCTCGTCATCATGCTCATCCCGAGCCTGTGTGTCGTTCTTTCCTTGCGACTTCCTGGTCGTCTTGGGCGCTTCCGGTGGAGCAGGAGGGGCCGGCGGAGCCCCCATAGACTCGCCATCGCGATGATTGTCGCTCATTGAGACCTTTTCATTGGCCCTGGAATTGTCGGAGAACTGCTTTGAGGATTGCGCGACGTCCCGCTTCTTCTGGCCTGCAGACCGACTGGCTTCGCCGGTCGGTTCTCCTGGGCTGGAGTCATCGGACCCCGAAGGCTGATCGGACCCCTTGAGGCGCTGTTCAGGGTCAGAAGCCTTTGCTGAGGAGTTCTTCATTGATCGGCGGTCTTTGGCCTTGCCACCTTTCTTAGGCGCTTTTTGACCACGATCACGATTGCGATCCTCATGCGCAAGACCCTTGCGGTCACTGCCAGGTTTCCTGTCCTGCCTTCGACTGCCTGAATCTTCAGCTTGCCGATCCTGGGACCTGCTTTCAGCAGTTGCTTTGGGCCGAGCAGCATTCGAACCGGGGGTGGCCTCCCGAGATTTTCGGGAGGCTGTACGTTCTGCCAGGCCGTGGTCGACGAATTCATCGCGATCAGTTCCTGCCTTGTCGCGGTCTCTGTCGCTGGAACCGGTACTCGGCTGACCTGATCGATCCTGGCTGCCCTGAGCCACAGGCCTGCGGAACCGCTCGTCCGGGTCAGAGTCAGTCTTCCGATCGGACTGCCCTGCAGCCGCGTCTTCGTGCTGATTGGAATCTTCCTGTGCGGACTCAAGACTGCCCAGACCCTTGCCCCAGGTCAGGGTCTCCTCCACCGGGGTGAAGACCTGTCCATAACGTCCGGTTCTCCCCGAATGCATGGACTTGGCCAGCCGTGCGATTCCCTCATCGCCGTACTGGCCCTGGTTGACAGCCTGTGCAACCACCTGGACCACCTGCTTGGCCCCCTTGGTTCCATCCGCGATGGGCTCGGTAACCGAACCGCTCCCATCCTGCACGACAACCTGAACCGGTCGGCGCCCACCAACTCCAGACTCGTGTGCACGGTCCAGGGCATCGCCGTCATTGGGATCCCCGATGGCGTGATGAGAACGCGCCGCAACCTCGGCGTCCGGGAAGAAGCGTGAAGAATCATAGGAGCCGTGGGCCTCGTCACGCATGATCCGACCTGTATGCAGCTCCACCACCCGCTTGCGCATGGAGTTGACAATCTCCTCGTTGTGGGTGGCCATGACCACTGTGGTGCCAGTCCTGTTGATGGCATCCAGGACCTCCATGATGCCCAGGGAGGTGGTGGGGTCAAGATTGCCTGTGGGCTCATCTGCCAGCAGAATTTCCGGATTGTTGACGTAGGCCCGGGCCAGAGCTACACGCTGGGCCTCGCCGCCGGAAAGCTCGTGGGGGTAGTTGTGCTCCTTGCCGGTCAGCCCCACAGTCTTGAGCACCTGAGGCACCAGGGTCTTGATGGTGGACCGACGCGCGCCGATGACCTCCAGCGTGAAGGCCACGTTCTGCCATACGGTCTTGTTGTTAAGTAGTTTGTAATCCTGGAATACGAAACCAATGGAACGCCTATATCCGGGGATCTCGCGGTTGCGCAGACGTCGCAGGTCGTTGCCGGCCACCCGGATCTCCCCCTCGGTGGCCTCCTCTTCGCGCAAGAGCAGGCGCAGCAGAGTGGTCTTGCCCGACCCGCTGGCGCCCACCAGAAAGACAAAATCCCCGCGATTGACGTCCAGGCTGATGTTATCCAAGGCTGGGCGGGACCCCTTGGGGTAAATCTTGGTCACGCCCTTGAGCGAAATCAACGCCATTTACACTCCGTTCCTCGGTATTCCCATACAGAGGCTATCAAGAAGACCGACACTACTCACTCATGAAACACCGACCAAGCCGCGGCCGGACGAAGCTCTACTTGCTGGCTTCCTCCTCGCGGGCCTGGACCCGCTGCTGATGCCGCCAGCGAATGCCAGCCTCGATGAAGGCATCAATGTCGCCGTCGAAGACCCCCTGCGTATCAGAGGTCTCGTATCCGGTGCGCAGATCCTTGACCATCTGGTAGGGATGCAGCACGTAGGAACGCATCTGATCCCCCCAGCTGGCCTTGATGTCGCCGGCAAGCTCCTTTTTCTTCTTGGCCTCCTCTTCATGCCGCAGAACCAACAGCCGGGACTGCAGAACAGCCATGGCAGCCGCACGGTTCTGAATCTGGCTGCGCTCATCCTGCATGGTGACCACGATGTTCGTCGGCAGATGGGTAATGCGCACGGCCGAATAGGTGGTGTTGACACCCTGGCCGCCGGGGCCTGAGGAGCAGTAAGTGTCCACTCGGATGTCCGAGTCGGGGATGTCAATGTGGTCGGTTGGTTCCACTAGGGGAATGACTTCGACGGCAGCGAAAGAAGTCTGCCGCCTGCCCTGATTGTCAAAGGGCGAGATCCGCACCAGACGATGGGTGCCGCCCTCCACTGACAGACGGCCGTAAGCGTAGGGGGCGTCCACCTGGAAGGTGGCCGACTTGATGCCAGCCTCCTCCGCATAGGAGGTGTCCATGACCTTGGTTGAGAAGCCGTGCCGCTCAGCCCAACGCATGTACATGCGCAGTAGCATCTGCGCCCAGTCGGCCGCGTCCACACCGCCGGCGCCCGAGCGAATGGTGACCACGGCAGGGCGCTCGTCGTACTCCCCGTCCAACAGGGTCTGAATCTCCATGTCAGCCAGGTCGGATCTCAAAGAGTCGATCTCCTTGCGGGCTTCCACCAGGGTGTCCTGATCATGCTCCTCCTGACCCAGCTCCTCCAGTGCCTGGACATCGTCCAGCCGGGAGGAGGCGGACTCCAGATGCTTGAGCTGGGATTGCAGGGCCGAGAGCCTGCTGGTCACCTTCTGAGCGTTCTCCTGGTCATCCCAGAGTCCGGGCGCGCTGGCCTGACGCTCCAGATCAGCAATGCGCGAGCGCAAACCCTCCGGATCCAGCGCCTTGGAAATCATCTCGTACTTGGCCTTGGCCTGCTCCAATGCTTGAGCAAAATCCATCTCTGCCATACCGTCTCACCGCTTTCCAGACCGGCTCCACCGAGTCGGCCGCCGTCTTCATTCCCATTTGTCTCTTGCCTGTGGCGGCCGGATTCCCGCCGACCGGACGGACCGGGTCAAAGGCCGCTGAAGATGGCAGGGATGACAAGACTGGCCAGCAAAGCCACGGCAATGACCAGGCAGACCGCCCTGGCTGTATTGCGGCGCCGGCGCTCCCGACGCTCACGCTCATGACTGTAGGCACTCATAGTTGATAATTTTACCTATCGGTTGGGACCTGGCTGGCGACCGTCCAGACCTGGCTAGCGGACGGACCGCCTGTGTTTGAGCATCGACCGGTTTATCCTGTAAGACAGCTTGATGTCGACAGGACTGCACCATCTGAAGGAGGAACGATGAGCACAGCACGCACCGCATGGGGTTGGGGCCTGGCCAGCCTGGATGAGCAGGGCCGGACCCTGGATGTCTGGTACCCCAAGGCCGAGATCTCGACACCGCCGACCCCGGCGAACCGCCCCAGCCACGACTTCGGCGACCAGGTCCACATCCAGCCCGACGTCCGTGGCATCCGAAGGGTGCCTATCTTCACCGTGGCCGATCTGAATGGCCCGGTAGCCGATGCCGCCGACGCCTATCTGCGACTCCATCTGCTCAGCATGCGTCTGACTCCGCCTAACAGCATGAACCTTGATGGAATCTTCGAACAACTGACCACAGTGGTCTGGACCAACTACGGACCCTTCGCTGTGGAGGACTTCGCCCTGCGCAGATCAGATGTCATGACTGCAGTCAGCCGGTCCATACCGGGCATCCCGGTGACGCAGGTAACGGTGCTGAGCGTGGACAAGTTCCCCCGCATGGTGGACTACGTGGTTCCCCATGGAGTCCGCATCGGCAACGCCGACCGGATTCGGCTCGGAGCCCACCTTGCACCAGGAACGACGGTCATGCATGAAGGTTTCGTCAACTTCAACGCCGGAACCCTGGGCCATTCCATGGTCGAAGGCCGGATCTCCCAGGGTGTCGTGGTCGGCGACGGTTCGGACATCGGCGGCGGTGCCTCCATCATGGGCACCCTGTCAGGCGGAGGCCGCCATCGGGTCTCCATCGGCCAGCACTCATTGCTTGGAGCCAACGCCGGCATCGGCATCTCCCTGGGCGACGACTGCGTGGTCGAAGCCGGCCTCTATGTCACTGCCGGAACCAAGATCAGCCTGGGCGACCAGGTGGTCAAGGGGGCGGAGCTCAACGGACGGGATCATCTGCTCTTCATCCGCGATTCCCGCACCGGCCAGGTCAGGGCCCTGCCCCGCAAGAAGGGGATCGAGCTGAACGAACGGCTGCACGCCAACTGAGCCCAGGCGGCCATCGGGCTCAGCGCTGTTCCATGGGCAGGTAATCACGCGGGCCCTGACCGGTATAGACCTGCCTGGGACGACCGATTTTCGTGTCAGGATCGTCCATCATCTCACGGTACTGGGCCATCCATCCGGGGATGCGCCCTAATGCGAAGAGTGTGGTGAACATCTCCGGGTCGAAGCCGATGGCACGGTAGATGAGCCCGGTGTAGAAGTCCACGTTGGGATAGAGGTGGCGCTCGACGAAGTAATCATCGTGCAGTGCCAGGTCCTCCAGCTCCAAGGCCACGTCGAAGAGTCCCGTATCCTCGGCATTTTTATCCTGATCGGGTTCATCCATGAGCTTGTAGAGCCACTGCTTGGCTATGGCCGCGCGCGGATCATAAGATTTATAGACCCGATGGCCCAGACCCGCGATTTTCCGACCCTCGCTCTTTGCCTGGTCCACATACCCCCGCACGCTCAGACCGGAATCCCGTATGCTCTTCAACTGGCGCAGCACCGCCTCGTTGGCCCCGCCGTGCAGGGGGCCTGACAGGGTATTGATGCCGGCGGCCACTGCCGAATACAGGTTGGCCCGGGCTGATCCGGCAATCCGGACCACCGAGGTGGAACAGTTCTGCTCATGGTCGGCATGGATGATCAGAAGCTTGTCCAGGGCTTGTACCTTGAGAGGGTCGGCCTGATAGGGCTGGTAGGGCACGGCGAAGCTCATCCGCAGGAAGTCCTCCACGTAGCCCCAGGTCCTGTCCGGGTAGAGCAGAGGCTGGTCGCGACGACGACGGTGGATCAGGGAGACGATGGTGCGCACCTTGGCCATGATGATGGCGCTGGCCTCATCCAGTTGGTCGGGATCGTCAACATCACAGGTATCCGGGTGGAAGCCAGCCAGAGCATTGACCGCCGCAGCCAGCACACTCATGGGATGAGCCTGGCGCGGGAAGGACGAGAGCAGATGGCGGAAGTCCTCCCCTACGACCGTGTACCCCAGGACGTGGCTGCGGAACCGCTGGTACTGTTCGGCATCAGGCAATTCACCGTGGGACAGCAGCCAGGCCACTTCGAGGAAATTGGACTGGGCACATAGGTCCTCTATGGCATAGCCCCTGTAGCGCAATATGGCCCGTTTGCCGTCAATGAAAGTGATTCCCGAGACGCACTGGGCTGTGGTCTGGAAGCCGGGATCCAGCGTGACCCAGCCGTCGTTGCGCAGGGAGGAGACCAGAATGCCGTCGGGCCCTTCAGTGGCGCAAACCAGGGGAAGATCAACCTGTTCGGAATCGATGGACAACCGTGCTGTAGACACCACGCACCTCCTGTCAATCAACCAGTGAGGTGCCAGTAGGAAGTCGACGGCCATGCCGGATCAGGCTACCGGCACCTGTACCGGCGTGGAATTGCCGACATGCTAGCAGAAACAACCATGACTTCGATTACCGGCTTGTAACCACAAGCGTGAATCTGTCACCCCCCCCCCCAGCCGCAACGCGCAGGTCCAAGCCGGTGCCGTCTACGCTCTAGCACCAGCTTGCGGGCACAAGGCCAGGAAAGGAAGGGCCGACATCAAACAGGACCGGTATCAAAGAGGGGCCCAGGAACATCCACATTGTGGACATTCCTGGGTCCCTTATAGCCCTAATTCGGCCTCGTGCAGTCCTCGACTCAGTCCCTGGCCGTCAGGATGACAGGCCCCTGCTCGGTGATGGCAATGGTGTGCTCGCTGTGGGCGCCGCGCGATCCGTCTGCAGAACGCAGGGTCCACCCGTCCTTGGGATCCTGGTAAATCTGATCAGTGGTCGCCAGGAACCAGGGCTCAATGGCGATGACCAGGCCCGGGCGCAGCTTGTAACCGTGATGAGGCGTACCGTCGTTGGGCACATGGGGATCGCCGTGCATAATCCGTCCTACGCCGTGTCCGCCGAACTCCAGGTTGACGCTGTATCCGTTTTCATGGGCAACCTGACCGACTGCGGCGGAGATGTCACCCAGGCGGTTGCCGGGCTGAGCCTGGGCGATGCCCGCCTTCAGGGCCTCTTCGGTGGTCCGAATCAGCCGCAGATCCTCTGGATCGGCATGCTCACCCACTACGAAGCTGATGGCCGAGTCGCCCACCCAGCCGTCCACATTGATGGCCAGATCCAGGGAGAGCAGGTCGCCGTCCTTGAGGTTGTAATCATACGGCACCCCGTGCAGGACGGCATCGTTGACAGATAGGCAGATGTAGTGGGCGAAGGGGCCTGTGCCGAAATCAGGCGCGTAGTCCACATAGCAGGAGGTGGCTCCCCTGCGGGAGTTGATCCTGTCCTTGACGTAGTCGTCCAGCTCCAGCAGGTTGACCCCAGGTTTGCTCCTGGCTTTGAGCTCCTTGAGGATGCTGCCGACAAACCTGCCTGCCGGCTTCATCTGTTCGATCTCCTGCTTGGTTTTGAGCTCGATCATCCTCTGCGTCCTTTCAGAATTGGTGCCTGCGGGTGCCACCCCTCAGGGTCCTGCCCAAGTACTACCTCTCAGTATTATCGGGTCAGTCGGACGAGTCCGGCTCTCAGCTCCGGCCGAAAGTGAATGCCCTGATGATGGAGACGACTCCCAGCACCAGAAGAGCGCACCCGCTGAAAATAACCAGGAAGATGACTGAGCTCAGCGGGTAGATCATGACGATGATTCCGGCGATGATGGAGACGATGCCCGAGAAGATGGCCCATCCTGAATGCGGGAGTCCCCAGGAGGCGGCCAGACTCATCACGCCCTCCATGATCCAGCTGATGCCCACAATGATAGTGACCAGCAAAGTCAACGCTGAAGCGGACAAGGCCGTGTTCCTGACGATGACAATGCCGCCGACAGCGATTAGGGCGCCAAAGAGGACGCCTAGCACACGCCAACCGCCGGGAAGTCCCTTGGTCACGATGGAGGTGGCCAGACGGACCACGCCGGAGATAATGAAGTAGATGCCCAACACCACGGTCACGGCAATCAGGGTCTTGTCCGGCCTGAGCAGCAGGGCCAGGCCCAGGATGACGCCAATAACACCCATGACGCCCATTATGATGCGAATGGCCCGCAGGGTTCTGAATCCCAGATCCTCAGCGATCATGGAAAATGGATCCATCCGTGGCGGGCGCCCCTGGTAGCCGGGGTATTGCCCATACTGACCATAGTTATTCTGGTATTGGCCGTTATTCTGCGAAGAATCCTGACCACCGTACTGGTTGGGCTGACCGCCCTGCATGGGATCCGTCATACCGTCCTCTTTCACTCGCTCAGGGCGACCGAGCGGCCGTCCTGTTACCGTCTTCCAAGTTTAAATCACCAAGGGGGCAATCGCGGCTTTTCCTTCGACGGATGATTCACCAGTCCGCTGATTCCCCGCTACCTCAGGGCATGGCATGTCACCAAAGATGGCTAGGCTTGTGGCATGGCACAATCTACAGAACCCACGACCTCCTCCGGACTCGATCCGGCCTCTTTCTCTTCGGTCATTCGCCCCCAGGACGACCTGTTCCGCTTCGTCAACGGCCCCTGGATCGACACCTACAGCCTGCCCGAGGACCGCTCCCGGTTTGGCTCCTTCGACAAGCTTGCTGAGGATGCCGAGGCGCAGATCCATGAAATTCTTGAAGACCCTGAATCCCCGGCTGTCAAGTCAGCCCTGCTCTATCGCAGTTTCCTGGACACCGAGTCCATCGAAGCCGCGGGAATGGAACCCATCCGCCCCGACCTGCAGGCCATTGATGCCGTGCCTGACAAGAAGGCACTGACCAGCCTGCTGGGACGACTCAATCCCACTGGCGGCCCCGATCTTTTCGGCATTGCCATCTATGGTGATCCAGGCAAGGCCGGCATCAATGTGGCCCATATGGAGCAGGCTGGGCTAGGGCTTCCGGACGAGGCCTACTACCGGGAGAAGAGCTATGCCTCAGTCCGCCAGGCCTACACCGACATGGTCGCCTCCCTGCTCAGACTCTCCGGCTACGCCGACGACCAGGAGGATGCCCACAGGCAGGCGGAGTCCTTCCTCGAGATCGAGACGCGCATAGCGGCACGCCACTGGGACAACGTGTCCACCAGAGATGAGGATCGTACATATAACCCCACCACCTTGGCCGATCTGGAGTCAACACTCGCCGATTTCGATCTGCACACCTGGATCGAGTCCTGGCAGAAAGCATATGCAGCCAGCCCTGTCGCCAGTCTGCAACCTGTCGATCTGAGCACAGCTCTGTCCAGGACCATCGTGCACGAGCCCTCCTTCCTGCAAGGCTTGAATGAGCTCTGGAAGACCAGCGACCTGAAGGATCTCAAGCTCTGGGCTCGCGTGCACTCTCTGATAGAGTGGGCAGGCCTGCTTAGCAGCGACTTCGATCAGGCCAGGTTCGACTTCTATGGCAAGGTCCTTTCAGGCACGACCAAGATGCGTGACCGCTGGAAGCGAGCCGTTTCCCTGGTCAACGGCATTTGCGGCGAGGAGGTCGGACGCGAATATGTGCGCCGGCACTTCCCTGCCTCCAGCAAAGCCCGCATGGAGGCACTGGTCTCGGACCTGATCGACGCCTACCGGGTCTCCATCACCTCCAGCGACTGGCTGGGCGAACAGACCAAGGTCAAGGCTCTGGCCAAGCTGGACAAATTCTCGCCCAAGATCGGCTACACCGAGCACTGGCGCGACTATACGGCGCTGGCAGTGGACGAAAAGCTGGGTCTGGTCGACAACGTGCGACGGGCCAACCTCTACGAGTCCGGCTACCAATTTGACAAGGCCGGTCAGCCTGTGGACAAAGAAGAGTGGCTGATGAACCCTCAGACGGTCAACGCCTACTACGAGCCCACCCTGAACGTGATCGTCTTCCCAGCAGCCATCCTGCAGCCGCCCTTCTTCGATCCTGAAGCCGATGACGCCGTCAACTACGGAGGCATCGGATCGGTCATCGGCCACGAGATCGGCCACGGATTCGACGACCAGGGCTCTAAGTACGACGGCGACGGACGTCTGCAAGACTGGTGGACCCCGCAGGACCGCGAAAACTTCGAGCAGCGGACCAAGGCACTCATTGAGCAGTACAACGGGTTTGTCCCCCAACAACTTGCCGAGAAGTACGCGGACAAGCCCGAGCAAGCACCTCATGTCAATGGAGCGCTGACCATTGGCGAGAACATCGGGGATCTGGGAGGCGTCAACATCGCCATCAAGGCCTATGCCCTCTCCTTGCAGAAAAAAGAGGAGGGCGCAGCCGGGACAGACGATACAGCCATGGACCAGGCACTGGCCTCGGCTCCAGTCATGGACGGCTACACTGGCCTGCAGCGGTTCTTTCTGTCCTATGCCTCCATCTGGAGGACCAAGAACAGAGATCAGCTGGCCGAACAGTATCTGCGGATCGATCCCCACTCTCCTGCTGAATTCCGCACCAACGGCATCGTCAGGAATGTGGATCGCTTCTATCAGGCCTTCGAGGTCACAGCCGACGACGGCATGTGGCTGGAACCCGAAGCACGGGTCAAGATCTGGTAAACCGGTTCGTTTGAGATCGTTGGTTGCCGGTTTTAATGAGCCTGCTGATTAAGGTGGGAGGGCGACGGGAATCAGTCGGCCATCCACCGTCGTCTTGTTCTGCCGAAGCAACCGTTGCTCATGCATTGGAATCCTTCACCGATGTCCGCTCAGCCGCGGATGACGCAGATGGTGCAGAGGCGGATGCCGTTTCGGACGGTGAAGATGATAGCGGCGTGTTCCAAGGATCCGGACCGTCCGCCCCCTCATCAACAGGCACAGCACCCGATCGGATTCTGGTGAAGGTATCCTGTCCACGGGCCAGGTCGTGGCCGATGCCATCCGCCACCAAGACCAGGCTGCTATGTTGCTGACCTTCACTGGTCCACTCCTCCGTCACCAAGGATCCCGTCACCATGACCGGATCGCCCTTGTGCAGACAGGCCAGGGCATTGATCGCCAAAGTCCTGAAGGCCTTGACCGTCAGCCAGGTGGTGGATTTTCGTTTCCATACCCCGGCTGCTGCGTCGTAATAGGCCGGCGTAGAGCCCAGTCTGAAAGAACAGACCGGTGTGGTCCCCGGCTGTCCCAGACGCGCTGGCCGGGTCCCCATAAAGCCGAAGACGGTCGTTTTTATTTCGTTGATGGACATACCGGCACCTTTCTGTAGATGTTATGAGTACGACTCTGCAAATCTGCCGGCCGATTCCTGTTCGTGCGGCAGTGAGGCCGTTCGACGGAGGATCCCTGACCAGAGCGCGGATAATCGGAGCGGGGGAAGGTACTGGCCCTGGCCAGGAACCCTCCATCGAACGGTGAATCCATCCTGCCTCCACCCATGTCTGCGCACCTGACCCGCAGACCATTGTGGCCGAACAGGCTCGGCTCACTCACATTGTGGACAAACAATCTTTCTTCAGTAAGAAACATGAAATAGGTCTATTGCTACGTAGACCTATTCATTCGGTAAAGCGAAGTGGATTTACCCATAATTATGAAAAGTCGAGAACAGAGGGACAATATGATGACGACAATTGGACGGCTTGGATGCTGGTAAACGTCAATGGCGAAAATGCCTCGATGACTCATAATCGGGAATTATTCAAGCAGAGAGGTGGGCACAATGTAATTGTAGAAGCGATTGCGGGCGTAGTGTCGATAGCGGGATGCGCAGCAGGGATAGCGACAGCCGACATACTGGTTACATTGTTGATCCGATACTTCGGGTAGAACAGAACACAGCATACATAAATCCAGGCAATGGCTCATGGGCGGCCCTTGCTTTTAATTCCTATGGCTTAATCACCGATGATGGGTGGCGGCCTGCGCTATAGGACAAGCCGCCACCAATTATGTTGATCCGATTACCTCATGAACACTTCATATGGACAGCCGTAACCAGTCGCTATCCGTCAGAAAACATACGGCTGCGCAAGACACAGGCAACTCCTTTCCGAACTGGAGAAGGTCGCAGCATCCTCGAACAGTCGCTGAGCGTGAATCATTCTGGTCGAGGCTAATGCGTTGACGTGAAAGCAAGACCGCAAGATCGACGAGAGAAACCAGGTGAGCAGCATTCGAAGATGGCATTCACTCGGCGTATCTCGATGGAGGCCTGATTTACCGATGTCTCCTGTGCAAATGCCAAAATACATCAACCAAACCCATAACCGGATTCGGAATGTCCCCTTCACTGCCTAGGGCCATCAAGCATTGGTCCTGGGCTAAACTGTGAGAGCAGATACATCGGCACGGTTTGGAAGGACCCGCAGTCATGGTTCACACGCTGGTCAGTTGGAATATCGATTCACTCAACGCCGCCCTGCTGGGCAAGAGCAGCCGCAGCGCCCTCTCCCTGAAAGTGGTGGAAACCATCCGGGACCTGGACCCCGATGTCGTAGCCATCCAGGAGACCAAACTCAACGGTGACCAGAAGAAATCCGCGGGCATCCTTAAGGCGCTCATGCGCTACTTCCCCGATTACCATGAGGCGGACCGTCGCTCCGAGGCTCCGGCCCGCACAGGCTACGCAGGCACGCTCATGCTCTACCGCAAGAGCCTGCCAGAACCTACCGTGACCCGCCCCCGCATCGGAGCTCCAGGCACCATGGACGACGAGGGCCGCATGCTCACCCTGGAGTTCCCGGACTGCTTCGTCACCACGGTCTACACTCCCAATTCCGGATCGGGACTGGTCAGGCTCAAGCCGCGCGGCATCTGGGACGATTGCTATCGTCGCTACCTGAAGGAACTGGATGCCCGCAAGCCGGTCCTGGCCTGTGGCGACTTCAATGTGGCCCACGAGGAGATCGACATCGCCAACCCGGCCTCCAACCACCATTCCGCCGGCTTCACCGACCAGGAGCGCGAGAAGTTCGGCCTTCTGCTGGATGCAGGCTTCACCGACACCTTCCGTAAGATTCATGGCGATGCCGCAGGCTTCTACAACGACCACCGCAGCGTCTACACCTGGTTCGCCCAGCGGGCCCCGAAGAGCAAGATCAACAACTCCGGCTGGCGCATCGACTACTGGCTGACCTCCAACCGGATCGCTGACCAGGTCAGTACCAGCGAACCCGTGGACACCGGCGAGCGCCAGGATCACCTGCCCATTCTGCTCCGCATCTGACCGAATAGATTCCTGACCCCAAAGCAATACAACCAAGAGGTGGAGCCTTGGTCACATCATGGTGTGACCAAGGCTCCACCTCTCTATAGTGCACTATGAGTGCGGCATGCATACCCTACTGCAGGGCTGCAATCCGATCCACGATCGTCTGAGCGGCCTCATCAGCAGGAACAGCTTGCGCATCCGAGCCGTCGCGGTTGCGGATCTCAATAGTGCCGTTGGCGATGGTGTCGCGACCGGCAATAGCGACCAAGGGCACCCCAATCAGCTCTGCATCCTTGAACTTGACCCCGGGAGACACCTTGGGCCGGTCATCGTAGAGAACTTCAACGCCACGGTCCTCCAGGCCGGCAACCAGCTTCTCAGCAGCATCGAAGGCCTCCTGCTTCTTGCCGGTGGCCACCACATGAACCGCGGCAGGAGCTACAGCCTTGGGCCAGGCCAGACCTTTATCGTCGTGATGCATCTCGGCGATGCAGGCCAGCACGCGGGAGATGCCGATGCCGTAGCAGCCCATCCAGACCGGCACCGCTTTGCCGTTGCGGTCCAGGACCTTCAACCCCAGCGCGTCAGAGTATTTCAGTCCGAGCTGGAAGACCTGGCCTATCTCCACGCCACGCTCGAAGCTGAGCGGCCCTGATCCGTCAGGGCTCATGTCCCCGTGACGGACCTCGGCTGCCTCCACCACTCCGTCAGCTCGGAAGTCGCGCCCATAGACCGCATTGGCCAGATGCACGCCTTGGGCATCAGCCCCGGTCACCCAGACTGAGCCAGGGGCCACATGGGCGTCGAGGAAGTAGCGGATATGGGCTGCGGACTCGGTGTCCGAACGCTGAGGGCCCAGAACACGAGGACCAATGTATCCCTTGACCAGCTCGTGGTGAGCAGCCAAGTCAGCCTCACTGGCTTCCTCGATCTCGGCCGGGGCGAACTGGGCCTCCAGCCGCTTCATATCCACCTGACGGTCGCCCGGCAGGCCAACGGCCACCAGCTCCCGCCAGCCATCGGGATGGTCATCATCCGCAGGGTGATTGACGGCCACAATCAGGTTCTTCAGAGTATCGGCAGCGGTCCAGTCACGGCCGTCCTCACGAGGATGCAGCTGGTTGAACCGCTCCACCAGAGTGTCGATAGTAGTCGAGTCGGGAGTTTCCAGCTCCTGCATAACCGGGGTCTCAGCGTAGTCGACGGAATCGGGACGCGGTGTGGTCAGCGCCTCCACGTTCCATGCCTTCCCCGAGGGCGCCAGAGCAAAGGTGTCCTCGCCTATGGGCAGCGGAGCCAGGAATTCCTCGGACTCGGATCCCCCCATAGGCCCGGAAACCGCGTGGACGATCACGTAATTGACTCCCAGACGCTTGAAAATTCGCTCATAGGCGCCGCGCTCATCCTGGTAGGCCTTCTTCAGCCCCTCCTCGTCCACGGTGAAGGAATAAGCGTCCTTCATGATGAACTCGCGACCCCTGATCAGCCCGGCGCGGGGACGGAACTCGTCGCGGTACTTGGTCTGGATCTGGTAGAGAACAACCGGTAGGTCCTTGTATGAGGAGTACATGTCCTTGACCAAAAGGGTGAACATTTCCTCGTGGGTGGGAGCCAGCAAATAATCAGCGCCGTGCCTGTCCTGGAGGCGGAAGAGATTCTCGCCGTACTCCTCCCAGCGGTGGGTGGCCTCGTAGGGCTCGCGAGGCAGCAGGGCCGGGAAGTGGACTTCCTGGGCGCCAATGCCATTAATCTCCTCCCGGACCACAGCCTGGACCTTGTCAAGGACCTTCAGACCCAAGGGCAGCCAGGTGAAAATGCCAGGGGCCACCTTGCGGACGTATCCGGCCCGCTGCAGGAGTTTGGCCGAGTCCACATCGGCGTCGGCCGGATCCTCCCTGAGGGTCCGCAGAAAGAGGGTTGACATGCGCATGGCTTTGGTTCTCATACTTCCCAAAGATATGCGCGCAAAGGGACAAGCAGCCATTGAGGATGACCTATAATTATTCTCTTAAAGCGAGCCCAGAACCCTGCGGTTATGGGCGCTCTCACAGAGACGCACGCTATCGTTGCATACGACTACCCAACGATGTTGAGAAAAAATCATCCCCAAAAAACAATGCTTGCCCAGACGCAATCGTAAAGATGAAGCCACGAAATACACAGCATTGGCCGATTGCGGATAGGGCTCGTTGGAATCGGTATTATCAATCACGCCAATTACACATAGCCGTGGTGGCCACAGCCGAGAGGACGATCGGGGCCGATCATGACACCCGCGGATCTGGGAAGGCGCGCAGCGAAAGCCGGATTTGACTCGTATAATAATTTATTGTAAAAATAATTATTGAGAGAATTCCTCTCTTAGAGAATGGGCTCAATGGGAAGGAGGAACAATGAAGTTCTTCAAAATAATGAGACAACTTCTCGCTGCTGTCGCTGCGCTTGGTATGTTTGCAGCAGTTCCAGCAATAGTATATGCTGATGAGGCGGTGACGTTTTCGGGGACGAGGGTATTTGTCCCGTGCCAAGCCACTCGACATAACAACCAAGCAAAAATTACTTGTAAGAACTCGCCTCGATATGCCAGGGCAAAGATTGCCTGTAGATTATGGCCCGATCAATACACCGGTTGGATCAAGAACGGCACCAGCTATTCGGGTGGGTGTCCATTAGGTGTTAACGATGTTCCAAGCGGTAACCCTGTGAGTTTGGAGGTAGGAAACCCGTAAGACTACTCGGTTGGTTAAGCGGTTCTTTGCAAAAGAAGGACCGCTTCTCTTTTTTACAGTTTGGTTCAATAGTGACTTATAAAGTGTGCGTTTCCCTGTCGCATGTTTGTTTCTCATACGGACATAGACAGGTGCTATCCGATGTATCGTTGAGCTTCGGCAATGGCGTATACGGCCTGCTGGGTCCGAACGGTGCCGGCAAAACGACCCTTCTGAATATTGTAACCACCTTATCGCGACCTTCGACGGGCGATGTGAAGATTGCCGGGGCGCATGTGCTGACCAGCTCTGGACGACGTCGGGCCAGGAGCCGGATTGGCTATTTGCCGCAATCCTTCGAGCTGATGGATGCCTCCAGCCTCATGCGCAACGTGCGGTATGCCGCATGGGCGCGTGGTTTGTCCTGGAGTGCTTCCTGCGATGCAGCAGTGTGGGCCATGGAGCAGGTGGGATTGTCCGGGGAATCCCACCGCCCGGTGCGCAGCCTGTCCGGCGGCATGCGTCAACGGGTGGGCATCGCTTGTGCGATTGTTGCCCGTCCCGACGTGCTCGTCTTGGATGAGCCGACCGTTGGCCTCGACCCGGTGCAGCGCATTGAGGTACGTAGATTCCTCGACGCCTATGCGGACAGTCACACGGTGCTGGTAAGTACGCATTTGGTTGAGGACCTGGCCGCAATTGCCGACCGTGTACTGGTGCTCAATCATGGGCATCTGCTCCTGGACGGACACATGGATGATCTCGCAGCCTTGGCCAGTCCTGAGGACTCAATGGCATCGCCTTGGGAATCTGGTTATCGACAGCTTCTGACGGGGACTGGACACCTGCCATCCGACCAGGAAGGGGTCTCATGATGGTCCGGCTGCTCAATCCCCTATCGCCGATAAGCTCGCTGGTGTTCTTTCTGTCAATGATGGCATATCCGGCTGCATTATCGGTGCGCAACTACGGCGTCGGCCGACCAGACGCGTCCCTGCGGGTGTTGCCAAACGCCGCCTTGCAGCTTGACCTGACCTGGATGCATCTAGTGACGGATGTGATTGCCTGCATGTTTGGTGCGTGGAGTGCCTGGAAAGCATGCTCCCCGCGGTCCATGATTGCGCCGCCCTGGATCGGGGGGTCGGCCGTCCGCAGATACAGCGCACCTGTCCTCAAGGGCGCTGCATTGTGCTCCCTGGCCTATGTGGCGGGCTGTCTTCCCGCCATTGTCCAGACTCTGCAATCCACGGGCGGATCAGTTCCCTTGGGGGCCTTGCTCATGGGCATGGCAGTGCCGGCGGCAATGTTCGCCCTCGGTTATGCGCTCGGCGCCATCATGGGCAGCCGCTGGTCCATGGTGCCGGCCACACTCTTGCCTGCGATCCTGTGTTGGGGCAGCGTGGTACTGCTCATACCGCGCGTACCCAAGGGGGACGTGTTTCCCCGAATGTGGGGGTCGGCTCTATCCGTGGTGATGCCGGTGATGGACACGGGCATCGGTGCTGAGCCGGGGCTCAGGATTAATCCGTCAGCTGTGGCAATGCGCTGGATTTTAGTCGCGGTAGTGCTGGCCGCATCCACTGGGGCATGCATACTGACGGCACACCGGTGGCGGCGCAGCCTGTCATGGATAGTCGCCCCATTGGTGGTGCTTCTGCTTGTTCCGACTGCTGCCGGGGGCCTGGTCGCCATGTCCAGCCTGGCAGAATGGCGCCGATCCGTTCCGTTCACCCCTGTGTGCAAAAGCATAGACGGTGTGCCGCTGTCAGTGTGCGCCCACCCGGATGATGATGCCCAGCTGAGACGCTACATGCGGTATATGCAGTCGGTCGCCTCATGGTTCCCCAAGGACAGCGTGGAGGGCAGATCGGGTCTTGTGCTTTTGCTGGGCAACGCCTTTACGCCCACAACCCACGGCCAGGCATGGAATCTCACCGGCCAAGGCCTGGCCGAACTGCGACAGTTGGGCGGCAAGAAGATACAGGTGATGACCGACACAGTCACCGAACGCACTGGACGATACAGCGACCTAGCTGATGTCACGAAGGCCATCGTGAAGGAATTCATTCATGCCGACTGCGCGGCTACGGCACTTAAAAACGTGTATAAACAACGGACGTTGGATGGCGGTGCCAGCGTGTCCGCCTTCGTGCTGGAGCAGCTGCCCCAGCGCATGAGAGAGACCGCCTACGAGTCCCTGGGCGGGGGAAGCGCAATCTCTGGGTTGGGAAGCGCCCGAGGCCCTGCCGCCGATCTGCTCAACGACGCTACGAATGAAGACTTCCATGCCTATGTGCGTCGTAACCTCTCTGACATCGAACGCTGCACCGTCACGCCGTCCGATGTCATCGATGGTCTGGGGAAGAACCACTGATGGGTGGCCGGCATCGACATGGTTCCATGAAAGGCGGAATCTCGGTCGGATGGTTGGCTGGGCGCCGCCCATGGGCGGCCTTGGCATTCGTCGTGCTGGCTGCGGCCGTGCCCTTCCTGCTTGCTTCCGCCTCCACGTCAGCTACCGGCGGGAAGATCTATGCCCGGCCAGCCTATTACGGATACGTCTGCGTTCCCGATCCACATGCAGCGGTATTCAACGGCGCCGTGCACACCCAATGCCCACAAGGCAAAAGCGCCGTACCCAGTATCGTACCCATGGCCGAGCTGGCCTACGCGGCGTTCAGCGCATGCGCCTTGGTCATGCTTGCCCCGCTCATGCCCACATGGGAGCGCCTGAACCTGGCGCGCGTCCGTTGGCGAGCCCTGGCCGCCGGGACAGGCGTGCTGATGCTGCCGTTTCTTCTCAACCTCCTCCTTACCATACCCAGCTCCCGCGGCGACTCGGCCAGTGCACAGTCGCTGCTCAGGCTGGCTGTCTGCAACGGCCTAGTCGACGCATCTTCGGTCATGCTCGGCATCGCATTACTGGGTCGTTTCTACGGGCTTGGACTGGGCGCAGGGCTGGCAGTGATTAATATCGCCAGCCAAAGTATGCAAGTAGGCATGGGAATGTCGCTCCGTCTATACCCCGAGGACGTTAGACCACCCGTTCCTGGACAGGGTACTTGGCCGGCGATTGCCACGGTCTTGACGGTCTTCGCCGTCATACTCTGGACGGTCACCGGAGGCCGGGGAATGATTATGGACAAGAAATAAAGAGTCGGCACGACTCCTTGTGAGAGGTGTGAGATCCTGAGGGCCTTAACAGCGCAGGAGCTTGTCCGGATCCACCCAGCAATCAACCGGACCTGCGTATATGACCCGCATAACCGAAACAAAAGCCAGACAGCACATACAGGAAAGGTTGGTAAATCTGCAGCCTGACATCTGGCATCTATCTAGCTCTATCCCTCCTCCATAAGGACAGCCAAGATATGATAGTTGTACGAACAGGTTTTCTGATTTACTAGGATAAGGCGGGCACCTATGTCTTCAGAGCCGGGTGTGACCATCCAGACCTTTACCAACCTCGACGCAGAGCACTTGACGCTCCTCCTGGAGGCCGATCCCTCAGAACGGATAATTCGTGACGTTTTCACCCATTCCCGCGCCTATGAAATCCATACGGGACAAGCTCTGACCGGTGTCATGCTGCTTGTCAGACCAAACACAGATACCATGGAAATTGCCGATATCAGCGTGGACCGCGCTTATCGCAGACAGGGGCTTGGAAGTAGATTAATAGACCGAGCCAAGATGGAGACTGTCAGGCTGGGCCTGAGAAGACTGGAAGTCGGCACCGGATCCACCAGTTTTGGGGCCCTTTGTTTCTACCAGACATGCGGGTTTCGCATGGACCGCATTGAACGGAATTATTTTGTAAATCGCTACGTGCATCCCATTGTCGAGAACGGAATCACCCTTAGAGACATGGTTCGCCTGTCATGGCGTCTCGAACTACCCAAATAACCATACCGGGCCAAGACCAATAAGGACGACCCATCAGAAAAGCTGGTCCTGGCTGAATTCGTCTTCTGGTTCCTGACCGACGGCCCGCTTGGTGAAGGACTCAGAACCCTCATCCTTCAGACGGGCACAAGCCGCCCTGGACTCGGCCCTCAAACCAGTATCCAGAACGACGGCATCGGGAGAGACCAGGAAGGCGTGCTCATTGATGCCCGTCAGGTAGAGCCCATCCAGACTTTCCACACGGGAGAGGGCCACGTAGCCCATCCCTGGCGCGAAGGTCCGTCTCAGGTCCATGACTGCCCTGTCCAAGGTCATCCCCTGGGACTTGTGGATAGTGATCCCCCATGCGCAGCGAAGGGGAACCTGATTGACGGCGGCCAAGACCGTATCCCCATCCATAGTCTCCCAGGCGGCCGGCTTCATAGTGACCAGATTGCCATTCTGGAAGGAGACAATCGGCCATCCTCCCTTGGCCGAGCTGGTGAATCCGCTGACTGTGCCTATGGAGCCGTTGACGTATTGATGATCCTGGTCGTTGCGCAGAGCCATGACCGCCGCTCCGGTCTTCAGGGCCAGATCCTCGGGGGCCAGCATGTTCTTCTTCAGCCGCTCAACCAGCCTTGTCTCGCCCCGGGATGTGGCCTGGTAATGGTGGGCCTCTTCGTCGATGGAGGCCAGGCGCTGGTCATTCAGCGTGTCGGCCTGCTTGTTGACCGGGAAGAGGTGGACTGCGACCTGTCCAGGAGCAGGCACTGCGCCGACTCGGGCAGCCAGGACCTCATGGTCCTCCTGGGTGACGCCGCCCTCCCTGATATCAGTCAGGACGGTCAACAGCTGACCATCGTCCTGGCGATGCTGCTCAGTCAGATAACAAATGACGGGGTCCAGTTCCCGCCAGACCAGTGATTCGGTAACGAACCCGTCCGGATCCTCGCCAACCTGAGCATAGCGTTCCCGGGCAGCCTGGAATTCAGAGCTGGGCAGTATCCCTGCAGCTCGGTTGGACCGGGACACCGGCGGCAGCTGGAAGAAATCCCCGGAAAGGACCACTTGGATCCCTCCGAAAGGCTCGGGGCTGTGGCGAACAGCCCGGCAGACCTGGTCCACCATGTCGAAGAGCCAGGCGTGCATCATGGAGACCTCGTCGATGACCAGGATGTCGGTGCCTTCAATCTGCCTGCGACGACGGGTCTTGATCCGCTTCAAGAGCGATTCCGTCATACAGGTGGCGATTCCCACACCGCTCCAGGAGTGGATAGTCTGGCCGTTGATGTGCGTAGCGGCAATTCCGGTCGAGGCTGTCACCGCCACAACCGCTCCGGCCTGCCGGGCCTGGTGGACGAACTCGTTGAGCACAAAAGTCTTGCCTGACCCTGGGGCACCTGTGATGAAGGCATTGGCCCCCGCACTCAATATGGTCAAGGCTTCGGATTGCTGCATGCCTCCATGGTGCCACGTCAGAGGTACATGGCCACGCCTGTCAGTAGTCGGTCTTCTCAGGCTTATTGGCATCCTCGACAGGATTGCCGGACTCTTCGTAATGGCGCAGAAGACTGGTCTGCTCGATCTGTTCCGCTCCGGCCTTGGACTGGGCCTGATCAGGTCCGGGGGCAGGAACAAAGAACATGGAGCGGTAGTATCGCAGTTCGTCCATGGACTCGATGATGTCGGCCAGGGCCCTGTGACCGCCATGCTTGGCCGGCTTGTTCTTGTAGACGTCCGGGTACCAGCGGCGCGACAGCTCCTTGAGGGTGCTCACGTCAATGACCCGGTAGTGCAGAAGATTCATCAAGTCGGGCATGTACCTGTCAAGGAACTTCTTATCAGAACCCACCGAGTTGCCTGCCAGATGAGCCTTGCCGTTCTTGGGCAAGAAGGGCTTGACGTACTCGATCACCTGACGCTGGGCATCCTCCAGGTCAAGGCCGGTCTTCATCTCCTCGATCAGGCCGGAGGAGGTATGCATCTTCCTGACGAAATCCCCCATATGGTCCAGGGCCGCCTGGGAGGGCTTGATGACCAGATCGATGCCCTTGTCCAGGACCTTCATGTTGAAGTCGGTGGGAACCACGGAGACCTCGCACAGCTCGTCATGGAAGATATCCAGACCGGTCATCTCGCAGTCTATCCAGATCATGCGGGATTCCTCCGCAGTGAAGGTCAGTTCATTCTTATCGCTCATCTGTATGCCTTTCAGATCCGGGTTGCTGCCCGGGTCGATCCTTCCGCCGCCTTGGGCGGAACGTTACAAAATACCGCCAGCACGTGACCGGCGGAGTGTTCGCCAGCACAACCGACCGGACCATGACTGACTTGAGATAAGCAATCGGCGCAGGTCATGATGAGACCCTGCGCCGATCACCTGCCTATGTAGACTCAGTTGTGGAAACCTGAGTAGTTGGGAGCCTCCTTGGTCATGACGATGTCATGGGGATGTGATTCACGCAGACCAGCATCGGTGATCCGAATGAACCTGCCCTTGCGCTGCAGCTCGGGGATGGTGCGGGCACCGGTGTAGAACATGGTCTGATGCAGTCCGCCGACCAGCTCGTAGAGCACATAGTTGAGCGGACCGCGATAGGGCACCTCGCCCTCGACACCTTCTGGCACCACTTTGTCGGAGCTTGTCACGTCGGCCTGGAAGTAGCGGTCCTTGGAGTAGCTCTTCTTGCCGCGCGGGGCCATAGCGCCGAGCGATCCCATACCCCGATAGACCTTGTACTGCTTGCCATGCAGGAGGACCTTCTCGCCAGGGGCTTCCTCGGTGCCTGCCAGCAGACCCCCCAGCATGACCGAATCGGCTCCCGCCACGACGGCCTTGGCAATGTCTCCCGAGTAATGGATTCCGCCATCGGCCACCAGAGGGATGCCGGCAGGACGGCAGGCCAGCGCGGCATCGTAGACGGCAGTCAGCTGGGGCACGCCCACGCCAGCAACCACGCGAGTGGTGCAGATGGAGCCGGGGCCCACGCCGACCTTGACCGCGTCAACACCAGCATCGATCAGAGCCTGGGCACCTTCGCGGGTGGCCACGTTGCCGCCGATCACATCTACATGGTCGAAGGCATGATCAGCCTTGATCCTGCGAATCATGTCCAGCATGAGCTTGGCATGACCATGCGCGGTGTCCACGACCAGAACGTCAACCCCGGCATCGGCCAGAGCAGTGATGCGCTGCCAGGCATCACCGAAGAAACCGACGGCCGCAGCCACACGCAACCGGCCACGCTCGTCCTTGGTCGCCTCGGGGTACTGCTCGGTCTTGACGAAGTCCTTGACGGTGATCAGCCCGGTCAGCTTGCCCTCGTCATCAACCAGGGGAAGCTTCTCCACCTTGTACTTGGCCAGAAGTTGGTGGGCATCTTCCTTGGTGATGTCGGACGGACCGGTGATCAGATGGTCCTTGGTCATAATGTCGCTGACCTTAAGCCGGTCGAAGTCAGCAGGATTGACAAAACGCATATCGCGGTTGGTGATGATGCCCACCAGCCGCTGCCGACGATCCACCACGGGCAGACCGGAGACCTTGTAGGTGGAGCAAAGCTTGTCCAAGTCAGTCAGTGTGGCATCTGGAGTGACGGTCAGGGGGTCGGAGATCATGCCGGACTCGGACCGCTTGACGATGTCGACCTGATTGGCCTGATCTTCGATGCTGAGATTGCGGTGGAGGACGCCGATGCCGCCGTTGCGGGCCATAGCCACGGCCATGGTAGCCTCGGTGACCGTGTCCATGGCAGCCGAGAGGACCGGGGACTTCATGGTGATGTTCCGAGTCAGCCGGGTGGTGGTATCCACCTCGGAGGGAATGACATCGGATTCGTTGGGCAGCAGGAGGACGTCATCATAGGCCAGACCAATTTTCTGGAAGGCGTCGGGCAGTTGAGTGTAGGAGGAGGGTTCGCTTTGTGGGTTTTCCTTAGCCATAGCACCATGCTACAAGTGCTTCTTGACCGTTAACGGTACCGTGTTCGTACTATTTCATCCAGTAAATTAATCGCCCTCATTTTTATCATGGCGGCTCTTGCGATGCCAGGGCGGTCTGGCCGCATGCTGCGAGCCTTGGGCAACGAGAAGTGCGTTCTCGCGCCTGATTTCGGGAAGTCGACGACGGTAGTAAGGGTAGAGGGTGGCGAAGGTCAGCAGTATGGCGGCCAGGACCAGACCAATCAGGACATATCGCAGACGGAAGAATAGAATAAAGAGCGAGCCGAAGGCGATCAGTGCGGCCCAGCCCCAGAGAATAAGGACCGCGGAACGAACCGTGTGACCTATGCGCAACATACGATGGTGCAGGTGCATGCGGTCGGGGTGCATGGGTGATTGCCCGTGGCTGAGCCTTCGGATGATGGCCAGGCACATGTCCAGAACAGGCAGGAAAAGCACCAGGATAGGCAGAAGAATGGGCATGAATGCCGGCAGATAGATGCTGGCATGAATAGTTGCCGGATCCAGTCGGCCGGTGACCACGATGGAGGCGCAGGTAATCAGGTATCCCAGCAGCATGGATCCTGAGTCTCCCATGAAAAGCTTGGCTGGATGCCAGTTGTGCAGGAGGAATCCCACGCAAATGCCCACCATGGCCACGTCGATCAGGGTGGCCAAAGAGGCGTAGTCGGGCGAGATGCGGGCGATGATATAGGAGTAGATGGCGAAGGCGATGCCCCCGATGGCCACGATGCCTGCAGCCAGGCCGTCCAGTCCATCCACAAAGTTGACCGCATTGATGGAGGCCACGATCAGGAATGCCGTTATGGCCATGGACAGGCTGGGCGATGCCGCCACCAAGGATCCCAGAGGGAGGGAGATGATCTGGATACCGCCCCAGGAGACGAAGACCGAAATCAGCAGCTGGCCGGCCAGCTTAAGCATCCAGTCCAGGTCCCAAAGATCGTCGGCTATGCCCAGCAGGCAGATGGCTACGGCCCCGGCCAGGATAACCCAAGCCTGATGCCCGGACTGGAAGAGGCCCGTGATGAATGGGATGCGGGAGGCAAAGCACATGGCTACGGCAAATCCGATCAGCATGCCCAAGCCGCCCATCCGAGGGGTGGGCACCTTATGTACGTCGCGAGCGCGGACCACGCCTACGGCGCCAACCCGGATGGCGAGATGACGAATCATGGGCATGACCAGCCAGGTGGCCCCGCCAGCGATGGCAGCAATGAACAAATATACCCTCACTGGCCCTCCCCTCCGCTGGACCGGCCCGACAGAAGAGCACGGACCCGGGCCTCGCCGATTACGCCCTGCCGCAACACATGCATCCCATCAGGATCAGTTTTGTCGGCTTCCACCACTGTGCTGGCCACTGAGCCAGGGGTCGGTCCCCCGTCCAAGTAAAGGTCGACGCTATCACCCAGCTCGGCTCTGGCCTGCTGGACGGTCTCCACGCTGGGATTGCCCGATCGGTTGGCGCTGGAAGCGGCCAAAGGTCCGGTCACCTGCAGGAGCGCCCGACAAATAGGGGAATCGGGTACTCTGACGGCCTGGGTGGAACCATCGGGCTCCATTCGAGGGGTGCGCAGAGGGCAGGATTGCCCCACTTGGGCAATAGGCGAAAAAGGACCCGGCAACAAGGCGTCAGCCAGGCGATCAAGAGGGGCAGGCAGGCTAAGATCCAACCGGTCCATGGCCTCGACCCCATCCAGCAACACCTGAATGGACTTGGTTCTGGGACGATGCTTGGCCTGGAAGAGCCTATCGATGGCCGCATCATTGCATGGATCACAGACGATGCCATAGACCGTGTCGGTAGGAATGACCGCCAGCCCTCCGGCAGCCACCACCTGGGCCAGCAACTGCGGCGACCGGCTGTCATAGGTCATCACCCGGCTCATACCCTGCATCACGACCTCTCGGTTCGACATGTTCATGTGACCAGCTACTAATCTATCCCAGGACCAAGGCAGGTCGCCAGGATGCATGGACTGGCCGTCGGGCTGTCAGGTAGCGGTCTCGACCAGCCAGGTCCTGATGAGTGCGTGCCTGAACAAATCCCCGCTCCAGTGCAGCAGCAACCATGGCCGGCCCCTGGGAGGCATCATGCTCCATGACCAGCAGACCACCGGGGGCCAGCAAAACCATGGCCTTGTCCAGAATGCGGCAGGGCAAAAGACACCCGTCAGGTGAACCACCATAGAGGGCCGGGTCAGGATCCCAGTCACGCACCTCGGGTTGGCTAGGAATCGCATCCATGGGGACGTAGGGAGGGTTGCTGATGACCAGATCCACCTTGGCATCCAGATCAGACAGGGTGGCGGGGTCCGTGGCATCAGCCAGCAGCAGCTGATAATCGGACCCAGACTCCCGGATGGCAGCCTCCTGATCGGTGGCGTTCAGCGCACCCCACCGATATGCCTCCTTGTCCACTTCCACGGCCTTGACCTGCGATCCTGGAACCTCGATAGCCAAGGACAGGCCGATGGCCCCGCTGCCAGAACACAGGTCTACTGCCAGTGGATGATTCACTCCGGTCAAGGCCTCCACTCCCGCCTGGACCACCGTTTCGGTCTCAGGACGTGGGATAAAGACCCCCGGCCCCAGGCGAAGATCCAAATAACGGAAGTAGGCGTGGCCAAGAATGTACTGCAGGGGTTCACGTCCGGCTCGCCGCTGCAGATAGGACTGATAACGGTCCAGGGTCGCCCTCCGAAAACCATCAGCCTGTCTGCGCCCGCCTTCATCCGTCAGCAGTTCCTCAGCAGTCCGTTTCAAAAGCAGAGCCTGATCCAGCTGGTGCAGATCGCACCCAAGGGCATCGGCCAGCAGCAGCCTGGCATCATTGAGCGGGGTAGGCACGCCGGCCTGGGCCAGCAGGCGATGGCCGCTATCAACCAGCCCAGCCAGACTGGTCCCATGCCTCTGTTGATTCACCCCTGCGAAGCCATTCTGCGGGCCTCGTCGGCCTGAATATCAGAGTCGATAACGGCCTGCAGGTCGCCGTCCAACACCTGTTCCAGGTTATAGGCCTTGTAGCCGGTGCGGTGATCCACGATCCGGCTCTCGGGGAAATTGTAGGTCCTGATACGCTCAGACCGATCCAGAGAACGGACCTGGGAATGACGCATGTCGGCGGCTTGGGCGGCCTCCTCCTCATGCTTCATGGCCAGCAGACGCGACTTGAGCACCCGTAGGGCAGCCTGACGATTCTGTATCTGGGATTTCTCATCCTGCATGGAGACCACAATGCCGGTGGGAATATGGGTCATGCGCACAGCGGAGTATGTGGTGTTGACGGACTGTCCTCCTGGTCCGGAGCTCATGAAGATGTCAATCTTGAGGTCCTTGGGGTCAATCTCGATCTCATTGTCGTCTTCGTCAGCCTCGGGAAAGACAATGACTCCAGCGGCTGAAGTCTGAATGCGACCCTGAGACTCGGTGACGGGGATGCGTTGGACCCGATGAACGCCGCCCTCATACTTGAGCGAGGCCCAGACGCCGTCTGCAGGAGCCACCTGACCGCGAGCACGAATGGCCATCTGGGCATCCTTGACCCCGCCCAGCTGAGTTCGGTTCTCACTCATGATTTCGATGGTCCAACCGCGTTTTTCGGCATAACGCACATACATGCGCATCAGATCGCCAGCGAAGAGGGCCGCCTCCTCGCCGCCGCTGCCAGCCTTGATCTCCATGATCGTATCGCGGCCGTCATCTGGGTCACGCGGAATAAGAGCGGTGCGCAGGGTCTGCTCCAGATCCGGTATGCGGTCTGCCACAGCCTTAGCCTCTTCGGCAAAGCCAGGATCCTCCCGTGCCATCTGTTCGGCCGCCTGGCTGTCTTCCAAGGCGCCTTGATAAGCCTGGTAGGCAGCAACAATGGGAGCGAGCTCGGCGTGTCTGCGGCCCAATTTGCGGATCTGCACCGGGTCTGAAGCCGTTTCGGGCTGACTCATCTGCTTTTCCAGGCGACCGTACTCCTCGACGGCAGCCACCGCCGCCGGAAACTGCTCCTCGCTCATCTGCACTCTTCCCGTTCGCTCATCCGCATGGTTTAAGTCATAAAAAACGCCAGTCCCCACCGGGCATAGCAGAGCGACCCGGAAGGGACTGGCGTTGGAAGTGCTACTTGGTCCTCTTGCCGTAACGGGCTTCGAACCGAGCCACGCGACCACCGGTGTCCAGAATCTTCTGCTTGCCGGTGTAGAAGGGGTGGCAGTGCGAGCAGACATCAACCGTCATATGATCGCCGGGAGCGGTCGAACGGGTGATGAAGGTATTGCCGCACGAGCACGTGACCTCAACGGGATGATAATCGGGATGAATTCCCTGCTTCATGGTTACTCCTAGATCCAAGGGCCCCGGGTCGACCGCCCCTGTGGCGGACGTGAACCGGCAACCGCGTAATAGTCTAGCGCATCCCCGGGAGAACACGATCCCCTTGCGCCACACGCCGAATCCGCCAACCGGGGTGGCCGGTCGGGCTTCCTTTAGAATCGAACAGTCGGACCGAACGGCCCGGCAAGCCAACACAGGAGGGCAGCAATGCAGCAGGAAGTGGCGTTCGTTACAGGGGCGGCTCAGGGGATCGGCGAGGCTATTGCCCGCCGTCTGGCCAAGGACGGGTTCGCCGTGGCTGTAGCGGATATGAATACAGACAAGGCCCAGTCAGTGGCCGACTCCATCAACCAATCAGACGGACGGGCCGTGGCCGTCACCCTGGACGTGACCGACCGTGTCCAGGTGCGTTCCGCCGTTGAGAAGACCGCAACCACGTTGGGCGACTTCAACGTGATCGTCAACAACGCTGGTCTCGGACCGACCACCCCCATCGAGTCCATCACTCCAGAGCTGTTTGACAAGGTCTACCACGTCAACGTGGCAGGAACCATCTGGGGGATGCAGGCCGCCGTTCAGGCCTTCCGCGACCGGGACCACGGGGGCAAAATCATCAACGCCACCAGCCAGGCAGGCGTGGTGGGCAACCCCAACCTGATGCTCTATTCCTCCACCAAGTTCGCCATCCGCGGCCTGACTCAGGTGGCGGCGCGTGATCTGGCCAAGGAGGGCATCACCGCCAACGCCTATGCCCCCGGCATTGTCAAGACGCCCATGATGATGGACATCGCTCATCAGGTGGGGGTCAACGCCGGCAAGGATGACGAGTGGGGCATGTCCACCTTCTCGGACGGCATCGCCTTGGGACGGCTTTCCGAGCCGGAGGACGTGGCCAATGCCGTAGCCTTCCTGGCCGGGCACGACTCTGACTACATCACCGGCCAGACCCTGATCGTGGACGGCGGTATGCAATTCCAGTGAGCCTCCCGCCAGGATTCGCCCACATATGATGGACCCTCGCTGATCGGTTCTGCCCGACGGCGAGAGTCCATGATCATTCAGGCGTTGAAGACGTACTTGTCCAGACGATCCATGGCCTCCTGGACACGGCTCAAAGGCAGGGCCAGGTTCATGCGGATGGCGCAGGGAGCCTTGAACTGCCGCCCGTCCTGGACGGCCACGCCTACATCCCAGGCACGCTTCAGCAGCCGATCCAGGCTCAGACCATGATTCTTGCACCATTGCGTGCAATCGAGGAAGAGCATGTAGGTGCCTTGGGGCTTGGAGAGCTCGACTCCCTTGAAATGCTGCCGGATGTAATCGAAGGCATAGTCCACATTCCCGGTCAGAACCTGTCGGAGTTCGTCCACCCACTCCTGGCCCTGGGGCTTGTAGGCCCCGATCAGGGCATGCATGGACAGAACGTTCATGTCGTTGTAGTGGGCCTTGGACCCCTTGGCCACAATCCTGTCGCGCAGATACTTGTTGTAGATGATGTGGTAGGAGCCGACCAGCCCGGCCAGGTTGAAGGTCTTGCTGGGCGCATAGAAGGCTGCCGTCCTGTTGCGGGCATCCTCGCTGACCGACTGGGTGGGAATGTGCTTGTGGCCCGACAGGGTCAGGTCTGACCAGATTTCGTCGGAGATGACCACGCAGTCGTTGTCCTTATATACTTCCATGGCCTTCTCGATCTCCCACTTCTCCCAGACGCGGCCACAGGGGTTGTGTGGGCTGCAGAAGACCGCCACATGGATGTTGTTCTCCTTGAGCTTGCGGTCCATGTCCTCGAAGTCCATCCGCCAGACGCCCTGCTCGTCCTTCTTCAGCGGGCTGTGCACGATGTGGTAGCCGTTGTTCTCGATGCAGGACGTGAAGCCGACATAGGTCGGGCTGTGGAGCAATACTGCATCGCCAGGCGCAGCAAAAGCGGTCAACGTGGAGACCACTCCGCCCAGGACCCCGTTCTCATAGCCGATGTCCTCGGCCATCAGGCCCTCCACGCCATTGCGGGTGCGCTGCCAGTTGATGATGGCATTGTAGTACTCCTCAGTAGGGCTGAAGTAGCCAAATGCCGGGTGCTTGGCGCGCTCGATGATGGCCTCGGGGATAGTAGGTGCCGTCGGGAAGTTCATATCCGCCACCCACATGGGGATGACATCGAAGCCTTCCTTGGGAGGTTCGGGGGCAAATCCAGGCTCGGCACCCAGCCCGTCAACCGCAATGGCGTCCCTGCCGTGCCTATCCATAATGCTGGTGAAATCGTATGCCATAGTCAACCTCTCATCCCGTGCAGACGCGCTCGCAGCGATCTTCTGTCAGTCTACTGCTGTGGGCTGGATCCGAGTGTCCGCGGCCAATAGCAAAGCAACGATGGTACTATCTGCCTTGAACCAGCTGATGGGGGGTGACCAGAATGGGAGATTCGAAGCCCGTTTCGCCGGCCCTGCGTCCTTTCATCCCGCTAGTGGACTTCCTAGGTGAGATTCTTGGGCCCAACACGGAAGTGGTTCTTCAAAGCGTCAAGGATTTCTCGCATTCGGTTGTGGCCATCGCCAACGGCCACTTGAGCGGACGCACCATAGGCAGCCCCGCCACCGACCTAGTCCTGCGCATCTGGCAGAACCACGAATACGAACAGCGCGACTACCTGACCCATTACACCGGCTATACCATCCAGGGACACCCCATGGTCTCTTCTACTTTCTTTCTGCGAGATGCGAGAGGACGGGTGATCGGCTTTCTCTGCATCAACTTTGACAATTCCGCCTTCCGGCAGGCCAGTCAGCAGCTCAGACAGGCAAGCGCTTATCTGGATGCCCTGGGGCTGACCGGTCCTGCCGCGGAGCTGAAGGACAGGGGGGCCGCGTCAGAGAAATCGGATGCTCAAGTTGGCCGCGCCCAGCCGACTTCGGGCGCTGTCCGACTGAACGACAAAACCGTGGGCGACCAATCGACCCGTGAGGTGCTCTCGGTGAATACAAACGAACTGGTAACGCATAATATCGCCGACTTCGCCGCTGAGCTGGAAGTCCCTCCGGCGAGGATGAACCGGCAGGAACGACTGCAGCTGATCACACGGCTTGAAGGCTCGGGGGTCTTTTTGATCAAGGGCGCAGTGGACACGGTTGCCCAGGCTCTCGAGGTCTCCTCCGCCAGCATCTACCGTTATTTGCATACCATACGCAATGCTGGCGCAGGCCCCGATCAGAGCAGATCGGCGCGCCAGGTCCAGCGTTGACACACCCCTGTCAGGGTGTATCATTAGGAGCAGATATACGGGGGACGTATACACGAGAGATCTACAGGGGCTGAGTTGATTGCAGCTCCAGAGGAGATGTATATGCGTATAGTTTCCTGGCATATGTTGACGGCTCCAACTCGAGCGCGTCCCGTACTCTTTTCTATTCTCTATTCACATACTTAGCGGTTCTGCGGAATCGTTTCCGGATCAGTGCGACACGCTTAAGCCCAGGTTGTGTATGCATATCAGCCTGCTGGCACTGAAGGATGGATGTCCATTCACAAGTGCTCCATGATCCGATTTGAAAACGCGCCTAGCTCTTTTCCCCCGGCTTTCATGTGAAGCCGTACTATTGCATCGGTGAATCGTGGATGCTAGAGCTAGGCGACGAGAGGACGGCCCCGACAAGATTCGGGGCTTGTCCTTCTCCTAAGACTATCAAGAAAGTTCGGGATACAAAACCCTCGAGCTGCAAAGACAAGCATCTGAAGACACCAGATTGTCATTGGACGAAGAAAAACGTCATGGCCTGGATTCGGCCGTTGACGCAACCCCCTGGAACCCGACCGGTTTCGGGGGGTTGCTTGGTGGTGGGGCCTCAGGGGCTTGAACCCTGGACCGAACGATTATGAGTCGTTTGCTCTAACCGACTGAGCTAAGGCCCCAAGCCGACAAGCAGCTGTTCCATCCTAGCAAATGCCAGGACTCATACCGCCTCCCGGTTGTGTCGGACTGCGACTGCGCCAGCCCTCAGATACCTGATCGGGCGACATGCAAATCATGCCCGGAAGCCAGGCGATCCAAGGCTCCGGTCCTGACAATGGCCTTGAAGAGCAGCCAGCTGACCAGTCCAGCGAAGAACAGACCGCTGATGATCTCGCATGCCGTGCCGACCAGCCCGCGGGGGCTGAGGAAGGCGACGCCCTGGTAATAGAAGGCCAAGAGGAAGGCGTTGTAGACCAGAGCGATCAGCAGTCCGCCCAACAGAGTGGTTCCCAGGCTCCAGCGCCGATAGCGAAAGATACCGAAAGCAAGCTCGGCGCAAAGGGCCTCCAAGAGGGCCTGCACGAAAATCATGGGCCCAGTGTAGGCGTTGCCTGGCAGGATCTCCACCAGTACGCTGATGATCCCCACGTAGACCGCGGCCCCGGGTTTGCGGATTATCAGCAGAGACAGCGTGCAAGGAAAGTAGAAAATGCCGTGCAAAAGGGCTGCCATGCCCGGCAGAAGAGCGGTCATCAGCGGAAATATCCAGGAGGCCAGCAGACTGGCGGCCCAGTAGATCAGTCCGGCAACCGCGCCCAGACCAGCGCCAACAGCGATATCCAGCGGCTTCCAAGCAAGGGCATGGCCCGCACGCTGTGCTCTTTTGTCTCCAACGCTTGTTCGCGTCGTCATAGTCAACTCCGATCCGCCGGCACATCGACCGGTCTTCCTGATTCATGCACACAGCAAAACGCCCGGTCGTGCTGCAGACAGGCCGGATCGCAGCGTTCCTTGACCTGCGCATGCCGGGCGGGAACGTCCACTCAAGGCTACCCCGACTGTGAGCGCGGGACCAGGGTCTGGCCATAGATCCTGCCTATAGGCGGCCATACGTCTGCCTGGCCCTGCCTATCAGCCCGGCGCATAAGTCAGAAGTTCCCACTACCATGAATACAGTTTGCATTGGCTTTTCATGGTTCTGTGAGGTAGCTTCTTGGCCGAATTCATTTATCAGATGATCAAGGCGCGCAAGTCCTTCGGCGACCGCGTCATCCTCGACGACGTGACCCTGAGTTTCCTGCCCGGCGCCAAGATTGGCGTGGTGGGCCCCAACGGCATGGGCAAGTCCACCCTGCTGCGGATCATGGCCGGCCTGGACACGGTCAGCAACGGCGAGGCTCAGCTCACCCCCGGCTATACGGTAGGCATCCTGCAGCAGGAACCGCCTCTGGACGAGAACAAGACCGTGGGCGAGAACATTCGCATGGCCTTCGGCGACATCATGAGCAAGGTGGACCGCTTCAACCAGATCGGCGAGCAGATGGCCGACCCCAACGCTGATTACGACGCTCTCATGACCGAGATGGGCCAGCTTCAGGAGCAAATTGATGCCGCCAACGGCTGGGACCTTGACTCCCAGCTGGACCAGGCCATGGATGCTCTGCAGTGCCCCGACCCGGACACCCCGGTCTCGGTCATCTCGGGAGGCGAACGCCGCCGGGTGGCTTTATGCCGGCTGTTGCTGGAAGCCCCCGATCTACTGCTGCTCGACGAGCCCACCAACCACTTGGACGCCGAATCCATCCTCTGGCTGGAACAGTATCTGCACACCTACAAGGGCGCCGTCCTAGCCGTGACCCACGACCGGTACTTCCTTGACAATGTGGCCGAATGGATCTGCGAGGTGGACCGTGGCCACCTCTACCCTTACCAGGGCAACTACTCCACCTATTTGGAGACCAAAGCCAAGCGTCTAGAAGTCCAAGGACAGAAGGATGCCAAGCTGGCCAAGCGGCTCAATACCGAACTGGAGTGGGTCCGCTCCTCCCCCAAAGCCCGGCAGGCCAAGAACAAAGCCCGCCTGGAGCGCTACGAGCAGATGGAGAACGAGGCCCGGAACAACAAGAAGCTGGACTTCTCCGAGATCCAGATTCCGCCGGGTCCTCGTCTGGGCTCCAAGGTGCTGGAGGCTGAGCACATCCACAAGGCCTTTGGCGACCGTGTCCTGATCGACGATCTGAGCTTCACTCTGCCTCGAAACGGCATTGTGGGCGTCATCGGCCCCAATGGAGTGGGCAAGTCCACGCTCTTCAAGACCATCGTGGGACTGGAGCCGCTGACATCGGGCTCCTTGGAGGTCGGCGACACGGTCAAGATTTCCTACGTGGATCAGAACCGCGAGGGCATCGACCCCAACAAGAACCTCTGGGAGGTAGTCTCCGGGGGGCTGGACTTCATCGAGGTCGGAGGCGTTGAGGTGCCCACCCGCGCCTACGTAGCCTCCTTCGGCTTCAAGGGCTCGGATCAGCAGAAGCCGGCCGGAGTCCTTTCCGGCGGAGAGCGCAACAGGCTGAATCTGGCACTCACCCTCAAGCAGGGCGGCAACCTTCTCCTGCTGGACGAGCCCACCAACGATCTGGACGTGGAGACCCTGGAAAGTCTGGAAAACGCCCTGCTGGCCTTTCCCGGCTGCGCTGTGGTCATCTCCCACGACCGCTGGTTCTTGGACCGTATCGCCACCCATATCCTGGCCTGGGAGGGCACGGACGAGAATCCGGCCTCCTGGTATTGGTTCGAGGGCAACTTCCAGGCCTACCAGGAGAACAAGGTCAAGCGTCTGGGCGAGGAGGCCTCCAGGCCCCACCGCATCCACCGCAAGCTGACTCGCTGAACGAAATACGCCACTGGGAATCGAAGGCCAAGGAGAAGCATGAGCACCGAGGATGAAGCACTGGCCCAGGCCATCGCTGGGCTGAACCTGCAGAAGCAGCAGCCCGCCGATGGCCGTTCCCGTTTCCTTGGAAAATCGTTGGACTTTCCCACGGGACGCCTCTATGGGGGCCAGCTGCTGGGTCAGGCCATCATGGCCGGCGGGCGGACCGCGCCCCAGGGCCGACTACCTCACTCGATGCACGCCTATTACCTGCGCACCGGACTCCTGAATCAGGACGTTCAGGCGGAAGTGGAGACCATCCGTGACGGCCGTTCCTTCTCCTCCCGACGAGTTGACCTGCACCAGGGGGAACGGACCCTCCTAAACGCCCTGCTCTCCTATCAGCAGGTCGGCCAGGAGGGCGTCCGCTATGACGACCCCATGCCGACGGGGCTGCCTGATCCGGAGGACCTGCCTGGTTCACGAGAGCTGATGGAACCCTATGCCGACAAGTCCCCCTTCGCGGACTACTACGCCCATCGGAGCCCCTTCGACATGCGTCATGTTGGCGGCACGGTCCTGTTGGATGATGCAGATGACGCAGTACCCGGGGATTCCAAGAACGACGACAGGGGTCGTCAGGCCGTTTGGAGCCGCACCCAGGGAAGAGCCGACTTGGACCCGCTGATGCGCCGAGCGCTGCTGGCCATGGAATGCGATCAGATCATGATGGAGCCTGCCCTGCGCCGTGCCGGGCTGAGCATGACTACCCCAGGGATTTCCTTCGCCTCCATCGACCATGCCATGTGGTGGTATCAGGACCTGAATCCCTGCGACTGGCACTGCTTTATTCAGGAGTCCCCAGTAGCCGACCACGGACGCAACCTATGCATGGCCAAGGTCTACAACCGCCAGGGTGACCTAGCTGCCTTCATGGTTCAGGAGGCCATGATCAGGGTGCCTAAAGACTGAACGGCCACCAGGTCATCGCGTATTTTTCAAAAAGCACAGGGTTAGCAGCATGGTCGGCAACGACCGACCGTCTTCAGGAATTTCTTGGCGACGGCCTTGGACGCTGATCATCATGATTCTCACTGGCATCGGCCTTTGTCTCCGCCCTGTCAACAGTATCGGCTGCATCGGCCATGGGTCTTTGTGAGGATTTTCGCGGGTCGGTATTCTCAGGTCCGTCATTCGGCGGCAGTTGACAGAGCCACTCCCCCACGGCCCCGGCTACCACATCGATAAGACAGACCAGGGATGCTACCAGGCACTCCTGCATGACCCGTGTGTAATAGGGCGCGCCTGCATGGCCCATGCTGATCAGAGCCTGACTGCCATACCAGCCCAACAGAGCAGCACAGGCAACGCCCAAGGCCTTGCTCATGATCAGCACATTGACCGCGAAACGCAAATCCATCTCCTTGCGGTCTCCCCTGGCGTAGCGATGCACCTGGAAGGCCATGATCAGGATGGCCACCCCAAGCAGGAAGAGCAATACGCTGACCAGCCAGGGAACCCCCATGAGGTCCGTCCTGGTGGACATGCCCAGTTCCGAGATGCCGGCACCTCCAATCAGCCCAAGGATCAGGGCGACCAGGTAGTGCACGAGCGGTGTGCGGCGGGCCCTCATGACAGACCGTCCAGAATCCAGTCCTCCGAGACCAGACTGATGCGATCACGGTCAGGAGCACGGTTGGCCAGGCTGGCCAGACAGGATCCGCCAGCACCAAGCAGGCAGTGTTCAGGCTCCAAATAGGCCCAGGGAATCAAAACGCGCGCTGGAGCATCAGCGGTCAGCAGAGGCGGACGGTCCTGGGAAGACAGAACAGAACCATCCAGAGTCTCCACCTCCACCACATCGGCATCCAAGCCGCCCATCTGCCTGATAGGAGCGGCCACCATGTCTAGAGCCGACTGCAGCTCCTCCAGATTCAGCGGCGTCTGCAGGATAACCACAGCCGACAGACGCTGATCCCCCTGATCATCCCGGTAGGCATATAGAGGCGAGATGCCGACCAACTGACTGCCGGGGATCCCGTCCAGAGCTGCAAGAGCACGAAGCATGGCCAACCGATCTGTTCCCGATGCTCCCTCCAGCGCAATTACATCACGCATCGGAAGGCCCTGCGGCTTGGCTCTTTCAACAGTCGGCCGGCTGAAAGCTTCGTTATCATTCTCCGGACCCGAGGACAGACTGTTCTCTGTAGAGGAGGTCAAGGGGTGACGCAGCCGGGCCTGCGCCGCATGGCCAGAATCGGCCTGACCAGACAGCAGGAATGAGGGATGCCCTAGAGCTGCATTCCCCCCGCCGCTAACTCGTCCAGATTCCATGCTGGCCGGGTTGCCTTCCACCTGATCGTCGGCCGCACGCTCCAAGGTGACGCCCACCTGAAAATCGACCCCTGTTCCCTGGTCGGCGCCCAGACGGGTGACCGTAACCCGGGTGCGGCGTATCTGGTGGGAGAGCAGGATGGCATCAGCCACCTTGGCAGTCAGGGATTCCAGAATCTCATCAGGCGACTCGTTTTGGATCAGGTTGACGATCCGGCGGACAATCTGCACATAGTCCACTGTTTGAGTGCCGTCGTTGAGCCTGCCTGCCTCACTCAAATCCAGGTAGAGGACGGCATCGACCTGGTAGCCGAACCCAGGCTTCTGCTGACCATGCAGGGGTGCGACCTTGATGGAGCTCAAACGGATGGAATCCATGATGTATGCTCCTCCCTTGCCTTAGAACATTTACTGCCGCACACCCTCGGGACCATATGCAGGACACCGAGCCGATCCAGAATTCAGTGCTGGTCCGTTGCGGACGAACCATTCACGCTGCGCCTGAGCTCCTCAGGAATCTCCACGGGTGGCTGCTCAGAGTCCGGCCGATCCGGCGCAGACAGCCAGAGCTGACGCTCCGGAGCCTTGCGCAAGCCAGCGAAGACCGCAGCCAATTCGTCCTTGTTCAGAGTCTCTTTGACCAGCAGCTGTCGAACGAGCTCGTCCAGCACGTCACGGTTCTCGGTGATGATCTGCCAGGCCTCTTGGTGGGCCGTCTCGATAAGATTGTGAACTTCCTGATCGATGGCCTCTGCGGTTTTCTCCGAATAGTTGTGGGGCTTCAGGGCATCAAGCCCGGAATCCTGGTCATTCTCGTCAGCCCACTTGATGGCTCCCAACTTGGATGAGAACCCATACTGCAGGACCATCTGCCGGGCGATGCTGGTGGCCTTTTCGATGTCGTTGGAAGCGCCTGTGGTCGGGTCGTGGAAGACCACCTCCTCTGCCACGCGACCGCCCATAGCGTAGGCCATCTGGTCCAGCAGTTCGTTGCGGGACTGCGAGTAGCGGTCTGTGGTAGGCATGACCGCAGTGTAGCCCAAGGCCCGTCCACGCGGCAGAATAGTCACCTTGGTGACCGGATCGGTGTGGTGCAGGGCCGCAGCAACCATAGCGTGGCCGCCCTCGTGATAGGCGGTGTTGCGCATTTCGGCCAGGGCCATGCCCTTGGTCCGCCGCCGAGGTCCGCTCAGCACACGGTCAATGGCCTCGTCGATGGCCCGGTTGTCAATCAGCTGGGCGTTGGAACGCGCAGTCAGCAGAGCCGCCTCATTGAGCACGTTGGCCAGGTCGGCGCCGGTGAAGCCGGGCGTGCGCACGGCCACAGTGTGCAGGTCCACATCCGGCACAAAGGGCTTGCCCTTGGCGTGGACCTTGAGGATGGCCTCGCGGCCTTCCAGGTCTGGGGCCTCCACGGCCACCTGACGATCGAACCGGCCGGGCCTGAGCAAGGCCGGATCCAGGATGTCTGGACGGTTGGTGGCTGCAATGATGATCAGGTTCGTATCGTTGTCGAAGCCGTCCATCTCGACCAGCAGCTGATTCAGAGTCTGCTCACGCTCATCGTGACCGCCGCTCATTCCGGAGCCGCGCTTGCCGCCCACTGCATCGATCTCATCGATGAAGATGATGGCCGGCGCATTCTTCTTGGCCTCGTCGAACAGGTCACGCACTCGGGAGGCGCCCAGACCGACGAACATCTCGACGAAGTCGGAGCCTGCCATGGAGTAGAAGGGTACGCTGGCCTCGCCGGCGATGGCCCTGGCCAGCAGGGTCTTGCCGGTTCCAGGGGGACCATAGAGCAGGACGCCACGGGGTATGCGGGCACCCAAGGCCTTGTACTTGGAGGGATCCTTGAGGAACTCCTTGATCTCCTCGACCTCCTGGACAGCGGCCTCCTCGCCGGCCACATCCGAGAACTTGGTCTTAGGGGTCTGCCCGTCGTTGAGCCGGGCGGAGTTCTTCTTGCCGCCCATGCCGAACATGCCGCCGCCTGCCGCCGAGGACATGCGTGAGAGCAAGAACCAGAAGACCCCCAGAATGATCAGCATGGGCAGGATGGAAGAGATCAGGTAGCTCATCATGCTGGTCTGCGGCACCACTGAGTTGTACCCCTCGGCGGGCTTGGCCTTCTCGACGGCTTTGACCACCTGCTCCCCCTGGGCCTCCACATAGTAGAACTGCACGTCCTTGCCGAAGTTCTTGGAGCTGCGGTTGCCGCGGAAGCCGGGTACATCCTTGACGAAGTCGCTGTTGAGCTTGAGCTCGACGACCTGCATCTTCTCGGTGATCTCGGCCTTCTTGACCATGCTGCTGCGGTCGTTCAGCAGCTCTAGGCCATCCTGGGTGTCGATGGTCTGGGCGCCGTTCTGGCTGCTGAAGAAGCCGAAGATGGCCAGGATGATGACCACGGCCAGAATCCCCCAGAGCCAGGGGGAACGCCAGAAGGAACGGTTGCCCCCGTTGGGGCCGGATCCGTTGTTGCCCAAGTTGAAGTTGAAGGGGTTGTTGCCCTTGTCCCCGTTATCCCTGCCTCTATTGGGCGGACCCTGCTGCGGTCCCTGCGAGTAGCTCATGACTGCTCCCCCTGATCCTGATGATCCTGTTCCTGGGTCGGGTCCATGTATTCCTCGGACCTGAGTACGGCTATCGAGTCAAGATTACGGTACTGCTCGTCGTAATCCAGTCCGAAGCCCACAACGAATTCGTCGGGTATGGCGAATCCTGGATACTTGACATCCACCTCGACCTCGTGCCGCGAGGTCTTGTCCAGCAGGGTGAAGATCTCCACCGATGCAGCTCCTCGCTCCTTGAGATGCTCAACCAGCCAGTGCAAGGTGTAGCCGGAATCGATAATATCCTCAACGATCAGAATATGCCGTCCGCGCACATCGCAATCCAGATCCATCCTGATGTCCAGGTCCCCCTTGGAAACGCTGGTCTTGCCGGCCGGATAGCTGGAAATGCTCATGAACTCGATCTGCACCGGTATGGTGACGGCCTGCGAGAGGGCGGCAAGCGTATTGAAAGCCCCCTTGAGCACGGCCAGCATGATCGGGTTCTTACCCTGGTAATCCCGGCTGATCTGCTCGGCCGTCCGGTTGATCAGCTCCTCTATCCGTTCCTTGGACACCAGTTCATGGTCGATATGGGATTGAATATCAGCGATGCGCATGGTCTCCATCATTGCATATGAGAATGACTTGACCCTTACGGATTGCTGTATGGGAGCTGGGAAAGCGAGGGCCCTGCTGGCCGTGCCATCGGCAGACCAGATCATCCAGGGCCCGGACCTGCACGGCCGTGAACCGTATGCGCAGCTTGGTCAGCACCTGGGCCAGCAGGCGGGTGCGCAGAGCCGGGTGACAGTCGGCCAATCCGTGGGCATCCAAGCAGGCCAGCACCCCCTTGGCTCTCTGGTCCAAGTCAGGGCGGGCGACTAGCCGCTGGCACAGCCCATCCACCTGGGTGTCCAGGTAATCCTGATCAAGACGGGCCATATCCGCGCCCAGTGCCAGACGGCGAACCATGTCCCGGCCAGCGAAGCGATTCAAGGCTGGCAGCAGGTCATGGCGGATCCGCGAGCGCAGCGGCAGCGTCTCGGGAAGCGTGGAGCCGTCCGGCTGATCATCACCGTTGGTGGGGTCGTCCCACCAGTGAATCCCTTTCTGGCGGCAAATGGCCGTAGTGTCCTTTCGATCCAGGTCCAAGAATGGGCGCAGGTAGCGCATTCCTCCACGCTCTACACGCCGGGCCATGCCGGTGATGGCCTCCAACCCCTGGGAGCGAATCAGGCCAATCAGCACCGTTTCGGCCTGATCGTCACGGGTGTGCGCCAGAAGGACGGCCCTGGCGCCAAACTTGAGGGCCTGCCCAGAGAGGGCCCGGTAGCGGGCTGCACGGGCGTCAGCCTCAAGACCAGCCGTAGTAACAGGCACATCCACTCTGGTGACGCGGACCGGATCCAATCCCAGCTCCCGGCAGGTTCCAGCCGCGCGTTCGGCGATCCGATCCGAATCAGGCACCAGACCATGATCGATCAGCAGGGCGCCGCACCGCAACCCGGTCATATCAGCCACCAGGTGGGCCACATAGGCCAGGGCCAAGGAATCCCGGCCTCCCGAGCAGGCCACCAGAATCAGTGGGGCATCCGGATCGGGCCTGTGCACCCCGTGATGGGCGAACCGCCTATCCTGCAGGCCCAGGCCCTCCCGGTCCAGGGTTGAACGCAGGAGCCCCACCGCTTTTTTCATCTCTGCCGAATAGACCATGGTCCTGGCTGCTTCCCGCTCAGAGCCGATCCAGGGATCCGACCAGGGTGTCCACAGCATGCCGGGCAGCAGCCACATCCTCGGGATCGTTGACGACCACGGCAAAGACCAAAACACCGCCTGAGCGTCGAATCACATTGCCCGCCAATGAAGTCACATGGTCCAGGGTGCCGGTCTTGACCCGGATCAGCCCGTCAGCCTGATTGTCTATTTTGCGCCTGGCTGCCGTGCCGGTCAGCCCCACCACTGACAGACCCTTGACCAGAGGGGTCAGCCCCTTCTCGGACAGGGCCAGCTGCTGAACGTCCGCCAAGGTACCCACCTTTAGACTGGAGCCAGGGGTCAGCCCCGAGCAGTCGGCCATGTTGAGGCCTGCGGTATCTACGCCCAGCTTGTTCAGCGTGCTGGTCACGGCTTTCACAGCTCCGGCCGGGCTGTTGGGCATGTCCAGGGACAAGGCGGTCAGACGGCCGAAAAGCTCGGCCAAACTGTTGTCGGAGTTGCGCAGCATCAGCGACATGATTTCGCTGAGCCGTGCCGAGCGGATACTGGCCAGAACCTTGCCTTGGGCATGGTCGGTCCGATATGGCCCCTGAGCATTGTCCACCTGGATCCCGGACTCCATCAGGCGACTGGCAAAAACTGCTGCGGCAGCACCCGCCGGGTTTTGGACTCTGGGCAGATAGACCCCGCCCGCGTCCGGATGGGAGACAGGCTCGGTCCGTCCCTGCCTGGCCTCATCCACGGCCATAGCGACGGGCTCCTGGAAGTAGATTCCATCAGCATTGTTCGCTTCGATCCCCTTCGGCACCCGATCGTCGCCGAAGAGCGTGTCCTGGTAGGCCAGGGTCACCCGGCCAATCCCCTGCTGGTGCAGAGCCTGAGCCGTCTTCTCGGCCAGGGTCCCCAGGCCGGCTCGGCCATTGACGTGCAGGGGATCGTCCTTGCCGATCCCCAGAAGCATATCGCCGTGACCGCGCAGGGTCAGCGTCGCCTGCGAAGAGGCAGAGGGATTCAGAACCGCCTCAGTGTCCAGTTGGGAGGACATATCCAGAACGGAGGCGGCTGCAGCTGCAGTCAAGGTCTTCATGGTGGAGGCCGGCTGACGCGCCTGATCGGCGTTCTTCTGGGCAAGCACCCGTCCATCAGCCTGTCGCACGACCAACGAGTATGCAGTGCCCAGACCCGGTGTGCCGGCGAAAGTGTTGACTAATTGCTGGACCTGGCCGGCATCCACTGCGGACCCAGGCTTGTCTGCGACCAGGGGCGGTTCGCCCATCATGACCGCAGGAGAAACCGAAGAATGACTGGTCTTGGCCAAGGTCAGCGGTCCGGGTACCAGGTCGGCCAAGTCCATGGATGCATAGCCGACGACGAGCACGACAGCCACAAGCATGGCCAGGACCACCCGCCAACGTCGCTTGATCCGACGACGGCGTGTTATGCGCAGCTGATGTCTGTCACCCAATTGCTCACTCCCGGACTTGTGTTCGCCAACCGAGTTCGGCTCGGTCGGCATCATCCAACTAGCCTAGTACTGGTCCTGTCGCTGTCTCAGGACTGCAGAGCGGCATATCGATCCAGAGTCAGCAGAATGGCCGACTGTCGGCGATCGAAGATCCGGGACCCTAAAGCGACCCCTATGGCAAGCACAATCAGACCGTTCGCCAGTGCGACCGGCACGGGCAGCCAGAGCGGAAGAATCCCGCCCCTGGTCATAACCGGCAATGCCACCAAGAAGGTGGGCAGCATGATCACCAGGCTAGCCAGCAACTGCAGCATCGGCAGGAAGCCTTGGGCGACAGCACGTCCTTGCGGTGAGGTAAAGGGCCGGTCCATAGCGGGTACCGGATAAATCAGCAGGGCCGAGAAGACCTGGGCAACTCCCAGCCCTGACAGGAGCAATCCTAAGGTCGCAACAAACAGATCCAGGGAGATGATCAGATCTCGGCCGCCCTTCATCGCCCCGGACAATACCAAAGTCACCAGCCCAAGCAGGAGCATGCAGGGCATAGCCACGCTCAAATGGCTGCGGACACGGGACAACCGGTCCTCGCGACCCTTCACTCCCGCCGCTATCTCCATGTGCAGGGCGAGCCCATCGTAGGCCAAGGCGTTGCCCTCGGGAATCTCCAGCACCAGGGCGCCCAAAGCCGGTCCCAACCATAGCATCATGGGCATCTGGCGGAAGATCACCGCGTACAGAATCACCACAACCAGCAGAATCGGATAGCTAATAAGCTTGCGGGGGTCCTGACGAAGATAGATCAGCAATCGCGCGGCCATGGCATCCACAACGTCCCGGGACCGGCCCAGCATCCCCAGCCCCCTGGGGGCAGCTGACCGTTCGGCACTCGCCCCAGCATGCAAACGGTCATGACGCAGGCACAGCATGCCGATCATGAAGCAGAGAGCCAGGGTGGCCAGCTCCATGCACAGACGTCCGACCAGAGCCCACCATGATCCCGAGAGGAAATCCTCCGGCAGGCGGACAGCGGCGCCTAGTGGCGTCCAAGCCAGTATGTCGGCCACGGACTTCAGGGAATCAAAGTCGACTGCCGTGCCATCCATAATCCCGCTGCCCAGCAGAGAGGGCAGCGTGCACAAAAGCATGCTTACCATGGTGACCAGCAGATAGAGCCCGGATCGGGTGCGCCGGGAGGCCATCAGGGTACCGACCAGGTCCAAAACGGCCCGGGCCAAGGCCAGCATCACCATGACAGCCAGCAGGGCTGCGATCAAAGCCACGATCGCGGCTCCGACACCCATGCGGACATAGATGGCCGTCAGAGCCAGGAAGCAGATAATACCAGTCAATCCCGCAGGCCCGGCCAGCCCGGCCAGGTAGAGCCCCACCTGCAGCTGGACGTCAGGAATCCCGTAAAGGACGAATCGCGAAGGGCTCAAGATCGACCCCTGGCCCAGAAAAGCCAGTTGAATCAGGATTACACCCAGAGTCAGCCCGACCAGGAACAGGACCAATACGGTTCCCATACGCCGCTGATCGTCCAGACCGGCACTGAGCATCCAGCCTCCCAACGACAGCGCAGCCTGCCACGAGGCCAGGCAGATGCCTATGATCATGAGCAGGCTGATGATGGCGCCTACCATCTGCCAGGAGGAGTGCTTGATGGTTCCCCAGGTAATGGACCAGCGCATGGCGATGATGGTGAATGCCGCGTTCATTCCGTCTCCTGGCCCTCCTCGGACCCGGAGCCGTTCAGCCAGGCGATTCTTTTAGCCTGGTGACGGCCGCCGACAAGCTCCAGGAAGCGATCCTCCAGATCCTCGCCGGCAGCGACCTGGGCCACCGTGCCGTCTGCCCGAACCAGACCATGGTTGATGATGGCCACATGGGTGCACATCCGCTCCACCAGGGCCATGACATGCGAGGAAATGACCACTGTTCCTCCGGTATCGACATACTCGGCAAGGATGTCTTTGAGATTGGCGCTAGAGACCGGGTCAACTGATTCGAAGGGCTCATCCAGCACCAGAAGCCTAGGGGAATGAATCATGGCTGTTGCCAGGCAGATCTTCTTGAGCATGCCCGACGAATAATCACAGACCCGCTTGCCGCCAGCATCAGTCAGATCGAAGGCGTCAAGCAGGTCCCTGGACCGGCCCAGCGCCTCACCGCGCGGCATCCGTCGAAGCATGCCCGAGTAAACCAGCAGTTGTAGACCCGTCAGCCTGTCGAAGATCTGATCGCTCTGGGGCATGACGCCGATGATGCGCTTGGCCGTGTCCACGTCCGACCATACGTCCCTGCCCAGGAGCATCACATTGCCGGAGTCGGGCACCAGAAGTCCGGTCATCATGTTCAGCGTAGTGGTCTTCCCTGCACCATTGGGGCCGACTATCCCGTAAAAGGACCCCTTGGGAATGTCCAGAGAGAGGGCGTTGACAGCAGGCCGACCCTGATAGCATTTGACCAAGGCGCGGATAGAAACCGCTGCCTGCGGATCTGGCGGAGGGACCACTGCCGTCTGGGCGATCATGCTGGTTGCTTGCGCTTCGTCGGACATGGCCTTAAGTCTAGCCTATCCCCACTTCGCTGTCGATTGAGGGACTACTGTCCTTAATGCCCTGAATGCTCGATGGGCTTCCATCCCGGATTGGCAAAAATGGCCTGGAAGGAGATGGGCACGTAGCTGAGCATGAAGATGGGGAAGCTCAGGCAGTAAGCAAAAAGCTCCTTGTTGGATGCGCCGATCTTGCCCCGCTCGGCCAGCACGGTCAGGGCAGCCAGGCCCATCATGGCCAGGATGCCCAAAATCCCAGCCGCTATGCCATCGATCAGGCTGGTCACCTGACTGGTCCAGGTCACGAAGCCCAGAGCCGGGAAGAGCAGGCCGAAGAAGCATCGAACCAGGCCCAAGACCGTCAGGGGACAGATCAGGATGGTCAGATCCACGGCAGAGAAGTCGCGTTCACGAAAGGCCCGGGAGATCAAGGCAGGCCCGTAGTATCGGAAGACCTGAAGGAAGCCCTTGCTCCAGCGCAGCCGCTGCCGCCAGCTCTGCTTGAAGGTGACCGGCTGCTCGTCATAGAGGATAGCGGTCCCGCAATAGCCGATGCGCTCGCCATGCAGAACCGAATCCATGGTGAACTCCAGGTCCTCGGTCAGCAGGTGGAACTTCCAGCCGTTGTTGCGCTCCATGACCTCCCTGGAGAACATGAATCCGGTGCCGCCCACATGGCAGCTGGAGCCGATGACCATCCTTGAGGTGTTGAGGAACCGGGATTCGCGGATGAACCATAGGGCCGAGCCCGAAGAGACCCAGTTGTCCGAGAAGTTGACCGAGTTCCGGTAACTGGTCAGTATGCGGAAGCCGGACTGGAAGGCCTTGTTCATCTCTTCTATGTAATGACGGTCCAGGATGTTGTCCGCGTCGAAGACGAAGTAGGCGTCGTAGCGGGAGTCAAGACCCCGATCGAGTATCTGCTCCAGCAGGAAGGTCAGAGCGTAGCCCTTGCCCACCCGGTCCGGGTCCTGCCGCTCGACCACGTGGCAGCCCAGGGATCTGGCCAGCCCAGCGGTGTTGTCAGTGCAGTTGTCAGCCACCAGCCATATGTCGACCATGGAGAATGGATAGGTCTGCTCCTTGATGGAGTTGATCAGATGACCAACCACCTGCTCCTCGTTGCGAGCGGAAATAAGGACGGCGAACCGCTTGTCGAAGGGAGCATCGGGAAAGACCACCGGCTTGGAGACGAAGGAGATGACGATGCAGATGGCCTGGTAGACGATGCCCACCCCGCCCAGCAGCACCATCAGTACGTCCAATACTTTGAGCAGAGCCATCAGCGCCACTCCTTGCGGGGGTTGTCCTCCCCCTCGGGGGCATCGTCCCCGGTCTCGGTACCCCTGAGCGGCCTGTGCCTTACTGGGGCCGAGGCGGACTTGGGTATGGGCACCGTGGCTGACTCGTCCAGGTCCTTGGCCGTCGGTGAGGATGTCGGGTAGAGCTGGCTGGCAATGGTCATGACAGGGTCGTCCACTCGAACCCTGGCACTGGTCCCCTTGGCGGACCGGCTGCCCACGTGGCTGGCCACCGGCTGGACCACGTGCTCGTTGAAGGCCTCGACGCCCTCAACCACCTTGGACTTGCCGACAGGCTTGGGATCCTGCATGAGCGGGGAGTCAATCAGCTCGTAATGCTTGACCGAAGCCGAGAAGATGGCCTGGAAGCTGGCCGCCAGAGGCAGAGCCAGGAAAGCGCCAAGGGCGCCGAAGACCGCGCCCAGCGCCAGTACGGACAGGAAGGCGATGGCCGGGTTGAGGTCCATGGTCCGCTGGGAGATCTTTGGGGCCAGGATCATGTTTTCGATCTGCTGGTAGATGATGATGTAGACCAGCACAATAACAGCCACCAGCAGTCCGCGGCTCCCCCAGGCCACCACAATGGGAACGGCCCCGCCTATGTAGGTGCCGATAGTAGGCACGAACTGGGACACCAGCCCGCAGAAGAGGGCCAACGGCAGCCAATAGGGCACTTTGAGGATGACCAGGAAGACCGACATGCAGGCTGCAGAGATAAGCGCCAGGATGGTCCTGCTGAACAGGAAGCTGGAGATTTGGTCCTGGGCGATAGTCCAGACGAAGAGGAAGCGGCGCTGGCTCCTGGGGGCCAGCCACTGGCAGAGGCTGCGGCGCAGCTTGGGGCCTGCAGCGGAGATGTAGTAGATGACCAGCAGAACGGTCATGATATTGATGAAGGACCCCGCCAGCCCCACGGTGGTGGTCAAGGCCTGCCCAGCGAAGTCGGTCACCCAGGATGTCTGAATGTTCTTGACGATCTCCCCGCCCAGATCCTGCATGGCCGGCAGGTGCCAGGGGGTGCGGCTGGCGATGAATTCCGCCACCTGCTCATAGAGGGCCGGCAAGCCGTTGGCCATGCCGATGACCTGCTGGACCAGCAGATTGCCGAACATGCCCAGGAGGACGATCACAATAATGATCAGGCCTATCAGGGTGACCGCCGAGGCCGCTCCCCGCCGCCAGCCATGCCTGACCAGCCTGAGCACCAGGGGCTCCATGGCCAGGGAAACGAAGATGGCGATCACCACATCCAGCACCAGGAATTCGATCTTCCACCAGGAGGAGTAGGCGAACCAGGCCAGGAAGACGGCTATGACCACGTAGAGAAGGGCGCGGCCGAACCATTCCGGAGGTCGGCGCGGATCCCCCTTGGGCGGGAAGACCGTCGCGAAATCGAAGCGCTGCTTTTGCTCGTTGGCCATATGTTCCATTATCCCAAGATGGCTGACATGGCAGGCAATGGGACGCAGGTTGAGCCGACGGTGTATCCGGGCACACGTATCCTGAGAGGTATGTTGACCGTTTCCATAGTCATACCCGCCTGGAATGAGGAAGAACGCATTGAAGACTGCCTCCTGAACGCCACCAGGCAGAGCCAGGCACCCAAGGAGGTGCTGGTAGTCGACAACCGCTCCACGGACGCAACGGCCTCCATCGTCGAAAAATTCATCGATCAGCACCCTGACCAGCATGTCAAGCTCCTCCGCCAGGACAGCGAGCAGGGGTTGATCCCCACCCGCAATTACGGACTTGACCGGGCCACCGGCGACGTGTTGGGCCGGATCGATGCCGACTGCATGCTTCGTCCCAACTGGGTCGAAGTGGTCTCCGGCATCTTCACCCGGGACCCCAAGGCCATGGGCGCCACCGGGCCAGTGGCTTATTACGACATGCCGGGCAAGCGGATCGGGCTCAAGGGCGACAACACCATTCGCCGGGCCATCTACCGGGCGGACGACGGGCAATACCTGCTATACGGTTCCAATATGGCCCTGCGCGCCACGGCCTGGCGGGCCATACGCAACCAGGTCTGCAGGGACAAGGAGGACATCATGCACGAAGATGTCGATATCTCTTTGCATTTGATCGACCAGGGGTTCAAGACGGTCTATTGCAAGGACATGAATGTGGGCATCAGCGCCCGCCGGATGGACACCTCTTTCACATCCTTCCGCCACTACATGCAGCGCTTCAAAAACACCTTCGACGCCCACCCTCAGCACACCCGGGAGCAGAAGCCCGAGCACACCCTCTACGCCATCTACCCGATCCTGCGAGCCTTCTACCCCGTCTACCAGAAGTACTTGGAATCCGCCGACATCAACCCTGCGGAACGTGTCTGGATCCGCGAACAGATGGAGCTCTTCCACCGGCGCGACCAGGAGCTGGACCAGGAGGACCACTGACCACCGGACGGCACACCAGGCTTGCCTGGTCCATAGGGTGCGGGTATCATGGGCACGTTCGCCCCCGTCGTCTAACGGTTAGGACACCAGACTTTCAATCTGACAGCGAGAGTTCGACTCTCTCCGGGGGTACAAGTCACAGGGTTGAAAAATGCCGGATACCGCCGCTCAGCAGATTCGGACAAGATTCAGCGCAAAAACAGAATCGGGCTGTTTCTGGTCATATCAGGCTAAGATAGCGCGTACTCATAGTACACGCTTATAAATAATCGGCTCCGACAGAAATTCCCTATCAAAACGACGACTTGCTTGTTTGAATTTCTGCAGCTTTGCGTGGTGCAGTCTACGAGCATGCATAAGCAACCAAACCTGTTGCCATCATTAGGCCAGCCCGAATCGTCCTGGCCAGCCATGAGCGATGACTGCAACTGATGGGCGCTTACCGGAGGGAATCCAAAACCGGATATAACCGTCGGAACCGGTTGTAACCGTCATCATACACTTGGCGGTTTGCGTCATCGGGTGCATAGACCCGTCCAACAAGGTTCGCTTCCACCATCTTTTCCAAGGCCTGCAGATCGGGCCGGGAAGACGAGCCTGTCTGTTTGCCGACAGAGACCAGCTCAGCCAAGGCCGCTGCTGGCATGAGGTGGGCATTATCAAGCACCCGAATGGGCGCGTCAAGGATATCCGCCAGCATCCGGCACCACAGGGGCTCATGGGTGCCGCCACCAATCAGGGTGACACGTTCGATAGGCGTGCCCAGCAGGTCAAGCCCCTGGCGAATCGAATAGGACACGCCCTCCAGCGCCGCTCGGGCAAGGTCGCTTGCCGCAGTCTCGGAAGAAATGCCGACATACGCTCCACGAATCGAAGGATTCATCATCGGGAAGCGCTCCCCCACCAGATAGGGCAGGCAAATCACACCGCGCGCTCCTGCTGGACTGGATTCCAGCAAGTGCCCCATGCGCCGATAGTGGTCGTCGTCGGCCTCGGTCGGGCTGCCCCCTGCAAAGACCCCGGCAGCCCAAGCATGCACATTGCCGGCATTGAGGAAAGGCACCGTATTGATGATGCTGTCAGTGTTCAGATAGGCCAGATTGACCATTCCAGGGCGGTCAGCTACAGCCCGGTCTGTCACTGTGGCGATCCACCCGGACGTGCCCAGGTTGATATTGAACTGACCAGGATGGAATACCCCGCCGGCCAAGGTGGATGCCCCAGCATCCCCCATTCCCGCATAGACTGTGGTTCCCGGAGCAAACCCCGCGGCAGCGGATGCGCCCGGCCTACTGGCGCCAACGCTCTCCCATGGCCAATAGAGCTCCGGGAAGATTGCGGCATCCACGCCCGATGCATCCAGGATGTCCCTTCTCCACGTCCGCGAGCGCAGATCCATGGCACCTGCCGTCGAACAGGCCGTCACATCGCCGCAGTAGACACCGGTCAACCACCAAATCAGATAATCCTTGGCATCGATGAGCACATGGCGGACCTGCGTATACCGGTCTGGCTGATGTCTGGACATCCATATCAGCTTGGCTACAGGCAGGGACCCATCGCACGGGTTCCCCACTCGAGCGCGGAAGGACTCAGCCCCGTAAGCTTCAGCCAGCTCGGCAGACTCTTCCTCGGCTCTGCCGTCCGCGTATAGGATTGCTGGCCCGACGGGTTGTCCCTGCGCATCCAGAGCAATCAGGTCCTGCATCTGCCCGCTCATGATGATACCGGTTATCTGGTCGCTCTTGAAGTGCTCGATGCTCCGACCGGCTCTGGCCAAAAGGTCACGTGACACCTCGATAAAGACCTGCAGCCAATCCTCAGGATTCTGTTCGAGACGCCCGTCACCCGCGTCAATCGGCAGAAGGCCGCTGGACGCGCACACCCTGGCGGAACCCTGGTCATCCACAAGAACGGCCTTGACCTGCGTGGTCCCCACGTCAAATGCGGCTGTATAGGTCATACCGGTCATCCTAGGCTTTCCCAGCCGCCCAGATGCCGACATGATCTCGTATGTGGACTGACGCAGTCACCCCTGGACCCCTGACCAGTCCACCACTGCTTCGACATTGTTCCCGTCCGGATCCAAGACGAAGGCCGAATAGTACCTGGCATGATAATCCCGCAGCCCTGGAGCACCATTGTCGCGGCCACCGGCAGCGAGCGCCTCCCGGTAGAAGGCATCCACAGTTGCAGCATCAGCGGCCCTGAAGGCTATGTGGGTCACCGGCGAGCCAGTCTTGTCCCCGCGCGGCGTCAGATAAAAGTCCGAGTGGGCCCCATCATCCTCTGCACCGAATCCAATGGTGGGCTCATGGTGGGCCTTGGCCACGTACCCCAACGGAGCCAGGGCTTTGCTATAGAAATCGATGGAGGCCTGGATGTCCCGAACCTTCAGCGTCAGATGATCAATCATGTCCGTAATTCTATGTGGATCATCAACCAACAATGGCAGATCGCCCAGAATGATCTTTCCCCTACCGCTCGATGCCGGGGATGGTCAAGCGCAAATCTCAAAGCTGTGTTTCAGCTGTACTGGCCGCCGGGCAAATGCATGAAGTCCTCCACCTTGTTCCATTTGACCGGGTATCCTGCTCCGTGGGCGCAGAAGACCGAATCAGCGGTGTTCTCCAGGTCGGACTCGGGATCGTACCCGATGGAATCCACAACGGCATCCTGGTCCCGGCAGGTACGATACCCGTTGAAGAAACAGGCCAAATGTCCACGTCCATGAGTGTAGGTGCTGACTTCGATGGCATAATCACGCATCTGTGATACCGGAGCATCCCCCTCCAGTTCGACACTATCCCCGTCTGTCTGCGGACCCGAGAAGCTGCCCCTCATCCGGTAGATGTCCGACATGGCCCTGCCCAGATTCTCCTGTGGAAGGGCGAGCCTGAAATGGTACCAGGGCTCCAGCAGGATATTGCTGGCTTTCATCAGCCCCTGTCGGACGGCCCGGTAGGTGGCCTGGCGGAAGTCCCCGCCTTCGGTGTGCTTGATATGCCCGCGGCCGTCCAGCAGGGTGATGCGCATATCAGTGATGGGCGATCCCGTCAGAACCCCCAGATGCTCCTTCTCGGCCAGATGGGTCATGATGAGCCGCTGCCAGTTCCCGTCGAGGCGGTCCAGGCTGCAGGTCGACGCAAAACTGAGACCGCTGCCCGGCTCCGTGGGCTCCATGAGCAGGTGCACTTCGGCATAATGTCGGAGGGGCTCAAAATGCCCAACCCCTTCAATTGGTGCCGCGATGGTCTCCCTGTATAAGATCCCGCCCTGGCTGAAGGAGACCTGCATGCCGAACCGTCGATCCAGCTCCCCCTGAATCACCTCCAACTGAACCTGGCCCATGATACGCAGGTGGATCTCCTGGAGCCGTTCCTGCCAAGCCACATGCAGGAGGGGATCTTCATCCTCCAGAATGCGCAAGGCGCTCAGCAAGTGGTGCGGGTCCGCCCCCTCAGCCTCCACTGCATAGGACAGCACCGGCTCCAGCACAGGAGTCAGGTCCTTCTGCTCGAACCCAAGCCCCTGACCCGGACGTGTCAGGTCAAGACCTGTCGCCGCCACTATCCTTCCGGCCTGGGCGCAGTCCGTCAACGTATAGGAAGCTCCCGAATAGACACGAAGCTGATCAACCGTCTCCAGGGTCTCAACGTGCCCGTTCTTCCTCAGGTCGGCGGCTGCCCCATACGTCTCCTCAATAGGACCCGATTGTTTGCAGCCTTCATCTCCATGGCTGAGTTCGGTGGCCAAAGAAGATTTGACCGGCAGATCGCCACCAGTCACCTTCAGCCAGGTCAACCTGGCACCCTTGTCATCATGCGATACCTTAAACACTCTTGCGCCGAACTTTTTGCCGTACACAGGGGAAAGGGTGTACCGTTCCAGCCCCTCCAGGAGGGCGTCGACCCCGTCCAGGCGCAGGGCAGACCCTAGGAAACAGGGGAAGAGACGGCGGTCGGCGACCAGCCGTGCCAGGCTCTCATCCGATATGCCCTCGGTCTTGAGGTACTCATCCATAACATCCTCGTCGAGCAGGGCCACATCCTCCATATCGCCATGCTCGAGTCCACTGCTCAAATCGAAGCAGCCCGGGGACCAGCGCTGCTTGCAGCTTTCAAGGATGCGTGTGGCATCAGATCCAGGGGCATCCAACTTGTTGACGAAAATGAAGGTGGGTACCCCATAGCGTGCCAGAAGCCGCCAGAGCGTATCGACATACCCTTCCAACCCAGCAGTTGCATCGACGACCAGAAGGGCATAATCCAAGACTGACAGGACCCGCTCCATCTCGGCTGAGAAATCCACATGGCCGGGTGTATCGATGAGGGTCAGATCAACATCGCGATAGGCCAGCCGGGCTGGTTTGGAGAAGATGGTGATGCCCCGCTGCCGCTCCAATTCGTAGGTGTCCAGATAGGCATCGCCATGGTCCACCCTGCCCAGACGGCGAATTCCCCCTCCCCGATAGAGCATGGCCTCCGAGAGCGTGGTCTTGCCGGCATCGACATGTGCCAGCATTCCCGCCACTATCCTCTTGACCATCGGGGCCTCCCTCGCTTCATACCTCCAAGGACCAGACACATATCCTATTTGTGCGCGACTCTATAGTCAGCCTGCCGAAACCTGATAAGTCATGTCGTGAATGACCCGGCCGGCCTGGATCCCCTTGCGCTCGAAGTTGGTTATGATTCTGCCGTCGAACCGCCCCGACTCCATGAACATGGCATGAGGCAGGGATTCGGCCTGATCAGCCGTCCCCTTGCCGACATGCTGGGTGGGCAGACTGACTCGCAGAGTGCCCAGGTTTCTGAATTTTGGATTGCCATCCATCACCTCATGCACGTGCAGGGCGTAATCCTCGATGTCGGTTGCGATTCGCCAGATGCCGCCTGGCACCAAGCACTTCGCCAGATCGCCAGCCAGAGCCGGCTGGACCAGACGACGCTTGTGGTGCTTCATTTTGGGCCAGGGGTCGGGAAAGAAGGTCCAGACTTCCTTGATCAGCCCAGGATCCATCCGGGCCAGAAGGTCCGGTGCGTTGACCTGGGCAAGACGCAGATTATCCAGGTCGGATTTACCAGCCATCAGCATGGTATGGGCCAACCCCGGCTGATAGACCTCCAGGGCCAGGTAATTCCGATCGGGGTGCTCCCGGGCGCTGGCCACGACGTTCTCCCCCTGGCCCGATCCGATCTCGACGATCAGCGGCGCATCCCGTCCCCAGACCGACCTGATCATTGCTGCATCACAACGCAGATTCTCCGCAACCGTCAACGAACCCTCAGCCTGGCCCAAATCGAGCAGGTATTTGGAAGAATACCGAGCCCAAGCCCTCGCCAGCCGGTCGTTCAGCTTCTCGGACCGCCTCACATAGGAGACGATGGACCTCATGGGGGCCTTGCTCTGTCTTTCTGCACTCATCACAGCTCATATATATCCTAGAAAGCGGATACAAGCGGGCACAGGAGTCACATGTGCCCGTGATATACTCAATCTAGAACAAAAAACAACAAAAGATTGCAAAACCGAACAAGCCCTTTCGTCCGGTTTTCGACAGGAAAGGCATACAGATGTCAGTTTTGGTTACAGGCGGCTGCGGATACATCGGCGCCCATGTGGTCCACGCCCTGCAGGAGGCCGGCAAGGAGGTCGTCGTGGTCGATGACCTGAGTTATGGCAAGCCCAGCCGGATCGGCGATGCCCGTCTCTACGGCGCCGACGTGGCCGCACCGGGGGCCGACCAGCGTCTGGCTGAGATCATCAAGGAGAACAGGGTCGACTCGGTCATCCACTTCGCAGCCCGCAAGCAGGTGGGCGAGTCGGTGGAGAAGCCCATCTGGTACTACCGGCAGAACCTGAACGGTATGATCAACGTCCTGTCGGCCATGGCAAAGACCGATGCCAAGAAGCTGGTCTTCTCCAGCTCGGCAGCAACCTACGGCGAGCCTCCGGTCGACGTGGTCCCCGAGGATGTGCAGCCCATGGTCCCCATCAACCCCTACGGCCAGACCAAGCTGGTCGGCGAGTGGATGGCCCGGGCCTGCGAGCAGCCTTACGGCATCCGCTTCTGCGCCCTGCGCTACTTCAACGTGGCCGGCTGCGGACCGGTCAGTCTGGAGGACCCGGCTGTCCTCAACCTGATTCCCATGCTCTTCGACAGGCTGCGGCAGGGCAAGGCACCCGCCATCTTCGGCGACGACTACCCCACCCCCGACGGCACCTGCGTGCGCGACTACATCCACGTCTCCGACCTGGCCGACGCCCACATCGCCGCCCTGGACTACCTGGACCGCGACCAGCGCCGCTATGACGCCTTCAACGTGGGCACCGGCCAGGGCACATCCGTTCGCCAAATCGTGGAAGAAGTCAAGAAAGTGACAGGTCTGCCCTTCACCGAGGCCATCAAGCCCCGCCGTGCCGGCGACCCGCCGCACCTGATCGGCGACCCCACCCGGATCAACACCGAGATGGGCTGGCATGCCAAGTACGGCGTCGAAGAGATTGTCGAATCGGCCTGGAAGGCCTGGCAGGCCAACCCTGCCCACCACATCGACACCGATGGCTGGCAGCAGCAGGACTAGGCAGCGACGCGCCGGGGCTTGCATTCCCCCGGCGCTCATGTAAACTTTCCTCTTGGCTGTTCAAGCAGCCTCGGCTCCGTAGCTCAGTTGGTTAGAGCGCCGCCCTGTCACGGCGGAGGTCACCGGTTCAAGTCCGGCCGGAGTCGCTGGGAACGGTCTGACCCGGTTTTTCCGGGTCTTTTCGACTGTTCATGGCTCTGTAGCTCAGTTGGTAGAGCGAGCGACTGAAAATCGCTAGGTCAACGGTTCGATCCCGCTCGGAGCCACCAGCCATTAAGCCCCTGAGATTCTTAAGGAATCTAGGGGCTTAATTGATATTTCATGGGCTATAGGAACTAAACGCGTTGTTTATGTTGGGGGTTTGGCCTTGTGGCTGTAAGCGTGTTGGGTGGTTGTTAATAGGTCGGG